>JAHHHT010000042.1 GCA_019359235.1 Oscillatoria princeps RMCB-10
TCAACACTTGGGCTGATGTGATCAACCGCGCCAACCTGGGTATGGAAGTGATGCACGAGCGCAACGCTCACAACTTCCCCCTCGACTTGGCTTCTGTTGAAGCTCCCGCTATCAAGGGCTAAGTTTTCCCCCCCCAGAGACGCGACATGTCGCGTCTCTACAGCAATCAAAAGCGCTCTCCGAAAGGGGGGCGCTTTTTGCTATTCAAACTTGCACTGAATATATTGTTGAAATACAGGATTGAGCTGAAACATCGCTCGCGCTCCCACTTGCACTTTTTCCACTAAGCCGCGTCTCGCTAAAGATTGTATGGCTTGCCAAATGTCTGATTGGGACAAGTCACTGTCAGCCGGTTGCTGTGAAATATCTACAGCTTCATCTTGACTCGCTAACCAGTAGCTCACCTTTGTTTCTAACTCCGATAATCGCTCTAAGTGAGATTCTAAAAGGGGCTCTAAGTCCCCTAAAAAGATATGAGTGCGACCGGCTAAAAACAGAGACACGCTCCCGTTAAATAGTTCCACAATAGTTGAAGCTATGATGTTTAGCCAGGAAGGGTGGCCCTGATACAGGGTAATTAATTCAGACCACTTTTCCTCATCTGTTAATCCTTTTTCTCTCAATATTTCACCGGCATGTTCTCCTAACCCTTGCAGGTGTAATGTCCGCGCGGGCCGGCTGTCACCTTCTAAAGCAGTGATGTCTCTGGGTTTTTCCCAGCTGAGGAGGATTACACAGCTGTTGTGAGAGGATGTGGCAACTTGTTTAAAGAATTTGCTATAATCTTCATAGCCAGGTAAATATTGACCGGCTAGTTCGCCGCTTCTGAAAATATTCTGCAGGTCGTCCAGGATGACTAAACAGCGAGAGGAGCGAAAATAATCGAGGACTGTGGGTAAGGGGGGTTGTTGCGACTGTGAGAAAAATTGGGTGAGTTCGGTTTGGAGGTTGGCAAGTGTGGGAGTGTTGCTGAGACTTCGCCAGATAATATAATCAAATTCGGTTTGAATGTCTTCGATGAGTTTGACCGCGATTGCGCTTTTGCCAATTTCACTTAAGCCGTAGAGCGCAATCAAGTGCGTGCGTGCTTGTAAAATCCACTGTTTGAGGGTGGAGAGTTCTGCGGTGCGGTTGTGGAAGATAGCCGGTGCCGGTGCGTCTTTTAAATCGATTCTTGGCGATAGGTTTTTGTTTTGGGGCGATTCAGGGGGAGAGGGCGAGTGAGTTTGTGGGTCTTTTAAAGTTATAAATTGGCAGCTATAATTAACTGCATTATCTCCTTCTATTTGTAAACAGTTGCCCGCCCCAAAATGTGAGCAGTAAGAAACGCTGTGTTTTTTCTCTAGCTTGGAACGAAAATTAAATTTATTGAGGTCTTCTCCTAATTCTTCACCCAACTTTTCCCATAAGTGAGCTGCTTCTTTCTTGACGTGGGATTCGCTGCAATGAAAATCATTAGATATTTGAGGGTATTTTTGGCGCTGCCACACACCCGTTAGTATGGCTTCCTGTAGAGGGGTGAGATGTTTGCCGGTATTCTCAAAAATAGAATTATCAGCCCATTGTAGAACATCTTCAACGTTCATAGGTGAGCGCTGCTCAAGATATAGTTTTACTGTTCCTTAACAATTTGCACTTCTGAGGACAGGCGAGACGCCTGTCCTACGTCTGGATGGCGTCACGAGTCTCTCGTGCGCACACCGGCGGGGGTGGGCGTCACGAGTGTTTCCTGTGGACACCTTTGAGGACAGGCGAGACGCCGGTCCTACGTCTGGATGGCGTCACGAGTCTCTCGTGCGCACACCGGCGGGGGTGGGCGTCACGAGTGTTTCCGGTGGACACCTTTGAGGACAGGCGAGACGCAGGTCCTACGTCTGGATGGCGTGGGCGCAGGCGTCTAGCGTGCGCCGGTGGGGTGGACGCCACGGGAGGTGGCGCTTCACCCTTTTTGTGGGGCCGGTGTTCCTGTGCCCGCCCTTGGACAAGGGGGGAGCTTGTCCGTGGAATACCTGGGGTAACAGGACAAGAGCAAGGTTTTGTGTACTATATCCTGCCAAATCCTACTTTGTCAACTAAATCCTGCCAAATCCTACCAAATTGCTTCAGGATATTTAGGGAAATTGGGTGCTGGATGTACTGTTTTAGGCTTGTCAAAGCTAAAAATAAGAGAATATGATATTAGCAAATCAAGAATAGGTCAAAATCCCTATGTCTAATTTATCGCTTTCAGGATCTCAACCAAGTTGGGAAGATGTGAATCCCCTAAACATTTCGCCCCAAAGTGCCAATGTCCTCAACTCAGCCTTGACTGGGGTTCAATCCCAGTTGCAGGAGTTTTTCTCTTCACCCACTGCTTTAGAACGACTGGATCGAGTTTTTGAGATTGCTAATCAAAACGCTGCTCATCTGCTGGTTGAAAATGGCGCAGCCGGTATTTTTGACAGCATGCCCCACCTGCAAATTATGAATGATGCAGCCATGAATGGGGCGCAGGGAGCTTTTTCCAAGACTGAGAACACAATTTATTTAGCTGATTCCTTGCTGGTCGGTGACGTTCGACAAGTTGAAGAAGTTTTGATTGAGGAAATCGGCCACAAGTTTGATGTCTTGCTCAATCCTGGTGGGGATACTCGTGGCGATGAGGGAGAGTTGTTTAAGAACGCTGTCTTAGGTTTACCGCTGAGTGACTCAGAGTTGCTGCGGATTCAGACAGAGGATGATTCCAGCTTTGTTGTTATCGATAATCAAGCGATCGCTGTTGAGCAAGCCTACAACAGTACAGATGTAACGGGAGATGGGAAAGCTGATGCCATCGTATCTAATAACGAAGGGGTTTATGTCAGACGTTCCGATGGCAGCAAGTTTTTACCGAACGAAAAATGGACAGACATTGGTTATTGGGGCTCGAAAGGAACCTGGTTTGCTGATGTAACGGGAGATGGGAAAGCTGATGCCATAGTATCTAATAACGAAGGGGTTTATGTCAGACGCTCTAATGGCAGCAAGTTTTTACCGAACGAAAAATGGACAGACATTGGTTATTGGGGAACGCAAGGAACCTGGTTTGCTGATGTAACGGGAGATGGGAAAGCTGATGCCATCGTATCTAATAACGAAGGGGTTTATGTCAGACGCTCTAATGGCAGCAAGTTTTTACCGAACGAAAAATGGACAGACATTGGTTATTGGGGAACGCAAGGAACCTGGTTTGCTGATGTAACGGGAGATGGGAAAGCTGATGCCATCGTATCTAATAACGAAGGGGTTTATGTCAGACGCTCTAATGGCAGCAAGTTTTTACCGAACGAAAAATGGACAGACATTGGTTATTGGGGCTCGAAAGGAACTTGGTTTGCTGATGCAACGGGAGATGGGAAAGCTGATGCCATAGTATCTAATAACGAAGGGGTTTATGTCAGGCGTTCCGATGGCAGCAAGTTTTTGCCGAACGAAAAATGGACAGACATTGGTTATTGGGGCTCGAGAGTAACAGGTTTTGGTGATGCAACGGGAGATGGGAAAGCTGATGCAATAGTATCTAATGACGATGGGGTTTACGTCAGACGTTCTAACGGCAGCAAGTTTTTACCGAACGAAAAATGGACAGACATTGGTTATTGGGGCTCGAAAGGAACTTGGATTGGTGATGTAACGTTAGGTTACTACGGTGCTCTTTCTTCATTAAGCGAAAGTCAGTGGGATCAGCAAAGTGGAGATAATAATCAATTTGAGCAGTATCCTTATGGGGGCGGAGGAGATCAAAGATGGAAAACCGACGATAGGATCGAGCAGATTTACACCGATCTTTCTAATGCTATCTTTGGCTCTCGAGTCCCCATGACTACTGGTTATGCTTACGACCAAAGTTATTACTCATATTTTGGAACTTGGCACGCTGGCCTTGATATGGGAGCAACCTATGGGACTACAATTAAAGCTGCCGTAGGCGGAACAGTTTCATCGATAAAAGGTTCAGGAGATGGTTACGTTTTTGTAGGAATTAACTCTGATGATGGCCGCCAATGGGTTTATGGTCATTTGAAATCTTCAAGTGGTTTATGGCAGGGCAAACGAATTAATGCTGGTGAAAATGTTGGGTTAGTAGGCTGGTACAATGGGGCACCACATTTGCATCTTGAAGTCGAAAACGGTCTGGCTTACGGTGGTACAAACGGAGCGATGACAAATCAAGGGACATTATTAAGTGCTACAGTAAGTCCACTTATGGCTTATTGGAAGTGGCGCAACCGATAGTAATGTATCCACAACTAATTTAACTCGTTCCCAGGCTCCTGTCTTAACTCGTTCCCAGGCTCCCGCCTGGGAACGCTTATTCTGAGGCTCCGCCTCCCGTATGATTTGACCATAAGGTATCACCCTCATCAATGGCTTAATCACACCGGCGATCTCATCCTCCGTCTTATCACACACTAGAGCAAGTGTAAACCGGCACCCTGCCGGCACGGCTGGCAATTCCTAACTGCCAGCCCACCGGCTATATGTGGGCCACCGGCACGCCCACAACAGCCCTTCCCCCTAAACGCTATCCGGATCTACCCCCATCGCCCGCAACTGGGCGGCGAGACGTTCAGCCCGCTGACGTTCCTGTTCAGCCTGCTGTTGGGCCTGTTCAGCCCGCTGTTCAGCTTGCTCAGCCCGCTGTTCAGCTTGCTCAGCCCGCTGCTGTGCGGCTTCCTCCGGTAACAGCACTAAATTGCCTTCCCGATCGTAAAACCGCAACCACACCGCCGGCTCCCCATCTATCGTCCCCTCCCAGGTTCCCAACCACAAGCCCAAAGTCTCGCACCACAGCCACCCCCGCTCATCTGCTACTAGGGGCTGATATCGCTGGGAAGCATCCAAATGCCACCCCTGCAAGGAATTCGGCTCAAACGGATCAAACACAAAGTAATCTGGTGTCCTGAAAATCCGCTCGTAAATATCCTTCTTTTTGCCGGTGTCTATCCGCGCTGTGCTTGGCGACATCAGCTCTACAATCACATCCGGGTAGCGACCGTCTTCTTCCCACACCACCCAGCCGAGGCGTTCTCTTGTCCCATCCACATTAAGTGCAGCAAAGAAATCTGGCCCTCGGAAGTCGCGGTTGCGAGCCTGAGCGCTGCTGTAGTAAATGAACATATTCCCGCCCGTAAAGAAGTCATTGCGATCCGCCCAGGCTTGCTGCAATGACCGGATTAAGACGTTCATGGCAATCCGGTGCCGGTTGCTCTCCAAGGGTTCTGCATCATCAAATATTAAATCCGTTGGCGGCATCGGGGGTTCCCATTCCTCAGCCACGGCGGTTTCGGGGCTTGTCTCAACAGTCAGCTCGACCGACATATTCTCAGCTCCCTACTTCGGGAAGTTCTCGATTCCTTATCATTCTAACCTAAAAAGTCGCGACGGCACCGGCAATCTGATTTGAAGCCCAAAGAAACCGGGTTTCTTGTAATGGGCTACCCAGAGCGCGGATAGGTACGACAAGAAACCCTGTTTTGCTCCGAGTTAGAACCGGTAATTAGTTTATAAATCGAAGCTAAATTACCCGAAAATACTGTAGCGCAGGCTGGCAAAGGCAGGTACAGCAGATTGCAACTGAGTGAGGTACAGATATTAGATCCCCCCCTAGCCCCCCCTTTTTAAGGGGGGGGAATACTCATAGCCCCCCTTTTTAAGGGGGGTTTGGGGGGATCTCACTGTACTCCACTCAAGTGAAAACTGCTATAACTTCCTTATCCCTCTTCCCTATAGCCGGTCTAAATGATTTGCGCAACCGCTGGGGCCCAGAACCCCGGTTTCGTAGGGGCGGGTCCCCGTGCCCGCCCTCTTCCGGGTTTCTGAAATTTACACGAAGGATTTAGACGCGATATACCTGTAAATTCCTAATAGTAATTCAATCTGACAGTCACCGGCATCCCCTCGCCATCCGCCACCGGCTGATAATTAGGCGGTCGCACAGTAGAAGCATGATTGAAATTTTGCCGGCTCACCTATAGCAGATTGTAACTGAGTGAGGTACAGATATCAGATCCCCCTAGCCCCCCCTAAAAAAGGGGGGCTTTGAGAATTCCCCCCCTTTTTTAGGGGGGGCTAGGGGGGGATCTAACTGTACCTCATGCAAGTGCAAACTGCTATAAACCTCCTCTTACTCCCCCTCCCCGCTTGCGGGGAGGGGGTTGGGCTGCCGGGTTCATCCGGCAATTGCACGAGGCACCTAAAATTGAGGGTATCAGTTTGTGATTTCTCTCAAACCTAACTGAGCAATACCCTTATGAACAAAACTGCAAAACTTGCTCTAGCTGCCTTAGGTTTAGCCACTGTATCTTTTGCAACATCAACAGCCGGTGCCTTCACTAGGCAGCGCTCACCAGCCGGTCAGCCGGCACCTCAGCAGCAAATCGCCCCCCTGCTGTCGCAGACCCAACGGGGTTGGGAGGCGGCTCTCAAACTGGGGCGGCTGGTGGGTGCCGGTCAAGAAGTAACCGCTCTCATTATCCAGCTCAACGTCCTGAAAAAGCCACAAACAACCAGCGCCAACGCTATCTACGAACTGTTCGCCCGTCAAAATGACCAGTGGGTGCCCATTTATACCAGCACCGGCGCGAGGGCGATCTCCAGCACAGCCCAGCAGGTGGCCTTGGAGCCCGAAGTGATTCCCCTGTCGCAGCTGCGGCGGGGGCTGGGTGACAGGGTGGATCTGGCCAACTTAGAACTGAAAGCGGTTGTCCGGGTGCGGTACGATCTCGACGGGGGAGTGGGCTCGAAACAGCTGCGGCTGGAGGCGCTGCAGGACTACGCCGCGATTGCCCAAACCCCAACTGCCGAGCTAGTTGCCACCGGCACCCAAACACCGGCCACCGGCACCGGCACCCAAACACCGGCCACCGCCACCGGCACCCAGAAACCCGCGCAACCGGCAACTGCCGGCAGCAGCGCCCAGACGATCGGCCCAGGGGAATTCAGTCTGGCCATCTTGCAACCCTCTGGGACTCCCTCCGACGTCACTGTGCGGCTGTCCCTCAAAGCCAAACAAATTACCGGCTATTTGCGGGAGCGGTTTATTGGCGACTTCCGATACCCGCCTTCCGGGCGGGCTAAATTCATGCGAGGTCTGTATGCAGGCGACCGGGTTGTAGTGCGCCTCTACGATCTGGAAAACCGCCTGATTGGCTTGAGCGAAATTGAAATCTTGCCAGAAAACGCGGCAGTTCAGCTGATTCTCCCGGAAAAACCGGCAGAATATCGCGTCGTGCGAACTGTCTATGGGATTGACAGGGACTCTGACGGCACCATTGATGCCAGCACCGGCACCTACGACTACTTCACGCAAATCACCGGCTCGACTGCCGGTTCCGAGCGAGTCACCTTTGTCAGCAACGTGCGGAATATTAACACCGGCCAGTTCCAGGGAAAAGGTTTGCCGCCTTCCCCCAGCAGCAGCATTTATCCACCGTCCTTGGCTAGTGGCCCTTTTGCCGCGCTCAACCGGACAGCAGACGTGTTCCCATCCGACTTGGCACCGGCTTTAAAGGCAAAACCGGGGGAAGTGGTAGAGGCAGTTAAACTGAGTGATAAAAGCACCTCAACTTACGAAGTCAGCCAGTTGATGGCCCACTATCGCGAAAAAGGGGTCAGCAAGGGAATCCAGGTGACTTTTTCCGACGTGCCGGCTTCCCACTGGGCGAAAGATTTTATTGCCGAACTGGCGGCGCAAGAGATCATCAAAGGGTTTCTCGACGGCAACTTCCAACCTGACGCGCCGGTGACGCGAGCTGAATTTGCGGCCATGATTCGCAGAGCGTTCAAACCGACTTTGAGCCGGCAGGCGGTGGCTTTTAAGGACGTGCCGGCTTCCCACTGGGCCTTTAGCGCCATCCGGGACGCTTATGAGATGGGCTTTTTCCAGGGCGACACCTTCAACCCCGACAAAAAGCTCGACCGGCTTGAGGTGTTGGTGGAGTTGGCCAGGGGACTGAATTACGCTCCCAAAGGCGCTGCGGACACTGTGCTGAAAGTCTACAGCGATGCCGGTGCTATTCCTGGGGATGTCCGCAGCTGGGTAGCGGCGGCTACCGAGCGGGGCATGGTGGTTAACTATCCCAATCGCGGCGTGTTCAATCCCAAGCAGGTGGCTGCGCGGGCGGAGGTGGCGGCTTTTCTCTACCAGGCGCTGGCGACCACCGGCAATGTGGCTGCCATCTCCTCCCCCTATGTGGTGGGTTCCGCAGGCAAAGCCGGTGAGCCCCAAGGACAGAGCAATCCGCGCCCTTAGCTCTGGTATCAAAGGCTACCTGAAGGGGGAATTCAGCAGCGGGTAGCCCTTTTGTTTCTTTTTGTATTTTACGTTTGATTACTTTGTTAATAACCCGCAGGGCGGCATCTCCGAACCGCCGGTGGCGCGGCAAATACTATAAATTTCGGTTGAATACTTTACCCTCGTTCTCCCCTCGTTGGGAGAGCCCCTTAGGCTCTGCCTCATTTCAAAGAAATTGTAGGGTGCGTTCCGCTTTGCGGAACGCACCCTACTGGGAACGCCGGAGCAAAAGAAAAAGTAATCAAGCGAAAATTATACAAGGAAGCTGCGGCGGACGGCAGCCGGCGATGGAGAAACTTGTTCCTGAAACAAGGTCGCCAGAGTGAAAATTTTCACATTAGCTTGCCATTTTGAGGCTTCTGATGCAGCAAATGCAGGGATTTGCGGGCACTTGCAGCGGCTTCTCGCGCTTGCGCAAAGTGTGGCCTGGATGTCCTTGCTTTGGCGTCCGCGAGAGTATTTTATTACCTATGCCCCGCCTTCTAACAAGACTGGCGGGGAATACCGTGGATCTATCTCGAAAGAGGTTTTATGCCCAAATTCGTGTCGAAGAGTGAGCCAACTGACCCAAGGTTAAGGCATGTACTGTGGGGTGACAGAGCTGTCCAGCACAGTGCCCAGCCCGAGAGCCGGTTGGTTGTGATGGAGGTGGGAGTTGAGCCAGACGCCCAGACGTCTCAGTTCAATCAGCAAAGGCAAATCAGCGCTTCGGTTGTGATGGGTGCAGTCGGGGGGGTGCCGGCGCAGCAGAACTTCACCCGCTCGCAAACAGGCTGCAATCCGAGTGTACTGTTCTGGAATCGCCAAGAAAAGACCGGCGACCGGCTAGTGGTTCACCACCTGAAGGATGACGGACAGGGGCGCTTGAGCTTTTTGCGGGCAATCGTGAGCTTGAAAGGGGAAGCCGGCGATGTCCCCACAGAGGCTGGGTGCGGCCAAAGCGCTGTCCCGCACCAGACAGCGGAGGATGGCATCGAGGTCGCGAACACTCTTGAATGCATTCCCGAGAGTTCGCAGCTACCTCAAACTCCGGCGGATATCTCCCCTGAGCCATCGGCGCGGACTGCAATTAGCGTCGGGGTTGCCATTAATCTGCTGGCGATAGCGGTGGGAGGCTATTTGCTGCAGTTTTCCACATCCGCTCAGCAAATGGAGATTGCCAGTACGGCGCTGGAACAGCATCAGGCCAAAGAAGCCGGGCCGGAAATCGAGGCGGAAGCTCAGCAAGTGTTGCAACAAGCCTACGACCGGGCTTCCAGCAAAGATTTTGCCGGGGCGCTGGATTCTCTCAAACAGATTCCTGAAGGTACGTCCGCCCACAAAGTCGCTCGCTCGAAGATGGTTGAGTACGCGGAAAAACAGCGCTTCCAGCTTGAGGGAGAAGCTCACCAACTGTTGCAAACCGCTTACAGCCGGGCGCAGGTGAAAGACTTTGCCGGCGCTGTCAGCTATCTGCAACAGATTCCCAAGGAAACTGCAGCCTACACTAAGGTTGAAGGCAAGCTGGTTGAGTACAAAGAAAAGCAGCGCCTGAAGGCTGAACAGCAGTGGGCCGCACCGGCAGTGCCGGCGGCCTCAACCGGGACGCCCCAGCCGCAGCCGGCACCCTCTACCCTTGTGGAAATTAGCAGCCGTGCCGGTATGTCCCAGACTGTTTCTCCAGCTGCCGGCGGCGAGGAGTCTCGGTCTTAACCCCGGGCGCGGTTTTCCTGCGAAGAGGGCTTTCCCATTTGCGCTCCCCACATCTCGCTGGGGCGCGGGAACTTTCCCGGGCCAGTGCAAAAGCCCCCCAAACCTGATTTTTGGGTGACGGCACGCCTTCTCTCCTCTCTCTCTTGTGAGGTGTAGAGGGCTCTTTGAAAGGCTGACATGAATAGCTCTCCTAATTGGAGTCGTGTCAGCTTTTTTATTTCACCGATAGAGTGGGTTTTTGGCAGTTCATATTTCCAATGTTTGAGAAATAATAATATTTACTTGACGGACACCTGTTGCGCTTCACTCACACCCCTTGGATCAATTTCGTTTGATTACTTTTTATTAAAAAGGAAGGGGGCAGGTTTTAGGTTTCAGGAAGGTGTGGGGTTTCGGGGGTGGGTTAGGGGGAAGAGGGACACCCCACTCGGCGCTACACCTAACACCCCACTCTTTCACCTAACACCTGACACCGAATTATACTGTAAGTAATTAACCGAACATCATACCATTCTTCCCGTTCCGGAAAAAGAAGTGGTGGGCTGAAAGATATGGAAAGTCGTGCGTTAGTTAAGTGTGGGCAACTGGCGTTTCTCAGCCTGAGGACTGCCGGCTAAAAAATCTCTCTCCCATACTATTAGCCAGCAGTTTTTCGCCCATTAGCTCGTCTTGTCGGCAGCAGTCGCTCCAGGGAGGAGCGAATGCAACCACCCTTATGCCGGCATGAGAGACTGTTTATAAAGTAATTGTTAAGGCCGGCGATCCGGTAAGAAATCGGGTTTCTTTTGCTAGGGAAGCTGATATGTAATGGCACAGGGCCACAAGAAACCTGGTTTCTAGCTCCTTTACGTTTTCTTTATAAACACTCTCTGAGAGCTGACCGCTTGAAGCTGAGGGCTGAAGGCGCACGCCTGTCCTGTCGGGATAGGGCTTTGTCGCACATTTAAGTTAACCCTCTAGTCAACTCGATATCCGAAATGGTAGAAATAAGGGTGTACCCCCCTCAGGGGTTTAGCCCTACATACCTGTCGGGACAGCCGGGGAGCGCCAAATCCCAGACTTTTCTCAAAGACGACCGGATGGCCAAAACCTGCAACAAGAGGGGCATCACTTTGACCGGCGCAACGCCAGCGACTTATGGGGGAAATTGTTCAACGAAAAGTTTGCGCTACGCACTCGACAGCAGCCTCACTCACATTAGCGGTGCCAATTGCCACGCTTGCGTCCCTGTTGGTCAGGCTCAAGGCGAGCCCAATGGGCCTGACATTCCCGGGCGCTGCCCGGCTCGAGGGGACAGCAGAAGGCGGAATTTTTGGATTCATCTAACCTGGGTTCGGGTCAGTCCTTCCGAACAGTTTCAGGCTAGTGCGGGCAATTAAAAGGGTTTACCTGCCAACAGTTTCGGTGGCCTAACGCCCTAACTTTTGGTGGCCCGGGGTCAGAAACTGCCTCTAGGATTGAAGAGCGAATTTGATTCAAAACTTTTAAGGGAAGCGTCTAAGAAAGCCGATATTAAAAGTTTAGAGCGTTGATTGGGTTTAGTAAATCGTTAGAGTTACTCACAGTTGGCGCGAGGGAAAGCGCCCCGCCCCGCTGCATTTTTATAGCGCCGCACTGGTAGCTGACTTCATTTGTTGGGGGAGCGCAAGCGCTTGCAGAAATCAAAGGGCGGGATTTTCAGATGAGCTGGTGTGGAAAGTGGTTGTATGTCGAAATTAATGTCGAATTCCCCATTAGGGAAGTTACTAGACGGACTTTACAAAATTGTCCGGGTTATAAGCGCCGCGAACCCGGGCAGCGCCAGCCTAGCCTTGGACACTCAGGTTCCCGGCGAGCCCGAGAGCCTTGTTAAACCGCAGAAGCTTCCTGATAGAGCTTCTGGGAGCTCGCAAACAGCTAGGCGTAGGCTCACCAGCGAAACAGAAACTGTGACAACACTGAGCGACCGGGAGGAGATTCCCAAGATGCTAGCCTGTTTTGACAAGTACCAAGCGTACCAGGGGCGACAATTGATGGAAGGGACTCCGCTGAGTGCGGAACTGATTCCTGGCAAACCCTGGACAGAAGAGCGGGTTGTCCATCTGCTGCGAAAAGTTTTGAGGATTCTGGAATTGGCTCACCAGCAGGGGGCAGTTCACGGCCATCTCAAGCCGGACAAAATCATCCGGCGCACCTGTGACGGCAGCTTAGTTGTGATTGACTTTGGCAGCGTCGGGACAGTCACTCTGGACTCCGGAGAATCTTTTGACTGTGCCACCGACATTTTGGGTGCGCCCACCCCTACAACTGGTGCCAGCCAGCCAGTAGGGGGCAGGCTCGGCCTGGGCGGTGATATTTGTGCGCTGTCCCTGATTGGCATGCAAGCGCTGACGGGGCTCAGTGCCGATCAATTAACAGCAGAACTGGAAAAAAACGGTTGGGAGCGGCTCGTGCCGGTGTCCGCCAGTGCACGGCTGGTTGGTATACTCAATAATATGGTGCATCAATATGACAAAAATAACTCCCAGTCTGCAACTGAGGTTCTGCAAGCCCTCGAAGAGCTTGCGGGTACCGAGGAATCGACTTTTCTGCAGGTCAGCGCCGGACAACCTGCGGCCAGTCAAGAGACTCACCAGTCCGGCAGCCCGGAAGTGCAACCCCAGGGCAGTCCGAAGTTAGAATCGACAGAACTCGAACTCTTACCTTTACTGAGCAGTTCAGCCGAAGCGCCCAACGCTGACGAGGCACCACCGGCTCTGTCCGAGACGGCTCGCCCGACTGGTTCTAGATCCCTCAGCCGAGTGGTGGCACTGATTGGAATTGCCATCGGTATGGCCGGTAATGCTGCGGCTGTAGCGTTTGCAATGTACAATCTGGTGCTGGCTCCTCCCCTAGATCCGGGGAAAGATACGTTTGTGCTGGCAAAAGAACAATATCAGGCGGGAAACTTCCAGCAAGCAGTCACTCTGGCCAAATCCGTTCCCACATACAGTTCTGCCTACTATGACGCTCGCGACTCTATCAAGGAGTGGCAGCAGAACTGGCAAAAGGCCAACGAGCGAGTCAAGCTGGTGGAAAAAGCTTTTAAGGAGAGCCGGTGGCTGGATGTGTTTAAGGAGGCTGAGCGGGTTCCGAAAATTTCTTATTGGCAGAAGAAGATAGATCCATTTATCCGGAAAGCGGCACCCAAAACCAAGGGTGAAGTCCAGCAATTCCTGAAACAAGCCAGCTACGAGGTAGCGAGGGGAGATTTTAGCCGGGGCCTGACATTTCTCCAAAATATTCCCAAAGGAGTGCCAGACTACCCTAAGGTGGACGCCAAAATTGCTGAGTACACAAAAAAGCGCCACGTCAAGATTGAGGCGAAGGCTAATCAACTTTTGCAAACCGCCTCTAAGAGGGCTGCAGGGAGAGATTTTGCCGGCGCGATCAGGTTGATTAAAAAGATTCCCAAGGGGACTGCAGCTTACGATCAGGGGCAAGCCAAGCTAGTTGACTACACCCAAAAGCGGCGCGTCAGTGCTGACCAATTGTTACAACAAGCCTACAGCCAGGCGAATGCCGGCAATTTTGCCGCCGCCCTGAGATTGCTGCAACAGATTCCTGAAGGGACAACCGCCTACATCACCGCTAAAACGAAACGGATTGAGTATACCAATAAGCTGCGAAACCAGACTAAAATTAAGAGCGCGGCACCCGTGGTAATCTCTAGAGGTGGCTGGGACTTTAACCGCCGGCAACAGGCCCAGCTCACAGCGGCCATACCGGCACAGGATCTGTTCAGCAGCAGTGCCGGCTTACCTGACGTTTCTCCAAACACCTGCACGGTGAGCAGTGCGCCAAGTCTCACCCCGCCTGACCCAGAAGTAGAAGAATTTAAGGAAGAATTTAAGATTCTGCCGGTTATCTTGATGGTCTGATTTGAGGGCGGGAAGTGACTCTGGCAGTGGACATCGAGCCCGGGGTGCGGGGCACAGGGCGCAAGGCATGGGGCATCGGGCATGGGGCACTGGTTTTGCTGCCCTGTGCCCAGTCTTCAGTTCCGCCCTTGCGGTTTGTTTGGCCAGAGACGATCGGATATCGGGACTGTAAACCCAGTGGCCGGTTTTGTCTTCGCTGATCGCCGGTGTTGCGTGCGCGATCGTTCGCTTCAAGTCCAAGGGCGGAGGTGGCTGTCCCCGCACCGGCAACAAATCGATACAGTACCGGGCGTCGGGATTCTCTAAACTTCGCGTCTGCTTGGGCTCACATGGCGAAAAAAAACTCAGTCAATGAGCGTGTGATTGCAATTTCGCTGGAGAAAATAGCCTGACATCCAGCTCCTATACTATTAAATTGCTTGAAATAACTCGTGTAACGCTTGCGCTAGCTAGCTGGCTGATATTCTACCCTAAAAATTAGATATTTTAGCTGTGGCAGGGGCCAGTTTTAAATTTTTGAGATTCTGCCAAAATGGGATTGACATCAAACCAGCGCCCTCGCTCGTCCCGGTATTCAAACACGCGCATATTGCGCAGCAATATTTGATATTCTGTCTCGTTGCTGACGGTTTTGTCGGCGGCGATTTGACGCAGTAATTCCCACTGATTGTCGTCGATAGCTCGCGCCAGCTCATGGCAGCGTTCCCGAATCACAGTTTCCAGGCACTGACGCGGGATCGGTGGATTTTCTTTCTGGAGACAGCGATAGATCAGCCCCAGCAAGTAGCGCACATAACCGCCACTGATGCGGCACAGCCGGTCTAAGGTTTCAGGACTGTCAAACACCTCTGTAATTAAACTCAGCCGCAGCTCTGGGGAAGCCTCAGGAAAGGCTCTCACTAGCACGACTTGTCGCAGCAGCGCCATTCCCTCTTCGCAGTGGGTGCCATCTCGCCGGCGCACCGGCACCATTGGCAATACCTGGGGCTCCACACCAAATTTGCCAGTGAGTTTTCCCAATTCATTCGAGTAAACCAATGTCAGGGGAACGGTGTAAACTACGTGGCAGTTTAGTTTGCGCAACTGATCCCCACGGTCAACAAAAAGATATTCTGGCTGGAGGCGTCCGTTTGGCAGGCGTCGGTTCTCCAGTCTGTCCAGGTCATCTACTATTGTCACCAGTCCTTTTTTGCCTCGTCGCTTCAACTCCATTGCTGCCAGTTCGAGCAGTTCTTGGTTGATGCTTTTCAAAATCGAATTGGTGCGAGGTTCCAGGTACATCCTTAACCGCCAAAGAAGTTCCAAGGTATCTTTGGTTCTCGGAGCAATTTTGCCACTTCCGCCAAACAGCGAATGCCCGATGCCACTACCGCCGGCGTGCGGCAGCAACTGCTCTGTCTGGTTTTTGAGCAGCGCTCCCATTTCGCCCGCTTGCAGGTCGCTTTTTATCTTGTTGAGGCTTTCGCTCACCTGACGGGCAACCATCAGCAAAATCTCACTGAGATCCACATCCCCCAGATTCAAATACCGCGTCGCCTTGCAATAAACCACGTGAAATCCCAGCTCCTCCAACTCCGCCCTCAGTCTGGTCAGTTCTATGGACTTTCCGGAGCCGGCAGGTGCGGCAAACAGCTGGCAGGTTGGTTTATCCGGTGAGACGTGGGTGATGGTTCGCTTCAATTCCTCAACCAGCTGCCGACCTCGCACCGGGGAAAAATCGATATAGTACGGGTTCTCGGCATCATTTTTCTGGAGCAGGCTCTGGCTGGGGTTGCATGCTTTGTAAAATCTCCGCAAATCTAGTTTCATTACAATTTCCTGAAAGAAGTGGCTCCCCGCACCTCTTCCTTCTGTCATTCTCAGGTTGCTTCCGCCAGAAGCTATCTCTGTGGGGTGGCAGATATCTCGAGTTGTTAGCTTTTCTAAGATGGGAGCAACGATCTCCCATCCTTGGAGCCTCGTGCCATGCAAACGTATGACGCTATTATCATAGGAGCCGGTCACAACGGGCTCGTGTGTGCCGCTTACCTGCTCAAAGCTGGGTACAGCGTGCTGCTGCTAGAAAAGCGTTCTGTCCCCGGAGGGGCGGCAACCACTGAGGAAGCTATGCCTGAGGAAGCACCCGGTTTTAAGTTCAACCTCTGCGCTATTGACCACGAATTTATACACTTGGGGCCGGTTGTGGAGGAATTAGAGCTGACCAAGTACGGACTGGAATATCTGTACTGCGATAGCGAAGCGGGACGCGACAGCGTCCTTCCTGTGGTGTTTTGCCCGCATCCGGATGGCAAATACTTTTTAGCTCACCGCTCTGTTGAGGCGACTTGTGCCGAAATTGCCCGCAGAGCGCGAGCGCGACGCCCGCAAATACCGCGAATATACGGATTTCTGGCAGCGGGCAATTGGCGCTATGATTCCCATGTTCAACGCGCCGCCAAAATCAGTGGTAGACATCGCTGGCAACTACGACATTAAAAAGCTGAAAGATTTATTCTCGGTAATCGGTTCCCCCGACAAGACGCTGGACTTCCTGCGCACGATGCTGACTAGCTTTGAAGATATAGTCAGCGAGTGGTTTGATCAGGAGTTTCTCAAAGCGCCACTTGCGAGACTGGCGTCAGAACTCGGTGCGCCTCCCTCGCAAAAAAACCTGGCAATTGGTGCGATTATGATGGCGATGCGCCACAATCCGGGTATGGCCAGACCGCGAGGCGGCACCGGCGCGCTGACTAAGGCGCTGCTCAATTTGGTGCAAAGCTCGGGCGGTGTCGTCCTCACTGAGCAGGCGGTTGAGAAAGTCTTGGTGGATGACGGGCGAGCTGCCGGCGTGCGGGTCAAGGGCGGGACGGAATACCGGGCGACGCGGGGCGTTATCTCCAATATTGACGCCAAACGGCTGTTTTTGCACTTGATTGACGCCAGCGATGCCGACGCTGCCGATCCGGATTTGCGAGAGCGGCTCGAGCGCCGGATTGTCAACAATAACGACAGCCTCCTGAAGATAGATTTGGCGCTTTCTGAACCGCTGCGCTTCCCGCACCACAACCATCAGGACAAGTACCTGATCGGTTCTGTGCTGATTGCGGATTCGGTAAGGCAAATTGAGGTGGCTCACTCTGACCCTATCTTGGGGAAGATTCCAGATTCTGACCCTTCGATGTATGTGGTGATGCCGACTGCGCTCGATCCTTCGATGGCTCCCGAGGGCAAGCACACGCTCTGGATTGAGTTTTTTGCGCCCTATGAGATTGCCGGTGCGGAGGGGACTGGGCTGAATGGCACCGGCTGGACGGATGAATTAAAGAACAAAGTTGCGGATCGCTGTATTGACAAGCTGGCAGAATATGCGCCGAATATCAAGAACGCTATAATAGCCCGCCGCGTGGAAAGCCCAGCTGAACTGTCAGCGCGTCTGGGTTCTTTCAAGGGTAACCACTACCACATCGACATGACGCTCGAGCAGATGATTTTCTTGCGCCCTTTGCCGGAGTTGGCTAACTACAAAACCCCCATTGAGGGTCTGTTTCTCACCGGCGCGGGAACCCATCCGGGCGGTTCGATTTCCGGAATGCCGGGACGCAACTGCGCTCGCGTGTTCTTGCACGCGCAGCAGCCGATTGCCCAGACGCGCTCAGGATGCGCAGAAGTCTCTCAAATCAACGGTAGAATCTGTCTTCCGAATTGTCTAGGCTGCCGGCAATCCCTGTTTCTCTCGTTTCTCTGGGTAACAGGACATTGGGTCGGAGGGAGCGCCTGTCCTGCGAGAGATAGCGCGTCCTATACCTTCATGTAAATTTCAGAACCCCGGTTTCTTAAAGAAACCGGGGTTCTCAGTCCCTCACTAAGATGAGAGCCGCTATAGAATCTTTGGCCCTGCGAAACCCGCTTGATATCTGGATTTTCAATCCAAAATCCAAAATATCAAATCCAAAATTTGTAGGACAAGTCAGAGACAGCCCGAAACGATATTACTGCCGGCACTTGCGGGAGGTAGAGGCTCCTAAAACTCGTTCTGGGGGGGCGCAATTGCCCCCGCCCCTACCGGCTGGGAGCGAGAAAAGTTCTGGGTCTGCTGAATAATTTTGACGATTTCCTCAGCGACTTGCTGGCTCTGCCAATAGCTCATGTGGGCGCTGCCGCCGTTGACTAA
This sequence comes from Oscillatoria princeps RMCB-10, assembly GCA_019359235.1. Classification (GTDB taxonomy): domain Bacteria; phylum Cyanobacteriota; class Cyanobacteriia; order Cyanobacteriales; family Oscillatoriaceae; genus Oscillatoria; species Oscillatoria princeps. Next base: position 18,056 of record JAHHHT010000042.1, read on the forward strand.
GGCTAGAAATGTGTCGCTTACGAGTTGAGCTCCCCATTCTAACCATCCGCCGCCGCTGGTGAGTGTGTCTTGAATGTCGAGGTATTGTTTATTTCCATCTAGCAAATTGGGGATGACGGTCGCCAGAGGGTAGGCGATGGGATCGCCAGGGTGAGCGAAGTTCCGCCACGGCAGCTTTCTGTTGCCGTGTGCGTAAAAAAGGCTCTGCAGTAGCTTCTCCAAGCCAAGAGTAATGTCGTGGGTGAAAATTGTTTCGATTGTCTCATCTGTCAATTCTTCCCCAGCATCTTTCTGTATCCGCCTGACGTTGATGAGATTGGCGATAGCGATAGGCGATCCCATCGTGTGGATGCTGGCGATACGAATTCCGTGATTGGGTTGGGGAGCGACTCCGAATATCATACTGCGAATGGCTCGCACGCTCTCATATCCGGGGATGTTTGGGTCATCCCACCGGCCCGCAAATAGGATATCAAAGAGGATGACTGTCCCCCAACTGTGAGTGACTAGGTGCAGGCGGTCTTGTTCTGGGTTACATCCTTTCAAGAATGTCTCAGCTTGCTCTCTGAGCTTCTCGACAACATCGGAACCGATATAGCGGCTGATGTAGAGAGCGGCATCGCCGGTGAACGGCAGGATTTGCTTTTGACGGAACTCTTTGAACCAGAATTTATTCCAATCTGGCGAGGCAGAAAACCAATCTAGCAGTTGCTGCTCTGCGCCCAACATGACTTCATACCAGTGGAGGCTCTCCATTTTCAGAGTCAGGCCCAAATCCTTATTGCAGCCTTCGATTAGTGCGATCAAGTTGGAGGCGAAGGAGGACTGTTGCGGATTCGGACGGGTGCTGTAGGTGAAAAAGTCCCTCTCTGGACGGGTGTTGACGCCGTGTACAAACAGAATGCAGTCATTAGCCATTGCGGCTCCTCGCGGATTTCAGTATTTTTTCGGTACTTAATGCTTTCATTACTGGCATCATCCGCAAATTCCGCAGCTTTTATGTTAAGAAATGCAAAGCTATCGGGCGGGCGGGGAGAGCGGGATCGCAGGGAGTGGGGGCTGGCAAGGGAGGTGGCGGAGTGCGGCCAAAAGAGCGACCGGCGAAAAAGCCCGCACCGGGGAGTTCGGTACAGGGAAAGGGTCGGTTGAAAAAGCTGCGCAAGTCCTAAAACCTTAATCCTTTGTGCGGATAGAAATATCTCTTGCTACAGATGAACCGGCTGGCTGCAAAATGGTGAACTGAAATTAGTGTTACCGATTCTCGAAGCATGACAGACCAGGTTTTGATTCTTGGGGGGCGAGGGCGGATTGGCAGCAGTGTCGCGCAAGACCTGGCCACCCACACGCAGGCGCAGATTACCATCACCGGCAGGAGTCCAGCTACAGGGGCGGAGGCGATGCCAGCCCCTGGTGTCCAGTATCTGGCTTTGGATTTGGCGGATAAGGAGGCGCTGCGCAAGGCGATCAGTTCTTCTAACCTGGTCGTCCACTGCGCGGGCCCGTTTCACCACCGCGATGCCAGAGTTCTGGAGACTTGCATTGAGCTTGGCGTCAACTATGCCGATGTCAGCGACAGCCGTGGCTTTACTCGCAAGTCTCTGGCGCTGGGCGACGCCGCCAAAACTGCCGGCGTGACGGCGATTGTCAATACCGGCATTTTTCCGGGAGTTTCTAACAGCTTGGTGCGCCTAGGCGTGGAACAGCTTTCTGAGGCGGAACGCATTCACCTGAGTTATGTGGTGGCGGGTTCTGGCGGTGCCGGTGTCACCGTGATGCGGACGACTTTTCTGGGTTTGCAAGAGCCGTTTGACGTTTGGGTGGATGGGAAATGGCAGCAAGTTAAGCCCTACAGCGAGCGCGAAACGGTTGAATTTCCGCCGCCCTATGGCAAAACCGGCGTCTACTGGTTTGATATGCCAGAATCCATGACGCTGCCTGAATCTTTTCCCGTCAAAACGGTGATTACCAAATTCGGCACGCTGCCGGATTTTTACAATCACATGACCTGGCTTGTCGCCCACTGGTTGCCGAAAAGCTGGCTGAAAAATCAGGGCGCTATCGAGTTTTTATCGCAGGTCAGCTACCGGATGACGGCTGTTACGAATCTGTTCACCGGCACTGGGGTGGCGGTTCGCGCTGAAGTTGCCGGTCGCAAAGATGGCAAACCGGCCCGTTTTGTGTCGTCTGTGGCACATGAAAGCGCTGCAGTTGCCACCGGCATTGGCAGCGGCACGATTGCCGAACTGCTGCTATCTGGCGAGTTGAACCAGCCCGGAGTGTGGCCGGTGGAGCGGGCGCTGCCAACTGATTTGTTTGAAAAAATCATGCAAAGTCGGAGCGTGAAGATTCAGCAGCAATGGCTGTAGCTGCGTGCGTGGTAGGGGCGGTGCCGCGATTCAGGGGCGGGTTCACTAGAAAGGACTTTATTCCTCACACCCCAGTTTACAGTAAGCACTTTAGCGCGGGAGCATCCCGTTTTTGAAACTACCCTGGTGAGGGCGAAGCATGAGGATTATCAATTGCTGGTTTTGACCGAGAGATTATTCGCCCTCATGCTTCGCCCCTACATAATCGGGATGCTCACCTTTAGCGCTTACTGCAAATCGGGCGGCAGATTTTCCCCAAGCCCTACCCATTTCCAGGAACTTCTGCTAGCTTAAAAAGGGAAACTCCTTAAAAAAAAGTAACGCCTGCATGAAACTGCCTTCTGGGCCACAGACGCTACCCTTTATACAGCAGCTCCAGTGGATTGCTACCCCCCTGGAGTACCTGGAGACATCGGCAAAAGCGCACGGTGACACCTTCACAGCCCGGTTGGGACCCGTTGAATGTGTCATGTTGAGCGACCCGCGGGCAATTCAGAAGCTTTTTACCGCAGATCCCAAGCTGTTTGCCTCCGGTGAGGTAAACGATATTTTGCGACCTCTGGTGGGAGATCAGTCAGTGATATTATTGGATGGCGTTCGCCACCAGCGCCAGCGCCAGCTGCTGACGCCGCCCTTTCACGGCGAGCGCATGCGGGCTTACGGCAATCTCATCTGCGATATCACTCTGGCAGTGATTTCCCCGCGCAGTGCCGGCAAACCCTTCCCAGTCCGTTCCGCCACCCAAGAAATCACCCTGCGGGTTATCTTAGACGCTGTATTTGGCATGCACGAGGGCGAGCGTTTTGAGCAACTGCGCTCACTCCTCACTTCCATGCTTGATGCTATCAGCTCTCCCTGGAGTTCCGCCCTGCTATTTTTGCGCTGGCTGCAGCGGGATTTAGGTGCTTGGAGTCCCTGGGGGCGCTTCCTCCGCCAGCAGCAGCAAATTGACAAACTCATCTACGCTGAAATTCAGCAGCGCCGGGAACAGCCAGATCCCTCTCGCACTGATATTCTCTCTTTGCTGATGTCTGCTGTGGATGCAGAGGGTGAGCCGATGACGGATGAGGAGTTGCGCGACGAGTTGATCACTCTTCTTTTTGCCGGTCACGAAACTACTGCGTCTGCTCTCGCTTGGGCGCTGTACTGGATTTACACTCTCCCGGAGGTGCGCGAGAAGCTTCTGAGTGAATTAGATTCTCTCGGCGGTGAGCTAGACCCAAATGCAGTGGCTAAACTTCCCTATCTCAATGCTGTTTGCTCGGAAACTCTGCGCATTTACCCTGTGGCGATGCTGACTTTCCTCCGAAAAGTGAAAGCGCCGGTGCAGATTGGGGGCTGGGAGTTCGATCCCGGTGCGGTGCTAACTGGCAATATTTACCTGACTCACCATCGGGAGGATATCTATCCGGAACCGAAGCGTTTCAAGCCTGAGCGCTTTCTGGAGAAGCAATTCTCGCCTTATGAATATTTGCCGTTTGGCGGCGGGAACCGGCGCTGCATTGGCATGGTTTTTGCCCTGTTTGAAATGAAGCTGGCACTGGCTACAATTGTGTCGCGCTATGAAATGGCGATGGCTGACAGCCGCCCAGTTAAGCCGGTGCGCCGTGGCTTGACTTTAGCGGCACCGGCAGGTATGGCGATGGTTATCACGGGTGAGCGCCAACCGCAAGTTAAGACAACTTTGGTGCCGGTTTGATATTTATCTCCGGTTGTGCGGTCAAAATGCGGCAGTATCATATCATGTCCGGTAGCACCGTTGTTGCGCCCTGGGTGGGGGCGGGTTTATTCATCTTCTGCTCTGTGCCAGAAATATCTTGACAGAACCCGCCCCTACAAGGTACGGTATACAAAACCCATGCAAGCGGACATGATATCAATTGCCGGCAGTATCAATTGCCGGCAGTATCAATTGCCAGCGGAATTAATTAGCAGCAGTAGGGTGCGTTACCCCCAAGGGGTAACGCACCCTACTTTTTGCAGCAATCAACCCCAAAACGCCAAGGCAGATATAATTTGCCTTCTTACGTTTAACTTGTCTGAAGCTTCACCCCCCGAATCGAGCCATCCAGCAATTCCATCGGGTGCGCCAGAGGAATTTCCTTCCCTTGCAGCTGCAGGTGCTTCTTAATTTGCAGCGAGCACCCCGGATTGGGCGAAGCAATCAAATCAGCACCCGTATTGAGCAGATTCTCGACTTTTTGCCGGCCCAGCTCATCCGCAACTTCCGGCTGCATCATATTATACACCCCCGCACTGCCACAGCACACTGCAGCATCAACCGGCTCCCGCAGCTTCACCCCCGGAATTTGCCGCAGCAGCTGGCGCGGTTGCAGGCTAATCTTCTGCCCGTGCAACAGGTGACAGGCATCCTGATACACTATCTTCAACTCCCCATCCGTCAGCGGCGAAAGTTTTGCCGTCAAACCGATTTCGCAAAGGAACTCTTGCGCATCTCTCACCAAGCCTGCAAATTCCTCTGCTTTTGCCCGATATTTCGGGTCGTCTTGCAGAATGTGACCGTATTCCTTCAGTGTGTGCCCGCAACCGGCAGCATTAATAATGATAGCATCAACGCCCGTATCTTCAAAGCTGTCAATCATCTGCCGCGCCAGAGCTTGAGCCTGTTCTTCTTGCCCTTGGTGCGCCGGTAGCGCCGCACAGCAACCCTGCGTTTTCGGAATAACCACCTCACAGCCATTCGCCGTTAAAACCCGCACCGTCGCTTCATTCACCGGCGAGAAAAACAGACGCTGCACGCAACCTATAATCACCCCCACCCGATAGCGCTTTTCCCCTTGCGCTGGAATCACTTCCGGCAAAGGCTCATGGAAAGTGTCCAGAGTCACTTCTGGCAGGATTTCGTCCATCGCCGCCAAACGGGGAAACGCTTTTTTCAGCAAGCCGGTGGAGCGAACAACCTTCTGCAACCCCAATTTCTGATATAAAAATAGAGGAGCCAGCAAAGGGCGCAACCGGCTGGGATAGGGGAACAAATTAAAAATCAGGGCGCGAATCAGCCTGTCTGGCAAAGAGCGCTCATAATTTCGCTCAACTTGCGGGCGAGTCGCCCCTATCAGCTTATCATACTGCACCCCTGACGGGCAAGCAGTCACGCAGGCGAGACACCCCAAGCAAGAATCAAAATGCGGCACTGTGGCGTCGCCGAGTTCAGCTTCACCCTCATTAATCGCATCCATCAAATAGATGCGCCCTCGCGGCGAATCCATCTCTTTGCCAATCACCCGATAGCTCGGACAAGTAGACAGACAAAACCCGCAGTGAACGCAAGTATCAATCAGTTTTGGCTCCGGGGCGTGCTTGGCATCAAACCCGCTGATATTTGCCGGCTCTGGGTTGGTTGCAGGATTTTCTATAGTTTGCATCAGATTCAACAGAGGTGATTTTTACCGCAGAAGTACAAGGATAAACGCAGATAGTCTCTTTTATTATACCCGCATTTATCTCGTTCCCAGACTCTGCCTGGGAATGCAGATGGAGGCGGCTCTGCCGCCTGGACAATTGCCGGTCGCTCGTTTCAGCGTGGGGAGTGGGAGACTGGAGGCAGAGCCTCCTGCTGTGCGTTCCCAGGCGGTAGGGGCGGTGCCACCCACGGAGACCGCCCCCGGAACGAGGCTATTCTCTCTTCTCTTCCCTTGGCGTCCCTTCACGGGGGCGGTAAAAAAAATTAAATCCCCCCCACAAACCGACCGGCACTCAAAATATTCTCCGGGTCAAATTGCCGCTTAATTCGGCGCATTAAATCAAGCGCATTGCCCGTATACCCCCAAACATCCAGCTGTTGCTTGACCGAAATCGGCGCTTGTAACACTGTCAAAAATCCGCCTTTTTCTTGGCAGATCGACCGCATTTTCAACACGCGCTCTGTGAGGTTTTCACCGGCAAACCGCAACACCCCCAGTCCGCTGCCCAAGTGTATCAAACCGGCACCCGACGGGGATAAAAGAGTGTCCATCAGGGTAAGAGCACCGGCAGCTAAACTCGGTCTTACTCCTATTTTGCAAAGGATGGCTGGCTCTGCTGCCGGTGCGTCCATTTGTTCTCTCAATGTTTGCCATAGCTGCGCTTCATTATCGCCGCCAAGGCTGGTTCCTTGCAACCCCAGCGCTTTGCCAACTTCCAGCAGCCTTGCTGACTGTTCTTTGACACTTTCCGGGATGCTTTGGAAGCGGACGAGTAAGCCGGTGTCTGGTTTACCGAGAGAGGAAGCCACCAGTTGGGGAGAGAGCAGCTCAACGGCTGTGGGGGTGAGAGCGGAGGCGAGCAGGGTTTGAGCGGCGCGGGCGATGGCGTCAGGAGAGCCGGTGAGCGCCACGGTTTGCGACGCCGCCGGCAGCGGATAAACTCGAAAAGTGACTTGACAAATAATCCCAAGTGTGCCGTAGGAGCCGGTGAACAGTTTCATCAGGTCGTAACCGGCAACATTTTTGACGACGCGCCCACCGGCTTTGGCAATCTGGCCATCGGCGCGGACGAAGGAAAGGCCGATCAGTTGGTCGCGGACGCCGCCGTAGCGGTGGCGCAGGAAGCCGGAATCGCCGGTGGCCACAATGCCGCCCAGGGTGGCCATTTGGGGGAACGCCGGGTCGAGGGCGAGGAATTGACCTTTGTCGGCTAAAATTTGTTGCAGTTGGGCAAATTTCATGCCGGCTTGTGCCGTGACGGTTAAATCGCCGGCGGCGTGGTCGATTAGCTGATTGAGGCGTTCGGTGCTGACAGCGAAGCGGGCACCGGCAGCCAGCCCGCCCCAGCTGAGCTTGCTGCCGCTGCCGCAGGGCAAGACGCCCCAGCGGTTGCGGTGAGCTAGGGCGATGATTTCGGCAAGTTCCGCCTGGGTGTTGGGTTTGACGATGCAGTCAATCTGGGTGTTTGGGGTGACGGTTTGAGCGAGTGCGTTCGCCAGAGGCGCTTCTCGCTGTGCGCGGGACACGACGCCTGCCGCACCGACGATGCTTTCGAGTTGGGGGGCGAGGGGAGTTTCAGTGACCAAGGTGATAGCCTCTGTGTTGAGAGTATAGGGGGGGAGGGGGAGAGGGGGAGAAAGATTTTTATCTTGATTGTGCCGGTGAGGGTCGCAGTTAAAAGCATTTTAGGGGAAGTGCGGGCGTGCGAGCCACTTTGGCCCGGAAGAGTTGCTCAAAAAGCAGCCCAGCAGCCGAGCAAGCGGGCGCAGTTACCGGCTATACAGGTTTAATCGGCTTGAGACGGGTAATATTTCTGACACCCTAAACAATAAAAGGGAAAGCCTGATATTCGTTTTGGAGTGCCCGCCGCACATCAAACCCGTCGGGGAAAGAAAAATTTCCTTTGGCAGTGCGGCTGCCGGTGGGTCTGGGCTGTCGTTCCACCGGCCCGCTGTTGGGGGTTTGGGGTTGGGGCTCAGTCCCTCTCTAAACGTTAGCAGCGTGCCGGCGGGAAGCAATGCTTCCCTCGATGCGCCCTCGATGCGCCCTGCGCGAAGCGCTACGCGCTCACCGGCAGCACGAAGGCCGAAGTTGCGGTAGAGTGCGTGAAGCGGGGTGCTGCTGACTGCCTGCCCAAAGACCGGCTGGCGCAACTCGGGCCCGCAGTCGCTCCAGCGCTGCGAGCGAAACAACTGCGTGACGAAAAGCGTTCCGCACTCGCCCAAGTGCGAGAAACTGCCGCCCGCTTCCGACAGCTAGCCGACAGCGCCCCAGATATTATTTATGGCGATCGCCTGACTTCCACTCGCTGCTTTGAGTGCATCAGCGAGCGCGGTACAAGCGCTCGCCTTCCCGACGCCGGAGGAGCACTGCGCCGATCCCGATTTGGGTTTGAAGATTGTGCATCAGTGATGACCGGCGGCTTTTGCAGGAGTGGTGCAGTCGGGAGATCCCGATCGGGGTGCTTGTTTGGCGCTGGATAGATAAAAACGGGAGGGTGATCTGGATGGAAAACCGCAGCGTGCCGGTGCGCGACCTCGCCGGCAATACGATCTCCGTTGAGGGCATGGCCCGCGACATCACAAGGCTCACGCAAGGGGAGGAGGCGTTGCCAAAGGCGTATGACGAACTAGAAATCAGAGTTGCGGAGCGAACCGCTGAGCTCAGGCGGGTGAAGGAGCAGCTGTTGCTCGAGATTGCCCGCCGGCAGCAGGCCCAGGAGGCCCTCCGCCGGCGCAAAACCCAACTCCAAACGGTTTATCAAGTGGCAGGTGCCCTCAGCCGAGGGGCACCGATTGAGGAGATTTACGAAGCGGCACTCAGCGGTTTGCAGCACTCTCTGGGGGTTTCAGGTGCCGGCATTTTGCTGGTTGAGGATGATGGCGTCCAGCGCTTCCAAGAGTGGCGCGGGCTTTCCGATCAGTGTCGCAAGGCTGTTGAAGATTATTTTCTGGCAGGGGTTGGTGAGAGGAACCCGCAACCCCTGCTGATCTCCGATCTGCGAGGGCAGATATGTTTGGAGCCTCTGCGGGCGGTTCTGCTGCAGGAGGGCATTCGAGCTGTCGGGTTCATTCCCCTGGTCTGGCAAGGCCGGCTGCTGGGAAATTTGGCGCTTTTACATAGCACAGTCTGCGAGTTTTGTCAAGAGGAAGTGCAGCTGGCTGAATCTATCGCTAGCCAGATGGCTTTTGCGGTTGAGCGGGCAGGGGCAGCCGTTGTGGCGGCGCTTTCGGAGCGAGAGAGAAGCTCAGAGGGGGAAGCATTCCGCAGGATTTTTGAGCGGGCACCGATTGGGATGGCTCTTGCTGGCGCGGACTTCCGATTGTTGAAGGTGAATCGGGCTTTCTGCGAGATGTTGGGTTACACTGAGTCAGAACTGGCGGCGCTCACTGTTGTGGATATCACTCATCCGGAAGACATGTCAGCGGAAATGCCCTCTCTGGAGCGGGTGTTGCGGGGGGAGACTGACAGCTTTCAGTTGGAGAAGCGTTACATTACCAAGAACCGAGAAATTCTGTGGGTGAATCTTTCTTTGATGGCGATCCGCAACCCTGCTGGGGAAATCCTCTATATTTTGGGTGTGGTGGAGGAGATCACGCACCGCGTAGAGGCGCAGTCGGCGCTGCGCTCTAGCGAGGAGCGCTTTCGCCAGCTGGCGGAAAATATCCGTCAGGTTTTCTGGATGAGATCGGCGGATAGCAGGCAGATGCTTTACGTCAGTCCCGCTTACGAGGAAATTTGGGGTCGCAGTTGCGAGAGTTTGTACGAGGAGCCGCTTTCTTGGCTGGAGGCGGTTTATCCTGAAGATCGGGAGGCTGTTAGAGATGCGGTTGAGCAACTGCCGCAGGGAGAGCCGGTGCAGAAAGAATATCGGATTGTGCTCCCCGATGGGTCAGTTCGCTGGATTGGGTCTCGCGCTTTTCCCGTCCGCAACGAGTCGGGTGAGGTTTATCGAATTGCCGGCATTGCGGAGGATATCACTGAGCGCAAGCACTCAGAAGTAGAACTGCGAAAGGCTTGGGAAACGGAAAAAGAACTCAATGAGCTCAAGTCGCGCTTTGTCTCGATGGTGTCGCACGAGTTTCGCAACCCGATATGCAGCATTATTATGTCTGTTGAATTGCTGGAAAAGTTCGGCGCTCTGGCAACTGAGGAGAAAAAGCGCGACTATCTCCACCGTATTAAGGGAGCGGCTATACAGATGACTGATTTGTTAGAAAATGTCCTGGTTATTGGCAGAGCGGAGGCGGGAAAACTGGAGTTTGACCCCGCGCCGGTGGATGTGGAAGCTTTCTGCCGGGATTTGCTGGAACAGATGCAATTGAGTGCCGGCTGCGGGCACAGTATCAGCTTTGTGAGTGAGAGTTTCCCTGCAGCGGTTCTGGAGGCCAGAGGAGCGCAGAAAAGGAATTCTTCACGCTCCCGCGCTCCGGGCGGGCACAAGGCCGGCTCCCACCCCTGCGACCGCTCTCAAAAGCTCCCTTGCCTGGATGAAAAACTGTTGCGGCACATTCTCGGCAATTTGCTCTCGAATGCTATTAAGTATTCTCCCGAAGGAGGGACGGTGCGGCTGACGCTTTCCTGTGAGGGTGGCGAGGTTGTTTTCGAGATCGCGGATGAAGGAATTGGCATTCCTTCAGATGACTTGTCGCACCTGTTTGAGTCTTTCCACCGCGCTGCTAATGTCGGCAAGATTCCGGGGACTGGTTTGGGGCTGGCAATTGTCAAAAGGGCTGTGGAGCTGCACGGCGGACAAATCTCGGTGCGGTCGGAAGTGGGTGCCGGCACGACGTTTAGTGTGAGGCTGCCGGTGGTTTGCCGCACAGTTGAGTGAGGCGAAAGCCGGTTGAAAGCGCTGTAGTTATTCACCGGGCGACTGGAAGTCGCGGCTGTACAAACAAAGCCCGCCTGCGCGGGCTTTTAATAACCCTTGTTCCTTTGCTCCCTCACACCTCGCAGGGTACGCCGGCACACGCCATCCGCGTTTATCTGCGTGCATCTGCGGTTCCAAAACTAACCCCCACTTTTCTCACCAATCCCCTGACAAACCCTCTATCTCATCCCGCACATTCCGCCTAGCCCTTCTCTCTAATTCCGCAAACATGCGCTCCGTATAATATATCCTCTCACGCAGCAAAAACTTCTGCAACACGCGGATTCTCCCCTGCCGATACTCTCCCTCAGACAGCCAGGAATACTCTCGCCGAATCCCTTCAGCATAAAACCGATATTCCCCCTCATCCGCCCCCAAGATAACCAAATCCGCATCTAGAAGGATGCGGCTGTCAGTATCGCCCACCGGCGCTTCATGGCGCTTGGTATATAATATCATCTCAGCCACCGCCTCTACCGTACCAACCGGCACCCCTAAATCGCTCAACACAGCTGCCGCATATTCAGCACTTCTCTCCTCATTATCTTGCGCTTGCGGGTCATAGATGCTATCATGGAACCAAGCCGCCAGCTGAATTGCCGGCAAGTTGCCGGCGACGGCTCCCATCCCTTCAATTGTATTTAAAACGTGCTGAATGTGACCCAGCGTGTGATAACACCGGCATTCGCTGCAATAGGCTGTTACCAATTCAAAAAAGACTTTCTTGCCGGCACTTCGCTCAACCTGGAACTCCTGCAGCAAAGACTCCCATCTGGATTTTAGAGCCAATCCGTCTGCATAAACCCTCATTAACATAGCGCAAAGGTGGGTAACATTTCAATTTTGACCTCTCCTCCAACCCCTCTCCTAAGAGCTGATTTATAAACTAATTGTTAAGCATCAATGGGGCCAGAAACCGGGTTTCTTCTGTAGGATGGCTCAGTTTGACCGCTGACCCAGTACAAGAAACCCGGTTTCTTGTGGCTTCACTTTTTATTTATAAATGTGAGCGAAAAGCACCCTACTATTTACTGCGCAGGGTGCGTTCCGCTAGAGTATTCCGTGAAGGTGGGGTGCTCTCCTGAAGCGGAACGCACCCTACTATTTACTGGCGATCTTTTAAAAAACCTCCGCACCCTCAATCTTCTTCTCCATCTTAGCGCGTGCGGCTTCCCCGCAGGTGCGCGGCGTGGGGAATATTTTCCCCGGATTTGCTAACCCCTGGGGATTAAACACTTCCCGCACCCACTGCATAGTTTCTAAATCCGTCTCGGTGAACATATCGGGCATGTAGCACTTCTTGTCCGCGCCAATGCCGTGCTCCCCTGAAAGGCTTCCCCCGACTCTCACGCAAAGCTTGAGAATTTCTCCCCCCAATTCTTCCACGACATGCAGCGCACCGGGAACTGAATTGTCGAAAAGAATCAGCGGGTGGAGATTGCCGTCACCGGCATGGAACACATTCGCAATCCGGTAGCCGTACTTCTGCGAAAGCGCCTCAATCTCTTTCAGCACATAAGACAGCTGGGTGCGGGGAATTACCCCATCTTGCACATAATAATCCGGACTCATGTGTCCCGCAGCGGCGAAGGCGGCTTTGCGCCCTTTCCACAGTTTCAGGCGGGTTTCTGGGTCGCTCGCCGCCGTGATGTTCCGCGCCCCATTCTTCTTGCAAATCTCGGCGACGCGCAGCTTGTTTGCGGCAACTTCCACTTCTAAGCCGTCGATTTCTACTAACAGTATAGCAGTCGCGTCGCGGGGATAGCAGCCGGTGGCGACAACATCTTCCACGGCGTTGATGCTCAGGTTGTCCATGATTTCCATGCCGCCGGGAATGATGCCGGCGCTGATGATGTCGGAAACGGAGGCACCGGCATCTTCAATGCTGGTAAAATCTGCCAGCAGCACGCAAATCGATTCCGGGGTCTTCAGAATGCGCAGGGTGATTTCTGTGGCGATGCCCAAGGTGCCTTCGGAACCGACAAACAAGCCGGTGAGGTCATACCCTGGCATTTCCGGAATCTCTCCGCCGGCATCCACAACCGAACCGTCCGGCAGCACCAATTTTAACCCTAAAACGTGGTTGGTGGTGACGCCATATTTCAGGCAGTGTACGCCGCCGGAATTTTCAGCGATGTTGCCGCCAATGGTGCAGACAATTTGGCTGGACGGATCGGGGGCGAAGTAGAAACCGGCACCGCTGACGGTTTGCGTCACCCAGTTGTTTATCACGCCCGGTTGCACGACAACGCGCTGATTTTCCAGGTCAACTTTGAGGATTTTCCGCATCAAGGCGGTGACCACCAGCACGCAGTCTTCCACCGGCAAGGCACCCCCCGACAAGCCGGTGCCGGCACCTCTGGCCACCCAGGGGATTTGGTTGCGGTCGCATATTTTCACGACTTCTGCGACTTCCTCGGTGGTGCGGGGGAGTACGACGACAGCCGGTCGCTGGCGGTAGCTGGGGAGTCCGTCGCACTCGTAGGTGAGCAACTCTTCTTTGCGCTGGACTACGCCGTTTTTCCCGACGGCGGCTTCAAATTGCTTAATAATTGGTTTCCAGTTGCGCTGCTGTTTTTCTGTGGCAATCATAGGTGGCTTTACCTCTGGGTTAGACGTTCGCGAACTGCCTGTTGGTAGAAAGCCTCAAGGGCTCCCACACAGGTTTTGTCGTCAAACAGGTTTGACTGGCGCTGGCTCATGCGTTCTGCAATGTCGCGCCGCCATTCTGAGTTTAACCCCAATTTGACGGCAATTTCAATATAGTCCGCTTCGTTTTCAGCGATGGTGTCCGTCACGCCCAGCATTTTTAGGAAGCTGTGAGAGTGACGCCCTCGCATAAATTCCCCCGGACACGTTACAATGGGGAGATGGCAAGCAATAGCATCTAGCGATGTATTGCCCCCCGACCAGCTGATAGTGTCAAGGTAAATATCGGAAAGTAAATTAAGCATTAGATAGTCAGAGCGCGGTAGGACAGGTAAGGACACGCAATAATCTTCCATCTTCAAGCCGGCTGCGGCAAAAGCGCGTTGCAGGCGTTGCTGGGGGACACCGCTACGCAGGAACATAAACTGAGCTTGAGGGACACGGCGGGCAATTTCAGCAAAGATATAGTCATGTTGCGGCAGGTACTTATAGGGAGCTTGGCAAGATAGATAAACCACCGCATCATCCCGTAGCTGAAAATCCGAGCGAGTCTTTGTTAATGGCGTCACAGCTGGCTTGGGGTAAGCAACGCCTATATTCGGCAAACGAACTAGAGCCTCCGAGTAATGTTCTTTAGCCTTTTCCGGCTCCATTAAATCGCTGGATAAAAAATAATCAATGGTAGGCAAACCCGACGTTACTGGATGCCCCCATCCCACGCATTGAACAGGGGCGAGACGCAACCCTGCCAGTCGGATGGTCGCAGCGTCCATACCCAGCTCTGGAAAGACCAGTATATGTAATTTATCACTTAATATTTTTTCGCACACGGCTTCCAGATTGTGTGGGATATGGTGAAATACGTCACTGCAATCCCGGAACTGTTGCGTGATATAGTCCGGCTGATTGTCTGTGTAGTAACAGGATATCTCAAATTTTTGCCGGTCGCAGTGACGCAGCCAGCCGAGTGACAGAAATGTCCCGCTCCAACTGTGCAAAAAAGCCGAAACATAACCCACACGGATCTTTCCGCTCTCTGCAAGAGGAGGCATCGATAGCGGCTCAACCCATTGCGGGTAGTTGGCGGTCATAATTTGACGCACTAAATTGCCATACTGGCGCTGCAAGCCCACATCATTGTGGCCCTGATACGCCAAGTAGAAGTTTGTCACACTCCCGATTCCCGCCAGGGCATCTCTTCTCTCTTCTGGCGTTTCCAGAGATGTCTGCTGAATTAACTCTTGCAAACCTCGCTCAAACCGCTGCCGGTAAAATTGTATCTCCTCTGGCGTGTCGTAGACCACCGGCACTATTAAGTGCTTGAGCATTTTGAACACATAATCAGGCAAGATATGGGAGGCTGTCTCCGCACTTGCGATGGCGGCTTGAGTCCGCCCGCTCAGGTGCAAAGTTTTGATTAAGGAAAAATGCAGGTTGCCGGCTGTGGGGTGAAGGCGAACACCTTCTCGAAGGGCGCTGAGGGCTGACTCTGGCTGGTTCAGGTTTTGCAAACACTCGCTGAGCGCGAAATACAGTTGAGCATCTCCTGTTTGCAGCTCTAGGAATTTTTGATATCTCTCAGCCGCTTCTGCATATTTGCCTTGCCGGTAAAAGCGGTTGCCACTTTCTAGCAGGAATGGGGCGGGATTTTTTTGAATGTTTACCGCAATTTCCAGATTGTACAGTATATCCGGATTTTCCGGGCTGAGTTGCAGGGCTGTTTGATAGGCTTCAATCGCTTCCTGGATCTGATTTCGCTCCACCAGCAGATTGCCCAGGTTGAGATAGCTGCCAAAGTGGTTGGGGTTGGCTGCAATCGCTTGCCGGTAGGCGGCTTCCGCCCGTTCTATTTCGCCCGTCCGAGATAAAATATTACCTAAATTGTTGTAAGCATCAATCAGTTTGGGGTCGCTCGCCAGAGCTTTTTTGTAAGCGTCTATCGCCTGCTGAGTTTGATTTATTTTCTCATAAACTACCCCCAGTGTATAGTGGGATACAGATTTTGATTCGTCAATTTTTAGGGAATTCAACAGCGCTTCTAGCGACTCTTGATAGCGGCCAACTTGGGAATAAAGTCTTCCCAAGTTTAACCAGGCTTCAGCATCTTTGCTTCTTTGCTTTAGAAACTCTCTGTACTTTGACTCCGCTGCTGTAAATTGCTGCTGGCGGTGCAGTGACAAGGCTTCTTGATAAAGAGTATACCATTCCCCCTCCGTTACAGCCAGCTCCGGCAAATTGTAGATAGCCCGAACCAGAGGTTGTTGGCGTATCAGGCGAAAAGTAGACGCCGGATAATTAGAGCTTCTCTCCCAATCCCAGCTGAGAACCTGAATGCCATTCCAAAAGGTTGGATGGCTGTTTTCGGGTGTCGGCAAATCCAGCAAGAGCTCGCACTCAGGGTGGGCGGCCATAAAGTCCCAATTGGCTTGCACTGCAGAAGCCCAGTTGGTATCATCCACAATAATCAGTGCTTTTTCAGCCAAAAAAGGTTTGATTAGGAGCAATCCTAACAATTGCGACCTGTAGTCATGAGGGCCATCATAAAAATAAACGCCGATTTTTTCTTCTGTCTCTAACTGTCGCAGTTCCAATAAAAATTCCTCTAAATCTTGCTGGCAAAATTCCACCCTATCTTCCAGGAAAAATTTGGATAAATTTTCCCTTAATTTTTCGATATTTTTAGCGCCGGTATCGAATTGGGAGAAATTGTCCACTGCATACGCCATCCGCTCTGGATGACCGAGCAGTGCGGCAATTAAGGTTGACCCCTGATAGGTGCCAATCTCGCAGTAGATTTCACCGGCATCCATGCACTCAACGGCAAAATTGAGCAGCTGCATCACGTTTGCCGTTGTCATCCCCTGAACTTGCTCAAGTACCTGCCCGAAACGTGCTGATTTCGGTCGCACAGAATCCTTACCCCAGTTCTCATACAGGCTGGGGAGCTGCTCAATAAACCTTTGAAAGTCCATTTTGGCCTCCTCTGATTTTCAACACCTCACTCCTCCTTTCTCAGATGCGCTGCCTTCTCCTCCCCACCGGCGGCGGCAAGAAGATTTGCGGCATTATTCGTCTTTGATTCTAACCTGCCGAGAGACTTATTGCCAGACAATCCGTCAATCGGGGGCGTGAAATTCGTGGCGAACCGAGCCAAAGGAACACGCGACCGGCTTTCTTGGAGACTGTTATCTTTAAAGTATAAACCAACGCCCAATCCATCACTCCGACTGTGACCGACAAGCAAGCAAACCGGCCCATTCTCCCCATCCCGCGCTCAACGGCTGCGGCAGTGCTTGAAATTGTAGCAGTTGCCGGCACTGTGGTGAGCGTCGCGCTCCCAGTCCAATCCTGGAAAGCGCTTCCGCCGGTGATTCCGGTTCATTTTGGCCTGTCGGGAATGCCGGATGGCTGGGGTGCCAAGGCGATACTCTGGCTGTTCCCCGCCTTGAGCGCTGCTATCTATGTGGGGCTGACGGTACTGAGCCGGTTCCCCCACACGTTTAATTATCCGGTGCCAATCACCGAGGAGAATGCGGCGCGACAGTACCTGATCGCTTGCGAGTTTCTCAGCTGGCTGAAGGCGGAACTGATCTGCCTGTTTGGGTGGGTGGCCTGGGGGACGGTCCAGGTGGCTTTGGGGAAGGCGGAGGGACTGGGTGTGGGGTTTGTGCCGGCGGTGGTGCTGGCTATCTTTGGCACGACCGGCTTCTATTTCTGGCAAGCGTATCGGGCCCGTTAGTGGCCCACCCAGCAGGGAATACTATAAGCGCAGCTTATAGGGCGGCTTGCTGGCGCTGTAGGGGCAGGCCCCCGTGCCTGCCCCTGTGCCCAGTGCATTTCCGCATCCCGTGAATCGTACAATTAGACTGACAGATCCCGTTTATTCAGGAGAAAAGCGCTATGCCATTTGCAGTCGGCATGGTTGAAGTAAAAGGTCTTCCGCCTGCGCTGGCGGTGGCTGACGCGATGGTCAAAGCCGCCCGCGTGACGCTGGTTGGCATGGAAAAGGTTAGCAGCGCTCGCTACACAGTGATTGTCCGGGGGGATGTCTCTGCGGTGCAAGTCTCGGTGGCGGCTGGGGTTGACTCAGTAAAAACAGTCAACACCAAGGAGCAGCTGTTGCTCTCCTACCATCTCATTCCTAGCCCCCATGAGAATGTCGAGTGCGTTCTGCCCATCCACTACAGCGAATCAGTGGCACAGTTCCGCGTGTGAGGGGGGCTAGCTGATTTCAGTGGCACCTCTCTAGCACAGAAGTGCCACTTTACGGGGACGCCTGAAAAGTAGGGTCAGTCAAAAAAACTGGCGCTGACGCCGGACGCCGGTCGGCGAGATGGTATT
This sequence comes from Oscillatoria princeps RMCB-10, assembly GCA_019359235.1. GTDB lineage: Bacteria > Cyanobacteriota > Cyanobacteriia > Cyanobacteriales > Oscillatoriaceae > Oscillatoria > Oscillatoria princeps. The sequence continues at coordinate 35,710 of JAHHHT010000042.1, forward strand.
TTATAGCGTTTCTCATCCTTTGTGAGGTACTGAGAAACCCGGTTTCTTTAAGAAACCGGGTTTCTGAGGCGTAGTTCATCCAACTGAGAACTGCTATATCTGGTTGTATGTTAATTCTAAAAACAGCACCCGCACTTTCCTTCAATTAAGTGGGGTGCGTTATTAACGCACCCCACAGAAGAACTCACACCGGCTGCTTGACTCGCTCCACCTCCTGCACTTTCTCAGGGAGTGCTGGCAAGGCGCAGTAACCCCGCATGACATCTCGCGTCACAGCCAGCTGAGAGGCCAGGGAAATTCCCAGCTCGTCCAGCAACCCCAAAGCTTCATAAGGATTGTCTCGATCTACCACCGGCAGCTGGTGCAAACCCCGCGCTGCCATGCGGTCTAGCGCCTCAGCAACCGGCTCGTCATGGTATGCAAACAAGATGTCAGTGGTGCAGAGGTCAGCAATATTCTGGTGGGCTAAATAGATATCCAGAGAATCCGCTTTAACTCGTGCGAGAACGCGATTAACGTCTCGCAACGTAATAATTCCAATCATTCTTTTAGCATCATTAATCACCAAACCGCTGTGTAAGTTGTTATTCGTTAAAGCCAGACCGGCCTCAATCACAGAAATGGTTCCAGGCAGCAGCAAAGCTGGCTGCATCAATTCCGAAACCGGAATTTTCTGCAAGATTTCACGATTGTAATCTTGCTCGATATTCAGCCCCATCTGCTGGTATTTCGAGCTGTCAGTCGGGGTGGGCTTCAAGCGCTCCACCAGCCAGACGCTCAGCCCCACTGCCGCCATTAATGGCAGGACAATCCGGTAGTCTCGCGTCAGCTCAAACAGCAATAATATAGATGTCAGGGGAGCGCGGGCGCTCGCCGCCAGCACGGCGGCCATGCCCACCATCGCGTAAGCCGGCGGTGCCGCAATATGCTGGCTGATTCCAGGCAGAACAGCCGGCAGGATTTTTCCGTAGGCTGACCCCAAAGACGCCCCCAGATACATGGACGGGGCAAAAGTGCCACCGACTAATCCGCTGCCGAGGCTAATCGCTGTCATCACCAGCTTTAGCCCCAGGAGGGTGAGCAGCAGCTGCTGGGAAAACTCCACATCTTGCAGTATGGCTTCAATGGTTTCGTAGCCAATGCCCATGATTTGCGGCCACTTGAGGGCCACGACGCCGACGCAGGCTCCGCCAATTACGGGATGGATGAACTTCGGAAGGTGGCGGAACCACCTCAAGCCGGGCAGGTCCCCTTCAAAGCAGCGCCGAGCGAACTTAATCGACTGGGTTTGGGCGAGGGAGACGATGCTGGCTAATAAGCCCAAGCCCACATACAGGGGCAGTTCCAGCGGTGAGCGGACAGCGTAGTCCGGCAGGGTGAAAGCCGGCTGCGAACCCAACCCAATCTGAGCGATTAAAGCCGACACCACCGCCGCCAGCAGCACGACGCTCACGGCTGAGGTGGCAAAGCTTGTCCCCAGCACGACTTCTAGGGCAAAGAAAACTCCGGCAATCGGGGCGTTGAACCCAGCTGCCAAGCCGGCTGCGGCACCGGCACCCAGGAGCAAGCGCTGTCGCTCTTGGGAAACTTGGATCGCCTGCCCCACGAGCATGCCAAAGTTGGCACCAATTTCTACGCTCGGCCCCTCTGGCCCTAAGGACGCGCCGGTTCCCAGGGAAACGGAAGCCGCCACCATTTTGGTGACCGGTCTGAGGGCGAAGGGCACGGTGCGCGATGCTTGCTCGACAGCTGCAATCATTGAGGAAATGCCGGGGCCAAAGTCTGGCGAGCGCCAGCGCATCAGGGCGATGATGATTCCGCCGAGGGTGGGAGCTAAGGCCAGTGTCCAAGCGCCCCAAGGGGAAATCACTCCCATCAAATCCTGCATCGTCAGGCTGTGGATGAGATGGATCAGGTAGTGAAAGGTGACGACTCCCATGCCGGTGCTGCCGCCAATCAGCACTGCCAAAATCATGACAATGGTTTCCGGCGTCGGCTGCAGGCGGTTGAGGATGCGAGTCAGGGGCGGTGAGGGGGAAGCGAAGGGTGGCTGTTCAGGCAGCAGCCCATTGGGAGAGGGGAGGGCGCTCATTAACGGAAAGTATATAAATATGAGAGAAAGTTTAAGTTTTGTGTCTCTGCCTTTTTTATTCTGATTGATCCCTCGGAGCAGCGCAAGTGAGCCGGCTCGTGCGCAGGAGCGCCGCTGGGGAGCTGGGCGGAAAGGGAGATATCTCCGGTTGATTAGTTCGTGGGTTTAAGCCTGGTAACGTCGTAAAATAGGCGCTGTATCTTTAATAAACTTTGCGACAAGCTCACAATAGAGTAAGTGTTGAATCGGATTTTATCTTCCAAAATCAACACTGACCGAGTGCCGGCAGGGCGAATCGCGGTGGCGGTGGAGCCGGCGGCACACCGGCAGGCCTCGGGCCAATTGTTGCGGCGGCGCACCCGCCGCCACCGTCACACCACCTGCCGGTGAGCCGCGCACAGCCCGAGCGCCGGTGGCGCGGGCTGGTTTTCCGCGTTGCGCCGGCTCGCTCTTAAACTGAGCCCGCGCCATAGCAACACACTTGTTTTACCCCCCAAACGGCAAATACTCACAAGGCGAGAATTGCCCGCGCAAAAACTGCTCCGGCTCAAGCCCCTTGCCTGCTCGAAATAGAGATCCTTTGCGCCGGTGCAATAAACACACGGAACCAGCACCGTTTCAGGAGCGAACTGGGAGCCCGCAATCCCCACAGGCCATCTGGTGACACGAGGAAAGGCAATCAGAGCCACGGGGGCAAACCGAGCGCGAAACCTGACAGACAGCCGTGAGATAGGGCAGTGGGAAAATGGCCATTGCAGCAGCTTGTCGCGCACCGGCGTCAGCTGGTAAATCCAGTATAACTCCCCAGATGCCGTCTGTTAAGTGCAATGCCTGCGGTGGTGCCGGCAAGACGCCCGCCTGCCATCACCCCATTCCCCACCCCCTGCCCCCTCCCAGGAAAATTTCTGATCGAGAGCGATAGCTCCCTCTCATCGGAAGCAAAAGCAAGATTAATTACCTTTTTTAATTCTGAAGTCCCAAAAACCATAAAATGTTTGTTAAATCGCTCCCAGCATTAGTGTCATTTAGGGAATTCAGCATGACCACACCCACCCAAGCGGCAACCCAAGCTTCCCCGGCATTTTGTGAGGGGATTCAGTATTTCGGCGAAGCCCTCCCCGGTTTCGAGACTTACGGGAAAGCCCCCGCGATCGCAGAAGGCCGCGCTGCGATCGCAGACCCTGCAGCTCCCGCAGCTGCCTTCCAGACTCTCCTGGCTGCAGACGCCCTGCGCTACCTCACCCTGCAAATCACCGGCAGCAAAGCCTCCGGGCACCCGGGCGGATTTGCCAGCTCTGCGGACGCTCACGCCGCCCTCGTCATGCTGGGCTACAAGAACATGCTCACGGAAGTTGGCCACCACGCCCCCGGCTTTTACAGCGCCATGTTTCTCGACCGCTCCCTAGAGGACATGGGGATTTTCACAGTGCAGCAGTTGCGCGATCGCTTTCGGGAAAAGCACGGCCTTTTGGGACACCTCTCGGGCTACATCCCTGGCATTCTAGCCCCCGCCGGCCCCCTGGGACAGGGGCAGCACTTCGCAATGGCAGCAGCCCTCCTCCACCGCGACAAACTCTTCCCCTTCACTATCGGCGACGGCGGTATGGGCGAGCCCTATGTGATCAGCAGCATGGCTCACTTCCACACCGCCTATCCGGGCGTGACCAATTTCCTGCCGGTGCTGGTTTGGAACGGCTACAGCCAAGAACATCACAGCATGGTCTCCACCAAATCCAGCGAGGAAATGCTCGCTTACTGGAAAGGCAACGGCTTTGAAGAAGTTATCTTGGTCGATGCTAAGGAGTTTGACGATAAAAACCAGCCGGGCGATTATGTTGACAGCACGGCTTTTTCCCTGGAAAAGCGGCTGGAATTTACCAAAACTGTGCTAGTTGCTGCTGACAAAGCGGCTAAATCCGCTCTGAGCGGCACGCGGACTGCGTTTATCATCAAGCAGCTGAAAGGTGCCGGCGTGCACGCGCGGGGGGCGAAATCTCACAACCTCTATCCCAAGGACACGCTCGATGCGCCGCACATTGCAGAAGCTTTGAAGGGGCGTGCTCTCGCGCCTGAAGTTTGGCAGTTGGTGCGGACGAATTTTGAGCGCTCCGGGGGCGGGCCCGCTGCAAAAACCGCTGTGACGGAATTTGTGCTGCCGGTGCCGGAATTGGGAGAATTGCCTCTGGAAGAATATGCGATTGGCGGCGATCCGAAGGTTTCTACTACGTCAATGGGGCGTTTGGTGGCTAAGGTGGGCCAGAGCGACCGCAGCTTCCTCGTCACTAACGCTGACGGCAATGAAGCTTCGGGGATTGCTAACATTAACCAAGCGCTGAAGATTATCCACCCGACGGCGGATGAGCTTTACAATCAAGCGCCGGGCGGGCAAGTTTACGAACCGCTGAGTGAAGACGCTTGTGCCGGCTTGGCGGTGGGTTTGGCTTTGATGGGCGCTCGCAGTCTCTGGTGCTCTTATGAATCTTTTGCGATTAACGGGTTGCCGATTTGGCAGACGGTGACGCAAGCGATGGCAGAATTGCGCCGCCCGACTCCTTCTACTGTTACGCTGTTTACTGCCGGTGCGCTGGAGCAAGGGCGCAACGGGTGGACTCACCAGCGTCCGGAAATTGAGGCTTATTTTGCGGCGATGATGCGCAATGGGAATGTGTTCCCGGTGTTTCCTACCGACGCGAACAGCATCCAAGTTTGCTATGAGTGGGCGCTGGGAACGAAGAATAAGGGGGTTGTGATTACTGCGAGCAAGTCGCCGCTGCCGGTGCGCACGACTTTTGAGCAAACTCGTCAAGCTTTGCGCGACGGTGCGGTGCTGCTGCAAGAGGTGGAGGGCGACAAGAAAGTTGTGTTTGCTGTTGTTGGCGACATGACGCTGATGCCGGTGTTTGAAGCGGCGGCATTTTTGGAAACTGAGGGGATTGGCGTGCGGATTGTTTCGGTTGTCAGCCCCCGCCGGCTGTATCGCCCGCACGATGTTGCCTGGGATACTTGTTCGGAAGCCGATGGCGGATTTTTGGATGATGCTGGGTTTGCCCAGCTGTTTGATGGCGACGCGCTGATTGCGGTGACCGGCGGCGCTTCTGGGATGCTGGAACCGGTGCTGTTGCGGGCGAATTGCAAGCGGGACACTTTCGCGTGGAAGCGCGGGGAAACCACTGCGAGTGCGGGTGAGTTGATGGCGTTTAATGGGCTGACTGCTGAGGCGCTGACGAAGCGTGCGATTGAGTTGCTGCATTAAGCTATAATGTACTTGAGAAACCCGGTTTCTTTAAGAAACCGGGTTTCTGGCACCTAAATCTAGGAGCGCTAGGGTTATGACGACACAAGTTTCCCAAGAAATAATTGCAGTCAAAGAACAGCGGTTGGTCTTGCCAGGGCGTCACAGCTGGCAGCAATTCAAGGCGATTCAAGCTTTGATGGAGAATCTGCCAGGTGTGCGGATATCTTATCTTGATGGGCGGGTGGAGCTTATGACGATTGGCGAACAGCATGAAATGATAAAAACCAATATTGGGTTTTTAGTAGAGCTGTATTTTTGCGAAATGGGTATTGAGTTCATCCCTGTAGGCAGTGCGACTCGTGAGGATGAGAGCAGGGAAGTCTCCTTTGAGCCTGATGAGTCTTATTATATAGGGGATAAAAAAGATCATCCTGACCTCGCCGTTGAGGTAGTCATTACCAGTGGCGGCATAAATAAGCTGGAAAAGTACAAGCGGTTTAAGATCGCTGAGGTGTGGTTTTGGGAAGATAACCGGCTTTCTCTCTACCGGCTTCGCGGGGAGGAGTATGAGCAACTTTCCCGCAGCGAGTTTTTCCCGGAGTTGGATTTAGATTTGCTGGCGCGTTGTGTTATAATGCCTTCCAGACTTGAGTCGAGGCGAGAGTTTCTTAATGGTATCAGCCGGCAGGTTTAAAACCCCACCCCCAACCCAACCCTCACCCCCAACTCTCTGCCGAGGGGTGAGGGGAAAGAAGGACTGGCTGGCGGATCGCCGCCGGGTGCCGGTGGGGGCGCTGACAAAACTCGCTCCGCAAAGTGCTTGCATTAAATTTTGGATGTGCTATAATAGCCTTCCCGGAAATTTACTGTACGGGCTATAAATAGAAAACCTATTCACTCTACCTGTATAGCTATAAATGGTTCAGGAGAAAATAAAACAGGTGAATCCATTATGAAATTTAAAGTCATTTTCACATTTGACCCAGAATACGAAGGTTATGTTGCGGAGGTTCCCGAGCTTCCTGGCTGTCTGAGCCAAGGCAAGACGCTAGATGAGGCGGTAGAAAATATCAAAGATGCCATTAGGGGGTATCTTGATGTGCGAGCCAAACATGGCAAGCCGTATGTTGCTCAGGAATCTCAATCCTTTATCGGGGAAGTTGTAGTATAAATGGGACGTTTATCAAATATTTCCGGCATGGAGGCTGTCAAGATTTTTGAAATGTTTGGCTATGTACTGGATCGTCAAACCGGCAGCCACATGATTCTTTGGCATGACTCAAAACCAACCCTGTCAATTCCCAATCATCGAGAACTAGCACCAGGGTTGCTGAGAAATTTGATTCGACAGGCGGGAATTACGGTAGATGAATTTCTTGAAAACAGATAAAGGCGCTGATTGGCGCAGCCGGTGGCGCTTCTGGGATGTTGCAACCGGCTGTGTTGCGGCGTGCGGTAAAGTGGTAAAATCTCGCGCTTGTTGCGGCGGCGGGTTCTGGAGCCGGCGGATCGCCGCCGGGTACCGGTGGGGGCGCTGACAAAACTCGCTCCGCGAAGTGCTTGCATTAAAATCTGGATGTGGTATATTGATATTTGCCAGGATTTTCCTGGCTATTGGCAATATCGCACCCGCAATTGAACCAAAACGACAATGAAACCACCGTTTGTACCTGAACTAATTAAGAAGCTGGCCCCTCAAATAGGAGCTACAGTCCTGCTGGAACCAGAATACGGGCTTGTGGGACAGATTACTTTTAAAAATGGGAATAAAAGCTACTTCTGCCGGGGCATTTTAAATCTTAATTATGCCGGCTCAGCAGAAGTGGCCAAAGATAAACATTACAGCTCTTTTTTACTGAAAAAATTGGGATATCAAGTCCCCGAAGGAGAAACATTTTTCAGCGAGCGAGTGAATGAAAACTACTCCCTCAAAGTCAAGAAGACTGTAGATGACGGATTCAAATACGCGCAAAGCCTTGGCTTTCCTGTGATTGTCAAGCCTAACAGCCTCATGGCAGGAAGGCTGGTAACAAAGGTTCAGACCAAAGAAGAATACTATCAAGCCGCTCAACAAATATTTCTTTTAGATTCAGTCCTACTAGTTCAGAGATTTTATTCAGGCAAAGACTACAGGATTGTGGTACTGGATGATCAAGTAATCGCAGCCTATCAGAGGATTCCCTTATTTGTGGTGGGCGACGGAACCTCAAGCATTTTGGAACTTGTCCGTAAAAAAAAGGAGACATTTTTAACAAATAGCAGAGAGGCAAGGGTAGAGATTGAGGATTATAGAATTCAAAACAATTTGCAAAGACAGAAGCTGAATTTGGAGAGTGTCCTCCCGGAAGGCGCTAAGCTGTCTCTTTTAGATAATGCAAATCTGACAACGGGGGGGGAAGCTGTAGATGTTACAGAGGATATCCATCCAGACTTTTACAAGCTAGCAGTCAGCGTAACAAAAGATATGGGGCTGAGATTGTGCGGGGTGGATATTATTACCGGCGATCTAACACGTCCGCTGCAAGATTATGTCGTCCTGGAAATCAATGGAACTCCTGGTTTGCGTCATTATGCATCTCTTGGTGAAAGGCAAGCCAAAAGAGTGGAAGACATCTATCTAAAAATTCTCAAAGCGATGGAGTCCGAGTAGGGCGGTAAAGTCTTGCCTTATTGATTTGATTCCGCCGCCGGCACTGCAGCGGCTGGCGGGACAAACTGAGACTGCCAAGCTGCGCTATAACTTTCGCGGGCTTTCTCGCCCTTATAGCAGCAGCCGGTGTTTGTAAATCTCCCTGGGGGTGGGGTGCTGTACTGCGCGTCACTCCGTGAAGGTGGGGTGCGTTTCCTTTGGGAACGCACCCTACTGCTTTACGACAGATTGAACAATCTCGCTCAAAAAAAAGGGCGGGAACAGCCGTGAGGTACTTGAAAAGGCAATGGCTTTGATGGAGATATAGCGTTTCTCATCCTTTGTGAGGTACTGAGAAACCCGGTTTCTTAAAGAAACCGGGTTTCTGGTGCTTCATCAAACTGAGAACCTCTATAACAGTAGAAGCGAAGCCGCAAGGCAAAAATCTCTGGATTGCCGGCGTAACAAAAACCTTGAAAGTGAAAGATTTGGGATATAGATAAATGGCCTATTCAAAGGATTTATATAATCTAATCGCCAATCAAGGCGACAGTCCGCTATTTCGGCTCACCCGCTGTAGGGGCGGGTGAGCCTGAGATGTCTGCCGGTAGCAAAGATTATCTATAAAACCGCTGCCACCCACTTAATGAAACCGGCCCCAATAAACGATAGCATAGAACGCGATATCAGACAATCAATCACCGGCACTCTCTATCCCAGCCCCACTCTACCAGATATGCAGAGCCGGTGAACTATTGACTCACTGCTAGATAGCCGGTCTGGGAGAGACTCCAGGCAGTAAGCGCGTTTCTATTTGAATTGTGACAGCGCAGAAACCCGGTTTCTCAAAGAAACCGTGTTTCTGGCCCCCACAGGTTTCACAAATCATTTAGAACCGCTATATAATAGAACCGGGATGTGCACTCACCTGTGCCGCGCAGTGCGCCACCTACCGGCACCCCCCGCAAGCCGGCGGTAGCTGGGTAGCCGGCAGAGGGGTTGGGAGCACCGCCCAGGAGCATCCCTTTTTTACGCGCCCACCTGTGAGGGCGAAGCATGAGGGTTGTAAATCTTTCGCTTTGTCTCCTAGATTCTTCGCCCTCATGCTTCGCCCCTACAAAAGTGGTATGCTCCCCCACCCCCCCTAGACGATCGCCGGCGGTTGCTCGCTATACTTAGAGAAAGTCGGGTGCGTCAGCAATAGGGCGAGCCCTCACCACTAGCGTGCGGCACAGCTGACGCACCCTACAATATTAGAGTAGAGACAGGCACACCGAGCCGAACCACCGGCAGCCAGAGAAGAAACAGGGAGCGTCAAGATTAGCGTAGGAGAGGAACACCCATCTGTGAGACCTGACTTGCAAGGATTGCAAATCACTAAAGGAGAACTGAGACGCCTCACCGGCGTGGGGGTTGGGAATGTCTTGATTCCCCCAACCCCCCCCAAGTTTTTGTCGGAAATTTCCCAAAGCATCTTAATCATTCTCTTAATGGCTGTCAGCGGAATTATCTTAAATTATCTCTTTCCCGACAGCCGGCCCATCTTGATAGTCGCTTACCTTTTAGCGTCTCTGGGGTTAATCGGGGAGGATGTTAAAAAAATAAATTTTAGCCTTAAAAACAAGATTCTTGTGAATTTATTTGAGGATGTGGAGCGGTATAATGATGTCATTAAAGCCATCGACATCAACGACCAGCTAGAAGCCGCCGGCAATCCAGAAGTCAGTTTAACAGACAGGGAGAAGGTGATTGCAGCGCTGGAACTGACGCGAGAGGATTTGGTGCGGGCTTTGAGAACGGAGAGAATTCTCAGGGCGCACAGAGCCTTCATTGCTCGCAACCCCGAAATGTTTGCCAATAACCTGACGGCTTTGACAGCCTTGCAAGTCAGCGATAGGGCGAGCGAGCATGGCAAACTGCTGAATGAAGCGCTGCAGATTGCAGTCAGCGCCCAAGCGGAAATGAGAAAGTTGCAAGACCATCGTTTTAGCTAGAGATCGCGGGAAGAAACCGAGTTTCTTTGGGCTAGAAGGCATAAATTTCGTCGCTCTCATCCCAAGAAACCCGGTTTCTGGTATTTTATAGCGGTTCTAAATGATTTGTGAAACCTGTGAGTGGCCAGAAACCCGGTTTCTCAAAGAAACCGGGTTTCTACCTTCCCCTCGTTCCCAGGCTCCCGCCCCGGAACGAGGGGACACGCCAAGAGCGCGAAGCCAGTCAGCCATCGAGCCAGTGAGTGCGGGCAATTTCTCGATCGAGCCTTGTAAATGGGCACCGGCATTCAAGCAGAAGAGATGAGAAAATTGCAATCGTCACGCTCACTTGAAACATGACCAGCCAACCCAAAATCATTGTCCTCGATGACGACCCCACCGGCTCCCAGACTGTCCACAGCTGCTTGCTGCTCACCCGCTGGGATGCGGACACCCTGCGGCTGGGGTTGCGCGACTCCTCGCCAATTTTCTTTGTCCTCACCAATACGCGAGCCCTCACCCCAGAGCGAGCCGCCGCAGTCACGCGAGAAGTTTGCCACAACCTGAAAGAGGCGATTGCGGCTGAAGGCGTCCGGGATTTCCTCGTCGTCAGCCGTTCCGACTCCACCCTGCGGGGGCATTACCCCGTGGAAACCGACGCGATCGCCTCTGAACTTGGCCCGTTTGACGCCCATTTCCTCGTACCGGCATTTTTCGAGGGGGGGCGGTTCACCCGCGACAGCGTGCACTACCTGATCGTCAACGGCGCACCGGTGCCGGTGCACGAAACCGAGTTCGCCCGCGATTCCGTCTTTGGCTACCGGCACAGCTACCTCCCCGACTATGTGGGAGAAAAGACCGGCGGGCGAATCCCCGCCAGCGCGGTTGAGCGATTTTTGCTCTCGGACATCCGCACCGGCACCCTCGAACGCCTGGCTTCCCTCACCGGCAACCAGTGCTGTGTCGTCGATGGCGAAACCCAGGCAGACCTTGACAAATTTGCCGCCGATGTGTTAAAATCCGCAAGCCAGGGCAAACGCTTCCTGTTCCGCAGCGCCGCCAGCATCCTGACCTCCCTCGCCAATCTCGGCCCGCAGCCGGTGGCGGCTGAGGATATGGCCCAATACGTGCGCGAGGGCAAAGCCGGCGCGGCGATCGTCGGCTCCCACGTCAAGAAGTCCACGGAACAGCTGGAACACCTGCTGCGAGAGCCCGGTGTGGTGGGGATTGAGGTGGATGTGGCCCATTTGCTCGACGAGTCGGAGCAAGCGCGATCCGAGATCCTCGCCACAACCCTGGACAAGGTTCATCAAGCTCACGCCGCCGGCTTGACGCCGGTGGTTTATACGAGCCGGCAGGAACTCACCTTTGACAGTGTGGGAGTGCGCTTGCAGTTTGGTTTAGCGGTTTCCGCCTTGCTGATGGATATCGTGCGCGGAATGCCTGTGGATATTGGATTTCTGATCAGCAAGGGGGGAATTACTTCTAATGATGTTTTGAGTGCCGGCTTGGCGCTGAGGGCGGCGCGGCTGCTGGGCCAAATTTTAGCCGGCTGCTCAGTGGTGCGCGCGCCAGAAGATCACCCCCAATTTCCCAACTTGCCGGTGGTGCTGTTCCCCGGCAATGTGGGCGATGCCGGTGCGCTGGCTACCATTTACCGCCGGTTGAGCAAACATATTTAGAAACTGGGGTGCGCCGCAAGAATTTCAAATGAATTCCAAGGCGCACCCCGCAAAGTATAGTAGGGTGCGTTCCGCATGACTGAGATGCCCCTTACTTTGTCGCCGGTGTGGGGAACGCACCCTACCCAGGAACTGCTGCGGTTTCAGCAAACAGCAGGTTATTCTAAAAAGCAACTTTTTCTGAGAAGTGTGTCCAGCTCTGGGATTATGAAACTAAAAACTATAGCTATCTTTGCCCTAGCAGCTCCCCTTAGCTTAGCCGCTTCAACGCAGGCTCAAAACGCCAGCCCTATTCAACAATTGCAGAACACAAAGAGGTGTATAAGATGTCAGTTAGTTGGGGCCAACCTGGCGGGGGCGGACTTGAGAGACGCCCAGCTGCTGGAAGCCAACTTATTTGGTGCCAACCTCAGCGGTGCCAACCTGAGTAATGCCAGCTTAATTGGTGCCGATTTAACGAGTGCCAACCTGAGCGGTGCTGTCTTGAGGGGTGCCGATTTGAAAAATGCCAACCTGAAAATTGCTAACCTGAGCGGTGCCGATTTAACTGATGTCAACCTGAAGGGTGCCAACCTGAGTAATGCCAAGCTCACCGGCGCTAGGCTGAGGACTGACGGGATGACAGATGTTAACATGGAGGGGGCAGACCTATCAAAAGCCGATTTGAGCAGCAACAGCCTGTTTCGTGTCAACCTGAAAAATGCTAACCTGACTGACGCGAATCTGAGCAGCGCTTTTTTCAGAGATACCAACGTGGAGGGGGCCTATTTTTGTGGGGCAATCATGCCCGATAACAGAAGCAGGGGGCCATGCCGGTAGTGAGAGCGGATAAACCCGGTTTCTCAAAAAAACCGGGTTTCTTGCCCCCAGTGGGGTGCGTTCCGCATGACTGAACTCACCGGCACAAAGTCGCCGGTGCCCCGGAACGCACCCTACAAATAAACTTCGGTTTTTTTTGTGTGACACATGGCGGCACCCTGCTCGTAGTAGGCGGCTTCATTGATAAACACCGGCCAGACGGTTTCGGACTCTTCATAGTAAATCGTCTCGCCCTCAAACGTGATAAAAAGGGGGTCGCCTTTTTTCAGTTCCTGATAGTCTCTGCCCTGAAGCTGGGGGTGAACCATCGCCTCAAGTTCGCCGTTTTGGTTTCGCGGATAGTCCACAACTTTTAAATGCCGGTACAGGGTGAGGGGGGAATTGGCTGCGGTCAGTTCACCCCGATTATATTTTTCTATATAATCTAGGATAGCGTAAACCAGCGCTTCTGTTTGTTGAAACAAGCCGGCATGAAGCGTTCCCTGCGGAACCGGGCCAACTTCGAGGGCGAAACCCCGTTCTGAGATGGATTCCAAATAGTAGGAATCTTCGCCTTGGCTGAGGGTTTGGTAAACTTTCAGCGCGGGTTCTATTGAAGTGAGATAAGCTGCCAGTTGCAGGTAAAAGGAGTCAGGGCCCGGAAGGATGGCAGTCAGGCCCATGTTGGCAGTCGTGCTGTGCAAGTCCAGGATAAAATCAAATTTGGGATGGCCTTTGGGGCCGAGGAGTTGATTGAGTTCCTTAGCTCTTTTGTCTTCCCAGGCAGAGAGGGTGGGGTTTTGCAGGTCATTGAGGGTAAAGCAGCGGTTTAAGTCCCGGTCAATATATCTGCGACCTGCCTGAAAGGCTTGCGGGTTGGCGAGCAAGGCCAGGGTTTGAAAAGAGGTTTTTTTAAGTATTTCTGGGTGCTTTTGCCATTTTTTTATTAGGTAAGCACCGGTAAATTCGTTTCCGTGAGTCCCGCCGACAATCGCCACACTACCGATCTGCATAAGCGCTCCTTGCAAGTGAGAACTGCTACCGATAGCCTCTTGTATAGCACAGGCAGGATGCCTGTGCGCTGGGGAGATGGCCACCGGCCCGGCAGACCTGCCGCCGGCATCCTCTGTTGCTGGAACCTCCGGCATGAGATGATAAGATGGCTGAATTCTAGATAAGATTGATACTTAGTCTTTCTCGATGCGCTACCCACTCCCTGGGGAAGCTAGTTGAAGGGAAACCTGAATGAGTTCCGATTCCTCTGTTCCTTTCGTGTTAAGCGATCCCGAACCCCCTCCCGAAAGCAATCGCAACCCGCAAGTGCGGTTCAAAACTGAGGGGGGACGGCTGCTGTTAATATTGCCTCCGGAAGCGGAGAGCACCGGCTCGAATGGGCCACCGGCAAGCAATTGGCCCGATATGTGGCAGCAGATGCAGCTGAGACTGAATGCCAGCGAGCGCTTCTGGGAGCCGAATACAGAAGTGCACTTGATGGCGCAAGACCGGCTGCTGGACGCCCGCCAGCTGCAAGCGCTGGCGGACGCCCTCAGCGAAGCGCAGCTGCTGCTGGCGCGAGTCCACACCACCCGCCGCCAAACGGCAGTCGCCGCCGCCGCCGCCGGCTACTCGGTGGAACAGCTGTCCTCGCCGGCGGCGCTGCTGCCCTCCCGCATCGCGCCGGCGGTGCCTATGGCAGACGCCCTCTATCTAGAAACTACCGTCCGCTCTGGGGTGGAAGTTCGCCATCCCGGCACTGTGGTGCTGATGGGAGACGTGAATCCAGGAGGAGTGATAGTGGCGGACGGGGATATCCTGATCTGGGGGCGTCTGCGCGGCTTGGCTCATGCAGGTGCCGGCGGGAAGACGGAATGCGTGATTATGGCGCTGCAGATGCAGCCCACCCAGATTCGCATTGGGGATTTTTTGGCCAGGGCACCGGAGCCGCCACCGGGGCTGCAGTATCCAGAAGTGGCTTACGTGAGCGGACAGGGAATTCGCATCACTAGGGCGGCTGATTTTTCCAGAAGCCAGCTGCTGTCAAAAATCAGCTGAGGGGCGATCCAAAGTGATTTGCAATCGCTGTCTGTGGTAAATTTAGGAGTCTGGCACAATTGATTCAACTGCATCAATTCTGCCATTGCCAGAAACAGCGAAAAGCTTAATTTGGCGGCGCTCTGTGGTTCTAGTTAAGGCAAAGTCTAGGTTCACCAGCATTCGTGAGTTGTACGGTTTCATGAGTCGCATTATTGTGATCACGTCTGGTAAGGGAGGGGTGGGCAAAACCACCTGCACAGCGAATTTAGGAATGGCTCTGGCTAAAATGGGCCGCCAGGTTGCTGTTGTGGATGCGGATTTCGGTCTGCGAAATCTGGACTTGCTTCTGGGTTTGGAAAACCGGATTGTTTACACCGCAGTGGAGGTGATCGCCGGCGAGTGCCGGCTGGAGCAAGCTTTGGTGAAAGATAAGCGCCAGTCCCGACTGGTGCTGCTGCCGGCAGCTCAAAACCGCATGAAAGATGCCGTCAGCCCGGAGCAAATGAAGCAACTGATTGACGAGTTGGCCCAGAAGTACGATTATATTTTGATTGACAGTCCGGCTGGGATTGAGCAGGGCTTTCAAAATGCGATTGTGGCCGCCAAGGAAGCGGTGATTGTCACCACCCCGGAAATTGCTGCAGTCCGCGACGCCGACCGGGTGGTGGGCTTGCTGGAAGCTCAGGGGATCAAGAAGATTAATCTTGTTGTCAACCGCCTCAGACCGGGAATGGTGGAAGCGAATGACATGATGTCGGTGCAGGACGTGCAGGAAATTCTGGCCATTCCTTTGATTGGGGTGATCCCAGATGATGAGAAGGTGATCGTTTCTACGAACCGGGGGGAACCCTTAGTATTGACAGAAACTGTCTCGCTCGCCGGTACGGCGCTTGACCACATCGCCAAACGCCTGGAAGGTCAGAAGGTGGAGTTTCTTGACCTGTCCAACACTAATGAGGGCTTTTTCGCCTGGATTCGCAAGCTGTTCTCCTCGAAGATAATGTAATGGCACCCCCCCCGTCTACCCCCGAAAAACCCATGATCAGCGAACTTCTAGAACGACTTTTTTTTCGAGCCGGTGCAAGTACCAGTCGTCAGGAAGTCAAACGCCGTCTCAAACTGGTTATCGCCCACGACCGGGCTGACCTCTCCCCCGAGATGATTGAGTCGATGCAGAAAGAAATCCTGGCAGTGGTGTCGAGGTATGTTGAACTGGAGATGGATGGATTGGAGTTTTCTCTGGAGAGCAGCCAGCGGGCGACGGCGCTGATTGCCAATTTCCCCATCCGCAGAGTAAAAGCCAATCAGCCTGAAGAGTAACCGCAGCTCGGGGATGCCGGTCTGCAGTCGCAGCAGTCCTCGACCTGCTGGTGTCCTTGCGCGGGATTGCCGGCTACTCACACTACATTATTGGATTTTTGTCAAGGCTGGGTGGCAATTTCTGCCGCCGGCATGGGTGGGCGTCTTCAACTACTCTCCCGCAGCCCGCAAGATATCAGCGTACAGTTGATTGCTAACCCGGAAACCAGGCAGTGCTATGAGAGCGTCCATCACCGGCTTGACGGCGGCAATCAGTCCCCTGCGTTTTGCGGCCAGAAGAACTCCCAACAAGCCAGTAATTTTCACTCCCAATCTAGAGGCTACTGTTCTGCCTTGATAGTCGTCTATCAGAAGTCTGTCTGCTGATAACTCTATAGCCAGTGCAATTGCCTCAGACTCACCCTCATCGAGTTCTGCCTGAAGTTCTGTTACAAGGTTGCGGTTTACCACCTGTTGAGTTTGAATCCAGGATAGGGTTTGCACTTCCACAGTACCGGGTACTGCATAGGGCAAACCAGCCATTTCATTGTAGACTGCTTGGGGAATAATGATGCTGCCGTAGAGCTGTTGCAACAGGTTTAGCTGTCCCACGGCAGCCAGGTTGGTAATTGGCGAAGTATTGCTGATAACAGTCACAAGTCACCCCACTCTCGCAGATTCTTGAGGTCGGTTTGAAAATCTTCGACATCGTAGTTGACGCAAATTCCGCGTCTGGAGAGTTCCTGTTGGAACTCGATTAAATGCATGCCGGCTAGGCGGCGGGCAATGCCTGTGCTGAGTTTCTTTTGCTGGTAGAGCAGAATGGCAATTTCTCGCTTTAATTCGTCTTCTGACATTCTTGCTGCCTTAAGGATGTCATCGGAAATGACTACACTCATGGTCTTTCCTCCTGTGCCTGCATCTGTATTGTAGCACATTCAGCGAGGGGGCGAACGCTTTCGCACGCCATCCCGCACGAGCTTGGCTTGCTGGACAAGCCTACCTCGAAAAATTCCACCGGCAACCGGATTTTTGAGCGATTGCAACCCGAAATGATTGAAAATCCCTGTAACTGGCGCTCTTCATTCAACCGGCAAGTGGGGATTTCTTCTGTCACTCAACCGGCACGCCGGCATCGAGAAGCTTCCCCACCATCTGACACAGTTGCTCTGCCTCAAAGGGTTTGGTTAAATATTCGGTAGCGCCAGCCATCTTGCCTATCACTCTGTCAAACGCTTTGTTGCGTGCGGTTAGCATAATGATCGGAAGCAGGTTGAACTGGGGCAATTGTCGCAGGGCGCGGCAGAGTTCCAAGCCGTCAATTTCGGGCATGGAAACATCTAATAACAGAAGGTTAATCGGCTCTTTATAGATTGCTTCTAGCGCCTCTCGTGCGTTGCTCGCTACGATAACTCGGTAATACCTGCCCAGGACATGCGCGATTAGTTTTTGGGTGATGGGGCAATCATCTACTGCCAGGATAGTTGGCACGCGCTCTAAACTGGAATACATATTTATCCTACATCTCCTGTTTGAGAACAATACGCGAAATATTAAAATATTGGCTAGTAGGTAGTGGCTAAGGGTTAGGGGTTATTCATGTGGTATGGCATCCCCAGTAGCGGAAGACCTGTTATTATAACATTTTTTTAATCCTTTTGGGATGCGGGTCGGGATTTAGGATTGGGGCGAGCGCGTCTTGCCGCTCTGTCTGAGATGGGGCGCTCCCACAGCAGCTCATTCTTTACCACACAGTCCCGATTTTGTCAAGTGGTTTCGGGAGTTCTGCAGGTCCGATCTTGCCGGTGTTCGTGAGTGTGCCGGCACTTCCCCAACCGGCACTTGACAGCAAGCGCCATCGTGCGGCCATCCTAAATCATGCGTGAAATTCCCCTGTAGGGTGCCGAGTGCGGGAATTATGAAGGCAAACTTCTGATAAATGTTCTTGTGTCTTCAATCAAAGCTGAAAAGCGTTTGTGAATGGGGTAAAAGCAAAAAACTTCCGCATCATTGAGATCTCGCCCACCGGCAGCCGTGAGGGCTTGATTTTCGATGCGCTCCCGCTCCTCTGCGCCCATCACCTTTTCAACTCTTTTCAGGTAATTGGTATCTAAGACCCCGTTGTTGTGGGTGTAGAGATGCCGGTGGACGAAGTATTCCTGGATCGACTTAAAGGTGGGCATAGTTTTTAGGTCGATTCCAAGTTCTGTTTTGTAGAGGTTGGCGAGGGATTGATTGGAGCCAGGTAACACCCGCTGAAAGACCACTTCCGGACAGTTAAGTCGTTTGAAATGCAATTCAAGCGCTGCCCGTGATGCCAGCCCCTTCTTTTCCATATAGTAGGAGCGGCTAAAAGCTTCAATTTCCGTGCCCAGCCGGAGAAAATTGCCGATTCTCATGAAAGTCAGAGAATAATCCGATTCATAAGCTTCCAGCAGGTTGGTAGCTCCCGGATACAATTTCTTGCCCTCTTCAAAAAGAAGAAAATTTTTCAGGGCATTTTTCAGCACCGGCAAGAGAACAAGCTCCTGATGCGCTATACGATTAACTCCCAGCAATCCAGTCTGCTGAGCTTTATTCAAGTTAGCTCCTGGCACAGGTTTAATAATTAGTGATGGGGTCTGTGTGTCTATATTATAGACAGTAGTGACGCGCTGGGCGTTCTACAGACAAGGCGCTCCCTCCGACCTCAGGGACATGATCGACAGGCATTCCGGCCTGTCCCTGCTAGCTCACATGCGTGGGGCAGGCGAGACGCCTGCCCTCACTGAGGGGAGCGAGAGCCCTCTCACCGGCACCCTGCAAGTGCCGGCACCTCCCCAACCGGCACTGACTCTGGCGGTTCAGCTCGACTCGGAAGGTGCCGGTGGCGCAAAGGAATCGCCGGCAAAGAGCTCAACCCATCTCGTCGAGCCAGCTTTGAATCGCGCCAGCTAAATTCGGCAGGTTGCGGGGGGAACCCTTGAGGGGTGGCTCTAGCGGCGCGTCAGTTATCCAGCCGGTGTGGGAAGCACCGGCAAGTTTGCGGCAGAAATTCACAAGCTCTGGATAGGGTTCGCAACCTTCTAAAATTCAAGCCAGGTTTTGTTTTTGCAGCCGGTGTTTGATTTGGGAAGGCGGTTGTTCTGAGTATTCAATTACCGCAGGAAACCAATCGCTGCTAAGATTTTCTGTCAGCGTTGAGGCGGCATAGTAACAACTAATTTATCCACACCGGCACTCCTGAAATCCACATCTCAAGTCAAATCGCAAAATCTTCCGTGACGCTCGCATCACCTAGAGCGAGTTTAACACTAAAAAGCTCCCCTGATTCGCCAGCCAGCCCGACTTCCAGAAAATCCCTGGCACTGTCAGCTCGCTCCTCATAGAGAACCTCTCCCGCCGGCGAGAGCAAACTCAGTTTCAGCTCTTCTGGCAGATAAGTTTCATCCCCAGCAGCATGCGCCCCCACAAAGATGCCGGTTTTTCCCTCTCCTTCTGGTTTGAGCGTGACGCTCAGCGCTACAGGGTGACGTGCCGGTTCCGCTCCCAATTCTATCAGCTTGGCGCGTCTGATTTCCGCGCTTCTAAACCCACAATCCAGCTGTTGCGGTTTCAAAACCTCTTCCACCGCCTGCCAGCCGGTTTCAAACGCCTGCTGCAACCACTGTCCCAAATTGACTGGATTCTTTGCCGGCGCAGCCTGCTGTACCGCAGGAGCTTCGCTCACTCCCTCTTCTTCATCTTCCCCCCACTTTTCCAGCCAATCCCCATCCACATCTTCAACATACAGGTACGCCGCATCAAGCCCGTAAGTCAGCAAATCGCGCTCCAGCTGTCGGGCGTTCCCCAAATATTTCAGGGCTTTTTCTAATCTCTCTTGACTGGTCGTTTGTCTTTTAGTAACCATGACGTCTAAATCGGAAAAATTACCTTTTATCAAACCCTATTCAATGACGTGCCGGCCTTTACAAACTAAATTTTAGATAAATCCCTCTCCTGAGATTGTCACTGTTATATAAAGCCATGTTGACGGTCTGGGCCATAGAATCAGAGTCTCCAGGATTGTAACTTAAAAACAATCCTCTCCCTATTCCCCACGCCCGGAGAGTGCTTTCCCAATCTTCCGACTTTTTTTGAGAAAATTCATCGGACAGGCTTGTGATTTGAACGCACAAGGGGTTCTCCTGCCGGTGGCTGACAATGAAATCAGTGGCCATTGAAAGGTCTGCCACATAACGCTGCGAAACAGCCCCTCCTCGCTGGCGGATATTCTCAGCGATCGATAGAATCCTATCGGCATCCGCCTGATTGAACTCCCCACCCATCAGTTTTTGCTTCCAAATATAAAACTTTGGATCGTTTTCCTTCAGCCATTCAGGAAATAGTTCCCTATACCAGGATCTTTCCGTTGGGGTCATTTGCTCAAAAAACGATTCTCGCTCCTCTTGGGCGGGAAATGCTTTTATTTCCAGCCAAACTTGGGCATCTTCGATAACCTGGCGCAAGAAAATGATTACAAACTTTTTGGCCACCAGCGAACCGGGCTTTATATCTTTAATCCAGCGATTTATCTCATCCAGCCTTTTGGCTAAATGGGCATCTACAGAAGACGCCTCACTCATGAGCGCCTTCAGTTGCTCCTTCAGCTCACTTCCTTGCAAGCGATGCTCCCTCTCGAAATTCACACCTCACAGCCCACAATTTTTAACATTTCTTTTGGCTCCCCCCCTGCGATAAGGCCCGATAAAGCCCTCTTGTGGGAAGCTGAGCAACGCCCTTAATGAGCCCTTGTCTTATCTTAAGACGAATTTCGCGCTCTGTCAAGCAAAAACTTTCCGCCGGGAGGAACTTGTTTTTGCAAAAATACCGGCTAACATGCAATTCGTGGCCATACAAGCGATCCCGCGCGGTTGGGCTTCCGGCAGTGAAGCTTTGCCGGCACCAGACTCAAGTCTTGGGCCACCAAAGCCCGCATGCGCCCGCTTCATCCCGCTGGCTGATTTTCCATGCTGTGTTCCGGAAAAACCGCCCAGCTTCTGTTTTACCCACGCCCCCAGATAGGCCAAGCTTCGGGGAAGACATCGCCCCTCTTCCCTCTTTCTCAGACACCGCAGAGGAGCCGTTCAAATCGCCAATCCCACCGCCCCACTAACTCCCTCTCAACCGCTCAACAAAAGCCCCGTGTTCTGGTGTGTTCAACCCCTCCTGCAACACCGCCAAAACCCTCATCAAATCCCCCTCTAACAGCGCCGGCACTGACAGCCACAAACCCGGAAAAACCTGACTGCGCACCACCCCCTCCGCATCCGCTTCAAGAGATACATACTCCCCTTCCCTCAACCTGAACCAATCCAGACGCCGGTTGTACACCCGCCACACTATATACTCCCGCACCCCATTACGGCGGTAAGCCCTTAACTTGTCGCCCAAATCTATCGAAGCGCTAGACGCCGCAACTTCCGCAATCAATTCCGGCGCACCTTCCACATAGCCATCCTCGCTAAGGCGCGACTGTCCGCCGGCGCTTTCATCCAATCGCAGCAGCGCATCTGGCTGCGGCTCATTGTCCAGATCCAGACGCACCGTCGTATTGTCAGCCAAGTCCACCCCAGGCGTTGCAGCCCAGTACACTCCCAGCCAGGTCATAATCCCAGCGTGCGGTCTGCCATGATTAACAATGCGCACCGGCGACCCCATATACACCACTCCTTCAATCAATTCAGCTTTCTTAACATCCCGCATCGCCTCATAGCGCCGCTCGAATTCATAGCGCGTCAGCCGGTCGCCATTCTCCAGCGGCGGCAACCTTAACACCGGCACCCCCATCCCCCTTTCCTCCAACTTCTCTACAGATTTATCCTCTGCCATACAACCTCACCCTCCAACACCTGCAGCTCATTCTGCAATCACCTACCCTCATAACAGTAGCACTCCTCAACTCCCCCTCAACCGTGCCGGTGACACAAACCCTCCCCCCCTCCCCCTCTTCCTTGGCGCGTCCGCACTGCGGGAAGCCGCTTGCGCGTCTATGGCGGTTCAAACCCCTCCGTTACAAAAAACGCAACCCAGAAACCTTCCCGCCCCAGCCATGTCATATTAAATAAAACCCTCTCAATCTAGCCAACCCCCAATGAAATTAGCGTATCTACTCCCCACCCTAGCACTGCTCACCGGCACCCTCGGATCTGCCGCCCCACCCCCCCCACAACCCCCCCAGCCACCCGCACGCCTAACCCAAGCCAACCCCACCAACAAACCAGCAACCAAACCAGACCGCGCCACCGGCGGCTTATTTGTCCTCTCCAAAGACGGCCAGCAACAAATCTTCCCCCTCAAACACACCGAAGTAAAAGCCAAAATAGCCGGCAACCTCTCCCGAGTTGAAGTCACCCAAACCTTTGAAAACCCCTTCAGAGACCCCCTAGAAGCCGTCTACGTCTTTCCGCTTCCCGACGAAGCTGCAGTAGACGACATGGAAATAAAAATCGGCAATCGCATCATCAAAGGCGACATCAAAAGACGCGAAGAAGCCCAAAAAATATACGAACAAGCAGTCCGCGAAGGGCGCACCGCCGGCCTCTTAGAACAAGAGCGCGACAACATCTTCACCCAATCCCTCGCTAACATCAAACCCGGCGAACAAATTGATGTCACCATCCGCTACACCGACAGCTTAAAATTTGAAGGCGGCAACTACGAATTCGTCTTTCCGATGGTCGTTGGGCCCCGCTACATCCCCGGCAACCCGATCCCCTCATCACCCCTCTCTCCTCTCAGGAGAGGGGGGCAGGGGGGTGAGGTCAGCAACACCGACCGCGTTCCCGACGCCCTTCGCATCACCCCGCCGGTGCTGCCTCCCGGCACCCGTTCCGGGCACGACATCGGCGTCACCGTGGAAATCGACGCCGGCGTGCCGGTAACAGACGTGCGATCGCCCTCCCACAAAATCCGCACCGACCGCACCGGCAATCTCGTCCGCGTCGCGATCGCCCAAGAAGACACCATCCCCAACAAAGACCTGATCCTGCGCTATCAAGTTGCCGGCGACACCACACGCGCCACCGTCCTCACCCAAGCCGACAGTCGGGGCGGGCATTTCGCCGTCTACCTCATCCCCGCAGTCGAGTACAAAACCAGCGAAATTGTCCCCAAAGATGTTGTCTTCCTGATGGACACTTCTGGCTCCCAAGCCGGCGACCCGCTCGTTAAATCCAAGGAACTGATGCGCAAGTTCATTAACGGGCTGAATCCTAACGATACTTTTACGATTATTGACTTTGCCAATACCGCTCAGCAGCTGTCACCGGCACCCCTGCCCAACACGCCGGCCAACCGCCAGAAAGCAATGGCCTACATCAACAGCCTGGAAGCCAAAGGCGGTACGGAATTGCTCAACGGCATGCGGGCGGTGCTGAATTTCCCCCCCGCCAAGGAAGGGCGACTGCGCAGCGCGGTGCTGCTCACCGACGGCTACATCGGCAATGAAAATGAGGTGATTGCCGAAGTCCAGCGCGGGCTGAAGCCGGGAAACCGGCTGTACTGTTTCGGTACCGGCAGTTCGGTGAACCGATTTTTGCTGAACCGGCTTGCGGAAGTGGGGCGGGGCACTGCGCAAATTATACGGCAAAATGAACCAACACAGGAAGTGACCGAGAGGTTTTTCCGCCAGATTAATAATCCTGTGCTGGCGGACGTGCGAGTCAGCTGGGAGGGTGCCGGTGGCAAGCCCGATATCTATCCGGGGGCTGCGCCGGATTTGTTTGCCAGCCAGCCGCTGGTGCTGTTTGGGCGCAAGCAAGACCGCACTGGCGGGCAGCTGAAAATCACTGGTGTCGCGGCAGGTGGCAAGCGCTATGAAAAGACGCTCAAGGTGGATTTCAGCGGTGCCGGCAACCCTGCGATCGCCGGGCTCTGGGGCCGGTGGCGGATTAAAGATTTGATGAATCAGATGTTTGGCAATGAAACTAAATCCGGCGTGGAGGCGGTGACGGATACGGCTCTCAGCTACCGGCTGCTGTCTCAATACACCGCCTTTGTTGCCGTCAGTGAGGAAGTGCGCGTCAGTCCGGACGGGACGCGCCAGCGGGTGCGGGTGCCGGTGGAGTT
Source organism: Oscillatoria princeps RMCB-10 (assembly GCA_019359235.1). GTDB lineage: Bacteria > Cyanobacteriota > Cyanobacteriia > Cyanobacteriales > Oscillatoriaceae > Oscillatoria > Oscillatoria princeps. The sequence goes on from JAHHHT010000042.1 coordinate 59,540, forward strand.
GCCGGAAGGCGTCAGCTACGAGGGAATTTTTGGGCCGGCTGCTGACGAGGAGCGGTCCAGTGGGGCAGCCTCACGGATGGCTCCCGCCTCAGCTGTGCGACCTCTGAGCGCCCCACCGCCAGCCGGTGTCAGTTACAGCAGCCCTGCACCGCAGCCCACCAAGCCGGCAGAATCAAAGCCCGCCCGGACCGAGCCCCAAGCTGCCGGTCGGATTGAAATTATCAGTGCTGATGGGCTGGAGGGCAGTGCGATTGCCGGTTTGGCCCAGTACCTGCAAAGCGTCAATCTCCCTCAAGGAGTCAGCGGCGAAATCGTGCTGGAATTTCCAGTCCGCAATCGGCGAGTCGGGCGAATTGTCCTCGACGACAAAGCCTCGACGCTGCAAGACACAGCGGTGCTCGATCCAATTAAGCGGGCGCTGAGTCGCTGGGGAGCGCCCAACTCCGTCACCGGCACCATTCGCCTCAAACTGCGCATCCGCCCGTAGAGTCAGGGCTGCAGGGTGCGCTCTGAACGCACCCCACTTCCCCTTGGGGATTTACAAAAAGGGGTTTCTCCCCTCTTGCGCCCTCAACATACTTCTGATATCCTTGTTGTGGAGGAAAACACAATTTTAGCTATTTTGAGAATCCTGTGAGACTGTTGGCGAATTGATGTGGGCTCTTAATTATGAACCGCCAAGACGCCAAGAGCGCCAAGAAAGAAGAAGAAAGCTGATCGTATTCAGGAGTATCCTCGCCCTCGGTACCGCAGAAGCGCTGGCGGTGGATTTTATAATGAAGACAGCAGGAGCTGTCAAAATTGATATCGGGTCGATGACTGTCACTAACCAGACCGGCACTATCTCGACCCAAATGAGTGTCTGCGATTAGTGCGAGATTGAGGTGAAAGGCGCTGGCGCGATTCAGGCGCAGGCCAATGATGCGGTCGCCATTCAGTGCGGTAAGCTGAGCGTTCAAACATAAATAGCCCAGATGCAGCCCATATAGCTTGCTTCAAATAAAATTTTTACGGTTTTGGGTTGGATAAAATCCGGTTAATTCCCTTTCGTGAGACAGCCCGCCCGGAATTCCTTTATTTCCCGTCTCCCCAAGCGCCCCTCGCTCTCGCCTCATTTATCCTTACATCCGTTACACCGGCACCCAACCCGCTGCGGGCCCACTTCCCGACCGGCCAGAGGTAAAAAATTTGTAACAGAATCGTGCGCGCACACTCACCCTAAGGGCAGACTGTTGTAAAATTTTTATTAAAGACAGATATTAAATTTTTATTTAAAAGGCGCTAAGTCCTGGGTTGAGTGCGGGCAAAACGGCTGGAAAGTGCGTGGGTGGGGGCGGGGCGGGAGCCGGTTCGAGAGAGATAAATTGCTGTGGTAGGGGAGGAAACACAAGATGGAAGTTGGAGAGCTGCTGAAGCGTTACGAGTTAGGAGAGAGGAACTTTGCTGGAGCCGATCTCAGTGGAGCGGATCTCAGGGGAGCGAATTTGGTGGGGGTTAACCTGACCGGCGCTATGCTGCGGGGAGTCAATTTCAACAGAGCGTTTCTCACCAAAGCAGACCTGAGTGGGGCTTGCTTGAATTGGGCCAACCTGAGTTTTGTCAAAATGGGCGACGGGAAACTGATTGAGGCTGACCTCACGAAAGCGGTTCTCAGCGGTGCGTTCATGGTCAAAGCAAAACTGCCCAGGGCAAAACTGAGCGGTGCCAATATCGAGGGGACTAACCTGCGAGGGGCGAACCTGTGGAGTGCCAATCTCTGCGGGGCTAACCTGCAAGCAGTCAACCTGCGGGGCGCTAAACTGACAGGAGCCAACCTCAGCTGGGCTAACCTGTGCGGCGCTAGACTGAGCGGCGCTATGCTCTACGGAGCTTGCTTGATGGGTGTGAATCTCGAAGGGGCATTCTTGAATGGAGTTGACCTCAACGGATGCGATCTCAACGGCATCAACCTCAGCGAAGCCAAACTGAGCAGGGCCAACCTGGAAGGAGCCAACCTGATCGCCGTCAATCTCAGTGGGGCGCAGCTGCGCTGGGCGAGTCTGATAGGGGCGGACTTGACCGGCGCTAAGCTAACGCGAGCCTGCTTGTACAAGGCTAACTTGAATTGGGCTCGACTGCATCGGGCAGATTTGAGCGAAGCGGACTTGAGCGAAACGACGCTGATGGGGGCTTCCGTTGAGGGGGCTGAGTTTGCCGGTGCGACGCTGCCGGAATTGACCAGACGATACTTCTACTTAACGGCAGAGGGGCTGTCAGTTAAAAATTAAAAGTTACTCGAACAAGATACGCAAGGGCAAGGGCTTCAACTTTTCACCCCCTCACCCCCCAACCCCCTCTCCCCTCACCCCCCAACCCCCTCTCCCACAAGGGGAGAGGGGGACTAAGAAAAAAAACTAAATTGACTCCTTTGACTCGTTTTGACTCGTTCCCAGGCTCCGCCTGGGAACGAGATACATGAGGCTCTGCCTCCAGATTTTTAACTTTTAATCTTAAGAATCAGGTACAAAAGATGGAAAAGGATTCGACTCAATACGGTGTGGTGATGGTGACAGCTGCTTCGCGTGCAGAGGCAGAAACCATTGCCAAAGCTCTGCTGGAAGCCAAGCTGGCAGCCTGCATCACCCTGCTGCCGGTGCACTCTATCTACACCTGGCAGGGCGAGGTTGAGCAAAATGAGGAGTGGCAGCTGCTGATAAAAACTAACTTGACTCAATTTTCCGCTCTGGAAGCAAAAGTGCGAGAAATCCACTCCTATCAAGTGCCGGAAATCATCGCCCTGCCGATTGCTGCCGGTTCCGGGCCTTACCTGCAGTGGCTCGCAGAAAACCTGCGATAAATATTGGGCATAGGGCACTGGGCACTGGGCATTGGGCATTGAGCAGGGGAGCGGGGGAGCAGGGGAAATTGCCAATGCCCCATGCCCGATCACTGCTCGAACTTGGCGCGGAAGCGCACGAACCCGTAGGAGTTAGAAGGAGTCGAGCCGGTAGCGCTGGGGATGTTACCCAGATTCACCACCACAGCCCCATTCGTATTTGCTCCACCGCAAGAAACGGGCAGCGAAGTGTCGGCAGGGTAAAATTGACCGCCATCCCCATCCGCTGCATTGGTATAGAAAGGCTGGCTGCCATTTAGGGAAACAGAAATTCCTTTCCCGGGATCAAAGGCATTGGGCATGAAAGTCAAATGCTGGGGAATTAAATCGCAGATGGTCACATTGTTGGCAGTCACATCTCCATCGGAGAGGAAGTAGATGGTGTATTCAATTTCATCTCCCGGCTTAATTTGGCCGGCATCAGTTTTACCCTCCAAATAGTTGCTCGGCCAGCCGGTGGCATTTGTATCATCTGTATCGTTAGCCAGATCTTTAAATTCGGTCGAATTGATGCGCGTGATTCTCTTAACCAGGCGCAGCTTTGCTTTGAGCACCGTTACCGTTACTGTCGCCGTGTCGCAGGAAACCGGATTGCCGGTATCACACACTTGATAGGTGAAGGTATCTGTGCCGGTGGTAAAGCCTGGATTAGGCGTGTAGGTAATACTGCCGTCTGG
>JAHHHT010000056.1 GCA_019359235.1 Oscillatoria princeps RMCB-10
TTGGGAGGCAATCGTCACACTGCTGGGGTTGAGATTATCATCCGAATCTGTGTCATTGTCAAGTACCGGGATAGAAACCGGCACCCCCGGGTTGGTTGAGGCGGTGTCGTCAGTCGCCACAGGCGGGTTGTTGGGAGGCACCGGCACTGTTACCGTTACGGTTGCTGTATCGCAGGACACTGGATTGCCGGTATCGCAGACTTGATAGCTGAACGTATCCGTCCCGCTGGTAAATCCAGGATTGGGGGTGTAGGTAATACTGCCGTCTGGATTGACGGTGACTGTACCGTTGGGCGGTTGGGAGGCAATCGTGACGCTGGATGGATCGAGATTGTTATCCGGATCTGAGTCATTACCCAACACCGGGATAGAAACCGGCACCCCCGGGTTGGTTGAGGCGGTGTCGTCAGTCGCCACCGGCGGGTTGTTGGGAGGCACCGGCACCGTTACCGTTACTGTCGCCGTGTCGCAGGAAACCGGATTGCCGCTATCACACACTTGATAGGTGAAGGTATCTGTGCCGGTGGTAAAGCCTGGATTAGGCGTGTAGGTAATACTGCCGTCTGGATTGACGCTGACTGTGCCGTTTGCCGGTTGGGCAGTAATCGTGACGCTGGATGGATCGAGATTGTTATCCGGATCTGAGTCATTACCCAACACCGGGATAGAAACCGGCACCCCCGGGTTGGTTGAGGCGGTGTCGTCCGTCGCCACAGGCGGGGTGTTGGCAACTACAGTCGTCTGATCCGCTGCACTTTCGCTGATGTTGTTACCTCCGCTGCCATCTTGATCCACTGGATCGGCCACATCATTTGGTCGCGTGACTTTTGCTGTGTTATTCAACGCAGTCCCTACTGGAGTAGCGGGGTTAACAGTGCCGGTTACAGTATAGGTTGCAGTAGCTCCACTGTTGAGATTGACTGTTGTATTGATGACATTCCCACTACCGCTAGCTGCACCGCAGCTGCCGGTGCCCGCAGTGATGGCGCAAGTCCAAGTGACGCCGGTGATGGCAGCAGGTAAAGTGTCTTCTACCCTAGCTCCTGTCACATTACTGACACTGCTGGGAGGGTTATTAAAATTGGTGACAGTGATAGTGTAAGTAGTCTGGCTGCCTGCCGCTACGGTAGTTAGATTGTCTGTCTTGGCAATCCGCAGATCAGCAGCTGCTACAAGTATGCCCCCGACGAGAGTCACTGTATCAGACGGCAAATATGTCCAAGTGTCGATTCCCTTATCGTTGCCAAAGTCGGTCTGAGATCCCGCAACGTTCCCGTAACTGTGAGCGCCTGTGGCACTACTAACCCCAAATGGTCTATTCGGAGGACTGGGCGGTGTGCCGCCAGTTAAACCAGTGTCATTGTAATAGACAGTATCAGGATTAGACCCTGCTGGAACCTGCCGCTCGATAATTACCCCTGTTGGGTTATTCTCGGCATCTAAAAAGGGAAAATGCACTTCCCCGGCATTAAGGGTGATTGTGGCACCGTAAGGGTTAACACTCGGAGGCACGGGGTTTCCCTGACCATCACGACCATCCCAAGAGACAGTATTTTGTCCAACAGCCGCTGCGCCAATCAGTATCCTATCTTGCGGGCTGTTAGTGTTCGGATCGCCGTCAATATCAATTTTAATTGTGTAACTTCCCGGCGACGGCGCATTAAAGCGAAAGCTGCCCCCAAGAGGGGTTGTCCCTGTTTGACCGGGCGTATTTCCCTCGTTGCCTCTAAATGTGAATCCCGTGGGAGTGGGAGGAGGAGCAGTTGGCGGGTTAAGCCATGTGCTGCCACTCGGCCCACTTGCAAATCCTGGCATTGTACTGTCCGGTATGTTCAGAAAAATTTTCTCTGTATAAGTCACTAAACGGTTGGCAGGCAGAGTGGCCCCAGAAGAAAGCTGAATAGATTGATAAAGGGGGTTGCCCGATCCGTCCGTGAAGCCTTTTTTATTTGCAAAAAATATAAATCCAAACGGCTGCAACCCGTTAAGGTCTACCCGGTAGCGATAGCCGTCTTCTGTCAAAATGTAAGTCTGAGAACTGATGGAACTGTTGTTGTTTGTATTGCTCCCCGTATTGCCCATATTTATGGCCAAATAGTCTGCGAAAACTCGCCCGGTTCTCGGTGTGCCGCCACTTGTTACCGTTATGTCCCATGCTCCTACAGTTTGGCGCTGGTTGTCGGCTGTTATAAAAGGAAACACCGTTGTGTCGGTTGCAGCCGGTATACTTGTTGCTGGCGGACTGCCCGTGTTACTTGCAGTAAATTCTCGACCGTGAAAATCCACCTCATAAATGCCCGTTTCAGTCGCTACGAAACTGCAAGGCGTATAGCCACCGGCAGCCGGAAAAGGACCCTTGTCTTCTTTGGCGCGAGTGTCAATATAACCATATCCCGCAGCAGTAACATCACAAAAGTTTTGCACTCCCGAAGGACTGCGGTACTCAATATCTTGAGTGCCGCCGCCATAACTATTAAAAACACTAGAACCCAGATTAACGGTTTCTCCCGATTGAACATAAACCTTTAATGTAGTCTTGCGAGGGATACCTGCAGTCGCGGCGAGATTTGTCCACTCCAGGAAAGGTCTATTCCCCCCACTCGATACCAATTCCTTACTCCCTTCCGCACGCACCGGCACCCCCCACAGCCCAGCACCCCCAATCACAAACGCCGCCACAGCAGTGCTTTTCACCCATCGGCTGCAATCAGCACCCCTCAACCAATTCATCTCCATTTCTTCTCACCCCCCACCTGCATATTTAACGAAGTGTGTTTAACAGTAAATTGCCCAGCCCCGGCACTCCCACCACCGCGCGACTCCCCCACCGGCGCAGCCACCGGCTTTTGCAAACCAAACCCGCTAAACAGCTCATTCACCTTCACCGTCAGCCCCACATATGGCCCGCTGGCGTTGCGAGACCCGTTCAAATCCCTGTCGGTAATATCCCCGAACACATACCCCGCCGACAAGCGCAAATCCGGCGTCAAATAATACCCCGCCTCTATCACAAAACCTGTCTCGTCGTAACCGTCTGCCGGCTGCGTTACCCACCGCACCTCACTCGCCACATCCCACCTGTACCCCAGCCTGTAAGTCGCCCGCAACTGCGTTAGCCCCACCGTACCGCTACCCACCAAATCATCCGCCAAATAAGACGTGCTGCGCCGCATCGCCACTTTCCCATAAAACTCCCACCGCCAGTCGGGCGCGTATATCGCTTCCAGCGCAAACGTGTGGTCATTATACCCCGTCCCGCTCCCCAAAAATATCGTATCCGGAATCGTAGACGGATTGCTGCGGTAATCATACCTGAGGAGCGCATTAAACTTATCATCCGCCGGGTTCCTGTACGCCAGCCCCAACCTAAAATTAACCGTATCCCCCAACGCTTCCAGCAGCTGGTTAGAGCTAGACGCCTGCTGATACCTGAACAAAGCCGTCAGCGCCCTAGAAATCTTACCATTCGCCGCCGCTGAAATCACGGTGTTGTCTCCCCCAGATGAGGTGCGGTGCTCGTATCTGGCAGATGCCTGAAAGTCGTCACTGCCTGTATACTGCAACCCGACGCTGTAGGAGTCTCCCCCCCGCACTCCTAGGGCGGACGCCCCCTGTCCGTATGCGTAGGGCTGGGCGTACTGCACCCCCGTGCCGGTGCGCCCGAACAAATCCCCAAAAATGTGCTCGTAACTCCCATCTAACCTCAATCCGGGCGCAATTGTCCACCCCTGTTTAATCCCCAGCGCCCCCGTCATCGCCTGCGCGTTTACTATCCCAAAACGCCCCGTCAGTGTCGTGTCTTGCCCAACCTTGTAATCCCCAACAATATCCAAACTGGTAATCGAATTCTCCTCGTACTGACCCCCATTAAAAAAGATGTGGCTCAAGCGCACCGCAATCCCCGGATACACCGCCCAGTCCAGCCCCAAAATTGTGCGGTTGGGATAGATGATATCCTGCTCGGAAGACAGGTTGAGTTCGTTCTGCGCCCGGAATGTCAGGGTGTCGGTAAATCTGTACGTCAAGCGCGAGCGCAACTGGCTGGAAGTCACATCAAAAGGATTGGTGGGCCTGTTGTCCTCCCGATGCCGGTTAATGTAGTCAAATTCTACGGTAGCATCCCTTCCCAGACGCTGCAACACCCCGGCTGAAATTGTCGTCAGCTCATTATCCACCTGACTTCCAGGAATCTGTTCCAGTCTCGGCTCAAATAAATCTTGATATGATGTTAAAACCCGGGGCGCTACTCCCTGATTTCTCTCGCGGTCATAACTCGCACGCACCTGGGTTTCCCGCGAAACCTGATAGCTCACTTGTCCGCCGTAGCGCGTTTGACCGGCAACAAAACTGGTTGTGGCGTTATTAGAAAATCCCGTCTCTGTAGACCTGTAATACAGCCGGCTGCTGACGGCTGTCCCCAAACGCGCGTTCAAATCTAGCCGGTAAGCAGAACCGCTCACCGCCCCGGCGATATCGGAATCGTTGCTGGAATGGGCGTACTCCCCAACCAGCTGTCCGGAAACCCCACTCGTTTTACCGGCATTATTTGCCGGCGAGCCGAAAGACAGCAGGAAATCCCCACCGTAAAGCTCAAAATTCCGCACCCCCTGATTTTCCCGCATGTAAGTCGCGCCAAACCAACTCGGACCGCCCGCCGATCCTTCCCGCGTCAGGTGATACTGCAATCTCCCCCCCCAAATGCTGGTGTCGCCGTTTTGACTGTCGAATTGATAGGTCGTCACAATCCGCCGCACCAAAACTGCGCCGCTGGGGTCTATCTCTACCCGCTGCACCGGCCTGCGGAACAGCAATGTCCCCCGGTCGTAATCAATTTCATAATCCGCACCTCTACTCAGTTGCTGCCGGTACAGCACTGTCCCCGGTCTGTCCAACTCCTCCACTTCCAGAAAAACGTCTTCGCTTCCCGAAATCACCAGCCTCCGCGATAGGAAATAGTACCCGCTAGTCCCGTCGGGCACGATCGTGTCCCTCTGGAATCCCTCCACGTCCGGACTGTAAAAGCCACTGAATTGCAGGTCGCCAATATTATAGGAGTGTTTGAACCCGTGCAGGGAGCGCGTGATGCCGGTAAACTGCTGCGAGGAGGTGGAAAACTCCGCCGTGCTGTAATCGCCCCACATGAAGTAGTCCGGGTCCGCACCGGCAACCGGCGACGATCGCTCAAACCGCAAATATACCGAGTCACTCGACGGCGCAACCGTCTCCCGCGAACAGCTGTCCCCGTAAACCGGATACTCCTGCTCGGAAAACTGAATGTCCCCAAACAGCCGCCGCCCCTCAATCCTGTCGCAAGTTTGATTCAGGTTGCGGAAGCTGTTGTACGCGCCGGTGAACAGCCAGCCCCCCAGCGCGCCGGTGGCGAACGCCGCACCCCGCACATCCAGCTGGTAGCTGTTATCCCCATCCGCCGGCAGGAAATCCCGCATGCTGCCCCAGAAATCCGTTCCCCTCGGCCCCAGGCGGAAGTCCACGACACCCGTCACCAAACTCGGGCGCAAATCTGTCTGGAACTGCAGCTGCGCAAACGCCTCCAACTCCGGGTTGAAGGTTGGCGGTTGCGGGTTGGGGTTGGCAATCGCGGCGCGGATGCGCACCGCACCGGCACTCAAAGAAGACTGCAAAGTGGCAGTAAACTCCCCAGCCGTGGCCTTAACTTGATACCCCGGCTGGGCTAGATCGTAATCCGGGCTAGTAAATTTCCCCGCACTCGCCGCCAGAGTCACCACCGCATCTCGATTGGAGCGATTTCCGGCTGCATCGAGCAAAAACCCCCTGACTGTCGCCGTCGAGCGCCCGTCCGCCGGAATCCGGGTTTCTACGGTTTCCACTTTCAGCTGTGCCGGTGCACCCCGCACTGTGACAGTGACGGGCGGGAGATTCTCCACCGCTACCGGGTTCCCAACCTCCCTCACTTCCAGGGTGTTCTCTCCCTCTTTCAAAGGAACCCCGTACCAGGTTTGCGTCACCTTGCCGGTGCTGCTGTCCGTTTCTGTGCGCCCCACCAGTTTTGGCTCTGCCGGCTGTCCGTTTACCAGCAACTCCACCTGCACGCCGATGGGGAATTCCAGGATCACTGTCACCGCCGGCACGTCCACCACTGTCCCCGGTGCCGGTGTGACAATTCGGATACTGTTGGCAATCTGCAATTGGGAGGGAGTGCCGGGATTAGGGGATGAGGGGATTTGGGACTGGGAATCAGAGCCAGGAGGCTGCGCCTGCTTCCCAAGTCGGGAGTCGCTGGCACCTGTGGTCGTGCCGGGATTAGGGGATGAGGGGATTTGGGATAATTTGTCAAGAGACTCGCTTTGTACGGATAACCGTCCAAACTCGTCGCGGTTCCGCGTGAACAGTTGCGCGTCTTGCTGGGAGCCTGCTGCCGGTGCGGGCGGCTCCCCCGTATCGCCGCCGAGGCTGGATTCGTTTTCTGGCAAAGCTTTCAGGGAAAGCGCCCCTGCCGGCGAGCCCTTTTCTATTTGAATTTTGGCTATAGTGAGGCTATCATACTCTTCTAGTATAGCGCCAGAAGGTACGGTTGAGAATAAATCATACATTTGCAGTACATTACTTTCAGACAATCGCATTACAGACTGTTCAGGTAATTGCAGTACAAAATTAGTATTTTGTTCTGTTGGTTGGCTGCGAGCGACTTTGGGGGAGGCGATCGCACCGATCAGAGTCAATAGAAAAACCAATCTCAAATTGTTCATCGGTTGTCCCCCTCCCTGACTGGGGTGACGGCAAAGTTCATGCGGACCAAGCCGCCCGGTTCCAAACGCACCAGTCTCGACTGGCTGTTGCGCTCTGCGAAACGGCGATTGGGAGCGATATTGTAGCCGGGGACGCTGGTGAGGTCGAGTGTGCCGGTGCGGAAGCCAGAAATAGCATTGGCAACGGAAAACAGGCCGTTATTGTCGGTGACGATGCGGTTGCCGTCATCAAGGAAAACCACGGCGTTGGGGATTCCCGGCTCGTCTTTCTGCTGCTCGCCGTCGAAGTTCTTGTCCAGGAAAACCCTTCCGACAATCGTGCCGCAGTCGGAGACAATCCCGGGTCGAATTGCTATCTTGTGCGTGGCGGGACCGTCCCTGACATCGGCACCGTTATCGGTGCGCCGGCCCTCAACTATCGCCGAGTTGATGCCGCGCCCGCGCATGGAGTCGGGCGTCAGGCGGGCGGCGTAGGCGATGTTGAGGACTTTCCCCGGCTGGAGGGCGATCGCACTGGCACTCAATGTTACCTGCCTTCCCCGCTCGCTGGCGGTAAGGGATACTTTTTGCCCTTCCAGTTCAGCCCGCACCGAATCTGAGCGGAAGCTCAATCCCAAAGGCAGCTCGTCGGTGACGTTAATGTTGGTGAGGGGGGTAGTCGAAAGGTTGCGGATAGCGAGGCGGTAGATAACCGTATCCCCGGGTTCCGCTGCAGCGCGGTCGCCGGTTTTGACGATTTGAATCGATTGCGCTTCGCAAACGGCAGCACTTAAATCGAGAACGGCTAAATTCAGCCCGACGCGCTCAGCATCTTGTATGTCGATCGTGCCGTTTACAGATGTGCTGCCGTTGGTGGCGCTAATCGGGCGACCGTCTAGAGAAGTGGCGGTGTAGCGCGTAATGCCATTGCTCGTTTCGCCAATATCGATGCGGATGCGCCGCTCGTTGAAGTTGGCTCCTGGAGGGGGACTGACTAGCAAGATGTATCGCCGTCCGGGTGTCAGCTGGTCGCGACTGACATCGAACAGGAAACTGTAGTTTCCCTGTTCCCCGTTGGTGAGGAAAAACGGATTGCTGTTTTCCCGATTCGGCTCTATCCCTTCCGCCACATTGTTGCCGGGAATGTCGGGCAATTCTGTGGGCGTCAAACCCACCAGCTGGCCCAAATTGGTGCCGGTGGGATCGCCTGCCCCAGCTTCGTGCAGGGATATGCTAAAGCCGGTGTAGTCGGGCAAAATCTCGCCGGCGCAACCGGTAACTCGCCCCTGGGGATCGGTTAGCGGCTGGTTGTTCACCGGCGGAATAATCACTGTCTGCTGCACCGGCACCGGAGTGGTGCCCCCCATGCTCACCGTCACCGATGTGCCGGTGGTGGGAACCGGATTGACTTGCACGCCAACGGTGACGTTAACCTGTCCCCGAGGCGGAATCACTACGTTTGTGGGCGTCGTGACGGGTATCGGCGTCACCGGCACTGGCGTCGGCGTTGGAGTTGGCCTCACCGGCACTGGCGTCGGCGTTGGAGTTGGCCTCACCGGCACTGGCGTCGGCGTTGGAGTTGGCCTCACCGGCACTGGTGTGGGTGCCGGTGTGGGTGCCGGTGTGGGTGCCGGTGTGGGTGCCGGTGTTGGGACAGGTGTGGGTGCCGGTGTTGGGACAGGCGTTGGTGCCGGTGTTGGGACAGGCGTGGGTGCCGGTGTTGGGACAGGCGTTGGTGCCGGTGTTGGGACAGGCGTTGGTGCCGGTGTTGGGACAGGCGTTGGTGCCGGTGTTGGGACAGGCGTTGGTGCCGGTGTTGGGACAGGCGTTGGTGCCGGTGTCGGGACAGGCGTGGGTGCCGGGTTTGGAGTCGGCGTCGGGATAGGAGTTGGCGTCGGGATAGGAGTTGGTGTCGGTGTCGGGACAGGAGTTGGTGCCGGTGTCGGAATCGGAGTCGGCGTCGGAATCGGAGTTGGAGTCGGAATTGGAGTCGGCGTCGGGATAGGAGTTGGCGTCGGCGTCGGAATTGGTGCCGGCGTCGGGATAGGAGTTGGCGTCGGCGTCGGAATTGGTGCCGGCGTCGGGATAGGAGTTGGCGTCGGCGTCGGAATTGGTGCCGGCGTCGGGATAGGAGTTGGCGTCGGGATAGGAGTCGGAGTTGGCGTCGGCGTCGGAATTGGTGCCGGCGTCGGGATAGGAGTTGGCGTCGGGATAGGAGTCGGAGTCGGCGTCGGGATCGGAGTCGGCGTCGGCGTCGGGATAGGAGTCGGCGTCGGGATAGGAGTCGGAGTCGGCGTCGGGATAGGAGTCGGCGTCGGCGTCGGGATAGGAGTCGGCGTCGGAATCGGAGTCGGAGTCGGGTTTGGCGTCGGAGTCGGAGTCGGCGTCGGAGTCGGCGTCGGAGTCGGCGTCGGAATCGGAGTCGGTGTCGGAGTCGGAGTCGGAGTCGGAATCGGAGTGGGAGTTGGCACCGGACAATCTGTAAGCACAAATGGACTCCCACCGGCACTAATCACGCTGTAGCTGACGCCGGTGACTGTACCGGTGCCGGTAGTCTGCTTTTGAATCGCACTGGCGTCGGGAATTTGAAAGCTGATGGCACTGTTGCTGGGATTGGAGATGACAAAATCAAAGTAGAGAACATCCCCTTGGCGAATGCCGGTGCTGATGCCGGCGCGAAGGGTGTCTACCTCGCGAATGAAGTCGTCTCGCAACTTGGTGAGGGTGTCTGTTTTGCTGGGCACTGCCCCCACCATTGCTTGGAAAGCTGTTTCAAACGCTTGGTTCACCGGCGTGCTGCCGGTAGATTTGCTCAGCACTCCGATTGCTGCTTGGGTTGCTGCTTCTGCTTCCGTTTCAGTCAAACCGGCAGCAATGAGCCGGTTTCTAACCAAATTCGCCACTACCGAAACCCCTATCTCCTGCGCGGTGGAGCGCTGCAATCCCTCAAGGTTGCTCGCGCGTGCCGGTACGGCGTCCACGACGGCATCTTTCATAAGACTCGCTAGCGCATCGAATGAGGTGTTTGTTGGCTGACTCGACAGCGCTACTATCGCTGCTATCACCGCTTTGGTGGCTTCTTCTTGGGTGAACCCGAGTTTCATCAGTTCGTCTGCCAAAGCGCCGGCAAACGCACCCACGACTAAATTCTTATTTGCATCTTCAACGCCCCCGGGCGCAATGGAGATTTGTCCAGCGGTGACTAGCCCTGTGGCTGTGGAATTCGACTGCCCGTTTATTGGCTGCGGATTAACAGAGTCGCTGTAGGTAAAACTGGCTCTGTTCTGAACGACCGATCCCGGTATCACGCACTGGGGTTGCTCTTGCGCCAGCGCCGACAGCGGCAAAATTAAGGAGGAGGAATGAAGGACAATCAGGGTGAAAGGCAGGAGAGAAAAGGGAGACGCTTGTCTCTCACTCTTTTCTTCCCACTTCCCACTCTTTGTCTCATTCTTGTCTGGCAAATTCAGGTAGAGCACCTAATTAAACTCCTCCGAAACGCTTTCCCACCGGCTACCCGTTCTAGACTTGGCACGCTGATTGAACACCCACTGGCTGTCTGAACTGCTATGTTCAGATATCTCACACCCCATGCCTGATGCCCCATGCCCCCTTTTACAACTTACGTTTTCTCAGCTCAATTTACTGCCACCTGAAATGTCGCCAGCGCCGCCGCCGGCGCGGTAACTTGAGCAAATTTCCAGCGAATGTGGGTGTAGTTTGCCGCTGGTGCCGGCTGTCTGACAACTCTGCCGTCGGGTTGGCGCACTTCAATTTCTGGAGTGGCGCTGTATGTTTTGCCGCTGTCCGTGCTGTAGGTAATCGTCACTTTGCCGGTGCCTGCAGCGGAGTTGAGAATATATACCGTTCTCGGCGGAATCGGTTGCGTTAACACCAGATTTTTTACCTGTCTTTGGCTCCTGGCATTCAGGGATTGCACGAAACGAATTACGTCTCCTGGCTGCACCGGCGCGTCGGAGGCCAGAGTTTGCCAGCTCACCTGTTCTTTCTGAAGCCCGTCTCGCACTACCACACGCTTCTGCGCATCCAAACGCAGCTCGACTGCAGCTTTTTGAGCAATTGGGGCTAGCTGCTGACTTGCAGAGACGGGATAAATAGCCTCAGGATCTGAGGAGAAAGATAAATCACTCCGATTTCCCGGATATGGATATAACTGATCGCTTCTCGCCCCACCAGGAGTGGCGGCGAGCAGTGCGACTGCGCTGATACTGGCAATTAGTAGATGCTTCATATATATATATCTCATTTCAACAATCGACTCATTATTTTTTTTAGCCGCAGAAGCCTCTGAGCTACCCCCCCCCTCGCATACTGTTGGCAATCTGCAATTAAGCCACTGCTATCCCAGGGGGGTGTGAGAGTTTCGCCCCTCGCATACTGTTGGCAATCTGCAATTAAGCCACGGCGACCCGAAACGTTTGAGCTCTTTTGGCCACTCGGATACGGCTGGCAATCTTTTATTGACATAATTTTATCTATAGTGTATAATGTACAATCCCAATCCCTATCAATTCACCCGGCGCTGGAAGGTGAAGGTGCCCGACTGGCCGGGGCCGAGCGGGCCGCGCACGGTGTTAACATACCGGGTAACATCGGTGGCGGCGGTAGTGCCGCTGATGTCGCCTGCCGGCGCGCTGGCAGGTCTGCCGCTAAAGAAGGTGATGGTGCCACCGGCAGAGTCCGCAGCGGTTCCCGGCACATGGCTGGTGTCAATGCCAGTTGTCGGGTTGCTGTCGCCGTCGGCATTGTCCAGGTCAAGCGCCCAGCTGTTCCCAGAGGGGTTCCCCGCCGAATCATAAGTAGTGCCATCTTCCGTAATTACTATATTGCTAGCGTTTAAAATCCGGTTGCCTGTGCCGCTCGCTCCGGCAGAAATGTTGGTGTAAGTCAGCCGGTACTCGATGATATTCCCAGTCACCCCCGTCTTGGAAGCGGTGCTGAAGCTGTCGCTACCCTGAGGAACATCCGGGCCGGTGCCTTTGACAAGGCGCGACTCCTTGACAATTTGCAAGAAACCTGTATACACGCGGTCAATGGTTGTGTTAGCCGACTCGCCGGCATCAATGGCCCGATTGCCGTTGGTGTCGATAAACGCCGTCACCGGCACTGGAAATCCCGCCAGCCCGGCAGCCGCCGGCAAATCGGCACTGACTGTATACTCAGCTGTTTGGTTGGGTGCCAGATTAGGGATTGACAGAGGTGGGGCAGATGTGGTAAAAGCGCTGCCGGTGTAAGTGTAAGTCGCGGACTGGTTGCCGTAGGAGAGGGTGACGGTGGTGCCCGCCGGCAGATCGGCGGGATTGGCCGGTGGGGTTGGCACAAGAGTGATGGTAGCGGTAAAGCCGCCGGTGTTTTGCACCGTATTGGTAAAGGTGACCGGCGCGGCATCCACCGGCGCGGAGGGATCGGACCCGGCGGGGATGGGTGCCGACAGGTTGGTGAAATCATCATTATTGTCGGTGGGACCGGTGGCTGCCGGTGCCCCCTGCGGGCCATTGAGCAGGTCCCCGGAGAGGACTGTAACTGTTACCGTGGTGGTTTCCCCTGCCGGTCCGGTGCCGGTGTTGTTGTTGCTGGTGTCGGTTCCGTCTGTGGCGGGGTTGGCAATGCCGTAACTGATCGCAGGATCGCCGGGGGTGCCGTCATCATTAAAGTTGTTGGGATTTTGGTCGCCGGATTCGTCGTAAACGATAGCGTTGCCCGCCCCTGAAGTTGAGCCAAAGACTTGGGCGATGTTGGCAATTGAGGCTGTGCCGGTGATGCCACTGGTCACGGCAGCGAAAGAAAAGCCGGTGACTGTCGTGCCTTTGGGGAGAGTGCCGTCAAAGACAAACCCGACGCGGGTGACATTGGCCAAACCGCCTATCGCCGGATCGTTGGGATTGCTGTACCACTGGGATTGCAGCGCGAGTAGTGCCAGAGGCGAGTCTTTGGTATATATGACCTGCCACCCCGAAGGTGCGGTGGGTGCCGCTGTCAGGCGAGTGCCGGCGGGGACCGCATCGGACACCAAAATCCGCGTTGCGGAATTGCCGTTGAGGGTAATGGGGGTGCCGGCCAAGTCAGCGGCGGCGATGTCCCCTGCGCCTGGCGGGGCTTGCGACCGCACATCTAGGGTTAAGTTATAGGTAATAACATCATCGGTGGGGTTAGCGGGATTGCCGGCATTGATCGGCAGGGCAGCAGTTTTGTAGAGGGCGGCTAGTGCCAGGGGCGGCGCACCGGCGGTTGCGGTTTGTGCCGCGCTAGCTTCGCGGGTGCCATTAACCGGCACTCCCGGCGCTTCGCCGGCAACTCCGTCGGGATTGTCGATGGTGTAAACGTCCTCCGGGTTGGGAGAGCGTTCGACATTTTGGGCGTCGTCGGGGGCGTTGCCGAGACGGACGATGATTTCTTCCCCCGGGGTGGCGGTGGCGGAGACTGTGACCGGCACTCGCACCCGGATTGACTGTGTTGGGGCGAGAGAGGCAGTTTCGACGGAATCGTTGGTGAAGGTAAAGCCCGGGAGGGTGGAGGTGGCAGCGATATCAACCCAAGTTGCGCCGCCGTCGGTGCTGATTTGCACCCTGCCGGTGACTGAGCCCGGGCCGGTGACCGTGGCCAAATTGGGAATGCGGAACCGGGTGGGATCGTTGCCGACGTTGGTGACGGTGTAGTCAAAGTACAGGAGCTCGCCGGCAGAAATACTGGTACTGCCGTCGGCTGTTCGGAAGCCGTCTGCTCTCACCGTGATCCCGGCGACTTCGGCGACTGTAACTCTGACCACGTTGGATTGCACCTCTTGGATTTCTCCTGTGTTGGGGTCTTCATAGGTGCCGGTTGCCTCGTTTTCGATGACTGTGCCGGCTGGGGTCGCCTGGGGGAATGCCGGTGCCAGACAGGTAAACAGTAAAATATGCGGGATCAAGGCAGTCACAAGGGCTGCCCGCCGGTTTTGCTTTTTGGGTTTTGCAGTGCCACCTGTAAGGGGCGAGCACGCCGGGGGGCGGTCTCCGTGGGTGGCACCGGCACTACTGGCCCCGCTGGAGAGGGCCAGGTGGGCGGCAGGTTGTTTGCGCGATTTCACTGGCTGAGACCCCTCAGGGTAGACGCCCTTCTTTTCGGAGATTACCCATTTCCACACAATTTCTTAACAGGTGTTACATAAGTTTATTTTTTTAATAAAAACTTTATAATAAGGGAAAGCAACTCTCAGTTGCGCCCAGTTGTGCTGGAGACAGAGCCGACGTTCCTCGTGGGCGATTGCTTCCGTGTTAACCTCTGATGCCCTAAGGCGCACAGCAGAGGACAGCAGAGCAGAGCAAAGGAATCGGGAAGAAACGGGGATGCGTGCCAAAAGTAGGGTGCGTTCCCAAGGCGAACGCACCCTACTTGAGAAGGGGGGGCAGAGATTTTACTCCACTGTTGTGCCTCCCCCGCTGAGAATTTTTGAAAAAGAGGGAGGCTTTCATGGGCAGTGAAGTCTTCTCTCTGAAGGATAGAAAGCGGGCCTTCCGACGCGCACTTCAGAGGTCACAGGTTCCGATATCTCTCAATCAATCACTGCCGATATCGCCCCAATTTCCGGCAACGACTGCGCTCATGTAAAGGATTAAGACACTGGAAAAAATGACTGTTACCATGATGAAAGCACCCTTTGTTGAAACACCCATATTGCAAAAACATCCTTCTCCCACTGGAAATTAATGAAAGAAGGAAAGGTCAGTCAAGCCGGGAACGAGACAAAATTTTATTTCTGTCAGTCCCTCAGCTTTTTCCTGGCTCGCTCCACTAGCCCGGGACTGATGCCTCCGGGCAGAAGCTTGCTCAAGAGCAACCCGTGACTTCCAGCACCACCGACAGCCTCCAGGTTTTTACAGGGATGGCCATTGATGGGCCCGCTGGCCTTTTAAGATAGAGGCGTGGGGCGGGCTGAAATCAGGAATCGAAGCTGCTCAACATTATATACCTTTCGTAAAAAATTGTTAAGCCCCCAGGGTGGGACATAGAGCGAAGCCTCAAAAAAGTCCTGGAAATCGTTACACTTTGGCAAAAAAGCATTCCAGTAAGAAAGCAGGGGAGATGGGGAGAGCGCCTCACCGGCATCCCTGAGAGCGCCCCGGGCTGCCCAAATGCGCTAGTATGTAGCGTTAATAACGCACCCCAATGCGGTCGAAGGCCCAGCAGAGGCATGGCGCTCAAAAAAATTGCTGTGCCTTCCCGCAGAAGACACAGCTGTCAGGATTTCAAGGGGGGGTGTAAAAATCAGAGAGCCCCCCGCCAGAAGAGCCTAAGAATTCAGTGCTTTTTGCTTTTTGCGACCGCTCAGGAAACCCATACTGCCGGCGGCGAGCAAGCCAAAGACGACGCCCGGTTCAGGAACCTTACTGGGGGGCGCTACCGTTCCCAGAGAGCCACCTTTAATGAACACGCCCGAATCCCAGGCGCTATCGCCCTGATCCTTAATCTTGATGCTAAGAGTGTTCTGGGCGTTTTTATTGAGCAGCCCCTCAAAGGCCAGCACCTTGGTGAAGCCATCTAATTGAGTGTCATTGGTGGCAATGCCGCCGGTATTGTCGGTGAAGTCGGGGTGATAGGGACCGCTGGGGTTGGGCACGAGGTGGTTGATGGTGACTGTCTGCCCGTCGCTCAACTTGGCCAGGTTAGTGCCGTTGAGCAGCAGCTCAAAAGAGTCGTTGAATGAGGAACCTCCCCACTCTTTGAACTCTTCCGACCCGAAGACATACTGGAAGAACACCTTGTCTGCAGTGCTGTCGGCGTCAAAGCTGATGTTAAGCTGAGCCAGATCGTAGGAGCCGGGAGTGTCCCCTGGAGTTCCAAAAGAACCGCTTTTGCTTCCAGTATTATTCGGTCCGAGCAGATCGGTGGCGTACCCTGTACTGAGGGCGACGCCTGACCCCAAGCCGAAGGGATCGCCATTGAAAAGCCCAAAGGCACCAGCATTGCCGGTGGTGGTGACAGAGAAGTTGCTCAGTCCAGTAGTGGTGCCGAGCAGAGAGTTGAGCAAGTCGGAACCGTTGCTGTTTTGGGTGATGGTGAAGCCAAAAGCCGGCGCGCCGGTGATGCTGAGGCTAGCAGTCAGGGCTGCGGCGAGAGCGGTGGCAGTTTTGCCTAGGAGCTGCATAGGGAGATTCCTCTCAAAAAAAGAAGGAGAGAGAGTAGGAATGCATTGCTCCAGTCGCTTTTCCGCTCTGTCTGCTCCGACAGTGGGCAGGAAATATGCAGTTCAGGCCAATTCCAATGGGAGTGCGTTCTGGTTCAATGCATATACCCACACTACTCAACATTCTACAGATTGTTGGGTGATGTGAATCACTGTCAACCTGTGTTTTGGCTCAACCAAAGGGTGCCCCCGTCTGGCATAGCGTGCGTAACCGTTATGGAGTCTGGGTTTTGGCTAATGTGAAGTTTCTGTAAAGGGCGTGTTATTTTTTGATTAAGATTGTTGCAGATAAGAATTTCGAGCGCTTGCAATTAAAGTTAGCACAGCGCTTGGCTCTCAACCAGGGGGCTGGCGGTGGCACGGCATCCAGATAATGTCACGTCTGGCTGCATTGCCCGAAACGGCAGATTGATGGGAGGGTGGGCCAATAAATTCATTCCCAGGTACAGGTGCTTCTGCTGAGAAACCCGGTAAGCGCAGAAGTTACCGGGTTTCTTAACGCCTGAAGCTGATGAGAGCGAAAGCGCTTTCTACTCAAGAGCAATGTTCTCAGAGCGATTAGGGATTAGCTGAGGGTTGAAACTCAAAACCATTTGCCTCGGCGTAGCGGTTAAAGAACCGCATCACCCGCTCAAAAGCTGGTTCGGAGTTGACTTCAAAGGAACACTCAGCTTTGGAGAAGTCGTCGTCATCAGCAAAGAAAAACTTAATGCCACTGGGAGTGACTTGAATTTCCCCTTCTTCGTCGCGAAAATAGAGAGTATCGATTCGATTTGTAAAGCTGCGCCCTTTCTCCATCGCTTGAAGGCGCTCAAAAATCAAAATCACAATTTTTGTCGAAGAATTGCGGCGCTTGCGCAGGCTAATCTCGCTAATTTCCTCGTCCAGTCCATCGATAAATTGCACGGATACTGCAGCCACAGGACACCCGTAAATAAAGTTCTACTTTATGGTATCATGTTATGAACATGTGGCATGGGGCATGGGGCATGGGGCATGGGGGATGGGGCATCATCGCATTGGGCATCATCGCATTGGGTTAATTATCAACTTCTCTCCAAAAACCTAACCCCTAACCCCTAATCTCTAACCCCTGAAATGAGCGCAGTGCTGCAAAAACCTGGCCGGCATTTCTGGGCGAGCACCCCAGTGGAGGTGGATGTAGGAGGCGTGCAGCCGGTGGGTACGCCACCCTTCAAATTCTGGCTGCACCGGCACCTTCTGGCTGTAGCGCCGGGTTTGGTAAAGTGGGGCGGTGGGTGTAGCACACAGCTGCGAGCGGTGAAACTCGTGCCCGCAAACTGTCTCACCGGCACTCAGCAGGGGGCTGTCTTGCAGGGCGGTGGCGTGCCGGTATCCCAGGGTCAGGCGTTTGTCCATAATAGCATTTACCGGCAGCACTCCCACCATTGCCCATGAATGGCTGTCAAAATCAACTATCTGTTGACACAAATACATCAAACCGCCGCACTCGGCAACTGCCGGCATTCCCGATTGAATAGCAGTGCGAATTGTTTCGCGGGCGCTTTGATTGGCGCTCAACTCCCGGGCGAAGACTTCTGGAAAGCCGCCGCCAAAATAAAGTCCGCAAACGCCTTCAGGGATGCCGGTGTCTGTGAGCGGGCTCCAGAATACCAGTTCTGCCCCCAGCTGTTGCAGCAAGTCGAGGTTGTCTTGGTAATAGAAACTGAAGGCGGAGTCGCGGGCTACTGCGATCGGGATTTTAGTTTTTGAACCGCAGATGGACGCAGATAAACGCAGATGAGTGTCTGTCTGGGTGTATCCTTGCAGTTCTGCGGTTTTTTCGTCAATTTTCAGCAGTGGCAGCAACCGCTCCCAGTCAAAGAAATTATACCCTATTTGAGCTAATTTGTCAATGATTTCATTTAAATTTCTCATTTCCGCCACCGGCACCAAGCCGAGATGCCGGTCGGGGATGGTGATGTCATCGTGCCGGCGCAGCACGCCGAGTACCGGCAATTGCAGGGGTTGGAGGGCGTCTTGAAGGAGTTCCAGGTGCCGGTCGCTGCCAACCCGATTAAGAATTGCACCGGCAATTTTAATGCGGGGGTCAAAAGAGCGGTAGCCGTGTGCGATCGCCGCCACAGAACCGGAAAGCCGGCTGCAATCGATAACCAGCAGCACCGGCAAATCCAGCAAGCGGGCGATATGAGCGGTACTCCCCCAGTCCTGTCTTTCCCCGTTAACGGGGAGGCTAGGGGGGGGTGTGCCATCAAACAAGCCCATCACCCCTTCGACTATAGCATATTCGGCGTCGGAAGTGTGGCGGGCGAAACATTGCTGGACGTATGTTTCAGAAGTGAGAACCGGGTCTAAATTGCGACAGGGGCGACCAGTGACATAGTGGTGAAACATCGGGTCGATATAATCGGGACCAACTTTAAAAGATTGAACATTTAGACCCTGACGTTTCAACGCCGCAAGCAGGGAGAGGGTGATTGTCGTTTTGCCAGCACCGCTGCGTTCGCCGGCGATTATTAGAGCCATTTTTCAAGTTAGGTGATACAGCCAGACAGATAAGAGATAATATCATAATTCTGTTGGCGCTCTCCTTGAAGAGCAACGCGCCACATTGGCTGACTCCCACCCCCCTTACATCATCTCCCGTCAATTACCCAGATTAATTTTTCCATCCCTCTTCCTCTTTCCTCTTCCTTCTTGGCGTCCTTGGCGTCTTGGCGGTTCATTATTAAGAGGTACGGGAATTCCCCCCGTAGCTACCCCATCTCCAGAATATCAGCAATCAGGCGATCTAGCAACTCGTAGCTGTGATTCTGCATAACCACGACGTGAGCTAAATTCCCTAGAGTAGCCAATTGCCATTTTTGAACAGTGGCTTCTTGAGGTTTGGGAAAGACTACTGTAGTGGAATAGGGGTTGAGAGAGCAAGACAAACCGGCTTTTTCCAGCTGGCGGTGAAGGTAAGCTGCTTTGCTAACGCACTCTCGCACTTCTGTCTCAAATAGATGTTTGCGCTTTTGGATTGCATACCATAGAAACAGGGGTGCGTGTCCGTTTCGGGAGCCGCCGATAGTTGCGTCTTTGGAGCCGATGTATTCAATGTGGCTAGCTAATTTGTCTGCTAGTTCTTTGTAGGTTAGGACGATTCCGCAAGGAAAAGGGCAGCCAATGAATTTGTGACCGGAAATAGCAAGGCTGTCAATAGGTTGGTTAAAGTTGACCCATTCAGGAGCGAGGTAAGGGAGTAGCATTCCTCCCATCGCCCCATCACAGTGGATGTGGGAGTCTTTGATACTTTTGGCTGCTAAAGCTTCTAGAATCCGGTCGATATTGTCAACAGCGCCTTTGAAGGTGGTGCCGATATTCAGGTTGATGATGGCGGGATAGTTAGGATTTAACTTCGATCGCAAATCCTCACAGTCCATTTCCCCATTGGTTTGAGATTGCACAGTGGTGTGAGGTATTTTAAAGAAACGAGCCGCTTTATTTATGGAGTAATGGGAGTCAGCAGTGGCGTAGAGGATGCCATCGGGATAGGTTTCGCGCCCTAAGAGCAAGCCATATAAATTGCCCTCTGTACCGCCGGTTGTGACGTAACCCCACCAGTCTTTTGCCTGGTAGAGTTTCGCAAAAAATGCCAGGGTTTCCCGCTCTAGATGCCGGCTGTCTATTTGGTAATTTGATGGAATGAAAGGGGCACCCAAGTTGTTGATACTGAATGCAAAAAAAGGGAGTAATTCACTGTAATCGTAATTCAGGTTAAAGGGATAACCGGCATGGAATTTAGACCTTTCCATTAAAGACTTTTTCAAGTCGGAAAGCAATCCCTGAGTCATGGGGGAATCTCCTTGAAATGTAGCTTATCCATCTGACTTAAGCATAAATACTCTGCAGGGGTGCCAGCTGTGACCGCCATCTCTGTTGTGTGGTGATTGTCAGGGGTTTGAGTGCGTGATGCGGCTTACTGGGTGCGGGTGATCTGTGTCACTGGTTTTTGAAGGCTGGTAGGGGAAGGGTATTCCGGTATTGCAGCTATAGGGGTTTGCACTTGAGGGTGGGGAAAGAGCTTTTCAGGCTGTTTCAGGACTTAGGCAGTCACCCGCCGGGGACATACCCTAAGATTTGATATTATCCAAAAGGCAAGCTTTCACAAAACACAGGTTTAGGCGGGTTTTGCACCCATGCCTTCTACCGGAAATAGTCCAACCGGCACCCCTCCCACCCCACCCCCCCCACCTAACCCCTAGCCGAAAGCGACTCCCCCAAAAACCCCAACCCCAACCCCCAAATCCCCAAACCCTCCCCTTTATTTCCAGTTATCCGAAAATGCCTTCTACCGGAAATAGTCCAACCGGCACCCCTCCCACCCCACCCTAC
>JAHHHT010000037.1 GCA_019359235.1 Oscillatoria princeps RMCB-10
ACCCCCCACGCCGAAACCCAGAAACCGGGTTTCTGCGACAAATTTTGCATCTCACCCGAACCATTAATCAGAAACCCGGTTTCTCAGCCCCCCACGCCGAAACCCAGAAACCGGGTTTCTGCGACAAGTTTTGCATCTCACCCGAACCCTTTAATCAGAAACCCGGTTTCTCAGCCCCCCGTCCGCCAGAAACCGGGTTCTTTCTCCCCCTCCCCGCATGCGGGGAGGGGGTTGGGGGGTGGGGTTCCGGTTCGCCAAGATGTCCCCCCCCCTGAATCCCCTTCCAAACCCAGAGTTCAGGGGTGCCGTACTGCAAGCGCGTCACACTACTGGCAAATATAAAAAACCTGTAAAAAACTTGTGCCGGCGCAAGAGTTGTGCTTTAATAGAGAAAACCGAATAAAATAATGTTAGGGTTTAGGAGTTAGGGGTCAGGGGTCAGGGGTTAGGTTGGCGGTCGCACTCCAACCAATCCCCCATCCCAGGTTCCCCATCCAAAATCCTTGCATCCACCAAAATCCTTGCATCCAAATGCTCGCTATTCCTGGCTACCAGACTCTCGCCCAAATCTATGAAAGTGTCAACTCCCTCGTCTATCGAGCAATCCGCTTAAAGGACTGTCTCCCCGTTATCCTGAAAATTCTCAAAGAAGACTATCCCACACCGGCTGAGCTCACCCGATATAAATTAGAATATGAAATCACCCGGCGGCTGAAGATATCTGGCGCTGTCCGAGCCTACAGCTTGGTCAAGCCCGAAAACAATCTAGTCATGGTGCTGGAGGATTTTGGCGGCGAATCCATAAGAAAATGGATGGAGCGCCAAAGGTTTGAATTGCCAGAGTTTTTGGCGATTGCCATCAAGACAGCTGAAAATATGGGCCAAATTCACGCCGCCAATATCGTCCACAAGGACATCAACCCGTCCAATATCGTGCTCAACCGAGACACCGGCGAAGTCAAAATCATCGATTTTGGCATTTCCACGGATCTGAGCACAGAAAATCCGGCGTTTCGCAATCCCAATGTGCTGGAAGGCACCCTCGCCTACATCTCGCCGGAACAGACCGGCAGGATGAACCGCTGTCTGGATTACCGCACGGATTTTTACTCCCTCGGCGCAACCTTTTACGAGGTGCTCACCGGCACGCTGCCATTTCCCACCACCGACGCAATGGAGCTGGTGCACTGCCACATTGCCAAGATGCCGGTGCCGCCCCATCTTGTTGAGCGGCAAATCGCGTCTCCGCACCCAGAAATTCCCAAAGCCGTTTCAGACATTATAATGAAATTGCTAGCGAAAACTGCAGAGGAGCGATACCAGAGCGGTTGGGGGATTAAAGCCGATTTAGAGGAGTGCCTGTCACAGCTGCAGGAAAACGGCAGCATTTCAGAGTTCCCGCTAGGCCGGCACGACAGTTCCGACAAACTGCAAATCCCGCAAAAACTGTACGGCAGAGAGCGCGAAATTGAAACCTTACTGGCAGCATTCGACCGGGTGAGCTTGGGAACCTCCGAGATGATGCTGGTGTCGGGCTATTCCGGCATCGGCAAATCAGCCCTCGTGCAGGAAATATACAAACCGATTACCCAACAGCGCGGCTATTTTATCGCCGGCAAATTTGACCAGTACCAGCGGAATATCCCCTACTCGGCTGTCGTCAGCGCCTTTTCTGCCTTAATCCGGCAACTGCTCACGGAAAGCGAAGCTGAATTGAGCCGGTGGAAAGACAAACTCCTGGCTGCCTTTGGCCAAAACGGGTCAATTATTATTGACGTTATTCCGGAAGTGGAACTGATTGTTGGGCGGCAGCCGGCTGTCCCAGAATTAGGGCCGGCGGAATCGCAAAACCGCTTCAATCTCGTCTTTCAAAACTTCATCCGCGTCTTTTGCCAAAAAGAGCACCCCCTAGCGATCTTCCTGGACGATTTGCAGTGGGCGGATTCCGCCACCCTCAAACTCATTGAATTGATGATGAGGGATGAAGAGCTCGGCTATCTGTTGCTGATAGGAGCCTATCGCGACAACGAAGTCAGCCCGACACACCCGACAGCCACCACCATCGAGAGGTTGCGGGAAGAAGGAGTGCCGGTGAGCGAGATTTCCCTAGCGCCATTGAGCGCCAAACAGATATCCCAACTGATTGCCGAAAGTTTGCGCAGCGACTTGGAAACCGTCAAACCCCTGGCCAAACTTGTGCAGGGCAAAACCCAAGGCAACCCCTTCTTTGTCAATCAGTTCCTCAAGACGCTGGCGCAGGAAAAACTGCTCGTGCGGGATGCCGGTTCGAGAGAGTGGCGGTGGGATGTCGCTCAAATCGAGGCCACCGGCATTACCGACAATGTGGTAGAGTTGATGGTGGGCAAGTTGAAAAAACTGCCAGAAGCCACCCAGCAAGTTTTGCGCTTAGCCGCTTGCGCCGGCAATCATTTTGATTTGCGCACCCTTTCTATTATACACGAAAAAACGCCGGCGGAAACCTTTCAAGACATCGCGCCGGCCATTCAAGAAGGGCCGGTTGTCCCTCTTTCCGAACTCTCAGTCACCCAAGGCGCAGACCCGATTAACTCGCCCCTGACTGTACTCCATTATAAATTCCTGCACGACCGCGTGCAGCAAGCGGCCTACGCCCTAATTGACGAGGATGCCAAACGGGCAGTTCACCTCAAAATTGGGCTGCTGCTGCTGCAGAACATCCCCAGAAGTGAGCTGGGGGCGAGAATCTTTGAAGTCGCCGATCACCTGAACTTGGGCCAAGACTTGATAGAAGATCGCGCTGAAAGAGTGGAACTCGCCCGCTTGAATTTAGAAGCAGGTAAAAGAGCCAAAGACGCCACGGCTTACGCCGCCTCCCTGGAATATTTGAAAGCCGGCATCGCTTGTTTGCGCGGGGATTTTTGGGCCGAGGATTACCAGCTGGCTTTGGCCTCCTGCAGAGAGCTGGCAGAGGTAGAATATTTAAACGGGAATTTCCAGGAGTCCGAAGCCTTAATCGAGCTGATTTTGCAAAACCTCAAGTCGGACCTGGAGAAAGCGGAGATTTACAACCTGCTGCTCGTTCAGTACACCCTGAGCGCCCGATACGAAGAAGCGATTGAAACCGGGCGAAAGGCGCTGGCGCTGTTAGGCGTTGACTTGCCGGAAACCAATTTGCAGGAGGCGCTCGCCGCCGAAATCGCCCTGGGCAAAGAAAACTTAGGGTGGAGAGAAATTGCTTCCCTCATCGACTCGCCTGAAATCGCTATTCCCGAAAAGAAGCTGGCGGTACAGTTATTAACCAATACCGACCCGCCGGCCTATTTTGCAAAACAAGAGCTCTACCCGGTTATCGTCTCCAAAGCAGCAAATATTTCCCTGCAATACGGCAATATAGGGGAGTCAGCCAAGGGGTTTGTCACTTACGGGATTGTCCTGGGATCTATTTTAGGGGATTATCGAGCCGGTTATGAATTTGGCCAGCTGGCGGTGAAGGTGAGCGAAAAATTCCGCGACTTTACCCAGAAGTGCAGCGCGTGTTTGGTGTTTGCCGGTCACTTGAATCACTGGGTCAAGCATATCAAATACGCGGAGGCGATTTTCAATGACTCCTATCACGCCGGGTTAGAAGTTGGAGAGTTGCGGCACTCAGGATACGCCCTGGAACACCAGTTGCGCTACCTCTTCTATCAAGGGAAAAATCTGGAGTATCTGGCGGCGACTGCGCCCAAATTCTTGCAGTTCAGCGAAAAGACCAAAAACCAGTGGGCCACGGACGGCATGCTGGGCTTTCAAATCGCCCTGTGGAATTTAACCGGCAGGACGGAGGGAAAATTTGACTTCCGGATTGAAGAGCTGAGCGATACAGAGTTTTTGGAGAGCTGCCGGTCGCACAACAGTTTTGCGTGGCTGTGCACGTACAATATTTTTAAATCCCAGATCCTGTATCTTTACGGCCAGCTAGATGAGGCTCTCAAACATTCTTTAGAAGCAGAAAAATACATCTCGTTTGTTTTAGGGCATTTCCAAAGCTCGGAATATATTTTTCACTCCTCGCTCATCCTGGCCGGCCTTTATCCAGACGCCCCTGCAGAGCGGCAAAAGGAATACTGGGAGAAATTAGAATCGCATCAAAAGCGGATGAAGATTTGGGCGGAGAGCAGCCCGGATAATTTTGCGCACAAATATCTGCTGGTGGCGGCAGAAATGGCCCGCATTTCGGGGAGAGGGGAAGAGGCGATGGACTTGTACGACCGCGCCATTCTGTCGGCTCGCGAAAATGAATTTATCCACAATGAAGCCTTAGCCAATGAACTGTCGGCGAAGTTCTGGCTGGGGAAAGGGAAACCGGAGTTCGCCCAAATCTACCTGAGGAAGGCGCACTATGGCTACCAGCTGTGGGGTGCTGTCCGCAAAGTGGGGGATTTGGAACAAGTGTACCCCAACTTGCTCGGCAGAAAGCCGGCGGTTGGCATGCAAGACGCCCCTATCCCGACGACGATTACCTCAACGGGGCGCAGTGGGAGGGCGCTGGATTTATCGACGGTCATGAAAGCGGCGCAAGCCATTTCTGGGGAGATCGTGCTGGAGAAGCTGCTGGCCAAATTGCTGGAGCTCGCCATCGAGAATGCCGGCGCTCAAAAAGGTTTCCTGATTAGATCACAAAACGGGCAGCTTTTGATAGAAGCGGAAGGGGAAGTGGATGGGGAAGTGCGCGTTTTGCAATCGACGCCGCTGGGCAGCTGTACGAATCTGCCAGAAGCGATCGTCAATTATGTCGCCCGCACGCAGGAAAATGTGGTCTTAAATGACGCGGCACGCGAGGGAATTTTCACCACAGACTCTTATCTTATCGCCAACCAGCCCAAATCCGTGCTGTGCGCCCCCATCCTCGACCGAGGGCAACTGACCGGCATCCTGTACCTGGAAAATAACCTGACTGCCGGTGCCTTCACCCCCGCCCGACTGGAAGTGGTGAGAATTCTGTCTTCCCAAGCCGCGATTTCCATTGAAAACGCCCTCCTCTACCGCACCCTGGAGCAAAAAGTAGAGGAGCGCACCGCCCAACTCGCCGACGCCTACCGGGAAATCACGCTGCTCAACGACCGGCTGAAAGCTGAGAACATGCGGATGGCGGCGGAGCTGGACATCACGCGCCGGTTGCAGCAGATGATTTTGCCCAAAGAAGAAGAACTCCGCGAGATTCCGGATCTGGACATTGCCGGCTTTATGGAGCCCGCCGACGAGGTGGGCGGCGACTACTACGACGTGCTGCAGCACGACGGGCGAGTTAAAATTGGGATCGGGGATGTTACGGGGCACGGCTTAGAAAGCGGGGTGCTGATGATTATGGTGCAAACCGCAGTGCGCACCCTGATGGAGGTTAACGAAACCGACCCCAGAAAAGTATTGGACGCCGTTAACCGGACAATTTATAATAATGTGCAGCGGATGAATTCCGATAAAAACCTCAGCCTCGCCTTGCTGGACTACAGTGAGGGAACGCTGCGGTTGAGCGGACAGCACGAAGAGATGATTGTCGTGCGTGCCGGCGGTTTTGTCGAGCGGATTGATACAGTGGATTTAGGCTTCCCCATCGGGCTAGAAGCAGACATTGCCGATTTCATCGCCCACACAGAGGTGCAGTTAAACCCGGGAGACGTGGCGTTACTCTATACCGACGGGATTACCGAAGCAGAAAATCTGGACGGGGTGCGTTACGGGCTAGACCTGCTCATTGAGGTTGTCAGCCGCAACTGGCACCTTTGTGCGTCGGAAATCAAGCAGGCGGTGATTGACGACCTGCGCCGGCACATCGGGGAGCAAAAAGTTTTCGACGACATCACTTTGGTGGTGTTAAAACAGAAGTAGCAAGGGAGAGCGCCGATGGCTAAAGATCCTGAACAAGCCGATCAATATATACTGGATTTTTTACCCTTTTAATTTCCCTCTTATCCCTTTACAATTTTTTACAGTGGAAAGCCAGATGACCCAGATATTCGGAGACTTTGATAGCGACCTGCCTGTCACCCAGGAATACTTGATTATTGGATTTTCGCCAAGTTCGATACCGCTCAAGCAGCGCTGGCGAAACAATGGGCTGTCGGCAGATTTTCTGGCCGACTACTTGACGGCATTCTTTCCGGGAGATCCAGACGATTCCAGTGCGACCGAAAGGCAAGCGGAAATCAAGAGCGCTGTCAGCTTCATCGCCAATGAGCTGCTAGAGAATGCCATGAAGTTTAGCGACGAAACATCGCTGCGCCCGATCAGCATTCAACTCCACTTGAGTCCGGAGAGGATTGTGTTTGTCACCACCAACACCGTCTCTCCCCAATCCGTCGATAAGTTTCAGGCATTCATCCAGGAGCTGACGGCTTCCGACCCGCAAGAGCTGTATATCCGCCAGCTCGAAAAAAATGCTGCAGACGAAACCAGCTCCGCTTCTATGTTAGGCTATCTGACCATGATCAATGATTATATGGCTAAAATAGGGTGGAAGTTCGAGACGGTCGAAAAAGACCCCGAAGTCATCACTGTTACCACAATGGTGCAGCTGAACGCCTAAATGGCCAGGGACAGCCCATCTGAGGAGCCAAGGTTAACGATGGAGATCAAGACCGAAGATTACAGCATCTGGTACGAGCCGGAGACAGCCACCGTCACCTGCCAGGGGTCACTCCGGCTGAGCGGGATGGACGAGTATGCGCCGCTCGTGCAGTTGCTCAGCGATGCGATCGACAAACAGCCCCCCCAGCTAGCGCTGAACCTGCAGGAGCTAGATTTTCTCAACAGTTCCGGGATCAACGTCCTGTCGAAGTTTGTGATCAAGGTGCGCCAGAACGGGAAGATTAATCTGGTGGTGCGGGGGTCTAAGAATATCCCCTGGCAGGGGAAGTCCCTGAAAAACTTGCAGCGCCTGATGCCTTCTTTGCAGCTGGAATTAGAATAAGGAAAGCCGGCCCGAAATAAACGCAACATCAAGAAACCTGGTTTCTCTAAGAAACCAAGTTTCTGGTGGGGGACTTTTATGGGGAGCGTGTTACGCTTAATTATGTCCAACTGCATAGAACTCGGAGAAGATGTGTGGGCCGCACCGGACAAACACGCACATGGGGTTTTGTAAGGGGCAAATGCCAATATGATGCAGCAAAAAAAACCGTCAACACAACAGCTATTGCAGGAGATAGAAAGCCTGCGGCGGGAAGTGGAACAGTTGCAGCGGGAAAAGGCAGACTTGCAAATCTTGCTGGAAACTGCGACTGCAGATACCGGTGCTGCTGTCCGCCAGCTGTACGAGTCGAACAAGCAGCTGCAAGCCGAAGTGGCGGCGGCGATTGCGCTGCGCCACTGCGAGTCAGCCACTCAGCAGGCCAAGCTAGCAGAAGTTCAGTCGCTTTTGGCAAAGGCAGCTACAGAAAAGGCCGATCTGGAAATCTTGCTGGAAACTACAATAGCGCACGCCGATACCGTCGAACAGGTGCTGCACAGCCAGAATATTCGCGACCCGCTCACCGGTCTTTTTAACCGCCGCTACATGGATCAGTTCCTGCGGCGGGAGCTGCGCCACGCCCAGCGCCTCTGCCAGCCCCTGGGGCTGATTCTGCTCGACATTGATCATTTCAAGCGCTTCAACGACACGTTTGGCCATCTGGCAGGCGATGCCGTTCTCCGAGAAATGGGCCGGCTTTTGCAAGCGCATCAAAGCAGCTCAGATATTGCCTGTCGCTACGGAGGCGAGGAGCTGGTGCTGATCGTGCCGGCCACTTCCTTAAAAGAAACCGCAGCCAGAGCCGAGCAAGTGCGCCAAGCCGTCAAGCTGCTAAATTTAGAGCATTACCGCCAGCCTCTGGGCGGGATTACCATCTCTCTGGGGGTGGCTTGCTTTCCGGATCACGGCCAAAGCAGCGCCGCCCTGATCCGAGCCGCTGATGCGGCGCTCTACCGGGCTAAGGCCCTGGGACGCGACCGTCTGGTGACAGCGGACTCGCTCAAGCCTCTGTAGCGGCTGATGCCCGATTGCCGGTGCCATTACAATAAAACTTCTTAGAAAGTATATAGCGGTTCTCAGTTTGATGTACTATGGCCCATAACCCCGATTTCGCAGGGGCGGTGCGGCACGACCGCCCCTACCGAGTTTCTCCGCAGCACACTAATCTGAGAAACGCTATATGCTGGATAGAGTCTAGGAGAGCGCGGTACTTTTGTCAAGGCGCACAACCAACGGGCGATGCAGGAAGAACAACCGTCAACAGAACAGCTATTGCTGGAGATAGAAAGGCTGCGCCGGGAAGTGGAACAGTTAAAGCAGGAAAAGACTGACCTGGAAATCCTGCTGGAAATGACCGCCGAGCACTCCGATGTGGTGGAAGCCCAGCTGCACAACAAGGCCCTGGAGGCGGTGCGCGACAGTGAGAGGAGGCTGGCCCAATTCCTGGAAGCGATGCCGGTGGGCGTGTTCGTGGCGGATGCCACCGGCAAGCCCCACTACGCCAATCGCGCCGCGCAGCAGTTGCTGGGCAACAGTGTCCTGCCTGACGATCAGCCGGCGCAACTGGCAGAGATTTATCAAGTCTATATGACGGGAACCGACCGGCTGTACCCCGAAGAACAGTTGCCGGTGGTGCGAGCGCTGAAGGGCGAAAGTGCGCTCGTTGAAGATATGGAACTCCGGCAAGGAGACAAAATTATCCCCCTAGAGGCTTGGGCAACCCCAATCTTTGATGAAAAGGGCAGCGTTGCCTATGGCATCGTCGTCTTTCAAGACATCACGCCCCGCAAACAGGCGGAAGCGGAGCGGCTTCGCTTCACCTCGGAGCTGGAAGCGAAAAATGCCGCCCTAGAACAGCTCGACAAGCTCAAAGACGAATTTCTCGCCAACACCTCCCACGAACTGCGCACCCCGCTCAACGGCATTATTGGCATTGCCGAGTCTCTCATGGATGGCGCTACCGGCTCCCTCCCAGAAAAGACACTTTCCAACCTGGCGATGATTGTCTCCAGCGGCAAGAGATTGGCCTCTCTCGTCAGCGACATCCTGGATTTTGCCAAACTCAAACACCACAATCTCCAACTGCAAAAGATGCCGGTGGGCGTGCGAGAAATTGCTGATGTCGTTCTGGGGCTCAGCCGGCCCCTCGCCCGCAATAAACCTTTGCAGCTCGTCAACAGCATCAGCCCCGATTTGCCGCCGGCACATGCCGATGAAAATCGGGTGCAGCAGATTATGCACAACCTCGTCGGGAATGCCATTAAGTTTAGTGATGCCGGCATTATAGAAGTGTCAGCTGAGGTATTAGAGACCTGTCCGCGCCTGCGAGTGTGCGGGTGCGACCGGCAGACTCAAAAATCCCTCGGCCCCTCCCCGTGTCCCCCTCTCACCCCCTCTTATCTAGCGATCGCCGTTTCCGACACCGGCACCGGCATCCCCGCTGACAAATTAGACCGAATTTTTGAATCGTTTGAACAAGCGGACGGCTCCACCGCACGCCAGTACGGGGGCACCGGCTTGGGGCTAGCCATTAGCAAAAAGCTAGTGGAGCTGCACGGCGGTGAAATTTGGGTGGAGTCAGCAGTGGGGCGAGGTTCGCGGTTTACTTTCACCCTGCCGGTGGCAGAGGGAAAGAAGACGCAAGAAGCAACAAGCAAGAAGGAAGAAGGAACCGTTTATTCTGCAGTCAGTTCCCCAGCCCCTTTCAGCGGCACCGAAATTTTAACGGCTTCTAGCGGGCAGTTCAAAATTCTGATAGTGGATGACGAGCCGGTGAATCTTCAGGTGCTGGTCAACTATCTTTCCCTGCACAAGTACGCCACCGCCCGCGCCTCCAGCGGGCGGGAGGCGCTGGAAATAATACAGCAGGGTTTCCAGCCGGATCTCGTCTTGCTCGATGTGATGATGCCGGGCATGACCGGCTATGAAGCCTGCCGGCAAATCCGCCAGATGTTTCCCGCCTCAGAACTGCCGGTGGTGCTGCTCACCGCCAAAAATCAAGTGTCAGATTTGGTGGAGGGATTCCGAGCCGGTGCCAACGATTACCTGACCAAACCCATCTCGAAAGACGAACTAATCGCCCGGATAAAAACCCACATCCAGCTGTCGAAAATAAACCTGGCATACGGGCGCTTCGTGCCGCACAATTTCCTGCGCTTCCTCAACAGAGAAAGCATTTTGGATGTCAAAATCGGCGACCAAGTGCAGAAAGAGATGACCGTTCTCTTTTCCGACATTCGGTCGTTTACGGCACTGTCAGAAGGGATGACGCCGGAAGAAAACTTTAATTTTATCAACTCCTATTTGAGCCGGGTGAGCCCGGTGATTCGCACCCACAGCGGCTTTATTGATAAATACATCGGTGACGCCATCATGGCGCTGTTTCCCGAAACAGCGGAAGACGCTGTGAGAGCCGCCATCGAAATGCAAAAACAGGTGTCGGTTTACAACCAGCACCGGCAGAACAGTGGCTACCCTCTGATCGCCATCGGCATTGGGTTGCACACCGGCAGTTTAATGCTGGGCACCGTGGGAGAAGAAGAGCGAATGCAAACCACCGTGATTTCCGATGCCGTCAATCTGGCGTCGCGCCTGGAAGGGTTAACGAAGCTCTACGGTGCCGGCATCGCCCTCAGCGGGCAGACCTTAATCAGTCTAGACGACCTCACCCAATACAGGTACAGATTTTTAGGAAAAATTAAAGTAAAAGGCAAAAAAGAATCTGTTGCAGTCTTTGAAGTTTTCGACGCCGACCCCCCCCTTATCTTGGAACTAAAGCACCAAACACGCAGCCTGTTTGAGCTAGGCATTTTACTGTATCACGAGAGAAACTTCTCTACAGCTTTGGAAATATTTAAGGAGATTTTACAAATTAATAGCGCCGACAGAGCAGCTACCTTCTACGTGAAGCGCTGCCAGCATTTGCTAACAGGCGAGATGCCAGTGGAGTGGGAGGAGATAGAAGTTGTGGGTGAGAAATTGTAGAAAGGTTTCGGAACTTTACAATTTATCTCGCTGCCGGCGCTGGTGGCATTCTCAGCACTCTCTGCGAAGTTTTGTTTGAGTCAGTGATTTATAATATTTTTTATCGGCTGCCTTTTATATCGCGTCCGGTTGATTGCCGGCACTTCGCGAACGCCCCTCACCCCCCCAGCCCCCTCTCCCACAAAAGGCTGATCATTACCCACAAGTCGGAGAATCGACCGACTCTGGGGAATTGGGATGCAGTAGTAACCAGGTGGCAGCGATGTCTTGCAGTCGCCGCCACCCACAGCAAATTGTCTTCACCCCCGGCTCTCGATCATGCTTGCGGCCCAAAAAACCACCCAGTTGGGCAATGCTCGCCCACAGCGTCGGATAGTAATGGTGGAGTGTCTGGAGGAATCCGCGTCTTGTGAAGAGTGCAATAAAGGGCCTGCCACTCGTGGGCTTCAAGAATCGTATCGCAAGGCGCATCAGGGTTGCGACGTGCTTCACAGGTCAGCCATAATAAACGCCAAGCCACAATACTGTAAGTTGCTATTGCCCTCTCTATACGGTCTGCTGTTTCTAGTTGCAGTTGTTCCAGCCGACAGCCGCTTTTGAGTGCGTAATGATAGCGTTCAATCAGGAGCGCGATAACTGTGCCAACCCACGCATCGAACAGCCTCATCGAAGGCGCTGACAGGTAAAGTGGTCAACAATAACCACCTGATAGGTTATGCCAGAGTTGGTGGGTGTTCTTCGAGTGCGCATATCACTTGAACTAAAACCGGCGGCAAAGAAGTTCGCGCTTCCCGGTCGGCCACAGTCACTACTTGAATCTCTGGGGGAATAGCTGATTGTGTAGCCACCTCGGCAGTCAGCTAGGCTGACTTTCTTTATCTTTAGTTTCCCGGTTGCGGCGGGTATGCCGTTTCCCCACCGCCAGCGGGTGACTGGCAAGTTTACAATGTTCTCCCCCACAGATCCACTTCTGGTTGCTCCCTCAGCAGCCTCAAGAGGTGAGCGGGGTCTATTCTCAATAGATAGGGGTTAATAAAAATCACCCCGGCCTTTTCCCTGTAAGGCTTTTGGGACTTATGGGTAAGGATGAGCCCACAAGGGGAGAGGGGGTTGGGGGGGCTCGGGACCCCCTCTGGGGATGGGGGGGGAGAGGGGGCATGCATTGCGGCAGTTCAAGGACATGATATCAAACCTCAAAAAACCGCATGCCCCAACTCCTCAGGCTTTAAATGAGAGTGGATCACCTGCCCATCCCGGAACCAAACAATCCGGCGCGTGCAGCGAGCCACATCCGGCTCGTGCGTCACCATAACAATCGTAATCCCACCGGCATTCAACTCCGAGAAAATATCAATCACCTCCTGAGTCGTCCGGGAATCCAAAGCCCCCGTAGGCTCATCCGCCAGCAACAGCACCGGCTTATTAACAATCGCCCGCGCAATTGCCACCCGCTGCTGCTGACCGCCCGACAGCTGGTTCGGCTTATTATTCATCCGATTTTGCAGCCCAACCCGGCGCAGCGCCTCAGCCGCACGCTGCCGGCGCTCCCCACTAGAAACCCCCGCATACACCATAGGAAGCATAACATTTTCCAGAGCCGTCAGCTGAGGCAAAAGGTGAAATTGCTGGAACACAAACCCCAGCTTTACATTGCGAATCTTCGCCAGCTCCCCCTCAGGCATCCGCGCCACATCCACCCCATCCAGAAAATACCGTCCAGAAGTGGGCCGGTCGAGACAGCCGATAATATTCATCGCCGTAGACTTCCCCGAACCAGAAGCCCCCATAATAGAGCAATACTCCCCCTGCTCAACCGTCAGGCTCACCCCATTGAGAGCCCGAACCTCAATATCCCCCATCCCGTAAACCTTAGAAACATTTTCCAGCCGCACAATCGCCCTGTTTTCCGGAGAACTGACAGCAGAAACTTGAGAGCTAACTTTATTAATTTGCATCTTATTCACTCCGCAACGCAACAATAGGGTCAAGTTTAGCAGCCCGGCTCGCCGGCACCACCCCAAAAAACAGACCGATAGCCCCAGAAACCCCAGTAGCCAGAGCCACCGCCGCCGGCGACACCCCCGCCTTCAAAGGCGTCAGCGCCCCCACCAGAAACACCCCCCCGCCGCCGGCAAGAATCCCAACCAAACCGCCGGTGACAGACAGAATCACCGCCTCAATGATAAACTGAAACAGAATATCGCGCTCCGACGCCCCGATAGCCTTCCGCAAGCCAATCTCGCGAGTCCGCTCAGTCACCGACACCAGCATAATATTCATAATACCAATTCCCCCGACAAAAAGCGAGATGCTGGCAACCGCCGCCAGCATCACAGTCAGAGCGCCCGTCACCGCCCCCGTAGTTTTCAGCAAATCCTTCTGATTCCGAACCGTAAAATCATTATCGTCCGCAATCTTGTGGCGCAGCCGCAGCAAATTTTCAATCTGAAACTGAGCCGCATCCATGCTTTCCTGATTCCTAGCATTCACATAGATAACAGTCAGAGAAATCCCATAGGGAGAAGTCCGCCCCACAATCCGGTTAGCCATAGTCGTCACCGGCACAAAAACCGTCTCATCCATATTGGATCCAAAAGACGAACCTTTAGCTTTCATCACCCCAATCACCTCAAAGCTAGCATCTTTAATGCGCACCGGCTGTCCGATCGGGTCCGCATCCCCAAAAAGTTCCTTTGCCGTATCCGAACCCAGCGCCACCACCAGCTTATTCCGCCGCACATCCAAATCCGTAAAAAACCGCCCTTTAGCCACCTCAAAACTGCGCACCGGCAAATAATCCGGCGTAGTGCCGGTCAGCGTCGCCGAAAAATTCTTATTGCGGTAGCTCACCAACTCACTGCTGTTGAGTTCCGGCGCAACAGCCGTCACAGAAGGAACCTGCGCTGCGATCGCCTTCGCATCCGCCAGCACCAGAGTTTGCGGTGGGGGACCCGGCAACCTCTCAGCCACCTCACTCCCCGGCGTCACAAACAGCACATTTGGCCCCAGAGCCTCCAACTGGCCGGCCACAAACCGCTGCGCACCCTCACCCACCCCAATCATAGCAATCACAGAAGCATTGCCAATAATAATCCCCAACATTGTCAGAGCGCTGCGCATCCGATTTGCCACCAGCGTCTGAGCAGCCATTTTCACACTTTCCAAAACATCCATATTTTTTAACCTTTTCTCACCCCTTGTTCAACCCTCGTTCCTGAGGAATAGCCCGCGAAGGCGGGCTTTGTCTGTATAGCCGCGATTTCAAGAGACTGTTGGCGAATTGATGTAGGGTCTTACCCCGCTCTATACCACCTTTTGGGCTTCGTTTTTTAAAGGTTATCTGTAGCTAGCGCTTGGGGAAGGGCGGTGAGCATCCCGATTATGTAGGGGCGAAGCATTCGGGCGAATAATCTCTCGGTCAAAACCAGCAATTGATAATCCGAATGCTTCGCCCTCACCAGGGGAGTTTCAAAAACGGGATGCTCCCGAAGGGCGAAGCATGAGCGGATATAATCTTTTCCCTGAGACCCACAAATGGTCGCGCTCATGCTTCGCCCCTACATCGGATCTTGTGTAGGGGCGAAGCATTGGCGTGACAAGCTTTGAGACTCCACCCGATATCTTCATTCGCCAATGCTTCGCCCTCAACGCTTGACGAACGAAAAGGTCTAACCCCACATCGATTCGCCAACAGCTTCTTTCAATCGCCAGTATCTTAGCAATAGTGTTGCCCCCCATGCCCCATGCCCCCTCAACCACTCCGCAGCGCCACAATCGGATCGAGCTGAGCCGCCCTGCGAGCCGGCACCACCCCGAAAAACAAACCGATGCCCCCAGAAACCCCAGTTGCCAGCATAATAGCCACCGGCGAGATGCCGGTGGCAAAATTCGTCACCTTCCCCGCCAGCAGCACCCCCCCCACACCGATGCCGGTGCCAATCAAACCCCCCGCAACCGACAGAATCACCGCCTCAATCATAAACTGCAGCAAAATATCTTGCTCCGAAGCCCCAATCGCCTTGCGCAGACCGATTTCCTTCGTGCGCTCAGTCACCGAAACCAGCATAATATTCATAATACCAATCCCCCCCACCAGCAGAGAAATTGCCGCGATCGCAGCCAGCATTGCCGTCAGAGCGCCGGTGATAGCGCCCATAGTCTTCTGCAAATCCTTCTGATTGCGAACCGTAAAATCATCCTCATTCGTAATTTTGTGACGCAGCCGCAGCAGATTGGCAATCTGAAACTCAGCCGCCTTCATGCTCCCTTCATCCCTCACAGAAACAGCAATAAAAGTTACCTTAATCCCATAGAGAGAGGTGCGCCCCAGAATCCGGTTAGCCATCGTCGTCACCGGCAAAAAAGCCATCTCATCCAGATTCATCCCAAAAGTCGTGCCCTTAGGCTGCATCACCCCAATCACCTGTAGCGAAACATTTTTCACCCGAACCGACTTCCCAATCGGATTTTCCTCCCCAAAAAGCTTCTTCGCCAAATCTGTCCCCAGAGCGATAACTTGCTGATTGCGCTTCAGGTCTAAATCCGTAATAAACCGGCCCTTTCCCACATCAAACTTGCGCACCGAGAGAAACGCCGGCGTCACCCCAAATAAAATAGGAGAGGAATTTTTGTTGCGGTAAGTGACCCGTTCTTGGCCGTTGAGCTGCGGGGCGACTTCCTGAACCGAAGGCACCTGAGACGCGATCGCCACCGCATCCGCAAGCACCAGCGTTTCCGGTCTAAAAATCGGTCTATTCTGAGCTTTCGGACTCCCCGGCGCAATAAACAGCACATTCGTCCCCAGAGAATTCACCTGCCCCTCCACAAACCGCTGCGCCCCCTCACCCAACCCCAGCATAGCAATCACAGACGCATTGCCAATAACAATCCCCAGCATAGTCAGGCTGCTGCGCATCTTATTAGCCACCAGCGTCTGAGCCGCCATCCTCACACTTTCAGCAAAATTCATCGCTCACAATCCCCTTTTTCCCCTCTCTTGGCGCTCTTGGCTCAGGAGCGGTTCAATAACGCCCCCTACTTCTTATCCTTCACAATATCTTCCAACTTTTGCCCCTCTGGCAGACCCACAAACACCCGCTCACCCGCCTGAACCCCCTGAAGAATTTGAGTTTGATTTTCAATGCTCGGCCCAATCGTCACCGGGCGGAAAACCGGCTTATTCTTCTCACCCGGAACCAAGATGCCGGTTTGCCCCTTTTGAGTCACAATCGCCACCGTAGGAACAACCAAAGCATCCTTCAGCTCGTTGCCCAAAAACGTCAAATCCACATTCATACCCGACTGCAGCTTATTCAAGCCGGTGTCGATATCCACCCGCACTTCAAACAGCGTCACATCGCGCTCCTTAATCGCCTCTGGGGCAATCAAATGGACGCGACCTTTAAAAACCTCATCCGGATAGGCATCCGCCACAATCTCAACCTTTTGCCCCGGTTTAATCTGACTGATGTCAGCTTCCGGCACCTTCGCCAGAACTTCCAGACCCCTAGCCAGCGCCACAATCGAGGTAGACGTAGCCGAACCGGCACTGGAAGCCGAAGTCGTCGGCGTCACAAACGCCCCAACCGTGGCGTATCTCTGGGCGATCGTGCCGGGAAAAGGAGCGCGAACCAGAGTGTCTTCCATCTGCACTTCCGACAGCTTCACCCGGGCTCGGGCTTCCGCCACAGCCGCTTCCGCCTCAGCAATGTCCTCTGGGCGCGTGCCATTCAGCATCTCGTCGAGCTGGCTCTGGGCTTCTGCCACCGAAGCGTCAGCCCCGGCAATGTCCTCCGGGCGCGTGCCATTTTGCAGTTTTTCCAGGCGCTGCTTGGCTTCTGCGACACCGGCTTGCGCCTGTTCCAGGGTGGCTTTCGCCCTGTGAGCCTCATCTATGGCCCGATCGAACTCTTGAGTGGGGATTGCCCCCTGCGCCGCCAGCTGCCGGTTGCGCTTGACATTCGTTTCCGCCAGCGTCAGCCGCGACTGCGCCTCGGTGACTTGCGCCTGTGTTCTCGCCACACCGGCAGACGCTTCCCCAATGTCTTCGAGCCGGCTGCCGGCCCGCAACTGGGCCAGAGTCGCCTTCGCTTTTTCCAGACGCGCTTGCGCTTGAGCCACCTCCTCAGCTCGGCTGCCGGAGCGCTGCTTTTCCAGACGGGCTTCCGCTTGAGCCAAAGCCGCTTTCGCTTGCTGCACCCCGGCTTGAACCTCGTCACTTTCCATGCGGGCCACAATTTGCCCCTGCTGTACCGTGTCGCCTTGCTCCACAAGCAGTTCCGCTATCCGCCCCTGGCTTTTGGGAGAGAGGTTAACGCTCTGAACCGGCCTGACATTGCCGCTGGCTTGTATCCTGACTGTCAGGTTCTGCGCTTCCACCGGCACGGTCAGTTCTGCTATAATGTCTTTTTTCGGCTGCGCGGAACGCTGAATTTGGTAAGCCGTGATG
Organism: Oscillatoria princeps RMCB-10; assembly: GCA_019359235.1. Classification (GTDB taxonomy): domain Bacteria; phylum Cyanobacteriota; class Cyanobacteriia; order Cyanobacteriales; family Oscillatoriaceae; genus Oscillatoria; species Oscillatoria princeps. Next base: position 17,400 of record JAHHHT010000037.1, read on the forward strand.
CCGGTGCCCAGCAGGGCAGCGGCGATCAGTCCCAACACCAGAGGCTTGACCGGCCACTTGCGTTTCGGCGAGGGCAAGGTGTCTGCGGGGGTGTCTGCGGGGGGCTGTTCGGGGGGCGCTGCGGGGGGGTCTGCTGGCTGGTGCCCGTCCGTCTCTACTGATTCTTCCTCTGGTAGCCGGTGCAGTTGCATGGGCGTGTTCCTGAAATCAGTCATTAAATATAAGAGTGTGTCTTAGGGGTGATTAAAACGTTGCAGCACTGAGACTGCACAATCAGACTGCGTGGCTATTTTCCGGAAATCCGCTCCCTTGCACTGGCTGGGCTTAACTCTTATTGTAACGATTTGTATAATTCAAGTCGCCCGAAACCCGCCGGTCGGGCCGGAAAGCGGCGTGCGGCGAGCCGGAAACGCTGCCCTATTGGATTTTTTCGCTCTCAGGGGTATAATTTGCAAGGCGGCTATTACCACAAGCCAAGACAGGTTTTACCGCCAGCCCCTCCCGCCCAAACCCACAGAGCCGGTGTGGGGAACCGCACCTGTACCGCCCCGACACCGAGGTGCCGGCTAGCCTTCCTCAACACGACGCCCGTCTTTTTGGTGGCGTTCCTGTTCCCAGCGCTCGATCAGCACCGGCAGCTCCCGCTCAAAAAAAGCGTGAAAGTCGCGCATTTCTCGCAACCGCTCCAGCCGGTGGGAGTCTTCCCCAGCCAGAAGCTCCAGCCCGCGTTCCGCCACCTGGCGGATCGCTGCGAGCTGAGCCTGTCGCTGCTTGATCAGCACAGACCAGGTGCCAAGCGTGATGCGGAAATAGTCGCGGCGCTCCCCCGGAACACCCATTCGCTCCACCATACCCGCTTGAATCAGAAGCCGAGTCATGGTGCTGATGGAGCCTTTGCTCGCCTGCAGCACCTCAACCAGTTCGCCGGTGGACTGGTGCGGCGGGTCACAAATCAGCAGCCAGCCCAAGATGCGCCCTGCCATTCGGGGCAAGCCGGTGAACTCGAACAGCAGACCGACCTCCTCAATGAAGCGCTTTACCTCAATTTGCCGGTGCTCAGAGTCCAGACTCACTTCCAATGGCGATTTATGTACAGCTATTCCCAGCTTAGCGCATTTTGAACGTTCAGTCTTTAGTGAACACACCCCCCAAGACCCGCGAAGCCGTCGGGGCTTGGGGGGTGAGAGGCGGGGAGTGCGGGCCACACCAGCGGCGTTGGGGCCTGCCTGTTGGGGTTGAGGGCTGGGGGGAGGCGGATAATTTCCACCGGCAGCGCCCTTTTGACTCCCTGAACTCCCCCACCCCCACCCCCGCGACCGGCCAAATGTTAAAGATTGTTACTTTGTTTCTCAGAAATGAGACGGAGCCCTTCGCCATCGCTTATGTTCGATAGTGGCAGGTGAAACCGGCCTGGCCATTGCAGAACAACTGTAGATTGGGAAGGCAATCTGAATGCTTGAAGCTTTTTCCAGAATTGTCGTAGGAGCTGATTCCAAGACAGCTTACGTTGGCGGTGCCGATTTGCAAAGCCTGAGAACCTTCATTGCAGAAGGTAACAAGCGCCTGGATGCAGTGAACGCCATCTCCAGCAACACCAGCTGTATCGTCTCCGACGCAGTTTCTGGCATGATCTGCGAAAACCAAGGCTTGATTCAAAGCGGTGGCAACTGCTACCCCAACCGCCGTATGGCTGCATGCCTGCGCGATGGCGAAATCATCCTGCGCTACGTTGCCTAAGCACTCTTGGCTGGGGATGCTTCCGTGCTGGAAGATCGCTGCTTGAACGGGCTGAAGGAAACCTACATCGCCCTGGGCGTTCCCCTCTCCTCTGCGGCGCGTGCCGTTGCCATCATGAAAGCCGCCTCGGTTGCTTTCATCAACAACACCGCCAGCAAGCGCAAGATTGAAACCCCGGCTGGTGATTGCTCCTCCTTGGCTGCAGAAGCTGCTAGCTATTTCGACCGGGTGGCTGCCGCTCTCAGCTAGTCAGACAGGTTGGCAGGTTGAAAACCGCTGGTAGCGTTGGGGCGCTGAAAAGCACCAACCTTCAACAGGGCTTTCCCTTTCAAACCTTCAAACCGAAAAGTGTTCAATAACACTCAGCTAAAGTCAAAAACTATTCAGGAGATAAGAGAAACATGAAATCAGTAGTTACCACAGTTGTTACTGCTGCTGATGCTGCCGGTCGTTTCCCCAGCGGTTCAGACTTGGAGTCCGTGCAAGGGAATATCCAGCGTGCCGCCGCTCGCTTAGAAGCCGCAGAAAAGCTGGCCAGCAACCACGATGCCGTGGTCAAGGAAGCAGGCGATGCCGTGTTCAAGAAGTACCCTTACCTGAAGAATGCCGGCGAAGCCGGTGAAAACGACGTCAAGGTGCAAAAGTGCTACCGCGACATCGACCACTACCTGCGCCTGGTCAACTACAGCCTGGTTGTTGGCGGCACCGGCCCGCTGGATGAGTGGGGGATTTCCGGCGCTCGCGAAGTGTATCGCGCCCTCAACCTGCCCACCGCAGCCTACGTCACCGCTTTCCAATTTGTTCGCGACCGCGCTTGCGCTCCTCGCGACCTGTCCCCACAAGCCCTCACCGAATTCCGGGCTTATCTGGACTACCTGATCAACGCCCTGTCCTAGTTAATTTTGCCGGCAGCGCTGGCAATTAATTGGGGAAAAGACTTCAAGCCTCGGGGGACTCTTAGCACGTAGCAATGCCTGGAACGGTAAAGTTATCTGCCAAGAGTCCTCTCAGCATTTTGTTTGGTTAGCGCTCAGTCGTATTTATGGATAATCGCTTTTCAAATATATTTCCTGGACTGACAGAAGAACGGGCAATAGAACTGCTAACAGTACCTTTAGAAGAACTGGAAGATAAATCCGAGCGCTACATTGCGGCGTCCCATTTGGTGAATTTTCCCACAGAGCGGTCAGTTAGCGCCCTGATCGCCACAGTCAAAGACCAAAATCCGGTTTTGGAACACCGGATCGCTCGGCGCAAAGCCCTGGAAACTTTGGGCAGGCTGAAAGCAACTCAGGCGCTTCAGGCGATTCGGTCTTGTTTAGCCGATGCAGACGGTTACACCGTAGAAAATGCCGTGTGGGCGATTGGAGAAATTGGCTGCGACGCCCCAGAAATACTGGAAGAAATTGCCCAGCAGCTGGACAAACCGGGGCAAACCTACCGGCTGATTATTCAGGTGCTGGCAAAACTCAACGTTCAGCAGGCTGTGGGGCGGATTGCCAGATTTACCTCGGACGGCGATCCGGCAATCGCCGGTGCGGCGATCGCCGCTGTGTCCCAGCTGACAGGCGACCCCACCGGCATGGAGCGCGTGGTGGAATTTCTCCACCACCCCAATGTTAACGCCCGCCGGTCTGCTATACAAGACTTGATGGACGCTCAATATTATGCCGCCATTGGGAATATTGCCAGCTGTCCGGTGTCAGTGGTGTTTCGCCTGCGGGGAATTCGCCACCTAGCCGATACCGGCGTGCCGGCTGGGCATCTAAAATTTGCTCAAGTTGAGCCGGTTCTGGACCGGGTGATTCGCGACCACCCCGAAGACCTGCAGCTCGTGCATGAATACGACCAGCCGCCAACTTTGGAATTTGCCATTAACGAGCTGTACCAAACTGATTTTGGGCGCTGCTATTTGGCAGCTCAGACTGTCCTCGATTTGCACCCAGACACCGCACCGGCAGCACTTCTGGCCACTTTTGCCGACAGGGCCCACAACGATTACGGCGCTCACTACCATGTCGTGAAACTGCTGGGCTGGCTGAAATACGCCCCGGCATACGAGCTGCTGGTAGAAGCGCTGCACAACCGGCGACCGCAGTTTCAAAAATCGAGAGCCGGTGCGGCAGTCGCCCTGGGAAATTTAGGCGACAAGCGGGCAATTCCAGAGTTAAAAGCCGGTCTGGAAACCAGCATTTGGGAATTGAAATACGCTTGTTTGATGGCGCTAGAGCAGTTAGGGGACACCAGCGGAAACCAGCAGTGTGCCGGCGACCCAGATTGGCTGGTGCGGGCGAAAGCAACTCGCTTTGCTGTAGCGTCAGCGGTTGATAGCGCCTTACGGGAAGCCAGCAGCTCCCGCCTGTAAAACTCCTTCCCAGGCTCCCGCCTGGGAAGGAGTTGCGGGAGGTTCCGCCTCCCCCTCAACAGCAATCCAGCGACAATATGAGCGAAAGGAAGTCTGAGCCGGCAGACAGAAAGAAACTGAAGCTCCAGAAACCAGGTTTCTTTAAGAAATCTGGTTTCTTAGTTTGGCTGTGTTACGTTTAAGGATGCCGGTGTGACCGAGCGACGACAGCAGAATTTAAACGGAATTTTCTAGAATGGGTATGACTCAGACTGCGGATAAAAATCTCAGCGATTACAGCAGCCGCACGGTGGCGATTGAGGTGACTGGCGTGCGGCGTCAAAATGTAATGCGCAAAAGTAAGTATACGGTGAGAGTGCCTTACAGCCGGCTCTCCCAGGCGATTCAGCAAATTCACCGGCTGGGGGGCAAGATCGTTAGTATTGATGCCGGCTCGCCCTCTGTGAGGCCAGATGCGCCGGCGGGAGCGGATGTGTATCCGCAGCTGAAACACAAGAATCCCAAACTGCGGGAAAGAGCGATGCGCCAGATTGCCGAGGAGCGCACTGCACAGACGATTCCTCAGCTGATGGCTATTTTGTCGGATGAAGATGTGGTTTACCGGCGAGCGGCGGTTCAGACACTGGGCGTTATTGGGGTAGATGCCGTGCCGGTGCTGGCGCAGCAACTGGTGGCGGATGAAAATGCCACAGTGCGAGCCAGCTGTGCCAAAGCCCTGGCGGCGATCGCGCTCAACTTCTCAGAAGAGAGCTTTCCAGGAGCAGGTTTGCAGGCTCTGCAACAAGCCCTGCGCGATCCTGACCCGGTGGTTAAACTGGCGACTGTAGGCGCACTCAGCACTGTGGGCTCGCCGGCAGCAGATATCCTGCTGGAAGCGCTGCTTTTCGACGATATTGCTCTGCAAGTCGCGGCGATCAGCGCTTTAGGGTCAATTAGCGACCCGAAAGCCGCTGAGGCGCTTTCCGCTTTTGCCCAGAATCAAGAAGCAGATCCCTACATCCGCGAATCAGCCCAAAGCGCTCTGTCCCGTCTCGAACAAGTGACTCAGATGAATGCTGCGGCGGCTAAAAAGCGCGGGCGGGGCTGACGGATGTGGGGTGAGCTCCCTCAAGGAGCGCACCCCACACCCATCAGTCGTTCCGGAAGTTTTCCCGAGAGCAGCGATCGTCAAATTTCGTGTAAAAACCGCCGTATTTTATCCAGTACTGTTTCAGCTCGTGCCCCGGCGTGTGTAAACTCGCTTTTGCCTGATAGAGAATCACCTGCCGGTGATGCCCTATCCAAATTTTTTTTATCGAATTGACGCCGATTAAAGCGCCTCCTAAACAGGTGACGCACTCAGTAAATCTCTCAACGGCTGAATACTCCACCGTCTCGAAGATAAAAAAAATTCCCCGAAAAAATCAGGTGCCGGCTCCGTATCCAGCATTGCAGTTTTTTGCGAGCTTCTGGTGGCAACATTTTTTTGGGCTGCAGTTAGCACAGACATTTCCATTGAGCGCCACTTGACACTCGCTCAGAGCGATAAACTCAGTGCCGGCAGTTCGCCGGCAAAACTTTCCCGTTTCTCAAACCGCAAAGGGCCTTCTTTTGACCCCCAAACATGCTCGTGAGTGCTCACATCAAACCCCCGGTCTAAGCTCACCCAAGTGTCCTCCGCCAGTTCCACCTCACTCACGAGATAAGTCTGGCGACCGTTGCGAGGAATCAAACACCGGCACCCCGGCTCAACAGTCCCTCGAAACAGGTCGCCCTCTCGCCGGAAAACCATTGAGCAGTGATGCCGGCGCTGTGTGCCGTCGGGGGTAATTGTCTTGAGGATGTCCGGTTCGCGCCCCGCACCGGCATACAGTACGGGGTCTTTCAAACCGTAATTCTCCACATAAATGCAGTCGCCCATATCCACCAGCCGGTGGACGACCTGCCGGTAGGGACTCCACAGATCGTAGTCATAGGCTTGCTCGGAATAAAAACCGATGCCAGAAAAGAACTCAAACGGGAGCGGGCGAAAAAAAATGCGAATGTGGGCGTAGAGTTGCGAGTTGGCAAACGCCTGCTTTTGGTTGCTAAAATCCCCCGCCATCCAGCGGGCCAGGGCGATTAAGTCATTCGATTTCATGGGTGTGCTGTGCGTTCGCCATACTTTAACTCTCAGGTCAAAACCTTTAGATTGGGATCTTGACCCGCTCCCCACAGATTATTGACCGACTTCAGAAGTCACTTTTTCATTATATCCCTCACTTGCAGTCCGCGACAGGGAGCGAATTTCTGAGGAAAACGAAGACGTTACCACGCCCGCACCGTCACTGGTTTTGATCAGGGAAACCCGAAACCGCACATTCGGCGTCGCAAACCAAATCCGCTCCTCAGCTGTCGCTCGCTGATAAGCGGTCAGCAAAATAAAAGTGCCATCCTCCGTCAGCTGGTAATCGCCAATCGCCGGCATCGTTTCAGCGTATCCCTGCTCTCGCAGCAATTTGCCTTTCCCCGGACTTTCCGGATCGGGAACGGGAACTAGCACGCAGCTTCCGGAGAGCTTTTCGTCCTCGTTCCAGTCGGACTCACCCTCCCAGCTCATGCGAAAAGGACTTGTGATGGTTTGCGGGTCAACGCCACAAGACCGGCACTTTGTCAGTCACCGCTGGGTCGTCAGAGGTTAGCGGTTCAATATCAATCGTTGACCGCACTTCTTCAAAGTGGCTGAAGGCCAGATTGTGGCCGCTGCGCTGCGAGCGCCACCGGCCTATGGAAAGCTGCACGAATTGAGAAATGTTTATTGTCACAGCAAGTATAGTCTGTCAGTCACTGGACTTAGATTTTCGCCCTTTTTTGCTCCCAGTGTTTTTGGAAGTTTTTTTGCTCTTGGTCGAGAGCGTGCTGCTTTTGCCTTTGGCTGTCTTCTTAGCAGTCGTTTTCTGCTCCGGTGCGGCGGACTCTTCTGGAGCGGGTTCAGCAATCTTGGCAGCGCCTGAGTCCGGCTCGCACACCGGCGGTGACACCGGCGCTCCCACCGGCTCAATTGCCGGTGCACTGGCTTCCGCAACTTCTGCCGGTGCGGCTTCCTGTTGCGCCGCCCCTTCCATCAATGGCTCTTGCTCCGACACCAAGGCTCCCACCGGCTCAATTGCCGGTGCGGGAGCTTCCGCGACTTCTGCCGGTGCGGCTTCCTGTTGCGCCGCCCCTTCCATCAATGGCTCTTGCTCCGACACCAAGGCTCCCACCGGCTCAATTGCCGGTGCGGGAGCTTCCGCGACTTCTGCCGGTGCGGCTTCCTGTTGCGCCGCCCCTTCCATCAATGGCTCTTGCTCCGACACCAAGGCTCCCACCGGCTCAATTGCCGGTACACTGGCTTCCGTGACTTCTGCCGGTGCGGCTTCCTGTTGCGCCGCCCCTTCCATCAATGGCTCGGTATGCGACACCGGCGCTCCCACCGGCTCAATGGGGGCAAAAGTCGCCGGTGAGCGTTTAGCCAGATGGACCGCAGCGGTGCCGTTTTCTGGCGTTGAGACTTCCACTTGCTCTTGGAGAGGAGCGGAAGGGGTGCCTGCATCGATGCTGTGGGGCATTGCCGGTGCCTCCTCCAGAACCGGCGCGTGCTCAACAGCCTCCAGAGGGGCAGAGTGCGACAGCAGCGTCACACTTGCCACCTTGCCACCCATGCGGCTGATGCGCTGCATGGCGTCAGACAGGCGGCTGCAAGGAACTTTGACCGTATAGTGGCTGTGGCGCATTACGTTTTGACGGCACAGCCCCGTCACTTCCAGCGCCACAGTCCGGTTCTCGTAGTCCCTCACGCCTGTAACGCCGGTGGTTGTCAGACCCAACATAGAAAAGCTCCTTCGAGTAACAGAGTTATGAGTTTTGAGTTCTGAGTTAAGAGTTTTGACTTAACTCATAACTTATAATTCATAACTCATAACTCGTCCTTTTTCTAGAACGCTGGGCTAAAAATCTCAGAACCCGGGTTTCTTCTGACTTCGCCCACGACAAATCGGTGTTTTCGGTCAAATAAACCCGGTTTCTTCCCCTCGATTTTTAATACCAGACCGAGCTTCTAGGCTACCTCAGTAATGCTGACGATTTGGCAGCCCGTCTTGGCTCTGAATTTTCTGAGACAGCTGGTCGTAACCCACCTCGTATGTCACGTTACTGCGCTTGACGCGAGGGCCAACCCCCGGCTTAGAAACCGCGATCCGGAAGCGCTTGCCGGTGTTGCCGTAGTGGGCACCGCTCCCAGAAACAGGAGCGGTGATTTTGGTGGGCAGATTTGCCGCCACATCCCGGATCAGCTTGGCCCGGTTATCGCTGGCTTGCCGGTCCCCGCATCAGGGAAAACATCCGGTTGAAGCCGACATTTTTAATTCCGACTTGCGTGCGAACAGAGCGCGGGTAGGGTACAATATTTTCCCCAAAATTTTGGAGATACTCTTCGCTATCGATGTAGGAATTGATTTCCGCCTCGTAGCCTTGATCGCTGTAGATGCGGACGTGTTCAGAAATTTCCGACTGGTCTACCGGAGCGCGTCCCAGCAAGTGCTTGAAGTTGAGCTCGATGAACCGGTACTGAGAAGCAGATTCAAAAAACCGAGAGCGATACAGCTCCGATTTGGCCACACTCTCGACGAATTGGCGGACGGTAATGTCCCCATTGCGCAGCAATGATTCCGCGCTGGTCAGCCGGTCGGATTCCATCAAATGGTCGTTGCCCAGCACCTGTTTGTAGACCGCCCGAATCACCACCTGCAACTCGGCTTCCGTTGCGGAAGGTCGCCGTTCTACTGGAGTTGTTTCAACTGCCCACAAAGCCATAGTAATCTCTCCTGATTTTCAATAAATCGAAGATGGTATGCTCTTTTATAGTTTTGATTCTATCTTGAGCGCAGCGCTTCTCAATCGCCACTCCAAAAATTTACTTTCTAAAAGTTAGGCGCTCGCTATCAAGCGGGTCGCTGCTAGCGGTACTTCACTATTTTTTACCGAATTTTCCCGACTCGATATCTGCTTTTTTCCCCCAACCTTTATGAACCTGCCGCCCTATTTTTCTAGAGCTTTTGCCTGTTATGAGGTTTGAAGTTCCGTTTTAAATCGGTTTCAACTCAAAACTCAAACCTCAACTATCAGAATTTTTTGTCATCTCTATATTTCTATTCAACCGGCGTGATGCTGGCGATTACGCCGCCCATCTTGTGAATCCGCTGATACTCTTTAGAGAGCTGGTCTTGCGGCACAAGATAAACTTGGTTGCTGCGCCGGAATTTGGAGACGCGATTCACCACATTCGAGCGGTAGCCGGTGACTTCGATGCGGAAGACCTTGCCTTCAGCATCAGCGCCAACCCCGTGACGGGTGCGAGCGCCCAGCGGCGTGTCTTGGAACGCCCAACCCTGGGAGCCACCCGATGGCGGAACCACAGCCAGGGGAGTTTCCTGAATCACATACTTATTCAGCCGGGGGCTATTCCCTGCCAAATTGCCTTTCAGGTCGCTGCTAGAAGCGCCGCGCAGCAGCTGGAAAATGTGGGTAAATCCAACCATTTTCTTGCCCGGTTGGGTTTTGTAGCCCCGGTAGAACGGAACTGTATTTTCCCCATACGCCTGCTCGTACTCCTGGCTGTCGATGTAGGAATCAATTTCGGCCTCGAAACCGCCTTCATCGAGTGTGCTGCTGTGAGACTTCATCTCATCGCAGCCATCGGGAGCGCGACCGAGCAGGTGCTTGAAATTCAGCTCAATTGCCCGGTATCGGGGGCAATTGTCGAAAAACCGAGAGCGGTAAAGCTCTGATTTAGCGACAAGGCGCACAAACTCGCGCACGCTAATTTCGCCCCGCTTCAGCTGGGATTCCGGGACGGTGAGCCGCTCGCTCTCCATCACATACGCATTGCCCAACACTTGCCGGTAGACAGCCCGAATCACGGTTTCCACTTCCTCTTCGGAGCGTGTTGGCCACAACTCGACCGGCGGCGTCTCTTCAAACAGGGCCACCCCTAACTGGGATGCGGGTCCAAAAGCCATTCAAATTTTCTCCTGAGCCACAAACTTTCCTGAGAAGGATGGCTGCTGGTGTTACAAAACTTAACAAGCTTGTCTCAGGGAGCGGGCCTAGGGCCTTCAGAAGATTATGGTTTCTCAGAGGACATTTTTGTAGTTTTTCAGACCTTTGCCCCCTCTTTTATACAATGCCCGACCGCCGCAAATCATAAAGAAATGTAAATTTTATTCATAGTCGCTGGTACCGGCCTGAAAATTTCTCACAATCGCAGGGGGAGAGAGGGGGGAGTGGGAGAGACGCAAGAGAGGGAGAGGAACAAGAATCCGTCCCCCCTCACCCCATTTTGCCCGGCCCATGCGCTCAGACAGCTTTCCGCTCCACGCCAAAGCCAACCAGGACAGGGTTGTCCAGGGGGTGCCCCTCAGGGGGGCGCTGGTAGTTGACAATCTTGCGGATGCGCAAAGTGGGATTGATCAGGGTAATCGAATCGACGGCAACCACACGGGTGTAGTTGGTGGTCATCAGCAGTTCTCGGGTGGTGGTGTCGAAGCGAAAATGAGAGATGATCGGTCTGGCCTCCTCGTAGGCTCTGTCCCGCAAGTAGTCCCCCTCTAGAATCGGCGAGTCAGAACTGACCGGCACAAACAGCAGATTCAGCTGTTGGGAGACTTCTTCCCCCTTCTCGGAAACCGTGTGAAACGCCAGATGATATCCCGGCAGGCTGTCCAACTCAGGAGCAGGCGTGCGCCCGTTGTCCGAAAACACCTTGACCTTCAGACCGGCACTGAGAGCTTCGATAGTAAACTCGGTGTGCGAGCGCTCCACTTGATTGTGAGTCAGGTAATGGTAGGTGCGCTCTGTCTTCCAGGTGCCGGCGCAACAGTCAAAAAAATATTTAAACTTATCTAGAAACATTGCTCTTGCCTCCGGCGTCATTAATTAGTTATCCGCGCTTCAGATGTCCGGTCGCAGGACAGGCGTCCCGCCTGTAACCCCCTTTTGCGAGCGTGCCAGCGTGCCCAGTAGCGACTGGCTATTCCACAGCACCGGCCCGCAGCAGCAATTCTACGGCTTGCTGGGGGCGAAAAGACTTTTTCGCCTCGTTCAAAGGAGTCCCACCCCAGCGGTTCTTTACATGGACATCAGCACCATTTTCCAGCAAAAGAGCCATCGTATCGATATGGCGAAAGCGCCGCTGCCATCATCACAGGAGTCCAGCCACCGATGTTTTGGGTATTCACCCGAGCCCCACTTTCAATCAGGGCTTGGACGGTAGAGGTGTGGCCATTCTCAGCCGCCAGATACAACGCCGTATCCCCAATATTATTTGTGGCGTCGGCGTCGGCACCCAAAGCAAGCAGCTGGCGCACCAAATCAGTCTGGCCATGTCGGGCGACAGACATCAAAACCGTCTCCCCATAGCTGTTTCTGACATGGATGTCCGCTCCCGCCTCAATCAAAACCGCCACGACATCTCTGTAGTTGGACTCCGCTGCGTACATTAACGCCGTGTAGCCGGCCTCATTTTTCAGATTCACATCTGCCCCATGAGCCAGCAAGCTGTTGACGATATTCAGATAGCCCTCTGCAGCTGCCCACATCAGCGCCGCAGTCCCCCCATTGCCGAGGTGATTGACGTCAGCACCTCGAGCGAGCAAGGTGTCCACCGTGCCGGCATCACCCCGGAGCGCCGCCAAAATCAACTCATCGCTAATTGTTGCCATTATTTTTCAGCTGTCAGGGATGTAATTGCGTTTGATTCTCACTCCCAGTATCTCGCGATACGAGAGTCAGAATCGCCCACTGCCTGACTTTCCCCGGGCGAGTTCAGCAGCCCAAATACCGCTCCGCCACGTTCGCACAAGGGCCACTCACAAAGGGCCGGCCCCGACTTTCGCTGCCGCAAAAAATTCGCCCAGTGCAGGCGAGGCTGGATCGGGTCTTGTATTCTTCTCAAGGGGTAAGAAACCGGGTTTCTTTGGGCTAGAAGGCAGGAAGAACGCTGCTCCCATCCAAAGAAACCCGGTTTCTGGTATGACTTGAGCGAGGCTAGCATCCAGACATCAGCCCAACTGCCAGTAAGATAAGAGCATGCTTTGTCGCCAATGTTACCGGCAGCCCAGTCTGATGGCACTTTTCACTTGCGTGGAGTCCGCTTCGATCCCCCCAACCCCCCTTAAAAAGGGGGGCTAGCTTCTTCCCCCCCTTTTTAAGGGGGGGTGAGGGGGGGATCAATATCTGTACCTCACTCAGTTGCAATCTGCTATAAGAACCAGATCCCGGGTTTGGGGCGGGAAAGGCGGCGCTAGAACCTTCAACCGAAACTCACTATTCGACCGGGGAGACTTGACGCGAACGTGATGGAGTTGCAATGTTTGCCCTATGGCGCAGGCCATGCAGATGAAGGGGTTTGCCTGCTAGTGCGGATGGGGCCATACCGCATCCTGCTGGACTGCGGTCTGAGAGATATTTCGCCCCTGACTGCCAATCCAAATCAGCCACCGGCAGATTTGGTGCTGTGCACTCACGCCCACCCGGATCATGCCAGAGGGTTGCTAGCACTCCACCGGGCGTTCCCGCAGCTGCCGGTGTACGCCAGTGAGGTGACAGCCCAACTGCTGCCCCTGAATTGGCCCGAAATAGAGCCGGCAGCGCTGCCGCTGTTTTGTCAGGCGCTGCCCATGCAATCGCCGGTGGAATTCTTTGACGGGTTGACAGCAAAATTGATCAGGGCCGGCCACCTGCCGGGGGCAGCGGCTATCTTGCTCACCCGCACCGCTGGCGGACAGAGCCACACGCTGCTGTACACCGGCGACTTTTTCCTCTCCAACTCCCGCCTCGCCGATGGGCTGGCCCTGGAAGAGTTGCGGGGGCTGGGGCCAGACGTGCTGATTCTGGAAGGCAGCTACGGCACGGCTCGCTACCCCCACCGCCGCAATCAGGAAAACCAGCTGGCAGAGCGGATCGAGGCGGCAATCCGAGAGCGGCGCAGCGTGCTTCTCCTGGCACCGGCCCTGGGTTTGGGCCAAGAACTGCTGATGCTGCTGCGCTCTCACCACCACTTCACCGGTCGCGACATCGATATCTGGGTGGAAAGTTCCGTCGCCACCGCCTGTGACGCCTACCTGGAAATCCTGCCGCAGCTGCCGGCATCGGTGCAGAATTTCGCCCGGCACCAGCCCCTGTTTTGGGACGAGCGAGTCCGCCCGCGCGTGCGCCGGTTGAGCCCAGAGCTGCGGGGCTCCCTTGGCCAAACTCCCTGCATCGCCCTTGCCGGTGAAACAGCCGATTTCAGCGATTACTGCCATCCCGACACTGGCTCTTGGCTGGTCTTGCTGCCGGAACACCCCGGGCACCCGCTCAACCTCGAGTCCCCCAATCTGCTTTTGCCGGCGCAAACCCCCGTAACCATTGAAACCTATTTACTGGCCGATCATTGCGACTGTCCGGGCACGACGCAGCTGATCCACAATCTGCGCCCCCAGCACGCCATCTTTGTCCACGGCTCCCCCACCTACCTGGCCGACCTGACGAATTTGGATGAGTTGCGCAATCGCTACCACTTGCACTGTCCCGGCACCGGCACCCTGGTAGAACTCCCGATTGGCGAGAAGTTTCTCCAGCCAGAGGTTGCGGAGACGCACTACGAAGGCGAGCTGACGGAACAGGGGACAGTGGTGACCATTACCCTGCCCAATGCTATGAAGGGAGATCCGCGCTGGCAGCATTTTGCTGATACCGGTTTGCTTTTGGCGCGATGGCAGGGTGAGGAACTGGTATTGCGCGGGCTGTCCCAACGCGAACTGCTCAGTCACTCCGACCGCACCGAGATGCCGCCTGACGTGGAGTGCTGCGGCAACTGCCGGTACTATCGGGGACAGCGATGCTGGAACCCCGCTTCGCCGCTGTTTGAGTTCAAGGTGACAGCCGATGGCTACTGTCCTGTTTTTGAGCCGGCTCACGCACCCCCCTCATCACCTGTAGCTTCCGAAAAAGACGAAGAACAAGCCGAACCAGAGGAACCAGAGGAACCACAGGAACCACAGGAACCACAGGAACCACAGGAACCACAGGAACCACAGGAACCACAGGAACCACAGGAACCAAACCTCCCCTAAAAAGGCAGTGGGTGTCGCGCTTGGCGACACCCACAAACGGTGAGGGGGTGAGGGGGGGAAATTCTCCCGCTCTCCCCTGTTGTGAAGTCCGGCGTCCCTAGTCCTGAGGGAAATCTGGGAAGGAGTTGCGAATTTGTTCCGCTTCTGGGCAATCGTCAGAAACCAGGGGCTCAGCGTTGCCTCGCGGCACGGAAGCTAGCTTCTGGGTAATCGCACCAATGCTTTCTAGGCGAACCATCTCTTCCCAAGAGCAAAGTTCGTCTTCTTCGTCGGTTTCGTAGCGCAGCGTCACCAAGTCTCCCTCAATGTCAGTGATGCGAGCGCGTTCAATCCAACGCTGCTGGTCCCGCAAGAAAATAGAGACTTCACGACCGTCGCAACAGAGTTGATAGATCTTGCGGTTTAGCATAGTGGTTCTCCTGAGGAGGTAACTTTTCAACTTTGTCAGTATTCTATTCTCAGACTTAACCTTTTAGCGCGAGAAACAACTTCGAGCCAAAGGTGACTTATCGAATCTCGCCTACAGAACTCACAGGGATTCCGTTTTCAGCTACTTCTTTTTTCTCTTATCATTGCCTGCAAACCGTATTAATTTTTCTGATTCGCTCTTACCGCAGAGGCGGGCAAGCCAACCGGCCCCAGTCGAAAAGCGGCTTCTTTCCACCGGCTTTGGGTGCCACCGCAACAGGCTGGCTTTAAGTTTGAATCAGGGGATTCCACTTTCGCACTTGAATTGTATCTTATACTGTTCATTGTACCCTGCCGGCACAGCAACTACCAGAATTCGATCGAATATCGCGCCCGACGGCTAGCTGCTGGCTCTGCTGGAACTGACCTTTCACGCATTTAATTTTTCTATTTAGGTTGCTCCTGCAAGGGTTAGAGGATTATAGCGTTTAGTAATTGACGGTTCTAAACCCGTCCGTTGAATAGCGGATTAAATGCATCTTAGCTGAACTCAACCCCTCCGGTATGGCACCGGCTGCCTTTGATCTGCGCTCCCGCTGCCCTCCGCCCGCCTCCTCCGGGCCACTCACCGAAGCGCCGGCCCCACACGGGGTCTCCGCCGGAGCGTTCCAATGCATGCAAAAATCTTATCACCCGGTAAGACGGAAAGAGGGGGAGGTTTCAGGTTTCAGGGTTCAGGTTTCAGCTTGCAGAACGCGCCCGGGCGCGTTCCACAGTCCCAACAGCCCACACCTTCACCCTATTTTTTCACAGAACCCCCTGCCCAGCCCCTAAGGGGACGCTCCCCCCGACCGCCCCTGATTATTAATCCGTTAAATTAATTTTTAACCATGCCGCGCCAATAGCCCTTTTACTCTTGCAAAGCCTTGCCTGTGCGCCGCTCAAAAAGAATAAGCTTATAAGCGGAATATAGAATTGGCAAACGGCTGCATGACTGGCCAATCCAAGGGAAACCGAATTAATCAAATTAGCCAAAACTTTATTATCCAACAAATTCAAGGTTTTCGAGCTGAAGCGCACAAAAATTCATGAGTGTGGCTGTCAGAGCACAGGTGCGTGACGCCAAGGGCGTCACACTACAATTTTTACTCCAACTCTTACTCCCCCTCCCCGCACACGGGGAGGGGGCTGGGGGGTGGGGTTCTTTATTGACCGGCACCGCCCAGATGCCATGCTGTCAGTCCCACAGTAGCCGTGGTTGCAGCACATCCGGACAGCGAGCCGTGTCCGCACTCCGCACCACCGGCTCCCCTTGGCCCAGAGTTTTGTTACAAAATCAAAACAATCGGGCTCGCCTTCACAAGTTCTTCACGGAGGGGGGCTAAATTTCAATCTATAGCCAGCAAGCGCCTGCTTTGAGGAGAGTGGCTGAGCTTTTCTCAAGGCTACAGTCCAAAACTCCCGATTGTGGGGAATCGCTCTGGCTTGCCGAGTGTGAGGGGGGAAAGCGCGCGCGGTAGCCGGAGAGCGCCACCAAAACGTTTGATGTCCCACCACAGCAGGAGCCCGCTGCGTGAACGCAGCTTGAACAAGTTGCCGGCTGCACGGGTAAGGAGAAACCGGACTGAGACAGGAATGGCGCACCCCCGGTTTCTCGGCGAGCCCTCAGTCAGCCAGCGCGGTCAGTATCCAGCTCAGAGATCCCGCAGCCTGGGCTTGTTGAATAACAAGCTCGACGGAAAAAACCAGTGACTGAGGCAGTTCCGGCAGTCTGGAGATTTTCAGGCTCTATTCGATGTCAGGGTTAAATGGGCTGAACTCGCACTCGTTGCACTTATACGGTGAAAAAAAAGGAGTCCGCCTTGAAAGTCAAGGAATTTGCCCGCCAGATAGACGCCATGCGCTCTCGCGTGACGGCGCTGAACTGTAGCGCCGGCACCTTGCCCCGGGGGTCACAATATTTCGGGGAGCAAGCCCTCGAATATCTCCACACCGCCTTGGAAGAACTGCAAGTGACCTTCGAGGAGCTGGCCATCACTCGCCAAGCCCTAGAAGCAGAGCGCCACCGCTACCAGCATCTGTTCGAGTTCGCGCCGGAAGCCTGCCTGGTGACTGACCCAGCAGGGACAATCCTGGAAGTCAACCGCACCGCCGCCACACTGCTCAACTGCTCGCAGGAGTGGCTAGCAGGCAAACCGCTCTCGCTCTTCGTTTCTCAGGGAGACCGGCGTTGCTTTCGCTCCCAACTGAACCGGCTGCGCCAGAACGAGCAGGTGCGGGAGTGGACAGTACGCCTGTGCCGGCACAATGGCGAGCCTTTTGACGCCCAGCTCAGTGCTGGCACCCTGCGCGACGGCGAAGGCAACCCCGCTGCTTTGCGCTGGCTGGTTCGCGAGGCAACCTCCCGCCAGCCCGCTTCCGAGACGCAGCAAATCCGGGAGCGAGTCCTGGAAAGCATGGCCTGTGGCGTCAGCGTTTCCGACGAGAAAGGTTACATCCTCTTTGCCAATCCGGCATTTGAAGCCATGTTCGGACACGCCCCAGGCGAGCTAACCGGCTCCCACGTCTCGATTCTCCACCAGAGCCCGCCAGAAGAGAGCGCCCCGACTGCCGGTGAAATCACGGAGGGGCTGCAGAGCCTCGGAACCTGGTGCGGGGAGCGAATTAATCGCAAGAAAGACGGAACGCTCCTGAGAACCCGCACCCGCACCCGCACCCTAGAAATCTCGGGCAAGAAATACTGGATATCTGTCGCGGAGGATCTCGCCCTTGGCCGGCAGGCAGAAGAAGCGCGCTTGCCTAGCTCGGATCTCTATCGCGCTATCTCGGAACTGACCTCTGATTATATCTATTTAGCAAAAATTACACCCGGTGGAGAACTGGTGACTGAATGGGTGAGTGAATCCTTCCACCGGCTGACCGGCTACAGCACAGACGAACTCACTGCCGGCGGCTGGCTGTGTCTGATTCACCCCGACGATTTGCCCAAAGCCAGTGAATTTATCAAAACTCTTTCTGCCAACCAGTCAAGTGCCGTAGAATATAGAATTTTCACAAAACAAGGCGACATCCGGTGGCTGCGCGATTCCGCACGACCGGAATGGGATGCCGGCTTTCGGGGGGCTGTTCGCATACTGGGCGCAGTGCAAGACATCACAGAGCGCAAACGGGTGGGGGAGGAACTTGAAAAATCCCTCTCTCTCCTGCAGGCGGCACTCGAAGCAAGTGCCGATGGGATTATCGCCACTGACCCAGAGGGAAATATAACTACGTTTAACCTGCAGTTCCTGCAAATGTGGCGGCTCCCTGAGTCAGCTGTCGAGCGGAGTGAAAATCAAGTAGTGGCGCTGATGGGGGAGCAGCTAAAAGACCCAGAAGGCTTTTATTCCGAATTGGAGAGGCTGCGCAAACAGCCGGAGACAGTCAGCTACGAGAATCTGGAATTTAAGGATGGGAGAGTTTTCGCTTGCTATTCGCAGCCGCAGCGGTTAGGAGAAGAAATTGCCGGCAGAGTGTTTAGCTTTCGCAATATCAGCTTTCGCGCCCAAACAAAAAAAATGCTGCAGGAGAGCCAAGAGCGCTATCGGGCGGTGGTTGAGCAGAGTTCTGACAGTATTTTACTGGTGGATGCCGGCACCTTTCGGATTCTGGAAGCCAATAGCGCCCTTTGCAACTTGCTCGGTTACACGAGGCAAGAAATTCTGGAACTGGCGCTGGAAGATATTGCTGCAGGCGAGCGCAAAAGTCTTAATTGCAATATCGGGCGCATCCGGAAGGAAAAAGGCGGCTTGCTGACCGGCTCGCGCTACCGCCGCAAAGATGGCTCGCTGGTGGAGGTGGAGGCGAGTTTTAGCCTCATTTCCTGCGGCGGAAAAGAGGTTTTCTGCGGGGTAGTTCGCGACATCACCCACCGAGTGCGCATGGAGGAAGCGCTGCGGGCGAGCGAAGAGCGGTATCGCTCGATCGTCGAGACGACCTCTGAGGGCGTCTGGATGGTTGATTCGGAAAATAAGATAGTCTTTGCCAACAGCAGAATGGCCCAAATGCTGGGCTACACTTTGGAGGAAATGGTGGGGATGCCGCTGTTTGCGCTCCTGGATGAGGGAGAGCGAGCCCTCGCTGGCGTGTCTGGGTGCTCGCACCGCTACCGGGAGCCCCTTGACTGCAAACTCCACCGCAAGGATGGCTCTCAGCTGTGGGCGCTCGTGTCCGCTAGTCCCGTGTTCGATGCCGGTGCCAAGCACACCGGCTGTTTGCTGACGGCACTCGACATTACGGAGCGCAAGCGAGCGGAGGAGGCGCTGCAAAAAAGCCAGAGACGCCTGCGAAAACAGAATGCAGCGCTGG
Source organism: Oscillatoria princeps RMCB-10 (assembly GCA_019359235.1). Classification (GTDB taxonomy): domain Bacteria; phylum Cyanobacteriota; class Cyanobacteriia; order Cyanobacteriales; family Oscillatoriaceae; genus Oscillatoria; species Oscillatoria princeps. Next base: position 36,366 of record JAHHHT010000037.1, read on the forward strand.
TGGAGCTGGCAAAGCGCAAGACGCAGGACAGTGGCGACCTGAATGCGGCGATTCGGAAAATTACCCGCACAGCGGCTCGCACCCTTGATGTCGAGCGGGTTAGCGTGTGGCTGTACAGCGACGGCAGATCGAAAATTACTTGCGCTGACCTGTTTGAAAAGAGCCAAAAGCGTCACTCTTCTGGCACCGAGCTAAGGGCTGCGGACTATCCCGCGTATTTTCAAGCACTGCAAGAGGAGCGCACGATTGCGGCTGGTGACGCTCATTCCGATCCGAGAACTCAAGAGTTTTCAGCGTCTTACCTTTCTGTGCTGGGGATTGCCTCAATGCTGGAGGCACCGATTTGGCTGGGCGGGCAAATCGTGGGAGTTGTGTGTCACGAACATGTCGGTGTCGCCCGCGAGTGGGCGTGGGAGGAAGAGAATTTCGCCCGCTCGATTGCGGATTTAGTGTCTTTAGCGATAGAAGAGCAGCAGCGCGTGGGGGCAGAGGAAGCCCTGCGACAGAAGGAGGAGTTTCTGCGGCTGGTTCTGGACAACATCCCGCAATACATTTGCTGGAAGGACAGAAATTCTGTCTATCTGGGCGGGAATCGCAACAACGCGCGGCTTGCTGGATTTGAGTCTCCAGAGGAACTCGTCGGCAAGACAGACTGCGATTTGCCCTGGAAGAAAGAGGAAGCGGACTTTTTCCGCGAGTGCGACCGGCGGGTGATGGAAACGGACACCCCGGAATATCACATTATCGAACCGATCCGCAAAGCTGATGGCAGTCAGGCGTGGCTGGATACGAACAAGATTCCTCTCCACGATGCCGGTGGGAATGTTGTCGGGATTCTTGTCGCTATTGAAGATATCACCTGCCGCGTGGGGGCAGAAGAGGCGCTGCGCAAGAGCGAGGCGACGAACCGCGCCCTGCTCAACGCTATACCGGATTTGATGATTAGAATGACTGGGGGGGGCACTTACCTGGATATTATGCCCGCCGACAAAAATTTCAAGCTGGTGATCCCTTACAGCGAGGCGATCGGGAAAAATATATACCAGGTGCTGCCACCAGATACAGCTCGGCAGCGAATGCAGTATGTGGGGCGAGCGCTCGCTACTGGCGAGACGCAAATCTATGAGTTCGAGCTTGTGATAGACGGCGAGGTCTGTTATGAAGAAGCTCGAATTGCGGTTTGCGGGGAGGATGAGGTTTTGGTGATGGTGCGCGACATTTCGGCGCGAGTGCTGATGGAGAAAGCGCTGCGGGAGAGTGAGGAGCGCTACCGCCGCATCATCGAGACAACCTCTGAGGGGGTGTGGGTTATTGATGCTGAAAATAAGACGGTGTTTGTCAACCGGCAGCTGGCAGAAATGCTGGGCTGCACTGTGGGGGAGATGGTGGGGGTGCCGGTGCTGGCATTCATAGATGAAAAATACCATAAGCTCGCAGCTACCCATATCCAGCGCTTTCGCTCTGGCGGGGGGGCGAACTCTGAGGATTTCAAACTCCGCCGGAAAGATGGCTCGAACCTCTGGGTGCTGGTGTCTGGAAACCCTATCTTTGATGAAGGGGGCAAGTGCGCTGGCGTTTTGGCGATGGTGACTGATATCACGGAGCGCAAACGGGCGGAGCGGGAATTGCGGCAGGCTGAACAGAAATATCGCACGATTTTTGAAAATGCCATTGAGGGGATTTTCCAAACCACGGTTGAGGGGCGCTTCCTGACGGGAAACCCCATGCTGGCGCGAATCTATGGCTATGATTCGCCGGCAGAGCTGATCGCAACTGTTACTGATATCCAGCGCCAGCTGTATGTTGACCCAAATCGCCGGGCTGAATTCAGGCGTGCGATCGAGCTGCGGGGTGCTGTCTGGGGATTTGAGTCCCAGATGTATTGCAAAGACGGTCGGGCGATCTGGATTTGTGAAAATGCCCACGGCATCTATGACGCTGGGGGGCGGCTGGTGGGGTATGAAGGCACGGTGGAAGACATCACTGAGCGCAAGCGGGCTGAGGAGACTATCCAGTATCAGGCTTTTTATGACCTGCTGACGGGTTTGCCGAATCGAATGCTGTTCAATAAGCGGCTGTCGCTGGAGTTGCAACGTGCCGGCGAGCGCCAGGAGATGCTCGCTGTGATGTTTGTAGATTTGGATCGCTTTAAGACGATCAACGACACTCTCGGGCACGCGATTGGCGACCGGCTGCTGCAAGGCTTTGCTGAGCGAGTCACCGGCTGTTTGCGGGAGGGTGACACGTTTGCTCGCTGGGGGGGTGATGAGTTCACGGCACTTTTGCCGCAAGTTAGTGATGGAGGGGATGCGGCGAAGATTGCCCAGCGCATTCTGGAGGCTCTCAAGCTGCCTTTTTATCTGGAGGGGCACGAACTTTATATCAGCAGCAGCATTGGAATTTCCCTCTACCCCCAGGATGGTTCTGATGCCGAGACTTTGTTAAGAAATGCGGATGCGGCGCTCTACCGCGCCAAGGAACACGGGCGGAATAACTGGCGGTTTTACATGCCGGCGATGAATTCTCAAGGCTCGCTGCTCCTGATGCTAGAAAATCGCCTGCATTGCGCTCTAGAGCGGCAAGAGTTTGCGGTTTACTACCAGCCTCAGGTCAATGTCAAAACTGGGGAGATTAGCGGTTTGGAGGCTCTCGTGCGCTGGCGTCACCCCGATCTGGGACTGGTGTCGCCGGGACAATTTATCCCGCTGGCGGAGGAAAATGGGCTGATTGTGCCGATTGGGGAGTGGGTGCTGCGGACGGCTTGCTCTCAAAATAAAGCTTGGCAGGATGCGGGGCTCAAGCCGGTGCGGGTGGCTGTCAACCTCTCGGCGCGGCAGTTCCAGCAGCCAAATCTGGTGGAAATGGTGGCGGAGATTTTGCGAGAAACCGGGCTGGATGCCAATTTTCTGGAGTTGGAGATTACCGAAAGCACTCTTATACAGAATGTGGATTTTGCTAGTGCTATGCTGCGCGACTTGCAACGAATGGGCGCTCACATTTCTATGGATGATTTTGGCACCGGCTACTCTTCGCTCAGCTATCTGAAGCGATTTTCCTTCCACACGATCAAAATTGACCAGTCTTTTGTTCGCGATTTGAAGAATAACCCGCCCGATGCGGCGATTATCGCGGCTGTGAGCGGGTTGGCTCGCTGCCTGGATCTGAGGGTAGTGGCAGAGGGTGTGGAGACAAGCGAGCAACTGGACTTGTTGCGAAGTCTCCACTGTGAGGAAATGCAGGGCTATTTGTTCAGTAAGCCTCTCAGCGCGCCAGACGCTACGAAGTTTCTTCAGAACTGTTTGCCGGTGCAAATGTTAGTAGGGTTTCCACCGTAGGGTGCGTTCTGCAGGAACGCACCCTACTCTCGTTCCGGGGCGGGCACGGGGGCACCGCCCCTACTGCCTGGGAACGCAATCTGGAGGCTCTGCCTCCTTTCAACAAAAAAGCAGGTTAAAAGCTTAACAGCTGAGCGTTCCGTCGGTTTCGCACCCTACCTCAAATGTTCGCAGGTTTTCCCCCGTAGGGTGCGTTCTGCAGGAACGCACCCTACCCGCCAATATCCCCCAGAAGTTTCTCAATCATTCGCTCGGCTTGCGAGGCATAACCGCCGCCGAAAAGATTGAAGTGATTGAGAATGTGATATAAATTATATAGGGTTTTCCTGACCGGATAGCCTTCATCCAGGGGCCAAACTTCGCTATAGCCGCGATAAAATGCTGCTGGGAATCCGCCAAACAGTTCTGTCATGGCGATATCCACTTCCCGATCGCCAAAGTAGGTTGCTGGGTCAAAAATCACCGGCTCTCCCTTCGCCGTAAAAGACGCATTTCCTCCCCACAAATCCCCGTGAACTAGGGAAGGTTGCGGCTGATAACCGCTCAGCAATTTTGGCATAACTTCCAGCAAACGCTCTCCCTTGCTGAAATAGCCACCCCGTCGTTTTGCCAGCTTCAACTGGTAGCCAATGCGGTGTTCCGCCCAAAATTCCACCCAGTCAGCTGTCCAAGTGTTAATCTGGGGCGTGGAACCGATAGTATTGTTAATCTCCCAACCGAAACCTTTGCCGGCGGGGGAGGTGCAGCGGTGCATAAAGGCGAGCTGGCGTCCCATTTTTTCCCATCCTTGAGTGCCGGCGCTCCCTCCCAGTTCCAGCCACTCCAGCACTAAATAAGCGGAATTGCCTTCCGTGCCCGAACACACCGGCTTGGGAACGCGGATGGTGCCGGTTTCCCACATTTGTCGCAATCCCACCGCCTCCGCTTCAAACATGGCAATATCGGCGGCGCGGTTGAGTTTGACAAAGTAGGTGCGATTGCCACCGGCAACTTCGTAAACCTGATTGATGCAGCCGCCACCGACAGACCGGCGGGAGTCAATTTGAAATTTATCGCCTGTTATCCGGGTAATGTGTTCAGCAATTTTATCCCACATGGCTGTTATTATAGCGGTTTTCAGTTGGATGAAGTACGTGCCAGAAACCCGGTTTCTTAAAGAAACCGGGTTTCTCAGTACCTCACCAAGGGATGAAAACCGCTATATCTGATTTCGAGGGACAGGCGGGACGCCTGTCCTACGCCTTTCTTAATGGGTGGGACAGGCGGGACGTGTCCTGCGTCGTTGCGCCTGTCCTACCGGTCGAGCGCCTCCAGCAAAGCATCGCCCATTGCGCGACAGCCGACAAGTTTCATCCCTTCTGACATGATGTCGCCGGTGCGGTAGCCGGCATCGAGGACTTGCTGTGCGGCGAGTTCAATTTTGTCCGCTGCAGCCGGCTGGTTCAAGCCGTAGCGCAGCATCATGGCGGCGCTGAGGACTTGCGCGATCGGATTGGCTTTGTCAAGACCGGCAATATCTGGGGCGGAACCGTGAACCGGCTCGAACACGCCGGGACCGGATGCGCCTAAACTGGCGGAGGGTAACATGCCGATACTGCCGGTGAGCATAGCAGCGGCGTCGGAGAGGATGTCGCCGAACAGGTTGCCGGTGACGATCGTGTCGAACTGTTTTGGCCACCGCACAAGCTGCATGGCGGCATTGTCTACATAGAGGTGCGACAGTTCCACATCGGGGTACTCTTTAGCGAGCAAAGTGATGCGATCTCGCCACAGCTGCGACACTTCCAGCACATTCGCCTTGTCTACCGAGCAGAGTTTGCTGCCCCGCTTGCGAGCGGTTTCAAACGCCACTCGCCCAATGCGGTCGATTTCTGATTCAGTATACGCCATTGTGTTGACGCCGCGCTTCTCGCCGGTTTCGGTTTCAAAAATGCCTTTCGGCTGGCCAAAGTAAATGCCGCCGGTGAGCTCTCGCACTACCATAATATCGACGCCTTCGACGACTTCCCGCTTCAGGCTAGAGGCGTCCACGAGCTGGGGCAAAATTTTTGCCGGTCGCAGGTTGGCAAATAGCCCCAGCCCCGCCCTCAGCCCCAACAGTCCGGTTTCTGGGCGCTGGTGGCGGGGGAGGCTGTCCCACTTGTAGCCGCCAATGGCTGCGAGCAGCACGGCGTCGCTGTTGCGGCAGATTTGCAGGGTTTCATCGGGTAGGGGGTTGCCGGTGGCGTCAATCGCGACACCGCCCACCGGCGCTTCTTGAAATTCAAAGGATAAGTCTAGTTGTTGGGCAACCAGTTTGAGAATGTCTACCGCAACAGCCATGATTTCAGGGCCAATGCCATCACCGGGGAGTAGGGTAATGCGGTAGTGCTGGGTCATAGTTCGTTTGGACTGGGTGAGTGTTTGAGCGCTGCAAGAAATTTTGCAGACTTTCTATCTTATCTGACAAGTGTGCCGGTGGAGTTATTAAAATTTATCTAGCGTCGCCCGCACCGGCATGTCCAGCTTCCAGGGGCTATCCGTCCGCGCCCGCAAGCCATGCAGCCGGTGCTGTCCCGTTTGTAGTTGGGCTTTAGCCCAAAGTTTGTAGTTGGGCTTTAGCCCAAAGTTTGCAGTTGGGCTTTAGCCCAAAGTTTGCAGTTGGGCTAAAGCCCCACCCGCACTTCACCGAACCTTCACAGATTATTGCAATTTCAGTAAAGTTGATGGCGAATGCTATGGGAAAGGGTAAGCTAGGAACTATAGAGATAGTTTACTGCCATCTCGTCTCCAGTAAATTTATGTCAATTAATTTCTCTCCCCTGCCAATAAGTGGAACGGGGGTAGGTGGCGGGTGCTGGGAGGGGAGCATCCCGTTAAAGCAAAGACTGTCACCCTCACCCCCCTAACCCCCCTCTCCCATGAAGGGAGAGGGGGGGAAAAATCAAAAATTCTCCCCTCTCCCCTTGTGGGAGAGGGGTTGGGGGTGAGGGGGATTACAAAAATGGGATGCTCCCGCTGGGAGTGGCGTGTTCCCCACACTGTCCTGAAACCTGAAACCTGAAACCCTACCCCTAACCCCTAACCCCTGAAACGCCCCCAACAGCTATGACAAAAGAACTGGCAATTGACACTCGCGGCGTCACGAAGCAATTCGACCGGCACGTCGCAGTCAGCGACGTGTATTTACAGGTGGAAATGGGCGAAGTCTACGGACTGATTGGGCCAAACGGTGCCGGGAAAACGACCCTAATCCGCATGCTGGCAACAGCCGAGGAACCCACCACCGGCGAAATCTATATTAATGGCGAACGGTTGCTCAGAGATCGCAGCAACCCGGAACTAAAGCGCCGGTTGGGATATTTGCCGGATGATTTCCCACTGTATGACGACCTGAGCGTCTGGGACTATTTGGACTATTTCGCCCGACTCTATCACCTGCGAGAGCCGCACCGCAGTCAGCGCCTGCGGGAAGTGCTGGAACTGGTGCAACTGACAAACAAACGCAACAGCCAGATTTCCACCCTGTCGCGGGGGATGAAACAGCGCCTTTCCCTGGCGAGAACTATTATTCACGAGCCGATTTTGCTGTTGCTAGACGAGCCGGTGTCTGGCTTAGATCCAATTGCCCGGATGCAGTTCCGCGAAATCATCAAAACCTTGCGGGAAGTGGGGATGACGATTTTGATATCCTCCCACGTCCTCAGCGACTTGGCGGAACTGTGCACCTCGGTGGGGATTATGGAACTCGGCTATTTGGTGGAAAGCGCTTCCCTGGAAGAACTTTACAAAAGATTGAGCCGGCAGGAAATTTTTCTGTCGGTTTTGGGTAAACTAGAAGTATTGGAGGCTGAACTGAAAAACCATCCCACAGTTGAGGGGTGGGAAGTGGGGTTGGGAACCCAAAATGTGCGGGTTCAGTTTTCGGGAACTCCAGAAGAGAGCGCGGCGCTGCTGCGGGCGCTCGTTGAAGCCGGTGTTCCCCTCACTGAATTCCACTGCACCAGACAAGACCTGGAAACCATATTCCTCAAGATGGGACACCAGCAAGCCTCATAAAGTAGGGTGCGTTCCTCCCAGGAACGCATCGGCAGCATCCGTTTTTTACATGTCATCCCCCTCACCCCCCAGCCCCCTCTCCCACAAGGGGCTACCGTTTATACACATCTTGGGTATGTGACTGCAGTAGTAGGGTGCGTTCCCTCAGAGGGAACGCACCCTACCCCGGGCGAAACATGGAAAACTGGCATGACTGGGGATTTGTGTATAAACCGAAGCCCACAAGGGGAGAGGGGGAGAAATAAGAGGGACTGAGGTCGCTCGCGCGTGCGGAGAGATGCTGCCCCAACAGCCCCCGGCGAGCACGGGCTCTCCCCTCTAAAATTTCCCTCATTTCACAACCGCAATTGGCAAGCTATTATATCAGGAAGTCTTTCAAATGTCAATCCCACTGATAAACCGGCTGGGCGACTGGAATCCCCAGCTATTGAGAGAACTGAAAGGCCGGCTGAAATTCCGCAATGTGGCCCTGGCCGCCTCCCTGTCCCTATTGGGGCAACTGCTGCTGGTTGCGTCTTTTGTCCGCCAGCTGCCGGTGGTGCGTCCATTGCGAATCCACAACCGGTACTGCACCGGCACTCCACCAAAGGATTATTACCCTTACGACTACCCCTGTCTGCCAGATAGCTTCGGCAATATTGCCATTAACTGGCCGCACTGGTGGCTAGATGTATTCGTCTGGCTGAGTCTAATTGGCATGTTCGCCCTTTTAGTCGCCGGCACCTACATGCTGCTCGCCGACCAAGATAAGGAAGAGCGTCGCGGCACCCTCAACTTCATTCGCCTCAGCCCCCGATCTGCGGGTACAGTTGTGCTGGGCAAACTCCTAGGCGTGCCGGTGCTGCTGTACCTAGCAGGGATGCTCGCCATTCCCCTGCACTGGGGAGCGGGAATAGCTGCGCAAATCCCCCCGATTTTGATTGCAAGCTACTACGGAGTGCTGCTTGCCAGCTGCCTCTGCTTCTACAGCGCCGCCCTGCTTTTCGGAACAGTCAGCAGTTGGCTGGGCGGGTTTCAACCTTGGTTGGGAAGTGGCACGCTTTTGTTTTTCCTCTGGCTCGAAACTCTCAAACCGGGAGATGAGACGGCCTCAGATTTGCTGAATCTGCTGTCTCCCTCTGCTACCCTCTCCTTTGTGCATTATTCGATGCCGGCTGCAAAGAAGTCGTTCAGAAGCTTTAACCTCTATTATTTAGATAGGTTGTCTTGGTTTGACCTGCCAGTGGGTCTGAGCGTTGCGGGTACAGTCGCCCTCTCCCTACTCATTTACGGCTTTTTGACCTACTGGATTTGGCAGGCGCTCTTGCGCCGGTTTCCCAACCCGGGTGCCACCCCGCTCAGCAAGCGCCAGAGCTATTTGCTGGTAGCGGGAGCCGAAATTTTGCTTCTGGGATTTGAACTGCAAGAATCTGGAAACACAGACAGCGGTTTCGTGAGACTCTCGCTGTTAAACTTGCTGATGTTTTTAGGGGTGATAGCCGCCCTGACGCCGGACCGGCAAGCGTTGCACGACTGGGCGCGATACCGGCACGCAAACATTCCCGCGCCTAAAGGCTTCTGGCACAATTCCTTAATGCGGGATTTGGTGTGGGGGGAAAAAAGTCCAGCCCTAGTCGCGGTAGGGATTAATCTCGTTAGCGCTACCGCCGTTTTGGTGCCTTGGGCGCTAGGCTGGGAGTACGCCTTCCCCAGTCTCATCCTGGCGATGAATTTCACTTTAATCTATGCCGCAATCGCCCAGCTAATGCTATTTGTGAAAACCCAGAAGCCGGCAGTCTGGGCTGTAGGTTCCGTGGCAGCAGCCGCACTTTTGCCGCCAATAATTTTAAACTTGCTGTCTGCAAGACCTGATTACCAACCAGCTGTGTGGCTGTTTTCAGCATTTCCCGCATTTTGGTCTTGGGAAGCTCTCAGAGAAGCACCGGCAACAACAGTGTTTGCGGTGTTTGTCGCTCAGTGGTTCGTCTTGCTCGTGTTGAGTGTACAATTGACGAGAAAGCTGCGGCGTGCCGGTGAGTCTGCTTCCAAGGCGCTGCTAGCCGGCAAACAGTAGGCTGCGTTCCGCGCTCTCGTGCGCGCCACTAATGGACGCACGCGAGCCGGCGGAACGCACCTACAAACAGTAGGGTGCGTTCCGCAATCTTGTGCGCGCCACTAATGGAGCGAGCGAGCCGGCGGAACGCACCTACAAACAGTAGGGTGCGTTCCGCAATCTTGTGTGCGCCACTCATGGAGCGAGCGAGCCGGCGGAACGCACCCTACCTCCTCCTTATGGGAGACGAGAAATATATTTGTAAGTGAGGGAAACTGCGATGACTCTACTGTTACGAAACCGGCTGACTGACTGGAATCCCCAGCTGTTCCGGGAGCTAAAAGGACGCCTGAAAACCCGGAATGTGGCGCTCGCCGTGACGGTTTCCTTGCTGGGACAGCTGCTCGTGTTATTCTATTTCTGGAGTCAGCTGCCGGTTCAGGGAAGCAGCTACAGCAACTATTGCCTAAAAGACAATAATTACGACTGCATCCAGGATGCCCTCGGGAATGTTGCGATTAACTGGGCGGCGTGGTGGCTGGATCTGTTCAGGGTTTTGGGCTTGGGTTCATTCCTGATCCTGCTCATTGGCGGCGTCTACACCCTCACCGCTGACTTGGCTGAAGAACAGCGACGGGGCACGCTCAACTTTATTCGCTTGAGTCCGCAATCGAGCCAGAGCATTTTAACCGGCAAAATCCTGGGAGTGCCGGCTTTGCTCTACTTGGTGTTCGCCCTGTCTGTCCCCCTGCAGTGGTGGGCCTGTTTGGCAGCCGGTGTGCCTGTCCAGGCTATTTTAGGCGGGTACGCTTTCTCGGGTGCCGTTTGCTTTTTCTTCTACAGCGCCGCACTTCTCTATGTGTTTCTCGGGGGGGCGCAAGCGTGGATAGCAGCCCTTGTCGCCTGGTCTTGCGGATGGCCATTTATAATGATGGCTGGCGCTATTGTGGCTGAAACGACGGAGAAATACTTTGACTGGAACAAGCAAAGCGGTTTGGCCCTGTTATTTGGCTTTGTCCTGATCAATGTCGGTCTGTGGACTTACGGAATTTGCCAAGCCCTAAATCGCCGTTTCTGCAACCCTAGCGCCACAGTTATCAGCAAGAAACAGAGCTATTTTGCTGTGGCTTTATTTCAACTGTCTATGCTAGTCATTGCTCTGCCTTCACTCGCTTATAACCCCTCAAAAAATACCCTTTTTGAACAGCTGTACGTGGTGGCTATTTTGAACCTGTGCTGGTTTCTGGGGATGATTGCGGCGATGTCTCCTGACCGGCAGGCACTGCTGGACTGGGCGCGTTACAAAGAAGCAAACAGCCAAAATACCGGAGTGAAAAGAAAGAGTTTTTTGGGGGGTTCTTCTTCAGTGATGCGGGATTTGATTTGGGGTGAGAAGAGTCCGATGCCGGTGGCTATCGCCATTCAGCTGGCAATCGCCGCTGCCATGTGGGTGCCTTGGATTTTGCTGTGGCCACAAAATGAGGGCAAGCTGCAAGCATTCTTAGGTGTGATTGCGGGCGTAAATTTGCTGCTCATCTACGCCGCGCTCGCCCAACTGATACTGCTGATAAAAGCTCGCAAACCGGCAATCTGGGCAGCCGGCGCTGTGGGCGCGGCAATTTTCTTGCCACTCGTCGTTTTGCTGCAGCTGTCGGCTACGCCTGAAAAAGCGCCGGTTCTGTGGCTGTTTTCTATTCTGCCCTGGGTGGCTCTGGAACACGCTTCGGCAACGTCCGTTTTTCTGACATTTATCGCTCAGTGGGGCATTCTGGGATTGCTGAGCGCGGTTTTGACGCGAAAGTTGCAGCGTGCCGGTGAGTCCGCTTCTAAAGCGCTGCTAGCCGGCAAACCGTCAGGTGCGTGACGCAATCTTGTGCACGCCACTAATGGATTGAGCGAGTCGGCGAAACGCACCCTACAAACTGGCTCTTAAAAACCCGCGCAGGCGGGTTTTGTCTGTATAGCCGCGATTTCTAAGATGCTGTTGGCGAATTGATGTGGGGGTTTACACCCTAGGCTTTCTTTTGGGGGTAGATTGTTCGGTTTGTCTGTGGCTAGCGCTTGGGGGAAGGGCGAAGCATGAGCGAATGTAATCTTTTCCCTGAGTCCGACAAATAGTCGCGCTCATGCTTCGCCCCTACAAAGATTCTGTAGGGGCGAAGCATTGGCGTGACAGACTTTGAGCCCCCACCCGATATCTTCATTCGCCAATGCTTCGCCCTCAACGTTGGCAAACTAGGGGGTCTCACCCCTCACGAATTCGCCAACAGCTTCTTTCTAATCGCCAGGGTATATAGCAGCAGTCACTCACCTAAGTGGCTACTGCTATATTTGCAAAAACGGGATGCTCCCTTTCCGGCGGCAAGAAACCTGGTTTCTTTAAGAAATCTGGTTTCTTGATGTTCCGTTTATTTTTGCAGGCATAAATATCAAGTACGGTAGCATTATTATTGCAAATCTCTTGTAGAGACGCGATTTATCGCGTCTTATCGCGTCTCCACAATCCCCGCTCTACCGCACACTAGCTCATTTCTTTGCCTTGTGACCGGACTTTTTAAGCGCTTTTTTCACCAGATCGGGAATCTGGGAAGGGCGGTAAGCCACCGGCACTTTCGCTTCCTTAAAAGCAGCAATTTTGCTTTCAGCCGTGCCCACATCCGCCCCCAAATCTGCCAGCTGGGCGGTAATAATCGCACCGGCGTGGCCCAGGCGTTTGCCCTTGGGGGCGTACTGGCCGGCCACATAAGCGATTGCCGGCTTGTCAATCGCTTCTGCAATGTATCGCGCTGCAGCTTCCTCACAGGTGCCGCCAATTTCCCCAATCAAGACTATCGCCTCGGTACTCTCATCTTTGTTGAGAATTTGCAGCCATTCCACAAACGAGGAGCCGACGATCGCATCGCCGCCAACGCACACGCACAAGGACTGGCCCAAGCCCGCCCGGGTGAGTTGGCGGGCAATTTCACAGATCAGGGAGCCGCTGCGGCCAATCAGCCCCACTTTTCCGGGGGTGTAGAACTCAGCGGGATAGGTTCCCAGCAAAATTTTTCCCGGCACAATAATGCCCAAAGAGCTAGGGCCAATCACCCAGGTGCCGGTTTCCTCGGCTTTTTTGACCAAGGAAACCATATCCAGAGGCGGCACTCCCTCGGTGACGATCAAAACCAGCCGGATGCCAGAGGCGATCGCTTCCAGCGCCGCATCCAGCACCGAGTAAGGCGGCACAAAGATGGCAGTGGCGTCCACCTTGCCAACCGCCTGCAGCGCCCCCTCCACCATATCGAACACGGGAATCTCGTCGAGGGTTTGCCCGCCGAAACCGGGACTGACACCGGCCACCACATTTGTTCCGTAAGCCTTCATCAAAGCTGCGCCGGTTGCTCCAAAGGGCTGCGTGATGCCCTGTATCAAAACCTTGCTGTCCGCCCTGAAGTTCAGCATATTATACCTCCCAAAAGCTCACAATTAAGACTTAAAAATTGAAAATTTCTGTTTCATTTTTCAGTCTTAACATTTAATTCTTCTGCTAGCTCTACCGCTCGCTCGGCAGCTCCGTCGAGAGCCTCGAACAAGGGCACTTTCAAAGCGGCTAAACACTCTTTTGCGCTATCCAAATCGCTGCCGGCGAGGCGGACGACAAAGTGAAGGGGACTTCGCGGTCGTCCTGCGCCCTCTCGCCGTTTCAGATGGGTTTCAATGACAGCAGCGGTTGCCGAGCAGGTGGTGGCGCTGCCGAGAATATTGACCAAAATGACCTTAACCCGTTTATCTTCTGCGAGCGCTTCCAGCGCTTTTTCCAAGCGCTCGCACAAGTCAGCCGGTGTCGCCGCGCTCCAGGTTTCTCCGCCCAAATTGAGGAAATTGGCGGGCTCTCCGCCGGCAGCGCCGACCAAATCCAGGGTGGCCATTGTCAGGCCGGCCCCATTGCAGACAATGGAGATATTGCCGTGCAAATCCACAAAATTCAGGTTAGCCGGCAGCGCCGGTGTTTCTTTCTGCTTGTGGGGTTTGGCCATTTTGGAGGTCAGGGTTGCCAGCTCCGGATGACGCCCGAGAGCTTCATCATTGACGGTGACTTTACCGTCGAGTGCCATCACCTCACCGCTGGCGCTAATGCCCAGGGGATTGATCACCACCATGTCCAAATCCTTCTGGACAAACAGCTGGAACAGAGATTGGACAATGGCGCTGACGCTGAGGATCAGCTCTCCCTGCAATCCCATTTTCAGCGCCAGCTGGCGAGCGCAGAACGGCGAGAATTCCCCATCCACCACAACTTTTTGAATTTTGTCCAGGGCGGCTTCCGCATTGATGCCGCCGTGCTGCGAGCCCAAAAGCACAGGCCGGCGAGCGTCCTTGTCGAGCACCACCGCCAGATACAATTCTTGGTCGGAGTCGTACTTGGACTCCGCCAGCAGCACTTGCGGATATTCGCCCAAGATCGGCAGGTGAAAGATCGTGTGGGCAGCGGCGACGGCATCTATGGTGTTTTCCACAAACCTCACCCCGCCGGCTTTGCCTCGCCCGCCCGCTTTCACCTGAGATTTGAGGACAATCGGATAGGGAATTCGCAGTCCCTTGAGATCGCTGGGATGGTCGATGCGTTGAGAGGGCAAAACGGGAATGCCCATCTCGCGGAATAATTCTTTAGCTTGATACTCTAATAATTCCATTTTTAGAGTTAACAGTTTAGAGTTTAGATTCTCAGCCTGGTGTAAAATCCGAGCAGCCGGCCATGCCTGCGGTGTTCTTCCAGGCACAAGTTGGCAGCGGATTCTAGAACGGATGTAACGGATATAACAGACAGCGCGGGGTTGGACACAGGGATTTCACGGGTAAGATATTTCCGCCCCGTCGCTCTCCCACCCTTTTTCATTAAATTTGCATGCCCCCAATCCGTAATGCCAAATTTTAGCGCTCTCCAACTTTCCTGTAAGTTGCCGGCTGTCATGCAAATTAGATGCCTAAAGCGGCTGGCTATTTTTTGCGCTTCTGCCAGTCAAAGACAATCCGGTCGATGCCGTAGAAGCGCTGCCAGTAGGCATCTGCAGTCCGAGCCGGCAGCAATTTGGTCATCAAAAACAGCAGCAAATTGCCGCCCGTCGCTGCGATGTAGCGGGGGCGGGGGTGCCGGTCTGTTAAAGCGACAAGTATCACCTTGGCGACTTTTTCGGGGCTCCACGCCTGCCGGTCAGTGGGTTTGTCAGTCTCCAGGAGCTTTTTGAAGGCAGCGCTGTAGGGGGTATTTTGGGGTGCCGGCACAGCCCGCTCAGAGGTTTGAGTCGCCACGGTAAAAAAGTTAGTGCTCACCGGTCCGGGTTCAATCAGGATAACATCAATGTTAAACGGCGCTAGTTCCATGCGCAGCGAGTCACTGAGGGCTTCTATGGCAAATTTGGAGGCGCTGTACACCCCGCCAAAGGGAAAGGCGATACGTCCGGCGATCGAGCTGATATTGACAATGCGTCCGCCGCCACAGTCGCGCATCACCGGCACCAAGGCGCGGATCAAAGTCACGGGACCGACGACGTTGACCTCGAACTGCCGGCGGACATCGGCGGGCGAGATCAACTCCACCGGCCCCATTTGGCCATACCCGGCGTTGTTGATCAGGGCGTCAACCCTGCCAAAATGCTCCAGGGCACTGCTGGCGAGGGATTCTACTTGTTCAGTGCAGGCCATATCCGTGGGGGCGGCGAACACCTCAGCACCGGCTTGGCGGCAGTCAGTGGCCACCTGTTCCAGCTGTTCGATACTGCGAGCGGCGAGCACTAAGCGGATGCCCGGGAATTTCTGGGCGAGCTCTCTAGCGAGCGCGGCACCAATTCCAGAGGAGGCACCGGTAATCAGAACCACTTGTTGTTCCAGTGGAACGCTGTCAGACATTGTGAGGGCGATAGCACCTAAATTAAGGCGATTTATATTACCATACAGGTTTTCCGGCTAGAATAGTTAGCCTGACTTCCCAGAGGGGTCGGGCACCGCTGCCGGTGCGGGCAGCCTTCCCCGTCGGTGAGCAGCTGCAGCCCGTCAGGCCGGCATTTGGGCGCTGCGGCTGCGGCAGTCGCACCTTTGGGGCCGGTTTTGTGCTATCAAATAATGTATTTGGTTTCCAGTCCCGGAAACCGCCAAGCAATGTGAAAACCTGCTTGAGAGTAAACTACTAAATCGGTAGGATGGCCCTATGACAACAGCAGTGCGCCAAGGTGATATGCAAATTCTAGGGCAACTGCTAGAAGAGCGCTTGCAGTTGAAATTTTTTCTAAATGGCCCGCTTCACGTGAAATGTGTCCGCCGGCAAGAAACTTTAATGGTTTTGGGCCAGCACCCAGAGGTGGTGGTGCCCGATCCGCAACAAGTTTTCAGCGTGTTGGAGCAAGCCATCAAAAGCCTGTTGCGCCCTCAGTTCAGCCAAAAGGTGCAGCTGTACCTGCGAGTTGCCAGTAAAAGTCAGCCCTATGCCTCCCACGCCTTCACCCTGGCACCGGTGGCGAAACAGCCGCCCCCCCCTCCGGAGCGGGTTGCGCCGCAGAGCGCAGAGCCGGTGGAAACAGGTCTGGGCAATTCAGGGGGCTTAGCGAGCTTGGATGAAGCCGAGTTAGTCCGGGATGTTGCCCGCTTTCAGGATGTGGCCAAGCCTGAGGTGAGCTCGCCACCGGCACCCTCTGAGGAGTTCGAGCCGCTCCCGACTTTGACGGTGGCGTCCGAAACCTCACTGGCGTTGCGAGCGCCTTACAGCCTGCTGCCGGCGCTGCTGACTAGCGCCGGCTTCACCCTTTTGGTGCTGATGGCCGGTGTTTACCCGCTGAGCCGTCCCTGCGTACTGGGCAAGTGCGGCGAGATTGCAACCGCCCAGCAGCTCGGCCTTGAGTCGGCAAAAATCCTCCAGCAGGAAAAAACTGCTTTTGGGCCGGTGCGGGCTCAACAGCAACTCGAGCGGGCAGCCGAAATTTTAAAAACCATTCCATTCTGGTCTTTTTATTACCCGCAAGCTCAGAGTTTACTGCGGACTTATGAAGTGCGGGAAAAGCGCGTCAGTGCGATTTTACAGCTCCAAAAGAAAGCCGCTGCAGCTGCCGGGAGAAGCCAAAATCCTCCCTATTCGGTGCCGACTTGGCTAGAAATTCAATCGGAATGGCGAGAGGCGATCGCTCAGCTGGAACAAATGCCTGCCGACAGTGAGGTGGCTCCGTGGCGAACTCGGAAATTGAAGGAGTATCGCGCTAATTTAGCCGAGATTAACCGGCGAGTGAATGCAGAGCAACTCGGTGAAAAGAAACTGAAAGCAGCGAAAGACGCCGCCAAAATGGCCGAAGCTCGCCAAAGTGTGGCCCAGTCTTTAGACAGCTGGCAGGTGGTTTACGCCACTTGGCAGACGGCGGTTCAGGCGCTGGCGCAGATTCCGCCGCGAACCGTAGCTTCGGAGGAAGCTCAGCGGCTTTTGCAGGACTACCGGCTTAAACTCGCTGCTTCCCGCGAGCGCAGAACAACGGAACAGATGGGGGCGAATGCTTACAATCAGTCCTTGCGTCTGGCGGAAGACGCACAGCGAGCCGAGCGACTAAACCAGTGGTTTCAAGCGGTGATCCTCTGGCGGAAGGCGCTCAGCTACGCCGAACAGGTGCCGGGCGAAACGGATTACTACACCCAGTCTCTGCCGCTGCGGGAGTCTTACAGCAACTCTCTGCAGCGAGCGCAAGCCAAACTGCAGGTGGCTCTCGCTTTGCAAAAAGCCCGCGCCGATCTGAAAAAGACTTGTAGCAATGCGCTGAAAATTTGCGATTACACGGTCAGCAGCGACATGCTCACCGTTTACATTACTCCAGAATACCGGCAAGCTGTGCGAGACACTGCCCTGGCTGCAGACCAACAGCGCGACTACAAGAGCCGGCTAAAGGTGGACGATCACGTCCTGCGGTTGCAAACCGCTCTGGAACTGATTAGCAAGAAAACCGGCATTCCCATCTCAGTCTACGATCCCTCCGGCTCCGTCATCGGGTCTTACAACCCGCGCGTCTGAAGGGAGAAGGGAGAAGGGAGAAGGGAGGCGGAACAACAGTTCTCTCTCTCCCCCTCTCCCCCACCCCACACTTGAGAAAAAAGCTGCCAGTTCTCTGGCAGCCATAAGTTGGTGGTAAAATTTACAAAACTAAGTTTTGATTGCGGTTGATTTATTCAGGACAGTGCCGGCATCGCCGGATTCCTCACCGGCACCTGCCAGTCCCCCCTCGTGCGTCACTGCCGGCTGGCGTGCCAGGGTTGCAGCGCTCCCAGGTAACGCCCGCTCGTGCTGTGTTTTTATCATAGCAGAGCTGTTCTTGTTTTTTGGCTCACTTAGCGGCTCAGTTTTCGGCTCTTTTTGCAGCTCATTTTACGGCTCACTTCTCACATCAAAATCTTTGCAGCTGAGCCGCTTGATTGAAGAACTGCCGGCACAGCCCGCCAGTGACGAGCGCAGTAGAAATCAAGGAGGTAAAGGCGAGCATGAACATAATTAACATCTGGTAGGCGGCGGCGTCGCTAGGGCTGACGCCACTCAGCATCTGACCTGTTATTGTCCCGGGAAGGGTGACGACGCCCACCACCATCATTTGGTTGAGGGTGGGAATCATTCCGGCTTTGATAGCATCTTTGCGGTACTGCGCCACGGCTTGTTGGGGGGTGGCTCCCAGAGACAAGTGGGTTTCAATTTCCTGCTGGCTAGCATTAATTGTGCTGGCGAGACGTTCGCCGGCAATCGCGGCACCGTTCATGGCATTTCCTGTGACAATGCCGGCTAGCGGGATAAGGTATTGCGGTTCGTACCAAGGTGCCGGTTGAACTATCAGCATATTAGTGTAGAGTAGAGTCAGAGCCGCACCCGCAAAAATTGACCCCCACACCACCGGCAGCACCAGGGGAATCTTTTTGCTAATCCGGTTGCGGGCGACAATAGCAGCAACCGTCAGCATTACTGCAAAAACGGCCAGCACTACCCAGGGATTCCTCAAGGCGAATACCGCATCCAAGAAGTACCCCACCACAACCAACTGCACCACCGTGCGACCGGCAGCCAGAATCAGCTGCCCTTCCAATCCCAACCGCTGCCATGCCGACAAGCCGGTGGCGAGCGCCATCATCCCCAATGCCAAGGCAAGGTCTGTAAGGTCTAATTGTATCATATCATGTTTCGGTAACTTCTTGTGAGTTTTTAGTCGGGACGGAAGAATATTATAGCGTTTTTCATCTTAGTGAGGTACTGAGAAACCCGGTTTCTTAAAGAAACCGGGTTTCTTCTGCGTACTTCACCTAATTGCCAACCGCTATATATCTAGCTGTGTGATTGGATAGCGGCAGAATTTATTCTGCCGCTATCCAGTATTTCGCCCGCCTGCGCGGGCTAGTGTTTGTAAACTTTAGACAAAAGAACTCTGGTTTAAACTGCCGGCGCTCACCCCCAGCAACACAGCTAGATACTCGCCTGTTAGGGCATCCTGAATGATGGTGTCGGTGGCGCGTTCGCCCGCGCCTTGAGAGATAGAGAGCCGGCTAAAAGGAAGAGAGCCAGTTAAATCAATTTAATCCTGATTCGTGGTAAAATCGGCAAAGCCTCTATATCTAGAGGCTGTAAATTGTAAGTAGCCACTTGAGTTATATACTTTTCGCGACGCTCTTCATCGGTGGGATTGAAATGAACCGGCACCGTGAAGGAGCGCCAAGGAAAGAGAGAGAAAAAGTCTGAAAATTTTCTTCCGAAAGGGTTGACAGAAACCGGCAGCTTGCGCTATCTTGGTATTGTGGGAAAATGTGCCGGCATATAAGGTGGCCTGCAGGCGGCGAGAGATGCCGGTTATCCCACCGGCACTCAGGGGGGAATAGATAATCTTTGTTGCCAAGCGGGTAGTGAATGAACCGCCAAGACGCCAATAGCGCCAAGGGAAGAGAGAGAGAAAGTCAGAAAATTTTGTTGCGCAGGGGTTGACAGAAACCGGCAGCTTGCGCTATCTTGGTATTGTGGGAAAATGTGCCGGCATATAAGGTGGCCGGCAGGCGGCGAGAGATGCCGGTGGGGGAAATTAGCGCCACCGGCATGTTAGGCTAAGCCATCTACAAAATTTCCCTTTTCGTGTGCCGGTGAAAGCAACACGCCCGACAGTTCAGAAGCGCTGCTGCTGACAGCTTATAGCTGATGCAGAAACCCGGTTTCTTTAAGAAACCGGGTTTCTCAGTACCTCAGAAACCCGGTTTCTTTTGCAATCAGCGCTTACCGCCAATCCCCCTGCACTGTAAACGCCGCCCAATAATAGGGAGACTTCCACTGTCCGGAATTGAACATCTCTAACTGCGCCTCCCTCAAAGCTAAAATCGGATTTTTCCCCTGATTCAGCAGCTTCTGGTAAAATTTAGCCATGACTTCCGAAGTCGCCACATCGTTCACACTCCATAAAGATACCACCACCCGCCGCGCCCCCGCATACATAAACCCCCTTGTCAAGCCCACTAACCCCTCTCCACTCACCTCTTTACCCAAGCCGGTTTGACCGGCTTCCGTGAGGAGTTCCAGGAGACTGCGGGCGCGGCTGCGTTCGCTGGCGTGGAGGGCTTTGGCATCGTAGCCTTGGGAGGGGTTTTGTTGATGCAGTTGCATTAACAGGTCAATGTAGAACTGGTAATAATTTTGGACAGTGGCAAAGTAGGATTGACGGAGTTCTTGAGAACCGATTTTGGTGCGGAGGTCTTCGATAATGGCAATGGCAGCTTCTATGTCAGTCAGGGCTTCGGTGAGGTTGCCTTGGTTGCGCTGGAGGTAGGCAATATTGTTGAGGGTTGTGGCTTCCCCCCCTCTATCCCCCACTGCCCGTAATAGGGGCAAAGCTTGGTTGAGGAATTCCAATGCCTGCTGCTTTTCTCCCAGGGAGTTGTACACACCGCCAATATTGTTTAGGGTTGTGGCTTCCCCCTCTCTATCCCCCACTGCCCGTATTAGGGGCAAAGCTTGGTTGTAGAATTCCAATGCCTTCTGCTTTTCTCCCAAGAAGTTATTAATTGTGCCCATACCGAGCAGCGTGAGGGCTTCTTTTCCTTTATCCCGGCGGCGCGATAGAGTTGGCGGGCGGCTTCCCACTTTTCCAAACCAGCCCGTAATGATTCTGCTGTTCCTTGCTGAAATAGTTGCAGTCCCTATAGCAGCAGTCTATCCGCTTCTGGACTGCTGCTAGTTTGGGCGATGATGCTGCTTTGATGGGGGAAGAAACCGGGATCATCCCACTTTTATATTCCGGCTGAAAGGGTGCCGGCTACAGAGATTTTCTCCGCCTCTTCCCAAAAAGTGAGAGGGGATAAAGGTTCATAAAAGCCCGCGCAGGCGGGCTTTGTTTGTATAGCCGCGATTTCAATCGCCAGGGCGTCTCTGCAAAAACGGGATGCTCCCAAGAAACCGGCTTTCTGAACAAACCCGGTTTCTGAGGGTTTGGGTGTGGCCAGCCCTGACTCCGACAGCAACGCCCCCATCATAACTCCTGACAGGGAAACTCCCTGGAGGAACGCCCAAACCAATTTGTTCAGACTTGTTTTTGTTTTCAATTTTTTACCCATTTCCTTGACTTCCATTAACTTCATCCTCCTAAGACAGAATTTTCCCTCAACCATTGGGCCAAAGATTCCTGAGTTTCTCGGTCAGTTGCCAGCCCTTCCATAATGGTCACGACCTCCATTTCGGGGACATCTAGTAAATATAGCAATAAACAGTCAGTTTAGGACACTCGGATACGAAGTATAGGCGTAAGGCAGGCGCTTAATGTGGGGTGGGTTACGCTATCGCTAACCCACCCTACTGCCTCCATGCTACAAGTCTAAGCATCTAGATCCCCCCAAACCCCCCTTAAAAAGGGGGGCTTTGAGTATTTCCCCCCCTTTTTAAGGGGGGGCTAGGGGGGGATCTCACCTTTGCAAACAAAAACCACCATTTAAGCCATCAAACGCAAGGGCGTTCCTACTGTTACCGCTCTCTCAATATTAGCTTGCGCAACTATCCCCTCCCGAACAGCAACTCTCACCTGTCCCGTCCCACTAACAGCAGTAAATACAGTTCCCGCTGTCACCTTTCGCAAATCAACCCCCCCCAGCCACAACTGAGCGTTACTGCCATTCACCTGCGTGACAACCGCTTGGGCGGGAGAATTGGGAGTCTGAATAAAATACGGGTTTTGCAGTTGATACCCGCTCCCCACTTTGACTTCATAGCGGGGGGTTTGCTCCAAGTCCTCTGTAAGTTCGGGAACTATCTTCTTAAAGATCCGGTCGATGTTGGTATCTTCCTGCCAGAGATAATGAGTTAGCAAATAACTAAATATCCCACATTCCAAGCCATTAATATTAAGTTCCCGCGCCTGTTGTTTCGGATCGCTCGCCGCTAAGACGGCTCCTTTGGCCACCCCTGTGCGATAGCCTGTAACAAATTGTTCCTGCGACATATTTAATCGAGACAGCCACTGTTGCTGATAGCTTTGTTCCTGAGGAGAAACTGCGACATTTTTGCCCCGCTCGCGAGAGCGAACTCGCACGTCTCGCGATGGCGGCAAAACAGCTATCCAAAACAGCGGTGACATTTTCGGTTTGCAGGGCGGACATCAGCAAAAATAGCGTGTGTCCCATAATATCTTTAACCGGCCCTCCCTTTTCGGGATAGCCCACCGGCAGAGTGGCATCCACAGGAACGAAACTTCCATTCAGCTGTTGCGGGTTCCCCACCTCCCTGAAAATGGGGTCGGGGTCAAAAATACGGGAACCATGTCCGGAATAGTGGTAAACGACCACATCTCCCGGTTTGGCTTGCTTGATTAAATGCTCTTCAAACGCCGTTAAAATGCCGTCGCGAGTTGCTTTTTCATCCAGCAAGGTGTAAATATCTTTCGGGTTAAAGCCGAAACGGTAGATCAGTAATTCTCGCTGCAACTCTGTATCGTTGACACAGCCTTTGAGGGGGCGGGAGGGATAGCGGTTAATGCCCACCAGTAACGCCAGTTTGCGCGGCGTGTTTTGGGCTAATACTTGACCGTAGCGTTGGGCTTGTCGTTGGAAGACGAGGGGGTGAAGTCCCAGGGTAGCTAGAGTAGCTGTTGCGAATTGCAGGAAGTGCCGGCGAGAGATGTGAGTCCTATTCCGATTCATAGTTGCTTCTTTGGCAGTGGAGTCAGAGAATATCCCGACAGGAACGACAGTAACTCGTAGCGTTCCCTCCCAGGGAACGCACCCTACCCCTACCTTTCCACCGGCAGCACAGAACCGGCAACCACCCACGCGCCATAACTGTTGTAAAGAAACGTTTAACTTAACCCAAGTTGCTACTTAGCAGTGAGTCAGGCGAGATCCCCCCCTAGCCGGGGCGGAAGGGCCCGCCCCTATCCCCCCAATGGGGGGGACATTCTCAAAGCCCCCCTTTTTAAGAGGGGGAAAGGGGGGGATCTGGATGCTTAGACTTGCAGGTATAGCAGTAGCCACTTAGGGCACCGACGTAGGACAGGCGTTCCCTCCGACCAGTGTCCTAAACTGACTGTCTATTGCTATAGCAACTTGAGTGATGATAGCACAAAAACACGAATTTTTTTTGCGCTCTCCCTCCTTGACCATACCCCGACTGTTTTGTCAAGTCATTGGCGAGCTTTGTCCGTGGCAGATACATTGGACTTTTGTCAAAAAAATTTAGATGCGTTTGCCCTGGCGTCTCGCCTGTCAAGCATGTCCTAAACTTACTGTCCATTGCTATACACTCATCCCCTCCAAATAGCCGGTCTCAAAGTAAGCTCTCTTTCTAAGATCGTCGCCGGCTTTCAAGGGGTAGGGTGCCAATATGCCGATTGTGCCGCTCAACAGCCGGTAGTGCCAGCTGCACTGCCGGCATCACCTTTGGGCCCTTCTCTGTTCTGGGCAATAGCTGTTACAGATGCTGGCATCATCCTGCCGGCTAGCTACAGTACAGTCACTCGAAAGTCCTTCCGATGGGAATGCCTCTGGTTCAACCGCTATAGCCTTTCTCATATTAGTGAGGTATGAGAAACCCGGTTTCTTTAAGAAACCGGGTTTCTGGGCCATAGTTCATCCAACTGAGAACCTCTATAAGTTTTCCCAGAGGCACAGAATAGTGAAAAACAAAATAATCTCGAACCAGATTCTATAGGGCGTCAATAACCTTCGTGTAAATTTCAGAACCCCGGTTTCTTCAAGAAACCGGGATTCTGGGCCAAGAGCGGTTGCGCAAATCATTGAGAGCTGCGATATCATCTGGGCAGCCATTCTCACCGGCTGCGACAGCCAGCAAGCTTTTTACTCGCCGGCGGAAACCTCGCACTTGCAGCCAGCGTCAAAATCAAATTCCGCCAAACCCCTGTCTATCCATTCCCGCACTGCTCTCGCCCGCACAGGAGCAGGCAGCCGCTGCAGCTGCTGCCAAGTTTCTTCAGAAATCCGAACAGCAAACATCTTGGGAAAAGCTCCCTCCCCCTTGCGAGCCACCCACTGATTCGCCCCAGTGGGGTTCCCCACATGGCCTTTAGGCGCTCCTCTTCCTCTATAAATTTTCTGGTCAGGTAGTGACATCTTATTAGCCCACAAACTATATTTATCCACAAGCTAAATTAGTGCGGATGGAAATGCCCCCAGCCGCCCAATTTTTCCCCTTAGCACGCACAACAAATACTGAGAAAAATTATAAATTCTGCTGCTATTATAAGCTGCTTAAACAGCCTATTTTAGCGCCCTAAAAAATATCGGCGTCAATTCCGCGCAGCAGAACAATAATTTATGCAGCGGGGTGGGCCCCCCCATCGGGGAACCCACCCGCACCTTCGATTTCGCCGCACCGGCTCTCCCGGCTCGCTGTTTTGAACTGCTGCGGCCCTATGCTGTGAGTCAGCAGCGAAGCTGTCACAGGAATTGTGAGGACTTTCAATTCGCTTGACTTTGTGCGTTTCGGCAGCGAGTTCGCGGATTGGCACATTCTTGGCTGGTGACTTTCTGTTTTATGACGTGTTTGAGGTCAGACAGGTTCAGTACCGTGCCGAACTTGTTTAGGAAGCGGAGCGTTGAGACATAAAGGACGCAGTTGTGTCCCTGAGCGGGCGCTCTAAAGCAGGGGCCAAACCGCAGCAGGTTTTCCGCTTCGCTCAGTTCTGGCAACCCGTACCGGTGGCTGGCCTAAAATTCAGCCCGGCGATTAACCCCGTGTTTATAAAGTAATGCTCAAGCGCCCGTAGCAGCAGCGCTGCGGCCCGGTTTCTACAGCCTTCACTTTTTCTTTTTAAAGACTCTGTTAGGGGTTAGGGGTTAGATGTTAGGTGTTAGGTTTCAGGTCGTACTCCACCCCATGCCCCATGCCCCATGCCCCATGCCCCATGCCCCACCCCTAGAAATATTTAAACCGGCAAAGTATTGACGGTGAGAGGTTGTATGATATAATTGTGCGCTGTTCTGTTCTGCAATCCGCTGCCGGTTCTTTTGCCTTTCCCTAGCCCTTGCCCTTAATATCTTTAATGGCGGCTTGGGCTTCACAGCGCAATCCTGTGGCAATTCTAAAAAGTTCTTGACCGGTGTGCAGGTAGCGGTCGTCGTAGTTGAGAGGGAAAAACTCTAACTCATCGAGGCCATCCCCCAGTTGATTGATGCAGTGGTAGAGGTGAAGCGCACACCCAGCGACATTGCGCGGGTTAGGCATGGAGCGAAAGCGCATTTGAGCCAGCCGGAGGGAATCGCGGCACTCTTTTAAATACGCCTGAAAGGCGGCGATCAGATCGTCGTCAAAGGGATCGGCTGAGAGTTCATCGAGCTGTTCCTCCAGAGAATAGAGAATCTGGCAAAGGATTTGATTGACCGGCCTGTAAACCTGCTGCATCCACTGCTCCAGGCGATCGTCGGCGTCGTGTCCAGCTTGCCAAGCAGCGCGGTGCTGCTGTTGGGCGGCTGCGGTGCGCTGCCCCCGGTGCGCCGGAGCCACCTGCGGGCGCTTGTGCAGCTCTCTGTCGTAAGATTGGCGGCGGTGGGGGTCTGAGAGGATTTCGTAGGCGGCATTGAGGCGGACAATCTGCTCGTGACCGGCGATTTCAGAATTGCTGTCCGGATGAAATAGCTTTACCAAGCGCCGGTAGGCTTGTTTGATCTCGGCTTGTGTGGCTGTTTGGGTGATTTGCAGGGTTTCGTAGTGATTTGTATTGGCCATAGAACCAATGTGCTCAAATAATAAATGAGTAGGGTGCGTTAATAACGCACCCTACTGTAAATTCAAAAAATTTGCCCCCTCTCCCCCCGCCCCTCTCACCCGTTGCGGATCGGGGCTAATTTAGAGAAGCCGGCACGCCCAGTTCCGGTTCTTGGAACAGGGGAGTGCTCAAGTAGCGTTCGCCGAAGCTGGGCTGAATCATCACGATCAATTTTCCCTGATTCTCTGGCCGCTGGCCAGCGCGAATAGCGGCGCACAGGGCGGCACCGCTGGAAATGCCGGACAGCAGCCCTTCTTCTCTGGCCAGCCTGCGTCCGTAAAGTATGGCCTCCTCATCGGTTACGGCAATCACCTCATCAATGAGCTCAACCTTGAGAACTTGGGGAATGAAACCGGCACCGATGCCCTGAATTTTGTGCGGGCCCGGTTTGCCGCAGCCCAGCACCTGGCTGTTGGCCGGTTCGACTGCGATCGCTTTAAACTCGGGCTTGCGCTGTTTGAGGACTTCCGCCACACCGGTGAGGGTGCCGCCGGTGCCCACACCGGCAACCAGCACGTCCACCTGTCCTTCCGTATCCTCCCAGATTTCAACAGCCGTGGTTTGGCGGTGAATCTGGGGGTTGGCTGGGTTGCGGAACTGCTGCAGCATGTAGGCGAAAGGCGTCTTATCGACAATTTCCTGGGCTCGTTGAATCGCGCCGGTCATGCCTTCAATTCCCGGCGTCAGTTCTAGCAGAGCGCCGTAAGCCCTCAGCATGGCCCGCCGCTCAGAACTCATGGTTTCTGGCATGGTCAAGATTAACTTGTAGCCTTTGGCAGCAGCTACCATTGCCAGGGCGATGCCGGTGTTTCCAGAAGTGGGCTCCACCAAGATGGTTTTGCCGGGGGCAATCAGCCCTTCCTTCTCAGCAGCTTCAATCATGCTGACGCCAATGCGGTCCTTGACGGAAGCTGCTGGGTTCATTCCTTCCAATTTCACCACAATTCGCGCCACACACCCCTCGGCTTGAGGGATGCGATTCAGCTGCACCAGGGGGGTGCGACCGACTAATTCGGTGATGTCACGGGCAATACGCATAATTTACCGGTAATGGGTGATGGGTGATGGGTGAGGGCTTACGAGTCTGCGAACGCAGGCAACAAGCAATCGGGAATCACTTGTCACCTCTGAGCTGTCACCCACGACCAGTGACTCGTGACCCATAGCGCGTTTATATGTAATACATAATATCGAGCTGGCGCTTGGCATCTCGCCGGTCGCACAGATCCTGCAAGGTATATTTTTGCAACACACCGTTAGCCGCCTGGTGCGCTTCTTGCCAGATATCCCAAACTACGGCAATCTCAACAGTTTTGGCTCCCGAGTCGCTCTCAGACGGCTGCGAGTCCAATCCCTCCAAGCAGCCCACAACTTCCAGGAGTGTAATTTTCCAGGGCTGGCGACCCAGGACGTAACCGCCCTTGGCCCCCCGCAGGCTGCGAACCAGCCCGCAGCGTCTCAAGCTGGCCAGCAGCTGTTCCAGATACCGGTCAGGGATATTTTGCAGCGCCGCAATTTGCCGAATTTGCATCGGCTCGCCGTCTTTATAGCAAGCGGCGAGCTCTAACATGGCTAAGAGGGCGTATTCGCTTTTGGGTCTGAGTTGCACAGGCTAGATTTAACCTCAGTCGCTCTCTCGATTCTCCCCCGCCATCCCGCCTGGAACTTGAGTGGGGGCGCAGTCACCGCGCTCCTACTGCCAGGGAATTTTTTTCCTGGGGGGGTTTACAAAATAGCATTTATATGCTAATTTTCCATGACTCGCAAGCGAGTCGAATTGCAGGACTTGCGCCGCCCGCCACTGTATCCTATTGCGCGGTGGGACTAGAAGGCTGGTGGACTCTGTAGGAGCGGGTTTTGCCAGAAAGATTTGCCGCACAGTCCAAAAAACTGATAAACCGGCCTCCCAGTGCCCCATCCCCAGTGCCCCATCCCCAGTACCCCATGCCTAGCGCCCAGTGGCTAGCACCGAAAATCCTGCAATAACGCTATTATACCCCGGTTACCCACCGGGGTTTCCCCAGAATCGCAGCAAAAGTAAAAAAGCTCCGCACTGGGCGGAGCTTCCAAGTATTGAAGCAATCCTGTCTCTCAGAACACCTAGAAGGTGAACGTCCCCCGGAGCGTACCGATAACGGTGTCCTCGGGGCCGCCGGCGCTACCGTCCTGCTGGTTGGGATTCAAAAGCCAGATCACGCCGGGCGTCAGCGAAATATTATCCGTGACTTGCCACTTGTAGAAGCCTTCAATGTGCCAGGGAATCGTGTCATTGTCGCCACGGCGGAAGGTGGTGCGGCCACCGTAATCCAGATGTCCCAGGTAAGGTTGGGCACCCACAACGATACCGCCCAGGTTCCCCTCTTTCAACAGATCGGGGAAGGCGAGGGTGAGTGCGTAGTTCCAGATTTCACCATCCCCGCGCCGCCCGCTGCCATTACCCATCAGCTTAAATTCCGTTAAGCCGGCCCAGCCGCTAATGCCGAATCGGGGGCTCAATTGCAGTGAGCCCTGCAAGCCATAGGAGTTGGCTAAGACTGGATGCTCGTTAGCCACACCCGCCAGAGAATTGGCCACATTGGTGCCCACAAAACCGCTGACCTCACCAGGACCGTTCGCCAGCCCATTGTCAAAGCCAAAGTTGCCGGTTCTGAAATAGGACTGGATATAGGTGGCGGCCATCGATATGCCGCCGAGAGTGAAGTTCAGCTGCGCCAAGCCGGAATAATCGCCGCTGAAAAACCCACCATCGTCATAGTTGGTAGTCCGGTCGTTCGTGCCGGCACTGGGGTTGTTGCCGTGATGCGCCAGGTAGCCCAGGGTGAGCGAACTCGGTTTGAGTACGTTGAACAGGTTGCTGCGACCGAAACGGACGTTCGCACCGATCCCCTGTCCGCCGCCGAGGCGATAAATCGGGTTGCGCTGACCGAAGGCGGAGAGTGACCCATTACCGCCATCAAAGTCTTCCATGTAAGGGTTCAGCGTGGGCGTGAAGTCCTCCCAAACGCCGGCATTGGCTGCCACAACCAAATCCAGCCGCTCGCCAAACGGGAAGAAATACTCCAGCGTATCTAGCTGAACTTGATTGCCTGTGTCCCCATAGACGTTAAACGTCTGTGTGCCCTCGCGAGAGTCGTTGAGCACGCCAAGAGGGATGGCGTTGCCGACTTGCAGGCGGGTGATCAGCAAGTCCCGACCGGTGAAGCTCGTGTTCAGGTTGAGACGTACCCGCTGTTGGAACGCCGGTACGTCCTGTGTATTCCCAATCGAGTCCGTGCCGGCAAAAATCGCTTCACCCACCAGTTTGGTCGTGGTGGAGAACTGATTGGCTTCCAGTTCGGCAGTGCGGGCTTCTAGGGCGTCCACGCGACCGCGCAGGGTGGCCAGTTCTGCCTGGAACTCTTCCAGCAGCCGGTTCAGAGTGGCTAAATCTGCTTTAGTGACAAAGTTGGAAGTGTCAATGGGTCGCTCAATCAGCTGAACGATTCTTTCCAAACAGGCGTTCAAACCGGCAGCAAACTCATATCGCGTCAGTGCGCGGTTCCCCCGGTAAGTGCCATCCGGATAGCCTGCAATACAGCCGTAGCGCTCCACCAGGTTCTGCAGGGCTTGGAAGGCCCAGTCCGTGGGCTGCACGTCTGACAGCTGAGACACCGAGGTCACCTGACCGGCAGAGTTCCGGTTCGGCGACCCTTCGTTGGTGTACCGGTTCAGCTGCTGCAAAACCTCAGAAGATGACGGATTCGCCCGCTCCGGCGACATCTGCGCCACCTGCTGCGGCACTTGTGCCTTTTCTGCCACAGCCAGATCGCCCGGCGTTAAATTGATTTGCTCCTCAGCCAAAACCGGCGCGACTTGCGACTTTTCCAGAGCCCTCGCCGCCGCCAGCACCGGCACCTCTGTCACAGCTGCCGGCATTTCTGTCGCCATTGTGGGGTTTTCAGCCGCTACCGCTGCAGCTTCCGGCTTTTCCAGAGCCCTCGCCGCCGTCAGCACCGGCACCTCTGCCGCTGCCGGCGTTACCTCTGCCGCTTCCGGCTGTTCCTGCGCCCTTGCTGCCGTCAGCACCGGCACTTCTGCTGCTGCAGAAAGCCCTTCTGCCGAGCTGGCTGCCCGTTCCTGACTGCCTGTTCCAGCGATTTCAGCCACAGCCACCGACGCGACTGCCACATCCCCCACAGCGCTTGCAGCCGGTGCTGAACGCTGGGTTGACGCTGCCGTTTCCGGTTTGGCCACGTCCGGAGTCGCTCCTGATTCGGCAGCCATTGCCGATGCTGAAACCACTAAGGCTGCCCCCAGCACCGCTGGGCTGACCAGTAATGAATTCCAAAGTATCTTAGACATTTTCCCTCTTGTCCTCACACCTATTTTTGAGAGACTAACGGGCCATCTCTTTATGTTTAGCACATAGCCTGCGATTTTTCCAAGCTGCGCTCTCTAGAAATCTTTGCGGCTTGCTTTTGCAAGGCATTCCTAGCCGGCGAAAAGCAGATGTGAGTCTTCATCAGGCCAGCCTATTGGCACCAGTCTTGTTGCCCGACGCACCGCCGCGAATTACTGGACTGCCAGCTTTTAGCCCCACACTTGGCCGAGGTGGATAATCGCTTGATTGTGCGAACTGTCCCCTATCCTGTTGAGAGCGAATGGCTGGATGCCGTTAATCTTACCCTATCCTCTGCTTTTCTTTAATCCTCCTCCCGGCTGGTTTCCGAAAAGCTGAGGGTCCCATTTGCCTTTGCCCTGACAATTAATTAAGCTGGCTGCGAGTTTCTTGGCCTTTTTGGTTATCTGGCCTGCCTTTTGGCTAAACTCGCCCCTACTAGATTTGCCATTTTAGCACAAACTTAGCTATTTCGCAACCCCTCTCCCATCCTGGAGTTTCACCCTCTCCCTCTCCTGAGCCCACCGAATTGCGAATTGCCGGTTGCCAATTGCCAGTGGGGGCGTGTTCACTCACATTTTGGGTTGTGTGGCCTGTCTTTTGGGTCAGCCCGCCCCTACTAATTCCATTGCCAATTGCCAGTGGGGGCGGGTTTACTGACATTTTGGGTTGTGTGGCCTGTCTTTTGGGTCAGCCCGCTCCTGCTAATTCCTCCCCCTCTCTCCGTCTTCCTCTTTCTTGGCTTCTTGGCTTCTACCCTGCGGGAAGCCTTATGCCGCAGGCGCGGAGCGGCGTGCGCTAACAGCGCGCGGCACTCCCGCTTTCTTGCCGCGCCTCTGTGGCGGTTAAATCATCCAAACCCACCGGAGATCTCAGCTTCCAAAGTGTGTCCCAGCACAGAAAAGACTTGCCGGCGCTCAAATAGTTCCAGAAAGTCAGCGTTGATTTTGTGGCTTGCCGCTTCCTGTCCCAGAATCTGGAGCGCTTCTCTTACGGACAGGCCGCGCTTGTAGGGCCGGTCGCCCGCCGTCAGGGCGTCATAAATATCGGCGATCGTAATAACCTGAGTTTGCAGGGGAATTTCGGCCTGCTGCAACCGGCGGGGGTAGCCGGTGCCATCGAGCTTTTCGTGATGGCCGTAAGCAATCTCAGGGATGTCTTGCAAGTCCTTAGTCCAGGGAATGCGCTTGAGGAATTCGTAGGTGTGGGTGACGTGAGACTCAATTGCAGAGCGCTCTTCAGCAGTCAGGGTTCCCTTGATCACCATCAGCTGAGCCATCTCACCGGGAGAAATCAGTTGCTTAACAAGCCCATCCACATCTCGATAGGTGTAGCGACACAGCTCTCTGAGCTTTGCCAAGGGTTCCTCAGCCAAAATCCTCGGCTCGTTCGCCTCTACCAGCAGATTCCAGTAACGGTCAAGTTCCTCAACAGTTTTTTGCAGACCGGCATCTAACTGTTCCATCTGCGCTTGACACGGACAGCCAGAGTCCGAGGCATCTGGCCGGTGGGTGGGATGCTCGAACCAGTATCTCAGCTTCGCTTGGGCGCACTCCAGTTCCAGAGTCCGGCGCACCAAGGCAAAGCGGTGACGAATAACTTCCAGCTGTGAGGGGTAAAGTTTTTTCTCTTTCACCAAAATCGCTTCCGGCACCCCAACTTTGCCAAAATCGTGCAGCATAGCCGCGTAGCGAATTTCTTGAATTTGGCGCTCGCTGAAGATCAGCGGGGCAAGTGGCCCAGCGGTTGTGGAATTAATTTCTTCGCACAGGCGGACGGTCAGCGCCGCTACGCGCTCTGAATGGCCAGACGTGCAGGGATCTCGCGCTTCAATCACCTGCACGGAGGCTTTCACAAAGCCCTCGAACAGTTGCTTGATATTCTCCTGCAGCTGGTTGCGCTCTATCGATATCGCCGCCTGGGATGCCAGGGAGCGCACGATGCGCTCCTCCCACTCCGAGTAAGGCTGGGTCAGCTCCCGCACGTTCTCGGCTGTCACCGCAGCGTCCGGATCTACCTTGCGGTTGATCAGCTGCAGCACGCCCACGATTTCCCCTTGCCGGTTTTGCATGGGCAAAACCAGAACCGAGCGGGTGTGGTAATCAATGTCCCGGTCAAAACTTCGATCCAGCTGGTAAGGCACTCCCGAGGGCAAAGCGTAGGCGTCTGGAAGGTTTAAGCTTTCCCCTGTGAGCGCCACATACCCCGCCAAGCTTTGGCGCGTCAGGGGGATGGCAAACTCCCGGAATGAAACCTTGGGGCGAGAAGCGTTTTGCGCCACCTTGAACAGCAACTTGGGATAGCCGTCGCTGGAGTCTACCAAGTAAACGCTGCCGGCATCGCTACAGGTGATCTCCCGGCTCTTGGATAAAATCAGGTTCAGCAATTCACCCAGTTCGGAACTGCTGGAGAGCGCCGCTCCGATGTCCAACAGCTGCTCAATTAATTCACTGCGACCGGCAGCCTCCTGCTGGAGTGCTTGGTTGTCTAAGACCATGCTCTGGGGGTGGTGAACTTCTCCTATTTATCTGACCGGCTCAACTTCCCCCTCAGGGCGAGGCCATCGCCCCAAAGCTGGAAGTTCTCAACCCATTATCTCTCTAGCCCCGACTTTATTCCAACTCTGAAATCACCAAAGCTAGCTGAAAGTCTTTCTCAGTTAAACCGCCCGCGTCGTGGGTTGTCAAGCTTACGCTGACCTTATTGTAGGAAATAGCGATATCTGGATGGTGTCCAGCTGCTTCTGCCGGCTCAACCAGTTTGTTCACAAATGCGATAGCCTCGACAAAATCCTTAAATCTCCAAGTGCGCTGCAGCTGCTTCCCCTCAACTGTCCACTCTGACAGCTGATCGGCACGCTCTCGAATTTCGCTTTCACTGAGTAATTCTGCCACGATCGCCACCCCTGCTGTTCTAATAGCACCATGTAAATTTTTTTCCCCTCACTGCGCCTGAGAGCGGGCTCTCAAACTCGTTCCCCCACAGCGCAGCCCGCACTGCTAGTACCAACATACCGCACTCCTGCAGCAGCGCCAGCGCATTTGCCCAGTTTGCTGCCTTCAGCTTCAGTAAACTCCACCCATTCTACCCTGTTTTCTGGCGAGCGACGCCTTGGCGACCCCCGAAAATAACTATCCGCTCTCACGGGTAGCGATCTGGTGTAAACCTTCACACTATAGGTGAGAGCGGTCTAGTGGGTCTTCAGAATTGAAACCAGACTGCCGGGAGGAACTCCCTGCCAGCCCGACTTTTGAAGCCTCTCGACTCCCCCGAAGGGAATCAGGCTGGCTGTTAGAGAACAGCCCCGGCGCACAGCCGGTTGACTTCAATCTGATGACCCATGCGTTTACTACTGTCTTGCATAGGCATCACCTCCTTACTCCCTAAGCGGTTTTTTGAGTTGCTTGAGCTCACACGACACACTCTAACAAAAATGCAACCGCTGTGCAAGCGATTTTAGATTTTAAATCTAAAACTTTAGATTAGCGCTGCTTATCAATCTTGCCCTTGCCATACCGGCGCATCTGTGATATAGTCTGCGGTCCTAAAAAATAACCCCCACGCGGGGTGGGGGTGTGAGGGTGCCCGCAAGGGGCACCCTGGCAAGCGGATGAGAGATTACAGAGCGTTACCGCGAGGCAGGACTTCTTCAGGGAAGATGAAGCTCTCGTGCGGCTGGTCAGCGGGAGCCATCCAAGCGCGGATGCCCTCGTTGAGCAGAATGTTCTTGGTGTAGAACGTTTCAAACTCGGGATCTTCCGCCGCGCGCAGTTCTTGCGACACGAAGTCATACGCCCGCAGGTTGAGGCCCAGACCGACGACGCCGATGGCGCTCATCCACAAGCCGGTCACGGGGACAAACAGCATGAAGAAGTGCAGCCAGCGCTTGTTGGAGAAGGCAATCCCGAAGATTTGCGACCAGAAGCGGTTGGCCGTCACCATCGAGTAGGTTTCTTCCGACTGGGTTGGCTCAAACGCCCGGAAGGTGTTTGCGCCTTCGCCGTCTTCAAACAGGGTGTTTTCTACGGTTGCTCCGTGAATGGCGCACAGCAGCGCCCCGCCCAGAATGCCGGCAACGCCCATCATGTGGAAGGGGTTGAGCGTCCAGTTGTGGAAGCCTTGGAAGAACAGCAGGAAGCGGAAGATTGATGCCACGCCGAAGCTGGGTGCGAAGAACCAGCCAGACTGGCCGAGGGGGTACATCAGGAACACGCTGACGAACACCGCAATCGGGCCGGTGAAGGCGATGGCGTTGTACGGACGGATGCCCACCAGACGGGCGATTTCAATCTGGCGCAGGCAGAAGCCGATCAGACCGAAGGCACCGTGCAGGGCGACGAATGTCCACAGACCGCCCAGCTGGCACCAGCGGGTGAAGTCGCCTTGGGCTTCCGGGCCCCACAGGAACAGGATGGAGTGTCCCAGGCTGTTCGGGGGGGTGGATACGGCGACGGTCAGGAAGTTGCAGCCTTCCAGGTAGGAGGAGGCCAAGCCGTGGGTGTACCAGGAGGTGACAAAGGTGGTGCCGGTCAGCCAGCCCCCCACCGCCAGGTAGGCGCAGGGGAACAGCAGCAGTCCAGACCAGCCGATGAACACGAACCGATCTCGCTTGAGCCAGTCGTCGAGGACGTCAAACGCCCCTCTTGGCGCTGACTCGCGTCCGATTGCAATGGTCATTGACGAATCTCCAAAGGATATGAGTTCAGAAGGGCTTTAACTCCACCGGCCCCACTCAGGCTCGGAACTGGCCTATACCAGAAACCGCGCCGGTGCGCCAGCAAAGTTTACGTTTCTTTACCTTGTGTCTCATTATAGGGTATCTCGCGGATTTGTCACCCCCCGCTCAAAAAATTTCTCTCGAATTCGCCGGTCGGGCGGGCCAATAGCAAGCTTAAACATTTAATTTATATCTTATGCGGGCAGCTGGCGATGGGCGTGCTGGCGATTGCAGCGCCTGTAAAAACAGATAAAGTCTGCCATAACGAAGCTATTGACGAGAGTGCTGCGCTCTCTCGGAGAGGGGGTCGCGGCGGTTCCCAAACTCCTTTTGTAGCAAATTAGATGAGGGTTGCTTTGATTGCCGAGTTATTGCACACCGGCTGCCGGCATGTCAGTTGCACTCCGGGGCAAGTCATATTATCATATTGAGTTTGACCCTTTTCAGCGCCCCTGCCGGCTGGCGTTTCCTTATATATAGGTGAGGGTAGATCTCACCGGCTCGTGCCGGCGGGGACTGCAGCTGAGCCCTCGGGAACAGGCTTCACCTGACCGGCACGCGGGTCTTTACCACAGCTAAGGGGATTTGTCAATCCCTAAAAAAGGGGTTAGGGGTTAGGCGTCAGGGGTTGGGCGTTAGGGGTTGGGGGTTGGATTTCAGGAAACAAGTTCTTGATTAACCCAGCGCCCAGTGCCCAGTGCCCAGCGCCCAGCAGCTACAGAAACGTTGCAGCGGCTGGCCATCAGCGCCGGCGCGAAAATTTAAGAAAAAGGGATTGACATTCACAAAGTTAATAACTCTAATTGTCTGAGAACCTCTGTGTGTATTGGGAAGAAGCCGGTTTTAGAGACAGTGGCCAAATCAAGGAGATTAAATTTTACACCCAGACCGCAGACGGCGATGGATCGAGTGCTGCGGGCGCACAGTCACTTTATATTGTGAAAGTTAATACAGCCCGCAGCCGGCAGCCAGAGCGGGACTAGGCGCACGGGTGGGATCTGTCTGTTCCTGAGAGCGAATTTCTCCCGTCGGTGGGGATTGGGGGAGAAAGCGGGGGAGTGATGGAGCGCCGGTGTGAGTCAAGTTAAGGCGTCAGGGTGAGGGTTTTTACGATCCAACTTGGCTGCAAGCTACAGCAATTTAGCGGCTGTGCTGCAGGTGCGGGGTGAAATTGACTCTGCGATCGCCTGCAGCGAGCGGGGGCTGCGCTTGCAGCCGGATTTGCTTGTCGCCCACACCAATCTCAGCAAGCTGCTCGTCTCCCTGGGGCGGATGGAAGAAGCGGAGCGGCTCTACCGGCACGCGATCGCCCTCAAACCCGACTCGGCGGAGGCGCACTTCGAGTTGGGCAACTTGTACTGTCAGCTAAATCGTCTGGAAGACGCGATTGACTGCTTTCGCGCCGCTATCCGGAGTCATATTGGTGAGGACTCGAAGAGCTCTGGAGCTCTGGAGCCGGAATGTCCTCACCTAAGTGGCTACTGCTATAACCTGTGCCAAGAAGCGCTCAAGCGCGGCGTGGCAGCAAATCGCCTTGTTTTCGCACAGCAATTGCCGGTGGCGGAGTATTTGGCTCGCTATCGCCTCGCCGATTTGTTTTTGGATACGTTTGTTTACAGTGCCGGCTCTGCGGCTGTTGCGGCTTTGCAAGCAGGAGTGCCGGTGCTCACCCTCCCCGGAATTGCCAATGCCTCTCGCATGGGTGCCAGCATTTGCGCCGCAGCTTTGCTCCCAGAAATGATTTGCAGCAGTCAGGAAGAATACGAGCGCCGCGCCATATATCTGGGAAACAATCTGGATGAATTGGCAGCGATTCGCGGCAAGTTAGCAGAGAATCAGAGCAGCGCCCCCCTGTTTTACCCCCGACAGTTTGTGCGGCATCTCGAAGAGGCTTTCCGCCAAATGTGGGGGGATAGTCAGTGGGCGAAATAGTATTCTAGCGGTTATAATGGGTTTTTTGTAAACCGCCAAAACGCCAAGAGCGCCAATAGGTATTAAGACCTGTTTTGGATTGGGGATTGGGGATTGGAGATGGATGGTTTTGCCCAATGCCTAATTCCCCATGCCTCCTGTGGCGGTTCTCGCACCGGCTAAATGTTAAATAATAGTAAAGGTTATTGACAGATATCACAAAATCCCTGAGAGTGGAGAGAACCGCAACCCAACGGCTCCCAAAAAAATGGCCACACAAGCCGGTGGATCTACATGCAATAGCACGTCTCGTTGATGAACCAGCCTAACCCAACACCAGCGCTCTCCCCACCGGCAGAGATTGCCTGCTCCCGCGAATTTCCCGGCTGGTTGCGAGAGATGCGCGTCAGTCTCGCCCTCACCACCTATCAAACCAACCGGCTGTTCTTAATCGGGGTGAAGCCCAATGGGCAACTTTCTGTCTTTGAGAGAATATTCGACAGGGCAATGGGGCTTTACGCTACCCCAGAACGCCTGTATGTCAGCACCCGCTACCAGCTGTGGCAGCTAGACAATGTACTGAGTGCCGGTGAGGAGTATGAGGGGTTTGACAAGCTTTATGTCCCTCGCTTGGGGCAAACAACAGGCGATGTGAATGCCCACGAAATCGTCGCAGCCTCTCCCCCCACACAAAAACAAGAGCCAGCAGATAGCCCCACTGAAAAAGGGAGGCAAGGGAGGATAGTATTTGTCAATACCTTGTTTAGCTGTCTCGCCACCCCTCACCCCAAACACAGTTTTAACCCGATCTGGAAACCCCTTTTTATTTCCAAACTTGTGCCAGAAGACAAGTGCCACCTCAACGGGGTGGCGCGGGAAAACGGGGTGCCGGCTTATGTGACCGTTTGCGGCACTGCTGACACAGCAGCCGGCTGGCGAGCTCACCGGCAGTCTGGCGGCGCAGTTATCGATGTGCGCACCGACGAAATCGTCTGCACCGGCTTGTCCATGCCCCACTCGCCCCGATTCTACCAAGGAAAGCTGTGGCTGCTCAATTCCGGCACCGGCGACTTGGGATATGTGGATAGAGAAAAAGGCACTTTCCAGCCGGTTACCTTTTGCCCCGGATTCGTGCGGGGGCTGGCATTTTACGGCAACTTTGCTATTGTGGGAATGTCGCAGCCGCGCCACCAGAACTTTTCAGGGTTGGCGCTTGACGAAAGGCTAGCCAAGTATAATATTGAGCCGAAATGCGGCTTGTCGGTACTTGACCTGAGCGCCGGCAAACCGGTCGCCTGGTTCGAGTTCACAAACGCAGTCAAAGAACTTTTCGACGTGGCGGTACTCCCAGGGGTGCGGCGGCCAATGGCGCTGGGATTTCAGAGCGATGAAATAGAGCGGCTGGTTACTTTTCCGGGAGCTTCTGGTGTGCTGTCTACCCGACCTACTGTTGGGGAAAAACCTGTCACCCCCCAGCCCTCTGTCCCACAAGGAGAGAGGGGGGACATGCTTGCCAAGGTGAAGTACCAGATGGTTTATAACCTGACGGCGGAAAATTCCATTGAGTACGACGCCCTCAGCTTTCCCAGCCTCAAGAAGCGGTGGCAAAAGCACAAGCAGCGCGGCGAAATTTTGGCTGTTTCTGCTGCGATATCGGAACAGCTGGTGGGGTTTGTATTTGCGGAGATTCTGGCGGAAAGCCAAACAGGTGAGATAATTTCCCTGTTTGTCGCCCCGGAGTGCCGGCACCAAGGAATCGGCACTGCTATCACGAGCCTTTTAGAAAAAGGGCTGGCGAAAAATGGCTGCCGGCAAGTCAGTCTTTCCTACCAAAAGACGGTGATTACCGACCAGTCGCT
Source organism: Oscillatoria princeps RMCB-10 (assembly GCA_019359235.1). Classification (GTDB taxonomy): domain Bacteria; phylum Cyanobacteriota; class Cyanobacteriia; order Cyanobacteriales; family Oscillatoriaceae; genus Oscillatoria; species Oscillatoria princeps. The sequence continues at coordinate 74,865 of JAHHHT010000037.1, forward strand.
GGAGCCCATGCTGCGCAAATTGAACTGGGATAAGCCGCAAATTAAATATTTGCTGGGGCAGACCACAGCGGATAAAATTTCTCCAGCGCCGTGGCTGCACAAATACCCATTGTCGGCTGCTTTCACGGTTTTTCCCTGGAGCGAAGTAACCGCAGAGGAGCGCCAGAAAATTTTGCTGGAGGGGGGCTATCCAGAATCTCTTTCTCCCTTTGGGGACGAGCCGAGAATCGAGCCTCTCAACAGCCTCGGACTGCGCTATAATGGCGAAGTTGTTGGCTGGATGATTTGCCACCGCGTCGCGCCGGACACCATCCGGTACTCTGCCTTGTATGTGCGGGAGAGATTCCAGAAACTGGGGCGGGGGATTTCCCTGCTGGCGGAGGCTATAAAACGGCAAATCGCCAGTCCAGTTGCTTATTATAATTTTGCGGTGTCCGCAGAGAACCCACAGATGCTGCAATTTGTCAATCGCCGGCTGACACCGTATTTAAGCGGGCTTTCTGAGTCGCGCCAGTCTGTGAAGCGGCTGTCCTGAGAGAGTGTTTGTTAAGAAAAAATTAAGGGTACTGACCGGGCCGGTCGTAGCTGGCCCAACTTATAGCGGTTTTCATCTGAGTGGGGTGCTGAGAAACCCGGTTTCGTAGGGGCGGGTGCCCGTGCTACTGGTGTCAACTTAAGCTTTTGGCGATTGAAAGAAGCTGTTGGCGAATGCGTGAGGGGGTTAGACCTCGGGCTAGTTGGCCAGGTTCCTGGCGATTGAAAGAAGCTGTTGGCGAATTGATGTGGGGTCTTACACCCTAGGCTTTCTTTTGGGGGTGGGTTTTTGGGTTTGTTTGTGGGTAGCGCTAGGGGCACCGGCGTTGCATGAGCGGATGTAATCTTTTCCCTGAGTCCCACAAATGGTCGCGCTCATGCTTCGCCCCTACATCGGACTTGTGTAGGGGCTTTCGCATTGGCGGGACAAGCTTTGGGACACCACCCGATATCTTCATTCGCCAATGCTTCGCCCTCTTCGAGCGAACAGCGAAAAGGTCTAACCCCTCACCGATTCGCCAACAGCTTCTTGAAATCGCGGCTATACAGACGAAGCCCGCCTACCCTGCGGGAAGGGCTTCGCCCAACGCGGGCTAAGAGTAGATCGATACTCTCAAAATTGGCGGATTTTTTTTCGAGGAAAGATGAGGAAAGGGGCGGACTTTGGTTCCCAGAAAGCTCCCCTCCCCGTTAACGGGGAGGGGTTGGGGGTGGGGTTTGAGCCCCTATCAATTCGCCAACAGCATCTTGAAACTCACTGCGACAAACTTTCGTCCGCCTCCCTTGGACTTAAGAGAAGAGCGGGACTTTTCAAACCCGCGCAGGCGGGTTTGGTCTGTGTAGCTGCGGTTTCAACCGCCCAGAGACTTAAGTTGACACCAATGGTCCCCGTGCCCGCCCCCTTCCGGGTTTCTGGGCCATAGTTCAGGAGTGACAATAGCAGAGATTTTCCCGCCCCTGCTGCTATTGGTGGCACCGGCGCACCGGCATCACAGCACCGGCACAAATGCGGGAAACATTTTTAGGAAATGAATTGACATAACCGGTCTTTCGTGCTATGGTTTTCCCCCTCACCGGCACCGGGACAGCAGCGCTAAAAGACCCTCTCTTAAAGGGGAACTATCTCAGAGTAAAACCTGTCTTCGGTTGAATTCAGATCGGACAGTGGCGTGTTAGCTGGCAGGACACTCTCCCACCCTGTGGGCGCGGACATTATCTGGCAGTCCACCTTATTGATATGTGCTGCAGAGATTCCCGAAGCGGGGGCGGGGGATGCCGGTGCCGGCAGAGCAGGTATTGCGGCAAATAGCCAGTCCAGTTCCCAATCCTAATTTTGCGTTAGCAAAGGAAAAAGTATAGATGATGCAATTTGTCAGGGGCAGATAAAAAAATATTAAACCGTCCTGGCCCTCAGTCCGGGCAATCCGTGAAGCCGATTCACTGCTCCTTCTGGAGTGGCTGGAGGCGGAATTGCATTTAGCACCGCTTCTCCTCCACTCCCGGCGGCCAAACTTGGCCCCTCTCAAATTCCCAAATTCACAAGCTAAAATCGAAACTCATGGCAACTGTTCAATTATTGCCCGGCACCTCACCCAGCGAAGCGGGCAGCACTGCTATTCCCGGCAATTTTACCGTCACTCTCGACGCACCGGCACCGGCAGGGGGGTTAACGGTGTCTTATACGGTAGGCGGCACAGCCACAGCTGGCACCGACTACACCGCCCTCTCGGGAAGCGTCACCATCGCCGAGGGAGCGACAAGCGCAACCATTGACGTCACTCCCGCATTAGATAGCGTTACTGACCCCAACGAAACGGTAAGCGTCACCCTCACGGCAACGGCGGATTACACCTTGGGGGCAGCCAAAAGCGCCGTGCTGATTATAGGCGATAACGGGCCGAAAAGCTTCACGCAAATCACCGGCACCGGCAACCCCTTGAACGGCGTGAGTGTGGGGAGCTACAGCACCCCCACCTTTGCCGACATTGACGGCGACAGTGATTTAGACGCTTTCATTGGGAGCTTTAACGGCAATATCCAATACTACCGCAATGACGGTAGCGGCACTTTCACGCACGTCACCGGCACCGCCAATCCCTTGAGCCTCGTGGCTCTGCCTGGCTACAGCGCCCCCGCCTTGGGAGACATTGACGGCGACGGCGACTTAGACGCTTTCGTTGGGGAATATAACGGGGCTATCTACTCCTACCGCAACGACGGGGGCACTTTCGTGCAAGCCGGCGGTACCGACAACCCCTTTAACGGCGTGGATACGGGTCTATACGCCGCCCCCACTATTGCTGATATTGACAGCGACAACGACCCAGACGTTTTTTTGCTGAGTGGCAGCACTATCCAGCTGTACCGCAACGATGGGGGCACTCTGACGCAAGTCACCGGCACCGCCAACCCCTTGGACGGCGTGAGTGTGGGTCAATCTACCTTCCCCACCTTTGCCGACATAGACGGCGATGGGGATTTAGACGCTTTCATTGGGAATCGTGGTGGCAGTATCTTTTTTTACCGCAACGACAGCGGCACTTTCACGCAAGTTACCGGCACCGGCAACCCCTTTGACGGCGTGGGTGTGGGTTTGTCCAGCAAACCCACCTTTGCCGACATTGACAAAGATGGGGATTTAGACGCTTTCATTGGGGCAGGTGACGGCACTATCCGTTACTTTGAAAACGCCGCCAAAGTCACCATCAGCGCCGGCACCGCACCGGCAGAGGCTGGCCCAACAGACGGCACCTTTACCGTCACCCTCGCCGACCCGGCACCGGATACCGGCATCACGATTAGCTACACTGTGGGCGGCACCGCCACTTCCGGCACCGATTACACCGCCCTGTCGGGAACAGTTACTTTTGCGGCGTCAGAAACCACAGCCACCATTATAGTGACGCCGGTGGACGACACTGACGTAGATGCCGGCGAGACAGTCAGCATCACCCTCACCGACACCGCAGAGTACAACGTCGGAACCGCCGCCACAGCTGAGCTGACGATTGCCGACAATGATGTGGCCAATACTGCCCCAACCATTGCTGCCAATGCCGGTTTAACGGTTGCGGAAGGCGCGGCGGCTCAAACCATTGCCAATACCGCTCTCAATGTCACGGATGCCGAACAGGCGGCAGCCCAACTGACGTATACCGTCACGGCTTTGCCGGCACAAGGCACTCTGCTGCTAAATGGCACCGCTATGGCGGTGAGCGGCACTTTCACCCAAGCTGACATTGATGCCGGCAATATCACCTACACTCACAATGGCAGCGAAACGACCAGCGACAGTTTCACCTTTACGGTTGCCGACGGAGCCGGTGGCACTGTCACCGCTACAACTTTCAACATTACCGTCACTCCCGCCAACGACGCGCCAACCGCCGGCACGATTGCCGATCAAGGGAGCCTAGCACAAGACACCCCCTTCACCCTGGATGTCAGCGCCAGTTTCAGCGATGCTGATGGCCAAACTCTCTCCTATTCCGCCACCGGCTTGCCGAATGGCTTGACAATCGACCCGGCAACTGGTATAATATCCGGCTCGCCCACTTCCGGGGGGACATTTACCGCTACAGTCACGGCGGATGACGGGAACGGGGGAACCGTCACAGATGATTTTGTGCTGACGGTTGCCGGTGCTAACAACGCACCAGCGGTTACCAGTCCGATTGCCGATCAAGGGAGCCTAGCACAAGACACCCCCTTCACCCTGGATGTCAGCGCCAGTTTCAGCGATGCTGATGGCCAAACTCTCTCCTATTCCGCCACCGGCTTGCCGAATGGCTTGACAATCGACCCGGCAACTGGTATAATATCCGGCTCGCCAACGGCAGGTGGGACATTTACCGCTACAGTCACGGCGGATGATGGGAACGGGGGAACCGTCACAGATGATTTTGTGCTGACGGTTGCCGGTGCTCCCGACGCGCCAGTTGTCACCACTGCGATTGCCGATCAAAACAACCTCACAGAAGACACCCCCTTCACCCTGGATGTCAGCAGCAGTTTCAGCGATCCTAATGGGGACACGCTCACCTATGCTGCCGCCGGCTTGCCAGATGGCTTGACAATCGACCCGGCAACTGGTATAATATCCGGCTCGCCAACGGCAGGTGGGACATTTACCGCTACAGTCACGGCGGATGACGGGAACGGGGGAACCGTCACAGATGATTTTGTGCTGACGGTTGCCGGTGCTAACAACGCACCAGCGGTTACCAGTCCGATTGCAGATCAAGCGAGCTTAACACAAGACACCCCCTTCACCCTGGATGTCAGCGCCAGTTTCAGCGATGCTGATGGCCAAACTCTCTCCTATTCCGCCACCGGCTTGCCGAATGGCTTGACAATCGACCCGGCAACTGGTATAATATCCGGCTCGCCAACGGCAGGTGGGACATTTACCGCTACAGTCACGGCGGATGATGGGAACGGGGGAACCGTCACAGATGATTTTGTGCTGACGGTTGCCGGTGCTAACAACGC
>JAHHHT010000040.1 GCA_019359235.1 Oscillatoria princeps RMCB-10
CCAGCTGATATAGCAGTTGGTTCAGGCCAAAGGCGAGGGGAAAAGTTGTTGCCCAATGGGCAACAAAATCGCAGGTCAAAGTGTCAAGTCCTCAACCTGTTACTGACGCCCCAGCTGATATAGCAGTTGGTTCAGGCCAAAGGCGAGGGGAAAAGTTGTTGCCCAATGGGCAACAAAATCGCAGGTCAAAGTGTCAAGTCCTCAACCTGTTACTGACGCCCCAGCTGATATAGCAGTATTCACTTAGAATAGGACATTAATGGCATGGCGCATGGGGCATGGCGCATGGGGCATGGCGCATGGGGAAGACTCACAGATGCATGCCCAATACGATGATGCGATGATGCGATGATGCGATGATGCGATGATGCCCATGTCCTAAACTAACTGTCTATTGCTATAAAGGTTTCCGGGCGCTTGCCGCAGGGGCGGTAACCTGCGGCAAAGCTAGCTGAGTCGCGCAGCCGCAACCCTTGCGCCTGCGCTCTCCGCACCTGCTGCCTGACAAACCGTCACTATCCGCAGGCTTTCAACCGGCTCTCCCCGGAGGTTGACTTGCCCCCAGTCCGGGGACAAGTTTAACTATCTTGTAGTGAAGTGGGCACATTTGACCCAACCGGCACCCACTGGTGCCGCCCGCAATTCATCCCACCCCGCTGACTCGTGCCGGCGCAACCCGATGAAATTGGCAGAACAACTGGCTAAAAAATGGCGGTCGCGACTGGCGACCGACTGTCCCAACCAAAGCCCCGACACCGGCGAAAGCATTATCTGCTGGCTGCTGGGCGAGACTCCCGACCGCTTTGAGGCCCTCGATCCCGCCGGACTCGCCATAGCCGAGGGAGCGATGGACTTCCGCTACCGGATTTTGCGGCACCGCTATCTGGGCGTCCCCCCCGAACAGGCGTACCGGCACTTAATCGAGCGCCTGGGCTCACTGGTACTCCTGCGCCAGAAAGTCCGCACCTGGGTCGCCCTCAGCCGGGACCGGCAGCGGAGTGTGGTGGATGTGGTGCGAGAAGTGATCCAGGAAATGCTGCAAGCTGACCGCTACCTGCAGGGGCAAATCGCCTGGATTGCCGGCTGCACCGCAGACCCCCGCCTGCGCAACGCCCTGCTGCTCGCCGCCACCGAAGAATACTGCCTGCGACCGGTGCGCAACCAGCCCCTGCTGGTCTACCGCTTTGTCAACTACCTGCGGCGCACTCAGCGCGGCGGACTCACCCAGGTGCCGGCGAGCGCTCTCCTGCGGCTGGTCTCCGAGGAAATCGCCCCCCATGACACAGAGGAACCCGTCAGTCTCTTCGATGCCGGGGCGGTCGCCCAGTATCAAGACACCCAAGCTTGGGAAGAGCAGCTGCAGCTTCGCGCCGCCGTGCGGCGGGAATTTGAAACCTACCTCGCTAAAAACCAGGGCGCAGAAGCGGTTGAGTGGCTGCGGCTCTATCTCCAAGGTCGCTCCCAGGACGAGATTGCCCGGGAGTTGAATGTGCCGGTCAAGCAAATCTACCGGCTGCGAGAAAAAGTCAGCTACCACGCCATTCGGGTTTTTGCCTTCAAAATACAGCCCGAATTAGTGGGTAGCTGGCTGCAGACTTCCCTCACTGAACACAGCCTGGGTCTGCCACCGGCTGGGTGGCAGCAATACTGGGACAGCCTGACGCCGGTGCAGCGCCAGCTTTTGCAGCTGCTCAAAGCTGGCCAGTCCGTTGAGGCGATCGCCAAAACCTTGAAGCTCAAACCCGCTCAGGTTGCCGGCGAGTGGAGCAAGCTCTACTTGGCCGCACAGACTCTGCGCAACGAGCCCTGACGGCTCCCCCTTCTGCCCCTAGCACAAACTTGAAAATTTGTCAAGGGCAAGTGGGAGAATTCTGGCGGTGCCGGCGGGAAATTAAACCAAAGCGGGGACGGGTTGCGGCCACCGGCCCACGGCTTTGCCGATGGTCGCCAGTTCCCGCATCAGCCGGTCAAACTGGTCTGGCTTCAGGGATTGCGGGCCATCCGAGAGGGCCTTAGAGGGGTTGGGGTGCACCTCGATCATCAGCGAGTCCGCACCGGCAGCGATAGCCGCCATTGCCATTGCCGGCACATACTCCGCCCAGCCGGTGCCGTGGCTGGGGTCAATCATAACCGGCAGGTGAGTCAAGCGGCGCAGCACCGGCACCGCCGCCAAATCCAGAGTATTGCGCGTGTATTCCCGGTCAAAGGTGCGAATGCCCCGCTCGCAGAGAATCACATTCGGGTTGCCGGCGGCCAAAATATACTCAGCAGCCATCAGCCAATCTTCAATCGTCGCCGACATGCCCCGCTTCAGCAGCACCGGCTTATTTTGCGCTCCCACTTTCTTGAGCAGGGAGAAATTCTGCATGTTGCGGGCACCGATCTGGATCACATCCGCCACTTCCGACAGGACATCCAAGTCAGCGGCATCCATGATCTCCGTAATCACCCCCAGACCCGAGGCTTCTCGCGCCGCAGCCAGCAAGTTCAGAGCACTTTCGCCGTGACCTTGGAACGCATAGGGCGAAGTGCGCGGCTTGAAGGCACCGCCTCTGAGGAACTTAGCACCGGCAGCTTTCACCCGCAGTGCCGTCGAGACGATCATCTCCTCATTTTCCACCGAACAAGGTCCCGCCACTACGACCAGGGGGTGGTGTTCCCCAAACACCACCGGCCCATTCGGCGTGGGCACCACCACCTCGCTCGCTTCCCCTTGGCGATACTCCCGACTCGCCCGCTTAAAGGGCTGCTCCACCCGCAGCACCGCCTCTATCCAGGGGCTGATTTCCTGCAGCCGCTCTCGGTCGAGGTCAGCCGTTTCCCCCACCAGACCGATGACAACCTTGTGCTTCCCGACAATTTTTTCAGGAGTCAGACCCCAGCTTGCGAGTTCAGAGTTGATGCGGTCAATCTCCACTTCTGGAGAGCCGCTTTTCATGACAATTATCATCTCAAATTACCTGTTTTCGTTGCTTTTTGCGCACGCTCTAACAGCCCGGGCTATTTCAATAGTCTGTCCCCCACCGGACATAAACCGGTAATCTTGCTGGCCGGTAAGCTTTCCGCAAGCTGACTTCCGGTTAAATAGCCCCTTTTTTAGGGCCCGCCCGGGCCTGCTGTCAGAGTGTCGATTTGGGATTTTAGATCCCCCCCTTAACAGGGAGGTTCAAGGGGGGGGGTATTTTGGATTTTCTCGCGAATCTAAAATCTCAAACCTGAAACCAATCTAAAATCCCTAGGAGGGCTTTCTTGACTGCCAAGCTTCCCGCATGCGCCCCAAGTTGGTGGTGAACTCTTTCCAGCCCAGCTTGCTACCGGGGATCTCTTCATCCCACGATGCCGAGAGTACCCCGTAGCTCAGCCCTAATACGCCCAGACCGAAAAAGCCCATGCTTACGAGCACAACTGCTACGTTGGGCAGCTTGAACCATTCATTGCTGACGGTGATATAGCTGGCAATAAATGTGCCGATACCCAAAGCCGTGGGTACGCCGCACAGTAGAGCCATCCTTCCGATCATGCGTTTGCTGACCGCATCTGGAATGGCCATGTCTTCCTTGGCCAGCCGGCCTTCTTTTTCACCCCCAACGGCTGCCGGTGGGGCTTCTGGGCGGTTTTTGGGAGATTTTTTGCGATGGGAAGCCGGCTCAAAGGGGAGGCGCTCGCGCTCGGGTTCAGGTGACATAGTGGCTCTGTTAACCGCGAATGCCCAGGCGACCGATCAAGTTGCGATAGCGCGGTTCGTCTTCCTGCAGGATGTAGGAGAGCAGGCGCTTGCGCAGACCAATCATTTTCAGCAATCCCCTTCGGGAGGCGTGGTCTTTCTGATTCGTTTTCAGGTGTTCGCTGAGCCGGTTGATTCGTTCGGTGAGTACCGCGACTTGCACGTCCGCCGAGCCGGTGTCGGTTTCGTGAATCTGGTACTGAGTCATGATTTCGTGTTTGCGCTGCTGTGTCAGGGCCATTGCTGTAGTTACTTTTTTATCGACATTAATTCAGCAATCTCCGATCTTACCACAGTTATGCCGGCTTTTTAGGGGGCAGGGGGTGGGGGTGAGGTGTTAGGCAGGGGAGCGGGGGAGCGGGGGAGCCGGGGAGCGGCGGAAATTGTCAATGCCCAATGCCCCATGCCCCATGCCCCATGCCCAATCCAAAATCCCCCACTCTCACCGGCGGCTGAGCCAGGTGATGGCGGCGCGAATCCACTGTTCGGCGTCAGGGTTGTTGGACAAACTCGGGTCAGAGTTCAAAGCTCTGAGGGCCTGCATCACCTCGCTGCTGGTGTAGCCCAGCGCTAGCAGGGTGATCTCAACGTCTTCGCACAGCGCCGGCGAGCTTCCCGTGCTCAAGAGCGCGAGGTCCCCAATTTCGCTACGCCACTGAGCCAGTTTGCTCTTGAGTTCTAGGGCGATGCGCTCTGCTGTTTTGCTCCCCACCCCCCGGGTTTTTGCCAGCATGCGGGTGTTGCCGGTGACGATCGCCCCGACTAAATCCTGCAGTCCCAGGGTGTCCAAGAGGGAAATGGCCAACTGTGCGCCAACGCCGCTGACGCTCACCAGCTGGCGAAACAAGTCGCGCTCAGCTGCGGAGGCAAAGCCATAGAGCACCGGCTGCTCTTCGCGCACTTGCAGGTGGGTGAAAACCTGGACAGACGCGCCGGCTGGCAGTGAGGGCTCCATGCGGGGCGGGATTTGCAACTCGCAGCCGATCTGGTTGACTTCCAGGATCAGGGTGACGCGATTGCCGGTTCCTCGGTGAATCCCCGCCACTGTACCTTTGAGATAGCTAATCATTAGCGGTAAGGGGCATCCGTTGAGTGAAATAAGGAACACTCTAATATCTCACATCTGAAATCCCTTCGCTCTCATTTATGAAGAAAAAGTGAAGCCACAAGAAACCGGGTTTCTTCTACTGGGTCAGCCGGAAAACTGAGTGAAGAAACCGGGTTTCTTCAAGAAACCCGGTTTCTGAACCTGGGCCCACGAGCCGGCTTAACAATTTATTTATAACTAGCTGTTGGCTACTGCTGCAGGTCTTTAATATCCTCTATAATTTTGCGGTAAGCTGTCATATCTCTGTGTTTCAAAAACAGTTGGGCGGCTAGCTGTAAATCTGTGAGCGCTTTCTGCTTTGCTCCCAGATCGCAGTAGGTAAAAGCCCGGTTGTAGTAGGCTTTGGCATAGTCAGGCTTGACTCGAATCGCGTGGTTGTAGTCCTCAATCGCTCCCAGCAAATTGCCCAGCCGGCGGCGGCAAAGCCCCCGGTTGTAGTAGGCTTTGGCGTAGTCGGGATTGAGAGCCAGTGCCTGAGTGTAATCCTCAACAGCACCTCGGTTATCTCCGCTGTCGCGGCGGGCATTGCCCCGATTGTTGTAGGCTTCAGCAAAATAGGGATTGAACTGCAGGACTTGGTTATAATCCTCGATGGCCGCTAGGTGATCTCCCATTTCCCTGAGAGCGTTACCCCGCTTGAAGTAGGCATCCAGGCAGTCGGGGGACAGCTGCAGGACTTGCGTGTAATCCTCAATGGCAGCGTGAAGATCGCCCAGTTTGCGCAGGATATTCCCCCGCTCGAAGTAGGCTGAGGCAAAGTCAGGATTGAGCCGCAGCTCCTGATTCCAGTCCTCAATCGCTCCGCTGAAGTCCCCTTCCTGAACCTTTTTCAATGCCCGGTAATAGAAAAAATGATTGTAGAATTTCTCAGCTTTCATCTGGGATCTGAGCGTTGGTGCCGGTCGGTCATGGGTGCATCTCAATTTATCTCCCACCCCTGTGGGACAAACATCGTTCCCGTACTGGGGGCTGTGCCCAACCTGTAGCGACGTTGCAGCCAACGTCACTGCGCTTTCGGAAAGGTGTCGAAGCCATTGGCGAGATGCTCCCTGATTTGTGGCTGTACTTTAATCAATTTTAAGCAGCCGCAAGGGCTTTTCTTGCAGACATCCCCCCCCAATTCCTGCGGGAGGCGGGAAGACCTGCTCCCCTTGCAGAAGCCGGCAGCGGATGGAGGCGGATGGGGGAGAGGGCGAGCAGCCGTCGCGCGGGATACTTGCAAGAAGGTAAAAGCGGTCGAGAGCGAGACACAGAGAGCGAGACACAGAGAAAAGGGTCTGTGTTCCAGAGCGCAAGGGCGCGTTCTGCATTTCCCGCCGCAGTTGGCTGCGCAAGTCGTAAAAGTGCTAAAGTTGGCAAGAAAATACTATAGCAGTGTTTCAGCGCTTCGGAGATTTCTCTGACGGGTGGCATCTGCTCTGTGTTGAAGGACGCCTCTGCCTCTGAACCGCCGGCGACAGCAACAGCACTTAATTTGCTTTTTGTCAATAGATATTCTTACTGAGCTTGAGGGGGCCGGTGGCTGGCCCGCAAGCTGGCGTGGCGGCTGCCCTGCTGTCCTATCTGCCGCGCTCTCGCTCTAAATCCCAAATTGCTTTCTCCAAATACCAATCAGCCGGCCTTCCCGGGTTCTTTTTCTGGGCTTTAGAGAGCAGTATCGTCGCCGCACCCCGATCCCCGCTCAACAGGCTGAGGAGTTTCCTCTCGAGCTGGAGCAGAGGTTGGCTTTTCTGCGGCTTGTCTTGGCTTACAGAATTGGTTTTTGCAGCGGATGCGGCAGAGATTGAGCTGAACCCATCAGTATTTCTCGACTCTTTTGGGCTTATTTCCTCCTGTAGCGACTGTGGGAGATGGTTGATTGCCCGCCGGTAATTGAGCAAATCTTCCTGCTGCAAAAAAAGAGCTGCGGCTTTCTGATAATCTTCTAGAGAGTTCTGTTTGTCCTCTGCGGATTTCCGCTCATCTGCCAGCTCGGCGCTGGCAATGGCCCGGTTGTAGTAAACTTTAGGATTATTTGGCCACAGCTGTAGCGCTTGAGTGTAATTTAGAATCGCTCGCTGATAAGCTCCTAGTTTCCGGTAGATATTGCCCAGAATAAAGTAGGCTTCGGCGTTGCCGGGATTGCTCTGCAAGGCGTGGGTCAAATCGGCGATAGCTCCCTGAGTGTCACCCAGTTTGAAGCGAGAGCGCCCCCGGTTATAATAAATTTGGCTATTCTGGGGATTCAGCCGCAACGCTTGGTTGAAGTCCTCTATGGCTCCTTTGTGGTCTTCTTTTCTGGCTTTACTCAATCCCTGACTGAAAAATTCCTCACCTGGGGTGAGTGGGCGCACCGGCAGTGGCGGCTGCTGTTGCCAATGCCTCAGTCTGTGCCGGCTCTTATGTGTGGTATTTTGCTCAAAAAAAAGCTTGCTGGCTTTCTGATAATCCTCCAGCGCTCCGAGCCTGTCTCCTTTAGCCGTGCGAAGATTTGCTCGGTGCAGGTAAGCGCCAATATCGTTGGGATTAATACTAATAGCCCGGGTAAAATCTTCAATGGCTCCCTGGTGATCTCCCAGTTGAGAGCGGGCCACCCCCCGCTCGATGTAAGCTTCCACTAGGGTGGGGTTGACAGCCAACGCCTTTGTGAACGCTTCTACTGCCCCTCTGCAGTCTCCTTGCTTGGCCTTACCTGCTCCCCGCTTGTAATCTTCAACTCCAGGTATGAGGCGAAGAAAGCCACGGTAACGGGCCAGCAGCAGGACTGCGCTGAGCGTGCTAGCCGCCAAGGTTATCAAAGATAGAAGCAAAGTTTTAAATGATAGCATAGAACCTAGCTAATGTCAACCGGCAAGCGTGGATATTACTAGGATGGGGCAGACGAGCGCCCGAGTCAAGTTCGGTGGGGAACGACCGTTAACACTGGGTTCATCTTAGTAAAAATACCCACCCCCTGCGGGCGCACGCCGCAAATTTTTATAATAATTTCCATAAATTCGCCACCTGATGCCATGAAATTTTCGCCCGCTCGCCGGTGGCGCTCCTGGCTGCCCCAGCTGAACCCCCAAGTGTGGATTTTGGCTGCCGGTCGGTTGCTGTCCGCAATCGGCACCGGCTTGACACTGTTTTACGCCCCTCTGTTTTTTGCCGGTGGGCTGGGCTTAAGTAAAACCGCTGTTGGCATTGCCTTAGCAAGCGCCTCCCTTGCTGGGGTTTTCGGTCGCATCCTCAGCGGTATCCTCACTGACTCACCGGCAGCAGGACGCCGCCGCACCCTGCTCCTCTCCAATTTTATTTCTGCCGGCGGCTGTTTCGTCCTAGCAGCTGCCACAAATTTTCCGGTCTTAATTGCCGGCAACTTGCTCCTGGGATTTGGCGGGGGTTTGTACTGGCCCGCAACAGAAGCCATTATCGCCGATTTGACGGATGCTGAACACCGGCACGAAGCCTACGCGCTAACGCGGCTGGCAGACAATCTCGGCTTGCAGCTAGGCGTTGTCCTCGGCGGCGTGCTGATTTCCCTCACCGGCGCTTATCGGACGCTGTTTCTCATTGATGCCATCTCCTTTCTAGGATTTTGTGGGGTTATCTACTTCGCAATTGCCGAAACTTACCAGCCGGCAACCCCAGAAACAGCCGAAGAAAAAACAAACCACAGCCATTCCTCACTCAACGGTTGGGCGGCGGCGCTGCGAGATCGGGCTCTCCTCATTTATGTCGCCGTCAACATCATGTTCACCACCTACATCTGCCAAATCCAAACCACAATGCCGCTCTATTTCAGCGATTTTATCTCAGCTGGGCAAACCGGCAAAGCATTCTCAACCCCAACCATTAGTGGCTTATTCACCTGGTACATGGCTTCATCCATCTTATTTCAACTGCCGGTGGCTAGATTCCTCAGGCGCTTCAGCTATCCTGTAGCCCTCACCGGATCAGCACTGCTGTGGGCGGTGGGATTTCCCTTGATCGCCGCCACCGGCATTTCCCCAACCGCCCATCTAATCCCGGCGATTTTAGGCTTAGGAGTCCTAGCAATCGCCACCGTTTCTTACACCCCATTTGCCTCCTCCCTCGTTGTGCAACTCGCTCCAGAATCCCTGCGCGGAGTTTATTTTTCCATCAACGCCCAGTGCTGGGCGGTCGGGTATTTTATAGGCCCTCCTTTGGGCGGCTGGGCGCTTGACCAGTCCCCAGCGGTTGCGCACAGTTTCTGGCTGGTGCTGTCGCTGAGTGCCGGTGTGGCTATCTTGATTTTGCAGTATCTCGACCGGCTGTTGGGGGAAAGAAAATGAACCGCGCCTGAGCCAAGAGCGCCAAGGAATCTTTCTTGGCGTCCTTGGCGTCTTGGCGGTTTCATTCTATCTCCGCCGGTCTGGCAATTTCGCACAGTTTCTGGCTGGTTTTGTCGCTGCCGGTTTAGCTATCTTGACTTTGCAGTACCTCGACCGGCTGTTGGGGGAAAGAAAATAAACCGCGCCTGAGCCAAGAGCGCCAAGGAGTCTTTCTTGGCGTCCTTGGCGTCTTGGCGGTTAAATTCTATCTCCGCCGGTCTTGCAATTTGCGATAAACCGCACGCAAATCTACTTTATGGTGAGCTAAGGCAACCATTGCGTGATAAAATAGGTCAGCCACTTCACCGGCAATGGCGTCAGGGTCATCATCCTTGCAAGCCATCACCACTTCAGCGGCTTCTTCGCCAATCTTTTTGAGAATCTTGTTGTCCCCACCTTCTAGCAGCTTGCGGGTGTAGGAACCTTCTGCTGGATTGTCGCGTCGGTGGCAAATTACCTGAAAAACTTGGGAGAGGGTGTCGGAGGGCGGCGGTACAATTTTACTGTCTACTTGGTGGAAGCAGCTGCGAAGGCCGGTGTGACAGGCGATATCTCCCACTTGCTCGGCGCTGATTAATAGGGCGTCACTGTCGCAGTCGTAGCGGATGGAGCGCACTTTCTGAATGTGACCGGAAGTTGCTCCCTTGTGCCACAACTCGCTGCGGGACCGGCTCCAAAACCACGTCTCGCCTGTTTCCAGGGTTTTTTGCAGGGATTCCCGATTCATCCAAGCCATCATCAAGACGGTTCCGTCCAGATAGTCCTGGACAATCGCCGGCACCAGTCCTTGCTCGTTGTAGCGGATTTGCTCTGTGGGCACAGATCGGGGGGAGAGAGTCGGTTCAGTTGCGGACATCTGAGGATTGCGGAGTGGGGGGTGGGGTGTTTGGGGGTTGGGGTGCGGCGCACCGCTGGCGCAGGGTTCAGCCAGACTTTACCCTGACTGCATCCGAATCAGAACCGGCATATCAAGGGTTGCAGGGCTTGGGACATAACCGTTCTGCTCCAGAGGCGGCTCTGGCAAAACATTCTCAGCCACCGGGGGAGCTGTCTGTTTGACTTATCCTAGATTTGGGAAGCTGCGCCAAATTTTTACAGATTTTGAAATTTGCCAAAACTTGATTATAATCTAGGATGCTCCAATTTGGCAAGAACGAGCGCGAGAATTGCAGAAATTTTTTCCCGCAGGCGGGGCGAGAAGGCGGCAGTCCTCAAGCTTGGGGCCAATTGCGGTGCCCCCGACTGAGCGGTATGAGGGGCGGTGCCGCTGGCCCGATATTAAACAATACTGAGAGAGGAGATAAATTTGGTTACGACTACCCTGAAGACTACTAAATCGGAAGAGATTTTCGCAGCAGCCCAGAAGCTGATGCCAGGGGGCGTTAGCTCGCCGGTGCGGGCTTTCAAATCGGTTGGGGGACAGCCGATCGTATTTGAGAGTGTGAGAGGAGCCTACATCTGGGATGTGGATGGCAACCAGTATATCGACTATGTGGGCACTTGGGGGCCGGCGATCTGCGGGCACGCCCATCCAGAGGTGATCGAGGCGCTGCACAAAGCCCTGGAAAAAGGCACGAGCTTCGGAGCGCCGTGTGCGCTGGAAAACGTGCTGGCGGAGATGGTGATTGATGCCGTTCCCAGCATTGAAATGGTGCGCTTTGTCAACTCCGGGACAGAAGCGTGCATGGCGGTGCTGCGCCTGATGCGAGCCTTCACCGGTCGCGACAAGGTGATAAAGTTTGAGGGCTGCTACCACGGGCACGCAGACATGTTCCTGGTGAAAGCGGGCTCTGGGGTGGCAACCCTGGGCTTGCCAGACTCCCCCGGCGTGCCCAAGTCGGCAACCAGCAGCACTCTGACGGCTCCTTTTAATGACTTGGAAGCGGTGAAGGCGCTGTTTGCGGAAAATCCCGACCAAATTTCCGGCGTGATTCTGGAGCCGGTGGTGGGGAATGCCGGGTTTATTCCCCCGGATGCCGGTTTCCTGGAAGGGTTGCGGGTTCTCACTCAAGAAAATGGGGCTTTGCTCGTTTTCGATGAGGTGATGACCGGCTTCCGGATTGCCTTCGGCGGCGCTCAAGAAAAATTCGGCATCACTCCTGACTTGACAACCCTGGGCAAGATTATCGGCGGCGGGCTGCCGGTGGGCGCTTACGGCGGACGCCGGGATATCATGTCGATGGTGGCACCGGCTGGCCCAATGTATCAAGCCGGCACCCTGTCGGGCAATCCCCTGGCGATGACTGCCGGGATCAAGACCCTCGAACTGCTGC
Organism: Oscillatoria princeps RMCB-10; assembly: GCA_019359235.1. Lineage (GTDB taxonomy): Bacteria > Cyanobacteriota > Cyanobacteriia > Cyanobacteriales > Oscillatoriaceae > Oscillatoria > Oscillatoria princeps. The sequence goes on from JAHHHT010000040.1 coordinate 11,419, forward strand.
AAAAACCGGGCACTTACGAGTATCTGGAAAAGATTACCAAGAAGCTGGCGGACGGGTTGCTGCAAATTGCCCGCGAAACCGGCCATGCGGCTTGCGGCGGCAACATCAGCGGCATGTTTGGCCTGTTTTTCACCGGTGGGCCGGTGCACAATTACGAGGACGCCAAAAAGTCGGATCTGAGCAAGTTCAGCCGGTTCCATCGCGGCATGTTGGAGCGCGGGGTTTATCTGGCTCCTTCGCAGTTTGAGGCTGGGTTTACGTCTCTGGCTCACTCGGATGAGGATATCGACCGCACTTTGGCGGCGGCGCGGGAAGTGATGGCCAGTTTGTAGGAGAGTGGGCCGGGATTGGGGGATTTGGGGATTGAGAGTTGCTAATCCCCAAATCCCCTAATCCCGGCTTATCTTTAGGCGTCGCACAATTGGGTGTGGGGTAATGTCTGCAGGGGCAGGCCACCCACGGAGACTGCCCGTTAGCGCAAGCGTTGCGGCGCGCAAGCGCATCGTCGTGCGTGGGGCAACCACGGGGGGATTGCCCCCACAGTTTCATCCTTTTGATCTGCAACGCTTTAATAAAGAGGTAAATTCAAGGTAAATCCGGGCAATACGTCTTCCCCGGCTAACTCTGCGGGAAGATTTTGCACTTCGGCGTCTCGTGCTTGCCGGTAAATTTCTACCTGCTGGTCTTGGGGATTAATCAGCCACCCCAATCGCACACCGGCATCGAGATATTCCTGCATTTTTTCGCGCAGTATTTCTAGAGAGTCGGTAGCTGACCTTAACTCAACCACAAAATCCGGTGCGATCGGGGGAAATTTGCGTCTTTCTTCGGGAGTGAGCGCTAGCCAGCGCTCCCGCCGAATCCAGGCGGCATCTGGGGAGCGGTCAGCTCCATTTGGCAATTTAAATACCGTGGAGGAGCTGAAGGTGAAACCGAGGTCGGTTTGCCGGTTCCAGATTCCTAAATCGATCATTAAGTTCGCTTCTCGATTGCCGCTATCACCTCCAACTGGTGCCATGATAATTAATTCCCCTTTTGCAGTTCGCTCAAAGTTCAATTCGCGGTTCTTCTGACAGAGCTGGTAGAACTGTTCGTCTGTCAGGTGAACGGTGTCTAAGTTTAATGTCAAAGGACTGATCGCCATACAGTTAACCTGAATAGAGATGGCCATCATTATTGTAGCGCACTACTTCCCCCCTTGACAGCAGAACTCTTATGCTGTAAGGGCTGTCGGTCAGCGCCGGGAGCGCCGGTGCGGTCAGGGGGGCTGGTCTTTGGTGGGGTGCCGGTGTGGCGTTCTTAAGAAAGTTTTAAAGTTGAAGTATTGACAGCTGGCTTTATAGAATGGTATACATAACATATGAGCAATGAGGGAACAATCCTAAGGCACACCAGCGAAATTGTCGCCAGCCAAGATTCGTGCCGGTGCAGCTGGCAGGAGCCGCACTATCTTCCTACAGTCCTGAATCCTCAAATCTGAGAGTCCCTCAACTTAATTTCACTCATTCCTCAGGAGTGACCGCCGATTTTACAGATAAATCTCCCCGTAAAAACTCTGATAAAAACGCGAATAATGGAACTAAACACCCGCCTGGATAAACCTTTGATAGCTAAATCGCGGCGCGAGGAAATTTGCCATATTTTTGGGGAATATTACGACCCAGAACGCTGGAATGACTGGCGCTGGCAAATGCGGCACCGGCTGACCAAATTAGAACATTTCCAACCTTTGCTACAGCTCACCCCTGCGGAGGAGCGAGGGCTAGAGAAAGCGCGGGATAAGTTTGCAGTAGCCGTAACGCCGCACTTCGCCGAGTTAATAGAGCCCGACAATCCACTTTGCCCGATCCGCTTGCAGGTCGTTCCGCGAGAGGAAGAATTAGTCACCAGTCCTGGAGATATGATAGATCCGTGCGGCGAGGATGACGACAGCGTGGTGCCCGGGCTAATACACCGCTATCCCGACAGGGTGTTACTGCTGGCTTTAGACTCTTGCGCTGCTTACTGCCGTTACTGCACCCGCTCCCGTTTAGTCAGCCAAGGTGAGATGTACCCGCTGACACGGCGGATAGATGCCATGATTGCTTACCTGCAAGAACACACTGAAGTGCGGGATGTTCTAATTTCCGGCGGCGATCCCCTGCTGATGTCTGATGAAGTCTTAGACAAATTGCTAGGGCGGTTGCGTGCCATTGAACACATTGAGTTTGTGCGGATCGGCTCCCGCGTTCCCAGTTTTTTACCGCAGCGCATCACGCCGCAACTTGCCGCCGTGCTTCGCAAACATCGCGTCTGGCTGTCCTTGCACTTTTGTCATGGGCGGGAACTCACCCCTGAGGTAGCGAAAGCCTGCGATTTACTAGCTGACGGTGGCATTCCTCTCGGAAGTCAAACCGTGCTGCTCAAAGGCGTGAATGATTCCGAAAATGCGCTCAAAAATCTCTTTCACGGTCTTCTAAAACTGCGCGTGCGCCCCTACTACCTATATCAGTGCGACCCGGTTGCCGGCACCGCACACCTGCGAACAAGCGTGCGAACAGGTATCGATTTGATATCTAAACTGCGCGGTCACACTACCGGGTACGCCGTGCCAACCTATGTCATGGACGCACCGGGCGGTGGTGGTAAAGTGCCCATTCTACCCGAAACCCTACTTGCTTACGAGAACGGCAAAACCACTGTGCGTAATTGGGAAGGCAAGCTATACACCTATATAGATCCAGTGGAGCTTGGCTAACTGTGAAGCTTTTTATTGGTTTGTGTTACGACCTCAAGGAAGACTATCTCAAAAGCGGTTTCAGTGCTACCGATGTTATGGAATTCGAGGACAAAGCAACTATCCTGGGGCTGGAAGATGCTTTAAGCAGTTTGGGCCATACAGTTGAGCGTATCGGCAATGGCAGAAAACTTGCCCTGCGGTTGGCTTCGGGAGAGCGCTGGGATTTGATTTTCAATTTTGCCGAGGGGCTTTGGGGTCGCTCTCGTGAAGCTCAAGTCCCAGCAGTCTGTGAATTATTCAATCAACCCTATACTTTCTCCGCTCCCCTCACCTGCGCTCTAACTCTAGACAAGGCTCTTGCCAAGCGAGTGGTGCGCGATCGCGGTTTGCCTACAGCACCGTTTGAGGTGGTGAATACAGCGGAAGAAGCAGCGGCTGTGTCACTCCCCATGCCGCTGTTTCTCAAGCCGATTGCGGAGGGAAGTTCCAAAGGTGTAACCAGCCGTTCCTTCGTTAAGGAACGCGAAGAGTTAGTCGCAGTGTGCCAAGAATTGCTCGAACAGTTTCACCAGCCGGTACTCGTGGAAACCTTTCTCCCGGGAAGGGAAGTGACAGTGGGCATTGTTGGCAATGGCAGCGGTGCACGGGTGGTGGGTGTGATGGAAGTAATTTTTACCGACAAAGCGGAAGCTGTCGCATACACGGCGCTCAACAAAGAGGAGTATCTGGAACGGGTATCCTATCGCCTTGGAACCGATGAAGAACCAATTGCAGCACAGGCAAAGCAACTTGCCTTAGATGTTTACCGCGCTCTTGGTTGCCGGGATACCGCCCGCATGGATCTGCGCTGCGATGCCAGAGGCGTGTTGCACTTTCTAGAGGCGAACCCATTGCCAGGGTTAAACCCCATACGTTCAGATTTGCCAATTATGGCGCGTCTTGCCGGTCTGTCGTATCAGGAACTGATTGGCTATATCGTTGAGAGCGCATGGCAGCGGTACATATATTTGGCTCAGCATTTCTGCTGAGTTTGAAATTTATTATCGTTGAAGCACTGGTTAATTAGGGCCGGGATTGGGGGATTTGGGGATTGAGAATTGCTAATCCCCTAATCCCCTAATCCCGGCTTATCTTTCGGCGTCAAGTGTGAAACGGCACCGCTGCGAGAGGCAGGGAGGCGAAGGGCAACCAAATCCAAGACTGCCAGCTTGGCGGAGTTGGCAATTCGGGAGCTGTCAAAAGTGCGTCTATCCTCTGCGCTAAACGGTTAGGTGGGGCAGTTGAGCTGAATGCAGCGCAGGAGATTTCTGAGGGTAGGTGCGGGTAGCTCGCTACTAAGAGCAGGGATTCAGCGAGCAGCAAGGAATCAATTTGTTGGGCGGCTTTTGCGTCAGCACGCAGTTCCCGCAATGTTAGTAGCTCCTCCCACAAAGCGTTTGTATTCGGCAGCCAAGCTGTTGTCTGGCGCACCCAGCCAAGCCAGAAAAACCAGAAGGTGTCCCGGTAATAATAATGGGCTTTCTCGTGCGCTAAAATAGCTTCTAGGTACTCGCTGTCAAGGGTTTTCAGCAGCCCTTCGCTGAGAACTAATTCGGGCTGCCAAAACCCTATCTGGGCGGCAAACAGCTCTTCTGCGCTGACAATGCGAGCCGGTGTGTCTCCAATGTTTCGCCGGCTGTAGGTGCGGGTTTTTTGGAGAGTCTTCCATCCCTGACTAGCCAGTTTCAAGCACAAAACTGCTGCTAACCCTAAAAAGCCCAGAGACAGCGAGTAGGTAAACCATCCTGTCAGCCTCCCTACCATTTGTCCCTGAGTTCCCATACAAAGGATGGCTACAGCGGTCATCATCAGCAGGAGCGGGGGAAAAAGAAATAAGGATAGAGTGCGGGAAAATCGTTCGCTCCACTTGCCGGTGGGCTCCAGGAAGTCCTGTCGCAGAACCCAAGCCAATCCCAAAGCAGCCAGAATCATTATAAAATGCATTATTTCTTCTCTCTCTTACGGCGAGCGTCGTCAATACGTTGGGCGATAGCTTTTAATTGTTCCAGACTAGCAGAGTCGAGGCTGTCAGCAAATGCCGCCACTACGTCGGGGTTTCCCACTTCCAGAAATTGGTGCAGCCGGTCGTAAGCTTGGAGAACCTGCGCCTCAGAACGAGTCACCAGAGGTCGCCAGGAGAATGTGCGCTCTGTGCTGTCACAGGCGAGCCATCCTTTCTCTGTCAGGCGGCGCAGCACTGTGGTAACAGAAGTGTAGGCTAACTCCCGATCCGGGTCAGCCAGAATCCGCTCGTGTACGTCTTTGACTGTGGCGGAACCGAGCTCCCAAACAATGTTCAAAATCTCTGCCTCCAACGGGCCTAATGAGAGTTTTTTGGGACGGGGGTTGGGTAGAGCAGCCATAATACCTTTATTTTACACTATTTGTGTAGTTTATCAAAGTAGAGCGCATGTTTGACAGCGCTTTTATAAAAAAATGTTAAAACCGGCAATTTCTGGCGCAGGGAGCATTTCTGTAGCGCAGGCGTCTCGCCTGCGCCTGAAAAATAGCTGTGGGACAGGCATCTGGCCTGTCCGGCAACAGATGGACAGACACCGGCTCAAACTCAGGCTGTGAAAACCGGCGCAATTCTGAATGTCTATTTTATAGCGGTTCTCAGTTGGATGAACTATGGCCCAGAAACCCGGTTTCTTTAAGAAACCGGGTTTCTCAGTACCTCTCAGTACCTCACAAAGGATGAGAAACGCTATATAAAGCCGCTCTCAAACAGCCGCCGGCGAAGTTTGACAGCTTGTCTTTTGACACCGGCACGAGCGCCACTCAGAATTAGGGGCGTTATCTGCGCTTTTGCACGTCTGATGTCAAAAATTTTTTGTGACGCTGTAAAATTGAATACAGTGCTTCTGGGTGTCACCTTGCTATTGTGCAGCCGCACCGGCGCACAAACCTCAAATACTCTGGAGTTAACTGGCGAGGACACATCCAAGCTTAACACGGTTTTGCCGGCGGCTGCCGGGGCCCCCAAAAAAATGTTTGGCCCCCCACCGGCAGCCGGTGCTGCCGGTGCTGGAATTCCAGGCAATAGCCACCAAAACGGCGAACCAAACCGCGAACCAGTTTATCAGGTTGCCGAGTCCCGTGAGATAGCCCCCAACATTTTACTGCAACCGCTGCAGGAAGATACCGAAGATTCCGCCGCTGCGATGGAGCAAGTGACTTCTGTTTCGCAGCTGTCCGACGTTCAGCCGGCGGACTGGGCGTTTCAAGCGCTGCAAAATCTGGTTGAGCGCTATGGGTGCGTGGCGGGATACCCAGATGGCACCTTTCGGGGAAATCGCGCCATGACTCGATACGAATTTGCTGCCGGTTTAAATGCCTGTCTGGAAACCATCGTTCAGCTGATTGGCAAAACTGACACCTCTGCCCTAGTTACAAAAGAAGACTTAGCAGTCTTGAACCGGCTGCTCCAGGAATTTCAGCCCGAACTCGCCGCACAGCGCGGTCGTGCGGACAGCTTAGAAGCTCGCACTGCAGAGCTAGAAGCCAATCAATTTTCTGCCACAGCCAAATTAAACGGGCAAGCAATTTTTGCTGTCAATGGCGGCGGGTTCAGAGGCGACCGCATTGCCGGCGTTAGGGGCAACGAGATTGCCGGTGAAGATCCAGGCGTCACCTTTATTCAGCGCATATTTCTGAATTTAAACACCAGCTTCAGCGGCAAAGACCGGCTGCAAGTTTTATTGGAAACCGGCAGCGACACCGGCAGCGATAACGCGGCAGGATTTCTCGAACCCACCTTCGGCAGCGTACTCGATTTTTCTGCCCGACATTCTCCCAACAACAATTTCGGTCTAGACCGGCTCAACTATACCTTCTCCCCGCTTAATAATTTATCATTAACTGTCGGGCCGGTGATCGCCGCCATAGATTATGTAGACCGAAATAAATACGCTAACTTTACAGCGTTCAACTTTTCCACCCGCGCCCTAGTTAATAATTCCATCCTTCTCCCCATCAATCAATTAGGAGGAGGAGTTGCCTTCAACTGGAAGCTGGGGGAAGGGCCATTTTCGCTGCGGGGCGTGTACATAGCAGCAGCGGCATCCGATCCCAACCCCAACCAGCGCCGGTTTGTCGGAGGTGTGTCTCCTTTAGCCCGACTGCTCTATCCTAACAATACTGGAAAACGGGGCTTTTTTGGAGATCCGCACCAAGGCACAGTTGAGCTGGAATACGCGCCCTCCCAAACTTTTGCTCTGCGCCTCCAGTACAGCCTCGGTAAAGTTTTCGATGGCAATTTTAATGTGTTCGGGGTTAATGCTGAACTCGCCCTCTCGCCAAAAGTCGCTGTTTTTGGCCGTTACGGTTATGGGATTTTTGATGACACTAGCTTTGGGGATATTAATCCCAACTCCTGGATGGCGGGGGTTTCGGTTCAGGATGTTTTTGCCTCAGGCGCTTTTGCTGGACTTGCTGTAGGTCAGCCGTTTATTGAGGGCGCAGTTGGGGATGCGACTCAGACGAATATCGAAGGGTTTTACAGTTACCCAGTGAGCGATAAAATTCGCCTTAAGCCGATAATACAAGTCATCACTAACCCAGCAAACAGGGACAGCAATGGCGCGATTGTAACGGGAACTCTAGAGACGATTTTTTCCTTCTAGGCTCTTACCCTGTTAAGCTACTTATTACAGGAGGCAGAGCCTCCTGAGAAGCGTTCCCAGGCAGAGCCTGGGAACGAGGTAAATGTGCGCCCCCCCTTTCACACCGGCTGCTACAAGAGACTTTTGTTGTAGTCAGGAGCCAGTACAATATTGGTATAGGTTCCCCGACCGGCGACATAATAATAGGCGTGTCTCACACCGGCAGGGATAAACACAGACGCGGGACTTTCTACTGTCCGCTCTTCATCTCCAAGCTGAACATTGCAAATGAGTCCTGTGCCATCCGGCGCATCGCCCCAAAAGATAAAAGCGCTGTCACAGTGGTGCGCGTGCGTATCGACGTGCTTTTCTGGAGTGAAAGGAATGCCGTGCAAACCGATAAATCGCTGAATCACATAAAAAGAAGAGCGAGCATCGACTCGCGAGTCCATCATCACCCAGCGCACTCCCGGTCCGTTCCGGTGATACTTCAATTCGGACGAACCTTTTGGAAACGGCTTAGCAATGTCTAAACTAACCGGTAACTTAGGCTTGCTTAAAGGCGTCCGATCTTTTTCAACCGTGCGAACGCGCCCCACGATTTCCGGTGCGAAAGGTTCGTAAGCCTCAGGATCTAGCTCCACCGCTTTCGCATGGTATTTTGAGGTGTGAGTAAATGCGTTGCGTCCGACAATCGGGCGCAATTTATCGGGGTGATAGCCAGTTGCCAGCCCCACAGCATAAGCCAGCTGCGGGATTTTTTCGAGAGGAAAGCCTTGCTCCCCACGCATTTGCTGCAAAGCGACAGAAAGCTGTATCAAGTCTGTGATGCCGGTGCGCTCACCAATCCCTAAAATAGAAGTGTCAACCACAGAAGCGCCGGCATCTATCGCTGCCAGCGCATTCGCCAGTGCCAGACCCAAGTCATTGTGCAGGTGGACTTCAATGGCGCACCCCAAAGTTTCAACCGCACGGGATACGAGTTCCGCACAGGTGCGGGGTTCTAAAACACCGACTGTATCAGCAAAACTGATGATATCCGCACCGGCAGCTAAAGCCAGACGAGCCACCCATTCGATGTCTTCCCACAAAGTTCGCGAAGCATCCTCGACGGTAAAACGAACCTTAAGCCCCAAGGTTTTGGCTTCGGAAATGGCGGCTTTTACTTTCTCGTGAATATAATCCGGGTCGTGACCGGCAAACTTAGTTTTTGTCCCAATCGGGTTAACTGAAGCCCAAATTCCCACCCAGTCCGCACCGGCACGTTTTGCCGAGCGCACTTCTGCGATATCCGCTCTGCTGTGCATCAAAATTTCAGCCGAGCGAGCCGCACGAGAAACTTCCAGACATATCCGCTCATCCTCCGCCGAGATACCGGGATGCCCGACTTCCACCATATCGATGTTAAAATCTTCCAAAAGGTGGAGGATTTCAATCTTGTCTTGGCTGGTAAAGCGCACCCCGGCTTGCTGCTCGCCCTCTCGCAATGTAGCGTCTAAAATCCGCACCAAAGGCTTCATCTCGCACTCCTTCTCCTTCACAATCACTCACTGCGCAAAAACTTTTCTGTCTCGTCAATCAGCTGGGCCCGGTTCTTTTCATACAGCGCCCAGTGGGTGGCGTCTGGGATAACAACTTCTTTCTTCCTGGAAGTGCCCGTGACTTTATTAATGAAAGTTGGGTCAGCAAAAAAGTCAGCGTCCCCCCGAATAATCAGAACAGGAGCTTGAATTTTTGAGGCGTCAAAGATCGGTCTGTTAGTCCAAATATAATACAAATCGACCAAAGGGCCCATTGGCCGGCGGACAGCCGGCGGCTGGCGAGTTTGGCTCGCCGGATCGGATGCCAAGATTACTTTTTCTACAGCAGGCATTGCGGCATCGCTCACCAGGTCTTTTCCGCTGATCATCATGTGCCAGTGGTGAAGCGTAGCGTCAGGCGTCACCACTTGATAAGCCGGTAAATTAGGATTCAATTCTCCCGGTTTGTATTTGGCTTCAAATAGTTTGGCCATAGACGGCAGATTGAATCCGTGCATAGAGCCATACAAAACCAATTTATTGACATTCTCAGGACGCTCGATTGCGTACATGCTAGCAACTACGGAACCCCAAGACCAGCCGATGAGGTTTATCTTCTCTACCTGGCGGCTTTTTTTGATAAACTCAACTGCAGCTTCTAGGTCTTTCACGGCATCAGTGGCGCGGATAACCGGGCGATTTTCTGCCGGCGGTTTTTCCATCTGCTCCGGACGGGTGGATCTGCCAAATCCCCTAAAATCCATTGCCCAGGTGTCATATCCTTTTTGGGCGCACTCCTCCATCCAAGAATATCCCGGCACGTCAAATGCTTCGGCTGTTGGGACGCCAAATGGTTCTAAAAAAAGGATGACTTCTTGATTTTTTAAGGGCGGCTCCCCTTTGACGCTCTTGTGTCGCAAATAGAGTTCGATGCCGGCATCCGTGCTGGGAATCCTTTGTTCCTCGAACGCAACGGTTTGCGGGGTTTGTGCCTGGGGGTTTTTCCCCCCACCGGCAGCCAAATTCTGGATTTCTGACCAACAGCCGGTGACAATAGCCGCTGCCACAGCCAGCAGCAACATAGCCAGTAGTTTCCTTCCTAGCTTTTTTTCCATAACTCCTTTCTATTTTAGCGCATAGTTGCTAACTAAGCTAACCAAGCCAGCGGCGATAATTAACCCAGCCGGCAGCCCTTCAAAAAACAAAACAGCGATTAATGTCCCAATCAGAACCCCCGTCAGAAGTAGCGGCTGACCCGGCAGAGCGCTCACCCCTCTCCCCCCGATATAGGAGACGAGAATCCCGGCTGCTATTGAAAAAATACCCTTGAGAGTCAATAGCTCTCTGCCCATTTGAGGGACATTGACTTTCCCGGTGGCAATGGGTAACATGAGAAACAGCATCAAAAAAAAGATGCCGGTGTTAAACGAATACTTTTGCAAGATGCCGAGGGCGGGTTTGCTACCCGTAGCCGCTAATATCAGCAGCGATATTGCAGCGGACGCCAGACTGTAATCTTTAAATCCTAGCGCCAGTAAAGCGATCGAAACAAAGACAATAGAGATTTGCAACATTTTCGATTTGCGTGAAAAGCAAGGCAGGGCTGGGGGAGAGTGCGGGACAGAACTCAAGAGCCGGACTCATCCTGAGGGAGCATATCACTTTTGAATCGGGGATCTTGTAGATACATGTAAGGTTTCTACAATTAGCCCGCGAAGGCGGGCTTTGTCTGTATAGCCGCGATTTCCAATCGCCAGGAGCTGTAGGGGCGGCCCCCCGTGGCCGCCCTGACACCGATGTCCCCATCCTGACCCCCACAAAAAGCTACAAAAGCTACAGCTCAGTATTGTCCCAAGTCCCACCGGCAGGGGTTTCAACTTGAACCATCTGCTCGGTGCCGAGATTAATTTTGACCAGTTTAGGTGCGATTGCCGGCTCTAAACCCGGACGTTTGACAATCAGTTTGAAAGCTTCAAAACTCGCTAAAACCCCCACAATATTAGCAACCGGTGCCAGCACAGCCCAAGGAGCTTCTTTCTTCACATAAGCCTCTGCCCAATTCGCATCGGCACCCCAAGCAATCGAGTGCGTGGCGCGTCCGTCTTTAATAGCCTCAATTTGCTGGCACATTTCCGGGGTGAGAGGCTGCTGGTAAGAAGGATGGCGCAACACAATTTCGTAGGGCGTGCAATCCGGAGTGAAACACATTACTCCCCCACGAAAAGGCGGTGTTACCGCAATCCATACAGAAGGAATTCCCAGTTTTGCCGCCGCGCGGTGGATGATAACGCGAGCCACTAAATTGTCAGTGGCATCTATGATAACATCCGCATTCGCCAGCAGTTCCATTGCATTATCTTCCCTCACCCGTTCTAGAGACACTCGCACCTCCAGCTCCGGATTGATGTCTTTTAACGTTTCGCTGGCGACTTTCGCTTTGCTAACATTCAGCTTGCTTACGAAACTGAGCATCTGCCGGTTTAGGTTGCTCGCTTCAAAACTGTCGCTGTCAATCGCATGAATGTAACCCACACCCATTCGTGCGAGCTGGATTAACGTAATCCCCCCCACCCCGCCGGCACCGACAACCGTCACTTTAGCGTTGCGGAGTTTTTCTTGCTCCTCCCGACTAATCACTCCTAAATTGCGGGTGAAACTCGCCTCATACAATCCCTGACTGACCGCAGCCATCTCAATGCCCTCCTCAAAATTGAAACCCATTATAAAGTTGCGTAATCCCAGCCCCCTGGAGGAGCCGGTGCCACTCTCACCGGCGTTTCTGTGCTCAAATCAATCAGTATCCCTTTGGGAGCGCGAGCGAGCGGCTCCCGTCCCGTCAAAATTTGCACAGCTTCGTGAAAACTAAACAGCGCCAATAAATGCGCCCGCACCGGCGTAATAATCCAGCCGGCTTTCCCATCACAAAAGTCTTGAGCCCACTCTCTCGGTGCCCCCTGTGTCACAGAATGCCAAGCGCGAGCTTTTTTAATATCTGCGATTCGCTGGCGCCACTCCAGATTGGTTAACTTTTCTCCAACCCCCGGTAAATTCAGAGCCACTTCATAAGCAATTCCGTCCGGAAAAAAAGAAGAAACAAAGCCTCGCGTCGGCGGACTTCCAGACATTCCAACACTGGGAATCCCCAGCTCGCGAGCGGTGCGGTGAACAATCACTCGCGAGGGCATATCATCGACCGCTTCCATCACCAAGTGGTGCCCTTTTATCAAATCCACCACATTCTCCACGTCCACCTGCGCCTGTACGCAGCGACAGGACAGGTAGGGATTGATATCTCCAAGGACTTCTTCCGCCATTTTTGCTTTGGGACGGTTCAGCCCTCTAACCGATGCGAGCATTTGGCGATTGATATTGGAAATTTCAAATTCATCGGGATCTGCAACTGTAATGTGCCCAATTCCCATCCTCGCGCACAGAATGGCTTCAAACCCGCCCACACCGCCCAGACCGAAGATAATTACTTTAGCATCTTTTAATCTTTGCTGCTCTTGGGCGGTGTACACACCAATATTTTTTTTGACCATTTCCCAATAAAACGCCTCCGCTTCGGGCAGCGGTTGGGAAATGACAGACTCTGCGGACAAATGAACACCCCCTTAAAATTGCAAATGCTGTGCCCTACTTCCTGTGATTGTTACCGAAGCCGCCGGCGCTGTCAAAAGACAGGCTGTCAAACTTCTCTGTCTCAACCGGCCAGCAAGTTTTAGGACTGCAGGACCGGAACCGGCTCTCCCTTTTGCCAAGCAGAATCGCCCGCATTCCCAAACAGTAAGCGGCAGAAACCTCCGTTTATTTGCGTCCTAATCCCTGTGATTCTTACCGAAGCCGCCGGCGCTGTCAAAAGACACGCTGTCAAACTTCTCTCTGCCAGTCAGCCTCGAAAAAAATGAAAAAATTGCCGGGATTGGGGGATTGGGGGATTGAAAATTGCTCATCCCCTAATCCCCCAATCCCGGCTTATCTTGTGCCTTTGCCTTACCGGCCCTAACTTACCCCCAACTCCAAACACAGCCGGCGGAAGTGCTCGCCGCGCTGCTCGAAGTTTTGATATTGGTCGAAACTGGCGCACGCCGGCGACAGCAGCACAACTCGCGCGCCCAGCTGTGCGGCGAGCTCAGCGGCTCTCGGAACCGCTCGCTCCATTGTTTCCACAATTTCGTAGCGCGGGTGGCTAATCTCTTCCAACCGGCGGGCGAATGCCGGTGCGGCGGAGCCAATCAGCAGCACGGCGGCGGCTTTCGCTTGAATCGTCGCCATCCAGCCGGTGTCGTCCCCTTCTTTGGCTTCCCCACCGGCAATCAAAATCACTGGCGGTGGCACCGAAGCCAGCCCGACTTGGGCGGCGTCGTAGTTGGTGGCTTTGCTGTCGTTGATGCAGTCAATCCCGCTGAGCGTGCAGATCAGTTCCAGCCGGTGCGCCACTCCGGGGAAAGATTCAATCGCTCGCGCTATCGCTTCCGGTTCTATGCCAGCCAAACGAGCCGCCGCTACCGCCATCAGCAGGTTTTGCTTGTTGTGCTCGCCAACCATCCGCAAGGCGTCCGCCCGCACCACCTGCTCCCCCTGGGACACCACCCAGCCATCCTCAATATAAACGCCCCAAGTGGGTTCGCACAGCAAATCCGCCTTGCCGGTGACGCTCGTCCAGCAGGCATTTGGCCACTTGTCCGGGGCGTGCTGGCGCAGGTAGGGATCGTCTCCGTTAATCACCTGCAGCTGGGACTGGTTGAGCAGACGCCCCTTGATGTTGGAATAGTTTTCCAGGGTTTTGTGCCGGCTGAGGTGATCCGGGGTGAAGGTTGTCCAAAGGCCAATGCGGGGGGCGAGGGTGGAGGAAGACTCTACTTGATAGCTGCTAATTTCGGCAATCACCCAGTTGGGGGGGTGCTCGGCGAGCGCCAGTTCGCAGGCGGCGTAGCCAATATTGCCGCAGGCGGGGGCGTGAAAACCGGCAGCTTGGAAAATCGCCGCAATCAAAGCGGTGGTGGTCGTTTTGCCATTCGTGCCGGTGACGCACACCCAAGGACGGGTCTCCAGGTGACGCCACGCCAGCTCCATTTCGCCGACGGTTTCAATTCCCAGCTCTCTGGCGCGGACCAGTGCCGGTGTGTCCCAAGGTACGCCGGGACTGACCACCGCCAGATCCGGCTTCTCCCCGCTTTCCGGGTCAAACGAGTGCCCCAGCAGGACAGCAATTCCTTCGCCGGCGAGCTGCTTTTGCGTTTCCTGAAAGGTTTCCGAGGTACTGCGATCGCTCACCGTCACCTGCCAACCTTCTCGTTTTAGCAGTCTCGCGGCGGCAATTCCCGATTTTCCGAGTCCGATGACGTGAGCCTTGGGCATAGAATCTGTGAGGTTTTCCCTGATTTGAGCAATCCCTATAATAGCGCCGAGAGCAGCAACAGAACCAGCATGACACAGGAAGAGGGGGAGCATTCTCTGGGTCGGGGCTAGGGAGCAGTGCGAGACTCCTTCCCCAGTCCGGCGCACCTCTCCAGTCCCCAGTCAGGCGTTCCTGGGGCGTGGCTAGCAAACCGCAGCCACAAGAGTGCTGCCTTTGCAGTCAGCACCGGCAGTTTTCTGCCCCATTGTGAGAGCCAGTGGCTGCTCGCCGAAACTGCGCCGACCTAGTTAATTAGACCTTTTACCCGATTGTCCGCGCCACAGACGCTCCTGTCAAATTTTCCCCGACGACACTCATTTCTCTTGCGGCGGGAACTAAAGTCAGTGCACCGGCGTCGCATATCTCCACCGCTGCTGCCACTGCCATATCGGTTTTGGCAAACTCCCCGTTTTGAGTGAAGTCTGGCACTTCAGAGGCTAGCACGTTTTGCCATTAGTGGACTCTCGCCCCATCTGTCAATACCTTAAATATTAAAGTTTTGTTAACTCAAGTCCTGCAGGCAACACAGTTAGCTAAAGCTGCGCATTATTATTGAATAATGTGGTGGATTGATTCATGCGATATCCTAACTCTTCTGGTCACGAGTTGGGCTGCCAAGCCCTAGAAATCAGCGGCGAATGTCAAAAATCTGTACGCACTGCTCGCTGACCGCAAAATTTCGTTAGTTGAGATCGCGTGGGAGCAGCATCGCTTTCATGAAAAGCGCCGGTGGAGTGCGGTGGAAATGATTGACGCTATCGATATAGAGAGTTTGTCAGAAACCGACAAACTTCATATCTGGAACGCCGGACGTGCTGAATTGACCACAAAGCCTGGTGCGGACCGTCTCGCAAGACTCGCTGACACTGAATGCAGACGCTGGCAAACTAAGAACCCAATATTGGCAGCGGTTATGCAGGCATGCGGCACCTGGAGTCGCTACTGGAATGAGGAAGAAAGCTTCCATGAGGCAACACTTAACCATTTATCAAGCCTGATTGGGCTTGAACCCGTCAGCAACGAGACATTCATTGAGTTTCGCCAGATTTTTCCGGACGACGACATGTTGAGAACGCTCGTGTTGCTAGCCCTGTCGGAAATCGTAGCATCTGCCAACTACTCCTATTGTGCCAGCTTGGCTAAGGACTCAGGGTTAAAGAAGCTATTCAAACAAATTGCTGCAGATGAATCCCAGCACATGAGCTACTTTATCTCTTTCGCCAAAGCCTTAGTTGATAGTGGGGAATATTCTCCCAAGGGGGCATTGGCAGTCGCACACCTTTTCTTGCGAGAAGGTGGCGAGATCCACGGGAGTTACCGTCAAAAGATTGAGCAGCGCCAAACCCACGTTAATTGGTGGGATTCTCTCAAAGTCGAGGCATTGCAAACGGATGGGCCGGTTGAGATAGAGCGAAAGGCCAATTTAATATTTGCCGCTCTGAAGCAGATTACAGGAATTCACTTCAGCTCGGCTGCTGAAGTAGAAGAAAAGTGGTTGGAAATGGTTGGATGTTGATTGGGATAGGGCACGACATACAGCTGATTTCCGAACTAAAAAGTGCTGAGTCTCTGAGAGTTCCTGGGTTTTTTTTTACAGATAATGAGTGCCTTTACTTCAATGGCCGCAAGAACTCACTGCAAAGCATCGCGGGGATTTTTGCGGCCAAGGAGGCATTTTTCAAAGCCATTCCCAGAATCAGCAATTTCCACTGGACAGATGTAGAAGTTTTGCATGACGTCCGTCACGCTCCTTATTTCCGATTGCACGGTTCCCTGCAAGAATATTTTGCCAGTCAAGGTTGGACTGCCAACCTTTCTATTTCCCACAGTGGGGAGTATGTCTCTACCGTGGTAGTAGTTTCTGCAGGGCAAAAACCGCAGCAGACCGTAACCCACTGAACCTATTCCAAGCGGCGGAGGTTGTGAATTTGTGAGCTTTGAAACTGTTAGCCTGAAACTTTCCGTGCGCCCAAACGATCTGGATAGTTTGGGCCATGTGAACAATGCCACTGTTTTAGAGTACATGGAGGCGGGGCGATGGGCGTGGCTTGACCATCACGGGTTTCGTCGCGGACGGCGTATCATTCCTGTGGTAGCCCGCATTGAGGTCAACTACCGCAAAGAAATACCGCCCGGCGAAGTAGCGGTCACAACAAAGCTAGAGGAAGATGGAGAAACCTCTCACTATCGCAGGGTGTTTTGCCAAACGGTTGAAACTCTAAACAATGGAACCCAAAAAGTAGCCGCCGAGGCTCGCGTGCAAGTGGCTTTCATTGATTCTGTCGATCGCATCCTCCGGACAGTTGAGGATTTTCTACAGGAAAACGAGCAATGACGAGTGGGTGCGCGGCTTACTGTCGCTTTCAGTATACCGGGCGCTAGCCCGCAGTCTGCCGGCGGAACCAGACATTCCCACCCCGCACTCCGGTTCTCTAGCAGTGTCCTGTCCAGTGGTGCGTCAAGCGCTGCATTCGCTGTGGGAGCCTTGCTAGCAGCGCTCAGACCGCGCCACTTCCGTGGAAATGTTTGACAAATAAGCATTAATCGGGGCTCTTCAAGATTGTGGTTTCCAGCGCTCGCTCAGCTTCGCTTGCAGCGGGTTCTGGCATCAACTTCACTACATCCGCACAGCTGTAACTGCATATTCACAGCTGGCGGCTTTTCTCAATATCGAGGAATGGACTGGCATTTTAGCAACTGAAACCGCTATCCAATAGCAGGTGCATAAACAGCTTTTACAGCAAGCTAAAGGGGTTTAAAGTGATGCTTGAAATGATTCGCTCTTTTGAGACTGCCGGTGCCAATTTAGGCTTATTTTTACAGAAAGATGCTGGCCCAAATTTAACCTTTTTACAGTGCGCTGAAATTTACGGTAAAATAGCAGCGTACATGGAATATTTTCGGGACTGCGGGATAGGGCGTGGGGCGCGGGTTATCTTTCCCTTTGAAACTAATGAAGCGGTCATAGTTTCGTTATTCTCTCTCATTGGCATGGGAGCCATACCGCTTTCAGTCAAGCCCTATGCTATGGGAGTGCCTAAGGAAAGTTATCTGTCTTATTTGGCCCAAATTTTTCAGCAGTACCGAGCCACTCATATCCTCGACGTTCCGAGTATTAAGAACTTAGAACTGCTCCCGCAACGTTTGCCGTTTCCCCAAGAGAATATCCAGCACACGCGAGAGCCGGCTTTCGCGAAAATAGCCTCTAGCGACATTGCTTTTGTTCAGTTTTCCTCTGGATCGACCTCTTTTCCCAAGGGGATTCCAGTCACACATGGAAACCTCACCGCACAGCTGCAAGCGCTCGTTAAATTTTCTCAAAAAAGGCCAGATGATATCATTGCTAGCTGGTTACCGCTCTATCACGACATGGGACTGATCGGTACATTTATGTCCAGCCTTTATGTGCGCCACAACCTGCATCTGGCTAGCCCCATGCAGTTTTTGATCAATCCCTTAGAGAGTCAAGATACCTCCGGAGAATGTCTTGTTCATTCGCCCCGGTCAACTTGAGAAAACTAGCAGTGGTAAGCTCAGACGGAACGCGATCGCTGAAGCCTATACGAGCGGAAAAATTTTACTTTCTACCGCCAAAGAGTGATTTATCAGGAACCCCCTTTTGCTCCCCCTCCCCGCGTGCGGGGAGGGGTTGGGGTGCCGGGTTCATCCCGCGCGAATGCGCCCTTACCCCTTGACAATTGCGCCAAAATCTGCTAAAATGCGAGCGTGGTTGCGCAGCAAGCCCAGCAGATTCAGCCGGTTGCGCCGGATGTCCGGATTTTCGTCCATCACCAGCACGCTTTCGGGTCCGTCAAAGAAAGTGCTGACGGTGGGGGCAATTTCCGCCAAGGCACCCACCAGCTGCTGGTAGTTTCGCGTTTGCTGGCACGCCTGAGTTTTTGGCAGCAGTTGCGCCACGGCGTCGTAAAATGCTCCCTCGGAGGGTTTTTGGAACAGTTCCGGGCGCACGGCGGCTGTTGGGGAGAGCACAGCCGTGTCCAAATCGCCTTGCTTCGCCAGACGAGTCGAGCGGTTGACGGTTTCGTATATTTCGTCGAGCTTGCCGTTCTTGCGGATTTCTTGCAAGAAATCGGCGCGATTGCGGGCGTCCAGCAAGTCGTTTAACGCCCGCGCGATATATTCTGGGTCGTTTTCTCCCAAAACCGCACTCACCAAATCGTAGTCAATGGATCGCTCCTCTTGCAGGAGGGTGCGGATGCGCTGCGCGAAGAATTCCTGCAATTGTTTCAGGAGTTCTGTCGGCGAGGCTTTGGGATGCAGTGCGGCAAAATTGGTGGCAATTACTTCCAGTAACTGCTGCAAATTGATGGTTAAATCTGCCGCCCAGGTAATCGAAATGACCGCATTGGCGGCGCGGCGAAGGGCGAAGGGGTCAGAGGAGCCGGTGGGCAGCATCCCCAAGCCGAAAATACTCACCAGGGTGTCGAGCCGGTCGGCTAAACCTACCACTTGACCGGCAAGGGTTTGGGGCAAGCTGTCGGCAGCGCCTCTGGGCAAATAGTGCTCGAAAATTGCCGCCGCAACGGCTTCCTGCTCGCCACTGGCGCGAGCGTATTTCTCGCCCATTACCCCTTGCAATTCGGGAAATTCATACACCATCTGGGTCACGAGGTCGGCTTTGCACAGCAAGGCGGCTCGTTCGATTGCGGTGCGGTCCTCTCCTGCTAATTGCAGCTGCTCGGCAATCGCGCCGGCAATCCGCATCACGCGGCTGACCTTATCCCGCACGGTTCCCAAATCTTCTTGGAAGGTGACGGTTTCCAGCTGGGTCAGGTAACTTTCCAGGGGTTTGGCGATGTCGGTTTTGTAGAAATACCGACCGTCAGCCAAGCGGGCGCGGATGACTCGCTCGTTGCCGGTGGCGATCGTGTCTGACTTGCCTGGATCGCCATTAGAGATGGTGATGAAATAGGGCAATAATTCGGAGGAGTCCTTGCTTTTGAGTACAGGGAAATAGCGCTGGTGCGTCACCATGACTGTGGTGATCACTTCCGGCGGCAATATCAGAAATTCCTCGTCAAATTTGCCGGTGACAGCTGTAGGCCATTCTACCAGGTTGGTGACTTCCTTTAGCAAATCGGGGGAAATATCGGCATGTCCGCCGGCTTTTTGGGCGGCGGCTTGGACTTGCTCCAGGATTTTCGTTTTGCGCTGTTCTGGGTCAACCTCGACAAAGGCAGCGCGCAAACACTCGACATAATCATCCGCCTGGGGAATTTCCACCGGCGCTGGGTGCAACACTCGGTGCCCGCAACAGATGCGGTCGCTCTTGAGAGTCTCTGAACTGTTCACCAGCCCCACCGGCAGCACCTCCTTATCCAGCAGCGCCACCAGAGTGCGAATCGGGCGGGGAAACCGGAAATCCCCATCCGCCCAGCGCATCAGACGCTTGCCTTCCAGCCCCGCAATCCACCCGGGAGCCAGTTCTCCCAGAATATCTGCTGTGGGGCGACCGGCAATTTTGCGGCGCACGAAGACAAAATCCCCTTTATCGGTGGGTCTAACTTCCAGGGCTTCGGGTCCCACACCCTGCTTTTTGGCAAAACCTTCTGCCGCCTTCGTCGGCTGGCCATCTTTGAACGCCGCTGATGCCGGCGGGCCTTTAATTTCCTCTTCCCGGTCCGGCTGCCGGTCGGGAATCCCTCTCACCAGCACTGCCAGCCGTCGGGGAGTGCCGTATACATAAATCCCCTCAAAAGTCAAGTAATTTTCTGTGAGGGTTTGGGGAACGCCCGAGCGCCACTGCTCAATGGCGTCACCGACAAAATCAGCGGGTAATTCTTCTGTTCCGACTTCCAATAAAAATGCAGGCATAGCGCAAGATCCGGATACGGGATACGGGGCGACTGTCGCAGATCCCCCAACTCCCCACTCCCCGGAATCCGGGTAGAGGGTTGCGGGTGGGTTTGAGTCCGCTTTGGGCCGCAAATTCGATTCGCCCAGTCACAAACGGGCTGGTTACAACAGTTTACCCCTTTCAGCTAAACCGCTCAACACCTTTGTGCCGTTTGCAGCAGTCAGCCGCAATTCTGGAGCGCGAATGCCATCTGCGTTGCTCTGCGTTGATCTGCGGTTCAAATAAAGGGAGCATCCCCATGCATGCAAAGATTTTCCCCCTCACCCCCCTAACCCCCCTCTCCCAGGTCGGGAGAGGGGGGAAAATCAATCATTCTCCCCTCACCCCAAAGTGGGAGAGGGGTTGGGGGTGAGGGGGAGCACAACAATGGGATGCTCCCCAAATAAAAAATACAGGCAATAACAAACAATCAATACCGGGAAAGCAGATGGAGAAAGCAGCCAGCCAGAAGAAGCGAGGGGGCGTTCGGGCTCGCCGGCAGCCTAACCAGCATCTCCCGCAAACCGCCCGAAAACGAGAATGACTGGGGAAAATTCAGCGATAATCTTATTATAGAATCAGCTCACTGACAGACGCACAGTCATGATCTGCTGCCTCAATCCCGAATGCCAGAATCCCCAACACCCCAATGGGACAAAGGTTTGCCAAAGTTGCGGCACGCAATTGGGGAAGCTGAGAAACCGCTATCGCCCCATCAAACCCATAGGCGGCGGGGGATTTGCCAAAACCTATCTGGCTGAGGATGCGGACAAGCTGAATGAACTGTGCGCGATCAAGCAGCTGGCACCCAGCTTTCAGGGCAGCTGGCAGCTTGAGAAGGCGAAAGAACTTTTTGAGCAAGAAGCGCAGCGTCTGCAACAGCTGGGGACACACTCCCAGATTCCCAGCTTGCTTGCTTATTTTGAGGAAGACAGTCGCCTGTATTTGGTGCAGCAGTATATCGAGGGGCAAACCTTAAAGACGGAATTGGAAAATTTCGGGCCGTTTAGCGAGCAAAAGATTTGGGAATTACTCCTCGACTTGCTGCCGGTGCTGGAATACATCCACCGGCACGGGGTCATTCACCGGGATATCAAGCCAGAGAATATCATTCGCCGCACCCCCCAACTCCCGCACCCCCCAACCCCTTTGAAAAAGGGTTTAGCACCGGCAGCCGCCGGCGGCACCGCAGAGCTTGCGGGTGAGTTGGTGCTGCTCGATTTTGGTGTGGCCAAGCAGCAGGCGGCACTGGCCGTCGGCGCGCCCGGCACAACCATCGGCACGCCCGGGTATGCGCCAGCGGAACAAATGGAGCGAGGGGAAGCCTCGGCAGCCGGTGACTTGTACAGTTTGGGCGCGACTTGCTTCCACCTCCTCAGTGCCACTCACCCCTTGGAGTTGAAGAACAGACATGGATATGGCTGGGTTTACTTGTGGCGGGAGCACCTCAGAGGGGCGGTGAGTCAGGAATTGGGCCGGATTCTCGACAAGCTGCTGCAACAAGACTGCCGGTGGCGCTATCAGTCAGCCGAAGAAGTCTTGCAAGACTTGCACTCTCGACCCCGGCGACCGGCTGGCATGCCACTCTTCCCCCACCCGCTCCCTTGGCCACCTGCAAAATTGTGGAAAATCTTATTGCCTGCCGGTGCCGCCATCCTGTTGCTGGGGGCTGAAATCTGCGGTTCTTTCCGCTACGGCGTCTTTCCGTTTAATCCCATATTTTTAATTATCGGCCAGCCCAGCCGTATCTTCCTGAAAGCCACTCTCTCCGGCCACACTGAGCCGGTGCTTTCTCTGGCCATCAGCCCCGACGGGCAGACGCTTGCTTCTGGCAGCGTTGACAGTACGATAAAGCTGTGGTATAATTATGCCGGCAAAGAGAGAGCCACCCTTACGGGCCATACCGACTGGGTGAGGTCTGTGGCCATCAGCCCGGATGGCCTGCTCGTGGTGAGTGGCAGCCTGGACAACACCATCAAAATCTGGGATTTAGCCACCGGCAAACAGAAAACCACCCTCAAAGGCCATACCGGCTCGGTTTGGTCTGTCGCCATCAGCCCGGATGGCGAGACGGTGGCTTCTGGGAGCAATGACAGGACGGTGAAAATTTGGGATACCGCCACCGGCACCCTCAAAAACACCCTTACGGGTAACACCAATTCGGTTAACGCAGTAGCCATCAGTCGCGACGGGAAGACGCTTGTGAGTGGCAGCAATGACAAAACCGTCAAAGTCTGGGATTTAGCCACAGGAAAAGAGAAAACCGCCCTCCTCGGTCACACCGGCGAAGTGAAATCGGTAGCCATCAGCCCCGACGGGCAGATCGCAGTCAGTGGCAGCAATGACACTACGATTAAAGTGTGGGATTTGGCCGCCGGCACCCTAAAAACCACTCTCAAAGGTCATGCCGGCGCAGTTTTTGAAGTAGCGGTCAGCCCCGACGGGCGCACCCTGGTGAGTGGCAGCCTTGACAAGACAGTAAAAGTGTGGGATTTAGCCACAGGCACTGAGAAATTCACCCTCCTCGGTCACACCAATTCGGTGAATTCTGTAGCCATCAGTCCGGACGGGCAGACAATTTTCAGTGGCAGCCGGGATAGCACCATCAAGATTTGGCGAATGCCCAAATAAAGGCAACTTCTTCTAACTTCTTATTTTCTGCTGGCTTGACAAAAAATATCCTTCGCCAACAGCTGAACATCAAGAAACCAGGGGTCTTTAAGAAACCTGGTTTCTGGTTTCCGGGCGCTAGTCACTTTTAATTGTGTCCGCCTACTTATAGCGGTTTGCACTTGCGTGGGGTACAGTTTGATAGCGAAGCGGGACGCGATAGCGTCCTTCCCCCCCTAGCCCCCCCTTAAAAAGGGGGGGAATTCTGAAAGCCCCCCTTTTTAAGGGGGGTTTGGGGGTATCTAATATCTGTACCTCACTCAGTTGCAATCTGCTATATCAGTTGAGACTGGCTTGATTTCGGCGTCAGCCTCAGGGCACCGGCTGTTCCGCAGCCGGCGCTTTGATGTGCCGGTGGAACAAATCCAAGGTAAAAAAGTCTAGTCGGCGAGGAGGGGCGGGTCGAGCAATAATTTTGGTAGCATCCCATTTTTGTAATCCCCCTCACCCCCAACCTCTCTCCCACAAGGGGAGAGGGGAGAATTCTTTATTTTTCCCCCCTCTCCCGCCCTGGGAGAGGGGGCTTAGGGGGGTGAGGGTGACAATCTTTGCAAAAATGGCATGCTGCCATAATTTTTACTCCCGGCAGAGATTTCAGGGAAACTCGCCCCTCCTGGTACAGTTAGGGGGTAACTAGATTTCAAATGCTGAGTGCAATTCGCCCCCGAAACCTGTGGCAATATTGTGGCTGTGGCTGAGAAAATCGGTGGGCGGTAGCATTTGCCGCAGCCTGTCAGCCGAGCGCTGCCGGTTTTGGGTTTTCCTGCTGAAAAAAAGCAGGAAGCAGCGCTATTAATGAGCAATTGAAGGAGTCAGGGAAGCATGAATTTGAGGAAGCTTCGGCACAATAAATCGTCTGGCGATCGCACGAAAATACCGTCTGGTGTCCTTCCCGGACTGAAAAAAACCGGGCTGGTTGTGGGTGCCATCCTGCTGTTGGGGTTAACCGGCTGCAAGGACGGGCAATTTCGCCCTTCTGCAACCCCTTCCCCGACACGCACTGCAGCCAGCTCGCCGGCTCCTGTCCCGCCCCCAAATCCATCCTTGGGAAATTTTGCTCTGGCCAACACCCTCTCCAATCATATCAGTTGGGTGACTTCCTTGGCCATCAGCCCGGATGGCCAGACGCTGGTCAGCAGCAGCAATGACAAGACTGTCAAGATTTGGCAGCTGAGTTCGGGCAAGCTCCTGCGCAACGTTGCCGGTGACGCCCGCTGGGTTAATGACGTGGCCATCAGCCGGGACGGTGAAACCCTGATCAGTGGCGGTTATGACAACACGGTCAAGGTTTGGCAGCTGAGTGATGACAGCTTGGTGCGCACCCTCGCCGGTCACACTCGCGCTGTTATGTCCGTCGCCATCAGCCCGGACAGTCAATACCTCGTCAGTGGCAGTCTGGACAGTACGGTTAAAATTTGGCGGCTGAGTACCGGCGAGCTGCTACACACCCTCACCGGCCATACCGGCAAAGTGTATGCCGTGGCCATCAGCCCGGACGGCCAGACCGCCGTCAGTGGCAGTGATGACAGCACGATCAAGGTTTGGCGGGTGAGTGACGGTGAGCTGAGAAGCACCCTCACCGCTCACACCCGCGCAGTCAAGTCCTTGGCCATCAGCCCGGACGGCCAGACCTTGGTCAGTGGCAGTGATGACAGCACTGTCAAGATTTGGCGGCTGAGTGCCGGTGAGCTGAGAAGCACCCTTACCGGTCACACAGACTGGGTGAATTCCGTGGCCATCAGCGCGGACGGCCAGATCGCAGTCAGTGGCAGTCTTGACAAGACGGTCAAAATTTGGCAAATCAGTACAGGTCAGCTGATACGCACCCTCACCGGTCACAAGCGAGGGGTTAGCGCCGTCGCTCTCAGTCCCGATGGCGAGACTTTAGTCAGTGCCGGTGAAGACAGCGACATTATGATTTGGCGGCGTTTGCAATAAAGCCAAAAGTAGGGGCGGCGCTCTGCAATCCCGCCGCTCCCGGGCGCGAGCTAAAAAGGTAAAAGGCCAAACAGAAAATCATCTCTTTTGCTTTTCTTATGTTTACTTTTGCCTTCGGCTTGCCGGACTCTAACACGACTCTAACACGATGATAGCCTTGTATTTTGTTTAACTCAAGGGCGAGCGTATAGCAAGAGGCAGTCAGTTTAGGACACTGGTCGGAGGGAGCGCAATTCCTACGAAGTATAGGCGTAGGGCAGGCGTCTCGCCTGCCCTTAATGTCTCTGGGAAGGACGCTGTCGCGTCCCGCTTCGCTATCGGAGGGAACGCCTGTCCTACGTCCCGAGATATCTGCCGGTGGGAAAGGTTATTAGTAAACGCGCCCCCAGCGAGAGCGCGTCTCTCATATTAGTGAGGGACTGAGAAACCCGGTAACTTCGGCGAAACCGGGTTTCTGGGGCGTCCTTCATCCAACTGAGAACCGCTACAGGTGGCGGTACTGGGGACGCCCCTGTTGATAGGACGGAAGATTTTGTGATAAATTTTAACCGCCGCACCTTTTTCTAAAATCTAAAATCTAAAATCTAAAATCGATATGACCCCAAAGCAACTCCCTCGGAAAGCTCTATTAGCGTTATTGATCGCAGCAGCGGCGACAGTCACCGCCATCCACTCACCCACCTCAGCTTCCGCCCTCCCCAGAATTGGCAATTTAATCGCCCCGTCCGAGAAAAATCCCCAGTTACTGCGCACCCTCTCCGGGCATTCAGATAACGTTAAGTCTCTGGTTATTAGCCCGGATGGCAAAACCCTCATCAGTGGCAGCGATGACAAAACCATCAAAGTCTGGGATCTGAACACCGGCGATCTGAAAAGCACTCTGCGGTCGGACACCTGGATTTATGGTATCGCTATTAGCCCGGATGGTAAAACCCTCGCCAGTGGCAGTGACGACCGAACTGTCAAGATATGGGATTTGGCGACCGGCAAAGTGACCGGCAGCCTGTCCGGGCATACCAGCAATGCGATCGCCGTAGCCTTTAGCCCGGATGGCAAGACTCTTGCCAGTGGCAGCTGGGACAAAACTGTCAAGATATGGGATTTAGCCACCGGCAGCGCTCTCCGCACGCTCTCCGGGCATTCAGATTTGGTTGTGGCTGTCGCTTTTAGCCCGGATGGCAAACTCGTCGCCACCGGCAGTCGCAACGGAACCGTCACAGTCTGGAATCTGCAAGCCACCCTCCTGAGCAAGACGCTCAGCGGACATTCAGACTGGGTGAGGTCTGTCGTCTTTAGCCCCGATGGCCAAACCCTCGCCAGCAGCAGTTTATCTAACAAAGACACAATCCAGCTTTGGAATCCCGGCACCGGCGCACTGAAAAGCACCATTGATTCAGGCGGGGACTGGGTTTATTCTGTCGCTGTCAGTCCGGATGGCAAGATGCTTGCCGGTGGCACAAATCGCAATACTGTCAAGATTTGGGAATTGCAAACCGGCAAATTAACCGCCACCCTTTCCGGACATTCCCAGCCGGTTTATGCTGTTGCTATCAGCCCCGACGGCAAGACCCTTGCCAGTGCCAGTGGCGACCGCACGATTAAGATTTGGCAGCTGGCAGCCGGTGAGAAGTAAATTGTGAATTTTGAATTTTGGATTTTGAATTCATTCAGAGTTCAAAATTCACAGTTGAAAATTTACCCCAGGCCAGCCTCTCCCTCACCTCCCGGTCTATTAAGAACTAACCAAACGCATAAAACTTAGACTTTAAAATAGCAAACCTGCGAGTCTCTTGGATAGCAAGGCTTCCCCGAAAAGAGCGGCTATTTTATTAGTGAGTAACCGTTTAATTGCTCATATAACAGCCTCGGGCCTGCCAATCCTAAAAACTCAACCAAACGTGATATGATTTGCCCCCGGTATGTTGTGATGCAAGCGCGTGACGGACTTCCGAGTTAAGCCTTGCGGCTGCAACGGTGTCGCAGGTGACTGAGCTTAAGAGAATGGCACGCCTGCGCCGGCATCAATTGCGCTTTGGGTTCTGGCTTTGGCTCTGGGTGCGCCGGCGGGCGGAAATCCTGCGGGCAATGCGGCGGGGTAGTTTCAATCCCTGCTAGGGATTAATATAGCAGAGCAACCGCCCTCACAAGTCAAACCCTAATAGAGAGTGAATATATCGTACCATGTCAGGACACGCTCGTTATCTTTTATCCGAACGAGAACCGCTATAACCAACCCATGACCCTAAAGCTTTCGTCCTGGAAAACTGCCACCGCCTTAGCGATCGCGACAGCACTCACCGTCACCGCACCCCTGGTCAAATCAGCAGCCGCACCGGCAACCCTGCGGGACGCCACCCAAAAGCTGGCGCAAAATATTCAACCGCTGCGAAGCTTTGGAGACAGCGCCTACGCAATTTTTGCCCTCGCCTTCAGCCCAGATGGCAGAGTTCTGGCCAGCGGCAGTATTGAGGACACGGTGAAGCTGTGGAATCCCAGCGCCGGCAACTTGCGCTACACCTTCGCGGTTCATTTAGGGGATATTACTTCCCTGGCGATCAGCCCGGATGGGGAAACCATCGCCAGTGGCAGCAAAGACAAAACCGTCAACGTGTGGAATCTCAAGACCGGCTTCCTGCGCTACACCCTGTACGTCCATACCGATTCGGTTGAGTCCGTGGCCATTAGTCCCGATGGCCAGACTCTAGCCACCGGCAGCTGGGACAATGCCATCATCCTCTGGAATCTCAGCAAAGGCACCTACATCCGCACTTTCTCCGGACATGCAGATGGCGTCAACGCCGTCGCCTTCAGTCCCGATGGCAAAACCCTTGTCAGTGGCAGTATCGACAAGACTGTCAAGCTGTGGGATGTGGCAAGTGGGAAACTCAAAACCACGCTGACCGGACATACAGACTGGGTGAGCTCCGTTGCCTTCACCCCCGATGGCCAGACCGTCGCCAGTGGCAGTTTTGACAGAACCGTCAAACTCTGGGATGCCGGCACCGGCAGACTTCTGAGCACCCTCAGCGGTCATGATTTTCCCGTTCATTCGATCTCCATCAGCCCCAAAGGCCAGTTTTTGGCCAGTGGCAGCGACGACACCACCGTCAAGCTGTGGGATCTCAAAAACGGCAGACTGCGGCGCACCCTCTCAGGGCACGCAAAAAGCGTGTTTGCGGTCGCCTTCAGTCCCGATGGCCAGACCCTCGCCAGTGCCGGCAATGACGGCACCATCAAGATTTGGCCAGTGCCTTAGTGCCAGCACTAGGGTGCGTTTCGCTCTCAAAGGCCCACTTTTAGAGAGTGCACTGTGACCGGGAACGCACCCCACCTTTTGCTTCTTGTAGAGACGCGATTTATCGCGTCTCAGAGTCCCCGATGAGTGCGGAAGCCTAAAATCTAGGGCACTGATAAAACAAATTCTCTCTCTTTTCTTTCCTTGGCGTTTTTGGCGTCTACCCTGCGGGAAGCCGCCGCGTCCTGTGGCGGTTTCTTAAAAAAATAATTTTCACTCCTCAACAACGAACCGCTATACTGGGAAAGCCACCACCGGCATCTTAAAAAGCCGGTCGCAGCACCACAGCGCCATAGGCTTCTGGCGAGAGAAACCGCTGAGCCGCCAGCTGGAGATCGGTGCGCCCTTGAGCTTGAATGCGGGCGGGATAGTTGAGCGCCGGTGCCAAGTCTCCTGCCATTGACTGGTAATATCCATATAAACCGGCCCGCTCAGAAGGCGTCTCGTTGCCAAACACAAACCGGTTCGCCACTTGAGTTCGGACGCGGGCAATTTCTGCCTCAGTCACCGGTTCCGTTTGCAGGGTGCGGATGTGTTGCGCGATCGCAGCTTCCACCGCCGGCAAATTTTCCACCGGCAGCTGCGCCGAAATATAGAACGTCCCCTGCTGCCGGTAAGTCATATTGCTGGCAGAAATGTGCGTCACCAATCTCCGCTCTTCTCGCAGATCCTGAACCAGCCGCGACGTCCGCCCGTGTCCCAGAATCGAGGCCAATATATCCAGGGCGTAGGTTTGGTGCAGTTGCGTCATCCCGGGCACCCGCCAAAGCATCACCAGACGGGCCTGCTGCAAGCTTTCATCCACTTCTTCCCGGCGCACAATTTCGCTGAAAGGCGGTTCTGGGGTTAGGTGAAGAATTCCCGATTGTGGGTGAATGAATTCTGACTCGCTTGCGATTCGCCGAGCTGACTTCTTAGTGCCAGTCGCTTCTGCATATCCCTCTGCGACAATCTCAATTAATCTCTCCACCGGCAGATTTCCCACCGCCACTGCTGTCATAGCCGGGGGTTGATACCAAGTGGCATGGAAATCCCGCATCTGCTGGGGCGTCAGCTGTTCGATAACTGCAGCGGGCCCGAGTACGGGTCGCCGGTAGGGCAGCGCGTCAAACGCCGTCTCCATCGCAAAGGTATAAGTGCGCCGGCGGGGATTGTCGCAGGAGCGGCGAATTTCTTCGAGAACCACCAATCGCTCTCGCTCAAATGCCTCATCCGGGATGGTAGGATTGAGCGCCACATCCATTTGCAGCGGTGCCAGCTCGGCAAAATGCTGGGGGGCCGCCGTAATGTAAAACTGGGTGTAGTCTTGGCTTGTCGCGGCGTTAGTCAGTGCGCCCCGCTCCTCAATCCGGCGCTCAAATTCACCGCTTTGCAGTTTCTTGGTGCCCTTAAAAACCATGTGCTCCAAAAAGTGGGCCATGCCGTTGATGGCGTCTGACTCAACGGCAGAGCCAACTCTCACCCACAAGCTCAGGTTAACTGCTTCAACAGGTAGCTGTTCTGCTATAATTGTTAACCCGTTTGGCAGCAGGTGAAGCGTGGGAGAGTTGAGACGAGGGACAGCAGAAGACTTGAGTAGGGTTGAAGTCATGAAGTGTTGTAAGTTAGCTAATCCCGGAATATCCGCGCCAACCGCAGGTAGGCTTCGGGATGGATAGGGGTCAAAGTAGAGGGTTCTGCAGCAACACTGCTTCCACCCCCAGCAACGGAAGTGTGATTGCTGGGCGCAGTGTCCTGAAAACGGCTGCTAGAGGGCCCCGGAGCGCCTGTATTATTCCCCGTCAGCGCCGCCCTTGGGAAAAGCTCCCCAGGATCTTGAGGAATCAATAGGGACGTTTTTCCAGCTCACCCACACCGAAACAAGAGAGGTGTGGGTGATTGACTGATTCCTGGGTGGGTTAGAGTGGTTCCTCCTCAATATGTTAATAATTATGCACCTGCTCTGTCCGCAACCAGCGCCGAGCCACAACCCTTTTATGCTTTTTGGGCATCAGCGCTGTGCGGGAAACCGATATCATCTCGCCGCACCGCAGGCATTCCCCACCCCTCACCCCCTCACCGTCAGCTAGAAGGGGGCTTGTCAGAGGAGTTCTGCAAACTGGGTGCGACCCTATCAGTATTCCCCACCGGCACGCCACGGCTATCCTGACGCGCCGGCAAAGTTAGTCGCTGCGCCACCGCTCTTGCTGTGAAATTATTATAAACTATATTAAGAAATGTAAAAATTCGAGCGATGCCAGGCGGTGCTATGGGCAAGAGAAAACAGCAGCGGGCGGTCGTCATTGGCGCTGGAATTGGTGGCTTGACAGCCGGTGCGCTGCTGGCCAAGCGGGGCTACCAGGTGCTAGTCTTAGACCAGGCTTTGGTTCCAGGGGGATGCGCCTCCACGTTCAAGCGCTTTGGATTTACCTTTGATGTCGGCGCGACTCAGGTTGCCGGTTTGGAGCCAGGTGGCATTCACCACCGCATTTTCTCAGAATTAGAAGTTGAACTCCCACCGGCAACCCCCTGCGATCCTGCCTGTGCGGTGTATTTGCCGGGAGAGACTGAACCGGTAAGCGTCTGGCGCGACCCGGAAAAGTGGAAAGCTGAGCAACGCCTGCAGTTTCCAGGGAGCGAAGGGCTGTGGGGGCTGTTTGCCACTCTGTTCCGCGCCAGCTGGGCGTTTCAATCTCGCGACCCCGTCCTGCCACCCCGCAATCTCTGGGACTTGTGGCAGTTAGCTCAGGCGGTTCGTCCCGACACGCTGATTACTGCCCCCTACACCCTGATGACGGTGGGGGATGCCTTGCGCTTGTGCGGGTTGGCGGACAATCTGCGCCTGAGAGCGTTTCTGGACATGCAGCTGAAGCTGTACTCCCAAGTGGATGCGGAAGAAACGGCGCTGCTGTATGCGGCGACGGCGCTGGGGGTTTCTCAAGAACCGCAGGGGCTGTTTCACCTGACCGGCAGCATGCAGGTGCTCAGCGACGGTTTGGTGGGAGCTCTGGAAAAGTACGGCGGCAAACTTTTGATGCGCCACACGGTTGAGCGCATCAATGTTGGGGGTTCCGGCGCGGAAGGCGTGGTGGTGCGCAACCAGAAAACCGGGGAGGTTTGGCAGGAGCCGGCTGACCATGTGGTGGCGAATGTGCCGGTGCAAAATTTGGTGAAATTGCTGGGCGAGAAGGCACCGGCAGGCTACCGCTACCGTGCCGAAAAACTCCAGCCGGCATCGGGAGCGTTCGTTGTGTATTTAGGCGTAAAGCAGGAAGCGATTCCGCCCGGATGCCCGCCGCACTTGCAGTTTCTCTACGATTACGAGGGTGAGATTGGGGAGAATAATTCGTTATTCGTCTCGGTGAGCCATCCGGGGGACGGGCGAGCGCCCGCTTCTATGGCCACGATTACGGCATCGTCGTTCACGGATACGCGCCGGTGGTGGAATTGTGCCGATTATGAAGGGCTGAAGGAACAGTACGCGCAGGAGGCGATCTCGCGGCTGAGCTCGTATTTCCACCTGACGCCGGAAACGATTGTCTGTCAGGAAGCGGCGACGCCGAGGACGTTTGCCCGCTATACGGCGCGGGAGGAGGGGATTGTCGGGGGGATTGGCCAGAGGGTGCCAACGTTTGGCCCGTTTGGGTTTGCCACGCGCACGCCGGTCAGGGGTTTGTGGCTGGTGGGGGATTCGACGCATCCGGGAGAAGGAACTGCCGGTGTTTCCTACTCGGCGCTAACTGCGGTGCGGCAAATTGAGGCGGAGGGGTAGGAGAGGCAGCAAACAGCCTGCATTCCACCGGCAGCCGGCACTTACAGGTCAGTTATAAAAAAAAGTCAAGTCAGAAGAAACCCGGTTTCTGGCCCCCACTCCGGTTTAACATTTTCTTTATGCAGCGTTTCTATTTGAGCTGTGAGACGCGCAGAAACCCGGTTTTTCAAAGAAACCGGGTTTCTAACCCCCAGAGGTTTGACAAATCCTTGAGAACCGCTATTAACACCTTCTTACCGTTTGAACTCCAGAGGGTCGCAGAAATTATTCACACCCTGTTTCATCACATACATGAGAACCGGCGCTACCAAGATTTCGGGGAAAAGGCGCTTGGCCATCAAGGTTTCCGCCACAGCCGCATATTTGCCACTCAAAAAATCGTCTTTGACTTCGCAGAGGGCAACACGACATCTCTTGGCAAAGCCATCTAACCAATTTAAGCTGTCCGGTTCTTGCCCAACTTCAATGGCTAGGCTGAGGGCGGCATCTTCCAAATCCCCCTCACAGTCCTCTATCACATCAAGGGCTTTCAAGGCATCGGGATAAGCTGCTAATTCAGTCCGAAATTGAGCAATTTCTTCAGGGGTGACTGCAGTCATGGAGGAATGATACCAATTTTGGATTTTAGATTTTGGATTTTGGATTTAAACCCCGGACATCAAGGGGTTTTGCTCCTGCGAAAAAATACTATCTATCTCAACTTGGTATAGCAGTAGCCACTTAGGTTAGGACATTACGGCCTCCCTTGCTCCAGAGCGACCGAGCGACCGAGCTCCGGTTGCTGCGAAATGTCCCAACCAATATGAATACTGCTATATTATTGCGCAGTGGGCAGTGGGCAGTGGGCAGTGGGCAGTGGGCAGTGGCAATTCTCGCCTGAGTGCTTCAGCCTCGCTGCAGGGGCGGGGGCGGGTTTACAGCACTAGCCACATTGGTTAGGACATCTGACACCAAATGTTTTTGAGGGTCGGAGGGAACGCCTGTCCTGCGGGTTGGTTGTGCGCCGCCAGGGATCTTGCCTGTCGGTGAAGTCCCTGAGGGCGGGCGAGATGCCTTGTCCATTGCTGAGCTGTTCATTGCTATACTAACAGCCCTCACTGTGCCGCAACCATCTTGGGCTCACCCGCCCCCACAGGGGTTTCCCCGCCCTACAGTGAATAACGACACCACCGGAATTCACATAAAATGGCAGGTTAGACCGGCATCTAATCATTTGCCAAAACCCTATTTAAAATATCAAATCCGTTAAATTAGTTTTAAAAGGGGGCGGTAGAGCGCCCCCAGATGCAGCCAAAAAATTTGACTTAACCAACCGGAAGTGATATTAGGGGGCTGCAGGGGCAGCCGGTGGTGGCGCAGGAGCCGCCGGCGGAGGAGGATTCTGCTGTTTTTCCCACTGCTGGATCTGGGCCCGTGCCGCCGCATAAGCTGGGGCGTAGGAGGGGATTTTCTGGGCAATTTCAATCGCGCCGAGCTTGTCATATTCAGCTCGCTCTTGGGCCATTGCCAAGATTTGCTGGCTCCACTGACCGAGAGCCGACACAGCCTCCGAGCGCAAGGTGCTGCTCTCAGAGACTTGATTGGCGGTGCGAATGGCAGCCGCCAGAGTGTCTGGGGTTGCCGAACTGGCGGCGCGATAAGCATCCTCCAGATATTGCTTGGCCTGGATTTCGTCCCGCCACCGGTCGATAGTCTCGCGAGCCTCGCTGTAGAGAGCGCGTCCGGGCTGAATTCTTTCGGCCATCGCGATAGCCTCAGACAGTCTGCCAATAGTAGCCAAGTCCCGCGCCCCGTCGAGATAGGGCTGGTCTTCCTGCTGCTGCACCTGCCGAGTCCAGTCCTGGACTTTCTGGCGAGCTTGCGAGTAAAGCGCCCGCCCCTCGCCAATCTTGCTAGCTTCCCCAATGGCGGCTTGCAAGGATTCAATGGTGCCAAACCGGGCGAGGATCTCAGCCCGATCCAGATACGGCATGTCTTCCTGAGTCTGTATCTCCCGGTTCCACTCTGCGATGCGCTCCTGAGCTTGGGAGGAAAGCGCCCGTCCCCTGCCAATTTTACTGGCTTCATTCATAGCAGCTTTCAGCGCTTCAACCGTGCCATAGCGGGCCAGCATCTGCGCCTTTTCCAAATAGGGGCGGTCTTCTTGAACTTCAATTTGATTCCTCCAGCGGCTGATTTCCTCCTGAGCTTCCTGATATCGCGGTTTGGTGTTTTTAATCAGCTGCACTTGGGAGATGGCCGACTTCAAGTCGCTCACGGTGCCGGTTTTAGCCAGAATGCGAGCCTTTTCCAGATAGGCGAGGTCTTCGATGCTTTGCTGCCACTCATTGATGAATTTCTGGGCTTTGCTGTACAGGGGCCGGTTGGGGCCTATTTTTTGGGCGGCAGCAATAGCGCCTTCCATACCCGCCACCGTGTCTTGCCAGGTGAGGGCTTGCGCCCTTGCCAAATCACTGAAATCTTGAACTTCTTCTTTTAACTTGGTTCCGTCAGGAATTTGGCGAGCGATTTCGAGCGCCCCATTCAAATCTCGCTTTTCCAGCCTTTCCTGCGCCAAATCCATCATTTGGCCAGCAAATTCTTTGATGGCCTCCTGAGCCCCCTGATACATGTAACTCTTCGGGCTGATGGCCTTGGCCAGTTTAATCGCCTCCACGAGGTTCTCCAACCCCCCTTGCTCGGCGCGACTGTAAGCCTTGTTCAACTTGGTGCCCTCTTCCTTGGCCACCTTCATCTGCTGGTTGATTTGCTCGTACTTCGTCGTCGCCCAGTAGTTATTGCCGACGTCGAGCAGCAGGGTAGCTTGGCGAAAAGCCAGAGGCCACTTTTGCTTGCGCATGGAGGCTTCGGCTTTCTTGTAGATATCTTCGGCTTCCGACCAAATTGACTTCCAGCGCTTAATGCGCTCGTCCACTATCTCGGAGGCTTTCTCGACCTTGGGAACTTTGCGGGCTATGGCGATGGCATCGTCGAGCTTGCCGTCTTGAAAGGTTTGCTCACTCAGATCCAGGATCTGCTGGGCCCAGGTGGCGATATTGCGGTTGATTTCTGGGCGCAACGGGTGATCCTCAGGCAGGGCGTTGATCAGTTCGATCGCCCTTAGCAAGTCGTCCACCGTCTGCTTGTTCGCCCCTTGCTGGGCGCAGTACATGCGCAAGCTAGCGGAAGCTGTTGGCCAAAAGATAGAGGGACAGTTAGGAGCTGTTGGCAGCCGCAACAGCAGCCCCATCGCGATCAGTCCGGTTCCCCCAAAGATTATTCCCGACAAGCCAACCCAGAACTGCCAGCTCGCCAGCAGATTTTGCAGGTTCGCAGGCAGCTCGAAAGGCTCTTTGGGGCGGTTTTGCCCTTGGTTTTCCCTGCGCCGCCGGCGCAAATCCGCTAACTTTAGGGCTGCCGGGTGGGCGTCCTCGCTCGCGCCCCATCCCGTGACGGGGTGAGGCAGCGGTGCTTGTGCCGCCGGCGCTCCACTGACGGCTGGAAACCCGGAAATTGGGCGGTCATCTACTGGCTTGAAAGACCTAGCGGCCCGCCGCCGGTCTCGACCTTTGCGATTTCTAATCATATCCCACACACCAACAGTAAAGCAGCGGTTTCGGCTGCCGCAAACATTCCGTCGTTGATATCCTATCTCTCATCCCAAGCAAAAGCCAAATTTTATCTCCTCAAGCTAAAATACCTCCTTTTTACCGCTTTAGTTGTGGCGGGCGGGAAACCCCCTGCCAGATTTTTGACACTCCGCGCACCACTCAAGCGCTGCTAGAGGTTGGCTACCGATTATATAACGGATGTAACGGAGCGAAACAGATGGACAAGGACGGGCGGGTAGGGGGGAGAGGGCGAGGATTCGTTGGGTGAGGGCGCAGGGGCTAGTGGCTGCCGGGACTGTCTTCCCCAAGTCCCAAGTCCCCTATTGCAAGTTCCTTGTTCCTTGTTCCTTCTTCCTTCCAGCGCTGGGGAGAGGGTTTGATCCTTCCCACGCACAACCGCACGCAGAACCAGTCCGTCACACCTTTGGAACTGCCAGATTTTTTGGGAAAAACTGCCAGCTTGTGCAGACACTCTTCGATTTATGTGCTATTGCAGCTGCCCCCAAATGTAAGATCGATCTGGCTCAACCGAGAGAGTGAGGGGATGAACCCTTTGAAAGTAAGGCTATTTTAGCAACCTGTCTGGAAAATTACCCATCACACCGCTCGGGGTGTGGTGGGAGTGTCCGTTAAGCGGGCTGGCTAGTTGCGGCGGTTGGCGGGGAAGCGCGGCTCAAAAGGGCTGGGGAGTGCGGGATGTAACGCCTGTGATATCTGGGTTTCTTACAGAGTGCCGGCGAGACAGTGCCCGCGCCCAGACGCAGCAACACGGCTCGCCGGTCGCGCAGCGCCCCTGCGAATGGGATGTCAGCTTTTCTTTTTGTGCGCCAATGGCGCACAGTCAGGATTGAGCTTTCAGCGCACCAATCAGCTGGCTGAGGTCGTCACTGCTGGCTTGGTAAACTTCGTTACAGAAGTGGCAGGTTGCCTCAGCCCCATCATCTTTTTCTATCATGTCTTGCAGCTCGGCTTCGCCCAACAATTTCAGTGCTCCCAAGAACCGATCCGGAGAGCAGCCGCAGTGAAATCGCACCATCTGCACTTCGGGGAGGATTTCCAGCCCCATGTCTTCTAGCAGGAGCTCAAACATCTCTGGCAGTGTTTTGCCGGCTTGCAGGAGGGGGGTAAATCCTGACAGAGCGGCTACGCGAGACTCCAAGGTTTGAACCAGCGTTTCGTCTGTGGCGGCTTTGGGCATCACTTGCAGCAGTATCCCTCCAGCGGCGGAGACACCGGCTGCCCCCACAAACACCCCTACCACCAGGGCGGAGGGGGTTTGTTCTGATGTCGCCAGGTAGTGGGTGACATCATCGCCTATCTCACCGGAAACCAGCTCGACTGTACTCGAGTAGGGGTAGCCGTACCCAACATCCCGGATCGCGTAGAGGTAGCCTTCGCTACCCACGGCACCGCCAACATCTAGTTTGCCGTTGGGTTTGGGGGGCAGTTCGATTTCTGGGTTATCGACGTAACCGCGCACGGTGCCATCCAAACCGGCATCGACGAGAATTCCGCCTAATGGCCCATTGCCTTTGACGCGAATGTTGACTCTAGACTCCGCCCGCTTCATGTTGGATGCTAGCAGCAGCCCCGCTGACATGGTGCGCCCCAGGGCAGCTGTGGCGACGTAGGAGAGCTTGTGCCGCTTCCGCGCTTCTTCCGTCAGGCGGGTGGTGATCGCACCCACCGCCCGAATCCCTCCCCCCGCTGCTGTTGCCCGTATTAACTGATCGGCCATGAAAAATCCTAACGTTTCTTAACAATTCCCTGTTTCCCTATTGTAGGTGGATGGCTTTGCTGCTGGCGATGTAGCTGCCACGCCTGTGACCTCTGGCATACTGGAAGGAGGATGACTCGCGCCCGTTGCAATTTGTTTATGCTAGGTACTTTTCAGCAATCCCATGTGAGAATTGAGGTTGAAGCGCCGGCGTCAGCCATTCGGGACAGTCTGCTGCGCCCTGCTTTGGCTCAGCAGTGGATGTGGCCAGAGCGTTTGGCCACCGGCTTGCCGGAACAGTTGCGGGCCGGTTTGACGTTTACTAGCAGTATCGGGCCGGTGGTGATTCAGCACCATGTCGATGTGGCTTCCGAGAACTGTCTGCGATTGATATTAAGTCAGGGAATTGACGGGTTTCACGAGTGGTACTGGGGGGACGGTTGGCTGCAGTCCCGCCTGGAAGGCATATCGCTGCTGCCTCTGAATTTGGGTCAAACGGTTGGGTTGCTGCGCCTGCGGGAGTTTCTGGCAGCTAAGCGGAAGGAGTGAGGGTGCCGGTGTTTTTGTGGCGAGCGCTTCTTTTTATGCGCTCGCTTTTTTTGCGTGTTGCGGTGGTTGTGACGCGGGTGCCGGCACTTCTAGAGGGCGTGTTTAACTTGGTAACCTCACCCGTGCCCCCACTCGGTACGGGGAGGGAGTAATATGAAATTCGGCTGTGTTGAACTTAGGTTGCGATCCCCTAATTTAAAAATGTGCGGGGGCTGGTGGCGGAGAGGTTTTGCAGTGGGTAAGCGAAATTAATTCCGAGAAATTAACCGGAGTTTATAGAATACTCCCTCTTGCCGGTTCTGGGACAGGCGAGACGCCTGTCCTACTTTTGAGAATCGGTTGTGACTTGATAATCGGCGCATTGAGTTTGACGGGCCAGACTTCAGGTCTACTGTTTTCTGAAAAGGGGCGATTCGCTTGCGGGATAGCTAAGTCCTGGGAAACCGCTACCGAAGGGATCTCGCTCGGCATTCCGGGACTTTTTGAACCCGGTCAGAGAGGGGTTGCGCCCTTCTTGACAAATACCTATTTTATGATATCGATTGGCGGCACCGGCACGCCCTGAGCGAATCCCAGTTCTGGCCAGACTGATTCTTTTTCACCTCGATAATTTTGACCTTTTGTCTCTACCTGCTTGTACTCTCCGTATTTTCCGGGGGGTGCGCACAGGAATCAGTGTTTTTGCGGAGACGCTGTACTTAGTCACAGCGGCCAAGGTCAGGTATGCCATACTTACCGGCCTTCCCCAGACCCCCTAACCTTGTCCGCAGACTGAGAGCGGGGAGAAACTCGTCGTTTTGGTCTGGTGGCAGAAAATCTGGATTAGTGGCCCTGAGTGCGAGCGGCTGAAGGAAAGGCCGCTAGCAATTCAAGGAAAATTTTAAAAATCGGCCAGTTATATGAAGATTATATGAAGTTGATTTGAAGGAAAAATCAGTAAAAGCACGGTAGATAATTTTTTTTTATGTATTATTTTGTGATTAATCCGGTTTGCTTATAAATGATGGCAGCAGGAAAAACACTGAAAAAAGCCCATTTTACATAACCTGCTGCCAAGGAGTCAGCTATCAGTAAGCTGCTAGCGAAGCGAGGCAAAAGATGGAGCCAAACCGCGATCTGTCAAACTCATACCAATCAGACACAGGCTAAAGGTCTGTCATCTCAAGCATGGCTTGCTCTGCGACGACCTCCGACACGCAACTCAAGCACTCTGCTATGCGTGGTGCTTCGGGTTGGCAAGGACACTCCGCTTTCCCAATTGCTGAATTGAATTCAAACATCTACCTATGCAGAAAAAAACACTCGCGAAACTGACTGTATTGACGACTGCGCTTACTTTGGGAATGGCCACAATTCCAGAGCCAGCTTCTGCTTGGCCTGGTTGGCGTGAATACAAAGTAAGCAATCTAACGAGTTCTGATTGGACGAACTACTGCAAGGCGAAGGGAATATCTTGGTATTGTTATCCGACTCTCATTCACACTCATACAAAAGTTTGTGATTGGAAACACTCTGGTATAGACGCTTACGCTCGTAATATCTGGATGAGGAGCGCTGAATGTTGGGATAGCTACTGGTCATGGTGGTAAGCCACGGCACCAAGAATGAGCCTTGGACAAGCAAATGTAGCGACCAAAACAACTAAACCCTAATCCTGTAAATGGGCAACCTCGCTCAGTGGGTTGCCCTTCACTCTTAAAGATGCTTTTTGCCGGCTCGCTTGATATTTCCTGTAAGTTTCTAAAATTTCCTAACGGTTAGAGCGAAAAGTAGAGAGGAGAAAAGCAAATGCTAGCTTTCCCGCACCTTGGCAAAAGACAGGAGCGTGGTTTCACACTGACTGAACTACTTGTTGTGATTGCAATTCTCGGCATTCTCGCAGGTATTGCCTTGCCTGTAATGCTCAACCAAGTTAACAAAGCTAAGGAGTCTGAGGCTAAGCAAAATCTTGGTGTTTGCGCCCGCTCTCAGCAAGCGTACTTTGAACAAAATGCGAACTTCGCTGACACTCTCGAAAAGCTTGGCTCAGGAATACCGGCTGAGACTCACAACTACAAGTACAGTGCCTCCGCAGAAACGTTGCAGGACTCAGAAAATAATATAAAGTCTATAGGCTGCTGTATGGCAGAAGGAAAAATACCAGGCATTGAAACCTATGTAAACTGCACTGGCAACTAATTTGTCGCCCTCATAGCGCTGGTGGGAACTTGCAAAATCCGAGGGTGAAGGGGCAGACTTCTCAGGACATGCCACTGGGGATGGCTGAGGAGTGGGGCAGGGTGTGCGGTGTTCAGGAGGCGTCGCCTTTTGAATTCTATAGCGGTCCGTGCCATCGCTGGCTGCCAGCACGCTCAACCTCAAGCGCTTTTCTGGTTAGGCTGACATTGCCCTTACCGGTAAAACCGGCTGCGGTCAAAGCACTCTGGCCCAACTGACTGCCGGTTTATCTCTGCCGGTGCTTGACAGCATGCGCACCGGCATTTATAGTCAGCGAGATTTCTCCCTGGATGGCTTGCGCCAACAAGTTGTCCTCGTTCCTCAACAGACGAACATTTCTCACCGGCAGCCCCAGGGACTGGCCACAGGGAGAGCGATTCTCAATGACCCGCCGGTGCTTTAGATGTATCCACCGCCGGCGCGAAAGTGCTACCGGCTCCCCCACCACCGGCCTCGACCAAAGAGCGGGAAAGGTTAAATACCACAAAACAGCAGCACCGTCAATCCCCGGTTGTTGGTTTTCTCAAGTCTCTTGCCTCCGGAGGAGTGATGCGGGCTGACCTGTACCGTGCCAGCTGGTGGCTTCCCATTGCGGGGAATTCCGCCCGTGCCGGCGGCCCAAACTTCGATGTCCCCGCGCCGGTGAGCGAGAGGCGATTTTCGGGGGGCTGCGGGTTGGGGCGCAAGTCAAGCGTGCAGCCGTGGGAATAATTCCGCCAGTTACACGCTCCGCCCATTCCCGCTGGGGATCGCTGCCCGCACTGCCTTTCGCTAAGTTTTTTGTACTTTTATATAATATAGTTAATAAAAAGATACGAAATCGTCGGTAGGTGTGCCGATGAAGCAAAAAGGCCAACCTATAACAATATCATGGAAGCGCCTCAGTGGTTCAGAATTCTGACCGAGAGACGATCTCCGTCGTTCAGCGACCAACTTGTGGCAGCTGGCAGCATCAATTTTTAAACTGTTAGTTTTTGAGTTCAAGAGGCAAAAAAAGCGTGGGTCAGCATCAACTCGCTCAGCTGAGGCGCTACGATCCGCAGGCGCTCGCCCAGTATTACCGCTACCGTCCCTGGCAAGCTATCGGACGCGCCCTGAAAATCATCTGGTTCTTTACCGGCTTTGTCCTGGGGTTGCTGTGGGACTTGTGGCAGCACCAAGCCAACCGGCACAAGTCGCAACGGGCAGAACAGCTGCGGCACATCCTCACCGATCTCGGACCGACGTTCATTAAAGTTGGCCAAGCCCTGTCCACCCGACCGGACCTGATCCGCAAAGACTTCTTGGAAGAACTGGTCAAGCTGCAAGACCAGCTGCCCCCCTTTTCCAACCAGATCGCCTTCCGCATTATCGAAAGCGATTTAGACCGCTCAATAGAGGAAATCTACAGCCAGCTGTCCCCAGAGCCGGTGGCTGCGGCTAGCCTGGGCCAAGTGTATCGGGGACGCCTGCGCACCGGCGAAGAAGTGGCGGTGAAGGTGCAGCGCCCCAATTTGAAACCTACCATCACTCTCGACCTCTACTTAATGCGGTGGGCAGCCGGCTGGTTAGCGCCGCTGCTGCCGCTGAATCTGGGCCACGACCTGACCCTGATTGTGGACGAATTTGGCACCAAGCTCTTTGAAGAGGTGGACTACCTCAACGAGGGGCGCAACGCCGAACAGTTTGCCAGTAACTTCAGCGAAAACCCTAGGGTGAAAGTCCCTGCGATTTACTGGCGCTACAGCAGCAGCCACGTCCTCACCCTGGAGTGGATTAATGGCTTGAAGCTGACGGACACTGAAAAAATTAAAGCTGCCGGTCTGGACAGCGATGGGCTAGTCCGCATCGGAGTGGAATCTGGCCTGCAGCAGCTTCTGGAATTCGGATTTTTCCACGCCGACCCCCACCCGGGCAATCTGTTTGCCATGCCGGATGGCCGCATGGCCTACATCGACTTCGGGATGATGGACCTGCTGGAGCAAACTACCAAAGAAACCCTGGTGGATTCGGTGGTGCACCTGATTGACAAAAATTACCCAGCACTAGCTGAGGATTTTGTCAAGCTGGGATTTCTCAGTCCCAAAACCGATATCTGGCCAATTGTGCCGGCCCTAGAAGCGGTGCTGGGGGATATCATGGGCGAGAGTGTGGGCAATTTTAACTTCAAGACGATCACGGATCGCTTCTCGGAGTTAATGTACGAATATCCTTTCCGAGTGCCGGCCAAGTTCGCCCTGATTATTCGCTCCCTGGTTACGCAAGAGGGGTTGGCTCTCACCCTCAATCCGGATTTCAAGATTGTGGAAATTGCCTATCCCTATGTGGCGCGGCGTCTGCTCACCGGCGAAACTCCAGAACTGCGCCGGCGGCTGGTTGAGGTGCTGTTTAAAAATGGTAAATTATGCTGGGAGCGGCTGGAGAACTTGATTGAGATCGCCCGAGCGGATAAAAGTTTCGACTTGCTTCCCACCGCCCAGTTGGGTTTGCAGTATCTCCTGTCAGAGGAGGGAAAGTTCTTGCGGCGCAAGCTGCTGATCGCCCTCACCGAAGATGACCGCATCCACACCGAAGAAGTGCGGCGTTTGTGGAATTTGGTTAAGGAGGATTTGCAGCCCAGTCGTCTATTTAGCGCCGCGCTGGGTGCTGTGGCAGAGTTCTCTACGGAGGGAGCTGCTGCTATATTGCCTTCGGTGACGGCTATGCCGGTGTTTGAAAACTGGCGCTCATAACACTTTTTCCCTGTCGTTTCCGGGAGGAATTACCGGAAACGAAGGAGAGGAGGCTGCGCCTGAACGAATTACGATGATCATCTAAGGAGTTGTTAGTGTACTACTTTCCCGCCGACCCCCCGTATTTTTTAATGCTCGCTGGTCTGCTAGCCGGCATCACCTCTGGCGTTGCATTTGAAACAACGCTGAAAAATTTGGTGCGAGAGTGGTCGAAAAATCGCTCTACTAGAACTCTGGCGAACCTGAAAGGAACGCAACTGTTTGTTCCTTTTCTGGGAATTTCCGCTGGTATTTGTATTTTTCTAGGGTCGGGTTTAGAAGTTTTTGGCTTGCCATCGAAGCTGTCTTACGCCTTATCTCTGCCAATGACCGTTCTGATTGGCTGGCTGGTTTGGTATCAGCTGGGCCAAGTTTTGATTCAGCTGGAGCGGGGGGGATCGCAAGCGCTAGATTTAGATTCGCTGGGTTAACTGAAAACAGAATACTCCCCACACGCTAGGTCTGGGTTTGGCAATTTGATTATACTCTGTCTTGTCGCTATCGTTCTGATAGCGTTTTTCATATTAGTGAGGGACTGAGAAACCCGCTTTCTTACAGAAACCGGGTTATCCCTCTTTACCAGACAGTCGCTTCGGAACTGCGCACACCGCCACCAATGAAAACTTGCCTCACTGCGGGCGATCCGGTAGGGCTAAAGCCCAACTACAAACATTTTCAAGTCAGTCGATTTGTGAGCTTGCGCCACCTGTGCTGGATGTTAGCAACTTTTTGCTTGATAAAACGGGAGGCACTCCGCTGGAGACGAACGAACAAACTCGGGGCTTTAAGTTGGGGGCGTTCTTCTGGTAACTTTAAGTAACGATAGTGCAGAAACACATCGCGGTAGGGAATATCCACATCTTCACCGGCACAAAGTTGTGTGAACTTAGAAGAAGGTACGCTCATGTAGTGAAGGTAAGTAATCCTGCGCCCTCTGTCGTAGAGAACATTATCTACTGTCTCAAATTTAGATGACCAGTGGCTGCCGGTTGCCTCATCTATTCCGTGATAAGCAAAGTTATAGTAGGAGATGTCACTGCGCAATACCATGTAGTTTAAGAGCGGCTGGTCAATACATTGCAAAGAAATTGTATTGGCTTCACCGGCTTTCAATTTCTCCAATAGGTTGGCTAACTTGACGGGATTAAACATCCCCTTTTTAGAAGCAAACCAACCGGAACAAAAAATATGGGACGTCACTTCTTCTGGACTGCCAAGTTTTAGCCGTTCCTCTTCAGATGCCTCAAAAATATATTTGACATCCGACTTGTACTGAAAGTCATTAGTCACCCAGTCATACTCATCCAACTTTTGATAAACCTCATCGAGGGCACCGATTGCAAGCGTGTCGGCGTCAAAGTAAATAAACTTGTCAAAGGGTCCGTCAAAAGCACAGAGTTTCCGGTGTCTGGCTAAACGATAGGCTTGTGACATACCTCTTTCCTGCCAAACCTTTTCAGCTCGCGGATGAGTTTTCCACGCCTGAGTAGCAAAGTCTTCCCAGTAGGCAATAGAAGCGGTGTCGTCAAATAGCGTTACATTCTTTCTGGCTGCGACTTCCGCACGCACCTTGTCCAACCGGCTGTCGTAGGGAATCACGCAAACGGGTATTTCTTTGCCGGCGTTAGCTTCTATGCTGTTGAGCAAAGCAACCAGTTGGTCATAAACGACATCATTAGCAAGCGTATAAATCCCTTCTGTCATAACTCCTCCTAAGACTGGGTGCGGCTAGCAGTAAAAGGCAATAAACGGCGGACAAGTCTTTGCAAAAAAGGCCCTCTGTCTTCGTGCAGGTAGCGATAATACTCCCACAATTTCCAATAAGCGCCCCCCGGCTTTATCGGTGTCCCCGCCCAGTGCAGGTATTTCAGACGTTTTTCCCCATCGTAGAGGACATGCTCTTTTTCCCGAAAGTGCTTGGAACCCGCCCAACTTCCCGGTTCTCCCTCTGGCGTTTTAACCAGATTCCCCCGTTTGGGTATCAGTTTGAGAACCGCGTAATTTAATATAGGCTGGTCTGTAACATTTTGAGTGAAGTCGAAATACTCTCGGTGTTGCGAGCACTCCCGCAGAATGTCGTACATCTGCTTTTCGGTGATGGCTTCCTTTTTGGAAGCCCACAACCCGCTGTTAAAGACATCCTGCAGTTCTTCTTCTGTGAAGATATTTTGCTCCCGCACGACCGGCGAGAAGATATTCCGCAGTTTTTCGCCGGCATAGTGGTAGTCGCAGCAAAAAAAATCGACTTCCGCTAATTTATCTAAGCTGT
Source organism: Oscillatoria princeps RMCB-10 (assembly GCA_019359235.1). Lineage (GTDB taxonomy): Bacteria > Cyanobacteriota > Cyanobacteriia > Cyanobacteriales > Oscillatoriaceae > Oscillatoria > Oscillatoria princeps. The sequence goes on from JAHHHT010000040.1 coordinate 56,305, forward strand.
CAGCGATTTTTTCAAAAACAATGATGTCCGTGTCTATGTAGAGAAATTCATCTAGGGGGCCAAACCAGACGGCCAGCTTTCGCATTTTGTTGGGTAAGGCTAAGAAGTCGCGAGGGAAAATTTCTCCAACTTTTTTGGTAAACTCTTCTACGAATTCCAAGTCTGGGAATAGCTGAACCCCGTGCAGGCTGCTGAGCGTGCTGGCTACTTGTTGATAGTTCTCGTTGAAGGGGATAAGAAAAACCGGCACGTCCTTATCGTAGCAACGAATACTGTTGAGGAGGGCGATGGAGTTGTCCATCACCCTGTCATTAGCGACAATATATATACCGCGATTCATACATCCTCCTCAACGGGTTAACTTCAATTTTCTCAGCACTCGCTTCAGCAAACTGGGGCGGGGATTGTCGCTGTACATTCTTGGCGGAGTGGTAAAAACTGGACGTTTTTCCGGTTCTTGCAGGTAGCGATAGTGCAGAAACAAGTCCCGATAGGGAAACTCAATATTTTCACCGGCACACACCGCCTCAGTGATGCCTGGATGAATTCCAATATAGTGAAGGTAAGTCAGTCGATTCCCCTTGTCATACATAATGTGGTCGCGCTCTTCAAAGTGTTTTGAGGTAACGCTATTCCCCGTAATTTCACTTTTTGGCAAGTGATGGGCCAAGTTGCAGATAGGGAGGCCCGACCTCATGTACATATAGTTTAGAACGGGCTGATCTCCTCTCGGGTAGAGAATTTCTGCCTCAGACTCTTTCAGTTTAGATAGCAGCCATTTTCTTCTTTCTTGGCTAAACAATCCCCGCTTCGAACCATAGAATCCGGAGCAAAATATTTCTGACTTTAGACGCTCTTGGGAGAATACTTTCAGCAATTTAGGAGAGCTGACATTATAAATTTTATCAGGACTGCCAAATTGGAAATCATAGACAACACAATCAAATTCATCCAATTTCTGAAATATTGTGTCCAGGGAGTTCATCAGTAGGGTGTCTGCGTCCATATAGACAAATTTATCAAAAGGCCCATCGAACGCACAAAATCGCCGGTGCCCCCCATAAATTCTGTATTTACGATTCATGCTAGCCGGACTGGCCTCTAGCATAAACTCATCCCATCGCTGTATCGATTCTAAATCGTCGTAAAGAAACACGTTAGGACGCTTGGCGATTTCACCGGCAATCCGCTCAGTCCGGTCGTCGAACGGATAAATACAGACCGGGGTGTTCCCTCCCAGTATAGCTTCAATACTGTTGAGCAAGGCAACCAGTTGGTCATAAACTTTGTCATTGGCCAGGGTGCAGATCCCATTCATATCGACTTGAGGGTTTAGAGTTTAGCGACAAAATTAGACAGCCAATTGAGCAGGTTTAATTCGTGGAGGATGATCTGTCGCGCTTCGGCGATTGCCTCCCTCGCTGCGTGCCAGCGTTCTGGCGTAGCAATTATCTCTTTTATAAATTCTACTCCCTTTTCATCCAGACTGGGAAGCCGCACAAAACTCCCCGGCGGCAGCAACTTATCGGCAGCGGGCCCACCATAGTATATGGGCAAGCACCAAGCTAGCAGAGAGTCCCACAGCTTTTCGCTGACATACCAGTCGTTTTCGGCATAATTTTCAATGGCCAAATTGTAATAGTAGGGGGCCATTGCGTGCCACTTATTCTTTAGCGTTCCCTTGCTCTTAGCCCAGGTTGGCAAATTGCGCCCGTAAAGGTCGAAGTCCAGCCCTCGCTCCTGAAGCAGTCTGAGAAAGTCCAGGCGGCGGCGGTGGTTTGCTGACCGGCTAATCCCTGAAGTAATCCAAGAGGCGGGGCGACATTTTGCTGGGGGCGGCATCTCATTGAGCTCTCGAAACGAGTTGCCGTGATACCAAATCGCCGGCATGTAGTCTGGCGTTGGGGCAAAATCATCTGGCCCTGACACATAGCCGCAATAGAGTTTTGCTTGCTCGTAGTTGGCTTTTGTGATGTGAGCGACTTCCTCCAGAGGTGGCTCTCGAATTAAATAAATGATGCGCTCTTTGGGAACTCCCCGCAACTTTGTCCGGATGTCGGTTTGTGGGGGCTGGCGTCGCCGCAACCGGTCCAGCCATGACAGCTGTTTCCCCGGTCTGGGAAAATCAAACTGATACATGAGCAGGAAGTCCGGGTTGGGCGCATTAGCCAGCATTTGGATATTCCCCCAGAGGCCAAAGGTTTCGGGAGTTTGCTGCCACAGCCAGTCGCCCTGATCTGCGCCAGGGTAACTGGTTATCATGCCGGCCACTTTTTTGTCCATCTTCTACTCCTCCCGTTTCATCCTTATTTTAACACTCTGTTCGATAAATTCTATTGAGTCCAAAATTCTAGTCGCCGAGTGATAGGATTCCTTGATTAATTCATCCCGCTCCTCTGGAGAGTCTATCATGTCGTCAACCAGTAACTTGAGGAACCCGATCATCGGGTTAAGACGAGTGCGGACTTCGTAAGAGCTTTTGACCAGAGCTGCATCGCGAGCGGCTTCTTCAGCAAATTGCAGAGTGTACAAGCGAGTGTAATGGCCATTTTTACGAAGCAATTCATCGTGAGTGCCAACCTCTACGACACGCCCCCGATCCAGCACGGCAATCTGGTGGGCTTTTTGCACGGTAGAGAGCCGGTGGGCGATGACGATGCTTGTCCTGTCCCGGCTGAGATCCTCAATCGCCTCTTGGACAAGGCGTTCGGAAAGCGTATCTAAGGCACTGGTGGCCTCGTCCAATATTAATATCTCCGGGTTTTGCAATAAAGCCCTGGCAATTGAAATTCTTTGACGCTGCCCTCCTGATAATAGCACACCCCGATCGCCGATCGAAGTATTGAAGCCCTGCGGTAAGTCTTCAATAAATTCTAAGGCATTGGCTCGCCGAGCCGCTTCTATAATTTCCTCATCCGTTGCGTCGGGCTTCGGGTAGGCAATGTTATTGCGAACGGAGTCATTAAACAAAAATGTATCTTGGCTAACAATTCCCATCGCTTGCCTGATCGTTTTCAGGTCGAAATCGCGCAAGTCTGTGCCGTCTAACTTGATGCAGCCGCTGGTGGGGTCGTAAAATCTGGGAACCAGATCCGCCAAAGTTGACTTGCCGGCACCCGATCCCCCCACTAGAGCCAAAGTTGTGCCGTGAGGGATGAATAACTCAATGTCCTGGAGGACTAAATCGCGATGGCCGGGATAAGCAAAAGATAGGCCCTCGAAATGGATGCCCTCCCGCAACCGCGTATAAGATAGAGTTCCGCTGACCGTGAAATGTTTGTTATCCCGCCGCAAAAAGTCCTCTACCACATCGACGCTGGCCGAGGCATTGGCCAGTTGGCTGCGGGCGTTATTCAGCTGGGAAACCAGAGGCAGGAGTCGGAACAGCACCAATAAATAGGTGAGCAGAACTGCTGATAGCGCTTGCATTTCTTCCGCAAATAGGGTGCGCCCTAGAAAGACTATCCCTAGCAAAGCCACTATACTGATAACCTCGGTAACAGGTGAGATGGCCGCATAGTTGGCTTGAGATAGGAAATCAGCTCTCTCCCGATCGCGAATTACCTTTTTTAATTTTTGATATTCTCTCTCTTCATTACTCGTTGCTTTCACCAGCCGGATGCCATTTAGCATTTCCAGCAGCCTCACTGAATAAGCTTTAGATGTATCTGCTAGCTGCTTGCCAAAAAGCTTCGAGCGGGTTATGGCGTACTGGTTCACTAAAAATACTAAAGACAGCAAAATCGTAGAAGCCAGCGTCAGCTGCCAGGAAATTGCCAGCAGCAGCCCGACGAAAACTAAAACCGTAATACAGGTAGTCGCCATCTGCAAAGTCGTACTGATTGCCGACGCAGTGCGGCCCACTTCTCCTCCCAAGCGGTTGATTAAATCTCCCACTTTCATCTTGGAGTAAAAATCCAAGTCCACATCTAATAATAACCGCACTCCCGCTTCTCGCAAATCAGATGTCAGCGCTCGCGTTAGGGAAGAGGATGCTATAGCGCTGCCATAGCTGGCCAGGTTCTTCAAGGCAATTGCTAATACAATAGCCCCCGCCATGACTGTCAAGCGATAGGTTTCGGGAACCCCATCAAATGGGCCCAGAATAACTTTGATAATCGGCGGAGCGCCTTGAAATTCTACTGACTGATTCATGAGGCTTAAAATTACCGGCACAATTAGTGTGGTACTCACCCCATTAAACAGAGCCCCTGAAAACCCTAGCGCTACAGTAAACAATATTTTCGCCGGATATCTTTTCCCCAATTTCAGTAAGCTTCGATTCACTCCCATGAACTTTATTTCCTAGCCTTAAAATTTCACTTCAGCCGACTATCGTCCGTTTTCGTAACAGATATTTACCCTTTCTGCTCCTGGATTTTCCAGCTTATTATCCTCCCTTCATTATAATTCTAGCATTCCTGGCTATTCCTTTTTTTTTATTCTAACTTCCATGCCTCAAAGTTTTAGCCATTATAATCTTTGGATTAAATCTGACAGGATAGCTGCCATCGCCTCTACACTATAGCGCTCCACACATCTTTCTCTCGCCTTCATTCCTTGATAATTCGCTGCCTCTATATTCCGGAATATCCAATTTATTTGATCGGCAATTTGCTCCGGGCAACTTGGATCTACAAGATAGCCAGTTCCACCTAAAATTTCTGGAATATCTCCCACTCTTGTCGCCAACACCGGCTTGGCCATTGCCATCCCGTCAGTGAGTTTTAGTGGAAACTGAGCCAGGGCAGCTGGAGTGTCTCGCTGTGGCACAACCACTATATGGGCTGCCGCCACTACGCTTGGCATAACCGCCACCGGATACTTGGGCAGCTTGACTATCCAGCGCCCCCATTTTTCAATCAGCCGGTCGTCATAGTCATCGTAGGGGCTGCCGCCAACAATCACCAATTTCAAATCGGGTTCATTCAGAATATCCAGGGCCATCAAGACATCTTCAATTCCCTTGTAGGGTCGTGGCGCTCCCGGAAACATTATAATTCTATACCCAGCCAGACCGTACTGCGCTCGACTTACCTCAGGATCGTACCGGCTGGGATCGAACAGGGAAGTGTCTTTTCCATTTGGCACGCAGATGCCGCCAAAACGTTCTTTCAGAAACTGAGTGTGAGTCGTAATCGCATCGGCCCGCGACACCCAGTTTTCCATCCACTTTAAATAAAGCGGGTGATCCGGATATCTCAAGGCCCCATCGCGCTTCAAAATATCTCTGGCCAACTGCTTCAGAGACGGGCGATACTGCCACGCATCACCCCCGTACCAGCTGAGTTCCCAATCGTCTATGTCTAAAATTACAGGGCGGCGGTTCTGTAACTTCTTAAGCAAAGATAAACCGAAACTGGTCGGCTTCGGCCTCATGGCATAAATTATATCGCCATCAATTTTTTTCAGCAGGTTATCGGCTGATTTTACAAATTGCGGATAGTTTTTCCCCGTAACACAAACTGTTGCAATTTTTGCGTCAAAAATTACCTCCTCTTCGTTCCCGAATACAAATCCGGCGATTTCCACTTCATACTGAAGCTTTTGCAGCGCTTGCGCCAATAAAAATGACCTAACCCCCCCTCCTTCCCACCTGCCAGCTCCAGCTTTCGACAGGTCGCTAACAATTAATGAAACCTTTAATCTGGTTTTCTTTCCTTGTAAATCCATCATTTTTTAGTTAGGCTCGACCGAGGGACTCCTGAGTGGGGCAGTGAAAGCGCCAAAATTGCTTCTCACCGAGGCCCTGTCAGCGAGCTCTCCGACACCCATCAGCGCGTCCGCTCTCAGGCACAGACGCCGTGAGGGCTCGCGCATTCCTATAATATTACCAATTTGGGCGTTTGCCAAGTCTCTCCACGCAGGTATGTGAAATGGGCAACAGACCACTATCGTTTCCCCCGGGTTTCCCCTAAACTGGCTGGTTTCGTCTCCGATTGACGGTGCCTGCGACTGGAAGTCCAAACCCTGAACCGGCACTCTAGTACACCAGCTTCAGCCGTCCCATTTGGATGTTTTCAAAGATCCGGTTGATTTGACGCCGGTCTTCGTCGGTGATTTGGCTGTCAGAGAGAATCGCAGAAGTCAGCTGCAGATGCTCCTGAGCGGTGATTTTCTCACCGGCAAGCACTCGCTCGACCACTTGATGAATGGTTACGTTGGATTTACCCTGACCTGTCCTTACCATATTAGATAGTCACGCTTGAGTTCTCAATTGGGCGCTTGGCCTACCTCCCCCGGGTACTGTCTCCGCAGTGGGTTGGCCATTGGCGCAAGTTGCTGCTAAGAACATTCTAAGGAACTCAAGAGGTTCGGCTGCTTTTTCTGCCGGCGTTCGCGGCGGAGGCCATATTTGGCCCACACCCTTACTGTTACGGAGGTGATTGTTCATGCAAGTTTACCGGCTCCCAGCACTCTTCGACAACTATATCTTTTTGCTGCACGACCGGCAGCAAAATATCGCCGCTGCTGTAGACCCAGCAGAAGCCCAGCCGGTGCTGGAAAAGCTGCAAGCACTAGGAGCCGAGCTGGTGGCCATTTTTAACACCCACCACCACAGGGATCATGTGGGCGGCAACCTGCAGCTGATGGAACGCTTTCCCACCGTCCAAATCTGTGGGGGGGCAGAGGACAGAGGGCGAATCCCCGGACAGCAGGTGTTCCTCAAAGAAGGCGACTGCGTTCAGTTTGCCGGCAGAACCGGCCAAGTCCTCTTCTTACCTGGCCACACCTGCGCCCACATCGCCTACTACTTTCCCCCAACAACTGCCGGCGCGGCGGGCGATTTATTCTGTGGCGACACCCTGTTTGCCGGCGGTTGCGGCAGACTCTTTGAAGGCACGCCGGCGCAAATGGTCGCCTCCCTGAGCAAACTCCGGGACTTGCCCGACAGCACCAGAGTCTGGTGCGCCCACGAGTACACCCTGAAAAATCTGGAATTTGCCCTCACCGTAGATGGGGACAACCCCGACTTGCAGCAGCGCTTCCGGGAAGTTAAGGAAGCCCGCAGCCGGTCGGAGCCTACTGTCCCCTCCCTGCTTGGCCTGGAGAAGCGCACCAATCCATTTTTGCGCTGGGACGTCCCCACCCTGCAAGCCGCCGTCAAAAGCAACGAGCCGGTGCAAACCTTTGCCCGCCTGCGGGGCATGAAGGACCGGTTTTAGCCGGCGGGGCGCGGGATGCTGCCGGTGCCCCCCGCTTCAGAGCGCCGGCCAGTTGCGCTCGACCCTCATATTTCGCTACCATAGGATGTTCCACTTTATGTTCAAACACACCCTCCCCTGACGCAGTACGCGCAGTCGAGAACAGGTAAAGACAATGGCGAAACGTGTTCAGTTAGTTTTGAATCGGGATGTCAGCAAGCTGGGAAAAGCTGGCGACCTGGTTGAAGTCGCTCCCGGTTACGCTCGCAATTATTTGCTCCCCCAAGGGCTAGCCGTCCGCACCACCCCCGGCATTCTCAAGCAAGTCGAGCGGCGCAGAGAGCTGGAGCGCCAGCGGCTTCTCGAAGAAAAGCAACAAGCCGAAACTCGCAAGAAAGCCCTGGAAGCCGCCGGTCACTTCTTAATCCAAAAGCAAGTGGGCGAAAACGAGGCCATCTTCGGTACGGTGACGACTCAGGAAGTGGCAGACGTGATTCAGGCCACCACCAATCAGGAAATAGACCGGCGGGGCATTACCCTGCCCGATATTCGCAAGCTTGGCACCTACAAAGCTGACATCAAGTTGCACCCTGAAGTCACAGCCGTGGTTGAAGTGCAAGTCATCCCGCTCTAGCTATCGCGCCGCCCAATTTGGGATGATTGAAACCGCAGAAGTCCATAGATAAACCCAGATGTTTTTGGGATTCTATAACTATAGCCCGTCTAAATCATTCGGGTAAATTTCAGAACCCCGGTTTCTTTAAGAAACCGGGGTTCTGGGCCCCAACTGCTAGATCTGCTTTCATCTGCGTTCATCTGCGGTTAAAATATCTTAAATTTCTCTAATAGCTGAAGGCTTCCAATGGTTAGCAATCTTAATGTTCAATCCCTCAGCGACCGCCTGCCGCCTCAGAATATTGAAGCTGAAGAGAGCATCCTGGGCGGCATTCTGCTCGACCCAGAAGCCATCAATCGGGTTGCTGAAATTCTCCGCCCAGAAGTATTTTCTATTACCGCCCATCAAACTATCTATCGCTCAGCGATCGAACTCCACAGCAAAGGCAAGCCCACAGATTTGCTCTCGATGCGGGCGTGGCTTTCTGACCGCAACCTGCTTGACAAAGTGGGCGGGCAAAGCAAGCTGGCACAGCTGGTAGACCGCACCGTCAGCGCTGTTAATATTGACCAGTATGCGGCGCTGGTGGTGGATAAGTATCTGCGCCGCAAGTTAATACAAGCCGGTCACGAAGTTATCGATCTGGGTTACGAAACAGCCACGGAACTGCCCGCCGTTCTGGATCGGGCAGAGCAGACCGTTTTCGCCATCACTCAAGAGCGACCCCAGCAGGGTTTGATTCCCCTTTCCGAGACGCTCATCTATACCTTTCAGGATATTGAAAGTCGCAATCAGGGTATGGCGCTACCAGGATTGCACTGCAATTTTTATGACCTGGATGCGATGACCGGCGGCTTTCAGCGTTCGGATTTAATTATTGTAGCCGGCAGACCGGCAATGGGAAAGACTAGCTTCGCTTTAGGAATCGCTCACAAGATTGCCACGATTCACAAGTTGCCGATTGCTATTTTTAGTCTGGAAATGTCTAAAGAGCAGTTGGGGCTGCGGCTGCTCTCCAGTGAGGCGGGGATTGAAAGCAACCGGCTGCGGGCTGGGCGAATCGCTCAAAATGAGTGGGAATCGGTGAGCAGCGCTATTGGCACTCTCTCTGAATTGCCCCTCTTTATTGACGATACCGCCAACATTACCGTCACTGAAATGCGCTCTCAGGCTCGCCGCCTGCAAGCTGACCAAGGTGGGGCGCTGGGACTGATTTTGATAGATTACTTGCAGCTGATGGAAGGGGGAAATACTGACAATCGCGTGCAAGAATTGTCGAGAATTACCCGCTCGCTAAAAGGGTTAGCCCGCGAACTCCATGTCCCTATTATTGCCCTGTCTCAGCTGAGTCGGGGGGTGGAATCTCGCACCAACAAGCGCCCGATGATGTCTGATTTGAGAGAATCGGGTTCGATCGAACAAGATGCGGATATCGTGATCATGCTTTATCGGGATGAATATTACAATCCGGACACCCCTGACCGGGGAATTTCAGAAGTCATTATTACCAAACACCGGAATGGCCCCACCGGCACCGTGAAGTTGATCTTTGACCCTCAATTCACTCGCTTCCGAAATCTCGCCAATACCCACCGGCACTGAGAAATCGTAGAAACCGGGTTTCTTCCAGAAACCCGGTTTCTGGAGCCGAGGTTTAACACAAGAAACCTGGTTTCTGGAACGGTCAGTTAGCCAGCAATCCTGATTAATTCCACATCGAATTTCAGGGTAGCGTTGGGAGGAATTACCCCGCCGGCACCCCGCGCACCGTAACCCAATTCCGGGGGAATAATTAACTCCCGGCGTCCGCCGACTTTCATCGTGCCGACGCCCTCATCCCAGCCTTTAATCACCTGGCCCACACCAATTTTGAACTGGAAAGGCTGCCCCCGGTCGCGGGAACTGTCAAACTTCTTGCCGTCTTCCAGGGTGCCGGTGTAGTGAACCACCACCGTCTGGCCAGTTTTGGGACTCGCCCCGGTTCCTTCCGTCACATCGACATACTTGAGGCCGGAATCTGTAGTAATCACAGGTTTAGAATTCTCCGTATTGCTGCTGTCAGCGCTAGCGACTAGCGCTTCGTTTATCCTATTTTGACCGACCACTGCGTTGCTTTTGGTGGCCACAACCATTTGAGGTGCGGTCGCTCGGAGTTCTGCCGCACTCGCTTCAGGCCGGTTGGCGCTCAGTTGAGTCACCACTATCACCAGACAGCTAGCAAGCATGACTCCCAAGGCAATAAGAATTTCTCGCAAATCAGTCCTCCGCGCTCTTATAAAGTTACCCGCCCGCCTTAAAATTCAGGTACGATCCTCAGTTTAATCCCAAATGATCCCAACTGTAGCAACCGCAAAACTAAACCGCCACTGACCTCCCGCTTTTCGCAGGTTCCCCCTCTTCCCCTCTGTCCGCCCGCTTCCTCTGAAGCAGTTAAAATCAGTGGGGGCCAAAAATTACCACCGGCTCAGCGCCACAGCTTATTTTCCAGATCGCGCACCTGGCGCTCGAGCCGGTCGAGACGCCCCCGCAGCTCATCCATTTCAGATTGGCGGGGAACCCCCAAATCCTGCAAGGCATTGCGCAATTGCCGCTGCATCTGCGTCTCCCAGTTTCCCTGCTCTGACTTGAGCTGCTTCATCATATCGTCCACAAAAGTCTTGGCTTGCTCGGGATTGAGCTTGCCATCTCTGACCCACTCCTCACTCACTTCCCGGAGTTTCTCCGCCACGAGGGAAGTGGTGCCAATGCCAATCATGAGGAGCTGCTTGAGCAAATTATTGCTATCCATCCTGTCTTCCTGTCACCTGGTTAAAAAAAGGCAGCCCAAAGGCAGCCACAAAGCTTCAGGGTTGAATCGGAACCCTTTCAGCCTCCAGTTCTATTCTGTCAAAATATCCAGTAAGCGATATTTTCTCACTTCTGCCGATGCCTGAATGCCCCAAGTGCCATCAACCCACTGATTCCCTTGCCATCGCCTGCCCCTACTGCCGCACGGAACTCAAGGCTTATGGCCATCCGGGCATCCCCCTGTACCGCTCCAGCTCAGAAGAATTTCTCTGCGACAGCTGCATCTATCACGAAGACGGCACCTGCAACTTTCCCCAGCGCCCCTACGCTAAAACCTGCACCCTCTACCACAACAAGTCTCAGCCACTGGTCGAACTGCCGGCCAGCTGCTACCGGCCCAGCCTGCTGCAACTCGTGAAAGCTTGGTGCCGGCGGAATCCAGCTGTGCTGATTCTAGTGGGGTTGGGGGCGATCAGTTTCCTGCTGGCTTTGTCGCGGCGCTAAGAGCGCGTTTATAAAGATAATATTAAGCGCTAGAAAGGCTTGTCAGTAGATCCCCCCCTACCCCCCCGTGAACAAAAAAAATTTCCTCTTGCTCCCCGTGAACAAAAAAATTTCCTCTGGCTCCCCCCTTTTTAAGGGGGGCGGGGGGGGGATCAAAAAGGGGGGGAAGATAAGCCCCCCTTTTTAAGGGGGGTTTGGGGGGCTGATTTTTTTTTTACAAACACGCTCTAAGCACTGGAGTGCGTTAATCGCGCCCCGCACTACCGAGCCGAAATCGGTTCGGCTGCGGGCGGTTGCGGGGGTGCCTCAGACACCGGCACATTTTCCACCGGCACCCCAGCGTGCTGAAAAACCCCCAGATCGAACCAAAACGTCGTGCCGGCACCCACTTCACTCACCAGGCGCACGGTGGTGTGGTGCTTCTCAATGATATTCCTGACAATCGACAAACCCAAACCCGTGCCTTCTAGGGTGTGAACCCGATTTTCCACCCGGAAGAAGCGGTCAAAAATCGCCTCTTGGTCTTGTGGCTCAATCCCGATGCCGGTGTCAGAAACCTCAATCCGCACAGCTTGCGCGTTAGAGACTGATGGCGCATCCAGCAGGTAAGCGCGAATCGCCACCCGCCCCCCCGGTTCCGTGAATTTCAGGGCATTGCCGACCAAATTCATCAGCACTTGCAGCAACAAATCGTAGTTGCCCAGCACCGGCGGCAAGTCACGCTCAACCTCTTGTACCAGTTCAATTTTTTTATCGCGCGCATTCAGCTGGTAAGTGCGCAGCGTCTGCTCGATTGGCTGCGCCATATCTACCGCATCAAAGTTATAGATGCGGCAGGATTCCAAGCGCGACAGGTCGAGAACGTCGTTTACCAAGCGAGTCAGCCGGTCTGTCTCGCTATTAGCCGTTTCCAAAAACTCCCGGCGCTGCTCCTCACTCAAATCTTCCCCGAACTCGTGCAGGGTTTCGATAAAAGATTTGATATTAAACAAAGGCGTTCTCAGTTCGTGGGAGACATTGCTGATGAAGTGGCTCTTAGCTTCATTGAGTTCTGCCTCGCGCGTGATGTCCTGCACCGTCATGGCAATCCCTTTGATGCTCTCCCGGTACTGGTCGAGAACCGTGGCGATCGGGATGCGAACGGTGCGGTTTGCCGGCTCTGTGAGCGTGATGCGAAACTCCGCCGCCTCGCGCTCGCCCCTGGCAATTTGGTATAGCGGTCGCATCAGCTCCGCTTGCACTGACCTGGGCAAGTGATGCAGGACGTTTTCCCCCACCAAATCTTTGCCCTCCCAGCCAAAAATCCGCCGCGCTGTGGGGTTGACCAAAATCACCTGCAGGTTGGTATCCAGCAGCACAGCCCCATCCGCTATGGTCGAAACCAGCGTTTCCAGCTTGGCTTTTTCTGCGGTCAGCTCCTCAATATTTTGCTCCTCATAGCGCTCCAGCCGCTCTGCCATTTCATTGAAGCTGACGATCAGCTCCCCCAGCTCTCCTCCCAGTGGCAAGTCAATCCGCTGCTTGAAATTGCCGGCGGTAATGTTTTTCACTCCCTTGAGCAGTTCCTTAATCGGCATAGTGATCGTCAGGGCGTTAAACACCGCGCCCAGGATCACCATCACCCAGATTGACACAAAAACCGCTATTGTCAAATCTCGCGTCAGATTGGAGTACCGGATCAGGGTGGGGTTGGGGTTAATGCCAATCGCCAGAACCCCCAGATATTTTCCCTCATGCTTCAGGGGAACAAAGATATCCGTGACCTCGCCGTCTGGCGTGCGGTGCTGTCGCACTAGGGGGAGCTCTGAACTGCTGGCGTAGTTCTCTGGGAGTTGAATCCGCCGCCGAATCGTCAGGGAGGTTTGCACCTCGGATTCGGAAAAGGGAATTCCTAGAAAGATATTGCCTTCTTCGTCGGCGTAGAGCATGTAGCGCACGCTGGAGGTGGTGCTGTAGAAGCGGTGGGAAAACTTTGCCACCTCTGACTGCTTGTTTTCTGCAATCAGCGGCGCAACATTCGCCGCCAGCAGCAACCCGAGATCGCTGCCAAAGCGGGTGTCATTCAGACGGGCGTCCTGCTGAATTGTGTTGACCGCCCAAAAAGTTAGGCCACTCATCACCACTGAGAACACTAAGGCCGCCGCCGCCATCAGCCGCGTCCTCAGGGTGATTTCCGACCACCAGCGAGCGATAATTTCTTTAATTTGGTTTAATTGGGCTAGCAAGGTGTGTCTGCACTAGAAACTATCGTAAGCCAGACTTTCGGTGCCAGATGTCTACTGCCCGCTCCCTGAAAGGGAAACGGGAAAACCTGTGGGGCAGTAGTGGGACTGTCTCCGACATTATAGCCGCACGGCTTTATTTTGGCACGTCCTGCCGGCGGCGACCGCACCGGCAGCTGTCAGGGGGGAGGGGGAGAAGGGGGCTTGCCTTCTGTGCGCCTCTCACTCCATCTCTGACATAACCTCCTGACTTTGCATCAGGCGCTGCTTCAGACGAGCTGGATGGCCCCGCTCTACGACTTGGCCCCGCTCTAGCAGGAAGGCTCCATCGCAATAGTTCAGCTCGTCGAGCCGGTGAGTCACCCACAGGGCGGTTAATCCCCGGCTTTTTACCAAGGATCTCACTTGCTCTACGAGGTCTAGCTGGCTGTCCGGATCGAGCAAGGCGGTGGGCTCGTCGAGCAGCAACACCTCACAGTGACGCGCAATTGCGCCGGCAATGGCCACCCGCTGTTTTTGTCCGCCACTGAGGGCGTAGATGGGCCGGCGCTCTAGCAGCTGGAGATTGACTGCGGTCAGCGCCTCTCTCACCCGCGCCCGCACCTGAGCTGGCGACAGGTTTTCCTCCACCAGCCCAAAGGCCACATCCGCGCCCACGGTGGGCATCACCAGCTGGTGATCTGGGTTTTGGAAGACAAACCCCACCCGCTTGGCGATCTCAATCTCGCCTGACTGCGGGCGCAACAGACCGGCCAGCAATCTCAGCAATGTTGATTTGCCACTGCCGTTCGTGCCCAAAAGCATCCAAAATTCGCCTTTGGGCACTTGCAGGGAGCAGGATTTTAACACCGGATCTCCCTTTGGCCAGCTGAAGCACAGCTCCCGCACCGCTATCGCCGGTGCCTCTCTTTCCCCTGAGGCGGGCTCTCTCATTCCACTAAGGCAGCGGCAAAACCGGGGGCTCTGCCAGAAGCAGCTGTTGTGCTGGATTTCTGATACTTCTGAACGGTGCAAATCTCGCTGCTGAGGACGCTGACTTTTTTGTCAGGCACCTGATCGCAGGTTAGTTCCAAAATTTGGGGGTGCCCGGTGCGCATCGCTTCTAGGATTTGCTGGTAGACTGCCTCGGCATCCTCAGCTGACTTGCGCTGCACCGACACCGGCATGGGGCTGAGTTTTAAGGCCACGTCAATAATGTACATGCGATATCAAGAGGTTAACTGCGGGTTCGATTTCTAGTATCCAGTTTAATGGGATATTGCCTCACCAGTACCGCTCACAGCCCGCACCCCCCTCCTGCCTTCCGCCACCCTAGCTATTTTTCTGTTTGATTAGTTTATATTTAAAGCCGCGAAAAAAGGTGTCAGATTATGGCATTAAGTTTTTATAATGCTGTCTGAAACCTCCCATTCACTGTTAATTCAACCGGCTATCACAGAAGTTGCCCTGCAGTCGCCGGCTTCTCGAAGTCCCCAGCCAGTGGGGCGGGCGAATGCCAGCCCCACCGCGCTCGGGGGGATTAGGACTGCAGAGTGGTGAAATCCTCTATCCCGATCAGGGAGACATCCACTCCATTGAGCATGGCAAGCAGCTCACCCGTGCCGGTAATGGCGATGCTGGTGGCAGTGCTGCCAGAGATAAGCGTCAGCTGCTGGAATTGCAAGCCGCCGGTCAACACCAAGAAATCGGTGCCATTTTCAAAGTCGGTGATTATATCACTTCCTTCGCCAGGTGTCAAGACAAAGAAATCGCTGCCGGTGCCGCCGGTGAGGATGTCGTTGCCGATGTCGCCGACGAGGATGTCATTGCCATCACCGCCGGTGAGGATATCAGCGCCTTTACCGCCGATGGCGGTATCGTTGCCGGCACCGCCATCAACAGTGTCCGCGCCGGTTCCGCCAAACATCAGGTCATTGCCGTCACCGCCGCTGAGGCTGTCCTGACCTTCGTCGCCGCAGAGGATATCGCTGCCGGTGCCGCCAGTAACGGTGTCGCTGTTTTTGCCGCCAAAGACGATATCGTCACCATTCCCGCCATCGAGCAGATCGTTGCCTTTACCGCCAAACAGCAAGTCATTGCCGTCGCCGCCGCTGACGCTATCGCTGCCGGTGTCGCCGCAGAGGATGTCGTTGCCGGTGTTGCCGGTGAGGCTGTCATTTTCTTGGCCGCCAAAGACGGTATCGTCACCTAATCCGCCATCCAGGGTGTCGTCGCCTTTACCGCCAAACAGCAAGTCATTGCCGTCGCCGCCGCTGACGCTATCGCTGCCGGTGTCGCCGCAGAGGATATCGTTGCCACTGCCGCCGGTGAGGGTGTCGGCGTCGATACCGCCGTAGACGGTGTCGTCACCGAGCCCGCCATCCACAGTGTCGTTGCCTTTACCGCCAAACAGCAAGTCGTTGCCGTCGCCGCCACTGGCGCTATCGTTGCCGATATCGCCGCAGAGGATATCGTTGCCACTGCCGCCGGTGAGGGTGTCGGCGTCGATACCGCCAAACAGGGTGTCCTCACCGAGCTCGCCATCGAGGGTGTCGCTGCCCTGATTGCCAAACAGCAAGTCGTTGCCGTCACCGCCGCAGAGAGAGTCGTTGCCGCTTAAGGCGGCAATTACATCATTGCTGCTGTCGCTCGCACAGAAGGAGTCATTTCCTGGAGTGGGGGTGAATGTCCCCTCCATGCCAGTGTTCGGAGTTGGGCTGGGTGCCGGCGCGGGTGCCGGCGTTGGAATCGGTGTCGGTGCTGGTGCCGGCGTCGGAATCGGTGCCGGTGCCGGAATCGGTGCCGGCGTCGGAATCGGTGTCGGTGCTGGTGCCGGCGTCGGAATCGGTGCCGGTGCCGGAGTGGGATTCGGCGTCGGTGCCGGCGTGGGATTCGGCGTCGGTGCCGGTGTGGGTGCTGGCGTCGGTGCCGGCGTGGGATTCGGCGTCGGTGCCGGTGTGGGTGCTGGCGTCGGTGCCGGTGTGGGATTCGGCGTCGGTGCCGGTGTGGGTGCCGGCGTCGGTGCCGGTGTGGGATTCGGCGTCGGTGCCGGTGTCGGTGCCGGCGTCGGTGTGGGATTCGGCGTGGGTGCCGGTGTCGGTGCCGGTGTGGGATTCGGCGTCGGTGCCGGTGTCGGTGCCGGTGTGGGATTCGGCGTCGGTGCCGGTGTCGGTGCCGGCGTCGGTGTCGGAGTCGGTTCTGGCGTCGGTGTCGGAGTCGGTTCTGGCGTCGGTGTCGGTGTGGGAATCGGCGTCGGTGTCGGAGTCGGTTCTGGCGTCGGTGTCGGAGTCGGTTCCGGCGTCGGTGTCGGAGTCGGTTCTGGCGTCGGTGTCGGAGTCGGTTCTGGCGTCGGTGTCGGAGTCGGTTCCGGCGTCGGTGCTGGAGAAATTGTCAGGTTAAAACTATCGCTAACAAACGCACCGGCAGCATCCGTCGCCGTCACCAGTATGCCTAGCGTGCCAACATCTTCATTCGCCGGCGTGCCAGAAAAGGTGCCGGTTGTGGCGTCGAATGTCAGCCAGTCGGGCAAATCCGTGTTGTCGGATAATGTCGCCGTGTAGGTTAAGCTGTCCCCATTAGGATCGCTGAAACTGCTGCTGACATCCAGGGTGAAGGGGGTGTCTTCTGTCAGACTCGGCTGATCTGGAATCGCAGTGGTGACAACTGGCGCGTCGGGAGCACCGGCAACCGTCAGCACAAAATCATCTGTGACTGTTCCCCCGTTCCCATCATCCACCGTGACTGTAGCGGTAAATGTCCCCCCTGCCGTTGGAGAGCCTGATATTATACCAGTTGCCGGGTCGATTGTCAAGCCATCTGGCAAGCCGGCGGCAGCATAGGTGAGCGTGTCCCCATTAGGATCGCTGAAACTGCTGCTGACATCCAGGGTGAAGGGGGTGTCTTCTGTGAGGTTGTTTTGATCGGCAATCGCAGTGGTGACAACTGGCGCGTCGGGAGCACCGGCAACCGTCAGCACAAAATCATCTGTGACTGTTCCCCCGTTCCCATCATCCACCGTGACTGTAGCGGTAAATGTCCCCCCTGCCGTTGGAGAGCCTGATATTATACCAGTTGCCGGGTCGATTGTCAAGCCATCTGGCAAGCCGGCGGCAGCATAGGTGAGCGTGTCCCCATTAGGATCGCTGAAACTGCTGCTGACATCCAGGGTGAAGGGGGTGTCTTCTG
>JAHHHT010000044.1 GCA_019359235.1 Oscillatoria princeps RMCB-10
AAGGTTTGTAGTTGGGCTTTAGCCCAAGGTTTGTAGTTGGGCTTTAGCCCAAGGTTTGTAGTTGGGCTTTAGCCCAAGGTTTGTAGTTGGGCTTTAGCCCAAGGTTTGTAGTTGGGCTTTAGCCCAATCCGGTACCGGTTGCCGGCAGTTCCGAAGCGATTGCTTCCAAAAGTTGCGATTTATATTATAACTCAAGTTGCTACCTACAAGTCTAAGCATTTAGATCCCCCCAAACGGGACGGGGCGGTCTCCGTGGGTGGCACCGCCCCTACAAAGGGGGGCGCAAGAGTATTTCCCCCCCTTTTTAAGGGGGGGCTAGGGGGGGATCTCACCTGACTCACTGGTAAGTATAAACTTGGGTTATTATAACACAATAACACCCCACCGGCACGCGAGAACCGGCGGTTCTAACCCAGGGAGTCTGGAGCATTAGAAGTTAAAAAATTCTCAACAACGTAATCTCCCAAAGACCTGCCGGCGGCTAAGCCATCTTCGTTAGCTGACAGGAAGTGAATCCCACCATAAATCCGGCTCAGACCGGCTTCCGATGCGGCATCAGAAAAGCTGTCAAATTGGCGCTCAACCCCTGGCAATCCAATCGAAGTTGTGGTAAAATTGAAATTGTCGCCGAAGAGTTCAGTGAGAACTGCATCAGCTGCGCCGCTGAAGGTACTGTGCCCGGAAATGTATTCGGGAAAGGGCGGGGTTCCTATCAGGGAGTCCCAAGTTATATCGGCTGCTGTCTGGGGGTTGCCATCGGTATCGGCTTGGCGGATGGCGGTGACCGGTCGCCAGAAATCGTAGGCGTATTTGGCGTCCCAAGCGACAATGCCGGCGTCTGCTAGGGCGATGTTCAGCAGTGCGAACATGCGGGCGTCTTCTAACAGGGTGCTGCCACTTTGTAAGGAGGCTTGTTGGGCAATTTGGTTCCAGTGTCCGGGCGGGGTGTAGGTGCCGGCACCATCCGCCCAGAAGAGCGCGATTTCTGTCCCTTCTGGAGTGCGGGCGCTGCTGTTTTTTTCGCCCAATTCTTTGACTTGATTGAGTTCTCTGGTATAATCAGAACTGGTGAGGGGAGGGGGTTCGCTTGGGCGAAATTGGGAGTTGCTTGTCATGGCAAAGGGGGCGAGATTCGCCCACTGGGGGAGGAGTGCCGGTTGAAAGCCGGGAGGGGTGGGAATCCAATTGCCGGCACTGGTTTTTGGGGTGTGGGGCACTTTTGTGGCGGAACCGTCCGCACTTCTGGCGGCTAAAATTTGGCCGGCTGCGATTTGCCCTATGGTGACGCCATCTGTTTCGGATTTGCTGTCGGGGATTGCGGCGAGAGAGGATGTCAGTGCGGCGTCGAAGGTGGGGGATTGGTTGGGGTATAAATAGGTGAGAGTTCGGTGCGCTGCGGCGGCGGCAGCTGCTTCTGGATCGGCGTTTGGCGGCGCTTCTAGGTTGGCTTTGTATGGCGTGCCGGTTTTGGCGATTGCTGTGACGGCATCGTATATTGCTGTGTGGATTATGGCTAGGTTTCGGGCGGCTAAGGGGGGTGCTGTTTTGTCTGTTTGGATGGCGTTTAATGCTGTCTGGTTCCAGTCGATGATGGTGTTGGTGGGATCTGCGGAAAGGAAGCGGTTGAGTTGCCGGTCGAATTTGAAGGCGGGGGAACAGCTTCGCCCTTCTGCGATGCCGTGGGTTTGGAGGTGCTGTAATGCTAGATTTCGGTTGCCGGTGCAAGCTTGATTGACATCGGGGTTGTTGGATAAGTAATAGTCTAAGCTGACGTAAGGCGAGAAAGCGCGTCCCTCTGCTATGCCGAAGGTTTGCAGGTGTTTGAGGAGTTGCTCGCTGTTGAGTCCGGCCAAGTCTGGATTGCTGGCGCGATAGAAGTTGAGGTCTATTAAGGGAGAGAATTGCCGGTTTTCGGCTACGCCAAATTGTTCTAGATGGTTGAAGAGTTGCTCGTTTGTTAAGCTAGCTAGGTCTGGGTTTTTGGCGCGGTAGAAGTTGAGGTCGGCGAACGGGGAGAATTGCCGGTGTTCGGATAAGCCTTGAGTTTGGAAGTGCTGGAGTAATTGCTGGGGGGTGGTTATGCCGGCGGCGGCTAAGTCGGGGTTGCCGGTGGCGTAGAAATCGGGGTCAAATAATTGGACGGACATAAAACTATAGGGTTTCGGGTTGAGGTATTAGACTTGTTCGGTCGCGGAGTTGACAGACTAACTGCTAAGAAAAACAGCTGCGAGCCATCCCTAAATTATTTAGGCTTTTAGATTTTTCCCCAGCTTCTAGCCAGAAAGAAATATTCTGCTGTTCTGCCCCAGCCACAAAACAGCATTTCTGTAACTGAGGCGATCGTCAGAACCAGAAAAATAATCTTAATAAATTACTTGCCTCAATCGGCGGTATCTGGCATTTATTTAAAGAGCCATTGAGCTAATAAAATATTTAACAATATGGACGAATTAGAGGCAGTTTTATCTCAAAGATGTGTTGGGTGAATGGATAACCCTGCGACAGGACAGGGTGACAGGATTGAAGTGGCTGCAGAAAGGAGACAGCAATACTAACTTTGCCCCCTGGGTATTACTAGCTTTGAATAAGCACGTCCTATCGCAATCGCACTAAGTTTATAAAGCACTTTATGATCCAAATCAAAAAAGAGTAGGCGAACATATAGAACGCCCAGACCAGCCACGCTTCATAGTTTTCATAATTCAGTTCTTGCGATTTTAACTTATTACTCAAAACACTAACCATAATGATAATAACCTCATTGCTCAGCGTGCCTACAAAAACTCCTAAAAGCGACCATCGCCAAACCGCTACGACTGGTATAATAAAAATCAGGATGAAAAATCCTACCTCAATCGGCCCAAACGTAGCAGCACTTTGGGAAGTTGTTCCGGCAGCTATTACTATCATAAAAACCTCCTACTTACAGGCTTTAAGGCTAAGCATTGAATGGCGGACGGTTATAAATAAATTTAATAGAGCGAGTCTAAATCATTTGGATAAATCTCAGAAACCTGTTTTTTTTGAGAGCCCGGCTTTTTGGGGCCGACTTACTGTCCAATTCATTTAGACTCGCTATAGTTCTAAAACCTTAGCCATCTCCAACTTGACGGATACCCGAGATTCTCTAAATCTCTCATTATTTGCTCCTTAATATTATTTGCTTATGCTCCCACATTATAAATGAGCCACTCAAGAAGATTCCCGTCCCGTTCCTCATCTCCTGGTAAGACTGGCCGCCAGATAGAGGCATCGGGGTATTGTTGAGCGCGGGCTACCCATAGGCAGCTGCCTTACGGGCGTCTGTAGCCGGTGGGCTACTTGCAAAAAGGGGATGCTACCGACTTTGCCTATGGTAGTCCTGTCTCCTGCAACATTTTTTCAGCGGCTTCAGACCCGTAGATATGCCCTAATAATGCAGGCAACCAGTTTAAAGTCATCGCCTGAGGGGAAAGCGCTTTAAATTGTTTCAAACGTTCCAGAAACCCATAGACCTGATCGTCTAGGTCTGGTACAGTTTTACGAATTTCTTCGATGAACTCTGGGGGACCGCCCAGCAGTCCATATTGTTCATGGGACTTTCTGATTCCCCACTTCCCCTGAGCGGAGTAGATGAAACCATCTAAAAAGTAAGGATTCATATCCAATTTGTATCCAATTAGCTGCTTACTGTCTACTGGCCCAGCATAACCTTCAAGAAACTCTGATAAAGGAACGTAACAGTGACAGAAATTAGTTAGTTTTGGATAGATAGCCCACATATAGCAGCCCGTGTCTCCTAAATTAGCTGCGGCGGCAATTATGGCATCGATAAGTGGCCGTTCAATCTCATCCTGACATGGATAGATAATTATGCGCCCACTAATTTTCGTCGAAAAAGTTCTACCAAAAGGGTCATCTTTGACAAAGATATTCCGGAGAATAGGCTCTGCTTCTACATAAAATTGAGATTCAGTTAGAGAATACATACTGCTAGCTTAATGAGGTAAGGCGCGATTCCAGAAAAATTTTATTCTAGAATCTATATCTCCAAGGATTGGGAAATGGAATACTGGGAAATGGAATAATGGGAATTGGAATCTGCCACGGAGTTGGAGCAGGGGTGGGAGCCGGCGTAGGAGCTAGAGGAGAGTAATGATGGTTGATGTTCTCGTCCTATATTGAATTAGTATCAGGCCAACGAGAGTAATGTTGGTTGAGGAATACGGTGAGGTAATGACCGTCACCTATCCAAATACCTATCCAAAGGCTGGCTTTAATTCACTGACTGCTTCCTTAAGAAATTTTATTTTTTAAGATTTTATTTATCCTTTTTTCCAATATCTCCGGCTCACACCTATCTCTTGTAAAATTTTTTCAGCGGCTGTCTGTCCATAGACATGGAACAACATTCCTGGCAGCAATCTGAGAACAGCTGGCCCGAATTTACCCGTCTCAGGACGGCGCAATCGCTCTTCTATAAAGTTATAGACTTGTCGGTCGATATCGGGTATGGCTTGCTGAATACATTGCATAAACTCTACAGTTCCCCCAAGCATCCCATGACGTTCATGAGATATCATAATCCCCCATTTGCCGGTTGGTAAGTAAAGGGTATTTTCTAACTCAAGACTCATGCCCAAGTTATTACGACGATTTGCTTTTGCAGAAGGTATTCCCGGATAAGTTTCAGGAAATTCGGACAAAGAAATATAATAGTGCTGCCGCTCTACTGCCCAGATATCGTAGATATAGCAGCCAGCATCTCCCACAGTAGAAGCTGCATCTACTATAGCATTTATAAGTGGCGGCTCGATGTACTGAAAGCAGGGATAAACTATCCTGCGTGCGACAACATTGGGTGAGAAAGGCTCATCAAAAGCGTCGTCATTGACAAAGACTTGCCGAAGAGCAGGCTCTGCTTCTAAACGAAACTCTGTTTGGCTGAGAGTATGCATATTACCAGATTTACGAGTTTATAGCATTCCGTAACAGTTTCCGAGCTTTTTTTGGCCCGTAGACATGCGCCAGCAACCCAGGCAGCCATTCAATTTGATATAAATCTGGCTCCATCCCTAAATATTCAAAAGACCCTCGGCAGTTCTGTAAAAAACCATATACCTGAGTATCTAAGTCTGGTACGGATCTGCGAATTTCTTCAATGAACTCTGGTGAGCCTCCAAGCAACCCATATCGCTCTTGACACAGGAAAATGCCCCACTTTCCCTGGGATGAGTAGAGAACGTTCTCTAAGTTTACTTCCAGACCTAACTGAACTGCAACAAGCCGCCCATTCTCTTCTGTGCCATTATAAGCCTCAGAAAATTCCGAAAAAGGGATATAACAGTGATTGGGGTGATCGGGGTGTTTCCAGAGTAGAGATAGGTAGCAGCCGGTATCTCCACTACTAGCTGCCGCAGCAATTACAGCATCTATGAGCGGCTGGTCAACATAACACTCGCATGGATAGATCATTCTGCGTGCAGTAATACTGGGTGAAAAAGGTCGGTCAAACGGGTTGTCGTTGACGAAGACTTTCCGAAGAATGGGCTCGGCTTCTACTTGATATTCCAGTTCGGTGAGAGCGCGCATTTGATTGCCCTACTTTAAAACATTTAGAATTACATTTCACGTCCTGGTTGCCCAAAGATCCATTTTAGAATTTCGAGCAGTGGGTTCGGTCCACTTGGGGCTGGAAGTGGTATAACTGGCACAGGAGCTGGAGCCGGAACCGGGGTTGGAGCTGGAGCCGGAACCGGAGCTGGGGTTGGAGGTCGTAGACGTCTGTAATTCTCAAGTCCATCTTCAAGCCTTGGTTCGTTTGTTGGTATTGCCGCAGGACAAGCCGGGCTGGGATTTCGTGGGCCTGCGAAGCGGAACTTGACTTCTCTAACCTGAGGATGTCCAGGAGTGTCGTGCGTTCTTCCTCTTCCAACATTATCTGGAACAAGGTCTATTGTTGGCACCTGCAGAGGTGGGGTTGCAGAATTGGGTCGTAGGTTAGCTCTTCCTCTACCCTGTGGGTCATTATCGTCTCGTAACATAGCAGTTTGTACCCAATTTACAACCCCTCCCGGAGGGAAAAACCGACTTGTTCGACTGTTTGGGATTGTTATGAGCCGAAACCAAGTCGTCGCAGTGGCCAGTGCTGCTGCGTAATTAGGGGACTCTGGATATCCAGTATAAACTCGTGGGTTTGTACCACCCCTGGCTAAGTTTAGAAGTATTCTCAGATTCCGAGAACTTAACCCAGAAGGATCGAGACTATCTGTTGGTCGATTTCCAACATACCTGTATAGGTTCACATCACCGCTTTCAAATCCAATAGGATCTGGGCCAATGAATCGACCTACTGCTGCGTCATAATACCTGGCCCGATAATAGTAAAGACCCGTTTCAGTATCGAACTCGCGACCAGTAAAACGGTATCTCGACCCGAGCGCAGCATTGGTTTGATTCGCGACATTCCCGAAAGAATCGTAGCTAATATGATGGACTATAGCTGTTGAATTATTGACCAAATCTTTTACAGAACCGAGATAGTCAGTCAATGCCCAAGTAACATTCCCCCCCGTGCCATCTTCCTGTGCCAAAACCTGGTCAACCCCATTTCCGAACAAATAGCGGCGACTCAACACAGGAGGATTCGCACCGGCAACCCCATCGCCATCCACAAACTCCAGCAGCACATTCTCCCGATCGTAGACAAAATGCGTTACCGCACCCCCCACCGTATCTAAAGGATTAGCATCAACTGTTTTAGAAAGACGGCGATCCATCGCATCGTAAGTAAATGCCACTTTTTGCACCGGCGTTCCCGCCGCACTCTTATCCGTGACCTCAACCAACCGGTTGCGGTAATCCCAAGTATATTCCGTAACCTTATTAGTCGCAATCTCAGTGCGGCGCATCAAATTCCCCTCACCGTCATACTGGAAGCTGTACCTCCCATCAGATTCCAAACGGTTATTGCCACCCCTCACATACCCACTCCCATGTTTGTGGGAAGTCAAGCGATTGCCATTCGCGTCGTAGCTGTACGACTCATCCGGATTGTCCACATCCGTGTGGTTAGCCCCAGTCAGCTGGTTCGTCAAATCATAATTATAGTCTGTCGTCCCATCTACATCAGAAATCTGCGCAATCCGGTCAGCACTGTCATACTCAAAATTATAGAATGCGACAGCTGACGTAGCATTGCTGTGCGTCAAATTGTTCAAACGATTTTTCGCATCGTAGGTATAGGTACTGCCGGCCACCAATTGAGTGCCGTTCAAATCGGATCTCCTGCAATTTTTATTATCTTGCTTATTCAAAGCTACCTGATTTTTGAGTGAGAGCATGGAGTCCTGTTGGATTTTCATTTTTTACTCCAATAACTTTGAAGGGCTTTAGAAGCCGGGTTAGACGGATACCTTCGATAATCATATTGATCAGCTTCATACTCTAAAAATAGCGCGATAGCTTCTTTCTGGATTTCGGTGAATAAACTCACTCTTGAAGCAAAGATTTCGCGGATTTCTGACTTATCGCTGGTATCCGTCAAACTATAAACGGTAAAATCGCTTACATTGCTCTGGGGATTATCTAGGGCATAAATCATGTACGCTGGCAAAACAAAAAGAAAAGCTTCTGGACTGAAAAAAGGCAGGGAGCAATAGTTATATTTTATTATCTCTCCTGGAATATTTTCCCAGAGCTTCCAACCTTTCCCTTTAAAATCTTCTATTTCTGAATCGTCAAATGACTTAGGGTTAAGCAGATGTTCATCTCCAGGAAATTCAACGCCATAAAAAGCCTCTTTGATTTTTTGCTTTACTAATTCAGCACTGACTTGAAACTCGCTCATAAAGTAACTCCAATTTAGGGGGTGCACGCATTAGCTATCTGTTCGCACTTTTGAGCACCATTAAGTGCTTGTTCTATGGCTTCGAGATGAGCGGGATCGCCGCCTCGATAACATGTTTCATTTATTATCCTTCTTGCTTCTGCGCAAGCCTCGAATTTAGCTTTGTTTGCTAGAGCTTCGGCTGTACTCATGCCATCAACACATCTGCGAGCACTGTTAGGTCCTTTGCATTTGTCGCTAACTTCTCGTTGGAGTACATACCAGTCATTCTTTGTGCAGTCCCCAAACCGGGGATGCCAATTTGAAGGCTGGTTAATATTATTATACTCTTCGGCTCCAGGAAAAAGTGGTAGGATTTGACGTAAACCAGGCCCTAAAATGGGGCCGGGCGAGAACAAGAGTTGCAATCCGGTCGGGTCTGTTGCGTTGAGGGGCGAATTTCCTACATACCTGTACAGATTAGCATCCCCACCGGCAAACCCAATCGGGTCCTCACTCAAAAACCTCCCCACTGTTCCATTATAATACCGCGCCCGATAGTAGTGCAACCCCGTCTCTTCATCAAACTCGCGCCCGGTAAACAAGTAACGAGTCATAATCGTACCATTCGTCTGGGCAATCACATTCCCAAACGAATCATAAGTAAGATGGCTCACCACAGCGCCGCTGCTATTCGCTAAATCGCGAACAGTTCCCAGATGGTCGGCTAAGTGCCACACCACATTACCAGCCCCACTATCCTGGGCCAGCACCTGATCCACCACCGGCCCGTGCAGGTAGCGCCGGTCTAAAACCGGCTGATTGGGGCCAGCTGTACCGTCAGAATCCACGAAATCCAACAGAACATTATCGCCATCATAAACAAAGTGAGTGACCGCACCATTGACGGACTTAGCAATTCGACGGTCCATCGCATCGTAAGTGAATGCCACTTGCTGAATTACAGCATTAGCCGCATCCTTATCCACTACACCAACGAGACGGTTCCGGTAATCCCACTCAAACTCGCGCACCTTTCCAGTAGCAATTTCCGTCCGGCGAATTAGATTCCCTTCATCATCATACTGGTAGTTGTAGATCCCATCTTTTTGCAGGCGGTTATTGACACCTGTCACATAGCCACTGCCGTTCACACTAGAACTGACGCGGTTGCCATTACCATCGTAGCTGTACGACTCGTCAGGATTGTTGCTGTTGCTGTGGTTGGCCCCGGTCAGCTGATCCCGGTCATCATAGGTGTAGTCCGCCGTACCGTCAAGATCAGCAATCTGGGTAATGCGACTAGCAGTGTCGTAGTTGAAGCCAAAAAATGAGATAACATTATTTGCCGCTACCACATCGGGGTGCAAGTTAGATGGCAAAGCAGCCGGTGTTAATTCCGCCGGCACTTCAGTTATGCTAAGCTGTCCTGTATAGGGATTTCCCTGCTGGTCTTTCAAAGACCCAGCCGCCACAAATACTGACGCCCCCGGTATATTAGAAGTTGTTACTGTAACATCCGCCGCCGGCTCAATTGTTTCGGCATTCGCCGTGTCAATCGGCGGCAAATAAATAGGCCGGCTGATGACATTGTTGACCCCTGTGTAAACTTCGTGTTCTAATAGCAGCGGCAACTTCTCGGCAATGAACGGATAGGTCACATCCCCGCTAATTCCCTCGCCGCGAATTTTCAGGGTATTGTCAGGTAAAGCCCCCGGAGTTTCTAGTATAAATGAGCCATCCGCTGCGGTGACAGTTTGCAAAGACCCCAATTCTATAATAACACCGGCAAGCGGTTCTTGCGCCGTATTTTCAATAACTCCAGAAACCCGCGTTGCCGTCACTGGATCTGCTGCGACAGTTAAAGTAACTTCTTGGGGAGTCTCTAGCGCCCCGTCACTGGCGACTAGGGTGAAATTATAGGTGCCAACATCATCGGGTGCCGGCGTGAGAAGTAGCTGGCCATTGCCTGTAATTTTGCCTTTGGGAAGCCGGCTGTCTGACCGAATTGAGTAGATAACCCTATCTCCATTTGCGTCTGTCGCACTGAGGGGAATTTCCAGGCGTTCTCCCGGTTTAACAGTTAGCGCCCCCACAGGAGAGAAGTTGGGCGCAGTATTGGGTTCCCCCACAAAAACCTCAGTGATAACCGGCACTGCGGAAAAGTTAGGATTGATGAAGATAACCTCAACCGGCGCGGAAGTTTCTCCCGCATCTAACCCCCCGGGTTGAATCGCATTGCGGAGGTTAATATAAGGAAAGCCGGCGGCATCAACTCCCGAGGCATTTTGCAATTGCACCCCCGCCGGCAGGTTAGCGAAACTGACAGCCACATTCCGACTCGCAGCCGGTCCATTATTGACAACTTGCAAAGAAGCTGTATATAAGCCTGCCGATGAATTCAGGCGCACATCGCTCAAATTCACCTGTAGCGCCTGAGTTTGAGTGAGATTGCCTATATTGAGTGCCGGTCCTATTGTAGCCTTCTTCTCCTGTACAGGAAAAATTGGGCTAGCAACCCCTTCCGGATCTGTCGTATCTGTCAAGTTCTTCACCGAGATGGCACTCCCGGTATCCGTGTCGCCGTTAATAATTCGCAGCAGCAGAAAGCCGGTGGGAATCTCTTGCAAACCCGTCAAGTCAATGCTTACCCTTGACCCATTATAGCGCACCAGTCCTGGAGTAAACTCCGCCTCATCGCCGGCGAGAGAGAATAGAACTTTTCCGGGAGTCTGTCCGTCTAAAAGTGTTGAGTGAGGCGATGCCGTATCCACCAGCCACACCTGAAACCGGTCTTCAGTCAGGGATGTTTTGTCTGTCGTGTCAAATTGAGCGTCTAGTTCAAATTCCAGCGCGATCCTGTAGTTGGGCCTAATTGTATAGGAATTGCTGTTTCTGTCAGCAAACTTTCCCGCTCATGCAGTATAATAGAGTTGGCGGTTTCCGCCCCAAGCGCCGGTGCTTCCTTGTTTGCGGATTAAAAAGTTTTCTGTGACAGAGAAATCCACAGACTGTGAGGTTTGGTTGCCGGCTGTGTCAGTTGCAATAACTCCAATATTGTGGTTGCCTAGTCCTAACCCATTAGAAGCAATCGCTGCGTCAAACTTTCCCGCTGCACTCACCGGCACTGGGGATGAACTGCCGCCATCTAGGGAGTATTGAATATTGGGAACTCCCCCACCCGTATCGCTTGCTGAACCAATCAGCCGCGCTGTCGGACTGTGCGCCCAACCGGCAATCGGTGCTGTTAAGGAGAGAGAGAGGGTGCACTCGTGTCAATTGTAACAGTTAGCGGTGCGGAAGAAGCCAGCGGACTTCCCAGCAGATTTAAGGCAGTCGCCACTATCTTGTGTGCGCCATCTGTCAGGGGAGTTGCCGTAATTTCTCTGGGATTGCTGCTTGTTGTTTCTCCTACCAATTGCCCGTCTGCATACAGCCGCACTTTCGCCACTAGCGCCAGCGTTCCCGTCAAGGCGTCTACCCTAAACGTGGGCGTATTGTCCTTGGTTATATTGTCGGTGTTGCTGCCACCGCTGTCACTGGATGAGAGTAAATCTAGACCGATAGTTAGTAGAGGGGGCAGCAGGTACTGGGGGAGTGAGGGATCTCTGAACTGGGGCAATAAAAAAGCCCCCTCATCGGTTTCAGGGAAGTTCAATAATTTGGTGGAATCGCTTTCATAACCCGATGGAATCCATTGGGAGCCAATCTCTAGTTCCTGAGTCCCGCCTGACGGGAATGCCGGCAAATTTTCCCCGGTGTTTGGTTCCATCTCAAATCTACCCCTGACTCCTCAGTTGATGATGCCGGTGGGTTTGGCTTTTAGCAGCGCCTGACCGGCACCTGCTAGTTTGACTTGCCTTTTTGCGGCTCATTTTTTTTTACTATAACACCTTAACTAAGCTTTTGTGAGGGATTTTTGTTAATTTCTCTTACCGGTTTTAGTGCCGGTGAATTTCTCTCACTTCAGGTTTTGTTAATGTTTGTGAAAAACTTGGGGAGTGTAAAGAGTTTGTCTGGGCTCAAGAACCATCAATCGCGCTGCCCACTTTCGAGCGCACCGGCACTGTTCGGCGGCGGGCTGCCACACTCGGAAGCCCCCCGATGGCCATCCGTAAGGGATTCCGGCACACCCCTCATATCATCTCCGGTTGATTAATCTGAATTCCCGCGCCGGCGAGGGAGATTAACAATTCCCAATACGCAAGCGTTGCGGCGCAGCAGGAGCGACGTGCCCTATGCCCCATGCGATGATGGCCCATGCCCTCAAATCCCTGCGGAGTCTGAGCCGCCCACAGATTCTGCCGGTCGGGCGTGTCCACAATCAGCCGAGTTGCCGGTTCCACCACCTTAAATTCCTCGACGGGGATGGCGTACTCAATGTCGAAGCCGGCTATATCCACCGGCAAGGGAGACTTGCACTTATAGCGCTTTGCATCTGGGTGAAGTACAGTCTGGAGATCCCCCCTTGCCCCCCCTTAAAAAGGGGGGCTCACTTCTTCCCCCCCCTGGGGGGATAGGGGCGGGTCCCCGTGCCCGCCCCGGCTAGGGGGGGATCTAATATCTGTACCTCACTCGGTTGAAATCTGCTATAATCCCCGGTTCCGCGCTCAGCGGTGCGCCGGCACTTCGACCGGCAAGTGTTTTGCTGTCTGGTGACCAACCAGTCGGGACCGGCACGGGGGTACTGCCCCGCTTCCCACGCTGTAGCCCCCAGTCCGCCAGAAGGGGGCGTTACCCCAGAATTTAGCCGGTGGACCACAGCCGCGCAAACCCAACACCGGCATGCTGGTGGCAGCGGCGTGGGATCACGACTTGGATTTGGGCCAGAGTTTCATGGTGGGGGACAAAGCCACCGATGTGGATATGGCCCACAATGCCGGCTGCCAGGGGATATTGGTGCGCACCGGCTATGGTGAGCTAGTCCTCTCTGGCGATCTGCCAGCACCACAACCCGACTTCATCGCCCCAGATTTAGCCGCCGCTGCCGATTGGATTTTGCAGCACATTTGCGGTTAACTGTCAAGCCTTTTCCTCTTCTCGCCGGCGCTGTCAAGGATTTAGAAAAAACTGTTATTAATATTTTCTTCATATTGTTTTCCCTCCTTCCCAGACACCGCCTGGGTTCGAGTTGATGTGGGCGGCTGCCTCGATGGTGAGAATTGTGCCAAATATCACAGTTTAAATTTTAGAGGGGCGGCCAACTGCGAAAGCCCAGAATAGGAAAGGATTTCAGCTATTGGCCACCCCTTAGGAATGAACAGCAATCCGCCCCACTGGACACGGGCGGACTGAAGCGGAGCGCAACCGGCGACCTGCCCTCCGCTTGCGCCCCAGCAGCACGCTCGCGGAAATTTATCTGCTATTCCAGCCGCAGGGTGCGCTGTGAGCCCACCCCACTGGCATCTTTTGCGCCCCGGCGTGCGATCGAAATCACCAAAAAAACGCGCTCCAGTCACAACTTAAAAGTAATTTGGATCACAGGAGCGGCTCAGAATTATCACAAGCCTTAAGGAGTTTCATCACCAGTCAGTGCGCAAAAATGCGACATATTTGGAACAGCCAGTTAAGCGAAACTGAGCGGTTTAGCTGGATGGCGAGCTTCTTTATCTATTGCGCCAAAGCGCTTCGATCAGCAACCAGTGGCGATCGGCGCAGCGGTAGAGGTTTGAGCGGCGGTAAAATAGGCGCTCCTGACAGAGGCGACGCCCGCACACAGCTCCACGGTGCATCTGCCCCGACTGGTTTGTCCAGTCGCAATTAAGTGGTAGTCAGAACAGGAG
Source organism: Oscillatoria princeps RMCB-10 (assembly GCA_019359235.1). Classification (GTDB taxonomy): domain Bacteria; phylum Cyanobacteriota; class Cyanobacteriia; order Cyanobacteriales; family Oscillatoriaceae; genus Oscillatoria; species Oscillatoria princeps. The sequence goes on from JAHHHT010000044.1 coordinate 13,591, forward strand.
TATTCAATCGTGGAACAAGTAAAGCCGGTTCTTGCAGAGAGCAACTATAAGACAGGTAAATCTGCAGCCCTGATAGGACTGGCCATCTCCGTGGGAGCCTCTAGCTTGTTGCTGCCTCAACAAGTGTCGAGCGCGGTGGCCAAGCCGGCAAAACGGGCTTCCGCACCGGCTCCCACAGCAGCCAACCCCACAGCGAAAGCCCCCAGCGTTCAATGTGCCGCTCCATCCGGGACCCATCGGGCAGCCCCCCCAGAGGCGTTCTCTTCAGCGCCCGCTGTGCCGGTGAGCGAGACAACCGCGCCAGAAGGGGACTGGGCTGAGTCTGCCCCCAACCCCGCGCCGCACGGAGTGCAGCCCGGAGAAACAGTGGCCGAGATCCCCCCCCTCAGCGACAGCCGGTCTGAGGCGCTAGAAGTGCCTGAAGTCGAGGGCTGCAGCAGCACCCTGACGCAGGTTGAGCTCACCTGCGCTCAGCCGGCGGTGTCCGCACCGGCAACCCCGGATTGCGTTCAGAACGTAAGAGCCCAAATTGCCAATCTCCGCCAGAAGTATCGGGAACACAAAAACAGCACTGAAATCTATTCCAATGCCGGTCAGTCCCCCGCCGCCGTTGCGCAAGTGACGGAAGCCCCGGAGAGCGATTTTCCAGAGCCGGTCAGTTCCGATCTCGGTTTCAGGCGACACACCCAGCGCTTGCAGGCGGATCTGCAAAGGCTGCGGGAACAGAACCGAGCCCAGGTGTCTGAAACTGAAGCCGTTCCACCGGCAGGGGAGGAGTTGGCAACGGCACCGCTCGGTTGGCGAGCGTATGAAAGACTGATTCCGCTGGAAAGTGTTTCTCCGGAGTTACCTCCCCTGAGCGCCCCTGAAACCTACTTGCCTCAAGGGGCTGCTGTCAGTGGGTTTATTTGGCCGGCACTTGGAGAGTTCACCTCTGGCTATGGCTGGCGCTGGGGGCGCATGCACCGGGGGATTGACATTGCAGCCCCGATTGGCACGCCCATTGTCGCCGCCGCTGACGGTGTTGTCACTTATGCCGGTTGGAACGAAGGCGGTTATGGCAATCTCGTCGAGATTCAGCATCCCGATGGCAGTGTCACGCTTTACGCTCACAACGACCGGATTCTGGTGCGAGAAGGCGATCGAGTCCAGCAAGGCCAGCAAGTTGCTGAGATGGGCACCACCGGCAGGAGTACCGGCCCCCACTTGCACTTCGAGATCCACCCCCCCGGACAGGAACCCCAGAACCCGCTCGCTTATCTGCCGGCCCAGTAGAGAATCTGCGGTGGGGGCCGGCGTAGAGGGCGGCTGGGGGGAAGAGTCTCGCCATTAGAATTGCATAATATTTTATGTGCTGATTCTAAGTCAAGCGGTTTTCAGTTGCAGCGAGGATGCATCTGGAAACCCGGTTTCTTAAAGAAACCGGGTTTCTCAGCACCTCACAAAGGATGAAAAACGCTAGAATTTATCCCCCCCGCCCCACCGAATTCCTGTGGGCGAGCAGTAATCTAGCAGTAATCTTTGCTGTGCGTAGCTGACAGCGAGCGTGCCGTGTCGCGCACGATATCGAGAATAGCGTCGATGTCGGCACGGGTAGTGCGGAAATTGACAGCGCAGGCACGCAAGGCATACCGCCCACATATAGTGGTATTGGAGAGATAGGCTTTTCCGTTGCGCTGCACCGCATACAAGATACGGGCGTTGAGCCGGTCGAGTTCGGCGTTGATTTGCTGGCGCTCTGTTTCGGAAGCTGACTGGAGTTTAGGGCGCTCTGAAGGCGGCACGTAGCGAAAGCAGCAGATGCTTAACTCGACTGGCGCGAGCAGTTCAAAATCCTCTGACGCGCTGACGCATTCGGCGAAGTAGTCGGCGAGATTGTTATTCTCAATAATGGCGGCACGGATGCGCTCCACTCCGTAATAGCGCAGCAGCAGCCAGATTTTTAAAGCGCGAAATCGCCGCGACAGTTCTATGCTGTAATCCCAGAAAGCAAAAGATGGAGCACCTGTATCTTCCTAGAGCCGTCAACGTGCTATAGCAGTTTGTATATAGCGCGTTTAAATCATTTGTGTAAATTTCATAACCCCGATTTCGTAGTGCCAGTGCCACCGGCATTACAGGAATTGTCCAAAGGATTTAGACTCGCTATATGCCACGGCAACCCGCGCAATTTCTGATCGGGGATCTCCAGCGCCGATCGCAGTTCGGCGTTAGCTAAGTCAAGATTTTAACCCCCGGCTGTCACGGCTGTTTTCCAGCTGGTAAAGTGGGGCATAACTTCTCTGGCAAACAGTCGTATAGAGGCGGCGGCGTTTTCTAACGAAATGGTGTTGAAGTTCACCTGAATAGATGCAATTTCAAACCCCCCAACCTGTTCATAGTAGCGGACGATCGTCTGCCGCAATTGGTCGGGTGTGCCAATCCAAGCGGCTCCCTTCTCTACTTGAGATTCAAAAGTTTCCTGCTGCAGTCCAGCGACGATCTTGTCGTAGCCGGGATAGTCCGCCGAACTGGTATTCATTACCCAATCAGAAGCGGCTTCTACCAAAGATTCCAAATAGTCATTCAAGGGTTGACGAGCAATCGCGATCGCCTCCTCTGCCGTCGGCGCACAGAACATGTGAAAAGCCAGCATTACCCTGCCCTGCCCTGGATGACCAGCCGACTTCCAGGCATCTCGATAGAGCTTGATTAGCTCAGCCATTTTCCCGCCGGCCAAAGGAATTGCCATTACTCCATAACCCTTCTGACCGGCAGCCACAAAAGATTCTGGCGTTGCCAGAGCAGCCACCCAGAACGGAGGACGGGGAGTTTGAGTGGGACGGGGCAAAGAGGTAACGCTCTCAAAGCGGTGAAACTGACCCTCCATCGTCACATTCTCTTCTTCCAGCAGGCGACGCACCTGTTCCATCCCCTCCTCAAAGCGGGCGCGGCTCTCGTTCAAATTAATCCTGAATCGGGCAAATTCATGGGGCAGAAATGCCCGCGCAAAACCAACTTCCAAACGTCCGTTGGAAATGGCATCCAGCATGCCAATCTCGCCCGCCAGTTTGAGTGGATTGTTGAAGACCGGCAACACGGCTCCAGTGATCAGGCGAGCTTTTTGAGTTCGTTGGGACGCAGCTGTTAGAAAAACGATCGGATTGGGGCTGTATCCGCCATATCGGTGGAAGTAGTGTTCGACGATACGAACATGGGTGTAGCCCAGTTCATCACAGAGACTGACCAGATGGAGAGCTTCGTTAAAATACTGCGCTCCAGACTTTTGTTGAGGGCTAACATCCGGAAAAAATTGTAAACCAAATTCCATCTTGTTTTTAGCAGTGACAAAGGATGAGGTTGGACATATCAATTGCAGTCCGGTGATGGTGGCTACTTTTCAGTGATGGTGGCTTCAATTTCAATGTCCAGCTCTGACCGGCATATATCCGAATGCAAATAGATGATAGAATCAGAAGCCGCGAAAGTGTTCTTAACCATCTGTTGAACGACCGGCAGATCGGAAAGCTTGCGGAGGTAAATAGTGAAGGCGCGAGCGTAAAGCGTCGGGTCTGGGAGTCCACGGTTAAAGCCCTTACGTTCAAACACCAGCCCCATGTTATCGAGCGTGATGTCAAACTGTTGGCAAATATCGCCTTTGCCCACAGACTGATGACCTTTGATGCTGGCTGTTCCTGACAGGTAACCAATACGCTTGCCATTGCGTGTGATCACAGTCCCTCTGGCAAAGCTGGGTGAACGCGGCCCATACTGAGGCGGGTAGTAGTAGGCTGAAACTTGTTCGGGATTTTCTACATTTATGATATTTTCTTTCACCGCCATGAAGTATATCACATAGGTGTCATCGGCAATGCCTACGGCAGTTCCTGCAGGCAATTTTACAGGGAAGTCTGCTCCATAAAATTTTTCAAACGCTAGCGATCTCCCCTGACAGAAGGATTTATAGTTTTCCAGCCCCCCGCTCTCATCATTAATGTAGGGTACATAGTTCCAAATTCGATATAAATTCCAGCCTCGGGTCAGTTCCAGCAAACTCAGGTAGATGTTATAGACAGGTTCGGCGAGGGGATAGGTTATTGGTTGCGCCAAAGCCCCAATCAACTGCGAGTCTGTTTCCAACAGATGAAAACCTTGCTGTTTGTATAGTTTTACCACTTCGCTTGGGTAATGGCTAGTTGATTGCTCTCCGAGGAGGGGGATCTTGACGTACAAATCAATTCCATCTCTGCTAGAAAAGCAGCGGGTTTTATCTCTTCCGAAACAAATCTTCAAGCCTTGTAAAAATGCTAAATTAGGGGGGGTCATCTTACTTGTAAAGGATGTGCTAGTTGTTGTTTGCGACAATTCTACCTTCTCGAAATCCTGAGCGGCAGACCAGAACGCATGGCCTACTGCTCCACCTAGTTAAAAGCCTTTTGCTCAACCTTCTGTAAACCTCTGCCTTTTGCTAGAGCCATTCAGACTGCGAAAAGAGTTACGCTGTTTTTCGTAACCCACACACAATATAACGCTTCTTCCCAAACCTGTCAACTCCCTCCTGAAAGATTTTCGTCACCCAGTTGCGAGATCGAGATCACTCTACCTGAACGAGGGCAGTGAGCGGACAACAAGCGGACAACAAAGCAGAGAATAAGAAGGAGGCAAATAGACACGCTTCACCGCCCGACTCTGGGCAGTGAGCGGACAACAAGCGGACAACAAATGCAACAACAAAGCACAGAATAAGAAGGAGGCAAAGAGACACGCTTCACCGCCCGACTCTTGACCGGCTCTCCCCGCCGGTCGTATCGCGCCGGCCCGGTCAGCTTGGCCAGCAAGTGTTCTCTACCGTGACAATATCAGCGCCCAAATCCTACAACTTAGATACATACCAATTTTCCAGTGAGTGCGCCTGCTCCCCCTTCTGCCCCCCACTCCCCCAAGGAGCTTCGCCGCAGTGGCCCAAGGGCGGGCCGGCTCTGCTGCCGGTGGGACGCCCCCACCGGCACCCCCGGAGAGCTTTTCACTCTCGGCGGGTGGCGCTGCTGGACTTTCTCGCTCCCAGGATGCCGGCGGGCGCAGATTCGTTGGCCACACTCTCTAACGCTAGACTTGACAAAAGTCAATTCATCTGTTATAATATTTTACTCCTAACCGGAGGTCTTGCAGAGCTGAAACTTGCGGTCGCTCGGTTGAGCTTCAGGGAGCATCCCGGTTGTGCAAAGAAGCCCATATCAATGCGATAATGATTTCAGCAGGGGGTAGGAGGAGAAGATATTTGGCCAGCTGAATCCCGGAAACGGGATTGAAACTCACTGCTTTAAGCGCCGGCGGTGCCTCGACGACCGGCAGCCGGCAACCCACAATAAAAATCTCTCTCCCCTCTATCCCCCTCACCTCTGACCCCTCTCCCAAGGCAGGCTGCCGCCAGCGTTGAAGTTGTATGTAGCAAAACGCTCTCATAAACTCCGTATTTTCCGTAAGCCTTTGTTAAGCATTTATAAAATTTGGGCGTCCTTCCCGGAAGGCTACGTGAAATCACGCAATCAGAGTTGTAGGTACAACCCCAAAAACCAGGAAAGGCAATGAGTACCCAAGAAATGCTGAACTATCTCCTCAAGCAAGTTGACGCTGGATCGCCGGCAAAACTGCTTCAGCGAACTGAGGAGACAGTAGAGGAGGTTATCTTTGAGTCTAATATTGATGGGACACGTTACTGCCTTGTGCGCTGCAAACCCAGCTCCAAGAGTCAAATTAGACTCAGCCCCCGCGAACTGGGGATTGCCAGATTAGTGTCACAGGGTCTTCCTAACAAATCTATTGCCAAGAGACTTGACATCAGCCCTTGGACAGTCGCCACTCATCTGCGCCGCATGTTCGGCAAACTGGGTGTCAGCTCCAGAACCGCAATGATTGCGCAGCTGCTAGAGGAAAACTTGCTATAATATCAGGCTGGCATTGGGCATTGGGGATGCCCGGATGCAAGGATTTTGGATGCCCGGATTTTGGATGCAAGGATTTTGGATCGGGGATTGAATGTTTTGCTCAATGCGCCATGCCCTATGCGCCATGCGCCATGCCCCATGCGCCATGCCCGATCCTCCATGCCCTTCCCCTAGCAAAACCCAGGCTGAGCTGGCAGAATTGACAGGATGTCAATTTTGTTTGAATACTTCTAATTTGTAAAAGCAGTCTTACTCGTTTTAGGCGAATAAAACGGGAAAATTAATATAAGCAATTAACCGGATTGTAGGGCCGGCGGCTTGTTTGAGTGGGTTTTTAGCGGATATTATTTTATCAAGTGTGGCGAGGGGGAGACGGCCATGCTTGTTGGGTTAATTGAGAATTGTTATTATAAAATCAGTTGAAAAAAGGAATCATCCAAGTCGTAGCCGAGCATCTTAGCCATAGAGAGGAGCTTGGATTGGCTGGGGACCCCCTGCCTGCCGAGCCAGTCTGCGCTCGCAAAAACCTTCTGCATCAAGAAGATTTCCAAAGCTTCTGGGTTGAACTGAATGCCCTCGGTGCGGTGGAACTGGTGGGGAACCAGCATAGCGGCGTAGCGGGCTAACTCACCGGCTTGCCAGTCGAGCAGCACCGGCAGCCAGGGATAGCGGGCGTCCAAGCGAATAAACCAGAGACGCACCTCAGGGATTTCCGAGAGTTCGCGCGGGTCGTCTGGTTCGGTGGGACAGTCAATCTCAAAGCGCAGCAGCTGTTCGGGGGCGGCTTTGGGCTGGGAGTGGAGCAATTGGTCAATCGCGGATTGAGCCGGTGAGAGATCCAAATTGCGCAAGCACTGAGAATCGATCGCGATCGTGATGGCCATTGAAAGGGGGGAGAGAAGTAGAGCCGGGAAAACAAGATTAGTCGCTTCCATGCAGTCTATCAGAGAGCAGCCAGAGCCGGCACCCGAGGCAGGCACTCGCGCTCGCTCGCGAGTCAGGGAGAGGGCACAGCAGCACTGCGCCAGCACGGAGGTGCCAGGTTGCAGCAAAAGAAAGCGCCCTTTGGCAGACGGCCTTAAAAATCCTAGGATAAAATGAACGAGAAAAAGGTCGGTCAGCGACTAATAAACGGTATATGAAAAAACAAGAATGAAAAATGAGGCGGTAGCTGTGAAACCAATTCGCACATTAGAAGATGCTCTCAACCGTTGCCAGAGCCTGGGTATGCGCCTTTCTCGCCAGCGCCGCTTCATACTGGAACTGCTTTGGCAAGCCCATGAACACCTGTCGGCGCGAGAGATATACGACCGCTTAAATCAGCAAGGCAAGGCCATCGGTCACACCTCAGTGTACCAGAACTTAGAGGCGCTATCCGATCGAGGGATAATTGAGTGTGTGGAGCGCTCCGAGGGACGCTTGTACGGCAACATCAGCGACTCCCACAGCCACATCCACTGTCGGGACACAGATCGGATTGTGGACGTGTATGTGGAACTGCCAAAAGACCTGATTGAGAAACTCGAGCAGCAAACCGGGGTGAAAATCACCGACTATCGGATTGACTTTTACGGCACTGAAATCGCACCCGCCCCAGTGCCGGCTCTTGGTGCGGCTCTTGGTGCGGCGATCTCTGCGCCAGCAGCCCCAAGAGCCGCAGAGCCGGCACCACCGCCAAAGTCCCCCGGAGCCAATGGCAGCGCGGGTCGCCATCCCAGCGGCACCCAGGTGCCAGATCCCACCTGCGTGTCGCCGTAGGGAGAGGGTTTGGCTCTTACAAGCAAGCAGTCCGTCTTCTTTGGAGTTGAGCGTGAAAAAACAAGGAAGCAACAGCAGGGGCTTTCCGCCGGAAAGCCCCTGCGGTTGTCAGGGAAGAATTTAGGCCAGCAGGTTCCAAAAGCGCGGGCGCGACCCTATAATAGGACGGCAAACGGCTTCTTGATTCACAAGTAACGAGCAGCGATTGAGTGAGGTGGCCCTTCAGGGGCCATGCTGAAACAGGGAAGCGGCAGCGGCCCAATCAACTCTCCGGATACTCAGCTTTATAAACTGCGTATTGAGGTGACGTCAGATTGCTGCAATGCTTGCGGCACAACCGCCAGCAAACCGCCAGCTTCCTTAAGACAGTCAGGCAAAAACGGAGCATTGCAGGGAAAGGCAGCAAGCGATGGCGAACAGACAATTTGAACAATCCCGTTTACCCGCAGTCCGCCGATTCCGGATGCGACGGCGCAGGCGCGTGCCGGTGCTTCGGCCAAGAGCTAGCAACAACCCATCCACTGCTGCGATGCCAAAACCAAGTACAGATACGATTAATCCCGTTCAGACTGATCAGCCAACCGCTCAAAGCCTGCCCGGACGGAAGGATTGGGGGTGGTCACTCTTATGGCTGAGTGTGCTCCTCGTGTTTGGGGGGACAGCCGGCGGCGCGTTTTTCTGGCTAATCACCATGCCGCCTGCCGTCAACTGCAAGCAAATCTCGCCCCTAGCGCCTGACATGGAGCGGCTCCAGTGCGCCCAGCTGGCGGCAGCCACCCGCCAGCTAGAGCAGCTGGTTAAGGGGCTCGAACTCGTCAAGAACTGGCCAAAAGACCACCCGCTCCACTCGCAGGCCAAAGATTTCGAGGACGAATGGTCAAAGTGGGTGCTGGAAGTGGCCACCAAAAAGATGGAGACAGGGGATCTCAACGGCGCAATTAATATTGTCGCCAACATTCCTGAAAGCAGCTCTGTGTATGCCGAGGCTAAAGCGACGGTTGCCACCTGGCAAAAGGACTGGGACAAAGGTATGGCCATTCACAACAAAGCCATACAGGCAATCAAAGCGCGGCAGTGGGAGCAAGCCACAAACTACACCCAGGAACTGTCGCGGCTGCGCAATGAATACTGGGGGCAGCAACGCATGGGCGAGCTGCTCAAGCAAATTACGGTGGAAAAACGAGCCTGGCAGCAGCTGCGAGAGGCGCGGGATGTGGCTTGGTACGACACGCCGGCTGACTTGGAGGAGGCTCTGGCGATGGCTCGCAAAGTCAGCCCGAAAACCTACGCCTACGCATCGGCGCAAGCTGATATTACCAAATGGAGTCGCAAGTTGCTCGATATGGCCGCCAAGCGGCTGAAAGAGCGGGATTTAGAGGGGGCGATCGGAATAGCCAAGCGCGTCCCTTCAGACTCCACGCTCTACGCCGAAGCCCAAGACTTTATGCAGCTGAGCCGGGCTCAGATGCTTGTCCCAGATATAATGGTGTTAACTCAGCCTCCGCTCACCACTATGGCATCTGTCCTGGAAGCCCAAGCCGCCGCACGCCAGCTCGCCCCCGACCGCCCCCTCTACAAGCAAGCCCAGGCAAAAATTTCTGACTGGCAAGCGCAACTGCAAGACCTGCTCCAGCTACAGGTGGCAAGTACCGTGGCCGGTGTGGGCCAAGGGGTGACGTTCCAGCTGGCCATAGACCAAGCGCAGACGATCGGGCCCGATCGCCCCAAGCGCATCCAAGCCCAAACGCTGATTGCCCTGTGGCGCAAGGAACTGGCTGACGCTAAGGACCGCCCCTATGTAGTGCGCGCCCAACTGCTGGCAGCGGCGGGAACAGTTGATGCATTGAAGGCGGCCATCGCTGAGGCGGGACAAGTCGCCCCGGGGCGTCCGCTGCGGGGCGAGGCACAAAGCCTGATCGCCGAATGGGACAAACGGATTCAAACCCTGGAAGACCAACCGGTCTTAGACCAAGCCCGATTGCTGGCTAAGCAGGGCAATCTCAGCAACGCCATTCGCACCGCTGAAAAGATTGGCTCCAAGAGAACCCTCTACAAACAGGCGCGGGCGGCAATCGCTGACTGGAAGGCCCAAATTCAAATCGCGGAAGACCGGCCCAAGCTCAATGAAGCCACGAAGCTGGCCGCTCAAGGCCGCCTCTCGGAAGCGATTCAAATCGCCTCCCAGATTGCTTACGGTCGGGCCCTCTACTACGAAGCCCAGGAGGGAATCGCCCGCTGGTCTGCTGAGCGAGATGCCCTCCGGGCGCAGGAAACGGCTGCGGCGGCGGAAACCGATCCAGCTCAGACCTCTTCCCCTCCAGTCGAGTCCGAATCCCCCCCAGCTGAAACCTCTTATCCCCCAGCGGAATCCTATTCCCCCTCCGCCGAAACCTATTATCCCCCAGCGGAATCCTATTCCCCCTCCGCCGAAACCTATTATCCCCCAGCCGAGTCATACGCTCCCCCACAGTAAAATTACCTGTCAGCTATCAGCTTTTAGGGGCGTTGGGGGTTCGGGAAAATTTAAAACGCTCAATTATGAATTTTCAAGGAATTCAGCATTCAGAATTCATAATTGATAATTATTATTTCCTCCGCTTTCCAGTCCCCAATCCCCAAATGCCAGTCTGATGAGCGAGCGCTCCTTGAAACTGCTGCTGATTGATGATGACCCCATCTTCCGGATCGGTCTCGCTACCCTGTGCGCCCAGTTTCCCGACCTGCAAGTGGTGGCAGAGGCTCAAGACGGGGCAGAAGCTCTGCAGCGGCTCGGAGAGCGTCTCCCACAGGAAAAGGCTGACTCCATCGAACCGGCACCAACTTCCGCCCCAACACCGCCCCACCTCGGTGCCGACTTGGTGATTCTGGAGTGGGCCTCGGGCCGCAAAGCCGCTCACAACCTGTCAGGACTGGCCCTCTGCCAGCATCTCAACGCCCACTATCCCCAAGTGCCGGTGTTGCTGCTCACTTCCGTAACTGAACCCGCACTGCTAAAAGCCGCGCAGCAAGCCGGTGTTAAGGGTTACTGCCCGAAAGGCACCGCGCCGGCTGACTTGATCGCAGCCATCCGTCAGGTGGCCCGTGGCCAAACTTATTGGGGTCAGGTGCCCGCTCTCCGGCGCAAGCCGTCACCATTGAACACTCAACTCTCTGTGAGCCACCCACTGGCACTTCTGCGCCGCAACCTGCAAAAGTCTGGGCTGCGGCACATTGAAGCCGCTATTGCCGGTGTGAGCGCCGAACTGCAAAACCCGGCGCTCAATTCCCTGGATCGGGCTGTCCTCTCCGGACGCCGGCGCGAACTCCGGGCGGCTCGCTGGCTCGTGAAAAACCTGCTGGCTGCGCCTGACGCCCAACCGGCACCTGTAACGCTCCCACAGAAACAGAAAGATTCTTCTCTACCGGCCAAAATGCGGGAAGAAAGCGAACAGTCCTCACTGGGCGCAGCGGTTGCGGGCGGGCTGCCGGTGCGCTCTCCCGCTGGGGAAATTAGTTTTAGGGCTCTGCAATCTGAATTATTTGAAGCCAGCCTCGCCAAGCTGGATTCTAATCTGCCCAATCTCACGGATTTGGCGCTGGAAATCGATATTTTACGGGCAGAAAAAAAACGGGAGTTGCTGTCAACTGTCCTGCGCCAGTTACAGGAGATACTCGATGAACTGCGGTTTTCCCAAGTGCAGCTGCCTCAGCTGAGCGAGAAACGGTCTGCCATTGTGCTGGATTTGTGGCAAATGGCAACTGTGGAGTTTTTTGGCAAATACTATACGCTGCTCGCCGGCAATCGGGAAATAGAAGTGGTGCCGGTTCTGCTGCAAGACGCCGAGATTGTCGGGAAGGAGATTCTGGATAAAATCCCCCTGCTTGTCGAGCTATTCTCCCATCTGCTGTTTCAAACCCCGTTAAGGCTCGACAGCGCGGCTTACCCCGCCGGCAGCCCGGAAGCGATGCTGCGAGTTGAGTTTTTGCTGCACAATTTGGTGATTCAAGTGGCGAATGCGGTGGTGCAGCCGCTGCTGAATCATTTTCCCGATGTGGAGGAGATTAAGCAGGGTTTTTATGACCGGCGCTGGATTTCTACCCGCTCGATTGAAAAGTTCCGCAACAATTTGTCTTGGAAATATCGCCGGCAAAAATATATCGGGGAACCGGCGGCGATTTTTGAAAGCCGCTATTTGCTGCTGGTACTCGACTATCGCGGGATCGCCAAAATCGATATCTACGCCCCTCGGCGTCAGGAGTTAGGGCAGCTTAAGGGGGTTCGGCTGGCAGTGACGCTCGCGCTCGAAAGCCGCGATGCGGTCGCGCCTCGCCTCCGCGAGACGGTTTCCTTTCTCGGCACCGGCGTCGTCTACGTGCTGACGCAAGTGATTGGGCGGGGGATTGGCTTGATCGCCAGGGGCGTTCTCCAAGGAATGGGCTCTTCTTGGCAAGAAAGCAAGTTTGGGAAAAATGGCCCCCGGCAGAAGCGGGAGAATTAACAGGTGTTAGGTGTTAGGTGTTAGGTGGCAGGTGTTAGGTGTCCGAGGTGCCGGCATCTCAGGAAAAAGCTTCCCGCACAGATGTGCAACTTAGGTGTTATGTGCCGCCGGGGCTCAGCGGTGCGGCGGTCGGTGTCTGAGGTGCGGGCACCTCACTCTCCAACCCCTATCCCCCAACCCCTATCCCCTATCCGCTATTCATTGATTGGCCCAGGCCAAGTGCTACCACTTCCTCTAGGGTGTAGGGTTTGCCGGTGTGAGCGTTAACCGGCTGCAGCACTTTCAGCAAAATATCTATAGTCGGCAGGGACGGTCTTTTGACAAAACCGTTTTCGTATCGGTTGATCGTTGAAGCCGATACCCCAAAGGCGCTATCCTCGCCTGCCTCTGAGCCCACACCATGCAGTCTGGCTTCAAACTCTCGCACAGCACGCTCTAGCTCCGCTAGGCTACAGCCCTTGGCCTCTCTTGCTTCAGTGAGGATGGCACCAATAGCCCGCAATCCGTCAGGTGTGAATTTTGTCTTTCCTCTACCGGCCACTTTAAATTAGCCCAGCGTACAGTCCTTTTTCATTATTGCATTTCCTGCGCCTTGAAAAAAAACTTCCCCACCCCCTTGACGTTGTTGGATATATAGTATACTATATTAAAGGGAGGAAAAAAAGAACCACCCGGGCCCAAAGGAGCCGCTAGGTGGCCAAAAATAACAAAAAATATGTCAAATTTAACTACAATCTACCACAAGGTCAACCCCAAAGAATTCGATATCACCCCACAGGTGATCGCCGAGATAACGGATATCCCGGTGTCCCAGATTCGGCGAATCGTAAAGAAAGATTACGTGATTCTGGTGCACCGGTGGCACATGCTGTCGGTGTTTGTCAGCTATCGCAAGGTGGGCGAGTGGCTTTTGAAGCTGGAGTTGCGGATTCGCCAGTGTGCCACCCTTGAGGAGCTTATGGAATGGAAGGGTCTGCTGGCGCGGGAATACAAGCGCTTCAAGTATCCCCGGGCGTGGGTGGAAAAGCTAAACCTGGCTTGGCACCAGCGACAGTGGCAGGTGGTGTTGGGCATATGACCCCGGGTCTGGTTTTTGGCTAACTGTCCCATGCCATCAATGGGCTAATGCGCCGCCGGCACTGGAGGCACGAGTTGCGATAGCCGGCAGGTTCTGTGCTGGCCATTTGCCTGAATCGAGCCACCGGCGCATCCGAATAACAGCCAGTTCACCGGCACTTTTACCCCCGCTTCCGGGCGAGGGGGGGCAACAATTAGGCCCGCTTTCTGACAGGCGCACGCGGTGCAAACAGCACGGCCCACAGTTGGGCAAAACCGGCAGTTTCACCACGCCAGCGGGAAGCTTTCCCCGACTATTGTGCCGGTCAGTCGCGGGCGCTTTGGAACCCTACCGCTCCACAGGCGTCGTTTCTCGATCGGCGGCGAGCAATCGCTGACTCGTGACGGAGAGTGCCGGCGTTAACACTCAGACAATTCTGGGAAAACTTTTTATATAGATCGGTGAAAAGCTGTGTGAGGAGGGCGTCGCCGAGCTAAAAACCAGTGGCAAACTCTCTCCCACTCTGGAGATTTATTTCCAGCCACGTGAAGCGCTCTTTGTGCTGTGTCCGCACTCTCTCGTATCCGCCCGTTCTGGAAAAGCCCCCCGCCACACCCGCTCATCCCCTCCGGGCAAAAGGCCGTCAGAAAGCCTAACCGGCTGCCCTTTTAACAAAATAAAACAGTAGTTAACAAAACTTAAAATTTATCAACAAATCTAATCAATTAGACCTACATTATATCAACTTATTGCAAGTTTTTTCAGATGAATTCAGAAGTTGAGGTAATGAAAATGGACGCCAACAGAAAAATCACTCGCATAGTCGAAACTGATGGCCATAAGAGCGAAATCGGCAGCCTGCTAACAGTAGAGCGCTGGAAAGACATAAATCATTTGCAGAGGAGGCAGCAGCAGCGGGCAATCAGTAATGCCATGATTCAGGTTGCCCTCATGTATGGGCGCAAGGGATTCAGCAGAGGGGCAACGCTCTATACCCTCAATGACCGGAGCTTGCGGGAAACTCCTTATTATAAATATATTGATGTTTTGAGAGGGTTAACAGTTGTCTGTCTTGCCGGCCCCCCCAACCCAGAAATTATCACCGCCTATTGGAACGAAAAAACCAAACGTCGGGTTCGCAAATAGCGCCCAACTAAATGCCCGGGCTGAACCGCACGCAGCGACAGCCCGAGGCGACACGCCATTTTTTATAATATTGTTGAATACTCATCATTTATAAAAGCGGATATCAGAAAGTAGGCTTGTAGGGAAACATGCCGGACGTAGCAGCCAATAAATTTATTATAACCAATTAACCGTAATTTATAAAATGCGTAGGGGAAGGCCCCAGGGGGGCGGTGCCGGTAGGGGCCGCAGGGGGGGGCCAATTGCGCCCGCTCCGCGACCGGCGCCAGCTGGGGGGTAGGGGCAGGCCACCCACGGAGACTGCCCCCACCGGCGGCAGAGCCCGCAACAATTCCTTTGGCAAAAGAGCCGGTAGCGGGTTCATTTACCGGCTCTTTTAGGACGAAGCCCGACTGCGGATCGCCAATGCCCAATCCCCAATTTCCAATCCGGGCATCCGGGCATCCGGGCATCCATGCATCCGGGCATCCATGCATCCGGGCATCCAAAATTCCCTAACCCCTAACCCCTGAAAGTTGCTGCCATCTCCGCTCGCTCCAAACAAGCCCTCAACTTTGCAGCCATAACCTGTACGTTCGGCTCTTTCAAAATCCCAGTGTGGTCGCCTGGAACGTCGTGCACCTCCAATCCTCCAGCCGCAAACAAGCCCCACCCCAATTCCGGGTCAGCGTAATAGGGGTCAAATTCATTGCGCTCCATCGCCCGGAATAAAACCATTTTGCCCGGGTAGGGTTGCGGTGCGTAGTTTGTGAATGCCTGACGGCGAACCATCTGGCGGACATCGCGCTGTGCCCCCCTTCAGGGCAACCTCAGCAGCCGCAGGGGCGGGTTCGCCCGAACCCTTTGCCGCGCAGCCAGATATATTGACAAACCCGCCCCACCGTCCCGCCGGCTGCCACCGTCAAACTTGCCATAAATCCTGCCGGTGATACCGAGAAGCTTATGCAAGCTTAATGAAAGCCTCCGCCAACCCTTGTTGAGAGCGTAGGAGAGTCCTTCTCGTGAAAAATTATGCAAATGAAGAGAAAGCCGCTCAGCTAATGGCAATTGTTTCCTATCGCCCGGAACTAGAGAATCAAGCAAAGCCAAAAGACTGACTGTCTCACCTTGCGCCCGCAACTGCTGCGCCATCTCAAACGCCACCAAGCCTCCAAACGATTCGCCGGCCAGAAAATAGGGCCCCTCAGGCTGGAGAGTTCGTATTTGTTTGAGGTAGCGACTCGCCAGCTGCGGCACATTGCTTAAGGCGGCAAGCTGTTTTTCTGGCAAGTCCGCTGTCAGCAGGTCAACTTCATCCGGCAGGTACACCCCATAAACTGGCCGGTCGGCATCGAGGTGACGCGCCAAATCGTAATAGAGCAATATTCCGTAAATGCAGAACACAGGGGGTTTGCTGCCGCCCCCCCTTTCAGGGCAACTCAGCAGCACCAGCGATTCCTCTGGCGCTGAGAATCCTTGCTGGCGGAGAACAAGAGCCAGTTCCTCAACCGTCGGTGCCTGGAAGATAGCAGGCAGGGGAAGCTCTTTACCGAACACCTCGCGGATTTTAGAGGACAGCCGCACAGCTGCAGCCAGTGCCCCAATAGCTCAAAGAAGTTGTCCTTTACCCCCACAGGTCTAATGCCCAAAACCTCCTGCCAAATCTGCGCTAGCTGCAGCTCCAAAGTATCTTGGGGCGCACCGGCAGTTGCTTCCAACTCCGGGCGTTCTGTGTCCGGGAAGGGCAGCGCCCGCCGGTCTATCTTGCCGTTGGGTGTCAGCGGCAGTTCCTTGAGCGTCACCAGGCTATTAGGCACCATGTAATCGGGCAGCAACTCCAAAGAGGAAGCGGCGCAGCTCGCGAGGAAAGCCGGTGCGAACTCTGGCTGCGGGACAGCGTAGGCCACAAGACGCTTTTCACCCGTTGCGTCTTCCCAAACCCTGACTGCTGCCTGCCGCACAGCCGGGTGGAGAGCTAAAGCCCCCTCGATTTCTCCTAGCTCAATGCGGAAGCCACGGATTTTCACCTGTAGGGGCAGACCCTCGTGGCTGCCCGCACGACCGGCTTTTCGCTTCAGTTCCGTCTGGACTGTACCGCCCCAAATCCCCCGTCTTGTAAAGCCGGTCAGCCGCTGTTAAAGTAAACGGATTTGTAACAAATCGCTGCCGGCTGAGAGCCTGTGAGCCCAGGTATCCCAATGCCAAGTAGGGGGTGCGAACATAAATCTCTCCCAGTTCGCCAAAAGGGCGAGCTGCTGTTCCCGGTTTAAAACTAGCAATTGAACATCCTTAATGCCTCTGCCGGCGGGAATTCGATAGGGGTTTGGGAATTGGGAATGGGGGGCCGGGATTAGGGGATTTGGGGATTTTTCTGTTTCTGTTTGTTTGGCGCTGTCTGCTGTTCCCTCAGTGGGCACGATATAGTATGCCATTGCCTGAGGCGTTTCTGTGGCTCTATAGAAGTTGACGCAAGTGACGGAGGGAGCCAAGGAGCGCATCAAAGCGACATCCCGACAAGTGAGCGCATCTGCGCCAAAGAAGGCACGAGCGTTGATGGTCGCAAGGCGCTGGGCGCTGGGAATGGGTGATTGTTCGGCCTGTCCTAGGTCGGTGTTCCGCGAGCGGTGCCTTAAAGCTCAAGAGCTGTCCCATTGCCGGTGTCAGGTGAGCGACGCTAATCCGCATCTGGCTCATCCAGTCAGCCTGCCTGCCGGGAGCTGTTATCTTTTCTGGATCGGGGATGAGTGAGGTGCAGCCCTTCCACAGCGGCGTGAAGATATCCCGCAGCAAGGGGTCGTGGGAAAGTCCGGACAGCATGCTGAAGCGGTCGGACTCGCTGAGAGCGAAGGTCTGAGTGTGCCAGTGCAAGAAATGGGAGAGGGGTCTGTGGGTTCCTAAAATCCCTTTTGGCTTGCCGGTGGAGCCGGAAGTGAAGGCAATATAAGCCAAGTCGTCGGGAGCAACTGTTATTTCTGGCGCTTCAGCCGAAAAGTCTTTTAAGAGGTTGCGCAGCGCGGCTGCGGTTTGGGGGAGCGCCAGCCGGCACGCCATGCTGTGACAAATTCTTCCAGTGCCGGTGGGATCGCTCCCGCCGCTTCCATTTGGATACAAGCTTTGGGCTGAACCTGCCGCAGGCAGTCAATCAAACGCTCTGCTGGATACTTGGCGTCTAGAATCACGAAAGCGGCACCGGCTTTGAGAATTCCCAGTAACGCCAAAACCATTCTAAGCGCTGCGGTGGGCGTAAATGGCAACAATATCTTGCTTTCCTGCGCCCTGCGCCCGCATCTTTGTTGGCGATTTGATTGCTTTTTTCATCTCCGTTGCGCGTAAGTAAAGCTTTCTGTTCTGTCCGCAACTGCTAAGCGTTCAGGAACGCGCTTGGCCTGCTGGCTTGCATCGGGTGTGAGGTGGGTAAAACCATTGCAAGGAAAGGGGTTGAGCGGGATTGGGCAAGAGGGCAAGAGCTTTTCGGAGTGACTAGAGAGAGCCGAGTGACTGTTTCAGCGGGGTTGTGAACAATTTGCTCCAGCATGTGATGGAGTTGGGCCCGCAGGTGGGCCAGAAGCTCGGAGTCAAACAAATCGGCACTGTAAACAAATTCCAGATGGATGCCCTCTGGCTTTTCTCGGGTCTGTGGGTTAAGTCGAATTTGGAATCCAGTTGGGAATGGGGGAGGTTTTCAGCGGTGACGCCGGTCAAAACCAGGCGGTTTTCTTGCAAGTTGAGCAGGTTAAAAAATACCTGAAACAGCGGCGTGCGACTCAAATCCCGCTGCGGCTGCAGTTCCTCTACCAGCTTGCTCGTTGGGCAGGTCTTGGTGAGCGTAAGCCTCTAGGGCAACCAGGCGCACCCGCCCCAGCAGCTCCAGAAAAGTGGGATTGCCCTGCAAGTGGGTGCGAAAAACTAGGGTGTTGACGAAGAATCCAATCAGCGGCTCGATTTCCGCCCGGTTGCGACCGGCTTTTCGTTGAGCCGACCGCTATATCTTCTTGCCCGGTCTGCCGGTAGAGCAACGTTTGGAAAGCTGCCAGCAGAGTCATAAACAGGGTCACTCCTTCCCGCCGCGACAGCGCTTTGAGAGCCTCGCTCAGCTCGGGGGACAGGAGCAAAGATTGGCCCCTTGCCCCGGATGTTAGCACTGCCGGTCGCGGGCGGTCTGCCGGCTTTCTCCAGCACCGGCTTTCCTGCCGCTCAGCTGCTGTTTCCAGTAGGAAAGCTGGGACAAGGGGCACCTCAAGATCCAGCCACTGGCGCTGCCAGTGTGCGAAGTCGGCATACTGCACCGACAGCTCGGGCAGAGGGAACGGCTTGCCCCGGCAAGACGCTTCGTAGAGCGCTGCCAGTTCCTGGAAGAAGATGAGTACTGACCAGCCGTCGAAGACAGTGTGGTGAACTGCCAGCAGCAGTACGTGATCCTGGGAGCTCTCGCGCAGCAAGAGAGCTCGCAGTAACGGGCCTCGGGCCAGGTCGAAAGGCCGCCCGGCTTCCTCCCGGATCAGCCGCCCGACTTCCAGATGCCGGTGTTCCGGAGGCAGCGGCTGCAAGTCTACCACCGGCAGCGCTGTCGCCAAAGCTGGGGCGATGACTTGCACCGGCTGCCCCTCCACCTGTTCAAAGACAGTCCGCAAGGCTCGCGCAAGCCGCACGATTTCGCTGATGCTGCGATCCATTGCGGGCACATATCGCGAGCCGCATGAAAAGCGAATCGCTTGCGGGATGTTGTAAGCTGAGCTTCCAGGCTGCAATTGGTCTAAGAACCACAGGCCCTGCTTCGGCATTGGAGAGCGGCACAGCCCCCGGACGCTCTACCGGCAAGGGCGGGCGGAGCGAGCCGGCTGGAAGATCCCCCCCTGGCTGTCTCAATCGCCTCCGCCAGTCCGCGAATCGTGGGAGATTCAAACAGACAGCGCAAGGGCAACTCCACCTGGAAGCTGCGGCTTGCCCCGGGATACTATTTGGGTGGCGAGCAAGGAATGCCCCCCCAGTTCAAAGAAATTGTCGCTGACGCCCAGTTTTTGCACACCGAGCACTTCCGTCCAGATGCCGGCGAGCGCCTCCTCCACCGGCGTGCGAGGTGCGGCGGCGGTTGGTGCCGGTTGAGCGCCGCAAGAATCCGGTGCCGGCTTTCTCGAGCCGGTCTGTCTTGCCGTTGGGTGTGAGCGGCATAGCCCCCTGATTCCCAATCCCCAAATCCCCTAATCCCGGCTGCAAAAAGGGATTGTCAATAAACCTCTCCGCAGTCAGCTCTGGCCGGTTGAGATAGCCTCTGGCCAACATGCCGCCGATATAAATTTCCCCGGGGACGCCAACCGGCACCGGCTGCCGGTGGGAGTCGAGCAGGTAAATCTGCTTGTTGGCAGTGGGGCGACCGATGGGAACAGTGCTTGGATGGCTGTCGCGAGGGCAGAGCCAAGAGGTGGCCTCAACGCACGCTTCTGTTGGCCCGTACATGTTAGACAAGTTGGCTTGCAGCTTGGCTGTATGCTGTGCGCAGACTTCTGGGGTTAGAGGTTCGCCGCCGCAGAAAACGTGCCTGAGCTGCTTGCAATTCTCAACACCCGGCTCCTCCAGGAAGACGTGCAGCATGGAGGTCACGAAGTCGAGGACAGTGATTTGATAGTTGTTAACCAGTCTGAGGATGTGAGCGCTGTCCTGATGGGCCCCTGGTGGAGCGACAATTAACTGCGCTCCAGCGGACAGGGGAGCGAATATCTGGCAGATTGAAGGCTCAAACGCCAAAGGAATTGTTTGCAAGATTCGGTCTGTCTCGGCGATCTTGAAGGCTTCCTGTCTCCAGAAAATTTGATTGCAAATCGGTCGGTGCTCCATCATCACGCCTTTGGGCTGCCCTGTGGAGCCCGACGTGTAGATGACATAGGCCAGGCAGTCAGATGTGACATTGCTGGCAGGGTTTTCAGCGCTTTGGGACGCAATTGTCTCCCAGTCTGCGTCCAGCGCGATGAGGTGCGCCCCGTGTTGGGGAAGGCTCTCCACCAAATGCTGTTGGGTGAGCAGCACCGGCACCTGAGTGTCTTGCAGCATGAAGGCTAGGCGTTCTTTGGGACAGGCTGGGTCTAGGGGCGCAAAAGCCCCACCGGCTTTGAGGATTCCCAGCAGCCCCACGACCATTTCTAAGGAGCGCTCTAAGCAGATTCCCACCAGAACTTCCGGTCCGACTCCGAGAGACTGCAAGTAGTGGGCCAGTTGGTTGGCGCGTTGCTGTAACTGCCGGTATGTTAGAGAGGCGACTCGGCGCTTTGCGTCTTCAAAAACCACTGCAACTGAATCGGGGGTTCGCTCGACTTGCGCGTCAAAGAGCCGGTGCAGGCAGGCATCTTTGGGGTAATTTGTCTCGGTGCTATTCCACTCGACTAGGATCTGATACCGCTCTTGCGCCGCAAGCAGGGGCAATTCTGCCAGACACTGGCAGGGATTGGCAGCTATGCTTTCTAGCAAGGTCTGAATGTGTCCCAGCATGCGGGTGATGGTGCTGTCGTCGAATCGGTGCCGGTCGTATTTGATTTTGAGCGAGAGTTCTGCGCCCGCATACGCCGCCAAAGTCAGGGGATAGTTGGTTTGTTCGAGGAGGCGAACTTCTATATTTTCCCACCGGCTCCCTTGGGAGCGCAAGGTGGAATTTAACGGGCTGTTTTCAAATACCAGGATGCTGTCAAATAAGGGGGTTCCTGCCGGCAGTTCGCTCCACCCCTGAATTTTGACGCTTAGGCGTGTGCTCCCAGTCTCGCAAGGCAACCCACTGCGCCCGAAGTTTTTTCAGCCTAGGCAGCAGCGCATCGTCCGCCGGCACGCTGACTCGCACCGGCAGGGTGTTGATAAACAGTCCCACCATTGATTCGGCACCGGCAATCGTTGAGCGCCGGCAGGATTTGGTGGCACCAAAGATGACATCTGTCTCGCCGCTGTAGCGACTCAGAAGCAGCGCCCAAGCTCCTTGGACGAGGGTGTTGAGCGTCAGTTGGTGTTCTTTTGCTAGGGACTGCAATTGAGAAGTTGTTGCTGCCGGCAGGTGAATTTCTTGCTGTGCGAAGGCACGGGCATTTGCTGACTCTACTCCGGGCGGGTTGATTTTTGTGAGAGGAGCTTTGTCGGCGACGAGTGGTGTCGGTGCGCTAAAGCCTCGCAAGAAATCGCGCCAAAAGTTTTGCGCTTTGGAAAAATCCTGCAGCTGCAGCCACTGGATATAGTCTCGATAAGGGCGGGGCTGTTTTAGCTGCAAGTCTTGCCCTTGGCAGAAGGCGTCGTAAAAGGCGAAGACTTCTTTAATTAGGATGAAAAAAGATAGCCGGTCGAGCAAGGCGTGATGAAAAGTACAAACGCATGAAGCGTCAGATTCGCTCAGCTGTAAAAGAGCTAAGCGCATCAGGGGCGCTCGGTTGAGTTGGAAGGCTTGTTGCCGGTCGGATTCGAGATACGCCTGCAGCAGGTTGTGCTGTTCAGATGCCGGCAGTGTGCGCCAGTCGTGGTGTTGCAGGGGAATTTTCACCTGCCTGCCGGCGCACTGAAGCGGTTCGCCCTCACCTCGAGCGTGAAAGCTTGTTCTCAAGACTGCGTGCCGGTGTGCGACTTTCTGCCAAGCTTGTTGGAAGGCTGAGACATTCAAATTTTCATGCAGTTCAAAGATTATCTGCTCAATACCCACCCCGGAGTTCTGGGCGTAAAGGCTGTGAAACAGCATGCCCTGCTGCATGGGTGAAAGTGGGTATGAATCTACAACAGTCTCTACTTGCATTTTAAGTGTATTCTGCTGGTTTGGCTGTGAGAGGGAACTTGTCAGTTTGTTTGGCTCGCTCTCAGATATCGCTTGCGCGAGTCCGTGAGGGAAACCTCGGCGGGGTTGTGAATATTTGCTAGACTGCAGCTGGTAAAGGAACTGCAGCTGCCGGTGGGCGAAGAACCGCAGGGATGGAGTAGGGCTCACTGAAATCCGCAGTTTTAAGCAATTTGTGTTTCACGAGAAAGTCAGCTTTTTCCCAGCTCACTTCTTCGAGCGCCTCAATCTCTTCACACAGTTCATCGAGTATCCACGACTGAATTCTGCCCCGCTCTCGCGCTTCTGAATAGGGGATGCGGTGAAAGGCTAGCATGGAATAATTGGGGATAAAATCGTTGGAATATATTTCGGAAAGAGCTAGCTCTACCTTTTTCTTTAGCAAGAATTTCGGATCGGCTACCCGGTCGCGCAGCTCTATATAATTCTCAAGGGAAAGGTCGGCAATCGCGTCAGTATTGACTTTTCTCAGTTTTTGGAATTCCGGAAAGACTTTTTTCCAGTTCGTTCCATATTTCCCCACACACTCATCCAGATAGGCGCAATCCTCCAAGGCGCAATTCATCCCTTGCCCGTGAAACGGGACAATGGCGTGAGCTGCATCTCCTAATAAGAGGGCCTTGTCCCTCACATGCCAGGGGTCGCATTTTATGGTGATTAAGGAACCGGCACTCTTGGAAAAATACTTTTCTACTAAAGCCGGCATGAGCGGCACAGCATCCGGAAATTGTCTTTGGAAGAACTCAGTAACTTCCCTTTCCGAGTTCCAGCTTTCAAAACTGTCCTCTCCGTAAAAAGGAGCAAATAAAATGGCAGTAAAGCTTCCATCTAAGTTGGGAAACCCGCACAGCATATACTGCCCGCGCGGCCAAATATGCAGGGCATTTTTGTCTAGCAAGAACTCTCCACTGTTGCCGGCAGAGATGGTTAGCTCTTTGTAGCCATGATGTAAGTAAGACTGGGAAAAATTAAAGCCCCGCTCTTTCAGCATGGACATTCGCAGAGCGGAAGCCGAGCCATCTGTTCCGATGACTGGACTTGCCTTCAGCGCTGTTTGCTGGCCATTCGTTTCGTCGCGCAACTTCAATTCGCCAGTCTCAAAATCCATCCCCGCACACTGCTGGTTGAAGTGGATTTTGACAGTTTCGTATTTTTCAGCTTCATTCATTAAAGCTATGTTGAACTGGTTTCTGGCAATAGAATAAAGCACTTCGCTATTTTTTATGCCATAGGGCTGAAATGCTAGCTCCCCAGTCAGGGAGTGCATCATTCTCCCCTTCAGGGGGATGGCTGCTTTCATCACTTCTTCACACAGCCCAATTTGTTTGAGTACATATATTCCCCGCGCCGAAAGAGTTAAATTAATAGAGCGCCCCCCAACGTCACTTTTCGCATGTCAGGTCGGCGCTCATATATATCCACTTTAAAGCCCCTTTTGGCAAGATAAATAGCTAAAACGCAACCGGCTAAGCCGGCACCTATTAAGGTGATTCTGTCTGTTGAGTGGGGTGGGTATTTGATTTGATACATCGTGGCAACCTTTAGTAAATAATTTTACTGGCTTGGGCTTTTAACCAGCCTTCTGGTAAATTTTCAGCGGGTTGACACTGCGAGTGCCTGCGTCAAGGTTTTTTGGGCCTCCGCCACAGACTGATTATTTAAACCGCTCAAAATAACGAGATGAGCGGGCAGCAGCGCTATAAAACAACTAAATTTTCCCCGGCCAAGCCCAGCCGCCAATAAATCCCGATTTTTTGAGTTATATTACCGCAGCGAACCCGACTGAAAAGTCGTTTCTTTTTGAGGTAAGCTCCTTTGGGAGCGGCTTCGACTGTTGTATCTGCACCACTCATACTTTACAAGGAAGGACAGGCTGCTTTTCCAGAATCTGCTCTGCTTAAAGGTCTATAATTCATAAGCTACCTGCCTTTAATCAATAGTCTAACCGCAGGAACTGAGGCTGTGTTGCCACTTTGGCAGAAATTTTTTGTGGGAATAAGAAGAGATCAGGGGCCTTACCCTGCTCTAAAAGGACGGAAACGTTGGTTTTCCAGCAAATCCTCATACTTAGAAGAACTTCTACCTGAGGGGCTAAATATCTGAAACCCCTATCCGGCAAACGTTTGACAGCTTTTTGGCCCCTCAGCCACAGACAGGATGTTTTCCACAATTAACCGGAGGCCATCATTTTCCGCTCGCGATTGAGAAAACCTGGAATTTTGTGAGGTTACTTAAAAATATAAAATATTTTGTAATTTTAGTTAACAATCTGGATTTAGCCCGACTTAAGCGGTTTTAAATTCTTGCCAAGAATTGCTTGTGGCGGGACTGGGTTATTATAAAAAAGTTAAAAAATTTATATTTTTGGGTGAGTTATGTTAGCGCAGGTACAATTTTTGTAAGGTTTGGCATTTCCAGAAATGTTTTGTTACTAAGAATACAAAATGCGGTCAGGTTTTACAGAGGCGGGAGGCGCTGCGATTTGCAGTTTTGCATGCTGTAGCGGGACGGGCAGCGCCACAGATGCCGGATGGAACCGATGGAGCACAAGGAGAGAGGGAGAGCCTCTGGGAGCTAGAGGCTAGAGACTGTGGGCTGGGGGCTGCTGAAGCTCCTTTTTCACCAGTCCAGCCCCCCTGATCCCCAGTCCATTCTTCCGTCTTGCTTCTTCGGTGTTCCTCCCACACAGGCAGTCGGCAGCTCGCCAGAGTAGAGTGAAGATACTGCAAACAAAGCCTCTAATGGGATAGTCTGACTTTATGACGCTATGGGAAAGGGCAATGAAACAACTCGGAAAGCAGCCACGCCGCTACAAATTTTTCTTTCTCAATCCCTACAAGGACGTGCGGTTCTCATACTGCCCCAAGTGCCAAGGCAAGACTAAGCTGCGCAAGGTGCCTCTCGCGATCCAGATGCAGCCGGTGCAACTGGTGGCGGTGAACAAGTCGTGCCGCTACTGCCCCGCCTGCGACTTGCTGATTGCCCATCAGGATGAGGTGGAGGAGCAACTGGCCTCCAAAAGTGGCCCGCGCCCACAGGCTTTGATTGGCAATAGCTACTTAATTATGGGCACGATGGAGCGGGCTGACTGGCAGCGCAGCTGCACCGAACCGATGACGCCGGCGCAACTCCAGGAGTGCCTGTACGGCTTCAAGCAGGTCTTAAAGTTCGAGCCCAGCAAGTGGATAAAATTAAACGTGGAGTGGAAGCTCACAGATTGATATCCAATCCAATCGATCTCCTAATAAAATGGGGGGGGCAGGATGGATTGGCAGCGCTATCGGCCAGAGGGCCAGCTGCAATAAGGGCTGGATACCGGAAGCGTTCCAGCACCGAATGCAGTTGCCGCCTCGATTAGAGCCGAGAGCCCGGATCAAGCCTCAGGGGGGACTTTCCGGCGTTTCTGGGGCAGCAGCGCCCTCCGACTGTGCGGTGAAATTCACCAACAGGGACCGCAGCGGCTTGCGAGGAATATACGGCCAGCCACTCTCGGCTTCAACATCCTTCAGCAGCGCGTAGAGCGCCTGACGGCTATCCGGCAAAGACTCTTGAAACAAACCGTCGCGAATCTCTTGATGCAAAGCCTCTAGGGCCCGCAGCAAGGCTAAAATGGCCATACTGTCCCCTTTACAGCTTTGGGCCAAAGCGCGGATGTCAGTGGCAAGGGCTTGCAACTCCAACTGCAACTGTCCTGACTCCAATTTTGCGCCACTGTTCATGCTGTCCATCCTTCTCAATTCAGTCAAAATAAATTTAGCGCGGGCTTCCATGCGGTACGCCTGTCCGGCGTCTCGTACTAGCCGAAAACTCTTATTCTCGCAGATTTACCGGTGCCCTGGCAGTGCGGTTCGGGTTCCCTGTGTCGGGCAGGGCATTGCAGTCCCAAGAATGGATAGGATAGATGGGGATCGGACTCGATAGCTCGATCCCGAACCAAACAGCTGGGGAGAACACTCTATGGATTTAGTCGCACTGCAAAACGGGTTGGACAACATCTCGTTTGCTGTCCTATTCGTGACCATGTTGATTTACTGGGGAGGAGCAGCCTTTCCTGAAATTCCCTACCTGCCGGCCATCGGCACAGCGGGAATGGCCAGCGCCAACCTCGGCATTGCCGCCTTGCTGGGCGCTCGCTGGATAGAAGCTGGCTACTTCCCCTTGAGCAACCTGTATGAATCCCTATTTTTCTTGACCTGGGGGATTACCGCCGTCCATCTGATTGCCGAAAATATGAGCCGCAGCCGGCTGGTGGGCGTCGCCACCGCCCCAGTCGCGATGGGCATCACCGCTTTCGCCGCCCTCACTTTACCCTCGGAAATGCAGTCGGCTGCCCCTCTGGTTCCCGCCCTCAAATCCAACTGGCTGATGATGCACGTCAGTGTTATGATGCTCAGCTATGCCGCTCTCATGGTTGGCTCGCTGCTGGCGATTGCATTCCTCGTCGTCACTCGCGGCCAAAACGTCGAACTCCGGGGCAGTTCCACCGGCACCGGCGGATATCGCCACCTGAGCAACGGCAGTGGCCACTACCAGCTGCAGCGCAACAGCGACCCGCTCGAACCAGTCGAACCTCTCTCGCACTTGCCGGCACCCAGTCTGGCTGATAGCAATGGCGGCGTCAAAACCGCAGTCCTCGATCGGGTGCTAGCTCAACCGGCAGCCCCAGCGGGGATGCCGGTTGCCCCCCTTTCCCCCCTGCGCCTCAGCATCGCCGAAACTCTCGACAACATCAGCTACCGCACCATCGGGTTGGGATTCCCCCTCCTGACGATTGGCATTATTGCCGGTGCTGTCTGGGCCAATGAAGCTTGGGGCTCTTACTGGAGCTGGGACCCCAAAGAAACCTGGGCCCTAATTACCTGGCTGGTGTTCGCCGCCTACCTCCACGCTCGCATCACCAAAGGCTGGCAAGGGCGCAAGCCAGCAATTCTAGCCGCCACCGGCTTTGCCGTCGTCTGGATTTGCTATCTCGGCGTCAATCTTTTAGGCAAGGGTTTGCACTCCTACGGCTGGTTTTTCTAAAACCTTCCGTCTATTTACTTACTCCTCAATTCAACGTCTCACTCACCTGCGGGCACGACACTGTCCTGGGGTGCATCTCAGTTTTTCGCGCGGCACACAACCCCACCCCCCGGCCCCCCCAAGCAAAGGCGGCTATGCGGAACAGTCAGTAAATTATTCCGCCAGAATCCTTCCGGGGAGGGAGTTACAGGGGCTCAGGAGCCCCTGAACGGGTTATATTTTGCCTGCGTGGAGATGCTCCCAGTGTCGTGCCCTTTACAGTTGCCCGCTCTCCAATCGGGCGCGGTAGCTCAGTTTTGATAAACCTATAAATTCTGGCGTCAGACATTAGTATGAACAGTGGATTTGAGCCGATGGACTGCGAAGAGGCAGTTTTGTCTCTAGAAGATTCTAAACAGCGAGTCTTAATTTACGATCCGATGTTCAAAGCCGCTAAATTGCTCCTAGAAATGCGGTCGCGAGTTATAGACATTTACAGTCACCACTGGCAAGAAGAATCGGCACAACCCAAGAAAAGATGGCTTTCTGATGGTGTGAGATGCGAACTCCTAAAACCTGGAGGCCGGTGGCAAAGCGGCAAAATTAGAATGCGAATCTGCCTGGAGTTTTGCCCTGATGAACCTGTCTCGCCGCTAGATAACATCCCCCAGCAAATGAAAGAAGCTGACGCCGAGCGCTGAGTGAATCAACTTCAGAATTTGCCTTCTCACCGGCTAGATCCTCCTATTTTTGCTATGTAGCGGTTCTATAGCGTTTCTCATCCTTTGTGAGGTACTGAGAAACCCGGTTTCTTAAAGAAACCGGGTTTCCCGGCCTTAGTTCATCCAACTGAGAAACGCTATAAATGATTTGTGATCCCTCTGGGTCACAGAAACCCGGGCTCTCAAACAAACCGGGTTTCTCCGCTCTCACAACTCAAATATAAACGCTATATTTGTTCGTCTTTCCGCCTCTCCAGACGCGCAACTGCTGCAGTTAAAGCGGACATAAATCAACTGAACTTCAAGAAACCAGGTTTCTTAAAGAAACCTGGGTTATGGCCATTTTTCGCTGAACCAGGTACGCCTGTCGAGGCTCAACCCCCGGCTAGCGGCTAAGAGCTGATTTATAAAGTAATTGTTAATACGGAAGGGGCCAGAAACCGGGAATCTTGCTGTAGTTGTAGGGGCGGGTTCACCCGAGATGTCTGCGGTCAGCCTTGATTCTTTGTAAACCCGCCCCTACTTCCGGCAACCGCTGTACAGGAAAGCAGGTTTCTTGTGGCTTGACTTTTTCTTTATAAGAGACTGTTTCTAAAGAATTGTTAAGGCCGCCAGGGGGTGAGAAACCGGGTTTCTTTTGCTGGGTCAAGTGATATGTAATTGCCCACCAAGAAACCCGGTTTCTGGCGACTTCACTTTTCTTTATAAACAGTCTCTAAATGAGTTCTGATTTCAAAGGCACAAACTGTAAAACCGGCTTGAGAAACCAGCAAGCCAACAATTTCTATCAGCAACGGGAGTGCCGCCCTTGAAGAAAGCTGAGAGAGCGAGCAATGAGGCGGAGTTCGAGGAAAATAAGGCGGCGCTATACTTAAACGGTAATGTCCAACCGCCCGAGAGCGAGTGGGCTGTCAGCCTGTCGCAAGCTATCACCACAAAGGTGACGGCTTTCTGGGGCTGCGGCAGAGATCACTGCCACAGCTGGGCAGATAATGGTCACTCAAACGGAAACGAAAGACTTTTGCGCCGCAACAGACGGAACAAATTATGGAACCTGAGTTGATTAACGACTCGACTGTCTCAGAAGATAGCAACTTATCGGATAATACCAGCAGTCCGGCTGGGGCGACGAGCGCTGAGGATCAGGGTGCATCCACAACCGCCACCGATAGCAGCGCCTCGGATACCCCTCAAGGCGGCGCAGCGGATGACACCCCCACCGGCTCGACGGGCGACGGTGACACCACCGGCGGCGGGGATAACACCTCTGAGGATACCCTTGCCGGCAGCGCATCGGATGACACCTTCACCGGCACTGCTGGCGATGATGACACCAAGGGTGGCGCAGGCAATGATGTTTTAACCGGCAATGCCGGCAACGACACCCTCGACGGGGGTGAGGGCGACGATACTCTCAGCGGGGATGCCGGTGACGACACCCTGGTTGGCGGTGATGGCACAGATGCTGTCTCCTATTTAAATGCTAAAGCCGGCATTACCTTAGACTTGAGTGCCGGCACAGCCACTGGCGAGGGCGCAGACAGCCTCTCTGGGATTGAAGCTGTCGCGGGTTCAGCCTTTGATGACAGCCTCACCGGCGGCGCAGACAATCAGCTTTTGTCCGGAAATGCCGGCAGTGACGCCCTCGACGCGGGTGAGGGCGACGATACTCTCAGCGGGGATGCCGGTGATGACACCCTGGTTGGCGGTGCAGGCACAGATACTGTCTCCTATTTAAATGCTAAAGCCGGCATCACCTTAGACTTGAGTGCCGGCACAGCCACCGGCGAGGGCGCAGACAGCCTCTCTGGGATTGAAGCCGTCGCGGGTTCAGCCTTCGATGACAGCCTCACCGGCACTGCCGGCAATAACGCCCTGTCTGGCGGAGACGGGGATGACACCCTTTCTGGCGGCGGGGGTAATGACACCCTGCTTGGCGGATTGGGAAACGATCTCTATCAGATAAACACCAAAGCAGCAGCGGGAAGTCAGATTCAAGATCAAGGTGGCAGCAATACCCTCGACTTCGGCGATGACACTCTTTCTGTAAACCTGACTCAAGGAGTTATCGGAGTCGCGCGACAAGGCACAACGCTGGTTATCGATCTCAACGCTGACGGTACAGCTTCCCTGGCTCAAGACCTGGCCATCTTAAATTTCTTCGCCGCCGGGGATACGATTGCCGGTGCCGGCTTTGTCGAAACGGTGGGGAACCTTACCGGAAATGAGATTCTCGCCGCAATCCCCGCACCGCCTTCCGAGACACCTTCTCAAACGCCTTCCGAGACGCCTTCCGAGACGCCTTCCGAGACGCCTTCCGAGACGCCTTCCGAGACGCCTTCCGAGACGCCTTCCGAGACGCCTTCCGAGACGCCTTCCGAGACGCCTTCCGAGACGCCTTCCGAGACGCCGTCTCAGACACCTTCGGAAACACCTTCTCAAACGCCTTCTCAAACGCCTTCCGAGACACCTTCGGAAACGCCTTCTCAAACGCCTTCTCAAACGCCTTCCGAGACACCTTCGGAAACACCTTCGGAAACACCTTCCGATACGCCGCTGTCACCGCCTTCCCAGACGGGTTCCGCGACACCTTCTGAAACGCCTTCCGCGACACCTTCTCAAACGCCTTCCGCGACACCTTCCCCGACACCTTCTCAAACGCCTTCCGCGACACCTTCTCAAACGCCTTCCGCGACACCTTCTCCAACACCTTCCGAGACACCGGCACCAACGCCAACTCCGCCGTTGGGCACTCCTGTCAGTGACATCATCATCGACACGATCGAGAATGACTTTCTCACCGGCGGACTGGGAAATGATTCTATATTTGCCTCACTGGGAGACGACTTCATCGATGGTGGGAACGGCGACGACACCCTAACCGGCGGTTTGGGAAATGACACCCTGATCGGTGGCATCGGCAATCACATCCTTATAGGCAACGAAGGCGCAGATATCCTGACTGGCGGTGCCGGCAACGATCGCCTCTACGGCAATCAAGGCGCTGACATCCTTGATGGCGGACTGGGCAACGACACCTGCCAGGGGGGCAAGGAAGCTGATGCGGTGAGTGGCAATCTTGGGGACGATATCCTGACTGGCGACAGCGGACTAGACACTCTCACCGGCGGCGACGGTGCGGACTTGGTGTTTGGCAATCAAGGGGATGACGTGCTCGACGGGGGCAATGGCAGCGATACCGTCCTCGGCGGCAAGGAAAATGACACTCTCGCCGGTGGCACTGGGGAAGATATCCTCAATGGGAATCTGGACAGTGACTTGCTTGATGGCGGTGACGGCGCGGACACTCTCAACGGCAATCAAGGCAGCGACACCCTCAATGGCGGCACCGGCAGCGATACCGTCCTCGGCGGTAAGGACGATGATTTCCTCGCCGGTGGCAGCGGTTCTGACGAGGTTCGGGGCAATTTTGGCAACGACACCATTTCCGGCGTGGATGCAGCCGGTGCGGCACCCGGACAAGGAGAAATAGACACCCTCGGCGGCGGTCAAGGAATTGACTGGTTCATTTTGGGAGACAGCAGCAAGGTGTATTATGATGGGGACGGTTTCGGCGGGATGGCCCTGATTCTCAACTTCAATCCGGGTGAAGACATCATCCAGCTTAAGGGGCCAAAGGAAAACTACTTTCTAGTGCTGGCTGACGCCGGTCTTGGCGCTGTTCGCACAGACATCTATCTCGACAAGCCCGCTGACGGGCCGGACGAGCTGATCGCTCAGCTGCAAGGTGTTTCCGAGCTGAGTCTTGACAGTCCCTATTTCATTTTCCTTTAAGGGGGGGTTGAGAAATGGGTTTGAAGGCGGGAATGCTGAACCGCCGCCTGTAAGGTGCCCCAGGAAGAAGGAGAGAGAAAATTGGGGGAGTAGCAAAAGTCTGCTGTGACGGGGATGGCTTTGGCAAACTGCGATTGCCGGCGACAATTTAGCATGCGGATGTCACCCTTGCTCTCTGGCTGTCGAATAGGACAGGCGTCCCGCCTGTCCTGTAGCTGCCACCGGCGTATTTCTACCAAGCTTTTCTCTCTCCTTTTCCCCTCTCCCCGCTCGGGATACCGTGGAAATGCGGAAGACCTGTACTGGTTGGTGGGAGCGCTTTGTCTCGAATCCTGACTAGCCCCAGACAGATATTTATCTGGACAATTGCCCGCTGCCGGCACGCACGGAACTGTCTCGAATCTCATTCTTGACGGTTCGCACTTCAATTTCACAGAAGGAAGTGTAATAGAAAGGCCGGTGAATTGCCAGGAATTAATTTTTACTCTTTTCTTCTCCTATCCCACTCTTTGCCATTATTTTCAACGACTTACCAGCAAGATGAGCGCCGTAATTTTCAGGCTAATAACTGATAGCTTTAGCTTCAGCCCGCACCGGGAGCGGGCACAGGCAGGACGCCTGTGCTAGACCAAGCCCGGTGAGGCTGCCGGCAGTTTGATCTCATTCCTTTCCACCCCCGCGCTTTGCTACAGCGGTCGAACCGGCTGGCGTGCGAGCGATTTAGACCCGCCCCTAGCCGTGGAAATTCAGCTTCCCTCACCCGACTTGATAGGATCTTACTCCCTAAAGCAGAGGAATTGTTAATCTTTCTACTCTGTCAGCGGCGCTAAAAGCCCACGGCCAAAAGTCTACGGTACTCCCCCTCCAACAATTACGCAAATCAGATGCAACCGCAATTGATAGAAGTGTCTTGTCTGGGCTTCCGCAAACAGCAAATATTTATTTTTTTTATAGCCCGATTCAAAGCTTGTAAACAAAATTAATATAAAAAAGCGAATCCGTGGGAACTTTTTTTATAAAAATCAGTCTAATTTAAATTTTATTCGATAAAGTGGAGTGAAGCCCTCGTAAATAGGCGGCAAAGAGTGGCAATAATTTTTGACGGGCTGTCTCTTGGAATGTCGGGAACAAAAAAGCTACAGTAACAGACAATTTGAGGCATCTACTCCTGACGGCTAAACATGATATGATTCGGCGCTCGCGCTCTCCTTTGAAAGGAGGGCGCACACAACCTGTAAAAAACGCGCTCGACTCCCCTCTCCTGGCTTGTGGGAGAGCGGACAGGTTGAGCCCGGGCAGAATCAGCTTAGATTCAGCTTAGAACGCCGAACTTTTCATACAAGCGACCCTCCTTGAATCATCGCCGTTAGAGCTGGGGCCTCTGTCTGGAGACAGAGGTAAGGTTGCGTTTTGCGATCAAAGCGTCAGTTTGGCGCTCTTGCTTGGAGGGAAGTTTCCTGGGTGCCAGTAGCCACAGTGCGGGCAAAATTGTAAACGTGCTATGGTTCAGTATGCACGTCTTGGCCGAATGCCAACAGGGTGCGGCAGAGGTGACTTCAGACCGACAGGCTCCTGGTGAGCTTATCGCTCGGGCACCCGCGCTTGTGCGTGCGGGCAAACTTTAACAAGCTGCCAGTCCGGCAGGTGCGCAGAAAAATTGATTTTGTAAGGTTTTTATGGCCCACGTACCAACCGATCCTCTTTACCCACAACAGTGGTATCTGAATAACACCGGCACCAACAGTAACGGTGGCACAGCCGGGATCGACCTCAACATCGTCGATAGCATCGTCGAGAACTTCGACGTGTGGAACGACTACACCGGCAAGGGGATAACAGTTGGCATCATCGATGATGGCGTAGAGTCCACTCACGAAGACCTGGCAGCCAACTACAACAGCGCCCCAGCGGGATTCACCTATGACCCCGCATCAGGACAGCCGCAGGGACCGGATGACAGCCACGGCACAGCCGTTGCCGGCATCATCGCCGGTGTGGCGACGATCGGTGAGACGGCGAACAACCAAGTCGGCATCAGCGGCGTCGCCTACAGCGCCAAAATTACCGGCTTCCGGTACGCCGACATTACGGACACCGACGCCAGCGTTTTGAGCAACCAGCAGTTTTTCGACGTTTCCAACAACAGCTGGGGTGGCACCAATCCTTTCGACACCGACTTCAATACGCCCGCCGGCCAGCTGCAAGAGCAAGCCATTACCGAAGCCGCCACCAAAGGACGCGAAGGCAAAGGAACCGTATTCGTGTGGGCGGCTGGGAACGAATTTGAAGCGGGCGTTAACTCCAACTATCGCAACTACGAAAACTCCCGCTACACCATTGCCGTCTCAGCAGTCGATGCCAACGGTGTTTTTGCGCCTTACAGCGTGCAAGGCGCAAACCTGCTGGTTTCCGCCTTCGGGGACGGCGACCCGAGTGCCGAGCCGTCCATTCCCGGCACCATTCTCACCACCGACAGGATGGGTGACGCCGGCTACAACACCGCCGCAACAGCCGGAACAGCCGGCGAACCAGACAGCCCTAACTACACCGGCACCTTCAACGGCACCTCATCGGCAGCGCCAATGGTGTCCGGGGTTGTCGCCCTAATCCTGCAAGCCAATCGGGATCTGGGCTACCGGGACGTGCAGGAAATCCTCGCCTACTCGGCAATCCAGAACGACCCCACTGAAGACAACCAAAACGACTGGCGCTTCAACGCGGCGACCAACTGGAACGGCGGCGGGCTGCACAACAACCACAACTACGGCTTCGGTCTGGTGGACGGGCACGCAGCGGTGCGCATGGCAGAAACCTGGACAATGCAGAGCACCGCTGCCAACTCGACCGTCGGCAATAAAGAGCAGATGGTTGAAAATGGTCCGGCGACTCAAGAAATCAAGCCTATTCCCGATGGCGACGCCAACGGGCTGAGCACCACGCTCAATATTGAGTCGGGGTTGGAAATCGACCATATCGAGGTAGACCTCAATATAGAGCACACGGCGATTGAGGAGCTCTACATCACCCTGCTGTCCCCAGACGGCACCGAAACCATACTCTTTGACGGTCCCGCGCTCAAGACCATCACAATTAGCGATACCGAAACAGTATCCTTCGCAGACTTCCGCAGCAACCCCAACAACCCACAATACTCGGCGGAATTGCAAGCCCTGGGCGCATCCTACCAGAAAGGCATCAACTTCACCTTCGGCAGCACCTTCTACTGGGGCGAAACCGGCGCGGGAGACTGGACGCTGAAAGTGGAGGATCGGGGGACTGCCGGCACCGGCACCCTCAACAGCTGGGGCTTGCGGCTTTTCGGCGACACGATTAGCCCCGACGACACCTATATATATACCGACGAATTCGGCACTGTTGCCGGCAGCGACACGCTGCGGGGGACGCTAACAGACGCCGACGGTATGGACACCATCAACGCTTCTGCCATTACCACCGGCATCTCGCTGGATCTGACTGCAGGTTCCACCGGCAACACCCTGGCCGGCGGCACCTTGGCCATTGATGCCAGCACCACCATCGAGAGTGCCTTCGGCGGTGACGGCAATGACACCATCACCGGCAACGACGCCAACAACACGATTTTCGGCGGTCGCGGTGCGGACAGCCTCATGGGCGGTGCCGGCGATGACACCATCATGGGTGGCAAAGGAGCCAACACCCTCATGGGTGGAGTGGGCGCTGATGTCTGCGTGCTGACCTCCAAAAACGGCGGCACGTTTATCCAAGATGAAGACGGCGCAGACAGCCTGGTATTCAGTGACGATAGCGTCACCGGCTTCAACCCTAACCCGGCTGCCGATATGGCCCTCTCTATGGACAGCCTGACTGCAGGGGTCATGGGAGTGGCGCGGCAAGGCACCAACCTGGTCATAGACCTCGACGCCTCAGGGACGATCGAGGGGGCTAATGACCTGACGATTGCCAACTTCTTCACTGAAGGGGACAGCCTTGCCGGTGCCGGCTTTATCGAAACCGTAGCTAACCTCTCAGGAAACCAACTACTTGGTCTTGTTGATATGGACGAAACAATGAACGGCGGCACCGCCACAAGCACCCTGCCCGGCGGCACCGGCACAGAAACCCTCCCTGGTGGCACCGGCACAAGCACCCTGCCCGGCGGCACCGGCACAAGCACCCTGCCCGGCGGCACCGGCACAAGCACCCTGCCCGGCGGCACCGGCACAGAAACCCTCCCTGGTGGCACCGGCACAAGCACCCTGCCCGGCGGCACTGGCACAGAGACGATGGCCGGTGGCGAGTTCACCATCGCCGACATGAAGATGGCAGAAGGGAACGACACCATCACCGAGATGACCTTCACCGTCAGTCTGGCAAAAGCCGCCACGGAAGCGATGACGGTGAGCTACATGACAAAAGCCGGCACAGCGATGGGAATCTCAGCCCCTGATGCCAAGCTGTTCACCGCTGACCTGACCGGCGGTGAAGAAGTGCCGCCCGTCGAATCTAAAGCCAAGGGCATGGCGATGGTGGAACTCAACGCCGCCAAAAACGCCCTCGACTACAGCGTCACCGTTGAGGGTCTGGACTTCACCACTCTCACCGGCGGTCAAGCCTCAACACCCGACACCCTCGATGATGTCGGGGGTCTGCACATTCACGCCGGCAAAATGGATCAAAAAGGCGGCGTCGTCTTCGACATTCTCGCCGACTTGGCAACCGACACCTTAGACACCTCAGCCACTGTCAATTCAGATGGCACAGTAACCATCAAAGGCAAGTGGGAAGCCGATGATACTCTTGCCGGCAGCCAGCCGCTGAGCAATTTCACCTCCCTGATCGGCGGGGAGTCGGGAAGTGACAGCGGCCTGTACGTCAATGTCCACACCAATGCCAATCCCGATGGCGAAATTCGCGGGCAGCTGATAGCAAAGGCAGCCGATTTTGTCAATAAGTCTGGCGAAATAACGTTCGCGGCAGGAGAGACGCAACAGACCATCACTGTAGGCGTGATTGGCGACATGATGGTGGAGGAAGACGAAACCTTCACAGTCAGCCTGATGGATGCCAAGGGGATGGAAGTGGCGAAGGCAGCCA
Source organism: Oscillatoria princeps RMCB-10 (assembly GCA_019359235.1). Lineage (GTDB taxonomy): Bacteria > Cyanobacteriota > Cyanobacteriia > Cyanobacteriales > Oscillatoriaceae > Oscillatoria > Oscillatoria princeps. The sequence continues at coordinate 50,319 of JAHHHT010000044.1, forward strand.
CCGGCACGATCGCCAATGATGGTGACACCATGACTGGCGGCACTGGCACAGAGACGATGGCCGGTGGCGAGTTCACCATCGCCGACATGAAGATGGCAGAAGGCAACGACACCATCACCCAGATGACCTTCACCGTCAGTCTGGCAGAAGCCGCCACGGAAGCGATGACGGTGAGCTACATGACAAAAGCCGGCACAGCGATGGGAATCTCAGCCCAAGATGCCAAGCTGTTTACCGCTGATCTGACCGGCGCTGAAGAAGTGCCCCTCGTCGAATCTAAAGCCAAGGGCATGGCAATGGTGGAACTCAACGCCGCCAAAAACGCCCTCGATTACAGCGTCACCGTTGAGGGTCTGGACTTCACCACTCTCACCGGCGGTCAAGCCTCAACACCGGACACCCTCGATGATGTCGGGGGTCTGCACATTCACGCAGGGGCAAAGGGTAAAAATGGCGATGTCGTCTTCGACATTCTCCAGGATCTGGCTTCCGACACCTCAGACACCTCAGCCACTGTCAATTCAGATGGCACAGTAACCATCAAAGGCAAGTGGGAAGCCGATGATGCTGCTGCCAAGCTGCCGCTGACCAATTTCACCTCCCTGATGGGCGGTGAGTCGGGAAGTGACACCGGCCTGTACGTCAATGTCCACACCAATGCTAATACCAAGGGCGAAATTCGCGGGCAGCTTATAGCAAAGGCAGCGGATTTTGTCAATAAGTCTGGGGAATTAACTTTTGCGGCAGGAGAGACGCAACAGACCATCACTGTAGGCGTGATTGGCGACATGATGGTGGAGGAAGACGAAACCTTCACAGTCAGCCTGATGGATGCCAAGGGGATGGAAGTGGCGAAGGCAGCCACCGGCACGATCGCCAATGATGACAGCATGGCCGCAGCCACGGAACAGGCCGACACCCTGACCGGAGGCGAAATGGGTGACACCATTGACGGTCTGGGTGGCGATGACGCAATCAAGGGCGGTGCCGGCAATGACATTATCTCTGGTGGTGCCGGCAATGATATGCTTGACGGTGGCCCTGGAGATGACAGCCTGGTTGGCGGTGACGGCAATGACACCCTGATGGCCATGAACGGCGCTGACACCCTGGATGGCGGTGCCGGAGATGACAGTCTGGTGGGTGGCAGCAAAGGCATGCTGATGGGTGGTGCCGGCAGTGACACCTACGTGCTGGACAGCATGACGGGTGCCGGCACGATGATTATGGACTCTGAGGGCGATGCGGACACCCTGACTCTGACAGGAATCACTCTCTCGGTAGATGACAGCTTGCCAGCAGGCGCAGTAGGGCTGCAGCGGCAAGGCACCAACTTGGTGATAGACATCAACGCTGACGGGGTGTTCGACGAGACAGACCTGACCGTTCAAAACTTCTTCGCCGCAGAGACAATGGCCGGCGGCACCGACAGCATGAGCGGCGGCACCGACACTATGGGCGGCGGCACCGACACTATGGCCGGCGGCAGCGACACTATGGCTGCTGCTAAAGGCACCGGCTATATCGAAATGGTTGGCAACCTCACCGGCGAAACAATCCTTGGCGCTTTGACAGAGGCACAGCCGCCGGCAGCAATGGCGGAATTGTCCATCGATAGTGTCTCGGCGGCAGAAGGTAGCGGCACCCTCACCTTCACAGTGTCCCTGTCAGAGGCGAGTACCGAAACGGTGACGGTGGATTATACCACAATTGATGACACAGTTCAAGGCGCAGCTACTGAGGGGGTCGATTACGAAGACGCTTCCGGTACGCTGACTTTCGCGGCGGGCCTGACAACGCAAACCTTCACCGTGTCGCTGATTAACGACGCTGATGTGGAGCCTGATGAAACCTTCACAGTCAGCCTCAGCGGTGCGATGGGGGCGGAAATCACGACAGCCGGGGCCACCGGCACTATCACCGATGACGACACTCTCGTCGGCGGTACTGAAGGCCCTGACACACTCAAAGCCACTGGCGACGCAACCTTCGAGGGCAGCTTGGGCAGCGACATCATCACCGGCGCGGCAAGCTTCTTCAGCCAAGTCAGTTACTTCAGCTTGACGATAGGCGTCTTTGTCAACCTGCTGACGGGCTTCGTCCTCAAGGGAGAGAACGGACAAAGCGGCACCGACACCTTGCAAAGCATCCAAGCCATAGAGGGTTCTGACCAAGCTGACACTATCGTTGGTTCCGACAGCGAGACAGCCGGGGAAAACCTAATGGGCAACCTCGGGGCTGACAGCCTTGATGGCGGTGCCGGCAACGACACGCTCGATGGCGGCATGCCTGAGAACGACACCCAGGTTGGGCTGGATAGCGACACCATCACAGCCGGTGTTGGCGATGATGTCGTCATGGGCTGTCTGGGCGGCGACAGCATCGACGGCGGTGAAGGCGCTGACCAACTCACCTACATGAAATCGACCGCCAGCGTCACAATCAACGTGACTGTTGGCACTGTTGCAGTGAAAGGGTTCGAGACCGACAACTTCACCGGCATTGAAGTGCTGGAGGGTTCTGAATTCGGTGACACCCTGATTGGCGGTGGTGAAGGCGTTTCCGTTACCCTGAAAGGCGGCAAAGGCGGTGACAGCCTGGCTGGCGGCGCAGGGGATGTAACCCTGGATGGTGGCGAAGGGGATGACACCCTGACTGGCGGCACCGGCAAGGGAATGCTGGAAGGCGGCAAGGGCAATGACAGCCTGGTTGCAGGCGTTGGCAGCGAAACCCTCATGGGTGGCAAAGGCAGTGACACCTACGAGCTTGACACGCTAAAGGGTGGCGGTACTGTGATCGAGGAAGAAGAGGGCGACGGAGATACCCTGACAGGGTTCACTCTCAAAGCCGCTTCCTTGTCCTTCGCTGCCGGCGTTATTGGGGTGCAGCGATCCGACAGCACGCTGCAGATCGACCTCAACGCCAGCGGAACGTTTGATGCGGCAAGCGACTTGAGCGTCTTGAACTTCTTCGCCGCAGGGATTACAGGGAATGCGATTACTAAAGGCGCTGGCTATATCGAATTAGTCGGTGGCATCCAAGGCAGCGAGATCGTCAACTTTGTGGCCAGCACTGCCACCGGCGGCGGTCAAGACACCACCGGCGGCGGTCAGGACACCACCGGCGGCGGTCAGGACACCACTGGCGGCGGTCAGGACACCACCGGCGGCGGTCAGGACACCACTGGCGGCGGCACGGGCACGGACACTCAGACCGGCGGCACCGGCACGGACACCACCGGCGGCGGCGTCGTAGTTCCGCCCCCGCCCACTTCCACTCCCACACCGTCGCCCACACCGTCGGGCACACCCTCGCCCACTCCCACTCCCACTGCAGGGTCAGATACCTTGACCGGCACTGATGCTGCCGACACCTTGGCCGGCGGTGCCGGAAATGACGCTCTCAGCGGCGGTGCCGGCAACGACACTCTCAATGGCGAGGATGGCAACGACGACATCACTGGCGGCGACGGCGAGGATAACCTCAGCGGCGGTGCCGGCAATGACACCTGCGCCGGTGGCGCGGGCAACGATATGCTCAGCGGTGAGGAAGGGGCTGACAGCCTCGATGGCGGTGACGGCAGCGACAGCCTCACTAGCGGCACCGGCAACGATGTGTGCGCCGGTGGCATGGGCAATGACAGCCTCAGCGGCGAAGATGGTGACGACAAAGTCAAGGGCGACGACGGCGAGGATGAAGTCAAAGGCGGTAACGGCAAAGACGAGATCAACGGCAACAAAGGCCGTGACACGGTTGAAGGCGGTGCCGGCAATGACATTTGTCAAGGTGGCAAGGACGACGACAAAGTCCGGGGCGACCAAGGCAACGACGTCGTGCTGGGCAACGACGGCAACGATGAAGTCGATGGCGGCGACGAAACCGACTTCTGCAACGGCAGCAAAGGGAACGATAAGGTTGAAGGCGGTGCCGGCAATGATATCCTCCGGGGTGGCAAGGAGAGTGACACGGTCACTGGCGGTGTTGGCGGCGACGCCATCATGGGCGACCTTGGCGATGATATGCTCGTCGGCGTTGACATGAACAGCGCTACCGCAGGAATGGGTGAAATGGACGCCCTGACTGGCGGTGCCGGGCTCGACATGTTCGTACTCGGTATGGCCGGCAAGGGCTTCTATGAGGGAGATGGCATCAGCGGTATGGCTGTGATTCGCGACTTCAATGGTTCTGAGGACACGATCCAGCTGTCCGGCTCGATTTCCAGCTACAGCTTGCAGGTTGAGGTTAGCACCTCTACGACAATCGTCACTACCACAGATGGTGATGTGATTGCTCGGGTGGAAGGCAATACCAGTTTCAGCCTTAGCGCTAGCTACTGCAGTTTCGTCAGCTAATTGTCTCACTTGAAGAGCCGGTGCCCCTCATGGGGCAACGGCTTTTCCCAATATTCCCACTCGTCCGCTGCGGCGGACTTTTTTTTTCAGCAGGGTGCGTTAAGCTACATGGCAGGGCATCATCGCATGGGGCATTGGGCATTAAGCAAATATCGATTTGTAAAACAAGATAATCAGCCTTTAAAATAAATAGCTTAATTCAGGCTATTGAAATCGCTTGCATTCATTCAGGGCGGGCGAAATCGCATTTATAGCGGTTTTCAGTTGGATGAAGTACACCCCAGAAACCCGGAAGAGGGCGGTCTCCGTGGGTGGCCCGCCCCTACGCTCACCGGGTTTCTCAGTACCTCACTCATATGAAAAACGCTATATTTTTTTCTTGATGCCGGTAAATAATCACGAGATTGTTTGAGCGATTGCCTCGCGAAATCTTGGGAAGAACAAGCTGCCAGACAATTTGAGGCATATACTTCTGACGGCTAAAAAGGATAAGATTCGGCAAGTCACGCTCTCCTTTGAGAGGAGGGCGCAAAAAAACTATTAAAAACGCGCTAGGCAACCCTCTCCTAGCTTCCGGGAGAGGGGGTGAACCCTGGCAGAATCGGCTTATATTCAGTTTATAAAGCCGAATTTTTCATACAAGCTACCCTCCGTGAATCATCGCCTGTCGAGCTGCAGCCTCTGTCTGGAGACAGAGGTATAGCAAGCAAAATTGGGGATAGGATAAATATTAAGGTACGGCATTTGCCGTACCTACGGATATATCTCGTAGGACACATCTTGTGTCCCAATGTCATGAACTGCGTTAGGGTGAGCGTCGCGTAAGCGCAGCGGATATGCTTTGTCCTAAACTGACTGTCCATTGCTATAACCCTCTTCTGTCTTGCCCGGGGTGAAAGCCCGATAGCGAAGCGGGACGCGATAGCGTCCTTCTATCGTTGCCTGAAAAGAGGCAAATTCGTCAAGAAAGCCCCTATGTGACAGAAGAGGGATAAGCTCTCGTTTTGTGCGCAAAGAGTTAGTTTAGCGCGACGCTTGGAGGGAAGTTTACTGGGAGCAAGTGACCGCAGTGCGTGCGCAATTGTAAACGTACTATGGTTCAATATGCCCGGCAGACCCAAACGGCAAATGGGTGCGGCGGAGGTGGCTTCTGAGGTACAGGTTCCTGGTGAGCTTATCGCTTGGGCACCCAATCGAGCGTGGGGGCTTTCCCCCAACAGGCTGCTCAGCCTCAGGTAATCAGAGCAATTTATATTGTGAGGTTTTAATGGCCACACTACCGAACGATCCTCTTTTCCAGCAACAGTGGTATCTGTTTAACACCGGCACCAACAGTAATGGTGGCACAGCCGGCATCGACCTCAACATAGTCGATGACAACCCTGACAACTACGACGTGTGGGACGACTGCACCGGCCAGGGTATAGCGGTTGCCATCATCGATCAGGGGGTGGAGTCCACTCACGAAGACCTAGCAGACAACTACAACAGCGCCCCAGCGGGATTCCCCTATGACCCCGGATCAGGACAGCCGCAGGCAGCGGATGACAACCAAGGCACAGCCGTTGCCGGCATCATCGCCGGTGTGGCGAACAACCAAGTGGGCATCACCGGCGTCGCCTACAACGCCAAAATCACCGGCTTCCGGTATAACGACATCACGGACACCGACGCCACCGTCCTGAGCAACCAGCAGTTTTTCGACGTTTCCAACAACAGCTGGGGTCGCCAGAATCCTTTTGACCCCGACTTTAATTCAGAACCGGGCAAGCTGTTAGAGCAAGGCATTAGCGAAGCCGCTACCAAAGGACGCGAAGGCAAAGGAACCGTATTCGTGTGGTCGGGTGGGAACGGGTATGAAGCGGGCGTTAACTCTAACTATGATAACTTGTACAACTCCCGCTACACCATTGCGGTCACAGCAGTCGATGCCAACGGCGTTTTTGCCCCTTACAGCGCCCAAGGCGCAAACCTGCTGGTTTCCGCCTTCGGGGACGGCAACTTCATTGCCGAACCGTTAATTCCCGGCACCATTGTCACCACAGACAGGATGGGTGACGCCGGCTACAACGCCACCGGAACACCGGACGAGGTAGATAACGTTAACTACACCGGCACGTTCAACGGCACCTCATCGGCAGCGCCAATGGTGTCCGGAGTTGTCGCCCTGATGCTGGAAGCCAATCCGGATCTGGGCTACCGGGACGTGCAGGAAATCCTGGCCTACTCGGCAATCCAGAACGACCCCACCGAAGTCTACCAAAACGACTGGCGCTTCAACGCGGCGACCAACTGGAACGGCGGCGGACTGCACAACAACCACAATTACGGCTTCGGTCTGGTGGACGCCCACGCAGCCGTGCGCTTGGCGGAAATCTGGACAATGCAGAGCACCGCTGCGGACTCGACCGCCGGCACCCGGGAGCAGATGGTGGAAAACGGCCCGGCGACTCAAGAGATCAAGCCTATTCCCGACGGCGACGCCAATGGGTTGATCACCACGCTCAATATTGAGTCAGGGTTGGACATCGACCATATCGAGGTAGACCTCAATATCGAGCACACGGCGATTGAGGATCTCTACATCAGCCTGTTTTCTCCAGACGGCACCGAAACCATACTCTTTGACGGTCCGGCTCTCAAGGATGTTAATTTAGGCGGTCTAAAGATCCCGTTCGCAGACTTCCGCAGCGACCCCAACTATTACACTCAAGATCCGCATTTCCTAGCCCTGGGCCAGTCCTACCAGCAAGGCATCAACTTCACCTTCGGCAGCACTTTCTACTGGGGCGAAACCGGCGTCGGAGACTGGACGCTGAACATAGTCGATCAGGGGACTGCAGGCACCGGCACCCTCAACAGCTGGGGCTTGCGGCTTTTCGGCGACACGATTAGCCCCGACGACACCTATATATATACCGACGAATTCGGCACTGTTGCCGGCAGCGACACCCTGCGGGGGACGCTAACAGACGCCGATGGGATCGACATCATTAACGCCACCGCCATCACCACCGACATCGTCCTGGACCTGACTCCAGGTTCCACCGGCAACACCCTGGCCGGCGGCACCCTGACCATTGATGCCAACACCACCATCGAGAATGCCTTAGGCGGTGACGGCAATGACAGCATCACCGGCAACGACGCCAACAACGTGATTTTCGGCGGTCGCGGTGCGGACAGCCTCATGGGCGGTGCGGGTGATGACAGCCTGTTTGGCGGTAGCAAAAGCATACTCATGGGTGGTGCCGGCAGTGACACCTATGTGATCGACAGCATGACGGCTGCTGGCACGATGATTACGGACTCTGAGGGCGATGCGGACACTCTGACTCTGACAGGAATCACTCTCTCGGTAGATGACAGCTTGCCGGCAGGCGCAGTGGGGCTGCAGCGGCAAGGCACCAACTTGGTGATAGACATCAATGCTGACGGGGTGTTCGATGAGACAGACCTGACCGTTCAAAACTTCTTCGCCGCCAATGACACAGTTGCAGGCACCGGCTACATCGAAACCGTTGGCAACCTCACCGGCGAAACAATCCTTGCTGCTTTGACACAGGCACAGCCGCCAGCACCAATGGCGCAATTGTCCATCGCTGATGTCTCAGCGGCAGAAGGTAGCGGCACCCTCACCTTCACAGTGTCCCTGTCAGAGGCGAGTGCGGAAAAGGTGACTTTAGATTATACCACAATTGATGACACAGTTGAAGGCGCAGCCACCGGCGGGGAAGATTACGAAGCCGCTTCCGGTACGCTGACCTTCGAGGCTGGCCAGACAGCGCAAACCATCACCGTGTCGCTGATTAACGACGCTGATGTGGAGCCTGATGAAACCCTCACAGTCAGCCTCAGCGGTGCGATGGGGGCGGAAATCACGACCGCCGGGGCCACAGGCACTATCACCAATGACGACACCCTGATCGGCGGTACTGAAGGCGATGACTCACTGGAAGCTACTAGCGACGTAACCTTCCAGGGCAGTTTTGGCAGCGACATCATTATCGGCGTGGCAGGCTTCTTCAGCCAAGTTAGCTACTTCAGCTTGACGATAGGCGTCTTTGTCAGCCTGCTGACGGGCTTCGTCCTCAAGGGAGAGAACGGAGAAAGCGGCACCGACACTCTGGAAAGCATCCAAGCCATAGAGGGTTCTGACCAAGCTGATACTATCGTTGGTTCCGACAGCGAGACAGCCGGGGAAAACCTAATGGGCAACCTCGGGGCTGACAGCCTTGATGGCGGTGCCGGCAATGACACGCTTGATGGCGGTATGCCTGAGAACGACACCCAGGTTGGGCTGGATAGCGACACCATCACAGCCGGTGTTGGCGATGATGTCGTCATGGGCTGTCTGGGCGGCGACAGCATCGACGGCGGAGAGGGCGCTGACCAGATCACCTACATAAAATCGACCACCAATGTCACAATCGACGTGACTGTTGGCACTGTTGTAGTGACAGGGTTTGGTATCGATAACTTCACCGGCATTGAAATGCTGGAAGGTTCTAATTTCGGTGACACCCTGATTGGCGGTGGTGAAGGCGTTACTGTTACCCTGAAAGGCGGCACCGGCAATGACAGCCTGACCGGCGGCGCAGGAGAGGCAACCCTCGATGGTGGCGAAGGGGATGACACCCTGACTGGCGGTGCGGGCAACGCCACTCTCATGGGCGGCACCGGCAATGACAGCCTGACCGGCGGCGCAGGAGAGGCAACCCTCGATGGTGGCGAAGGGGATGACACCCTGAGTGGCGGCACCGGCAAGGGAATGCTTGAAGGCGGCAAGGGCAATGACAGCCTGGTTGCTGGCGCAGGCAACGAAACCCTCATGGGTGGCGGCGGCAATGACACCTACGAGCTTGACACGCTAACGGGTGCCGGCACTGTCATCGAGGACTCTGAGGGCGGCGGGGATACCTTGACAGGGTTCACTCTTGATGTCGCTTCCTTGACTTTCGCTGTCGGTTTTATTGGGGTGCAGCAAGTCGAAACCACCCTGCAGATCGACCTCAACGCCAGCGGAACGTTTGAGATAGAAAACGACCTGAGTGTCTTGAACTTCTTCTCGGCGACAGGAATTGCCGGCGTTGGCTATATCGAAGTCATCGGCGGCATTCAAAGCAGCGAGATCCTCACCATTACGAGCACCACTCCGACGCCGCCGCCGGAACCGACGCCAGAACCGACTCCGACTCCGACGCCAGAACCGACTCCGACTCCGACGCCAGAACCGACTCCGACTCCGACGCCAGAACCGACTCCGACTCCGACGCCAGAACCGACTCCGACTCCGACGC
>JAHHHT010000060.1 GCA_019359235.1 Oscillatoria princeps RMCB-10
GCTCTCAATGGCGAGGATGGCAACGACAGCCTCAATGGCGGCGACGGCGACGATAACCTCAGCGGCGGCACCGGCAACGACACCTGTGCCGGTGGCGCGGGCAACGATATGCTTGCCGGTGGGGAAGGAACCGACAGCCTCGATGGCGGTGACGGCGGCGATAACCTCAGCGGCGGTGCCGGCAACGACAGTCTCAATGGCGAGGATGGCAACGACAGCCTCAATGGCGGCGACGGCGACGATAACCTCAGCGGCGGCACCGGCAACGACACCTGTGCCGGTGGCGCGGGCAACGATATGCTTGCCGGTGGGGAAGAAACCGACAGTCTCGATGGCGGCGACGGCGACGATAACCTCAGCGGCGGCACCGGCAACGACACCTGTGCCGGTGGCGCGGGCAACGATATGCTTGCCGGTGGGGAAGAAACCGACAGTCTCGATGGCGGCGACGGCGACGATAACCTCAGCGGCGGCACCGGCAACGATGTGTGCGCGGGTGGCGCAGGCAACGATATCCTCAGCGGTGAGGAAGGAACCGACAGCCTCGATGGCGGTGACGGCGGCGACAGTCTCACTAGCGGTGCCGGCAACGACACCTGTGCCGGTGGCGCGGGCAATGACAGCCTCAGCGGTGAAGCTGACGGCGACCTGCTCAACGGCAACGAAGGCGCGGATACAGTCAGTGGCGGTACCGGCAATGACCAGCTCAACGGCAACCAAGGCAGTGACACGGTTGATGGCGGCACCGGCAACGACATTTGTCAAGGCGGCAAAGACGACGACAAGGTCATTGGCGACCAAGGCAACGACGTCGTGCTGGGCAACGACGGCAACGATGAAGTGCTTGGCGGCGAAGAAACCGACTTCCTCAACGGCAACCAAGGCAGTGACAGCCTTGACGGCGGGGTAGGCAACGACATCTGTATGGGCGGTAAGGGTGATGATACGGTCACAGGCGGTTTTGGCGGCGACGCCATCAAGGGCGACAAGGGCGATGATATGCTCGTCGGCGTTGACATGAACAGCGCTACCGCAGGAATGGGTGAAATGGACGCCCTGACTGGCGGTGCTGGCAAAGACATGTTCATACTCGGTATGGCCGGTAAGCGCTTCTATCACGGAGATGGCATCAGCGGTATGGCTGTGATTCGCGACTTCAATGGTTCTGACGACAAGCTCCAGCTGTCCGGCTCGATTTCCAGCTACAGCTTGCAGGTTGAGGTTAGCACCTCTACGACAATCATCACTACCACTGATGGTGATGTGATTGCTCGGGTGGAAGGCAGTACCAGTTTCAGCCTTAGCGCTAGCTACTGCAGTTTCGTCAGCTAATTGTCTCACTTGAAGAGCCGGTGCCCCTCATAGGGCAACGGCTTTTCCCAATATTCCCACTCGTCCGCTGCGGCGGACTTTTTTTTTCAGCAGGGTGCGTTAAGCTACATAGCAGGGCATCATCGCATGGGGGATCATCGCATGGGGCATTGAACACAACAATCAATCCAAAATCTAAAATCCAAAATCCTTGCATCCAAAATCCAAAATGCCCAATTCTTGGACGCCTCTCCACGCCCGAGTGCACCGCACCCTGCGGCACCGGCACCTGCTGCCGCGAAACAGTCGTATACTGGTTGCAGTGTCCGGCGGGCAGGATTCTGTTTGCTTGGCGAAATTGCTGCTGGACTTGCAGGGGAAGTGGGGGTGGGAGCTAGCAATCGCTCACTGCGATCACCGCTGGCGTCCCGACTCGCAGGCTAATGCGGATTATGTCGAACAGCTGGCTAAAAACTGGAATCTCCCGTTTCACCGGCTTGTCGCTGAGGAAGTTCCTGAAACTGAGGCGGCGGCGCGTCAGTGGCGCTATCGCGTTTTGTCGCTAATTGCCGGCAAAAACGAATACCCGCACACTGTCACCGGCCACACGGCGAGCGATCGCGCTGAAACTCTCCTGTACAATCTTATTCGGGGTGCCGGTGCTGACGGGCTGCAAGCGCTGACCTGGAAGCGCCCCCTCGATGCTAATATCTGGCTGGTGCGCCCCCTCCTGGAAGTCACCCGCGCACAAACCGGCCAGTTTTGTCAAGACTTCGGGCTGGGAATTTGGGAAGATTCTACTAACTCTGACTTGCAGTACGCCCGCAACCGCATCCGCAACGAATTGCTGCCCTACTTGCAAACCCACTTCAACCCCTCTGTTGAGGGGCATCTCGCTAAGACTGCTGAACTGCTGCGTGCTGATGTAGAATATCTGGAAGAAACTGCCGGTCAGCTGCTCGCGCAGGCTTTAGCACAAAATGCTGAATTTGTCAATAAGGAAGCGGGAAAAATTTCAGTAAATCGCCTCGTCTTGCGCAATGCGCCGCTGGCGATTCAGCGCCGCGCCATGCGCCAGCTGCTGCTGCGAGTTTTGCCCTGTGCGCCGAGTTTCGAGGATGTGGAAAAGCTGACAGCTTTGATTGCTGCGCCTAACCGTTCGAGAACCGATCCGTTTCCGGGAGGAGCGCTGGCAGAAGTTGCCGGTGAGTGGATAGTGCTGGCGGGATTTTAGCAGCGCGGTACTGGGCATTGGGTTTGCGGCTTTTAACCCCTGCTGGGATCGCCGGCTCCCCATGCAATTATAGTTTAAACTAGAAATGCACTCGTTGAAGCTAGCTCACGAAAAGCTCAAAGATTCTATTGACATAAAATTAAACATGCCCGAGGAAAAACCGGCTTCACCGACAAGACTGACGCTAGAACCTGGCACCTTTTGGGCCAAAGTGAAAGATAGGACAGAACGGGCACTCAGGTGCGGTGCGCTGCAGCCAATACCGACAGAGTGCGAGTTCGCAGAGGAGAACGGCATTCGCTTCTTGGTGAGGGTGGCATCCAACCTCGCCCGCAAAGAATCGGCCCGGAAGGAGCAAGACAAAAAAAACGCTACTTCAGGGAAAGAATTTAACCCATTTCTCCCTTATGACAGGGATTTGTTTGTTGCGGACATTTCCAAGACGCACCTGTGTCTGCTGAACAAGTTTAATGCGGTAGATTATCACTTGCTAATCGTTACGCGGGAGTTTGAGGAGCAGGAAAGTTTGCTGGCGCGGCAAGATTTTGAGGCGCTACTGGCAGTTATGGCAGAATTTGATGGATTGGCGTTTTATAATTCAGGGAAGGTTGCCGGGGCGAGTCAGCGACACAAGCATTTGCAATTGGTTCCCCTGCCACTAACTCCCTGGGGGCATAAAATTCCGATCGAACCGGCACTGGAAGTCGCGCGCTTTCAGGATTCGGTTGGAACTGTGCCGATTTTTCCTTTCGCGCACGCTTTCGCTCGGCTGGATTTGCCGGTGGGGGGATCTCCTCTGTCCGCTGCGGAAGCAATGCTTGAGCGCTACCGCACTCTGTTGCGCTCTGCCGGCTTGCTAGAGGGCGAGGTCGGGAGCGAAAACAGGCTTGCCGGTGCTTACAATCTGCTGGTGACTGGGGAGTGGATGCTTGTTGTACCGCGATCACAGGAGCATTTTCAGTCAATTTCTGTGAATTCTTTGGGATTCGCCGGCACCCTTTTTGTGCGCAATGAGGAGCAATTGAAGGTTCTGAAAGATTTGGGGCCTGTGACGGTTTTGAGGAATGTTGCTAAAATGAAAGGTTAGGGGAAGGGGGAACCGCCAAGACGCCATAGACGCGGCAGCGGCTTCCCGCAGGGTAGAGCGCCAAGGAAGAGGGGAGGAATGTCTCTCTTGGCAACTGCCAGATGGGGATATTATAATGAGGGGATATGCTTGAACTTCACTGTCACACTACTTATTCGGACGGCACTCTGACGCCTGGGGAACTCGTTGCTGCGGCTGTTAAAGCTGGGGTGCGAGCTCTGGCTATTACGGATCACGATACGCTCTCGGGTTGGGGGGAAGGGAAAGTCGCCGCACTGGCGCACGGGATAGAAATTGTTCCGGGGGTGGAATTGAGCACTGTACACAACAGCCGGTCTATGCACATTCTGGGATTTTATCCTGATGCGGGGCTGCTGGGCGGTGCTTTGCGGGAGCGTTTGGAGGGAAGATTTCGCCGCGCTTTTTTGATGGTAGAAAATTTGGCGGCGCTGGGATATAATATAGAGTTGCCGGTGCTGGGGGATGGGATGGCACCGGGACGCCCTCATATTGCGGCGGCTTTGGTGAAAGCGGGTTACGTTCAGTGCAGTCAAGAAGCTTTTGAGCGGTGGTTGGGTGATGAGAAACCGGCTTATGTTTGTTATGAGAAGTTTTCTAGTGGGGATGGGATAGCTTTGTTGCGCCGGTGCGGTGGGGTGCCGGTGTGGGCGCACCCTTATCTGTTCAGAGGTGGAAATGTGGAGGAAGTGCTGGTTGAGCTGGTGGAAGCGGGGTTGATGGGAGTTGAGGTGTATCACCCCAGTCACTCGCCGGTGCAAGTGAAAAATTTAGAGCGGCTGTGCGCTGAGTATGGGTTGCTGATGACGGGCGGGAGTGACTATCACGGTCCGAGTTTGGATGGGAAAAGTGCGGAGAGTACCAGTTTAAATATGCTGCATTTGCCTTTGGAGTTGCTAGAACCTATTAAAAAGGCGGCTGGACTTTGAGCCGGCGTCATGGAGAAGCAAGATGAAACTAACCTCTCTAAACGACGTTCCCTCGGAAGGTGGTTCTCACAATCCGGCTATCCAGAAAAAGGTGATGCTGCGCCCGGGGGAGTAGCCGAATTTGGTTTATTTCTCGCGAGCGCAGTTTCCCGCCGGTGCGTGTGTCGGCGCACACTCTCATCAGGACATGTGTGAGGTATTTTTTGTAGAATCCGGGTTGGGGACTATTCGGATTGACGGGACGGATTACCCGCTGCAACAGGGAACTTGTGCGGTGGTAGAGCCAGGAGAGGTTCACGAAGTGGTCAACACCGGCTCCACTGACTTGATTCTCACCTACTTTGGGTTAAAGGTTGCGCTGTAGAGAGGTTAGACCGATTGGTAATTATGGGGAAATTTGGAATTGAAAAACCCGCCGAAAAGCGCTGTTATCCAGAGACAAAATAATATCTAGCGAGATTTGAACTAGAATGAATCGAAGGGACTGAGATAGGGCTCACTATCGCACCCAAATTGCTGCAAGCCACCAAGTTTTTAAACCCACTCTCGCACTAAAAGATGAACCCTCGCCAGATGCCACATATAGTCATCAAGCTCCCACTCAACTGCCTTGGCAATATACTCCCGCGCTCCCGCCATATCTGACTCGGCTTCGCAATACAATCCAACATAAAGATGGCTGTAAAATAAGCCGCGTCTTCCATCTCGCTTCCCAGCTGCGATAACATCCTCGGCGGTGCAATTTCCCGCATACAAGTCCCAGACGCGCCGCATCACCGGGCGCGGGTCGTTTTTTACCGCAAGCAATGAATTCCGCGCCTCAGTCGCGCCCTGTTGGCGAGCGATGCAAAGATACCGCCACACCGTCTCTTCTACATCGCGGGCATTGACGGTTAAGTCCACCTCGAATTGTTTGGCTCCTTCTTCAAACCTCTCAGCGTAGTAAAATGACAGTCCGCGCTGCCACAGGTAGGGCGTCAGGCGCGGGTCTAGCTTTTCTGCTGTGTCGAAATCTTGAATGGATTGAGGGATTTTAGCCAGTTTGAAGTTGACCATGCCCCGCTGGACGTAGGCTTTTGGTTCATTGGGGCGATCGCGGATAGCGGCGTCCCACTCTCGAAGTTGATTTTCCAGGAAATTTTTAAGGGCGATTAGCCTTTTATCACTGTCCATTTGGCAGGCAGATATATCTAAGCTTATCCTGAGAGTTTAACATATAAGAAGTGCGGTGAAAATATCGGTTGAAAGGATAATTTTGCCCCAAAGGTACTGTCGGGACCCGCCGGCTGACCTTGAGCGCGAGTGCCGGTGGGGCGGCGCACCGGCAAGGTGCTCTGGGATGCCGGCACGAGACTTCTTCGCCGGCACGAGTCGCGGGCGCTGGCTCCCCTCTCCAGACGTGCCGGCTACCATTTTCATTATTTTTGTCGAAAAGGTGCCAGAAGCGGGGTGTGGGTGAGCGTCGGGATCGCACCTCTGCGAAATCTGCAATTATTTCCTCAGCCCTGTCAGGAGTGAGGTCCGGGAGAGCATCAATAAAAAAAATAAGCAGATTAAGCGCTCGGCTTAGGGTTTCACGTATTTTGAAAAAGGCTGACTTTGGGCAGACTGCTGCTCTCACTAGACCTAACCCTGGCCTTGGATATTGACTTCTGGCATCCGGGTGCGCTGCTCTCACAGCTTTTCTAGCTTTCTAGCCTGAGTCAAATGAGTTATATTAGAAGGTTGGCTCGCCGCCAACTCAGCCTCGCCCCAAAGTCTCAAATCTCAAAGGGTATCAGTTGCAGCAGCGCACTCCCTCTGTGGCCATTTGACACAGCCACGCTCAAGTATGATAATTTGGTTCAGAGTCTCTCTAGCAGGGCAGTTGAATGACAGCCAGCCAATTCGAGCCAATTCGGCGCACAACCGAGCGCCGCGCCCCCAGACATTGACTCCTGGGGGAAGCCCAATCGGCTGGAAAGGTGGACATAAAAATTAGACGCTCATCTTGCTGGCTGCTTTGGGGAGCAACTTCCTGTAAAGTGAGAGACTAGAAAAATCAATTTTTCAAGTGAGGGGGAAAAATGTACATCGTACAAATTGCCTCTGAATGCGCTCCTGTCATCAAAGCAGGAGGCTTGGGCGATGTTGTTTACGGACTCAGCAGAGAGTTAGAAATTCGGGGGCATGGGGTAGATATTATTCTGCCGAAGTACGATTGTATGCGCTACGACCATATTTGGGGGCTCCACGATGTCTACCGTGACTTGTGGGTGCCCTGGTATGACGGTGCGATTAACTGTTCTGTGTATTGCGGCTGGGTGCACGGGCGACAGTGCTTCTTTATCGAGCCCCACTCTGAGGATAATTTCTTCAACCGGGGCTGTTACTACGGTTGCCTGGACGATCATATGCGATTTGCGTTCTTCAGCAAAGCCGCTCTGGAATTTCTGCACCGCACCAACAAGCGCCCTGATGTGATCCACTGCCATGACTGGCAGACCGGCTTAGTTCCAGTCATGCTTTTCGAGATGTATCAATATCACGGGATGGAGAATCAGCGCGTCTGCTACACGATTCACAACTTTAAACACCAGGGGATAGTTGGTGCTAATGTGCTTTGGGCAACAGGTCTGAATCGAGAGTCTTACTATTACGATATCGACCGCCTGCGCGACAGCGGTAACGAAACAGCCCTGAACTTGATGAAGGGCGGCATCGTTTACGCCAATTTTGTTAACACGGTTTCCCCCCATCACGCCTGGGAAGCTCGTTTCACAGACATCGGCTGCGGGTTGGGTCACACCTTGTACGCACACCAGCACAAATTTGGCGGGGTTCTCAACGGCATCGACTATAACGTGTGGAATCCGGAAATCGACTCCTACCTTTCCTATCACTACAGCCCGGATGATTTGAAAGGAAAAGCGCAGAACAAAAAAGCCCTGCGGGAGCGCCTCTGGCTGCGCAACGCCAACAAGCCGATTATTTGCTACATTGGCCGGTTGGACGATCAAAAAGGCGTTCACCTCGTCCATCACGGGATTTATTACGCACTCCATCGGGGGGCGCAATTTGTTCTGTTGGGTTCGGCTACCGAGCCTGGTATCAACTCCTGGTTCTCGCACGAGAAAAACCACTTAAATGAGAACCATGACTGCCATTTGGAACTTGGCTTTAACGAAGAGCTGTCTCACTTAATATATGCCGGTGCTGACATGATTATTGTCCCCAGCAATTACGAACCTTGCGGGCTCACGCAGGTGATTAGCTTGAAATACGGCACCGTGCCGATTGTCCGGGGAGTTGGCGGTCTTATCAATACCGTGTTTGACCGAGACTACGACTCTAACAAACCGCCTGAAGAGCGCAATGGCTATGTGTTCTACCAGACAGATGCTCAGGCTCTAGAATCAGCGATGGATCGGGCCATTGATTTGTGGAACTCTAAGCCCAAAGAGTTCCGCAAACTCGTCAAACAGGGTATGGAGTATGACTACTCGTGGAACCATCCCGGAAGTCAGTATGTAGGGATTTACGACTTTATCCGGCACAAATAAAATCAGCCAAGATATTGTCCCGTTAAAAATTGTTTGTCGCTAAGAACAGCAGGACTTGCGCAAAATATCCCAGTCTACCGTAAAAGTAGGGGGCGTTATTAACGCTCCCCTGCCGGTAGAGTTCTGCGCAAGTCCTAAAAGTTGTGAGGGGAATTATAAAGCGGGAACTAAGTAAGCAGTTGACGCCGCCGGGGCGACACACGCCCTTCCAATGCGGGAATCTGCCCAGAGTTTAGGCACTGGATAGTTAAATTTCCCAATCGATTTCTATGCCTGACTCAAAAGCTGTAAAAACTCCAGCACGACTCGCTCGGGTTCTGCGGTACATTCGCTAGCGTCGTAATGCTGGATAATGCGGATACCCTGAGATTGCAGAATTCCATCGGTTGCCGTCTCCTGCTTTGCGTCCTCCAGGTCCACAGCCAGAATGCCTAATTTGCCTTCGTAACAGATCAGAAAATGAAGGTCTTGGTTTTGCTTGCCGTCGGGAGTCGTCAAACGAGCCGTAGCTTTGGGGAAAAACAGCACCCCTGCGCGATTGAGTGCCTCGGCAATGTTCACCTCTCCTGCTGAGCGAAACTGCCAACCGTTCCAAATATGAGTGAGTTTTTCAGCGGGAGAATGCGCGTTCGGGTTTGCCGCCGGTTCAGCTTTTGTCTCCTCTTCGTCCAACTCAGTCTTATCATCCGGTCTTTTATCCTTGTAGAACTCTGCTTGACAGGAGTCTGATTCGATGTTAGCAAATAAAATACTATATCCACTTAAGTTTGAGCCGCTGAGATTGACTCCTGTTACCTTATTTTGCTGTAAAGTTATGTGATGCCGGCGTAAATATCGCTTCAGTACAGACTGGAGATTACTTTTTTTGACTTTTTCTCCAAAGGCTTCTGTGAGTAACTTCCAGAGTTTAGCACCTGTCGCCTTGATATATTCATAATCGTATCCAGCGACTTGAGCAATTTCCTGATAGGAATGCCTTCCTTCCCAACATTGCCGAAAGATCAACTCTTGAACGTTGTTGAGGCGCTCGTCCTCAAGAACGGTTTCCACAAGCGCCAGTGCTTCCTCAACCTTCATCTATCAAGTCCACTCGAACGTTGTTATGGTACTCTCAGCCAGGGTTAGGAGGAGGTGGCCTACCTTAGCCGGTCTGCTGCAACCTCTTCATGGCATACCTTAGCCGGTCTGCTGCAACCTCTTCAGGACTTACGCAAAGCCTTTATATGTAGGGTGGGTTAGCGATAGCGTAACCCACCCCACACCACATTAAGTGTCGCTGCGTAAGTCCTGCTCTTGACAGCAGGAGTCAGTCCGCTATCCTAGCCGTCGAATTTCCGCTGATTCTACCACACCCCGCCAAAAGATGCTACTTTTTGCCACTTTTTTGCCACTTTTTGTAACTTTTTCTCACTGTGGGAACGAAGGCAGCGGCGTTACAGTGGCTCAAGGCTAAGAAAGCCCTGATAATTCTTGCGGACAAGCCTATGAAACTAAGTTCAAGTTTTTTGCAGAAATGGGTTTTGGTGGGGAATTTGCTGCTGGCATCTGCCATTGCTTTCAGTAGCGATGCTCAAGCTGGCGATAGAATGGTAGCGAGCAATAATTATTCTTCAAGTTGCAGCTTTTACGGACAGAACCAAGCTCAAGCAGAATCTATTGGCTGTTCAATTTCGCAGGGTTCAAGTCAAATTGTGATTCGTTGGGATGATGGTTTGATAACTACTCTGAATAATTCAGGAAATGGTAATTGGCGCTCAATGCCATCAGGAGCCAGAGCGGAAGCCCGATTTTATCACGGTAGTGGAAGAGTGGCTCACGTTGAAATTTACGAAGGTCCGGGTAAAGGACTCATTATTGTCAAAGATGGCAATCCCAGTGGAAGTTCTCCAGTACAAGAAAGTTATCTTTCTGAGTGCAGCTTTTATGGACAGAACCAAGAGCAAGCACAATCAATTGGCTGTTCAATTTCGCAACAATCAAGCAAAATTGTGATTCGCTGGGAGGATGGCTTTACCACGACTTTAGATTATTCAAGGGATAGTAATTGGCGCTCAATGCCATCAGGCTCCAGAGCAGAAGCCCGATTTTATCAAGGTACTGGACGAGTAGCTCATGTTGAAATTTACGAAGGTCCGGGTAAGGGAATCATTCTTGTCCGCCCGTTCTACCGTTCTAGAACCTAGCTGACGTAAAGCAGCGAGTTGCTCGGATCAATCGAGTTCCGCCACTTCAGTTTGATCTAACCTAACGGCGCGATTTTATAGCAGTAGACAGTCAGTTTAGGACACAGGTCGGAGGGAACGCAATTCCTACGAAGTATAGGCGTAGGGCAGGCGTTCCCTCCGTGCCCTCAAGGTCTCTGGGACAGGCGAGACGCCTGTCCAACGTCCGTGCCCTAAGTGGCTATTGCTATAGCCTAACAACTCTCGCAGACGCGATTTAAATTCTTCCCATCTTCCCATAGAAGGAATCGCACAACCAAATCCCAAAAACCCAAAACCCCCACACCGAAGTGTAGGGGTTTTGAGTAATATTACCCTGGCACCGAGCTATTTTCCCAGGCAGTTACCCACCAAGTATCTTCGCCGCAGCAGCGTTTCACCTCCGAGTTCGGGATGGGATCGGTGTGGTTCCACCACGCCAAAAGCACCAGGAA
>JAHHHT010000043.1 GCA_019359235.1 Oscillatoria princeps RMCB-10
GGCCAACGGATTGATTCTTTGGATTTAGCTATACTTATTTTAGCCAATCTGGAGTCGGGCCGGCTCCGGGGGGTGTAACCCCCCATCGATTCGCCAACAGCTTCTTGGAAATCGCGGCTATACAGACGAAACCCGCCTGCGCGGGCTAAGAGAAGAGCGCGTTTTCCTCGTTTTTCCTCGTTTTTCCTCGTTCCCAGGCTCTGCCTGGGAACGCCTGAAAGGAGGCTCTGCCTCCTTCTCTCCCACCAATTAAGCGATATTTCACGGGCACGGGGGGTATAACCCCCTATTAATTCGCCAGCAGCATCTTTATAATCGCCAGGAAACTAGCAAATTTGCACCTGTAATCCGGAATTTGCATCCCCTTACCCGCTACTTCAAAAAGGCAAATTTACCATTCTTTCCGTCCGCATCCACCTTCAGCTGCGCCACATAGAAATCCTTCTGGATCACATCCCCCACCGGCGTGAAAGCAATCTCACCCAAAGGCGTATCGTACTTTCCAGTTAGCAGCTGCTTGTTCAGTTCTGTCCGCAGCTGCTCCAGCGGCATCTTGCTGACGTCAGACTTCTTATCCAAAGCTTGCAGCGCCCCCACAAACACCTGAACCGCCGCGAAAGCTTGGGCGCTAAACTGCGGCGGTTCCTTCTTGTACTGACTCACATAAGCCGCGCGGAACTCCTTATTAATCTCATTCGAGTGTTCCGGGCTGTAAGCTTGCGCAACCAGAACCCCATCGCAGAGCGCCTTGCACACCGAGAAAATATTAGAAGTGTTGAAGCCATTCCCGCCAACAATCACACCTTTATAACCCAGCTCCCGCAATTGCCGCACCAAATTGCCGCCGTCTGCAGCCAAACCCGAAATAATCACCAAATCTGGAGTCAAGTTCAGCGCGTTTGTCGCCTGGGTTTGGAAGTCCGTGTCAGTAGTTTGGAACTTCTGAACTGTTACTATCTCCAGTCCTTGCTCCTTAACTGTTTGCTGAAAAATTTCAGTCTCCGACTTGTTAAACGCATCGTTTTGTGCGTAGAATACTGCAACTTTCTTAATCTGCGGGTTGAGCTTCAGCGCCGCTCTCACCGAATTGGGGGCGACGATAGAAACCGGCGAGGAAACGCGAGCGATGTAATCCCCAATTTCCGGAATGCCTTTAGCCGTATTGGAGGCTCCGATCACCGGCACTTTTGCCCGCTCTGCAATCGGGTCAGCACTAAACGCTTGCTGCGACAGGGTAGGGCCCACAATGCCCGCCACTTTATTCTGAGTGATCAGGGTTTGGAAGGCGTTGATCGTGCCGGCTTCATCTCCTCCCGTGTCCTGAATCACCAATTTAATCGGAGTGCCGTCAACACCGCCCTTATCATTAAAATATTTCTCGGCAATTTTAGCACCGGCTACCCCCTCCTGACCCAGCAGGGCGACGTTGCTGGTTTGCGCCAAGGCAACGCCTATGGGAATAGCAGTATTAGAACCGGCACTTGTACCGGCACCATTGGTGGAACCTGTGCCGGTCTGAGCCGAACCGCAGGCTCCCAGCAGCAAAGCCAAAATAACAAATAATCCGGAACTGCGATCTGTAAGTTTTTTCATAACCTATCTGCAAAATATCTGTTCATCCAGAAACCGGGTAACTTCTGCGAAACCCGGTTTCTTTAAGAAACCGGGTTTCTCATTTCACCTAAAGTCCCTCAGGAACCGAAACCAGACAGCGAATGGCTTCTAGCAAACCCCTAGCTTTGTTGAGGGTTTCCTCGTACTCTTTTTCGGGGTCTGAATCCGCCACCAAACCGGCACCGGCTTGAACTGAAACCGTATGCTTGCCACTGCCGGCGGGGCGAACCACCATCGTGCGAATGGCGATCGCCGTATTCAGCTGCCCTTCAAAATCGTAATACCCGTAAGCGCCGGAATATGGGCCGCGCCGGCACCCTTCCAGCTCGTGGATAATCTCCATCGCCCGAATCTTGGGAGCGCCGCTCACCGTGCCGGCGGGGAAGCTGGCTTTCAGCAAATCCCAGGCGGTTTTCTCGGGGTCGAGCACCCCGCGCACATTGCTGACAATGTGCATGACGTGGGAGTATCGCTCGATCACCATTAATTCATCAACCCTCACCGAGCCTTTTTTGCAGACTCTCCCCAAATCATTGCGCCCCAGATCCACAAGCATGACATGTTCCGCCACTTCTTTAGGATCTGCCAGCAACTCTTTGGCCAGGGCTTCATCTTCCGCCGGCGTATTGCCCCGTCGGCGAGTGCCGGCAATCGGTCGCAGGGTGGCCAGTTGGCCCCCATCTGGGGTGCGGTCGGCTCTCACCATCACTTCCGGACTGGAGCCAATAATTTGCCAGTCGCCGAAGTTGAAGTAAGCCATGTAAGGCGAGGGATTGATCAGGCGCAGAGAGCGGTAAAGCGCAAACGGATCGCCGGTGTACTCAGCGGAGAGTCGCTGCGAAAGAACCACTTGAAAAATATCGCCCGCTTTGATATAATCCTTTGCCTTTCGCACATTCTCGCAGAATTGCTCCTTGGAAGTGTTGCTGGTATAAACCAACTCCGGCTCCAGCGCCGGGGCAGGCGTCCCGCCTGCCCTACGTCTGTTTTCTGCAGCGGGCGGCGTCCACTGCAACAGGGTGTCTTTACTCGACAGCGGCATTTGCAGTTTGCTCACCAGGGTTTTGACGCGAGCGCAAGCCGCCTCGTAAGCCGGCGCAATGTCCCCAGCGGCATCCCGCAAGTCGGCGTAGGAGACTGCCCAAATCTTGCGCTTCACCTGGTCAAAAATCAGCAGGCTGTCCACCTGCACCCACAGACCGTCCGGCAAATCTGTCTCAGCTGGCGGGTAAACCGGCACGCGGGGTTCAATCCAGCGAATCAGTTCGTACCCCCAGAACCCGAACAGTCCGCCCACACCTGGGGGCAGCTGGGGGATTTGAACCGGCTGAATCGGTTTGAGGCAGTTCGCCAGAATCTCAAACGGGTCGCCCTCAAACACCTCCACCGCGCCGGTGCGGTGAGTTTGGGTGGTGCGGTTCCCCCGAGCTTCCAGAACCCAAAGCGGGTCGCACCCCAGCAAACTGTAGCGCCCTATTTTCTCCCCGCCTTCTACCGATTCCAGCAGGAAGCTGTGGGGAATGCCTGCGCACACCTTGTACCAAGCCGACACCGGCGTATCCAAATCCGCTGCCAGTTCCTGGCACACCGGCACAAAATTCCCCTCAAGGGTGAGCTGCGAAAATTGCGAAAAATCAGGAAAAATCATCTATTTCTCTCTTTCATCCGGTTGATTCCTGTTTTTAACCACGGGCCGCTCTCAACCTGAATCCCTTTTATATTATTGCTTTTTGCGGGTTTTCACCCATTTTTAATCTAAACTTTAACTTCTCAAATCCACAGGGGCGACCGGCGGGAAGCGCCAGAGGTCGCGAGTTTACAGACGCCAGATGTCGCGTCTCCACACTTGGGGAGACGCGACTCGGCGTTCTGCATTAAGAGATCCTGCTGACCGCAGCGGGCGCTAGACTTCGTAAGTGCGCTGACCGCTGAACTTCAGCGTTGCCGGTTGCGGGTTGCTGCCGATGTTGCGGTCTTTCTTGCCCACAGCGGCACGGCCTTCGTTCACCTTTTCGGGGAAGACGCCATCATTGGGGTGCAGGTACTGGATTTCGCCATTAGCATAAATCCGGTAAATTTTGTAGTCCTCAATTTTGGGCTTGAATTTTGTCCGCAGTTGAGCGCCCAAAGCCAGACACTGTTCCTTGCGGGCCAAGTAAAGCAGGTTTTGGCCTTGGCGCATGATCGCCGCTCCGCCGGTGGGCATTTCAAACACTTGTTCCTTGGAGCTAGTCCAAGTGATAGCGTATTTTTCTTCCACCTCAGCTTTGGTGAGCAAGCCGCCGGTGCTGCCGCCAAAAATCGGGGTTTGTCCAGTCAAGGGTTCCGTCATGAATACCTCTCGCGCGTGTAAAGCAATTTTTAAGGCATCGTATCATTCAGCCCCCCCTATCTGAGCTTTTTGTCAAGAACTGTAACAGTTCTTTAGCTTTCGGCAAAATTTGCCTCCCTGTGGCCAAGAAGACCCCAGAGCCCAGTAGCTGTAGGGGCGGCCCCCCGTGGCCGCCCTGCCACTACCGGAGGGTGGCCCGCCGGCGGCCCGAACCGCCACCCCCCCGGTTGCGGCCCCCGCGCGGCGGTGATTGCGGGCCTGTTTCTTCGCTCACCTCCGCAATCGGGACAGTGAAGTGAAACTGACTGCCTTGGTCTTTGCCGGCAGAGGTGGCCCAAATCTTGCCCCCCCAGCTGCTGACAATTTGCCGGCAAATCGCCAGCCCCAAGCCGGTGCCGCCTTGGGTGCGGCGCAGGGCACCTTCTTCTTGATAAAATCGGTCAAAGACGACATCGAGGCGGTCTGGGGTAATGCCCCGACCCGTATCGGCCACAAGCACCTCCACACGCGAGCCGGTGCACTTCGCCTGGACAGTCACCAGTCCGGGAGGCTGGGTAAACTTGCAAGCATTGTCCAGCAGTTTGGCCAGCACCTCCACCAGCCACTCTCCGTCCGCCTGCACCAGAGGCAAGTCTTCCGGCACTTGGGCGGCAATCTGGATGGGGGCGGCCTCCTCCCACCGGCGGGCGCGAATGCTGCTGAGGGCCAAATCGACACACTCTTGCAGCTGCAGCGGTTCCAGATTCCAGTCCACCCGCCCGCTTTCCAAGCGAGAAAGGGTGAGGAAGTCCTGCACCAGTTTGCGCAGCCGGTCGGCGTCTGCCAGAGCCGAGTTGAGCATGGCTTGCCGCAATTCTGGAGCCATGTCAGGCTCGCTGGAAAGACTTTCCAGGCAAATTTGAATCGTGGACAGAGGCGTGCGCAGTTCGTGACCGGTGATCGCAATCAGGTTGCTGCGGGTGCGGTCGAGCGCTTCCAGCTGCTCGTTGAGTTCTTCGAGGTTGGCGTAAGCTTCGGCTTGAATGATGGCGACGCCGACTTGGGTGGCGATCGCATTCACCAGCGTCAGCTCTTCCGAGTCCCACTCGTGAGCGCACCCGCCGCAGTAGTGCAGCTCCACTATCCCCAGCAGCTGGTTTTGATACAGCACCGGCACCATCAGCCAAGAGGCAATCTCCCACTTTTGCGCCAGCGCCCGCGTGCCGGTGCCGGCAAGCAGGGAGTCTGTTTGGGCGTGCTCAACCCACACTCCCTCCCTGCGCCGCACCACTTCTTGAAACAGGGGATTGTCCAGCAGGGGCCAATTTTGGCCGGCCAGGGAGCTGGCCGAGTGGGCCAAAAACTCGTGCCCGATCGTCGCGCTTTCGTCCGTGGCTTTGCAGCGGTAAATCAGGCACCGGCACGCCGCCAGCGCCTGTCCCAGCTCTCGCACCGCCACTTGAAAAATCTCGGCAGGATTGAGGGATTGCCGGATGGTGGCGGTAATGGAATTCACCAAGCGCTCTTTGCGCTCTTGGGCGGCTAGCGAGCGGTAAGTTTTCAGCAATTTGTGCTGTCCGACTTGCAGGTATGTTACCAAGCGCTGGGCGAAGGGTTCCGGATCGGCGCTGTGGAATCCGGGCGGCATTTCTATAAGGAACTGCGAGCGGGCCATTTCGATTTTCTCCGCCAGTTCGGGACGGTAGCTGAGAATCCGATCCAGCAACAGCTCCGCCGCCTTGCAGCTCACCTGCCGGTCAAACGTCCAAATTCCCTCAAACCGGCGGGCTTGATCCATCCCCGGCAAGTCCAGCCCCCGCTCGCTGGCGCTCTCCGTGTCGCTCACCGGCGCTGAACGCTCTTGACAAATCAGACAAGTTGCGTATGAGCGAGAGATCGCCACCAAATGCCACTCTTGACTCAGCCGGTCTTCCGGGTCGAAGGCTACTGTTTCGTAGAATTCGGACGAGTGTTTGAAATCCGTCTCCGGTGCGGCGAGTACATAAAGCTGATTCGTCCGCTCGGCAATCCGCCGGTAGCGGTGCGCCTCCTGCCGGTAGAAGCGCTCTCGCTGAAAGTTGGCAATCAGCAAAGGCGAATCGGACCCCGCCAGAACTTGATCTTCCATTGCGTGGGAGAGAGCCGTCAAGGAAGATTTGAAATAAATTTGGGGTCGCAGCTGGGGTAAGGCTTGCAGCAAGTCTTCGAGCACGAAAGTGGTTTTGCTCATCAGTCGTCTTTACGCTTCGCCGGTGATAGGTTGGCTCAATTGAGCAATATGCTACCAGCCCCAATATACAGTTTCACGCTCCAAAAGCGACAGGGAGACACCGGCTGCTTCCCTCTGGGATGGCTGAGTGCCGGTGGCAATTGAGCAGATATGCTTAAGCTGGTTGCGTTTTCACCGTGGCGTTCCCAGGGGTGCCGGTGTTTTTTCGGAGATGTGGGGTGGGTTCCTACTGCTGCGGTGCGGGGTGCGTTCCGCCTTGGTGAGCTTGGAAGTAGAGAGCGTGCGAAAAATGGAAGGCCCCCTACTTTTTAATAATTAACCGCTCCTCAGCCAAGGACGCCAAGGCAATGCAGATGTAGGGTGCGTTCCGCGTTCCTGAGCTTAGATGTAGAGAAGGTGCGAAAACCGGAACGCACCCTGCGGCTTCTGCCGAAATGGTGATGGCCAGATTAACCCCTTAAGATAGATGAAATTTTAGGCTAATTTGCCTTATTAAAAGGATAGCTTTTCACGCAGATCGGCAAGCTCCGTTCTAGCAAAAACTGTGACCCAATTTCAGGTTCCTGCAGAGCAAAACCCAGAGTTCTCGCCAGAATCCGCAACAGCGCCAGAACCAGATGCAGAAACCGGCTGGCTTGTTTGTAGTTGGGCTTTAGCCCAACCGGATCGCCTGATGCCGGCCAAGTTTCTCGTTCCCAGGCAGAGCCTGGGAACGCCTAAAAGGAGGCTCCGCCTCCGTCTCTCCAACCAATTAAGTAATATTCCACGGGCGCGGAGGGTATACCCCCCATTAATTCGCCAACAGTCTCTTGACGGTGGAGCGGCTTCCCTGACTTGCTCTACCTCCAACCCTAATATGGGGGCCCAGAACCCCGGTTTCTTAAAGAAACCGGGGTTCTGAAATTTCCGCGAAGGTATAGGACGCGCTATATCTGGGCTACTTACCCCACAGGCGTGCTCTAGCAGCCGTGACACAGCTTCTAACTTGACCTCTAGCCAGCCTTCTTGCTTATGTAGGGCAAAGCAATCCAGGAAAAAACGGCTGTTTTCGTGGAGCAATCGGGAGAATTTTTCTGAGAGTGCCGGCTCGTTCGTAGCCAGTGCCGGCTCAGTCGTACAGACTGCCGGTGGATTCGTAAAGAGTGCCGGTTGATTCGTACAGAGTGCCGGTTGATTCGCAAAGACTGCCGGTTCATCGGTGAAGGAGAAACGAGATCAGCCCTTGTCATGCGGGCGAAAGTCTGTCCTTGCGTGAATTTCCTTTTCACCGGCAATCCCCGCCACCCGTTTCCTTTTCGCCGGCAATCCCCGCCACCCGCTCCCTTTTCACCGGCAATCCTCCCACCCCACCGGCACCTACCCCGCCGCAAACGAGCCGGTTTCTTGCAGCGCGTGCAGCCGGTAGTAAATCCCCTTGTGGCGCAGCAACTCCTCGTGACTCCCCACTTCCGCAATTCGCCCCCGATCGAGCACCACAATCTTGTCCGCCTCCCGCACTGTACTCAGCCGGTGGGCAATAATAATCGTCGTGCGGGTGCCGAGAATACTGTTCATCGCCAGCTGAATCGAGCGCTCAGATTCATAATCCAAACTCGAAGTCGCTTCATCAAAAACCAGCACGTCTGGCTCCACCAAAAGCGCTCGCGCAATTCCCAGCCGCTGCTTTTGCCCGCCCGACAGCCGCACGCCCCGCTCCCCTACCGCAGTGTGCAACCCTTTGTCAAGCTGGCGGATAAATTCATCCGCTCTGGCAATGCGGCAAGCTTCTTGCACCTGCTCGAAACTAGCATTAGGATTGCCGTATTTCAGGTTATCCAGCAACGTGCCATTGAAGATATCAACTTCTTGGTGGACGATAGCCAGCCGGCGGCGGTAGCAGGCGACATCCAGCGGTTGGATGTCCTCCCCATCGATCAAAATCTTGCCGCCATCGGGTTCAAAATAGCGGAACAGCAGCTTCACCAGCGTTGACTTGCCGGAACCCGACCGGCCCACCAGCGCCACGGTCTGGTACGGCTCAATCAGCAGGTTGATATCTTGCAATACCGGGCGTGAGGAATCGTACCCAAAAGTGACGCCGGAAAATTCTACCTTGCCGGTGAACTTGTAAGGCGTGAGCGCCAGCGGTTTCGGGGAAGCCGGTGTCAAATCCACCGCATCGCTGCCCGATGGGTAGCGCATAAATTCGTGGAATCGCACCATAGAAGCGTACCGGCGGGCAAACATCTCCGCCAAGTTAGCGATCGGGCGCAACTCCGAATAAGCCATGCTGGCAAAACTAAAAGTTGTGATAAAATGTCCGAGAGACATCGCGCCGCTGACTGTCTCCAGCAGGGTAAACCCCAGCACTGCGAACAGACACACCTGAATCACCGTGGTTTGCCACATCGTCAGCACGGTGTAACTCATGTTGATGCGCCCATCGATAACAGTAAACTCCCGCTCTATACGCTGGCGCTGGCGCTTTAGTTCAGTCGCTTCCCTGGCAAAGGCTTTCACCGTTTTGATATTGGTGACAATTTCCGAGGTGCGGCTTTCGGTATTTTCGATGTGCCGGTCTATTAATTCCTCTCGCTTTATCAACTCTGCCAAGCTTTTCAGGCTGAAGCCGAGGATAAAAATGAACGAAACCATGAACAGCACGGCAATCCGCCACTCGATTAACCAGACGATCGCAAAGATTCCCAGCATCCGGCAGAGTTTGGGAATCAGCTGACCGGCGATTTCTGGGTAAGTCCAGGTGTGGTTCCCCACCCCCCTGGCAATCCGCCCAGCAATCCGTCCGGCATTATTTTCCTCATAAAACTCCAGTGGCAGAGTCAGGATTTTTGCCAGAGCTTTTTGGCTGTAGTCGCGGCGGGTGCGCAGAGCAATATCCCAGTGAAACCAGAGTCCCAGCCAAGGTTGCACCGGCGCTCTCGCCACTGTGGCCCAAAAAATAAGCCCCATCAGGACTCCCAGGTCGAGGGGCTTGCCGGCAGTCAACCCTGTCAACTCAGCGACCGCCGCTATCAGATGTTGCGTTATCCCATCCACCTGCAAGCCAGAAAGCACGTTTAAAATCTGGCCAATCGCGTAGGGCAGAACCAAATCCAGGATTTCAAAGGCGCAAGACGCCGCAATACTAAAAGCCGCTACCAGCCAGTACCGCCGGTAGTAGCTGACGAGATCGCGAAATTTTGTCATAAAAAAACGAAGCAGGTAGCCAAAATGGACACACCGTTTGCCAAACCCGGGCTTTGGCAGAAACCGAGTTTCTTGTCCGTCGGGTAATGGTCTACGTCAAAGCCGTTCCAAAATCCGGTTTTTCCTCCCGGAGATGATTTAACCTTTTATTTTGTCCACCTACTTCTCAGATCCTAGCTGTTTTCAGTCCTGAAACCGTACCTTAGCACAGGTGGGCTAGTCTGCGAGCGCCCCCATTCCGAAGTTGGGCTGGGAAACTCAGGACAGGGGACGGGCTGCGGCTGGGGTGCATTTTACCAGAGCCACCCCCGCTCCGCCACCCAGCCGGCTTGGGGAGAAAGGCAATCAAACCTTCCCCACCCCCCTGTGCCTTTTTCTTACTCCCCCTCACCCCAAAGTGGGAGAGGGGGCTGGGGGGTGAGGGGGCTGGGGGGTGAGGGGCTTGTCGGATAGGGGGTTGGGGGCGAGAAGCTTGCCGTCAATCAACTGGACGTGATATAATATGCTGGCTCGCATGCCCCCCTGAACCACTGTCTGGTGGCACAGGCATGGGAGCCTGTGCCGGTCGCGGGTCAGTCAAAACAGTTTTTAGAGAATCAGACTGTGTAGGCTGACGTCAGCGCCCACACGATGAGGAACGCAATCGCGCCCAGCACCGCAATCGAGGTGATTGCGATCGCAGCGGGGCTGTCCGCCCCCTTGAATTTCATGATGCCACGGTCTAGATCGGACATAGCCCTGTTATAATTCCTCTGACAGAGAGCTACTTTACGTTAAATCATATTAATATATGGAAGTGGGGTGACGCCGAAGCGGCCAGCAAGTCCGATCCTGAAAGGGTAAGATCAGCAGTCCCCACAATGTAAGATAGCAGAGAGCAAGCCATCACGGATTCCAAACGCTGCATGGGCAAAAAGCCAACCATTGCCATTTCCCACCTGGGCTGTGAAAAAAATCGCATCGACACCGAACATATGCTGGGCCTGCTGGTGCGAGCGGGCTACCAGGTGGACACCAACGAAGAATTAGCGGATTACGTCATTGTCAACACTTGCAGTTTTATCCAAGCCGCACGGGAAGAGTCGGTGCGGACTCTGGTAGAGCTAGCAGAGGCCAACAAAAAAATCGTGATCGCCGGCTGCATGGCGCAGCACTTCCAAGATCAACTGCTCGACGAACTGCCAGAAGCGGTGGCCCTGGTGGGCACCGGCGACTACCACAAAATCGTAGAAGTCATTGATCGTGCCGAAACCGGCGAGCGAGTCAAGGAAGTAACACCGGAACCGACTTACATAGCGGACGAAACCACACCCCGCTACCGGACGACGACCGAAGGGGTGGCCTACCTGCGAGTGGCGGAAGGGTGCGACTATCGCTGCGCCTTCTGTATTATCCCCCACCTGCGAGGCAATCAGCGCTCGCGCTCCATCGAGTCCATTGTGGCGGAAGCCAAACAGCTGGCCTCGGAGGGCGTTCAGGAAATTATCTTGATCTCCCAAATCACCACCAACTACGGCCTCGACCTGTACGGCGAGCCCCGGCTGGCGGAACTGCTGCGGGCCCTCGGGGAGGTGGACGCTCCCTGGATTCGCATGCACTACGCCTATCCCACAGGGCTGACTCCCAAAGTGATGGCCGCGATTAAGGAAACGCCCAACGTCCTGCCCTACCTCGATTTGCCCCTGCAGCACTCCCACCCGGAAATCCTGCGGGCCATGAACCGGCCTTTCCAGGCGGGGGTGAACGACGCTATCATTGAGCGGATCAAGACGGCGCTCCCCGATGCCGTTCTCAGGACAACCTTTATTGTCGGGTTTCCAGGAGAAACAGATAAACAGTTTGAACATTTGCTACAATTTGTAAAGAAACATGAGTTCGACCACGCAGGAGTGTTTACATTTTCCCCAGAGGAGGGCACCCCAGCATACAGTCTGCCGTCCCAGCTACCGCAAGACGTGATGGACGCCCGCAGGGAGGCCCTGATGGAAGCGCAGCAGCCAATCTCGCTGAAGAAAAATCAAGCCGAGGTGGGCAAAGTGGCTTCCGTACTGATAGAGCAAGAAAATCCCGAGACGGGCGAGTTAATCGGGCGCTCGGCACGGTTCGCCCCAGAAGTGGATGGCTTGGTTTACGTTCAGGGAGTCGCTCGGCTGGGCTCTCTAGTGCCGGTGGCCATTACCGGTGCCGGCGTTTACGACTTGTACGGCCATGTCGCCACGGCGGCAGACCAGATTTAGGCCAAGTAACAGGCCAATGCGGAAAGTTTTGCGAAATTGTTGCGATTTGCTTAACAAAAGTTTAATGTTGAGTTAAGATTTCAGCAGAACGTTTGAGCGTGAGCGGAGGTCAGAAGGGGTCTAACCCTTCCAGGCATTCGCCCAGAAAAGA
Organism: Oscillatoria princeps RMCB-10; assembly: GCA_019359235.1. Lineage (GTDB taxonomy): Bacteria > Cyanobacteriota > Cyanobacteriia > Cyanobacteriales > Oscillatoriaceae > Oscillatoria > Oscillatoria princeps. The sequence goes on from JAHHHT010000043.1 coordinate 11,730, forward strand.
AAAGAGCTTTGGCCACCGCCCGCTGGGCTCCCAGCTCGAGCTGGGCCATAACAAATTACTGACCAGCCACTGCTCTAAAGCCGCCGCTCGCAGACAAATGATTCATTCGACATCCCCGCTGTTCAACTCGTAGCTTGAATCGAAGCCGGTGTGATGAGCAGTGGCACAGGCACCCCGCCTGTAGAGAGAGTACCTGCGCTCAGACTGCTAGCAGTGCAGCTGAGCCTGTCATTTAGCGCAATCAAATAGGTTTATAGGAGATTAAATGGATTTGTCATTCAAAAACCTAGGTCTTTCTGAAGCTCGCGTCAGCCAATTAGAAAAACTGGGTTTCACAGCCCCGACAGCAATTCAAACGCAAGCGATTCCAGAGCTGCTGGCGGGACGAGATGTGGTGGGACAAGCGCAAACCGGCACCGGCAAGACGGCGGCGTTTTCCCTGCCCATTTTAGAGCGCATTGATTTCAACAAACCGGCAGTACAAGCCCTGATTCTGACGCCAACCCGGGAGCTGGCGCTGCAAGTGAGCAACGCCATCCGCGACTTTAGCGGCGACCGGCGCTTGGGCATTTTGGCAGTTTACGGCGGCTCGGCGATTGACCGGCAGATCCGGTCACTGCAGCGGGGCGTGCAAATTGTAGTCGGGACGCCCGGGCGGATTATCGATTTGCTCGACCGGGGGAACCTGAAGCTGGACCAGCTGACTTGGCTGGTGCTCGACGAAGCTGATGAAATGCTGAGCATGGGCTTTATTGATGATGTGGAGAAAATCCTCAGCCAAGCCCCATCCGACCGGCAGACCGCCTTTTTCTCGGCGACGATGGAAGTCTCGATTCGCCAGCTGGTGAACAAGTTCCTGCGCGAGCCGGTGAACGTCAGCATCAAGCAGCAGAAAGCCACGCCGAAGCAGATCGACCAGCACGTTTATATGGTGCCGCGCGGCTGGACGAAAGCGAAAGCCCTGCAGCCGATTTTGGAATTGGAAGATCCGGAATCTGCGATTATATTTGTTCGCACCCGGCGGGCGGCGGCTGAGCTGACCAGCGAACTGCAAGCCGCCGGTCACAGCGTAGACGAGTACCACGGCGACTTGAATCAAGCCCAGCGGGAGCGGTTGCTGAGCCGGTTCCGCCAGCAGCAAGTGCGGTGGATTGTCGCCACGGACATCGCGGCTCGCGGGCTGGATGTGGATCACCTGACGCACGTGATCAACTACGATTTGCCCGACAGCGTGGAAAGCTACGTGCACCGGATTGGGCGCACCGGGCGTGCCGGCAAAGCAGGAACGGCCATTTCCCTGGTTCAGCCGTTTGACCGGCGCAAGCTGCAGCAAATTGAGCGCCACGTCCGCCAAACCCTGAAGATTAACTCAGTGCCGAGCCGGTCGCAAATCGAGTCGCGCCAGCTGGAAAAACTGCAAGCCCAAGTGCGGGCGGCCCTCACCGGCGAGCGTTTGGCGTCGTTCTTGCCGATGGTGTCTCAGCTTGGCGAGGAGTACGACGCACACGCCATCGCGGCGGCGGCGCTGCAAATGGCCTACGACCAAACCCGTCCGTCTTGGCTGCGCTCAGATGCGCCGGTGGAAGATCCGTCATCTCCCAAGCCCAAGCTGATCAAGCGGGGTAAACCGTCTGTGGGCCAGCCTTCGGTTTCGCCGAGCCCTGTCTCGCAGACTTCTGTGGGGCAAACCTCTGTGTCGCAGAACGGCTAGTCCGGGGGAGTTAGTGGTGTTCTGGTGGTGTTTGGGGCGTCGCACATTTGTGGGATGAACCCCACCCCCCAACCCCCTCCCCGCAAGCGGGGAGGGGGAGTAAGAGAGGGTTTTGGATGAGTGCAAAAAGTTCAATCATCCTTCTACTGTGCAACGCCAGTTAAGATCCCCCCCTGCCCCCCCTTAAAAAGGGGGGGACTTTCAAGCCCCCCTTTTTAAGGGGGGTTGGGGGGATCAGATCCTGAATACTTAGGAGAGCCTTTCCGGACATCTGTTGCGCGTATAAAGCCAAATGGTATTCCCCAGATGCCACCCCGGCGCTAAGTGCCGGTGAGTTACTGTGCGGATAAATTGCATAGAATAGAGACAGCGCCGGTAGCGTTTCGGCAGCGGCTGCAGTGGGTGTCCTGTCTGTGAGTTTCACAGGAGGTTCATCTGTTGTGTGCGGGTGCCGGTGTGCTGCCGGTGTCTGCTTGCTGCGGCGGGGCGGTTCCCCTCGTTCCCAGGCTCCGCCTGGGAACGCCCTTTTAGAGGCTCTGCCTCCTTTCAAGTGACAAGCAGATTAAAAGCCTAACAGCTTATAAACCCGCCCCTCCTGCCGGCTGTGATATTGATGTGCAAATTAGATGCGGTGATGCGGGAGGGGCCAGGGGTGGGGGAGAAGCTCAAAAACAACGGCGACCAATGTCTACTGGGTATCACAATATGGGTTCTGATCGACCAGATTCTCAGGCATTTTATCTATAAACCACTGAGACTTGTTTGGATCGAATATAAGTTCCACTATCCGGCTTTCACACGCTGTTTCGCCGTTTTTATAGATATATTTTAGCCAGACTTGTATCTGACGATTGCTCAGGGTTTTAAAAGCATAGGTTTCTACGCTGTTTACTGAATCCCAGAAAGAACTTGTTCCGTTGCTCTTGGGATTTTGCTGTTTATAAGTTTTTTTAAAAGCATCGCTAAGTAAGGCTTTAGCTTCCGCTCTATTTGATGGAGCTAATTGATAATATCTGGCAATAACTTGTTTAGGAGTTAATTGAGGTTGCCGGTTCTGAATAGAAGAAATCAGTGCTGTATAATTCTTTGAAAAAGAACCTAGTTGAGCAGTCCACCAGCCAATGCCAAAAACTATACAGAGTATTGCAGCCCATCCCCATTTCCTTGAAGATGGACTACCTTCTGTGCGAGATGAGCCACCTGAATTTGTAGATATTGAATTTAAAGACGTAGTATTTCTTGAAGTAGAAGAGCCGGTAGAACTGGTAGGACGCGAATTTACTGTTGGGGTTGGAGAACTTGTGGCTGGAGTATTAGAGTTTGTATTTGAAACGTTGACTCCTGTCCTTCTATTCGTTTCAAGGCGTGTTGGCGGAGCCGAGCGAGCTGTGGCGAGAACAGCATTTGTGAATTGGCAGAAACAGCGCCTTTTCTGTTCCCATTCAGCTATCGTCATGACAATAGGACAATTAGGACGAAGGCACTTCATTCCTTGTTCACCTTCCCTGAACTGATGCAAGCTGTATGGCGATTTAATACCTGGTTCAAACGTTACCATCTCTAGAAAATTAATCTTATTTAGTTAACAGCGCAACAATTACAAAAACTAAAAAGCCACTGAGGGCTGAAATTACAATAATTTGCCATTTTTGAGGGAAAGGAGCTCTGGGTCGCCAAACTGGCAAGGGTGGATATTGCTCTCCGGGATAAATGGCTATGGCTGGAGCGGCATTTGTATGCCCTAAAATACATTTTCCTTTTACTTCCCAAGCCTGATTGGTCATAACTTTTTCACAGGTGAGACACTTCATTCCCCGCTCATTTGCAACAAACTTATGGGCAGTCCAACAACACGCTACACCTGCCTGGAAAGTTTCAAGGCGTGTTGGCGGAGCCGAGCGAGCTGTGGCGAGAACAGCATTTGTGTATTGGCAGAAACAGCGCCTCTTTTCTTCCCATTCAGCTATCGTCATAACACGAGTACAGCCAGGTCGAAGGCACTTCATTCCTTGTTCACCTTCCCTAAACTGATGCAAGCTGTATGCTGATTTAATACCTGGTTCAAACGTTTCCATCTCTAGAGAGTTAATCTTATTTAGTTAACAGAGCAACAGTCACAAAAATTAAAAAGCCACTGATGGCTGAAATTACAATAATTTGCCATTTTTGAGGGAAAGGAGTTTTTGCATCTCGCCACCTTAGTTGATATCTAGCTCTGGGTCGCTGAACTGGCGGGGGTGGCTCTCGCCATTCTAGTTCAAGTCTAGATCGGGGAGTTCGCGTATGAGGTGTAGGATTCCTTGATGACCTGGGATAAATAGCTATGGCTAGAACGGCATTTGTATGTCCTAAACGACATTTTCCTTTTTCTTCCCAAGCCTGATTGGTCATAACTTTTTCACAGGTGAGACACTTCATTCCCCGCTCATCTGCAACAAACTTATGGGTACTCCAACAACACGTTACACCTGCCTCGAAAGTTTCCATCTTTGTTGTAATAGTCCGGCTAAATAAGAACAGTCACCTCGTATTTTTCCGCGTCGAGTTTCTGGTTTTACGAGAGGATGGCGGCTGAGGGTTTATCCCTGGCGCTGCGTTCGTATCCGGTGTAGCATCTCGCCAGTTTAACGCTTTTTTAGACGCCTCAGTTACGGAGCCTGTATCATTGGCATCTCGCCAGTTAAGAGGTCTAGTGCTAGATTGATATTGCGCGACCAGACGGTCGAAAATTTGGGCTTCATAAGGAGACATCTCTACACCGCGATCTCTCCCTCCATACCCTGCATTACCATAGGCTTGACGCGCTCTGTAGGCTGCTAGTTTTTTGACTTGTTGAGATGTTAACTGACCAGGCACTCCAGATGTTAAATTCAGTTCTTGCTGTTCCGCATCTGTTAGATTCAAGGAACTCATTTCATTTTGTCTTTGGATTCCCTCCATAAAATCCTCGGCATGCATAATGTGCCTGTTGCCAACTTTGACTTGACAATACCAGCGACCGTTGCTTTGCCAGTAATGATCGTGAGCCACAACACTGTTACTTTCAAGGCTATCTCGGTCGCCCGAACATAAAAGCTCCCATCTTCCATCAGGGTTTTGTTTGAACTTATACCAAAGATGGCCGATTTGCTTGGCTTCGCTCCAGGTTGGTTCTGACATAATTTACCTCTTTATTCACCGTCACGCCAGTTTAGTCTTTGTCTGTTGCTTTGCTGTAGGTTTTGCCCTTGATTTGAGTCAGGATCGCGCCAATTTAATCTGTCTTGCTGTTCGTTCTGCCTTTGGTTAGAGTTGTCTTCGCGCCAAATTAATATAGGAGAACTTGCGCCTGGAATCGCTGTGGCTTGTGATGCAGACTCGCGCCAATTTAAACGACGTGGGGGTTGCCAGGTAGTGCTTGGCGCGAGTACCCTTTCATAATCCACTAAAAAAGGTTTGCGACAAGCTGTTCTAGAATGAACGATAGCGACATATTGATTGCCTACAGGATACTGAATTTCTCTCGTATCCAGTACCGGAGCTGATTCGCGCCAGTTTTCATAACGCTCGCGGTCAAAATGAGTCCGCAGCCAAGGAAACTCATCTTGTGGGTTAGGTTCATGGTGTCTGCGCCTTCTCACATTCTGATTGCGATTTCCCAGACGACTGCTCAACCACTCAGCCGCACCGGCACCCACACCCCGACAGAGAACAACCGTATCGAAATTTTCCATCACCTGCTCTCGATATTCTGGGGTAATTTGCTCCAGGCTTTGAGCGGCAATAACAATACTTCCTTTCGCTGAACGCGCCACACTTGTAAACTCAGCAACATCTATTTGTTGCTGGATTCGGGGAAACTCATCAATCCAAAAGACAATCCCTTGCTCGCCCTCATTTTGAGTCCATCGCTCATAAAAGATAGTCATCAGAATATCAATGAGCGCCGCTGATATTTTTTTGGAAACATCACGCCCTGCTAACTCAGCCCCAATGACTAATAAGGTAGGGCGACGCTGAATATCTCGCAGTAAAATGTCACTGTGTCCTGTGACTTGCTCAAAGTTTGGCCAGCCAAAAAAGCTGATCGCATCCTGAATTGCCCAAGTAAAAGCGCTGTCCCCACTATCACTATTTTGAATCAGTCTGAGTTGAGATTGAATAGCGGCTTGTAATCTAGTATCCGGGCATAACCGTAAAAATTGAGTTAGAGTTTCAACAGGATTCTGGGCAATTTGGTAAATATGCTTGAGGGTTGCCGCCTCCCCAAAAACCTGCTTAATCAGCATAATCCACTGAGCCATCCAAGCGATGTCTCTCATGGCAAAATGCCGACTCTCTCCTAAGTTGTCCGTGCTGCCATACAAGCAGCTAGCTAAGATTTGAGCGTCTTGTATAGAGTATATATTATCCAGTAAGTTAATACTGTGGCTGCGGTAAACTTCTTGGGGATGTGTGCTCCAATAGATTACCCTCACTCCTTTTTGCTGTGCGTACTCACCTAGCTTATCTATGAGGGAGCCACCTTTAACGTCAATCACGATGTTAGATAACCCAGCATCAATTGCAGCCTTAATGCCGGGAACGATCAACCCTTCTGTTTTCCCGGAACCCGGTGGCCCAATAATGGCTACATTTTTGTAAATGGATTTTTCTTGCATCCAAACCTCTTGAGTTGGCTTTACTTTACCCCCGGCTATTTTCAAGAATTTCCCCAGGTCGAGAACGGGTTGGGATGCGTATCTATCTGGATGTTTTAAAATTCGGCAATTGTGAAGCGGAGATCCAGGAGACTTAAGAACATCGGTAATTTCATTCAGAGTTGCTGTTCCTGAGTAATCCCTTAAATCTCTCAGGTGAATATCTGTAGGCGGCAAAGGTTCGTTGGGGCCAAGAATAGTTTCGCCACCCCCGAACAGGTTTCGTAACCCCCAGCCTAAGTTTTCAAAAGAGTCTTGCCAAGTCATGTTGTTTTTTTATCGGTCTTATTGCAGGTGCTGGTTACTTTGCGGCTGTGATGGTTGCGACTCTAGGGGTTGCGACTCTAGGGGTTGCGACTCTAGGGGTTGCGACTCTGATGGTGGCGGATATGATGTTTGCGGCGAGTTTGGTGGTTGTGAACTTTGCGGATAAGATTGAAATATTTTCCGGATCAGTCGAGTCAACCAAGATCCAGGTATAAAAATAATCTTCAGAGCAGCCATATCCCCAATCACAATACCTGGATTTGAACGTTCAGGTTGCTCACTGCTTTCTGGTTGGCTGGGGGAAAATGGTGCTAATTCAGAGCTATCCTGCACCTGTTCCGAGCGAGTAACTGGTGGCAATTGTGGCTCTCTTCGGTGTGGTTGTGGTTGTTCTTGTGGCTGTGGTTCTTGAGGTTCGTCTCGCCACTGGAGTTGCTGAGAATATTTTTCCAAGTAAATAGGCTCAATCCTTTTACCTTCTGCACCGTAAAAGAACCCTATCTCTTTGCGCAGAGGATCGTATACCACCGCAATCTGCCAAATCTGCTTAAAAGATAATCTTTGAGTATTTAAGTCAGTCCCCGATAAGAATATACCATGACCTGGATGGGAGTGATACCAGCCAACAATTGTTGTTCCAGGAAAATCTTGTTTGTGAGTGCTAATAATTGCTTGCCAGCATTCCGGTGTGAACTGAAAGTGAACTCGATTGCCTACCGTGTATGGAGCAGCAATAGAGCCAACTATTTCTGTATAGTATTTTTTGCTTTTTGGGCATAAATAAGCTTGGCCAACTACAACTCCTCCCGTTTCATTATAAGGGTCATGGCTCAGATGTTGGATCAGTTGACTCACAGCTTCCCGTTCCACAAAAACACTCATGGATTGGCTGCTAATTTCTCTGAATAGAGATTCAATGTTCCTGCTGGATGAGCCAGCGAATCGCTGTTGCTTATCTCGCAAAAAATTCCTTAGATGTCTGGCTATCGGTTTGTAAACATCTTCACAATCACGCCACTGAAGTCTAGCCATATTTTATGCGCAACTTTAAAAACCTGAAAAATATATCTGGATTTTAACCCTGTATAAACTTGATAGGGAGCGCTAAGAGTTCAGGTATCTATATTAGATTCAAGCACATCCCTATCTATATCATCTATCTCCAATTCAGCTTATTTAATGGAAATAAGTGCTGATTTATATTAGCCCAGTCTCTGGCTGTAGAGTTAGCAGGTACTCCAAACCTAAGGTTTTCATACTGAATCATCCTAATGACTCTCTTTACCAGAGCATCCAGAGGTTCATTTACTTTTTGCAAATCACTGCCCCTGAAACAAAATCTACCATCTGAGTAAACATTAGGATGAAACATCGGTGCTTCTAACTTAACTACCGGTAACACACCTGTATCGGGATAAGATTCGGGAAAATCTTTTATGCAAATAATATGTTCTGTCCGATACTTAGGCGTACTACCGCTAACGGATTCTACTCCTTTGCAGTTGGATAATTGGATGCGGTAATAATCCGGCGGATTACCTCTTGCCTCCAATATCGTGATTTTGACTGGTTTGACTGACTCATTGAAAACACAGAGCTTTTGTAAAGAACGGTAATCATTAGCCAGTCTATCCTGCCTAAGAGTCATAATTATAGCCTCCTTCTGCTCTAGGTGTTAATATCAATAAAGCTCCTGATTGAATGCCCGCACTTTGAAGGGTGTCGCTTTCTCGTAACACCTTGTTGGTTTTATCTAAAATAAGATCGCAAGGAACTGACAATAAATTTGCCTGTTCTTGAGCGCCATCTTTCACTTGACTTATTAACATATCTAGAGGGACATCGACTGTCTTTTTGAAAGTGCCATCAACGGTTCTAACCGTTACAGTAATTGTTTCCATAATTTCCTCGCTCTCCTCATCCGTTGGTTGGTTGTTCTTCAAAAACTATTTCTGGCTGTACCGGCAGCTAAATTATATTTGGGATCGATAATAACGAATCACCTGATTTGCTCGCACCGATGCAGGAGGAACTTCGGCGATTTTCTGAAAGCTCCTATCAGCTGTTCTGACTGTTACGGGAATTGTTTCTATGATTCAGTCAGCATCCTGATGAGTCTGTTTGGAGTCAGAAAATAGCTCGATATTTACGCGCCACTGGTAAGTTTGGCCGTTGTAGGCAAGCAACTCGCGCTCGCCTAACCCAAAATCCCTAAATGGCAAGTCAGCATCTTCAGAATCAGCAGCTAGCCTAAAATACTTGACAGCTTCTCTGTTTGAATTATCACATTTTGGGCACTGAGTATCACCCTGCTTGATTTCTTTGATAGGTTTTTTAACCGGCTCTATATACCCACAACTATGACAGGTAAACTTAGAGACAAAATCAAAGGGTAACTCTAGCTGCCAGTCCTCCCATAAATCTAATTCTTGGGCCACTTTTTGGGGCGTGCTATCAAATTTAGCTGCGAAAGCAGAGGTTCCGCCCTTTTGGGTAATTGATGCGTGATCGGGGCAATCTCGATCCAGAGTAAATTCAATGGTGCGGAAGCCCATCGGATTGCTAACCGGCAAAAATAACTGTGTTCCTGGTTTTAGGTGACTTTCCCCAAAGACCAAAAGTTGTACTGCTACCTCTACTTGGTAAGCTGCAATGACAGAAGAGGTCATAATGGTGGTGGCCATCGTTGGCTCTTTAAAACTGTCCTTCAGATACCCGCACGAGTACCTTTCGTTAAGCCTTTCCCAAGCTGACCGATCCATTTGGCAGCGATAGCAGGCTGTTTCTGGAACTCTGGGATCGAAAAGCGCTACATTCCCTAATTGGTGGTTGATCCCGCCATCGACCCAAGGGACACCGGCAAAATAGCACCGTTTATTAATTTCCCGTCTAGCCCCAATACTGTCCAAACAGCCGAACACTACATCCATCTCCCGCAGCAAGCCGCGCCCAAAAGCAAACTCTAACTTGCCAATAATCGGATATACTTGAGCGTCAGGGTTTAATTCCTTAACCCTCTGGGCCACCACCTCCGCTTTATATCTGCCTATGTCCGACTCCCTAAACAAAACCGAGCGCGTCAAGTTGTGGATTTCGATAGTGTCATAGTCCACGACCCAAATATGACCCACTCCCAGCAAGGCCAAGTTTTTAAGCACTTCGTTCCCTAGTGCGCCACAGCCAAATACAGCTACTTTAGCATTGGCCAGCTTTTCTTGGCTCCAGTTTGGAATGCGTTTTAGGCGGTCGTATTTGTCGTCAGACATTGCTATTTAAAAGCCACTTCCTTTTGCGTATCGGCCCTCTGTCTCCTTCTCTTCATTATGTTATCCCGGCTCCTCAAAGCTGACAAGCCGAAAAAAGTTGGAAAAAGTTGGATCTTTCTCAACTTGGTATAGAGAATGTGCCGGCGCGGCAAAAAGTTGGAAAAAGTTGGAAAAAGTTTGGTATAGTTACCGCCGCGCTCTCACCGGCACACCTGTGGACATCCCTCAGATATAGCACTAGCCAGATTGCTTCGGACATTGGACATTCTAGGGCAGGCCGTTCCGCTAGCGTAGCGATGCGCGCCAGCGCATTGCGGGCCCGTAGCTGCGTTCCGCAGCCCCTACGCTAAAGCGCGACACCTGCCCCACGGATATACCCGTAGGACAGGCATCTTGCTTGTCCCAATGTCCATGAGAACAAGGGACATGCCTTGTCCATTACTGAGCTGTCCATTGCTATATTGGCTCTTTCTACGATTGGCAGACAGAATGGGGATGGCCAGCCGACAAAGTTGGGAAAAGCTGGCTCACTATAAAATTGGGATATCTATAGCAGTAGCCACTTAGATTAGGACGTAGGACAGGCGTCTCGCCTGTCCCAGAGATATTGAGGGCAGGCGTCTCGCCTGCCCTACGCCTTCCCTCCGAGCTCGTGTCCTAAACTGACTGCCTACTGCTATAGCACTAGCCACTTAGGGCACGGACGTAGGACAGGCGTTCCCTCCGCCCCTGTCCCTGCTATCAAGTGAGATGCCTTGTCCATTACAGAGCTGTCTATTGCTATAAAAGGGGTAGGCGCGGCAAAAAAGTTGCAAAAAGTGGGAAAAAGTTTGGTATAGTAACCCCAGCGCTCTCACCGGCCCACCTATGGACATCCCTCAGATATTGCAATTTGTCGATGAAGCGGTCTGCGCCAAGACCGGCAAACATCTCAATGACTTGCAGCGGAGAATTATCATGGGAATACTGAAGGGCCAAAAGTATGCCGGCGTTGCAGAAACTTATGGGTATAGCGCCAAGCACATAAAAAAAGCCAGTCACGAGCTCTTGCGCATGCTATCTGATGTCTTTGGCGAAGACGTTAAGAAAAGTAATCTTGAATCAGTCCTAGACCGCCAAATCAATGTAAATATAACTTTGAGGACGAAAAACAACCGTCATCATAATAATGTTACAGGTATAGGCTACATCTACAGTTGCCCCGATTCCTCCACTTATCCCCCAGAGAAAAGTCAACCGGCAACTCGCGACTCGCACCCGGCCATCCCGAAAATTAAAATAGAAACAGTTAATAAATTGCGACAGTTTGGCTTGCGCGACGAGCAAATTGCAGAGGCGCTAGACCTACCCTTGGAGGTAGTTAAGCAGGTGGACTTCGAGGAGTGAGAAAGCCCCAGTTGTTTCTCGCTCGCCACCGGCAGCGGAAGCGCCAAGACTCTTGTGCCGGTTTGAACTCTCACGGCGCACGCCGTATCCCTTAACAGACTTGCTCTCGCACCCATTTGCGAAATGCTCGCCGCGCCGCACCGGCACCCTCCGTCTGGCTCATTTTCAAATATTCCGAAATCTTCTCCACAACCGGCAAATTGGGAAATGTCGGGCTAGTTTCCACCGGCACATATTCCCCCGATCGCAAAACAAAAATTTCCACTCTCCCTTCTGCATAGCGCCACAGTTCCGGCACACCCAGCGCCACATAAGCAGACAGCTGCGTTTGTGAGGTAATATCGACTTCAAGGGCTAAATCTGGCGGCGGATCGGCAGATAAATCGATCCGCTCTTTGCCCACCATCCGCGCTGCATTTTGAATGTAAAAACAATCGTCTGGTTCAACACCGGCTGCCATCTCTGGACGCTTAAACGTTGTCGAACCATAAGGCTCCCAGTCTGTCCCCAACTCATCCAGCAAGATTTTGACAAACTCGCCAATCAGTATTTTTGCTTTTTCATGTTTTGGTAGCGGCATCCGAATCTCCAAAATTCCCTGATAGTAAGCAACTCGCGAACCGCGATGCTCTCCGATTTCTTCTAAAATTGCCTCAAACTCCGCCCAACTAATCTCGCGCAAGGTCAGCCGCTGTCCTGGTTGAACATCGATCTGGCGCAATTGCAGTGTAACGACCATCTCAGCCTCCCTACTGTTTGAGGTAATCGGTTTACTCCCACAGTTTATTTAAATCCAAAACAAACCCAGGTAAGACATCTTCACCTGATAAAATTATATAACCCAAGTTGCTACTTCCCAGTGAGTCAGGTCAGATCCCCCCCTAGCCGGGGCGGTCTCCGTGTGCCGCACCGCCCCTACAAGGGGGGGGAATGCTCAAAGCCCCCCTTTTTAAGGGGGGTTTGGGGGGATCTAGATCCTTAGACTTGTAGGTAGCAACTTGAGTTATATAGCGGTTCTCAGTTTGATGTACTATGGCCCATAAACCCGATTTCGTAGGGGCGGTGCCCCTGTGCCCGCCCCTACCGTTAGCGTAGCGGCTCCGTTAGGAGCGGTTTCTCCGCAGCACACTAATCTGAGAAACGCTATATAGCAATGGAGAGTAAGGGCAGGCTCACCCGAAAGGTCTGCAGTCAACAAAGATTATCTGTAAACCCGCCCCTACTCAGGACAAGTCTCGAAGCCCGCCCTCAACGACCTCCGGACAGGCAACGCACATTTTATTTGCGCTATAATATCTAGCAATTGTTTCCATTTCCTGCCTGATAAAGGGCTTTGCAGGCCATGCACCTTTAGAAGATAAGCAGATTAAAAGCCTAAAAGCTCGCCCTACCCAACAGCGCGACAGCTGCAATTTGTCCACCGGCAGTCAAAAAAACAGCCGGCTGCCGTTGAGGCAGCCGGTGTTTGGAGTGGGGAGTATGAATGCCGGCAGAACTTCTCAAGGCAGCCGGTGTGTCAAAAAGCCGCATTTTGATTTACTCTAAAACCCTTGATATCACAATTGCCGGTGGAAAACTAGGCATTCTGCTTGACCTTCCGACTGCGCAACCGGGCCAAGATTGCGCCACCCAGCGCCAAACCGCCGAGAGTAGTGGGTTCGGGTACGGCTGCGAGAACTTTGTCACTTCCGCCACCAGCGTTCACCTGCTGGAAGCGACCGGCTGCTTGCAGTGAGCCACCTTGAAATCCACTTTGGAATGCGCTTTCAACACCGGCAGCGGTGAGGTTATTGCCGCTCAGCAAAAAGCTAACACTAGAAGATTGGCCGGCAGTCAGACCTTGCTGGGGATTGCCACCCACAAAGTTGCCAGATCCAGCGGAGCGAATGCCATAACTGAACGAATTGCTGACGTTCGGTAAACCCGGTATAGAGACGTTGGTGTAAGTCTTTGTAAAGGCGCTGGAGCCTGGATTGTAAGTGAATGTGCTGACGATAGTCGGCAGGTCGAACGCCACCCCAACCAGAGTTGCCGCAGTTGCCCCCAGCCCAGCTGAGCCGTTGGTCGTGTTTTTGATATCGAGGTTGAGCAGGACCTGCGCCCCCTGCTGGACAAAATTGAAGTCGAGCTTCGCTGTTGCGCCAGTGTTCTCGGTGCTGCCATACTGGGGAGCGATAGACAAGCCGAAAGCCTGTGCCGGCGCTGCAGTCAGCGCGGTTGATGCGAGGGCCATCCCGGCAGCCAGCGCGGTTGTGCCGGCAAGAGCGCGAGTGGAGAGAGAGGTTAAAAGATTACTATTTTTCATATTCATTCCCACCCCCTAAGAGGAGAGATGCTAAACTTTCAGGAGAGATGGCTGAGTTTGTGAAGCCTGCCAGTCTGTCCTTGTGGTTGACCGCCAATTTCATTGTGGCACTCTTATACAGCAATTCTTAGCAGTTTGCCTGTATCTTTAATCAAAATTTTTTTTAGCCCGGGTTTTCTTAAAGATTGAGTGAAATCCCTCACTTTTACGCACAATTGCGGTTGACAGCCCGCGTGCTGCATGCTTTTATTGCCGGCTCACTCCGCAAAATCACGGAATCTGAGGGCGATCAGTTTTTAATATATGTTAACAGGATAGTCTATTGATAAAAAAGTTAATAGGAAATCTTTAGATGACCCCTGGGGTTGGGAGGCGCGGTCAGGGGTGGGGGGTTTCCTTCAGGGAAGAGCAAACAAGCAATTTAGGCCAAGTAGGCAGCTGGCTGCAGACGCCGCCGGCAGGGAAAGAAGGTTTCAAGGCGGCAAGGCAGGAAGGCTGCAATACCAATTTTATTTAATCGTGAAACAGATAGTTCTGGCCCCCCCCTTTTTAAGGGGGGCTGGGGGGGATCTGAACTGTTCGATCGCAAAAGAAAATTGATATAATGTCCAAACCTCCTGCAGCTGCCGGTGGCAACAGCACGCACAACCCGCTCGGGCAAAGGCAACCATCCGAGAAGCGGATGTGCCACCGGCGGGCTACTGGTGGTGTTTTTGAGCAAGCAACCGGCGGAAGTCTGCCAGTTGGGGAATGGCTGCAAGAGCGATCTGCCAGTGAAGGCAAGCAACTGCGGCTTGCGCCGGCATGTCCAAATAGCACATCGCCCTCTTGCGCCCAACGGTCAGCGGATAGGAATCGCCACGGAACAACTAGGCATTCTGGCTAGCTTTGCGCCGGCGTGATGTCGCCAGAGCCCCTGCGACTAAGCCCAAACCTGCCAAAGTTGCCGGTTCTAGCACCTTCGTCGTCTCGGCGGGCGTTACGGAACCCACCGGCTGACAGAGGTTTTTGAGAATCAGTTCCAGAACCGGCATTCAAATAAAAAGGAGCCAATTTCCTGATGGCCGCGAATGTGCGACAGCTGTTTGGATCGCGGATTTTCAATGATGCCAGGGGCTCCTGTTTTTTTGTGCGCAGCGACGAAAACCGACTGCCGGTTTCGCTGCCGGTGTTGGGAGTGGGGATTCTCAACCTGGGCACAACTCCGGCCTCAGTCGGTGCGGTCGCCGGCTGTCTTTCTACCGGGTGCAAAGCGCTTGATATGAATTGCCGGTGAAAAACTAGGCATTCTGCTGAACTTTCCGACTGCGCAACCGGGTCGCGAGTGCGCCACACAGTGCGAGACCGGCGAGAGCGCTGGGTTCGGGTACGTCTACCGGATCTGGGTCAGGTGTGACGAGGCCGGCGAGCACTTTGTCACTTCCGCCACCAGCGTTCACCTGCTGGAAGCGACCGGCAGCCTGCAGTGAGCCACTTTGATATCCACTGAAGAATGCGCTTTCAGCACTGGCAGCGGTGAGGCCCGCGCCACTCAGCAAAAAGCTCACAGCAGTAGATTGGCCGGCGGTCAGACCTGCTTGGGGATTGCCACCGACAAAGTTACCAGTTCCAGCAGAGCGCATGCCGAAATCGAATGGGCCGGCCAAACCCGGTATCGAGACATTGAAGAATTCCCGTATGAAGTTGCTGGAGCCTGGATCGAAATCGAAGCTGCTGACGATATCCGGCAGGTCTAGCGCAACCCCAACCAGAGTTGCCGCAGTCGCCCCCAGCCCAACAGAGCCGTCAGTCGTATTTGTAATACCGAGGTTGAGCGTAACGCCCCCAGCCGTGTCCGCAAAGTCGAAGTCCAGCTCAGCTGTTGCGCCAGTGTCTTCGGTGCTGCCGAACTGCGGATTGATGGACAAGCTGAACGCCTGCGCCGGCGCTGCTGTGAAGGCGGAAGAGGCGAGGGCCAAACCGGCTGCCAGAGCGGCTGTCCCGGCTAGCGCACCTTGAGGCAGAAGAGCGGTAAAGAGATTAGTGCTTTTCATAATTCCCATCCGGTACGATAAGAGAAGCTGAACTATCGGGATAGATGACTGAGTTGATCCGGTCTGCGACCGCGTATCTGTCCTTGACCGACGATTTTAGTATGGCACTCACCTCTGCCCGTTGCAAGCCCTTCCCTCTATCTTTAACAAAAAATTATTTTGGCCCCGGTTTTCTTAAAGTTTGAGTTAACTCTCTCAAACATCCGCAAAATTGCGGTTGACGCTAGGGAAGTTGCAGGCATTTTATTTCGGATCACCGCAAAATCTCGGAACAGGCTATTTATAGCGTTTCTCATATTAGTGTGCTACGGAGAAACTTTTTTCCTGAGACAACGAGTAAACATGCAATCCCAGCTTAACGCCCCGGTCGCTTGTGACGCCGCCGGCAAGTTGGAAGGCTACAGGGCTCTACCATTTTGAGGTTCTAACGTCCCAACCTTCTGTAGCTGCCGGTGGCCATAACGCACTGCCACAGCCAAACTGGGCATTCTGGCTAGCCTTGCACCGGCGCTCTGGCCGCCAGCACCCCTGTCACCCAGCCCAAACTTGGCCCAGCCCCACCGGCGGCGTCCCGCACAGGGGAATGATAAGGATACAGCCGAAATTGAGACAAACCGGCAGCCGGTGGCACGCCACAGGAGGAGGCGGCGGGCGTCCCGCGCCTGCCGGCGTGCCAAGACACGCGCCGCTGAGAGAAAATCTGCGTTAATCTGCGTTAATCTGCGGTTAAAAAGCGGGGCATATTCCCATCCTACCACGCAAAATCCCCCAGCCGGTTCCGCTTACTTAACCAGAGGCGTGTCAGCAATTTCTTGCCGGAGTTCAACTTGATTCAACAAGTCTTTCCAGTCAGTTGCGAGTGCCGGTTCTGCGGGATTCTCCACGCGCAGCTGGGCTAGGGCTGTCAGAGCGTCGTACCACAACCCATTTTCGGCATAAAGGGCAGCCTTGTCGCGCTGTTGCGCCGTGTCTAACTTCGCCTTCAGGTCTGGGGAAAGTTCAACCCGCTGAATCCATCCGTTCACGAAAGGATTTTCCGAATTCCCTTCGGGATCGCAAATCAGGGTGAAGCCCCACTGGTACTTCTTGCCAAGTTCTAGAGGCTTGGACGCCGATCCAGCTGGCATGCCGATGCTCACAATACCAGGACGAGAGCCGTCAATTGTGAAAGCGGTTTCGTAAACTGTATTGTCGGCTTCGTCTTTGAGAGTCAGCTCCGCTTTGGCTGCGAAAGTTGCGGGAACATAAAAAAATAATGTCGGATACCCGGAGCTCGTCAGCCCACCGGTTTTGTCTCTTCTGTCTGGCACCAAGGCGGTTACGGGTGTCGCGCCGGTGAGGCAAGGTCTCCCCCGCGTTCCCGACGATTCCCGATTGCCTGGTGGGGGTGCTGTGTCCGGCTCTTTATAGGTAATTCTGGCCACAAGCAGTTCCTCACTCCGCGCAACCGTTTGGCTGAGGGGGTTGGGCTGGCGCTGTGCGAGTTCAGGCCAGCTAGGGATGCTAAAGGTTTCCAGGAATAAAACAGCAGAAATTGTTATCGAATGGGGAGAATATTTGGCCATCATCCTCTTGACAAGGTAATCCAGTAAGTGCGGAAAAAACTACTTGACAAATATATCGAAAGCATTTATAAATCAGCACTGTCAAATCCGGAAGCGCCGGCATGGCTTGCGGGCGCAACCGGTGGGGAAAGCAGGAGTGCGCTGGAGTGGGACAGGCATCTCGGCTGCCCTCAAAAACAAGGAGCGCGGGCACGCCCGCCCTACCCTGCTTGCAGCGCCACCGGCGGGCTTTAGCGCCGGCTGCAAATAATCGCGCTCTCACCGTAAATGATATAAATTCTATCAGGATGAAAGCTACAGAGGTACGCGCATCCGCGCTTACTGGACACTCCGCGTTCTGGCAAGCAATGAGCTCGGACTGAAAATTAGGAATTATCAACTGTCAACTGTCAATTAAGATGGCAAAATGTTAATTCCCAATTGATCTAGCGGTTTTCAGTTGGATGAAGTGCGCCCCAGAAACCCGGGTTCTTTAAGAAACCGGGTTTCTCAGTACCTCACTAATATGAAAAACGCTACAAGTCAAGCTGCGCTTGCTTACTGAACGAGGGGCGTTTCGGCAAGTTGTGCGAGTCCAACTTTATTCAACAGGTCTTTCCAGTCAGCTGCGAGCTGTGAGTCCCTGGGATTGTCCATGCGCAGCACAGCCAGGGCGGTCAGGGTGTCGTACCACAGCCGCGCTTCCGCGTAGAGGGAGGCTCGCTGGCGTTCTTTGGCCTTCTCCAGCGCCCCAACCAAGGTTTGGGGGAGTTCAACCCGCTGCACCCACCCGTCCACGACCAGATCGCCAGACCGGTCGTCGGGATTGCAAATTAGGGAGAAGTACCAGCGGTAATTTTTGCCAATTTCTAGAGGCTTTGACGCCCCCGCCGGCATGCCAATCTTGACAATACCCGGAGTAGTGGTGGCAATGCTCACCGAAGTTTCGTAAACCTTATTTTTGTTTTCGTCCTTTAAAATCAACTCCGCCGACTGTGCGGTATTGGGAGGCACATAGAAAAAGAAGGTCGGATGCTCGGAACCCGTCAGCCCACCGCTTTTTTCCGGGGTCAGGGCAATCAGAGACCTGTCGCCAGAAAGGCAAAGGCTGCGCGATGCCCCCGCTTCTCGGTTTCCTGGAGGGGGCCCAGCGTTTGGCTCTTGGTAGTTAACTTCCGCTAAAATCCGTTCCCCACCCTTCAAAACCGTTTGGCTGAGGGGGTTGTGTTCTGAAGTCGCCCGTGCCGGCAAGCTTTGGATGCTAGCCAGTCCCAGAGATAGGGTAACAGAAAGTGCGGTCAGACGCAAAAAATAATTGGCCATGTTAATCCTGTCAGCGTCATCCAATCAGTGCGGGAAAATACTTGACAAAGAATCGGAGACATCGCCAGAGTGTAAATAGATTTTATAGGAAACACCTCCTTTGTCTCCAGCGCAAGTCCCTGCAGCCAGCTTGTAAGATTCCAGAGCGTCGCCCGTCACAGAAGCCCTGAGTTTTTCTCGCGAGCGCTCTTGCTGTCCCAAGCCTTCCGGGCGGAGGAAAGCGCAACTGAGAGCTTTCCCCCACCAATTCCTGCGTCAATCAGCTGAAAGTCATTGAGTTGGCATACCGGCCTTGCGGTACTGTACAGCCGACCGCTTCCACTCCCGGCTGCGCTGGCATGTCCGCTTCAAGGGCGACGGTAAAAAAGCCGCTGCCACAACACCCTGTTGGGAGAAGCGCTCAACCCCCTCAGAACTGACATCTGGCTTCCCAACAAACAGGGAATTGACGGATGGGTCTGCCCGCAGGCTAATATTTCCTGCAACTATTTTATAATTTACATCATCAGCTCTTAATCGTGCGTGACTTTAGACTTTTTTAACATAGAAGTCTTCTGTTGAAGTCAAAGCTAAGGCGACCTGTGGACTCGAACCAGCCCCCTGAGAAGGGCATTATAACCTTTTGTGAGCCGACTTAGCAGGTCTGCCCGCCCGAGTTATTTTCACAGGAATTTGTGTGCGCCTTTTGGTAGAGGGTTAAGTGAGGAAGCGCTTAAATACCTCCAGCAATAAATTGCTCAGTTTAAGTCAAGCGGCAGCAGTCAGCAGACCAGCTCGCCCGGTTGGCTACTGTGTGTCAGTCATGAAACCTATGCCTTATGATAGATAAAAATCTTTTGACGAAAATTCGTTCTGTCTTGCCCAGCGCGACTGACCTAAAGGAGGCAGCGTCTACCTTCTTTCGCGAGGTGGCGATTGCGAGTGTGGCGGTCACATGCTTGCTCGCAGGGGTGAAGCAGCTGGGGACGCTAGAGGCAGTGGAGCTAAATGCCTTCGACCAGATGATCCGGTTGCGTCCCGAAAAAGGCCCAGACGACCGGCTGCTGATCGTGGGCATCACTGACGGAGATATCCAGTTGCTCAAAGAACCGATACTCTCAGATCGAACAGTCAAGCGGCTGTTGGAGAAAATCGAGCAATTGCAACCGCGAGCGATCGGTCTGGATATCTTGAGAGATGTGCCGGTGGAGCCAGGGAATGCGGATTTAGTCAAGTACCTGGACAGGAGCGAGGGCATCATTACTGTGTGCAAAATTAGTGACCCTGACGCCAAAGATCCGGGAACGCCACCCCCGCCAGGATTCCCAAAAGACCGGGTTGGATTTGCCGATCTGGTGGTAGATGCCGGTGGAATTCTCCGCCGCACCCCATTTTTTCTCACACCCCAAGAGACTCCCTTTCCCCTCAAACATCTCTGTAACAACCCCTCCAATCAGGTGCCCTCCTTTGCCCTCCAGGTAGCAAACCTTTACCTGGAACAGCAGGGAATCCACTCGGGCTCATCCCGAGAAGGCGAGCTAATGCTAGGCTCAACTGTATTTAAACGCCTGGAAAAAAATAGTGGCGGATACCAAAAGGCTGATGTGGGGGGGAACCAACGGCTGATCGACTACCGGTCAGCCGGCAGCGTCGCCAAACAAGTCAGCCTCACAGAAGTCCTCAACGGCAAACTGGACGCCAACTCAGTCAGGGAGCGGATTGTCCTGATCGGCTACACAGCACAAACTGCTAAACAAGACAGTTTCTACACCCCCTACAGTGCCGGTCTGAAAAACAGCCAGAAAATGCCAGGGGTTGTGGCTCACGCTCAGATTGTCAGCCAGATCCTGAGTGCGGTGCTCGACAAGCAGACCCAATTTTGGTTTTGGCCAGAGTGGGCGGAAGTCCTCTGGATAGGGGCGTGGTCACTTGTGGGTGGAACCCTGGCTTGGCGGATTCGCCACCCGGGCAAGTTTGCGCTGGTTTCTATTTCGGCGCTGGGTGTTTTATTTGCAACCTCCTTTGGCTTGTTTGTGCGCGGAGGGTGGCTGCCTGTGGTGTCGCCGGCGATCGCATTGATTGCCTCTGCAGGGAGTGTGGTTTTAGCAGACCGATTCAACAAAGCCGGATACCCGCAGGCGATCGCCAATCGCGTCAAACAGGTGTTTAAAGTCGAGATTGACCTAACCAAAAAGGAGCGCGAGGTGGCTGAGATCACCGAGTCGGAAACCTTCAAGGAATTGCAGCGAAAAGCTCGCGAGCTTCGGGGGCGGGAACGCCAAGATTCTCAAGCTGGCGTCGCCCCAACAGCGGGCGAACCCGCCAGCAACCAGCACGCCGCCGCAGCCGATGATTATTTCGGGCCTCCGCGTCAAAAAGGCAAGCAACTGGAGGCGAAAGACGCACCGGCAGCCGCAAACCCGCCCTCCCCTATTAGCTCAGCCGACCATTCCTCACCGCTGCCAGAAAATGCCGTGCCGCTGAAACATCACGAGGGCGACGCGCCGGCTGCCGGTGTCTCCAACGGGCAGAGCTCGCCGCAGCCACCGGCTTTCGAGAGTGCGGAGGACGATTACTTGCAGCAGTTGCGTTCAAAAGCGAAAAAGTTGAAGCATAGAGACGAAAAATCTGGCGATTGAATCTGTAGCGCCAACAGCCCACCCGGGCGCTTGCGACTAGGAAGTGCCTGGAGGAAGGCCGGTTATTGTTTTGTGAGACTGCCAAGACGCGCCTGAGCGCCAAGGAAAGAAAAGAGAGAGGATTTCACAAAAGAATTAGAAGGGCTACAGATGGCACACTAGATAGATAGTCTCGGAGGTGCGGTTAGTTCAAAAAGGTGGCCTGCAGTTATTAAGCAGCCCTGCGGCTTGCAGGAGTTTGAATTTTGCGCAGAATTTGGCGCAAGTCCGGCTCCTGACACCGGCAGCCGGTGCGCGTCTCAGTTAAAATGGTTGAAAGATAGAGAAAAGGGGAGGAGCCGGTGAAACAGCCGCTCTGGGAATTGCGCTTTGAGATTGAGGAATCACAAGAGCGAGCGCCTGACGGCAGCGAAGCGTCTCTACCGAGTGAAGGAGCTGGGGGCAAGGGGCGATTGCGCTCCCTGAATCCTCAACCGATTTTCCTGCCGCAAAGGATTTTAAGGCGATTCGGTTTACGCCCCTACATCCTCTTGATTTTTTTTTCAAGGTAACATAAAAGAATGAGAGGGTTTTCAGAGGTTTTATATAAATCCAATCAAGGTTTAGAAACTTATGTCTAAAATCGTCTGCGTCCACTCATTCCGCCACGGAACCGGCAAATCAAACGTGGTTGCCAACCTGGCGGCAATTATCGCCAGCTGCGGACAGCGTGCCGGCATCATCGACACGGATATCCCATCGCCCGGTCTGCACGTGCTTTTTGGCCTGGAGTCAGAAAAAATAAACGCCACCCTCAATGACTATTTGTGGGGGTCTGCGGCGCTGGCAGATATCGCTTACGATGTTAGCGACACAGCCAACACCTCTGGCAGCCGCCGGTCGCCGGCAGCCGCCACATCGCAGCCATTGGGCGGCATCTACCTGATCCCGGGCAACCTTAAGGCGAGTGAAATTCCCCGAGTTTGGGGCGGCGGATATAATGTAGAGTTGCTGAGCGACAGCTTCGAGCTGCTGCTGCGCGATCTGAGACTGGACTATTTGTTTATTGACTCTCGTGCCGGTCTTGATGAAGAAGCCCTGATTTCCATCGCCCTCTGTGATGTCTTGGTTTTGGTGCTGCGTCCAGACCGGCAGGACTTCCACGGAACTGCTTTGATGGTGGAGTTAGCCCGGAAGTTGCAAGTGCCCCACATCCATCTGGTGGTCAACCAAGTGCTGCCCACCTACGATTTTGACGCTGTCCGGCAACAGATGGAGACGACTTACAAGGTGCCGGTGGCGGGCATCTTGCCTTTTTCTGAAACTCTCGTTGAACTCGCCAGCAGCGATCTGTTCTGCCTTCAGTATCCCAACCATCTCTTCACCCAGCAGTTGCGTGCCATCGCCGAGAAAATCACCTGCTGCAAGGCTTCCCAGATGCGCCCGGAGATTGTCCTGGCACCGCCCTCAGAGAACCCCGATCGCGAAGAAGGTGGCCTGCGGATGTTTGACTTCCTGATGCAGCACTCCTCAGAGCGACAGCTGGCCAAATGGATATTGCAGCAGCGCAAGCCCGTCACCCTTGCCGAAGTAGCCGCTCACACCGGCATGGATAAAGGAGCTGTCCGCACTGTGCTAGACACCCTCGTGGAACAAGGCTGCTTGCTGGAGCTAGAAATGGCAGGTGAGCGGCGCTACCGGCCTCGCCTCGCCCCCAAAAAAGGACGCCAGCTTTGCAAGTATATCTGGGAAAAGCTCGAGGAGAATGGGGCGGACTGACAGCCAGATATCCGCCTCTCCCGGGTTTGTGGCAATCACTGCTTCCCCACCCAGCCTGGGCGGCTCAAACAGTTAAACTCCAAGCGCCATCAGGGGCTGAGCCCCGATTGAGAGTGGCACCGGCACCCGCAGCGGCGCTTGGCTGGTGGGCCAGATTGGCTCTTTGGAGCGGCTGCTGTACACTGTAATCGGGGATGGGCGTAGCTCGCCAGACGCGATTGCAGACTCTGACGAAAAAATACTGCGAGCGTCCGATTTTCAGCGACGGGGAAGCGGCAGCAGCGCTAAAAGATGATGATAAGATTTGATTCTAGCATCTGAGCGAGCTGAAAGTCAAGAGCCGGCCCCTTGCCGGTCTGCCTGTGCGGTTGTGCGCTTGTGCGGTTGTGCGCTTGTGCGCTTGTGCGCTGCGCTCAACTGGGGAAATTTCAAGCTTGTTTGGGGAATTTGCTCTCACCCCCAGGCGTGTTGTGGATTTTTGTGACCGTGCAGCCTTCTGCCGCCGCCTCTCCTGACGCATCTGTCAGCCAGACTTTTGTCAGCGGCTGATGCCCGATCAATTTCTGACAGCCGGTGTCGCACTTCTGCAATTTGGAGATAAAAACCAACTCAACACTTCTATAGCAGCTCTAAATAATTTGTGAAATACTCTTTCTTTTCTTGACTTGGCGAACAGGCGCGTCTTGGCGGTTTATTTAAAATAAAATTTCACAAATCTATTAGAACCGCTATAATGATTTAAGCTTGCCCGTCTGTTACAAAAATCAAAACGTTTAGTGAGGTACGCAATGTCCAAAATCGTTTCAGTTCACTCCTTCCGTGGCGGCACCGGCAAATCGAACTCGACGGCTAATCTAGCAGCTATCGTCGCTCGCCACGGGTATCGGGTTGGCATCGTTGACACGGATATCCAATCTCCGGGGATTCACGTCCTTTTCGGGTTCGACGAGGAAAACATGAAGCTCTCCCTGAATGACTACCTGTGGGGGCGGTGCGCCATCGAAGAAACCGCCTACGACGTCACCTCCGTTCTCAGAGACAAAGCCACTGCAAAAAGTCGCATCTACCTGATTCCCTCTAGCCTCAGAGCTGGAGAGATTGCCAAGGTTCTGCGTGAGGGATACGACGTGGGCTTGCTCAATGAAGGCTTTCAAGAATTGATCGGGCGTCTGGAGCTGGACTACCTGTTTATTGACACCCACCCGGGACTCAACGAAGAAACCCTGCTTTCGATTACGATCTCCGACGTTTTGGTGCTGATTCTGCGTCCTGACCGGCAGGACTTCCAGGGAACGGCTGTGACGGTAGATGTGGCCCGCAAGTTGGAAGTGCCCAAGATGTTGCTGCTCGTTAACAAGGTGCTGACGTCCTTCGATTTCGAGGCCATGCGGGAACAGGTGTCGAAGACCTACAACGCGACGGTAGCCGGTGTCTTGCCCCTGTCGGAAGATATGGTTCTGATGGCCAGCAGCGATCTGTTCTGCCTGCGCTACCCGGCTCATCCCTTCAGCCGGGAGATGGAAAAAGTCGCCCTGCAAATTATGGCCTGAAAGTTGAATCGAGGAGAAAACTATGAGCGGAAAAGGGTTCAATCTTTCGGGGGGAGGGGGATCGGAGGGGGAAAGCGCAGACGGTCTTAGCATGCTTGACGTTCTCACTTTACCTGAGGACCAGCAGCAGGCGATCAACTGGATGATACGTCAGGGAAAGGTGAGCTTCACCCAAGTGGTGACTCACATGGGTGAGGATGAGAAAGCCGCTCGCACGATGCTGGATACGCTGATGGGAAAAGGTTTCGTGCGCGAGACGCCAGTGGATGGGAAGCCCCATTACCACACTCACCTCGCCTCCAAAAAGAAACGCGAGCTGCCTTCAAAAATCTGGAAAGCTTTGGAGTAGCGGGTGAAGAAACCCGGTGTCTTAAAAAAAACCGGGTTTCTCGTCTCTGGGTGAAGAAACCCGGTTTCTTAAAGAAACCGGGTTTCTCGTCTCTGGGTGAAGAAACCGGGTTTCTTTGAGAAACCCGGTTTCTGGTATCTGGGTGAAGAAACCGGGTTTCTTTGAGAAACCCGGTTTCTGGTATTCAATGCCTGGCGGCTCAATCTTTTGGCGACCACCGCACCGCCAGCATGGTGATGTCGTCAAACTGGTCTGCGTCGCCCATGTGCTCCCGCACCTGTGTTTCGATCAGGTCAAGCAAACCCTTTGCTGAGGGGGGAGGAGACTCCAGTACAGCCAGCAATCTTTCGTCTGTGAACAGTGCCCCTGCGGGGTTGTGAGCTTCGGGAACGCCGTCGGTGTAGGTGAACAGGATATCGCCCGGTTCTAACTGAGCCTCCTGAATTTTGTAATTGATCTTTGGCATCATCCCCACAGCCGGCCCAGTGGTTTTCAGGCGCTGCTTGATGCCATTCGGACCGCAGATCACCGGGAACTCGTGCCCGCCATTAATGTAGAGCAACAAGCCCGTCGCCGGATCGATCACGCCAAAGAACATGGTGGCGAACATATTCATCCGGCTGTGATTGTCTATCATGTAATTATTGGTGATCTCCATAGCCTTTTTCAGAGCCTGGGCACCGATTTTCAGCAGTATCCGCTTTTGGGCTGGATCTTCAGGGCGAGACTTGCGGGGGCTTTGATCGCCAAAATCCTTCAACAGATCCGAAGGATAGGTCTGTTGAGCGAGAACCCGCAGCAAACTGCGAAGCAGGGCCATAAACATCGCCGGGCCAACCCCTTTGTCGCACACGTCGGCGATGATCAAACCGACGCGGGTGCCATTCACCATCGTAAAGGCATCGTAGAAATCTCCAGCAACTTGGCGAGCGGGATAGAAGCTGGCGGCGATTTCCCACCCGCGCGGCTGCGGCAGGGTTTCTGGCAAGAAATCCGTCTGAATCTTGCGGCCAATTTCTAAGTCTACCTGGCCTTTGAGCAGCTTTTTCTCGCGCTGCAGCAGCAGCTGGTTGCTGAGGGCGACGGAAGCCTGTGAGGCGAGAGATTCCACTACTTGCAGGAGGTAGGAGCTGAAGGGGACGATCTCGCCGGTTGTCGGGTTCTGGGCGTTGACCAGTTGCACGACGCCTATGACTTCGCTGTCGTTATTTTTCAGGGGTACGACTAGACAGGATACAGAATGGTAGCCGTCTTTTGTATCGTAGGCTTTGTTTTCAGTAAAGTCAAAGCCCTCGGTTTGGTACATGTCGGGAATGTTGACCGAGGTGCCGGTGGCGGCGACATAGGCGGCGACAAAGGTGTCATTGGGTTTGCCGTCTGCGCCGAAAAGGGGCGCGGGGGGTAAGGCGATCGGTTGGCCGGTGGTTCCGCCCCAGGCGGCATTCAGCGAGTCGTTGCGCAAGATGGCAAACTTCAGGCAGTTATCCTCGCCGCGCAGATACAAAATGCCCATATCAGCGTTGCAGATTGACTTGGCTTCGAGTACAATCCTCTCTAGCAGACGATCTAAGTCTTTTTCCGCCGACAGGGCAATGCCGAGGGGAAGGATGGTTTGTGTTAAATCAGTCGCTAGCTTTTCCATCGCTGCCAGTTTCAGCGACTGCGAGTGCACCTCGTCGCGCAGCCGCTGCTTTTCCAGGCACTCACAGATGCGGGCTTTTAGCAACTGAGGGGTGAAGGGGGCAAGCAAGAAGTCTTCTGCGCCCATTGCCAGGGCTTTTTCAACCGTAACGCCGGCATTTGCACCCCCCAGCGCCAGTATGGGCCGGTGGTGCAGCGTGTCCGCACGTTTTATCTGCTCGAGCAGCTGAAGTCCTTCCAGATCGAGCGTGTGAATGTCGAGGAGCACCAAGTCCACCGGCTTCTCCTCGAGCAGCTTCAACGCCCCCTCTCCGTCTTGTGCGACTGAAACTGTATAGCCTAGCTCTTGCAGATCCCGGCACAGGACATCGGGATTCATTTCGCTGCCGGCAACGAGGAGCAGCTGGCTCTTTTCAGCTTCCATAGGTCTGGCCTCTTTTGTGGGGGTTCGCGTCAATTTTATCGCCGCAGGGGGCGGTAATTTTCCCTAAATAAACAGGAAACAGGAAAAAATTTTGCCTTTTACCTTTTTCCTTTTTGCTTTAACGAGCGGGTCGATTCACTACAAAAACATTTCGATTCCGGTCTTCCAGACGTTCGTACATAAATTTATCAACCCCCTGAATAGTCAGGTACACTCCCAGCCCGCCCATTGGTTTTTGATCCATTGGCAGGTCTACCGACATCTCCTCCTGGGCCAATTTCTCGAAGGGGTCGAAGGCTGCCGCCGTATCCTCGACGACGATTGTCAGGGCGCGGTCGTCCATCTGGGCTTGCAAGTCTACTGTCCCTTCGCTTCCGGCTCCCTCGTAGCCGTACATAATAATATTGGTGGCGATTTCATCTACCGCCAGACGGAGGTTATAGGAGGCTTTCTTATCCAAACCGGCTTCTTTAGCAGCAGCCAGCACATAGTCCGCGATCGGTTTCAAAGAGTTTAAGGTTCCGGGTACGGTTAAAGGTTCCATAGCAAAACGCCCCAAGGGGGAACTAAGGGAATTGTGTTGGTAGATGGTTGACTGACAGGTTTCATTCACCCTCGAAGTGCTTCGCTTGCGCTCTGCCACTCAGATCGCAGATGAACTGACCGGCACCCTGAATCGCCAGAATCACTGCTAGCCCGCTGCCCGGTTTCGGGCCCGCCGGCAGGTCTGTTGCCGGCATTTCCCAACTCCTACGGTCGATTCATCACAAAGATATTGCGGTTGCGGTCGCCAACCCGTTCGTACAGGAATTTATCGACACTCTCAATAGCGAGAATAATTCCCCGCCCGTTAATTGTCTGCTGTTTGATTGGCAGCTGCAGCATCTTCTCTTCCTCGGCGACTTTCAACAAGGGGTCGAAGGCTTCAGCGGTATCCTCTAGGGTGATGGTTAGGGTTTTTTCGTCCAGCTCGGCTCGCAAGTCTACTGCCCCAGAGCCACCGGCTTCTTGATAGCCGTAGGTAATAATATTGGTTGCTATTTCGTCTGCCGCCAAGCGGAGGTGGGAGCTGGCTTTTTTATCCAAACCGGCAGCCGCTGCAGCAGCCAGGACGTAGTTGGCAATGGCTTTCAAAGAGTCGAGAGTTCCGGGTACGGTTAAAGGCTGCATAGCAGAAGTCGCCAGTGAGGGACAGGTCTTCCAGAAACCGGGTTTCTTGAAGAAAACCGGTTTCTTCGCCCGGTTTTCCAGAAACCGGGTTTCTTGAAGAAACCCGGTTTCTTCGCCTTGGTTTCGTTTCTAGGATGAGTTGACCGACTAGACGTTTTCTATCTCAGCGGCGTCATACTCGTCGAGCATAATCACACTTTGGTGGAAACCCGTCTTTTCTATAGTGCCCTTTACCATCTCCTGAGTGCCAATCATATAGATGTCAGTATGCTCACCCATCTTTTGCTTGGTGAACAGCAGCACCCGCAGACCGGCACTGGCCATATATTCCAGTTCTTCCATCATCAGTACCAGGCGTTGCGGAGTCGCGGTAGCTGCTTTTTCCACCGCCTCTCTGAACACCGACGCTGTGCTGGCATCTAGGCTGCCCGCCAAGGTGATTTTAGCGATTCCAGGGATAGTCGTATCTAGCGTTGCGCTGAAAGTCATAGTTAGCTGTTACGAAGTTTGCTGTCAGTTGTGTGAAAACAGTGAAAGGGAAAAGATTAAGATGAAGGATGAAGGTATGAAATTACAGAACTTCACGCTTCACGCCTCACACCTTATTTGCCTACCAGAATCACCACGGAGCGGTCGCCCAAGAGCAATCCGTGCTGATTTTCCAGCACCGGCTCCTTACCCGGTTCCCAGCTGTCCTCTGGTGAGGGAACGCCGGTGTTGGCAAACACGCCCCACTGCATCCCCGGTGGCAAGCCCGGGATTTCAAACCAGAGGCTCTCCCAGTGAGCGTTTATGGCGACGTAGATATAATTGTCCGTCACCGTACCGGCTTTGGCGTGTTTGCCGCAGAGCATAAACGCCACGGTGCGGTTGGAGGGAGACCAGTCAGCGTTCCAGGCTTTGGTGCCGTGCCAGGTAATATCAGCATAGCCGCTGCCGGCATAATCCCGATTCTGGAAGTGGTAGCGGTTTCTCAGCACCGGGTGAGCGTTGCGGAAGGCAATGCAGTGCTTGAAAAACTTAAATAGATCGGCGTTGGTTTTTAACAGGTTCCAATCCTGCCAGTTGAGTTCATTATCGTGGCAGTATGTGTTGTTGTTGCCGTGCTGGGTGCGCCCCACTTCATCTCCCATGAGAATCATCGGCACTCCCTGGCTCACCATCAGCATCGCTACGGCATTTTTAATCTGCCGCTTGCGCAGGGCGTTGATTCCCGGATCGTCGGTGGGGCCTTCCCAGCCGCAGTTCCAGCTGTCGTTATCGTTAGTGCCGTCGTTGTTGTTTTCGCCGTTGGCTTCGTTGTGTTTGCCGTTGTAGGAAACCCAGTCCATCAGCGTAAAACCGTCGTGGGCTGTGATGAAATTAATCGATGTCGCCGGTCCGCGACCTTCCCACGCATACAAGTCGGGCGAACCCTGCAGCCGCTGGGCGATGTCGCCAACGGTGCCATCCCCTTTGAGGAATTTGCGAATGCTGTCGCGGTACTTGCCGTTCCACTCCGCCCAGCGCCCGAAGGCGGGGAAAGAGCCAACTTGGTAAAGTCCGCCGGCATCCCACGCTTCGGCAATCAGTTTGCACTTCGCCAGAATCGGGTCAAAGGCTAGGGTTTCTAGCAGTGGGGGGTTTTGCAGCGGTGCGCCCCAGGGATCGCGCCCCAGAATGGAAGCCAAATCAAAGCGGAAGCCGTCGATGTGATACTCAGCCGCCCAGTAGCGCAGGCAGTCGAGCACCATGTTGCGCACAATGGGGTTGTTGCAGTTGAGGGTGTTGCCGCAGCCGCTGAAGTTGAAGTAGTACCCCTCCGGCGTTAGCATGTAGTAGGTCTTGTTGTCAATCCCCCGGAAAGAGATATAGGGGCCGTTCTCGTTGCCTTCCGCTGTGTGGTTGAAAACAACGTCGAGAATGACTTCAATGCCGTTTTTGTGCAATGCTTTGACGAGGGTTTTGAACTCGTCCATCTGCATCCCCAGCTTGCCGGTGGCGGCGTAACCGGCTTTGGGGGCAAAGAAGCCAACGGTGCTGTAGCCCCAGTAATTCAGCAGCATCTCGCCCGGTTTGACGGGATTGGGCCGGCTGTTTTCAAATTCATCAAATTCGTAAACCGGCATCAATTCAACCGCATTGACGCCCAGCTCTTTGAGGTAAGAAATTTTTTCCCGGATGCCGGCAAAGGTGCCCGGATGCTTCACCCCGGAGGAAGGGTGGCGGGTGAAGCTGCGGACGTGCATTTCGTAGATAATCTGGTCTTCCGGTTCGATTTCCAGAGGGCGGTCATCTTCCCAGTCGAAGTCGTCGAAGCCAATGCGAGCCCGGTGGTGGTAGATGTCGCTCCAGGAAGGCGTTTTTCCCCAAACGTCCCGCCCCCCAATGAGTTTGGCGTAGGGGTCGGTGAGAATTTTGCTGGAGTCAAACCACTGGCCTTCCTTGGGATTGAAAGGCCCGTCCATGCGGTAGCCGTATTCGATGTTTTCGTAATCCAGGTCGAAGACGATCATGCTGAAGACATTCCCAATCCGGAATTCGTCCGGGAAGGGAATTTCTCCCATCGGTTCGGGAGCGTGCTTTTTGAACAGCACCAGCGTGCAAGATTTGGCGTGGCTGGAAAAAATCGAGAAGTTTACGCCTGCCGGCACGATGGTGGCTCCGAAAGGAAGGGGCCGCCCCCGCCGCAGCTTGAAGTCACCGTGCCTGTGTGTCGGTTGAGTGTCTATTCGCTCCATTGCATACCCTTTTAATGAAGGATTAAGCCTTAATTTTTCAAGAAAAAGTCTGAAAAATATCTCACTTCATCCCAAATACTTCAGGCGATTTTAAACGCTTTTAATCCTGACTCCTGCGTGTCGCAAGTTGTAAAGAACTCCAGAAATCCGGTAA
The DNA here is from genome assembly GCA_019359235.1 of Oscillatoria princeps RMCB-10. Classification (GTDB taxonomy): domain Bacteria; phylum Cyanobacteriota; class Cyanobacteriia; order Cyanobacteriales; family Oscillatoriaceae; genus Oscillatoria; species Oscillatoria princeps. Next base: position 42,628 of record JAHHHT010000043.1, read on the forward strand.
CGGACATGGTGTCTTCAATCTCTTCGGAAAGCCCCACCAGTACCAGTTGCGCGTCCTTACTAGACGCCTGCCGGTGCACCGACAGCAGCACCCGCAACCCAGCACTAGACATGAAGGGCACCTTGGTCATATCGATCAGAATCTTGGCCCCTGGGACGGCCAGCGGCAAAACCTTCTCTTGCACCGGCGGTGCCGTACTTGCGTCTATATCACCGGCTAACTCGACCACGTTTATTTCTTCGACCTTTTTGATATTAATGTCCATCTTTATTCTCGATAGATTGGCGAACCATATATATAAAAGTGGAAGAGTGCGGCATGACCCAACAGTTTGATTTCCAGCTTCTCTATTTAGAGGAATTTCTCCGAAGCTGGAGCAGCCCCAGGGCTTCTGCCGAGTCTTCCACTCCGGGTCAGGATTCCCGAATTCTTTTCCGACGATTGGCCCTTTTGTTGTTTGTGAAGCCAGCACCGGCGAAGAGTGCAGCGAGGGGCGCAGTGGTGAAGGGTGCGCGGGAACGCACCCTGCGCCTGCTTGCTATTGCGGGACAATAGTGACTTTGACTTTCACGCGCTCTTTCGTGTCTGGGAGCTTGACCGTCAGGGCGTCGGCGTCGTAGTCGGTATAGGGTTGCCCGTCGATTTCACAAGCCCCAATCTTGATGCTTCCCGGAGGCAGGATATCTGGCGACACCCGCAGGATGCTGTCCTTAAATCCGCCCGGCACCGGCTTGAAGTAGAAGTCCATCGGCTGCTTGGTAATCAGCAGGTTGATGTAAACCGCAGACAGGTAGCACAGCTCCATTGAGTGATAGCCGCTCATCGAGTGGCTGCCTTTGAAGCGTTCGGTTCCCATCAAGAAAGGCAGCCCGTTTGCCAGCACGTTGAAGTAAACCCCACCGTCGTCATGGTCGAGGAAGTGCGCGTTGTAGAAGGCTGCAGCTTCGCGGGCGTGCTTCAGGTATTCTTCTTTCTTGAACAAGCCGTGCAGGATCAGGTAGGCTAAAATCGCTTGCTCTTGCTGCCACCAAGCTTTGCGGTCGTGCCAGACAAAGCTGTGGAAATCTTCTCCTTCGTGCTTGACGCGCTCTACCACATCGTACCAGCCGCCGCGCTGCCGGTCGCTGCCGGCATCCGGCATCAGTTCGGCAATTTTTTCAGCCAAAGCCACATACTTGTCTTTGGGTGTGAGGCTTTGCATCCGCATCAAGTTCCAGGCAATTTTCAGGTTGTGCCCGACTACGGCGCGGTTTTGCTGCCAGCCCCAGGTTTGGTCGGCGCTCCAGTCTTCCATGAATTTTTCCTGGACAAACGGGCTGTTTTCGTAGTCCGGGAAATGCGCTTCAATGGTGTCGAAGGTGTACTCCAGCATGTCGGCGTATGCCTTTTCGCCGGTTGCCAGATACAAGTTAATCAGGTAGGCCGGTGCGTGATCGCCGACAGAGTTCCAGTTCTTGCGGGCGCGGTTGCGACCGAGGGATTCCGCGCGGGCGTCTAGGGTGATGGGGTCGATGTGGGAGAAATACCCGCCGAGTTCTTTATCTAAATAGAATTTGTTAAACAAATCGATGGTCATCTCGGCATCTTTGAGGATGCGGGGATCGCCGCTCGCCCTATAGGTTTGAATCGGGCCGGCCAGGGCGTAGATTTGTTCGTAGGCGGGGATGCAGTCGAAGTCGTCCCCAAACTCGGAAACCAGCAGTTTTTGCTCCCGGTTGCCCGTTACCTTGATGCCGTGATACCAGTAAATCAGGTCTTCATCGGGGTCGTAAAACCTCATGCGGTCGCGCAGGTATTCGGTGCCTTTTTCTGCGCCTTCCAGGAAGCGGTCTTCGCCGGTGATCAGGAAGGCTGAGGCAAACCCGTACACCAAGCGGGAAATGGTGTCGGTTTCTTGCAGGAAGTCGTCCTGCTTTTTGCTGCCGGCCAGGTTCAGGAAAGTGCGGTATTCCCGATAGTCAATCGCCTCTTTTGGGTAGTTAAACTGCCATTTCAGGTACGAGTCCGCCAGTGAGCGCACTTGCTTGACCCACCAATCCTGTTCTTCGTGCCGGTATTTGTCGGGGGCGTCACCCGGAAATACCATCGATTTGACTTCAAACTTGTGCCCGTCTCCTTTTGGGTAGAAGACTCCGTAGGCAAAGACGTGCTGGCCCGGGGTTAGCAATTCGTTAAACCGCGGCGTAGCGTCAATATACCCCTCTTCCAAATTTTGGGAGATTCGCCCCCACGTTGTCGGAGACAAGTAAGCCTTATATTCCCGCCCATCTGAGGTCTTGATTCCAAAGGCTTTCTCAGATCTGTTAAAGTAGGTGACGTACCCACCTATCGTGTCTGAGAAGGAAAAATTCATCTGCTCCACTGGAGGGCCTCCAAAACTACAGTAAGTTTATCACATTTCCCAACTTTTTTTATGGGCTGCAATCCCTTTGGGATGTTTATTCATTTAAACGTCTCGACATCTTTTTGTAGTGCCGCAGGTATAGAGGGTTGGGCAGAATGTAGAAAGCGGCTACGGCAAAGAAGACTAATTTAGCCAGATTCAGGTTCAAGAAAGAAACAGCCATCGCCGCTAGATAGCAGGCGGGCGCTATCCTGTTGAAGGTGTGTACGAAAGCAATGAACTCTTTATCTGTCCCCTCATTGACCAGACTGTGAGTTGTCGCGTACCACCAAATCAAGTCCAAGACTGTGCCGGTTAGAATCAGCACGCCGGCATAAGCCAGCACCGAGATTTGCTGGTCGGGGTACTCGCCCAGCAGTGCTGTGGGAAAGGGGATGGATGCCACGCACATCAGAAACAGGGTATTCAGCCAGAGCAGTGCGTGGTTGTGGCGGGTGATGTACATGTATATGTTGTGATGAGCCACCCAGTAAATGCCCAGCACGAAAAAGCTCATGATATGGCTGATGAATTTCGGCACTAAATCCGCCAGCTCATGGGCCAGTTCCGCTCCAACATCCGGCCCCCCTGCAATGTGGGGCACCTTCAGTTCCAGGACTAGCAGAGTGATGGTGATCGCAAAAACACCGTCACTAAACAAAGCCAGCCTCTCATTGCCGTGGGCCGCCACGACCGGCTTTTCGGTTGCAGGAGAAGTTTCTCCTCCCCTGTTCTCGGACATCACTTCAGCCCCTCCTGTACAAAGTCGCCTGACGGTAAATCGATCCTTCTCCCAGCATACTCTGGTGGCACCCTTATTTGCCCGCCGAGCTACAATTCTTTACAAACTCTATTCTCCCACAGGCGGTGGGTTATCTTCATCCGCGAATCCCTGGCTGATTTCCACAATATTGCCGTCCGGATCGGCAAGCCAGACTGTGCGCCACCCCGGAATGTAATCGTCAAAATTAAAAGGGCCCAGCGTGATTTTGGCGTCCTCGCCCATCTCCGCCAGCTTGGCATCTACGCTGTCAACTTTAAAGCCTATTTGACGGACTGATGGAAAATTGTAGCCATCGTTGGTGGCGGGCGGTATGGGAGATTCCTCTTTGGCCTTAAACAGTTCCAGGTAGAAGGCGCAGTCCATCATCTTGAGAAAGACAATCTGCTCGCCGTCTGGAAGTTTCGCCACTCGGGCCCTCTTGAACCCGAAATACTTGCTGTAGAACTTTTCCGTAGCAATCGGATCTTTACAAGTCAAGGCCAATTGAGAAAATATTTGCAAACCCATTGTCGCTCTCTCCTTATTATTTTTATTTTTGACTATCTCTCTGCCAGCATTTCCACAATCTTGCGGGCAAACAGGTGGCAGTGGCCGCCTGAACGCCCTGTCACTAAATCGTCATCCACCACCACGTCTTCGTTGGTATAGATGGCCCCCATGTTCTTGACATCGCCCAGCAAGTTGTTGTGGGCGACAACCGGCCTCCCTCTCACCAGTTCCGGTGCCGGCGCGACCAGCCACATGCCGTGGCAGATAATCCCCTTGAGGATGCTTTTTTCCGCAAAAGCTCGCTTGAGAAACTCGGTAGCCGGTGGGAGTTTTTCGATATCTTCAGTGTAGCGCAGCCGGTCTGACACCATGCCCGACGGCACGATAACAGCGGCAAAAGTCTTGAGGGTTTCGTCGTCTATATCCTCGAAGCTTTCGCTACACTCAAAGTTGGCCCGATATTCGTGCCCTTGGAATGTTAGGGACTTCTGCCCCCACAAGCGGGTTATGAAATGGACTTCCGCACCTTCCTCCTTAAAGCGACGCTCGTAGTAAAATATCTCTGGCTCGTAAAAGTCGCTTTCTATGAAAATAGCAATTTTTTTCCCTTGCAGTTTCATGCTTGTCTCTCAACTTGACTCGAAACTCTTATCTGCTGCCGGCTCGCTTCGGCGTTGCTCCACCTAAGGCTGTATTTTAGCGACAATCTTTCCCCGCACATGGCGCTGGGAAAGCCGCACCAGCGCCTCGGGAATTTGTTCTAAACTGATGACCTCGGTTAGCAGGGTGTTAATCTTCTTTTCGCTGACAAGCGCTCCAAATTCCCTGCCAATGCGAGCCAAATCCTCCCGGGCTTTTTCATCTCCCAAAACATAGGCACCTCCCAGAGCCACATCATGCACAGAAAGCCCTTTGCTGAAGGATTGCAGCCGGCTGAAATCCGGCAATCCCACAACACAGGCAATTCCACCTCCAAATGCTAGCATGTCTAAACCGGCAGTGGCGCTCTCGGAACTGACATTATCTACAATAGCATCAACTCCTCGCCCGTTTGTGATTTCCATCACTCTGGCAGCGACATCTTCTGTATTGTAGTCTATTACTTCTGCAGCGCCCAGCTGGCGAACAAATTCAAAGTTTTGCTTGGAACAGGTAGAAATCACTTTCAGTCCCTCCCGTGCTGCCAACTGCACTGCAAACCCTCCCACACCGCCGGCACCCGCCTGGATCAGGATGGTTTGTTCGGGCTGGATGTGCAATTTGCGGTAGAGTGCCTGGTAGGCAGTAAAGCCGGCGCAAGGCAAGGCTGCAGCTTCCGCAAACGACAGATTTTTCGGCACCGGCGCGATAGTGCTGGCAGTTGTTACGTGCCACTCAGCAAATCCACCCGGCTTAGATAAATCAGCGTGATAATATACCGCATCCCCGACGTTCCAGCCGGTGACATTTGGCCCAATAGCATCTATGGTTCCCGCCACATCCAGCCCGATAATACAAGGATACTTCCTGCCGGTAAATCCCCACGCCGCAAATTTATAATCCGCCGGATTCAGTCCCGCTGCGTGCACTTTAACGCGCACTTCACCAGACCCCGGTTGCGGATCGGGCATCTCGGCAACATAAAGGGTTTCAGGACTGCCAGGCCGGTCGAGTACGACTGCTTTCATTGTCTCAGTTTCAGGTATTTTTCCCTTAAAGTTTCAGGCAACAGTACCGGACGGCACCGTGCCCCGTTATGGCAACACGCTTCCAGGGTTATTAAAGAATCAGGCAATCCCCATCACCCCGCTGCTTAACATCCCCTTCACCCTGCCCTCATAATAATTCCCACACTGCCGGTGAGCCGTTCTAGCAGAAAACGACCAGACCGTCGAACTGCACTCATCCTGTAAATGTTAATCTCTTAAAACCATTCTTCATAATTCCTAGTTTGCGGAAGCTCTCAAAAGGCTTTTTTCTAAACTAGCAGTGTTTTTACCGACATCACCTAATGTTCCACTTTATTTAAGATTCTGCGGTTTTAAGTATCTTTACTCAGCCACCGCTGAGGCCGGCACACAAGTTGCGCCCGGGCCAGTAATTTCACTAACCGATCCCTGACCTGTCTGGGAAGTGACTTTCGGTGGCCAAAGCCGTCGTGCAAACAGTATTTTAAGACCAGGTGCTAACTAAAGTTTTTTACAGAACTATATAGAAATTGATTGCTGCATCTTACCGGCTGGGGTACAGCCACTTGTAGAAAAGCCTGGTCATAAATGGCATGACGAAGTAAGTCATCAGCGAAACCATCAGCAGTGAAATAATGAGCGAGCTGAGCAGCGGTGGGAGAACTCTAACCACCGGCCCGAGGACAAAGGTGATAATATTGATCAGGACATAGATAGCCAGCCAAGTCACAAGTAACATTTTGTAACGGGGCGGTGGGCTGGGAACTGGCTTGTCGGGTAGCGTAAACCAGGCTTCCATCCCCGTAAGCATCTGAACATTAGCTTCCCCTTGGACAAGCTGAGTTGTTTTATCCAGCCATTCTTGGCGAACGTCTGACTCAACCCACTTTTTCAAATTAGAATAGCGGTCAAACTTGAAAATCATAACGTATTCCGGCTGGACATTTTTTTGCGGTCGGATTACGCTGACGCCAAGATGCCCCTCGAATTGCATCGCCTCCCTAGAAATTCCTCTAATCCACTGTTCGTAGGCTTGCTCACATCCCGGCTTCACAAGCCGGGACACAATCACAGTCACCGGCAGATTTTCCTCATCCACATACGAGTTCATGTGATTTTTTTCCCTAACCAGTTTGAACCGGCACAATCGCAGCACAGGCGTCTCGCCTGTGCCAGACCGAGTGGGGTCAGAAACCGGGTTTCTTCTCTGGGAAAGCTGAGTTTTCCGGCTGACCCACCACAAGAAACCCGGTTTCTTGTCGGCGTCTGTGCCACCGCCACTGCGCGGGCCCGCAACTGTTACCTAAGCTATCAGCGTATAGAAGCGAATATCAGGCGCAACGGCTACTATGCCATTAAGTTTAGCGCCCGCCTCCGTGAGATGGGGCGAATTCAAATGGGCGTCCAGCAACTCCCGGCTCTCCCACTCCTCCACCACCGTAAAATCCGTTGGGTCATCCTGATTCTGCAAGACTTCGTAACGGATGCAGCCGGCCTCTTTGCGCGTTGGCTCAACCACTCCAGTGACAATCGCTTTCACTTCTTCCAGTTTGTCTGGAAGCGCCACAACACGAGCCACCACCCGAACCCCTGTGTCAGACATGGTAATTTCCTCCCTCACATTCACCCTTATAGTAATAGAGAGAATTGGAAATTGGCGAGCGCCAAATTCCCAATTTCTCGCTTAAGAAACCGGGTAGGACTAAAGAAACCCGGTTTCTGAGATTTCAATACCGGCGCTCTAAGCTACTGTTCCATCCGGATACTGAGTCATGCCGGCAAAGTGAATCGCAATCTTGCCATCTCGCAAAACCCAGCTATCTGCAAACCGCATAGAAGCTTCCCCATCTGCAGTTTGCAATTTGATAGCTTCCACAATCATCAGCGTAGTGGGGTTTTCCGTTTCCGCCCAGAAAGCAATATCAACCTCTAGCCCGTCAATCCCCAAAATCCCTTGAAAGTGTTCTTTTAGCTCTTCCTGACCCCGAAAATATTTGGGCGTTTTTTCAAAACTGCTGATCAAAACAGCGTCATCCGTATATTGAGCCAAGAGCGCATCAATATCCTTTTTGAGGATTAATTCGATATGCTCTTTGTACATTCTTCCCAGGGCAGTATCAGGTGCGTGTCCCATTTTAAAATCCTTTCGCGATGATTAAATTATATAACGGCAGTCGAGCAAGCGAAATGAACCGCAGAGCTTTTCCCCCTCACCAAACCCCTCCCCGCCTCCTGTAAAACGCCGAATCGCGTTCCTCTTGTTGCAGAGGCGCGATTTATCGCGTCTCAGACTCTTTTGCCCATAAATCGCGTCTCACCGAGGCAAGGTTGAGAGAAGCGCTCAGCATCCTTAGCCCTTAGCGGATAAAATCATATCCGCCGCCTTTTCGCCAATCATAACGCAGGGGGCGTTAGTGTTGCCGCTGGAAACCGTAGGCATAACCGAAGCGTCAGCAACTCGCAACCCTTCAACCCCATACACTCGCAGCTGCGGGTCCACCACCGCCATCGCATCGCGCCCCATCTTGCAGCTACCGGCGGGGTGCCAAATGGTCGTAGCGTGACTGCGGATGTACTCTTCCACATTCCCACCAACTCCCGGACAAATTTCCCCATCATTGAAATCCGCGAAAGCCTGAGTGTTCGCCATTTCGCGGCAGATTTCCACCCCCCGGATGTAAGCTCTCACATCAGTTTCGGAGCCCAAATAATTTGGGTTGACAACCGGCTTGTCTTGTGGGTTAGACGAGCGCAGCTTCACGTTACCCCGGCTCTGGGGCTGCACCAATATGGGCACAAAAATCGAGTGAGGGCCTTCAAAAGGAAATTCGGCAACGTCCACGAAACCAGGAATGCCGGCACTGAAGTTAATTTGCAAATCGGGAGAAGCCGCTTGCATCCCACTGCGAGAGCGTGCGAACAGCCCGACTTCAGCAACTGTGGTGGGAAGGGGCAATTCTGTCTTAGATTTGTAAGCCACCATCAGGCGCATGTGGTCTTGCAAGTTTTGCCCCACCCCAGGCAAATCCACAACCACAGAAATCCCGTGCGATTGCAAGTGTTCCGCCGGTCCAATGCCCGACAGCATCAGGATTTTCGGCGAAAGAAAAGCGCCGGCACTCACAATCACTTCCCGCTCAGCCTTCACCTGATGGGTTGCGCCGTCCTGAATGTACTCAACGCCAACTGCGCGAGTTCCTTCAAACAGCACGCGGGTGACTTCCGCCTTAGTTTTAACCGTCAAATTCCGACGGTCCAGGATTGGGGTCAGAAACCCGTCAGCGGCGCTGCAGCGCTTGCCATCCTGCGTGAAATTATACTGCATAATTCCCGCTGCGGAGTGGTCGGCAGCGTTCAAATCCACATCCGGACCGCTCTTGTATCCCAGTTCGGCAGCAGCGTTCAAAAATCCATAGGCTGCAGGGGTGAGGTCGGGGCATTTCATCCCCTTCATCCCACCGCCGGCACCGTGATATTCATCCGCGCCGCCTTCATAATCTTCGGACTTCTTGAAATAGGGCAGCACGTCCTCATAACTCCACCCTTCGTTGCCGAGGAAGTTCCAGTGATCGTAGTCGAGACGGTCGCCCCGCACGTACATCATCGCGTGGACGGAACTGCCGCCACCGACAACTTTGCCCTGGATAATGCCAATTTTGCGACCCTTCAGACCGGGCTGTTCTTCGGTTTCCAGCTGCCAGTCCAAATCGGTTCCCCAGGTGTTTATGAAGCCATTAAAATAGTTGCGGGTGTGGATGAGGGGACTGTCATCCGAGGGGCCGGCTTCCAGCACCAGCACGCTGGTGTCGGCGCTGGCGCTCAAGCGATTGGTCACCACGCATCCTGTCGCACCGGCACCTATTACAATGTAATCAAACGTTTGCTCAAAGTTCATAAGACCATCCTTAAATTATGATTTCCAAACATCTGCCTAATCTCGAAGCCATCAAAATCCGCGCTTCGGCTATCCCACCGGTCGGGTGCGTTCCCCCTTGAGAGGACTCTGTGCGGTGAAATGCCCGACGAGAACGCACCTTAATCTTTAACTTTGCGGTGGGTGGTATTTGTACGGGAAGGGGCGGCGGTGATTGAGGATTTTATACTCCACATTCCCGAACAGCAGAGCGCGGGAGTAGAAATTCGGCAGCGCCGGCGAGCCAAATTCCAGCATCGGATAGGGATACGCGCCCACCTCTGGCATCACCGAATTGAGCGCCGGCATACTGGCTTTATCCAGTTTTTGCATTTGTTCTTCCGTGAGCTGGAAGTCGCACGCTCCTATATCTTCTTTGGCTTGCTCTACAGTTCTAGCCGAGAAAATAGGGATGTTAACAACCGGTTTCTGCATCAGCCAGCGCAAGCAAACCTGAACGGGTGGCTTGCCGATTTCGTCGGCAATCTTAACCACTTCATCCATAATAGCCAAATTGCGCTTCGTCGCCTCGCTCCAGAAAACGTTTTTATTGGGGTCAACATGCTCCACGAGCCGGTACAGCTGGTTCGGGTCGAGATCGCCCCGGTTATATTTGCCTGTTACCAAACCGCCGGCTAGCGCAGACCAAGACACCAAACCGATGTCCAGTTCCCGCGACATTGGCAGAAATTCCGGCTCGCAAGAACGCTCCACCATGCTGTACTCTAATTGCGTGCCGATAAAAGGCGTCCAGCCTTGGAAATCCGCTATCGTATTCGCACGCGCCAGCCACCACGCTGGAAAATTCGACGCTCCCACATAGAGAACTTTTCCCTGGCTGACCAGATCGTTTAGAGCCCGCAGAATCTCGTCGATTGGCGTCGTGTAATCCTCAATGTGAATCCACAGCAAATCGATATAATCTGTTTTCAGCCGCTTCAGAGATCCTTCCACGGAGCGGAACATGTTTTTTCGGTGATTTCCGCACCCGTTGGGGTCTTTGCCCTCCGACATCCCGTCAAAGAGCGAGTATTTTGTCGCGATTACCAAAGAGTCGCGGTTGGGATGGATGAACTCCCCGAGAAATTGTTCTGACTGACTTTCCTGGTAGCGGTTGGAGGTGTCAATAAAGTTCCCCCCCGCTCCCACAAACGTATTAAAGATTTTCTGGCTTTCCTCTTTATCGGAGCCTATGGAACCCCAGATGGTGCCGAAAGTTCCGCATCCCAAGCACAGCTCAGAAACCCGCAGCCCGCTCCTACCTAATAGCTTGTACAGCATAAAGTTTGTTTGTCTTTAATGTGTGATTTGCTCAAATCTGGTGGCGTGTTAAAGTTTGGCCGCCGCCTCACAGGATATTGTATGAATCGACCGTGAGCGTCTGAATCACCGGCTTTCCCGTCGCCGGCTCTCGCTTCACGGTCCAAGTTTGATAAGCTTGCCAAAAAACCCGTTCGCTGAAAGGTGCCGGTGGCTTCCACGTATTCGCTTGCCACTGAACCGCCACCTTAACACCGGCTCGGTCGCCTTCCGGCGTGACGCTGAACTCTTTTATGGTATGGACTTCATTAAAGAAAGTAACCAGAACCCGCTCGTACCACCTTTTGAAGCCGTCAAAGCCATAAAATGGCCCCTCAGGCCAGTTCATTTCTAAATTTTCCGAAGCCAGCAGGGAAACAAATTCCTCGGGCGGGGCGTGATCGTCCAGTTTCTTGTACCACTCATCAGCCAGTTCCCGCACTTCGGCTTCGGTTAGAGGTGCTGCACCGCTCATCATTTCCTCCTATGTTTGCAGGAGGCGCTGAAAGCGCCTTACAACCTTGCGCCACTGAGAGCGGCCTTAAAGCTTGGCCGAACCTTCGTAGTATTTGAGTTCGTCAACAATGTAGGTCAGCACAACCGGATTTCCTGTCTCGGGATCGGGCTGCACCTCCCAAGTTTGATAGGCATCCAAAACAATGCGCTCGCTGAAGGGTGCCGGTGGCTTCCACACGGAAGCTTCCCACTTCACCACCACCTTGACATCTGCCTTTCCGCCCTCTTTTTGCGTCACGCTCACTTCCTTGACAGTGTGAACTTCATCAAAGAAGATATTAATCACCCGATCGTACCAGCCTTTGAACCCATCTATGCCTTCCACTGTCGCCTCAGGGAAGACCATTTTTACCCCTTCTTTAGCCAGCATGGGCACAATCTCTTCCACCGGCGCGTGCACGTCCAGTTTCTTGTACCAAGCCACTGCCATTTCCTGGATTGCCGCCGAGCTTAAAGGTTGGCTCATAATTTTCTTCCTTTTGTTAACTCTACAGTCTTAACACACTCGGTTCTGCCGAGACAAAAATTGCTACTTCTACTTTTTAGTTTTAACTCAGATTTTGCCCAAAAATATGGAAGAAATTATTAAGAATTTGCCCCTGTGATTTGCAATACAAACGGGTGGCTTTTGGGTTGCGAAAATGCCGGCACTGCCGGTGTCACAGGCCCTTACCTGGGGTCTGTGCTGGGCACGCTGCTCATACGCAGCCGCTAGCTGTTAGCGAAGCGGCTCCGAAGGAGCGGTCACGCAGCCGCTACGAAGCACGCTCACGCATTGAGCATTGGTAATTTGCGCCCGGACGGCAGCCTCCAACCGTTGGGTTCCACTATGCAATAACGATGCCTACCAACTTAATATCATATCGAGAAACCGGCCTTTTGGCAGCCGGCAGAACAACTGGGCGTTGCACCAGGATGAACCCTCTCTCCTGGTGGGGGAGGGGGGTGAGGGGTGCCGCGATGCAAGAGTGATCGCAGGAGATCGCCCCCCACGGAGACTGCCCCCGGGCCGGCAAGCCGAAGGCCGGCCCTGGCTTCTTAGTAAAAGCGCTCGGCAATAAACAGCGGATCGGTTGGGCGCGACAGTCCGTCCGTGTCGGCAGCCGCATCCGGCAGGCCCACTGCGATAGGAGTGCCTGCTGCCAAAGTCACAGTGCCGTCCGGGTTACTCGTCACCGTGTGCTGCGTGAGATTACCGGCAGCATAGTTGGTGCCGAGGATGAGTCCGTCGGGGCTGACGTCGATGTCACCGGCACCGGCAGCACCGAGATCCAGCTGCCCAGCAACCGTTGGCGCATCTTCGAGGGGGTGCGTATTGTCGATGTTGTAGACGAAAATTTGACTGTTGCCAGGAGTGACCGGATCTCCCGTCACTGGGTCAACTGGGTTAGCGATCTCAGAGGGAGCGTCAATCGCATAGAGCCGGCCATCAGGTCCGAATGCCATAGAAGAAACAAAATTCAGACCCGTAATGCTGCGGGCAACGTCTTGTTCCCCCGTGTTCGGATTGTACACCCGGATCTGAGCTTGCCCTAATTGAGGGGCCTCCACCTCGGGAGTAGCTGGGTCATCTGGGTTTGTCGGCGGATTAACAGCCACATACAGGCGGCCATCAGGCCCGAAGGCAATATCAGTCAACCGATCCGCAAAGGCGTCCCCGTTGGAAGGCACAGCCACACCATCTGGCGTGCCATCCCCATTGGCATCGTTCTCAACGAATGTCCCGTCAGACCCGTCGAACCGGAGGACGCGCTCATTCCCCGCGTCAATGAGGTAGAGGTCGTTATTCGGCCCGAGAGTCAGAGCTGTGGGCGAGTTGAGCGGCGTGCCGTTGAAGGTGGTGCCGGCGTTGAGGTCGCCGAAGACACCTGCATAGTCGCCGGTTAACGAGTTGAATTCCAGCACTTGATTCGTTTGGGTGCTGGAGACGAGGATTTTGCCGCTGGGTGCCAAAACGACACCACCGATGCCTTCCAGCGGAATGCTATCCTGGCCAGCTTCTTCCGCACCAATAAACTTGATAAAGTTCCCCGCCGCATCGTAAGCCGCCAGCGCGTCAGCGTTGTCCGTGGCGCTGGCACCCTCAGCATTGCTGCCCACCACAAACGCCACTTGGTCAAAGCGCTTGTGGGGCGTGTTTAACTCGTCGTAGCTGTTTTTCGTGAACACGAATTCCGGCGTAGTCGGAAGCAGCAGCCGGCTGTCTGCAGTGGACACGTCACCGAATGGCCCCTGGTAGATACCCCGGTTGGGGTTAGCTGGATCGGGGGTGTAGGCGCTGAACTCACTGCCGGCAACGGGAGCACCCAGCTCATTTTCAAAAGAGTTCCCCACATACAGCGTGCCGTCTGGCCCGAATCCGATGCCAGAGAGTGCCAAACTCTCGCGATTGGCACCGGCTGGGGTAGCCGGCCCATTCGCTTCGTCTTTCAGGTCAGCATAAACCCCCAGGAATTCCCCAGCGTTGGCTTTCGTCGGACCGGCATACTTGAGAACTTCGCCCGTCAGAGCGCTGTTCACATACAGGTCGAGGTCTGGCCCAAAGGCAAAGGCGCTCGTTTCGTTCAGTCGCGCTGGCTGACCGTTGAGATTGGTGTACTCAAAAGCGTTGCTGGCATCGCCAAAAATGCCCAAATCAGCATGCTCGCCGATGCCAATCAGCGTTCCGGGGGCTTCTCCGTTGGGGCCGACTTGACCGGGCCCGACAAACCGCAACACCGCACCCTCACCGTTGCTTTCGTCCTCATCCGGGTCAGAAAGGATGCTGGTGACGTAAATATTCCCGTCCGGGCCAAAAATCATCACCGTGAAATCTGGCTGCGTGTTGCCCGGTCCGGGAACCATGAAGTTGCCTTGGGCACCGTTAGGGCGAACGCCAAACGTACCCAGGAACTGTCCCGTTTCTCCGTCGTACTCCAAAATTCGAGAGGTGAACCCGCTGGAAACGTACAAGTTTTGCTTGTCTCCGTCGTTGGCGGCGCTGGATGGCCCGAATTTCAGGCCGGTGGGAATAAACAAACCGGGTACTGGTGTGACGCCAACATCAACCGCTGGGTTAAACGGTGCCCCAGTCGCGGGATTGATGAACGAGCCCAAGCTGCCGGTGTCAGGGTCAGCTATTGGTGCCGGTGGGTTTTGCGAAAAGTCAAGAAAGACGAACGCATCGCCGAAAGCGTCAGTCACTCCATTGTTGCCGTCCCCACTGAATCCGTTCTGGCGCTCGCCAATGAATTCGCCAGAAACCCCGTCGTACTCCAAAACGGCATTAATAATTTGTCCGTTGGCTCGGTTGAGGCCCATGCCGATATACACGTTCCCGTTTGGCCCGTAAGTCAGGCCGATTGGGCCGATGAATTCCGCCGTGTCGCCGCCATTCGCCTGACCCAAGACGCCGGTGAAATTACCTTGCTCGTCGTAGGCCAAAAGCTGGCTGTTGATCTGGCTGCCAGCGACAAAGAAGGGTGGGGCGTGCCGGGTTTCGCCCGGTTCCGGCGACAGGGGGAAAGTCGCACCCGGTCGCAGCGCGTTCACTGTCCGGATAGTATCGACGATCACTTGGTTGGACTCGATCTTCCCATCTGCGCCCACCGTAATCCAGCTGGAAAGGTCAAGGTCATAGGTCTGGCCGGTTTCTATGGCTGTTGCGCCGGTCTCTTGCAGCTGCACCAAAACCCGGTTGCCTTCCACATAGGTGTCTTGGATGGTGATGGTTCCCGCCGTCACTACGCTGCCGAGCGGCCCCAACAGTTCCCCGAGGATCGGGCCGGCATTGCTGAAATCCCCTGCCAGAGGCTGCCCGTCAGAGGTAAAGCCTTGAGCGGCACCCACATAAGGCAGGAAAGATGGCCCGCCAACCGCAAAGCTCCAGGTGGCATCGGGCGCGTTCAAACCGGCAGCTGTAGCCACATCCCCGCCAGCCAGTGCTGTCCACATCTGCTCCGCCACAGAGCGTGCTGTGGCTGGATCGAAAGTCTCATCAATAGGGGCCAGCTCTCCTGTCAGCGGGTCATCCGCTGGGATCTCAGGTTGGTCGGCAATGGCTGCCGCTACGGGATAGGTATTAAAGTAGCCGTCCAGTGATGAGATCAGACCTTGGTCATTTACCGTCACCAGGTAGGTATAGTCAGACTCAAACGTTTTGCCTGTTTGAGTGGCTGCGCCATTTTGTCTGACCCGCACCGCGATTTGGCTCGGATCGTCCGGGTTGGGGATAAACTCCAGGGGTTCAAAATCGCGCGGGAAATAGTTGGCCACCAGGCTGCGGAAATATGTTCCCACCGCAAACGTCTGATCTGTGGGGTCAGTGTCTTCTTTGCCCACATAGTCGTTAGCAAATTGGACTCTGAGACGATCTCCTCCATGAATGCTCCAAGTGATATCATCTGTCACCAAGTCCAGAACGGCGTCAATCTGATTGGGATTGGCGTTTAACACCTCTTCGTAAGCTTCAAACAGCGCCTTCACCGCACCGATGTTGCCAACTCCGAGGGCAAAGGTGTCGCTGGCACTTTCACCGGCAGCGTCGGTGGCGGTGACGGTGATATCCAGACTGTCGGCATCGGCGCTTGTTGGCGTGCCGGTGAACGTGCCGGTGGCGGGGTCGAAGGTCAGCCAAGCCGGCAGTGCCGTCCCATCTTCCAGAGTGGCTAAATAGGTCAGCGTGTCCCCTGCATCGGCATCCAAGAAGGTATTCTCAGCAACTTGGAAGCTGAAGAGTGTGTCCACCGGCGCAGTCTGGTTGGGTATCAGACTGTCCAGATTCAGCGTCGGCGCGTCATTGACGTTGGCAACGGTGAGCGTAAACGTGTCGCTGGCAAAAGCACCGGCACTATCCGTAGCGGTCACTGTGACATCCAGAGTCCCGACATCCGCGTTTGCCGGTGTCCCGGACAAGTTGCCGGTGGCTGCATCCACCGTCAGCCAAGCCGGCAGGCTATCGTTACCGGGTACGGTATCGCTGTCTGTCGCCAGAGTAGCCGTGTAGGTCAGCGTGTCATCCGCGTCAAGATCACTAAACGTGCCTTCTGTCAAAGTGAAAGTGAAGGCTGTGTCTTCTGTGGCGGTAAGGTCGAGAATCGGGGTTGCTAGCACCGGCGGGTCGTTGACGTTGGCAACGGTGAGCGCAAACGTGTCGCTAGCGCTTAAACCGGCACTGTCGGTCGCCGTCAGAGCGATTTCCAGAGTCCCGACATCCGCGTTTGCCGGTGTCCCGGACAAGTTGCCGGTGGCTGCATCCACCGTCAGCCATGCGGGGAGGCTATCGTTACCGGGTATGGTATCGCTGTCTGTCGCCAGAGTAGCCGTATAGCTCAGCGTGTCACCCGCGTCGCTATCACTAAACGTGCCTTCTGTCAAGTTAAAAGTGAAGGCTGTGTCTTCTGTGGCGCTAAGGTCAGCAATCGGAGTTTGTACCACCGGCGCGTCGTTGACGTTGGCAACGGTGAGCGCAAACGTGTCGCTAGCGCTTAAACCGGCACTGTCGGTCGCCGTCAGAGCGATTTCCAGAGTCCCGACATCCGCGTTTGCCGGTGTCCCGGACAAGTTGCCGGTTGTCGCATCAAAACTCAGCCAAGCCGGCAGGCTATCGTTACCGGGTACGGTATCGCTGTCTGTCGCCAGAGTAGCCGTGTAGCTCAGCGTGTCATCCGCGTCAAGATCACTAAACGTGCCTTCTGTCAAAGTGAAAGTGAAGGCTGTGTCTTCTGTGGCGGTAAGGTCGAGAATCGGGGTTGCTAGCACCGGCGGGTCGTTGACGTTGGCAACGGTGAGCGCAAACGTGTCGCTAGCGCTTAAACCGGCACTGTCGGTCGCCGTCAGAGCGATTTCCAGAGTCCCGACATCCGCGTTTGCCGGTGTCCCGGACAAGTTGCCGGTTGTCGCATCAAAACTCAGCCAAGCCGGCAGGCTATCGTTACCGGGTACGGTATCGCTGTCTGTCGCCAGAGTAGCCGTGTAGCTCAGCGTGTCATCCGCGTCAAGATCACTAAACGTGCCTTCTGTCAAAGTGAAAGTGAAGGCTGTGTCTTCTGTGGCGCTAAGGTCAGCAATCGGAGTTTGTACCACCGGCGCGTCGTTGACGTTGGCCACCGTCAGCGTAAACGTGTCGCTGGCGCTTAAACCGGCACTGTCGGTAGCGGTCACTGTGACATCGAGAGTCCCGACATCCGCGTTTGCCGGTGTCCCGGACAAGTTGCCGGTGGCTGCATCCACCGTCAGCCATGCGGGGAGGCTATCGTTACCGGGTATGGTATCGCTGTCTGTCGCCAGAGTAGCCGTATAGCTCAGCGTGTCACCCGCGTCGCTATCACTAAACGTGCCTTCTGTCAAGTTAAAAGTGAAGGCTGTGTCTTCTGTGGCGCTAAGGTCAGCAATCGGAGTTTGTACCACCGGCGCGTCGTTGACGTTGGCCACCGTCAGCGTAAACGTGTCGCTGGCGCTTAAACCGGCACTGTCGGTAGCGGTCACTGTGACATCGAGAGTCCCGACATCCGCGTTTGCCGGTGTCCCGGACAAGTTGCCGGTGGCTGCATCCACCGTCAGCCATGCGGGGAGGCTATCGTTACCGGGT
>JAHHHT010000045.1 GCA_019359235.1 Oscillatoria princeps RMCB-10
ACTTGCATGTGTTAAGCAGACCGCCAGCGTTCATCCTGAGCCAGGATCAAACTCTCCGTGGTGTGCGAACGAGTTTGTGACTCCCTCCCCTGAGGGGAGGTTTTTTGTTATAATCGCATCTCCAGGTCGCCCTGAAGACCTCTAATTGCTTTGACGAGGTTTTTGATGCTTTCTGGCTTTCAAACTATTCTTTTATCTTGGTTCGGTGCCGTGAGGGCGTCGGGCCGCTTGCGCTGCCTCTTGACTCACCGCGCTTTACTACTGTAACAACCCTATCTGAGTTTGTCAAGCATTTTTCCAAACTTTTTTGAAAAAATTTTCGGAAACCCTGAATCTCCCTGCCGGCAAGGGGTTGAGCTAGATTGCGCTGCTAGGCTGACAGGGGCAAAAGCAAAAAATTTAGTCTGGGCCCCTGCTGGTTGGCCCCCGCCGGCCCGCCCCACCAGAGGCCATTCCCTCCTGGCTGGCCCTTTAGGGGTCTGGGAGGGAGTGGGCTGCTCTGTGAGTGAGCGCCGGCGAAGAGGAAATCTTCCCACCTAGGGTATTGCTCTGCAGCACCGGCAGAGGCCAGGGGGTGGGGAGCCGCCCCAGTCGTGCCGGTGGCCCCAACCTGTTTTAAACATGTGGCCTCCGCCGTCCGCACCGGCCAGTCTGAGCGTGCCCCCGCAAAAGATTAAATATAAAGAGGCGATATGTGGCCTCTGGCGTGAGTGGATCTTCCTTGGTGCGGCCACCTTTTGCATCCTCTCCCACGCACTTTGGCGGCGGCAACCCTCGGACGGTGGCACCGGCTGGCACGGAAAAGCCGCCTGCCACCTCCTGCCGGTGAACCATCCCACGGTGCTGCAGCTGTTTGCGGCCAGCGATCAGCTCCAGGTAAACGTTTCCCTCCGCGCTTCGGCCAATTGGCAATCCAACCGGCCCCCCCTTCAGGCGCGGGCAGTGACAGACAAGCTATTTGTGAGACTGAGACATAACCAATGCCTCACATCCTTATATAGGATCTGCCAGTCCGGTTGCGGCAAACAGGCCAGGAGCCTTGACTGGCAGGGAATTTCAGCAGCCAGCGCCACCCCCGACCGGCAGCCTGTGCCGCCGGCTGCCAGGCAGACGGTATCCTGGAAAGCAGGATAAACTCACAGATTTAACAAACTCCTCAGCCAATCTCAGGAAGCGAGTACCGCCTCAGCTAGCTCATGGATCACGCAACCGCCCGTAACTTCGTCATCAATCAGGGAACCGCTCTGCTAACCCAGAAAAATCCCGACGCTCTCCTGATGCTCCTCAAGCAGGGCAAGCCCCCGATTCCCGGTCAAATGACCTCTCTGTTGCTAGCGCTGAAAGTCCTGTTTGACGCCCTGAAGGACACCCCCAGCTTCGACCGGCAGCTGGCAACCGCCCTCTACCTCTTGGCGTATGAAAGCCGCCAGCTGTTTGTATATGGCCAGATGACAGGGATCGATTGGCCACCGCTGCTGGACGAAGACCTCAACCGGCTGGGGCTGGCTGTCAAGAGCATCTTTACCGGCGTCTGGCACAGCTAGTTTGAGGAGCACAGAACACTCGTGATTACAGGTAAAACCAAACTTCTAGGATTGATCGGCCATCCGGTGGAGCATTCCCTGTCGCCGCTGATGCACAATGCCGCAATTGCCCATCTGGGACTGGATTATGTCTATCTCCCCCTGCCGGTGAAACCGGAGGATCTCCAGGTCGCTGTTGCCGGCTTTGCCGCTCTGGGTTTGGTGGGATTTAGCGTCACCATTCCCCACAAACAAGCCATTTTGCCCTTGTTATCGGAAATCTCTCCGGTGGCCCGAGCCGTGGGTGCCGTGAACACCGTCTGGCACACCGGCAGCGGCTGGGCGGGCACAAATACTGATGTCGAGGGCTTTCTCGCTCCCCTGCTCGCCTGCAATCGCGATTGGAGCCAAACCTCAGCACTAATTTTAGGTGCCGGTGGCGCGGCGCGGGCTGTTGTCGCGGGCTGCGCCCAGTTGGGCGTTCGGGAGGTTCGCGTCGTCGGGCGTGACCGGCACAAACTCGAAGCATTCCAGCGCAGTTGGGTGAATTCCCCCGTGCCGGTGCTGGCCACCCACACCTGGGAAGAACTGCCCCAGCTGATCCCCCAATCCTCCCTGCTGGTTAACACCACGCCGGTGGGCATGTATCCCCAGGTTGACGAGATGCCGGTGAGTGCGGCCCAGATGGCGGCACTGCCCGCCGGTGCCATTGTCTATGACCTGATTTACACCCCCAACCCCACCCAATTTCTCAAAGCGGCTCGTTCCGCCGGCGCGATGGCCATTGATGGGCTGGAAATGCTCGTCGGGCAAGGAGCCGCTGCCTTGCAAATCTGGCTGCAGCAGCCGGTGCCGGTGGCTGTCATGCGCCAATCCCTGCGCCAGCACCTGGGCTTGCCGACTTGACCCGTCAGCCGCCCAATTTTGCCACCGCTTTCCGCACGCAGATGCAAACGGGAGCCCTGCTTCCCGCTGGGCGTGCCCTTCTGACGCCGATCTGCCGTGCTGTCTGCGTTTATCCTTGTGCTTCTGCGGTGGCTATTTTGGATTGTAAATCTAACACTCAACTCTAAAATCTCAATTCGATGCCGGTCAAATAAGATGCCTTTGTGTGGGAGATGGCATCTGATGATGCTGCGGGACTTGCGCCTTAATTGTCTCGCAGTTCCGTGGGACAAATGTTGGCTGTTACTGAAGCGGCTAAAGTGGCTTGAGAAAATTTATCAGTCAGCCTTAACTCTAAGTTTTTCAGAAATTTTATAAATTTATGAATCTCTCCCTCTGTTATAGCAGTAGCCACTTAGGTTAGGACGTAGGACAGGCGTCTCGCCTGTCCCTGTGCCTGCTAGCAAGTGAGAACCCTTGTCCTAAACTGACTATTTATTGCTATAAGATGAAGTCGCTCAAATCCAAGTGGGTGTTCACTTCTAAAATTTACGGCTCATTTGAATTTGAGCATTCCACGGCCAGAAAAAATTTTGAATCAAATACAATCTATTGGCACTTTCCCTGTTGACTAACTCCTCAGGTATAATAATAAAACAGGCAAAACTACTGTCTATATAAAGGCCACAAGCCAGGTATTTCATCCGTCTTACGATAGATTAGAACTACCTAATTGGATATAGATTGTTCAAAACCCTAAACCGGCTTGACTTCATCCCTGGAAATCAAGCCGCGTTCTGAGTCTTCGCCACCCCTTAAAATTGAACAGAGCAGCCCGGCGGCTGAGCAGTCCAGGTTCCCGTTCTCCCCCCGGTGCTGAGCGCCCCAGCGCCATCTCCAACAGCGATGCTGTCATACCCTTGGGGTGCCCCAAGGGATTTCTTCCCAGATTTGCGGTAAGCTGAGGGGTGGAGTTGCTGCCAAAAATTAATCCAGTCGTTAGGGAGTTGATGCTATGATAAAAATGCGGTCGCGAGCCATTGCTGTTGCGATTGTCTCCTGTCTTATCGGGATGGCTACTTGGTTTTGTCCGCCCCCGGCGTGGGCGCTAACCCAGATTAAACTGACCGACATTTCCTACAAGGACTGTCCGCCGGAACTGGCCGTAGGAAGCGTCACAAGTGGCGGAAACCCGATGGCGGCCAGCTGCTATATCGTGACTGGCAAAGCTGTCAATACCACGAATAAAACCGTTTACGATGCGGATATTTTTGGCCGCATCTACGATGCCAATAACAACAACGTGTCGCCCAACCGCACCCGCCTCGGCGCTATCGATGAAGTTCCCCCCGGCGTCAGTGAGTTTCAAATGCGAATCTCCGTGCCTGCCAATCAGCCGACTCCCCTGAAGCTCGAGCAATTCAAAGCTGCCGGTTTCGCCGGCAGGGTTCGCAACTAACAGAGCTATTCAATCCGGAAGGCTTGCTCAAATACCTTTGAGCGGCGGCTTGCAGTGAGGACTTTAATCCTTGCTTCAAATTCGACAGTAAGCACTAAAGTCCCGATCTGCTCGCCGGTAAGGCTTTAAACAAGCAATTAACCGGATTTTATATCAGTCGCACCCACTTCTGCGTCTGGCAGCAGGCCACAGGTTCCGATTCGGGATGCGCCAGACAAGCGGAAGCGCAGGCATTGCTTGGCAGCCGGTGCCCCCTGTGTTGCGCTAGTTCAAAAACCTTGTAACTGAAAAGCCTAGGGCCCTTGGATGGCAAATACCCCAAGTAGAGAGGGGAGAAGCTGCTGGAGGAATTGCAGCAGGACGATGGCGAGGATAGCGGAAAAGTCAATACCGCCGAGGGGGGGAATGATAGAGCGAAACAGGTTGAGGTAGGGGTCGGTTAACTGGCTGAGAACCGAAAAGGGCGGGTCGTACCAGTTGATATTGGGAAACCAGCTCAAGAGAATCCGAATAAACAGCAGCACCAAGTATATGCTCAAAAAGCTGCTGAGGGTTTTAACCAGTAGCACGACTGCGGAATCCATAGACTTTGAAGCTTCCTTTAGTATTTTACAGGCTGTTTGGACTTCATTTAGTTTAATCGATTTCAGTCTGGCGAGTCGGGAGCGAACACGGCCCGCTCCCGGCAATCCTTGGCCTGGTGGCGCTTTGGCAGGGGTTCAGGCATCTTCAGCCAGCGAGCGCTCACTGTTGCGTGCCGGTGGGGTGCCATTCACATCCCTCAGTTGCACACGCACGTCGTCGATCGCCTCATTGAGTTGAGCGATTTTATCCTCCAAGCTGCGACGCGCCGCTTCAATGCTCTCTTGTTTCAGAGGACGGCTTCTCCCTTTTATCGCAGACGTCTCTGGCACAGTGGCGGGGCGTAACTTGTCCTCGGAGGCGGGGGTTTCGTCAGAGCGTCGAGATAGCAGGACGCCCAAAACCCCACCGAGCAAGCCGCCCACTACAGCACCGGCGAGAAATCCACCTGTAAAACCATCTCGATTACTCATCGTTTATAAGCAGTAACTTTCCTTTAATTTCAGCTTAACCGCTGGCTGGGAGCGCTGCCTACTGGGAGTTAGAGACGGGCTTGCCGAAGAATTCGGCGCTGACGTTAGGCCCATCGCCCCTAGCCGTTCAGGTGCCAAAGGTGCGGTCGCCGGCATCTCCCAAGCCGGGCACAATAAAGCCATGAGCGTTGACCCCTTCATCAATGGCCGCTGTGTAGATGTTCAAACTCGGATAAGCGGCACCCAGCTTTTGCAGAGCCGGTGGGGCCGCCACCACAGAAATAATCCTTATCAAAGCTGGGTCAGCGCCGCGCTGGGTGAGTTCGGCCATCGCGGCCATGATCGTCCCGCCAGTGGCCAGCATGGGGTCGCTGATCAGCACCCGCGTCTGAGGGGCAAACTGCTGGGGCAACTTATTTAAATAGCAGCTGATTGCGAGCGTCTCCTCATCCCGAACCATGCCCAGATGGTATATCGCTGCTAAGGGCAGTACCGTTTGCGCCCCTTCCAGCAGCGCCAGTCCCGCCCGCAGAATCGGCACCACCACCACCGGCACCTCCGGATTCACCATCGTCGCCGGACAGGTGGTCAAGGGCGTCTGCACAGTCGTTTCTTCGGCAGGCAGCCAATCTCGGCTGGCCTCGTAAGTCAGCCAGCGTCCCAGTTCTGTCATGGCGCTGCGAAACAGCGCCGGTGGGGTTAAGGCGTCGCGGGCGACAGCCAGCCAGTGCTTGATTAAGGGATGGGGGGGGACGTAAACACGCAGTTGGAGCGTCATAGGCGGGAAAGTGGGCGGGATGCCAGCTTGCAGACCTGAACCATCATACTCCCTGCGCGGTGCACCGGCAGCACCTGCGGCTCCCTTGCATCCGGGCTCAGAAATTTTTTTCGGCAGGTATTGACAATATTTTTCAACAAAAGCTATAGTAGCTTTCAGTGTTCTCCTCTCTAAGTACCGGCAGGCGGGATCGGTAAGTCGTAGCAAACAGATCCCGTGCTTTTTTTTTGGGAGCACCCAGTCGCCGGTCTGGGAAGCGGGTACGATAAAGTGAAGAAATGTTTCGCGCTCGCACCCAACCCATGCCTGCTAATACCACCACTACCCAGCAGCTATCCGATCAGGCCAGTTCAGGGACAGAATTTGACGTGATTGTCATCGGCTCCGGCATCGGAGGATTGGTCACGGCCACCCAGCTGGCGGCAAAGGGAGCCCTTGTGCTGGTGCTGGAACGCTATCTGATTCCCGGAGGCAGTGCCGGCTACTTTGAGCGGGAAGGCTACCGCTTCGATGTGGGAGCCTCGATGATTTTTGGATTTGGCCAGGAAGGCACCACCAATCTCCTCACCCGCGCCCTGCAAGCGGTCAGCGTCAGCCTGGAAACCATCCCTGACCCCGTGCAGATTCACTATCATCTGCCGGGGGGTCTGGAGCTACAAGTGCACAAAGCTTATGAGAAATTTTTGCAAGAGCTAACCAGTCACTTCCCCCACGAGCGGGAGGGGATTCGCCAGTTTTATGACGAGTGCTGGAAGGTGTTCAACTGCCTGAACGCGATGGAATTGCTGTCGCTGGAGGAGCCGCGCTATCTGATGCGGGCGTTTTTGCAGCACCCCAAAGCCTGTCTGGGTTTGCTGAAGTACCTGCCGGTGAATGCCGGTGACATCGCCCGCCGGTACATAAGCGACCCCAAGTTGCTGAAGTTTATTGACATTGAGTGTTATTGCTGGTCGGTGGTGCCGGCAGACCTGACACCGATGATCAATGCCGGCATGGTATTCTCTGACCGGCACTATGGCGGGATTAACTACCCCAAAGGTGGAGTGGGCCAAATCGCTCTGAAACTGGTAGAGGGGCTGGAAAAAGCTGGGGGCAAGATTAAGTACCAAGCCAGGGTGACGAAGATTGTCACAGAAAAAGGGCGTGCTGCCGGCGTCCAACTGGCCACCGGCGAGGTTTACCGGGCCAAGCGGATCGTCTCCAACGCCACGCGCTGGGATACCTTTGAGAAATTGCTGCCGGCTGAGGACATACCACTGGACGAGCGGAGATGGCAGGAACGTTACCAGCCCTCTCCCAGCTTTCTGAGTTTGCACTTGGGGGTTGAGGCGTCTGTGCTGCCGGTCGGTACGGCGTGCCACCACGTCGTGCTAGAACAGTGGGAGCGCATGGAAGAACCGGAAGGGACAATCTTCGTGTCGATTCCCACGCTGCTAGACCCGGATTTGGCACCGGAGGGGTATCACATTGTCCATACGTTCACGCCCAGCCGGATGGAAGAGTGGGAGGGGCTGGGAGCCAGCGAGTATGAAGAGAAGAAGGAGGAAGCAGCTGGGCGGATTATCGACCGGCTGGAAAAGATTTTTCCCGGACTGGATGCCGGTTTGGATTACATGGAAGTGGGGACTGCCCGCAGCCACCAGCGGTTTTTGGGGCGTGCGGACGGCACTTACGGGCCAATTCCCCGGCAGAAGTTGAAAGGGCTGCTGGGGATGCCGTTTAATCGCACAGCGATTCCGGGGCTGTACTGTGTGGGGGACAGCACCTTTCCGGGACAGGGGCTAAATGCCGTGGCGTTTTCCGGGTTTGCCTGCGCCCACCGGATTGTGGTAGATTTGGGGCTGTGATTGTGGGAAACGCTACTGAGGTGCGAATTCAAATGACCGGCAATTGGTCATTGGGCATGGAACATTGGGGATAGATTGTTTTTCCCATGCCCGATGCCCGATGCCCCATTTTTCTCTTCCATGTTCGGGCTTTCCACCACAAGAAAACCGGTTAGGGGTGGCTTCACTTTTTCGCTATTAAGACCCTATTAGGGGGTATTATTGCGGCTGTAAGTCTCCGCAGCATCGAAGGATTCATTTTTCAAAATTGCCTTATTCCTAGCAGCAATGAGACGTTCAGGGTCAATCCCCTCGAAGGTTGGCGGTATCCAGGCTCGAACCACCAGGAGTGCCGCTAGAACCAGCAAAAAAGCGCCGGTTGCCAAGATATGAACCCAGGGAGTTTCCAGCACTCCTCGCACGATGACTTCTCGCAAGACGGAAACGATGGAAACTTCCACGGCGACGCCAATGGAAACGCGCTGCTCCTGCAGGTAGATAATCAGGAGTCTGAACAACTCGACCAAGATTAACAAATATAGGATATCTGCGGTCACTTCTTGGAAATTAAGGGGAGGCAGCAGCGAGAAGAACATATCTCGCAGCTGGAGCACCATGAAGCAAAATAGACCGATACACAGGGAAATCACAATTAAGTCTTGGATGGTTTCCAGGGTGCGCACGATCCGATTGCGATTTAACCAGGTGTACCACTGACTTGACGAGTTATTCAAGGACTTTTGCATTTATGGCTCCTCCGTGTCGATGCTTCTAGCTTATGTTAACGCAAGCTTATAAGTCAAACTCCTAAATATAAGAATTATTTATAGCAAATATTCTTTAGATGGGGCTGGCGAACAAAGCGACGCAGGCCATTGTGGGCCAAGCCCCCGGGGTGAGGGCCAGCGTCTCGCCGGTGTTTTGGCCTTAGAGCCTGCTGGCAAGCGTGCGGTGTCCACCGGCACCGGCGGGGGACAAACAGCGCTAGCCCCCGGAAACTGGCCAGCGGTATGGCATCCCTCAGCGACGCGCCGGTGCCGGCTAACCCTCCCATCCCTCTCTCCTCCGCCTTCCTGGCGGTGGGTGGGTTGTGAGCCGGTTCAAATCAAAAAGTCCAGACAAGATAAAAATTAGTTTAAAATCCTTAAAAGAGTTTTTTCAGGGAAGAAGCGAAACGGAATGGCTGACATAGTTGATATTGCGGTGGGTGCCGGCTCTTTCAAAACCTTGGTGACAGCTGTCCAAGCTGCCGGGTTAGTGGACGCGCTAAAAAGCCCCGGACCCTTTACTGTCTTTGCGCCGAATGACGATGCCTTTGCCAAACTGCCACCGGGAACTGTACAAACCCTGGTGCAGAATACCCCCCAGCTCGGCAGGATTCTAAAGTATCACGTCGTTGCTGGCAAGCTGATGAAGGCTGATTTGGAGAAACTCGATTCTGTCACCTCACTTGAAGGCTCACCGATCAGAATTGATTGCTCTGACGGCTTTGAGGTTAAAAATGCCACAGTTGTCGCAGCCGATATAGAAGCTGATAACGGTGTGATTCACGTTATTGACAACGTGATACTTATGGGGTAAAATAATAAGCTTTCTTTTCAATTAGGGGGGCGGTGTGATAGAAACCGGGTTTCTTGAAGAAACCCGGTTTCTGGCCTCCTGAGGTTTCACAAATCATAACCGCTATATTATAGGAAAGGCGTGGGAACTTGTTCTAAGCAAAGATTCGGGCGAGAGGGCAGGTAAAACCGGGCAGCAGCGGGCTTGTCAGCTCGTCATTCCTAAAGAGGGTTGCCACAAGCTTTAGAGTGGCTTGTTCGCGGCGGTAGACTTCAATTTGTTGCAAGCGCCAGTCGGCAATCCAGTATTCCTGCACCCCCCGCGATGAGTAGAGCTTCAGCTTGGCTTCTCTGTCTCGCCGTTCATTTTCCACACCTGGGGAGAGAACCTCTACAATTAGCTCTGGCGAGCCGGTTAAATGCCCCGCCTCATCGATCAAAGCAGCGAATCTTTCATTGCTAGCCCAGACAATATCGGGTATGACATTATCCGCATCCGTAAAAATAATTCCCGGTGCCGGTGCGGTTTGTCCTAAACCAGTAGACTGCGACCAAGCATCAAGTGCGGAGTAAATTCTGCCACCAGTTTTTTGATGGCCCCAGTGCGGTGCTCTTGTCACAAATAACTCTCCATCGATAATTTCATAGCGGTTGCCGTTGTCTGGCAACAGATCGAGGTCGGCGGCAGTCCAGCGTACCCTCTCAGTTGTGGTCTGGCTCATACAAGCACTCCTTGTGGGTGATGCCTACATTATAGGCGATGCGGCGAGTGGTGCCGGCACCGGCTTGAGCCCCCCTTTTTTAGGGGGGTTGGGGGGAGCTGCCCCCCTTTTTTAAGGGGGGTTGGGCGGATTTGCTTACCTGTAATCCTGCCGTTGAATATCCCGGAGGCGAGCTTCAGGACGCTTGAAGCGATCCATCTGGGCTTCAAAAAACTTCCGGTTCGCCATCAGATGCTTCGGATTCGGGTCATCTAAAGGATAAAGCAGAGCAGTCCGCAACGCTTGAATCACCGCAGAGGTGACGCAGTACATCGAGCGCTGGAAACTGATACCGAGCTGGATGAGCATATCATCTTCGCCCCGGCAGTGCTGGCTGTAGTAATCTACCAGATAGGGCGGCAAGAAGTGCAGCATGTCTTGCATCAGCTGTGTCGGCGGAATGCCGGCAGTCCCCACCGGGAACACGTCGGCATAAAGAATCCCGTAGTGGAAGTCTTTCTGGTCTTGAGGAACTTGCTTCGCCTGCGCGTTGTAAGACTTCGTACCCCGGAAGGGAGCGGTGCGGTAGAAAACTGCTTCCACATAGGGCAGTGCCGCTTCGTACAGCCACATGAAGCCCTTGGATTTGGGGATGATTTCGTAGCATTCGCCGCGAATGTAGACGTGGTGGTAGATGGGGCGACCGGCAATCGCAAAAATCCCGTTGACCAGGAAGTTCATCGCTTCCGGGACGCTTTTAATGCTCCCTTCGTCATAGCGGTCGCTCATTTCAAAGAAAACCGGAGCCATTATCTCCCAGAACAAGCCCAGATTGGCGTAGTAAGACAGCTGGCGCACCTGTTCGAGGAACATATCTGGGAACAGCTTGTAGAGTCCCAGCATCACCGGATTGAACTTGAAATAAGCCTTAATCGCCCGGTCGGCATTGGCTTTGTATTCGTCGGTGTCGAGATAGGGGTCAAACTGCCCGCCCATTCCCCTGTGCCACAGCATGGCTCGCATGCAAGCTTCGGCGAATTCCATGTTGATGCGGTCGTGCCACAAGTGGTGAAAGAGCCTGGGCATTTTAAAAGTTTCGCCCTTCTCCATAAAGGCCAGGAGTTCCGGGTGGGCTGTGGCTTCTCCGCGCCATATCCGCAAATCGGCATCATCCCCGGCATAGTGGTTGTGCCGGTCTAAATACTCCTGGGACAGGAAATATTTAAAAAACGGAAACGGCTCTAAAAATACTTGCTCGGCAATGTAAAGAAGGTCGCGCCAGTAGAAATCCATCGGCACGGCATAGGCTTTGTAAAGGCCGATGATTTGCATGAGATTTTCCGGAGTGTCCGGCAGCATCGCGCCACCTGCTTCCAGGCGGTGAATGACTGGGGCAAATTCGTGGCCAGAGGGAGGCAGTTTAGTAGGAGTAGGCGAAAGAATTACTGCTGTCATGGAATTTTACTGGTTCTGAGTATTTGGTTTTCAGGTATTATATAAGATGTGAGAGGAAAAGTGTGAGAAAATTGAATGGCTTAGTTCTCTCGATGCTAAAAGGATCTTGTTTTCCTGACCGATTGCCAGAAGCGTCGCCCGGTCGCCCGCAAAAATTTCCACTGGTCTAGGGCGTGTAAGGCCACAAAAGCCAGAAAGGTGTAGGCCAGCCAAAAGTGCAGGCTTCTGCCCAGATCGGCCAGGGCATTATTCTGAGGGAAAATATCGGGAAGAGGAATC
The DNA here is from genome assembly GCA_019359235.1 of Oscillatoria princeps RMCB-10. GTDB lineage: Bacteria > Cyanobacteriota > Cyanobacteriia > Cyanobacteriales > Oscillatoriaceae > Oscillatoria > Oscillatoria princeps. Next base: position 11,521 of record JAHHHT010000045.1, read on the forward strand.
CCGAAAAACCGCACGTTATTGCTTTTGTAAGAGTTGGATAAAAACCAACCACTGAGGGGAACACCCAGCATAAAAACGTAAAGGACTGTGTGGAGTGCGACCGTGCGGATTCGCTCGAACTTGGGAAGAGGGCGACCGGCAGGTTTTTGGCCCTGAAGTTTGCGCAACAGTATAAAAATTCTATTTGTCAGCAAGAGCATAGCAGTCACTCCCAGGGACTTGTGGGAGTCGTACAAAGCAGCTCTGTAGGAGACGCCTCGCTCTAAGGTGGCCATATAAGTGCCGCCCACAAACAGCAGTGAGTAGATGGCAGCCATCCACCAGTGCACCGCCCACAGATGCTGGGATACGGTCTTCTTTGTTCGGGGTTTAACAAGTGTTGCCATAGTTTTTCAGGCTTTAGGAAGCAGATTTGACGTTCCGACCCAACCGCAGGGCGTGCGCGAGCCTCAAGGCATCATGCTGTTTCTAAGTCCTGATTCACGCCCCATTGAAATTATCCTGCTGTGGCAATCATCCGCCGGGGGATTCATTCCCAGGCTAAGAGCTAAATTCAGCTTGAGCTGGCTGTTGAGCTGAAACTCTCAGCCCGGGAGGCTGCAGGGAAGGAGATTTATCGCGTCTCCCTGGGAAACTGAACGGATGGCTGGATCGCGGTAGCGACTTGCTGATTGCTAGTAGTCTCCACAGCAGCAACCATTGCGGTGGTGGTTGCCTCACTCCAGCGCAAAAGCCACGCCGGCTGCAGTCCCAGTAAGAAGATAATTGCTGCTAAAATGAGAGCCGGTGTGCGCTCGGGCCAGCGGACTTTGGGATAATATGCCAGAGAGTTATTCAGCCGGCCAAAACAGGTGCGGTTGAGCAGAATTACGAAGTAAACTGCGGTTAAGCCAGAGGAAATAATGCACAGGAGGGTTGGCACTGGAAAAGCTGAGAAACTGCCCTGAAACACTAGAAACTCAGCAATAAAGCCCACCATGCCGGGAATGCCGGCGCTGGCCATGCCGGCCAAAACCAGCAGGGCGCTGGTCAGGGGCAAACCCCGGATGGGATTCATCAGCCCATTGAGTACGTCCAATTCGCGGGTGCCGACTTTTTTCTCGACGACGCCCACCAAGTGAAACAGTATGGCCAGGATTAAACCGTGACTGACCATCTGCCCGACAGCTCCCAGCAGACTGAGCGGCGTGCCGGCGGCGGCAGCGACTAGAATATAGCCCATGTGCCCGATAGAGCTGTAAGCCACCATTCGTTTGATGTCTTTTTGGGCGATGGCGCTGAGTGCGCCGTAGATGACACTCACCACGCCGATAATTGCCAGACCGGGAGCCACAAGGGCCCAGGTTTCAGGAAACAGCTGCAAACCGAACCGCACTAAGCCATAAGTTCCCAGTTTGGCGAGAATGCCACCCAGCAGAATGGCCACCGGCGGGGAAGCTTCCACATAGGCATCAGGGAGCCAGGTGTGCAGGGGAACCAGGGGGATTTTGATGCCGAAACCCACCAGCAGCACGGTTATCAGCACCAGCTGCGTCGTCAGGGGCAAGTCGCCGGTGGCGATGGAGTTCCAGTCGAAGCTGCCCGATCCGCTCAGCCACGCCATCCCCAGAAATCCTGCTAAAATCAGGATTCCGGAAACAGCGGTGTAGATGAGAAACTTCATAGCTGCGTAGCCGCGCTTCTCACCGCCCCAGATCGCTATCAGCAGGTACAGGGGAATGAGTTCCAGCTCGTAAAACAGGACAAACAGCAGCAAATTCTGGGCGACAAAAGCGCCGGCAATAGCGGAATTGACGAGGAGAATCAAAGGATAGTAGAGCCGGGGGCGCTCAACTCCTTCGCCACTCCCATAGATGGCAATCCAGGTCAGCAGAGCGCTTAGCACCAGCAGCGGCAAGGACAAACCGTCAGCACCCAGACTGTAGCTAAGACCTAACTGTGGAATCCAGGGCAAATACTCTTGGAACTGCAATCCAGAAGCGGTTAAGTCAAACTGGCGCAACAGCCAAAAATTCCAGAGGAGGATGCCGCTTGCGAACGCCAGGGCGATAAAACGCAGCCGGTTTGCCGTGTGGTTTCCGGGCAAAAACCCGACAGCCGCAGCCCCCACCACGGGCAACCATATCAAGGTACTGAGCATATTGCGATTCGGCTCCTGTAGAAACGTTGTCTCTCGTTATCTGAAGTTCCCAGGGTGAGCTGGGAACGATAAATTGAGCGAGGGCTAGCTAACCACAGTTATTGTTCCGGTATCCAAATCGTAATACCCCCCTACGACTTTCAGTTTTCCTTCGTTAATTAATTGAGAGATGACTGGAGAGGCTTTTAACTTTTCTGCTTGATACAGGACATTCGCTTTTGTGGCGTTCTCAAGCGGGTCGCCAGACTGTCCTTTGGATTTGTCTGCAGCCGGTTTAATGGCCTCTAGCAAGCTGGCAATTTGACCGGGTACTTGAGCGCCTTTGATTGTGGCGTCTACCGCGCCACATTTTTCATGACCGATTACCATTATCACTTTCGCCCCTAATACTAAGGTGCCAAATTCAAGACTGCCAATCTCCTCGGGAGTGGCGATATTACCGGCTACGCGGCAGACAAATAAGTCCCCAAGTCCCTGGTCAAAGACAATCTCCGACGGCACCCGCGAGTCGGCACAGCCGAGAATCGCCGCAAATGGATTCTGACCTTTGGCAACTTCTGTCAGACGTGCCATGTCTTGGTTGGGACTTGTACGTTTGTTGGCAACAAAGCGCTGGTTCCCCTCCATTAACTTTTGCAAAATCTGATCGGGGGTCATCTCATTAGGGTTAATGGCTATTGGGGAAGCTGCCCCCTTGGGTGCTTCGGAAACAGCCCCCTTGGTTGGTTCGGAAACAGCCTCATTTTTATTGCTGCAGCCGAGTCCTACTGTCAGCGCCCCTGTCCCGATCGCGCCTGCGCCTAATTTGAGCAAATTTCGTCTGGAAAGAGGCAGCCTCTGATTTTTACCGCTCATGTTCTCCTCTGTTAATTTGACAATTTAATTTTTCGCTAATACTCTACCATGAATTTGATATTTTAGATTGAACAGTCAATCTAAAATATCACATCTAAGCTCTCAAATCACTTCAGCCGGCTCCCACAATCAGGGAAAGGCGAGACAGAAATGGCCAGCTCACCACAAGTCCGATGAACGCGGTTCCGACCAGGATGGTCAGGACGTAAAACTGACTCTGACCGGAGACGCTGTACCTCAAGCTCTGCCCGCCAAACAGAGTGGCCAAGCCTACGAAGTTCACCACCCCATCCACGATGTAGCGGTCAAGCCAGTAGATAACTTTTGAAACTGAATCGACGACAAACACGATACTGAGGCGGTAAAGCTTGGCGGTGTAGAAGTCGTAGGCAAAAAAGTCTTGCAGGGACTTGGAGCCGAATTGCACCGGCTTGGGCCAGCTGTCATTCAGGTAAATCACCGCCCCTGCGCCGCAACCTATGGCGCTGGAGGCTAGCAGCAAGCCGGCAGCGGTTTTATCGAGGGTTGCCCAGTCTGGCAGCAAGTGCCACTGGAGCAGCAGCAGCGGAACGTGCAGGGTAAAGCCGGCCAAAACGACCATCGGCAAGGCCATTGGCCAGTGCACCTCGGGCGAGCGCTCGGTCATTTGCTTGGATTTGCCGGCAAAAATCAGGCCAAACTCGCGGGTGACGCTGAAGGCGGTTAAGGCGTTAACCAGGAGCAAGACTCCCACCAGCAGGGGTTGGGTGGCCCACAGGTTGTCGGCCATTTGCAGCAGCGCCCAGAAGCAGCCGAGAGGGGGCACAGCGATCAAGCCGGCAGCGCCGACGATATAGCACAGCCCGGATATGGGCCGGCGCGACCAAAGACCGCCATACTGGCTGAGGTCTTGGGTGATGCTGTTCCAGACGATGGTGCCGGTGCTCATCACCAGGAGGGCCATTGAAACCGCGTAGGTGAGCAGCAACATCAGGGCTGTTTCGTCCAGTCGCGTCCCCACGGCGATAAACACCAAGCCCATGTAAGCGCTGACGGAGTAGGACAGGGAGCGCTTGATGTCAATCTGGGCGATGGCGATTGAGGAAGCGCCAACTGCTGTGACTGCGCCGATCGAGATCATTACCGCACTAGCCACCGGCGACAGGGCTAAAACGGGTTGCAGTTTAATCAGCACCCACGCGCCGGTGGCCACCACTACTGAGCTCCGCAAGATGGTAGAGGGGACTGGCCCTTCCATCGCTTCATCCAGCCACAGGTGCAGGGGAAACTGGGCGCACTTGGCCAAAGGGCCGGCGATTAATGCCAGACTGAGCAGGGTAGCCACTTTCGGGTCGAGAGTGGCAGTCTGCGCCCACTGCGCCAGTTCGCTATAGTTCCAGGTTCCTGCCAGGGGCAACAGGGCCACCACCCCCATGAGCAGGATTAAATCTCCCACCCGCTTGGTGAGGAAAGCGTCGCGGGCACCTGTGACCACCAGGGTCTGGCTGAACCACAGCCCGACTAGCAGGTATGTCCCCAGGGTGAGGATTTCCAAAATTACATAGCTAAAGAATAAGGAGTTGCACAGGACTAGGGAACACATGCCGGCTTCAAACAGTCCCAGCAGGGAATAGAAGCGGGCCCAGCCCCAGTCCATCTCCATGTACCCGACCGCGTAAATCTGCGCCAGCAGGTTCAAGCCGGTGACTAAGAGCATTGCCCCGACACTGACCGAGGAGATTTCCAGGTCAATAGAGAGGTTCAAACCGGCAGCACTCAGCCAGGTTACAGAGAGCTGTTGCGCCGGCTGGTTCCAGGTGGCCAGCAGGGCGAACAAGCTGTGCGCGAACGCCAGCAAGGTCATTAATAAGTTGACGTACCCTGCCGGTCTTGGCCCACTGCGCCTGATAAGTCCAGGCGACCAAGCCCCGGCGAAAAGCCCACCGATTAAGGCATAGCAAGGGACTAACCAAACGCTCTCAAGCAGGAACTGAGCCATCCGCATTACCTCTGATCAGCCAAAAACATAGAGAAACTTTGGGCCCAACCCTGAGGTTGTCCCAGTCAGCCCGCGAGCCGGGCGAAGGCAGGTTAATGTTTACTTAAGATTCCCCTTACAGATTATCTTGAGATGGCTGCAAATTCTCTTTCCGATCTAAAGAATTCGGCGATGGTAACTGTAATCAAAACTTATGACACGGCGTTAATCGGGCGTCCTGCTGAGCATTAATCCCTAACCATTTTTCAGCCATTACAAAAACCAATGGTAATCATTGATTATTTTCTATAGAACGGGTTTAATCTCCTTGAAGCAAAGGTGAGATGCTTAGCGGAGCGCAAAAGTCAATAGGTTTTTCAGAGAAATCACCATAAGTGGGCACGATCTAAGTGACCGCCCAAAATTTAGTCGGGGCCGAGCGGCAGCGGCGGTAAGTAATTGTACTTGGGCCAGCAGGCGTCTGTCAGGGGGGATGTGGCGCATAAGGGGAGGCGCAGCCCGCGCCGGCGCGTCCGGAAAGGTCAGTATTGCGCGATCCCAGCCTGTTAGGGGGCACCATAGCAACCTGAAAGGTGTCTCCATATGTGGAAATAGGTGATAGAGGTGAGCCGGCGCTGCCATTAAAGCTCATTTATAAAGAAAAAGTGAAGCCACAAGAAACCGGGTTTCTTGTACTGGGTCAGCCGGAAAACTGAGCCCTCCTGCAAAAGAAACCCGGTTTCTGGCCCCCATTCATGCTTAACAATTACTTTATAAATCAGCTCTTACTGCCCTTGCCCTAACTGCGCCACCTCTGGCCAAGTTGGGAATTCCCTGAAATACATGGGAATTGCACACAGGTGCATCACTGCCAAAAAAAACCAGACCCGGTTTCTGGAGCTGTCCACTTTTCAACAGCAGTGAGTCTATCGTGGCAAACTTAACTCCTCGGCACAAATCGCAGTTTATTTCAATCCCCGATCTCAATTCGCGCAAACGAGCGCTGCGCGACCTGTACACAAGAACACTTTCCCAGACATTGGCTGTATTCGGCCCCAGAGAAAACCGCAATAACCGGCACCGCCCTGTTGCAGCGGGGAACCGGCAGCCACCCGATCCCGAAAAGCAGGGCAATCGGGACAGCACCGCCCAAAGCCAGCCCATTCAGGGTTCAGGGACGGATGCGCCCGATTCCGAAAGGGCCGGCATGATTTGGCTGGAGAAGATCGTTTTATTGGTTGCCCTGATTTTGCTGGGGATTGCCGCAGTCAATACCGCAATTGCCATTTATCCCCAGGAAAATCCCCAACGCCAGGAAGTTCTACAGTAGTGGGAGCTTGGCCTGACGCCGGCCTGCCGGTAAAGTGCCGCGCCTGCTTCCAGAAACCCGGTTTCTCCGAAAAAACCGGGTTTTCAGTTTATTAATTTCAACACACCAGAGGTCACGAAGGTGTTTTTAGAGAAAGCCGGTTTCTAGTGCTGAAGTAGGAAGCGCAATAACTTTTCCGCTAATTATTTATACTTAGCCAGATAAGAGTTGGGACAAACGCTGGACTTTGAGAATTAGAACAGCCTTTTTGAAAATTACGGAAACGGCGGGTGGGGTTCATCAAATCTTTACAATTGACCGCTGAACTTTAATAAGACTAAAAAAAAAATCTGAAAATAACCTGCTAAAATACTAGCAAATCAGGCAAAAAGCTGGGTGCGATTCGTTTAACCTAAATGGCCACCAAATGGCCAGGGACGGTTAGCTGGGTTCGCCTGAACCTTGACAACTGAGTAGGGATGGTGGTGGTGCGATTCGTTTAGCCCAAACGGAAAACGGTCTGACTAGACCCGACCGGGGACGAAAGACGAGTCCACAAGACTACGTTGGGATAATGACGATGCGTACAGTGAGCCAAAAGTTGAATCCGTAATTGCCCGGATGAAATGGGAATGCAAAACCTAGAACGGCTTAGTAGCCATCAAGGCGGTCGTACAGAAAGGAAGGAAAGACCAGCAGTCAAAGCCGAGAGTTGTTACCCGGCGTCCGTGACAAGGATAATCTAACTCAGTAGCCGGATGAAGGGAAACTTTCATGTCCAGTTCTGAAGCAGAGGTGGGTGCGGCAACGCACTCATCGACTGGAACAAAATACTACCATAAAAAAATCATTCAAAGGGGAAATAGAATGAACATCTACCAAAAACTAGCTCTGGCGCTTGTCGGCTCTAGTTTGAGTTTAGGCGCGCTCGGCACGATTCCTGCAACTGCCGCTGTCCTCACCTATAATTTTAAGTTTAAGGAGATGAATGGCAGCGACGGATATGGAAGTTTTTCATTTAACAGCTCTGACCTACAAGGAAAGCCTTATGAGAACGTGAGCTTATTATCTTTCACGTTAAACTTGTGGGGCAATACTTTGACAAAATTGCAGTTTTCAGGAGGGGGCGTTTATTTCAGGGAAGGAAGTTTTCGAGGATTGAACGGAAGCATCGGTGGTTACGATCAATCCTGTATGAATAGCGCGCCCAACCCGTATGCGCAGGCATATTGCCAGTTTAGCGGTTCGTTTGGTGCTTACGAGAACTATACAGATCCGAATCAGCCCTATTATGTGTTTATGGGCCATAAAGGCAGAGAGTCTGTATACTATACGCCGTCTTACGAGCAGGTTCCCGAACCGAGTGCCATAGGGGCATTGCTGGGACTGGGAATTTTTAAATGGAATCAATCGCGCCGGAAGCAAGTAAATAAAGCTAGCAATTAGCATTCGGCGATTGAAAATAGACAGTTGGGCGATCGCTGCTGAACGTCAGTTCTGCTGCCGGCAGATCGGACGTTGAGTGGCGAGGAGATTGCTTTAGGAATTCCAGCACAGTCGATTCACTGGTTTGATCTGCGCACTGGCGACCGGCTGAAGTTTTGAGGGGCAGAAACCGGGTTTCGCCGAAGTTACCCGGTTTCTCCGGTTTCTCTGCGGCTAACTCAAGCGTTCTTCCAGCAAGTCACTCACCTGTTCCAAAAAGCGCCAAGCAACCAGCAATTGAGCGAATTCAGTCGCAGAAACCTGTTCGCGCTCCCGCTTGAGAATTGCTTGCTCTATGGGAATGCCGGTGAAATCGACAATGTGCCGCTCTAGCTCCGCAATAGTCTGCTGCGACAGCACGCCGTCGATGTGTATAATCATAACATTTCGCCCCCAGTAAGTGCAGGGAACTGCTGTCAGCAAGAAGGGCGGCTGGTTGGCGTTCAGCATCGCCGCCAAGTCAAATGGCAGGGGCAAAGTGGGCAGGGGTGCGGGTGCCGGCACGACAATCAGTTCTACTTTATAATACCCCTCCGGCAGCTGGCCGGTGAACTCGTGGCGGGAAAATTCTTTCAGCCGGCTGTTAAAAATTTTAATCACAACATCGGCACTCGTCTTTTGGAAATCCAGCCACCGCTTGTAAGCGGCTTCCCGCTTCAGCATCTCCTCCACGAGCGTCTCAGCGCGGTGTCCCCGGCGCTTCACGTCGCGCTCAAATTTCCACTGCCACTTGACATCGTGATCGGGGTCAACATAGATGCTGAAATCCAGCAGCGGCAGTAATTCGGGATAGAGAGCGTGCAATCCTTCTACAATGATAATGGGCTTGGGGGCGAAGGGCACCGGCGGGTCAAAAAAGCCGGTGGCGTGGTTGTAAATCGGAACGTCTACTGTTTTCCCCTGTTTCAGCTGGGTTAAGTGTTCCCGCAGCAAATCCAGATGGTTGGCTTCGGGATCTAGCGGCAAGCGCCCGCTGGTTTTTCTTTGCTCACGGTCTTCTTTATGATACCCGTCCATTGCGATCGTGTCAACAATGTCAGTACCGATAAGCCGGCGGATGCCGTCGCTGTAGGTGGTTTTGCCGCTGCCACTGTCGCCGGCGACGCCAATGATAACAGGAGAGCGCAGCTGGGAAAGCTGCGAGCGCAGAGTAATGCAAGCCGGCTGGTTGCTAGGTGTTGGTTCGATGGTTTGCATGAGATTGTCGCTTGATAAGTAGGTTTTTTCAACTTAAATTTTGCCGCATTTTCAAGAATCGGGAGGCTGTCCCGGGGAACCAGAAACCGGGGAACTAGAAACCGGGTTTCTTTAAGAAACCCGGTTTCTTAATCCACTCCCCAGAACCCCGGCATCTTTGCTATGCTTGTAGAGACGAGATTTAGTGCCGGAAACCAGGTTTCTCAGATCGCTCAATTTCCCACTTTGAACTGTTGCTCCAAGCGGCGATATTCGGGAACGCCAATGATTGTCTCGAATTCCTGGAAGTTCAGCAAATCCGAGAAACCGGCGGTGGTGCCGTGTTTTTTCAGGTAGCGGAAGCAAGCAGCCATTGCTTTGGTTGCGGAAAACAAGCCGGCAAGCGGGAACACCGCTATTTTATAGCCGAGTTCCTGCAACTCCCTGGCTGTGAGTAGGGGTGTTTTGCCGCCTTCTATCATATTAGCGAATAGGGGGACGTCTGGGAAGGCAGCTGCTATGGCTTTCAAGTCTTCAACGGATTGAGGCGCTTCTATGAATACGATATCCGCACCGGCTTCACAATACGCCCGCCCCCGGCGAATTGCTTCTTCTAAGCCCAGCGGGGCGCGGGCGTCGGTGCGCCCAATAATTACTAAGCCGCTGTCGCCTCGGGCGTGGACGGCAGCTTTGATTTTTTCGACATGTTCTTCGGCGGGGATGACGCGCTTGCCTTCAAAGTGGCCGCATTTTTTGGGCCATTCTTGGTCTTCCAGGATGATGCCGGCGACACCCAGCTGCACGGCATCGGTGACGGTGCGGATCACATTGAGGGGGTTGCCATAGCCGGTGTCGATGTCGGCGACCAGGGGGGTGCTGACCGATTGAACAATTCGCCCAACGCTGTAGAGCATTTCGGTTGCGGTGAGGAAACCGTAGTCGGGGCGTCCGAGGGTGGAGCCGGAAATGCCGAATCCGCTAGTGAAGACAACCTCGAATCCCAGCTGTTCGACCAGCTGTGCGCCAATGCAGTCGTAGACGCCGGGAAGTACGAGGATTTCTGGGCGTTCCAGTATTTGCCGGAGTTTTTGGGCTTGGGACATGAATTGTAGGGGTTGGTTTTACTAGACTATTTTCATATTTAATCAAAGTCTGTAGCCGCTGTAAGTGATTTATGAAAATAATGTTTTTCAATAAACCGCAAAGAATCTCACAGATCGTTTCTACCTGCTATATAGCGCATCTAAATCCTTCGTGTAAATTTCAGAACCCCGGTTTCTTAAAGAAACCGGGGTTCTGGGCCCCCAGCGGTTGCGCCCATCATTTAGACTTGCTATAGCAGTAGCCACTTAGATTAGGACGTAGGACAGGCGTCTCGCCTGTCCCTATCCCTACTAGCAAGTGAGATGCCTTGTCCTAAACTGACTGTCTATTACTATATATATAAAGCAGCGAACCGCGTCAAGCCCCTAGGCTGCAATCGTCTGGGGTTGAGATAAAAAAAGCGGTCGCCCTTCTCTCGGGATCTCGCCTCGCACGGGAAGGGTTTCCGCTGATTTTTGTCTGTAGCGAATTGCCCAATGTCAATCAAGCGGCGGGCACCGCCAGGCCGAACGAGTACATGTAGCTTTCTAGTGTCGCAACGTTCTGATCGTAGGCAGAGTAGTCACCTAGTGAAACACCCTGACTCTGTACAAAAAATTGGAACGGCAAATTTCTCACACCGAAAAACGTCAGGAATCCGTCTGGCTGAAGGCTATCTCCGTTCAAACCAATTGCCCAGTACCGCTCTTTGTAACTCTTCAGTTCATCGATTATACCGCTGCAGGCTTGCGCCTCCTGAACGCGCACACTGTCGATATAGTTTTCCAGGGTAGAGATATTGATATCGTAAGCGGATGGGTCGCCTATGGAAGCGTAGTTGCGCAGGTAATAATTGAACGGTAGATTGCGCTCTAAAAAGAATTTCAGGAATCCATCTGGCTGTAAAGTATCTCCGTTAATGCCAATGGCCCAGTTGCGACTCTTGTAATTATTAAGTTCAGCAATAGTCGCCTGAGCTGCTTCGATCTCTTGTTTGGGGAGAATTCCTACTTGTGGCAGTTGCGTCATATAAAATCTTGTCCAAAGAGTGATAATTTGAATTGAAAGCCGAGCGCTTCAATTCAGCAATGGGTTGGGCCGTAACTGGGCCCACCGGCTAAAAGTAAAGAGGCTCGGCTGTTCTTTCTATATAGTAGACGATTTCACAGGGGAGTGTCTGACTTTTTGGAGTTAGAGGCTTTTTTTTACAGACCGGCGGCTGCCGGCTCGCATCTGGGCCATTTTATTGAATCAAGGGATTCTCCCCCTCCCACTCTCTCACTCATTCTTACCCATATCTTCAGTAGGGTGGGTTCCGCTTTGCGGAACCCACCTATAAGCCTTGCGGCTCCAGACGCGATAAATCAGACGCGACAAATCAGACGCGATAAATCAGACGCGATTTATCGCCTCTCCACAAGAGAGCCGCCCCGCACCCGAAGCACTCCTGCCTGTAGCGGTTAATTCACTGGCTTGAATCTAAAACAGATCATACCCAGTTGATATAGCAGTGCACAGTCAGTTTAGGACAGGGCATCTCACTTGTTAGTAGGAACAGGGACAGGCGTTAGCGTAGCGGCGCGTACTGAGGGAACGCCTGTCCTACGTCCTAACCTAAGTGGCTACTGCTATATAGATAGTATTTCTGGCTCTCCGAGAAAAGGCTTTCCTGCCTTTTTTCAATCCAAAATCCAAAATATAAAATCTAAAATTGCGATAAAAACCCTACAGCCCGGTCAAACCGGCAGCTGTAGGGTTTCCGTCAGTTTCACTGGCCAATCAAGTTGGTGTTAGGGGTCTGCCACCCCAGAAAGCCCACAAAGGAGTCTGGAAAAATGGCACCAGCCCACCGGCTGACTGGCACTGAACACTGTCAAGTTATTAGGCGTTGTATTCTGCCTTGATTTCGATGCGCGAGCTGCGGTCGAACACTTTGACGAAACTGGTGTTGATGTTGGGGTTGTAGTACCAGGCATTGCTGGTGGAACCGCTGAGCTTATGCGCCAGTTCGTCAGGGGAGACGCCTGCGATCTCGTCAAGCTTTTGCCCGTCTATGGTCACGCTCTTCAAGCAACCAGAGCTGCCTTTGGGCTCCCACGGGTCGTGCAGGATTGCCACGAAGAAAAATTCTTCCTTGGGCGTATACTTGTCGTGTTTGCGCTCCACAGTAATCAGGCGAGTTGAGCCAGTTTTGCTGTGCTTGATCTCTACCTCGCGATATTCGCTGTTCGCCAGGTCATCCCCGTCGTACACCACCGATTCCGCCGGCTCAGAAGCGCGGCTGATGCCGTCATCCAAATACATGGTGTATTGCCCGCTCGCACCAGGATAGATGTTCAGCGTTATGGGATTGAGCAGACCTTTGCTGTTCCGCTCTCCCACATACTGCTCAACCTCAATCATGGGGATGATAGCGCCCCATCGCACGAAGATGGGAACGATAAAAGGAATGTGATTGGGGTCGCCAGAAAGGTGCGCATCAAACTGGCGTATCGTAGTGCCGCCCTCATAAGCCTCACCGAGCGGCTGTTTGTTGTCCTTAAAAGTGTACCAGTTGCTGCCAGTAGGCAGATAGACATCCCGCTTGCCGTAGCCGTTCGCCGGTGACTGCGGATCGAGAACTGGAGCGACGAGGATATCGTGCCGGAGGAAGAACTGGTCGTCGAGGAAGGCGATCTTGTCATTGTAGATTGCCTTATCCTTTGGATCGTTCAGGAACATAGGCCGGCAGATGGGCAAGCCATCGAATGTGTTCTCAAACATGGCGTCATAGAAAACCTGCATCAGCCGGTACCGCAATTCAATGTAATACTTGCAGGCCGGCAAAACTGCGCGGTACAAATCTTGCGGTTGCGGCAGGGGCTTGTGCTGTTCGCGGAACCATTCTTCGTACATGAAGATTTCTTGGAACTGTTTCCGCCCTTTGCGCATGTAGTGATTGCGGAACCAGGGCAGGAAAGCTCCCGCAGCGACCCAGCGGATCATCAGTTCAGGACCGACCCACTGTTGCTCGTCGTTTTCTTGTTCAAAGCCCCCAATATCTTGCCCGTTCATAGTCACGCCGGAGATGCCGACTGACAGAGCTTGGGACACGTTCATCTTGAGGAAATCCCAAGTGGAAGAGTTGTCGCCCGTCCACAGTGCGGCAAAGCGGTGAGCGCCGGTGAAACTGCCGCGCCCAACGATGAAGTTACGGTCAGTGCGCCGCTTTCCTGCTTTTTCTGGACCGGCCTGCTCTGAGTATACAAAGTTGTTGAGGCCCTGGTAAGTGGCTTTGTGGAGGTTGTAGGAATACAAGTTCCACACCTTGATAGCCGGCGTCAGTTTGGGTTCGTCTCCCGAGATAGAATCGTCGGTCACCTTCAATCGGAAGGGGAAGCCGCGCATATCCCCACGGCGGGAACGGATAGCAGGTGTTGTCATGTCCTGCCAAACCATTTCCAGGCCCATATCAAAGAGGTATTGATATTGCTTGCCCCACCACCGGCGCACGTCAGGCCGGCCAAAATCGGGGTAATGACCGGGCGTACCCATTTCCGCTCCCGTAATTCGGTCATTTCCGTAGTACACTTCCCCGATATAAGGCTCGCCTTTATTGGCGTTGTGTTCCGGGTCGTATGCGAAGAAAACGCTTTCCTGCCCTGGAGGATCGTAATTCTGGTAGCTGTAACCTTTATTAAGGTCTTCAGGGTTGTTCAGATCGAGATCGCCGAAGTAGCGCTGATCTTTTACAAAATAGCCCTGATCGCGCCCTTCGGTGTAGGTTGAGTAGAACGGCTCCTTTCGGCTAATAATTGGCGTAATGTTGGTGCTGCACTTCACCCCCAGGGATTTTAAGTAATCAAACATCCCTTTCGGATCGGGGAACTTGTTTGTATCAATCGTGAAGGTGTGGTAGTTATTCTGTACGTCCACATCCACATGCAGGCCGTCGAGCGGAATTTGGTAGTCGCGATGTTTGCGAACGCACCATTCCAGATCCCCCCGATTTTCATACCCATAGCACCCTTGGTGATATCCCAAGGCCCACCGGGGTTTTAGCCGCGAGCGTCCGACAATCTCAGTAAAGCTGTCTACAAGTTCGGCAGGAGTGTCCGCCATGAAGAAATAGTAGTCAAGGTCGCCGTAGCGAGTACCGACCATATAGCGGCTGGAGTTGTAGAAGCCAATATCCATCAGCACTTGACCGCGATTGTCAACGTACATGCCGGTGACACAATCTTTTTCAGGAACTCCGTTAAATTCAATGAAAAACGGTTCCGAGTGGTACATCGGTTCCCGCACGTCCAGAGGTCCGTAGTTATAGACCTGCCGGTACCGCATGTTATCGAAATTGAAATAGTTGAGCTGCGCGGTATTGCGGCAGAGTGAATAGCCACCTTGTTCGCCAAAGCCGATATACTTAGCCGGTGCGGGTTTCTTGACAAGCTGGATAATAGAATAATCGTCATTCCCGTTGGGAACGAATACTATGCCCGGTTGTGCCGTCTCCCAGACCTTAAAGCTGCTCCCGTCAGGCTCGCAATTTATCACCTCGATCTTGAAGGGCTCTTTGGTGAGAACCACTTGCATGACAGATTCGTTATTCTGCCGCTTTTTCGTAGTTAGTACGCAGCCCTTACCACCCTCTAGGTCTTTCGGTTCTATGTAGAACTGTTCATCTCCCTGCTGGACTGTATTCTTTAAGTCTTGGAAGGTGTCCCGCACCACCGACCGGGTGTTGTTACGAGTGTAATCATTGGCGAGTTTTTTCGGGTTGAAACGAACCCGGAAGGTATCATTCTGCACGAACTGGAGCAGCATGGCGCAGAAACTGCCATCGCTCTTTTCAAACTCGATTACCAGCGCTTGTTCTTCGGCCTTGAATTGATAAGAAGAGACTTTCTTAAGGGTCTGCCAGTTTTTGATGTCGTTGAAATATTCTTCGACGGTAACGAACTTGTAAGCAGGTGTTAGCTGTGGACCTGACATTAAAAAACCTCTCGTAATAGTGAACGAACTTCTTGGCGAGACTGACTGAGGTGTGGCAACCTGAACTCCCTAACCCGAACTCCTCAGGATTGAGTCGCGCAATCCCTTGGAGCCAAGGACAGAGGAAGTGACGGGTACTGGCGATCGGGCTCTCAAACCTTAGTTTGCGATCTCCCTCAGATAGAGTTGCTGAGTTTAAGCTTTATCCTGCGGGTGATACTCTATTGCCATCCAGATGCAATCAGTATCTGAGTAATATTGGTGCCACGGATAAAGGTATTGGCTGTTTTCCTCTACTTGACAGAATGGAAGATAGGTTGTATAGCCCGGACTCATCAACAGATCCTCATAGATAGTGGCGTAGTCTTGAGCTTTGAACTTCTGCATTCTGCCCACGCCAAATATCTGCGTGTGGATTTCGATAAAGTCATGCTGGTTGTGTATAAAACAATTCGTGTGCGAGGGCGCAAACCACAAATTTAGTTTAACGAGAAAGCGTTCCTTTTTCCCTGGCGTCTCCGTTTGCCTCGTCATGTAATACGGATCGACCTCTACAACAGCCGCGTCATCTTGTGGCGAGATCCACAGAGGTGTGTTCTTGGGGTAGTAGAGTTCGGTACTGTCGGAATTATTAGGAGGGTCTGGCATCTGATCTCCTAACAGGAACCAGCCCGGCTCCAAAATAATATTCCCCATGTTGGTGGTGTCTTTGACCTCCAGCAATATCAGTGATTCCGCCTTCTCGACGATTATATCCTTGAGGATTGTAGACGCAAAAGCGGGAATAATATTTCTGACCGGCTTGCCCACATAAACATCGGACATGTGAGGGTTGACCGCGATGGTCGGGTTCTTGATGTAATAGTCCCTCACGTTTTCGACGAACTTCGCTTCTATATGGGCCCCAGCAAAGTTTAACCTCTTTTCCGTGTTACATGCCCGCACGCTTACCATAGTTTAGCTCTTCTCTCCTCGTGTAGATCGGCGTATGTTTGAATTTTACTTTACCTGCGCTCCCCATACAAGGGGCTGCCTAAAATTTTTGCTCAACCGGCAGTTATATTGTCCACTTGCCATCCTTATTTTTGGGTAGGGGCGGGCATATATCTCTAGTAAACCAGCCCCTACAAAACATCCCTGCGTTCTCGACCGCCACCTGAAGATGCGGGCTGCGATTGCTCATCCTATTATAGCAATCTTCGTGCGGAAGTCAACCCCGCGCCCTGCCTCCTAAACCGGCGCAAATCTGTTGTGGTAAACAATAACAGATGGGTTCTCCGCACAATAATATCCTGCCACAGAATAGCCTATAGTGGCAAAGTCCAACCGGCCATCGCCATCGAAATCAGCCACCGCTATGCGGGCGGTAGAATCTTCCGAAATCCGCCATTTCACGAACACGCCATTTTTCACATCGATGGCCTTGTAGTAAAACACACCCTGCCAAGGCATAGGCCCTCGGAGCGCAACCAGGAACTCATCGTCCCCGTCCTTATCAAAATCCCCACAAATCACAAAATGTCCTGGCCCTTCTCCCATAGGATTGGGATCGCCGTAGACATCCAGAACCACCCTTTTCCACTTACAATTTAGAGAATTTTCGCTGTCTGCAGCATTGCTGCCATCCGTATCCTTGCAGTAGACCACTACCGTATTGCCATGAAACGGCTCAACGGCTGCAATGTAGGCCAAGCTGTCATTGCCTACCTTGCCCGCATCCACATCGCCACTGCCTTTAAACCCTGTTTTAGAAACTTCCACCAGCTCGCCCTCGCCGATCGGCTTGGCGTGCCATTTTCCCCCTTCGGCGCTGTAATAGAGCCAGGTGATTCCTTCTTCAGAAGCAATTAGCGCCGAATCGAGATTCGAGCCTGACTTCTTGCCATATTTCTTAATGGACACCCCGTGAATGACATGGAATTTTTTATCTAGGGGCGGCTCCCCAGGCGGCATTCCATCATCTATGGGATGGAGCTCCTCACGCACCCACTCTCCTGCTCGGTAGACATCATCCGGCTGAGTGAACAGCAATACCGGCGTAATCGAGTGCAGATCGTTGGGTCTGCCAACAATAGGCAGGGCCAAAACTTGAAGTTTCTTTTCCTGCGTAAAATAGCCTACCTTGAGGCGGTGCATGGAAGTGGCTTTGCCAATGTAGCGAGCAACCCAATCCCGGTTGGACTTACCCGGATTTTCCAGCCAGACAATTTTGCCCCCATTGGGGTCGCAATTTATCATCGTCTGACCGTATTGATAGCAAATAATGATATCATTCCAGCCATCCCCGTTTACATCTGCATAGTGCATGCCAACGGGGCCAAGATATTTAGTGATTTGTGTCTTTTTCCAACCTGGATTTTTGTACCAGTTCACCTCACCTACATTCATGCCATAGGCCACAATATCCGGTTTCTTGTCCCTAGAAATATCGAAAGCCTCAATCCAGTAGCCATCTTGCCGGCGATCTTCAACAACCTGTCGTTCAAACTTAGGTTGAATAAACATGTGCGTACCCTCCATTCTTCTTACAGCTCAAGCTACTTTATGTGTGGGGTCTAGCCCCCTGCTGACACTACTTATTTATTCTTCAGCCGCTCACAACAGTCTAACACGCTTGTCTTTCATCTCGCGCACGAGCGCTGTCTGACTCCTAATTTTTTTTTGTTGGCGTTTTTTTTGCTAACACCCTGCTGAACTCCTTTTAATCCTACTGGACTAACCGGCACCTGTCATTATTTCAATAATTTATTAATTTTTTTAAGTTTATCTTCTATGACAGTAACAGTAACCCCTGCGCCGCTTGCCACCACCGACCACCTCCTGTCCTTGAACGGCAAAGAAAGAAGTGGCTGCTGCAAGCGCTAGCCAAGAAACATATATCTCTTGGGAAGCGAATCAGCGATTGCTCCCACTCAAAGAGATTGGATTGAATGTCCCGTCAAAAAATTTTTCTTCAATATCGAAGCACTGCCCACAGTCCCATTCTTCTTTGCGGCGATGCGGATTCATCGCTGACAGTGCGTCAGATCCCCTACTGATAGGGTGGCGCTAACCGTGCCAGATTGACCGAACCGCAGGGGGCAATCTTGTTAATTTTGACCGTCAGCCCGATCGCCGTCCAGCTCTAAGTGCGGTCGGATGTCACCCCAAAGGGTGAATTGACCCAGACATTCGCACAGTTCCTTAAAGGAGTGGAAGGTTCTGGCCATCGCTTTACCCTGTGTGGGAAGCAGTGAGGGTAAAGCATAAAAGGCTCACGCTCAAACGGTTTGACCTCCTTTTTTATGGACTTTTGTCAGTCAGGGCCATCCCCTGGGGTCAGCCCTTGGTAGAGCTTACCTGAGAGGAGTTCCAGCGTACCATCTCGGTTGGCCATCAAGAATGCCTCTCGATATCACCTAACCTTTCTATCTAATAAGACGATTTCACAGGGCAGTTTGTGACTTTTTCGAGTTAGGGGGGTTTTCGCTGGGGTGAAATACAAGGTGTGTCTGTAAATGTATTCTTTTATACAGAAGCCAGGGAAGAATGTGGGTCGTAGCGGCTGTTATTCGCGATTGAAATAAAGGCTTTTTTCCAGACCGGCGCACCGGCAGCAAAAACCCTCAGACAGCATCTCAGTTTCGCAAATACATCCAAAGATAGATACACATAACACGATTTAAGTGATAAAATTACCAGTTTACGTGCAAAAATGAGAGGCACCAAAAAACCCGCAAGGGCTTTAACCCTTGAGGGCAAAGGCTTACAAGAATTTCAGAGTTTCCTGAGCGTGCCGGCGGAGCGGGCAGACCACCCCCGAGCCCGGGACGTTTCGGCAAGCTCCCCTGGCCCGCGCCACCTCTCCCCGAGCCTCCAGCGCTTTGCCCCTTTTTTTCCACTCCCTTGGGGAAATGCAGCAACCGGCTCCCGAGGAGCCGGCACCGGCAGCACAGGCAGCCTCAGGCCATGTTTGGCGATATTCTGTCCTGTCGCAGCGGCACTTCTGTATATAGGTGCTCCCCCTCCCGCCGGAACTCCCTCACTGCCGCCTGCCGGTGGCCTATCTGGCAGAGCAGCGCCGCCCGTACGAGCGCGTTTCTTCCATCCTTGGGGATACGCCTGCCGGCTTTGAGATCCAGTCCAGGTCTATATTTCGTATGACAGGCGTCTCGCCTGTCCAAGTGTCAAGGACGCCGGCTGGACGCCCCTGCGGTCAGGCGAGCCGGCACTAGCGAGAACCCTACAGCCGGGCAAACCGCACCCGCAGGCCATCTTTAGGGTGCCGAGTGGGAAAGACAACTGCTTCCAGACTCTGACCGGCTAGCAACTCCCACTGATACTCCCGCAACAAATGCGCCGCCACAATCTTCATCTCCAGCTTGGCAAAGGCAATTCCAATACAAACCCGGGGACCGCCGCCAAACCCAATCAAGCTGAAAGGGCGCTTTTTGTGTTCCTGACGCTCCGGACTGAACCGGTCGGGGTCAAATGTCTCCGGTTCCGGGTAAACATCAGGGAGCCGGTGCGTCGTAACAATAGAATATTGCAGTTGCCAGCCAGCCGGCACGTAATAGCCGTTGAACTCGAACGGCTTCACCACGCCGCGAAAGCCACCACCCACCGGCGGGTGCAGGCGCTCAATTTCCAACAGGATTTGCTCTAAATACGGCATTTGCCCCAGCTGTTCCAAATTCAGCGGGCCGGTTTGCGCCAGCTTCATCTGTTCAGAGCGGGCGCGTCGCAACACCTGCGGATTGCGCCCCAGCTCCAGGCACAGCCAAGTTAACATGGAAGTTGTCGTTTCATGGCCGGCAAACAGCATCAGCATCGCTTGAGCAATCAGTTCTTTCTCGCTCAGGCAATTGCCTTCCTGATCGCGGGCTTGTATCAGCAAGCTGAGAACATCCTTAGTGGGGTTTTGCCGGCGCTCCTCGACAACTTTAGCGATGTGTTCTAGCAGCTGGTCGCGGGCTGCGATCGCCTTGCCGAACTTCGTCCAGGGCAAGCGCGAAGGGAGAATCGAAAAGAAACCGTTTGTCAGCGTCGAAAACAGCCGGCTGAGTCGCGCCACCTCGGCACCAGGAGTTGCGCCCACCAGCAGCTGGCTGGCAATATCAAACGTTAATTGTTTAAACTCCTCGAACCAGGTGAATTCCCCTTTTTCCTCCCACCCGCGCAGATAGCTTTGGGCGAGCGACTCCATCGTACTGGCATAGCCAGCCAGCGCCGGTCCGTGAAGCGCCGGCATCATCAGCCGCCGGTTGCGCCGGTGCTCCTCTCCCTCTTGCAGAAAAAGCGATTCCCCCAGCAGAACCTTGAAAGTATCAGGCCAACCTTCGTGCCAGGAAAAACAGTCGAAATGACTCGTCAGGACAAACTCAGCCGCCTCTGGGCCAATCATAAATACAGTCGGTTTGCCCAGCAGCCCACTTTTAAAAATCGGCCCGTACTGGGCGTAACACTTCTTGATATAGTCCGGGTCGAACAGAAATTGCAGAGTTTGGCCAATCACCGGCAAGCCCATCTGGCCGGGAGGAAGTTGTTTGCTAGGCATAGGACAGCTATTTACAGTTGCCTCCAGCCTATCAGCTACAGCGCCGCAAAAGCATCCCCTGCCCCCATAAAAAAGAAGCCCCATAAGGCGCGGGCGGCACTGATGGGGCTGTTGACGCAGTTAGGAAGTATCTTATTGTTTCTAGTTAGCCACAGAAATCTGGCACACCGAATTGTCTTAACAACTTCTTAAGCTTACAGGCAAGATTTCCTCAGATTTTAGGTGAATCTGACCCAAAAACAAAAGATTCAACCCTTTCTCCCTCCTAACATGCTGTATTGCCGGCTACTTTTGGGGCACCAATTTGGCAGAATCCAGATTGATAAACGGTACAGCACCGTTCCCCCCCAAAACCGTCGGGAAATGGCCATCCCATTTCTCAATCGCCTGCTTTTGCAGAATTTCCGCCGTCAGATTTTCCCGCAGCAGTCGCTGCGCCTCCGCCTGACCTTGGGCGCGGTTAACTTCCGCTTCTGCCTCCTTCGTAGCCTTGAGCGCTATAAACTCCGCCCGCTTGGCATCTTGTTCCGCAATCTGCTTAGCCTCAACCGCCTCCCTGAACCGGTCAGAGAAGTGGATATTAACCAGCGAGATGTCATCCACCGCCAGATTATAATTAGCCAGTCGCGCCGTCAATTGATCGTCAATGCCGGCTTTCACCTCTCCTCGCTTCGTAATGATTTGCTCCGCCGTGTACTGGGCCATCACCGCTTTCAGAACTTCTTCAATCGCCGGGTTGATAATCCGCTGGACAATCTGCCCCTCATCACCTATCTGCTGAAAAACAGTATTAGCCCGTTCCGCAAAAATGTGCCAGTTTAGCGCCACATCCGTGTACACGTCCTGCAAATCTTTCGAGGCAGCCTCAGCAGGAACTTGGTGTTTCTGCACCCGGACGCTCAGCCTTTGAACCGAGTTGACTACCGGCACAATCAGGTGAATACCCTCACTGAGAACCTTATCCTGAACTTGCCCGAAATTCAACACAACACCCCGCTCGCCGGCATTCACAATCGCGAACGGCTGGAAAACAATTAGCGCCAGCACTAGCAGCGCCGCCACCGCACTGGCAATATAAACTGAACTCGTCGATTTCATAATCTGCCTAACTTTTTTTTCGTTCCCAGACTCCAGCCTGGGAACACATACCTGAGAGGCAGAGCCTCTCGCTGACTGTCGGCTGGAGCCAACTGCTGGGCAACTCTCTTCTTGGCGCACAGGCGCGTCTTGGCGGTTCCTTACATTTTACATCACCGCTTAGCCGCCGGCGCATTCAAAGAACCCGTATCGATATTAATAAACGGTAGCGCACCGCTGCCACCCATCACCATCGGAAAACGGCCATCCCATTTTTCAATCGCTTGCTGTTGCAGCAGCGGTGGCGTTAGCGTCTGCCGCTGCAATCGCTGCGCCTCGGCTTGACCTTTGGCGCGGTTGATTTCTGCCTGCGCTTCCTGCTTAGCCTTCAGGGCGACAAACTCCGCCCGTTTGGCTTCTTGCTCGGCAATCTGCTTGGCCTCAATCGCTTTGGCAAATTCAGCAGAAAAAGACACATTCACCAAAGACACATCATCCACGAGCACCCCGTAAGCGGCTAACCGCGCTTTCAGCTGATTGTCAATTTCTTGCTTCAGTTCCGTGCGCTTGGTGATGATTTCCTCAGCGTTCTTTTTGGCAGCTGCCGCCTTGACCACTTCCGAAACTGCCGGCGAGATAATCCGATTCACAATTTCTGTTTCATCCCCCACCCGCTGGAAAACCTCATTCACGCGCTTGGGGTCGATGTGCCAGTTGAGGGCCACATCGGTTTTGACATCCTGCAAGTCTCTGGATGCCGCTTCGGCGTTCACGTCGTTCTTTTGCACGCGAACGCTGAGTTTTTTTACCGAGGTCACCACCGGCACAATCATGTGGAGCCCCTCATCCAAGACCTTATCCTGAACTTTGCCAAATTGCATGACTGCGCCTCTCTCGCCGGCATTAACAATCACAAAAGGTCTGAAAAGAATCGCCGTCAGCAGCAGGACAATCCCCCCGCTAATGTACAGGGCAGTCTTATAGGCATCACTAATATCTGCGGTTTTCATGTTTCGCTCAACTCCAGAATATGACGAGGCCGCACGAACGCCGGTCGCTAGGTTTTTTAGGTAAGAATATCGCTCAACTCAGATGTGGCAATAAAAAAATATGCTATAATTTGAGTGAGTTCTCTCCTGATGCGGTAGGTTGGTGGCAGGTGGCGCGGTGGCAGGTGGCGCGGCGTGGGGTGTCCCTCAAACCGGCAACCTCTTCCCCCAAGCCCCAACCCCTAACCCCTAAAACCCTGTGACTCTGAATTTAGTTTAACTAATATGCAGATTAACCAGCGTCACGCTTGGCCCCTCACAACAGAGGAGGCAATCCCAATCCAGCTGCAGCTGCGCCAGTCCGTGATTGCGGAAGACCAACTCGGGCCAGTGCGCTATGTGGCCGGTGTTGATGTCGGCTACGATCTGGCAGAGAATATCACTCGGGCCGCTGTGGCCGTGCTCAGCTTTCCCGACTTGCAGCTCGTCGAACACGCGATCGCCCGCCGCCCCACAACCTTTCCCT
The DNA here is from genome assembly GCA_019359235.1 of Oscillatoria princeps RMCB-10. Taxonomy (GTDB): domain Bacteria; phylum Cyanobacteriota; class Cyanobacteriia; order Cyanobacteriales; family Oscillatoriaceae; genus Oscillatoria; species Oscillatoria princeps. The sequence goes on from JAHHHT010000045.1 coordinate 34,625, forward strand.
ACATTCCCGGTTTCCTCTCCTTCCGAGAAGTGCCGGCAGTCCTCGACGCCCTGGAAAAGCTGAGCGTCACCCCGGACTTGCTGCTGTGTGATGGCCAAGGCATCGCCCACCCCCGCCGGTTTGGCATTGCCTGCCATTTGGGCGTACTGACAAATTTGCCGGCTATCGGCGTCGCTAAGTCCCTGTTGGTTGGCAAACACGATCAGTTGCCCCTGCGGCGAGGCAGCTGGCAGCCCCTCAGGGATCGCGACGAGACGATCGGCGCAGTGCTCAGAACCCGGAGCGGAGTCAAGCCGGTGTATATTTCCACCGGCCACCGCGTCAGCTTGACAACTGCCATTGATTATGTTATGAACTGCACGCCCAAATACCGCCTGCCGGAGACAACCCGCTGGGCTGACAAACTGGCATCCGGGTAAATCACACGCCTGCTGCCGGTGGGAATATTCACATCTCCACCCTTTTGTCCTGTAGCAATTTGGCTAGTGCTAGATATAACCCAAGTTGCAACTTTTCCAGGCTCTGACTTGAAAATGTTTGTAGTTGGGCTTTAGCCCTACCGGCTCGCCCGCAGTGAGGCAAGTGCGTTTCTTCTATTACTGAGGTACTGAGAAACCCGGTGAGCGCAGGGGCGAGTCCCGCCACGCCCCTTTCCGGGTTTCTGGGGCCTGCTTCATCCAACTGAGAGCCACTGTAGGTCGCGTCCGCACAGAACAGTTGCTCAACAGAACAACCAGAGGGTGCGGTCAGTCTACGAAACTTGTCTCCCACACAACCGATGCCATCCATGAGGAGAATTAGCCTGCTGCTCGCAGCACTTCCCTTCGCAGGAGCTATCGCCGGCACACCGGCAGTCGCCCAATCGATAGTCCCCGCTGCCGGCGACACCGGCACCGTCACCACCCAAAACGGCAACCGCACCGACATCACCGGCGGAGCTACCTCCAAGGATGGCGCGAATCTCTTCCACTCCTTCACCCAGTTTGGCCTCAGCCAAGACCAGATTGCCAACTTTATCTCCAATCCCAAAATCCGCAATATCTTCGGCAGAGTCACCGGCGGCGACGCTTCCCTAATTAACGGCTTAATCCAAGTCACCGGCGGCAATTCCAACCTGTTCGTGATCAACCCCGCCGGCATCATCTTTGGCCCAAATGCCAGCTTGAACGTGCCGGCATCCTTTACCGCCACCACCGCCAGCGGTATCGGGTTTGGCTCAAATGGGTTTAACGCCTTGTTTAACGCCTTTGGCACCAATGACTACACCTCCCTCACCGGCACTCCCAGCGCCTTTTATTTCCAGATGGCGCAGCCAGGGGCGATCGTCAGCGAAGCCAACTTAGCCGTATCCCAAGGACAAAATCTCGCCTTGCTGGGGGGAACCGCTGTCAGCACCGGCACCCTGTCCGCCCCCGGTGGCCAAATCACTGTCGCCGCTGTTCGGGGCAACAGCGCCTTTCGCATCACTCAACAGGGGCATCTGCTGAGTTTGGAGGTGGGAGCCGGGATTGGGGGATTGGGGGATGGGGGGCCAAAAAAAGGGGGACTAGGGCAGCCGGCGAGCCAAACTCTAACCCCTCTCTCTTTACCGCAATTGCTCACCGGCGGGAGTGGGAGTCACGCCAGCAGCCTCACTGTTGACAGTGATGGCTCAGTGAGGCTTTTCGGTTCAGGCATCCGGGTGGAAAACGGCGATGTCGCAGTTGTGGGAGCAGCCGGCGGCGCGAGCGTGGGAGCGAAAACCGCCACCCTGTCTGCTGCCAACAATCTGACATTATTTTCCCCAGGCGTCGCCGGACAGCAGTTGCAGCTGTCTAGCTCAGGCGACTTGAATCTTCTGGCAAAAAATACCGTGACGCTGCTCGACAGCCCGGGGAATCCTTTTCTAGTGCGTGCCGAGGGAAATTTGCTCATTCAGGGCGACACCGGCATTCAAATCCGAACTGTGAATCCTTTACAGGCGCTACTGGAAAGCACCGCCGACATCACTCTGCGAAGTGATGGCAACATTTCTGCAGACACTCGCTGGATTGCCGGTGGCAATGTCTCTATTCTCAACTTGTCAGGAGAGCCGGCAAGTTTTACCAGCTCTTACTACCCGGAAATCTTTGCCGGAGGAGATGTGACCTTTGGCGACTACACCGGCCCTTCCCTCAATGTCGAGGCGGGAGGTAGCATTAAAGCTGGGAATATCACCATCAATGGGATCTCGCCAGGGATTTCCATCGAGCCGGCGCTGATTTTAACAGCCGGCACAGGGGACGTATCACCCAGCGCCACTCCAACCCCCACCCCCGCACCGCAACCCCTGGAGAGCAATTCTCCCTCACCCTTGCCGCAGCAGCCGCAAGTCCCCTCCCTCCCTGCTTCAGCCGCAGAAGGAAAAAATGCTATTTCTGCCGCAGGGAGTGCCCCCAGCAGCACCCTCGAAGTTGGCAATATCACAATAAACGCTTCAGGTCAAGGGGGGCCGGTGATTTTGAGATCGAGCGGCAATATTCAAACCGGCTCGATTGTCTCAAAGGGTGGGGATATTTACCTGAGCAGCGCCACAGGAGGCATCAGTACCATTTCGGGCACCCTAGATGCCTCAGCCAGCAGTGGCGGTGGGTCAATCTCCCTCTCTGCCGGCAGTGATATTGCTGCCGGCGATCTCAAAGCTAGCAGTCAGAACGGTGCCGGTGGCAAGATTACTCTCTACAGCGAATCGGGTTCCATCAGTGCCGGCGATCTTAACACCGCTTCAGTCCGTAGCAGTGCCGGCGAAATTGCCCTGCACGCGCAATTTGGGGATATAGCGGCAAGCCAGCTGAATGCGAGCAGTACAAACGGAGCCGGCAGCCACATCACTGTCTATGGCACAGGAAATATTAGCGCAACAGACATTGATGCCAGTGGAATATCCGGCGGGAATATTTATCTTATCAGCCGCAAGGGGAACATAGATACCAGCACCGGCACGGTGCGGGGTGCCGGTGGGGCGATGCAACTCCACGCAGGCGGCACCCTCACCACCGGCAGTATTATCTCCAATGGCGGCAATATCAGCCTGAGGGGCAACAGTGCTATCAATACCGCAGCCGGTGTGCTGGACTCCAGTGCTCAAACTGGCACCGGCGGCAATATTACCCTTCACGCAGGGGAAGGCATTACCGCAGCAGAGATCATCAGTGCCGGCGGCAAGATCAGCCTCACCACCCCTGATACCATCGATACCAGCGCCGGCACCCTAAACTCCTCTTCCGCACAGGGAGATGGAGGCGCGATCTCCCTGAAAGCGGGGCGCAACATTACCGCAGGAGTCATTGACTCTCACTCCCAGTCTGGCAATGGAGGGAATGTCAAGATTGAGAGTTTGAACGCAGGCAGACCAGTCGCCAGCTCAGCTAATATGGTGGAATCCTCGGCAAATGGGGCAGCGGCGAAGTCAACTCCAGCCGTCTTTAACGCGCCAGAGAATATTGCTTCGAGCCCTAGCAAAAACCCCACCCCCAATCAGAATACAGCCCGACTGGGAATTCAGTCAACTCCTGCCGATTTATCTGGCATTGAAGTTGAATATATTAATGCCCAAGGTGGCAGTGCCGGCAGGGGGGGGAATGTTCAGATAACATCCTTGGGTGTTTTGCGGGCGACGGGCGTTTTCACAGATCGCAACGGAGTGGCTGCCAGCATTTCTACTGCAGGAGGAACCGGAGGGGGTGAGATTTTTCTCCAGCTGCTTCCTGGAGCCAATCAGTCTCTTTTCGCAGTCGGTGACGCCACGACAAACGGCACTGCTGGCGCAATTACCGCTGGATGGATTAACTCCCCCGAGGAGATTATCTACCTGGAGGCTAACTCTTCCGCAATTCAGTTTCCTTTTAACAATACCATTGAGCCCGGTCAGTCCTTTCAAGAGTTCGCGCAGGGCAGGATTGCCATCCCGGGCGCTTTCGGTTCTGACTTCGGCACCATACCCCCATTCCTGCCTGAATCCCCCCCAGCGATAGCGCCGCCAGCGATTGAGACTCCTGCAATTTCCGCTGGGGTGCCGGTGCCCCCTAATATCGGCCAGACACCCCCGACAGTTCCGGAAATCCCTCCCGCTGCCGGTGAAGTTCCCCCAGCACTCCCCGAGTCGCCCCCCAGTGCCGATCAGACGGGCCAGAGCCCCCCACCACTCCCCGAGTCGCCCCCCGCTGTCGCTGAAGTCCCCCCACCAGTCCCACAGTCGCCGGTGACTGCTGGGCCCACACCTGTTCCCGCACCGGTTGCCCCACCGGCACCCGCACCGGTTGCCCCACCGGCACCCGCACCGGCACCCGTTCCCCCACCGGCACCGGCACCGGCACCCGTACCCGTTCCCCCACCGGCACCCGCACCGGCACCCGTTCCCCCACCGGCACCCGCACCGGCACCCGTTCCCCCACCGGCACCGGCACCGGCACCCGTTCCCCCACCGGCACCGGCACCGGTTCCCGCACAGGTTCCCGCACCGGCACCGGCACCTTCCCAGCCCCCGCCACCCGGGCCGGACAATAGCGGATCTCAATTAGCACAAAATGCAAATTTTGTCAACAATAATTTAGCGCAGCGGGGACTGACAGGCAGCAGCAGTGCCGGGGAAACTGAGCAGCAGCGGCGTGACGGCATCAGAAATTGCCTGACACCAGACACGAGTCAGGAGAAAAGCGCCGGTTCCTCCCACTCAGGAGCCAGCACTTTTGGGGCGATTGAGTGCTACCAGCAGAATTTGGCGCTGGCGCGAGAACTGCGCGACCGCCCCACAGAGGTTTCCGCGCTGTACCATCTGGGGATTGCTTACTATCAAGCGGGAGAGTACGCCAAAGCGATTGAGTCCGGCGAGCAGCACTTGGCCATAGGCCGGCAGCTGGGCCACCTGCCCTCGCAGGGGCTGGCGCTTGCCAGTTTGGGAGCCACCTACGCCGCTCTGGGAAACTACGACAAAGCCATTGAATTCTACCAGCAGAGTTTGGCGATAGCGCGGGAAGTCCCAACAGCGGAGTGGGAAGGCTCTGTCTTGAGAAATTTGGGACTGGTTTACCTGGAGCGAGAAAACTACGACAGAGCCATTGAGTACCAGCAGCAGAGTTTGCAGGGAGCTAGACAGCGCGGGGATCTCTACGGCGAGGGACAGGCGCTGGGCAATCTCGGCATCGCCTACTTTTCCCGGGGAGACTACAGCAAAGCCATTGAATACCAGCAGCAGACTTTGGCCATAGCGCTGAAGCTGGGAGATATCCGTCTTCAGGGGCGAGCGCTGGGAAATCTGGGGTGGGCGCACTACGGGCTGGGCGATTACAGCAAAGCAGCTGAGTGCCACCGGCAGCATTTGGCCATTGCGCGACAGCTGGGGAACCGTCCGGAGGAGGGGCGAGCGCTAAACAACTTGGGCGATGCGCTGTTTCAAGCCGGCAATTCTCAGGAAGCTGCAGAAACCTTACGCGCCGCTATTGAGGTGTGGGAGTCGCTCAGGAGCGGGTTGGGGAGTGACGATGCCAGCAAAGTGTCCATTTTTGAAGGCCAAGCTCTCACTTATACCAGTTTGCAAGAGGTTCTCGTCGCCCAGAATCAGGTTGAGGCGGCGCTGGAAATGGCAGAGCGAGGGAGGGCGCGGGCATTTGTGGAGCTGCTGGCTCGCCGCGCCGGCGGTCAAACCGCACAGCGTTCGGTGGCGTCTCCCACCACCCCGCCTAGCATTGAGCAAATCAAACAGATAGCCATTGCGCAAAATGCCACTCTGGTTGAATATTCGGTGATTCAGAACGCCTTTGACGTTGAGGGCAAGCGAAAAATCCGGGAATCAAAGCTTTATATTTGGGTGGTTTCGCCGGAGGGAAAAATTGCTTTTCGCGAGGTGGATTTGAAACCGCTGTGGCAGCTCGGAGGTGCCGGTGCCGGCAGGGCGGAACCGGGGCGAGAGTTGGCACTCAGTTCTTTAGAAAAGCTGGTGGCTAGCAGCCGGGATTCTATTGGTGTGAGAGGTCGCGGTTTGAGTGTGGTGGCGAGAGAGGACGGTTCTGGCGAAACGGCGGCGGGGTTTGGCAGCTGGCGGCAATTGCGGCGGCTGCACCAGTTGCTGGTTGAGCCGATTGCCGATTTGCTGCCGGCGAACCCAGAAGATAGGGTGATTTTTATTCCGCACGAAGCGCTGTTTTTGGTTCCGTTTCCAGCGCTGGTGGATGGGGCAGGGAAGTATTTGATTGAAAAGCACACGGTCCTGACGTCACCTGCCATTCAGGTGCTGGAGTTTACGCGGCTTTCCCGGCAGCGAAACCGGGAGTTTTGGAAGAAAAATGCGGGGGAGGTGCTGGTGGTGGGGAATCCGGCGATGCCGAGTTGGCCACCGGCACCCGGGGAGAAGCCCCAGCCCCTTCCGCCTCTGCCGGGGGCTGAGCGGGAAGCGGTAGAAATTGCTCGGCTTTTGAAGGCGCAAGCGCTCACCGGCACACTGGCGACGAAGGCGTCTGTTGTGGGGCGGATGCGGCGAGCCCGGATTGTTCATTTGGCCACTCACGGGTTGCTGGATGATGTTAGCGGTGCCGGTATTCCGGGGGCGCTGGCGCTGGCTCCCGAACCGCCGGATGGGGGGGTGCTGGGTGCCGGTGAGATTCTGTCGCTGAATTTAAATGCTGAGCTGGTGGTGCTGAGCGCTTGCGATACCGGTGTGGGGCGGATCGCCAGCGATGGGGTGATTGGGCTGTCGAGGGCTTTAATCGGTGCCGGTGCTAGCAGCGCTATTGTCTCCCTGTGGGCTGTGCCAGATGCGCCCACGGCGTCTTTGATGGCGGAGTTCTACCGCCGGCTGCAGCGGGGGGATGACAGAGCCAAGGCGCTGCGGGGGGCGATGCTGGAAATCGCCCAGCTGCATCCCAATCCCAGAGACTGGGCTGCTTTCACCCTGATCGGGGAGGCGGAGTAAACCAAGTGCACTGTACTTGGAAGCAAACAACTCAGGTTAAAATTAACATGGCTGAAGTGCTTACCTAGCAAAAGGTTTGTGTCAAAAATTACTCAATTTCCGTTTAAACAGTTTCAACGCCCCCCGGGGGCCGGTCAAGACGGGCTGGTCACTTTCCCCCCACCCCGGGAGTCGCACTGAAAGTCTTCACGCGGATTAATTAAACTTCACACAGCTGAAGTGCTTATAGGGCAAACGTCGCAGTGTTGAAAATTACTCAAAATCCGGTTAAACAGTTTGGATGCACCCCGGGGTCGGGGAGAAACGGAGGCTTCTGTTTTCCGGCTGCCGGGAGTCGCACTGAAAGTCTTCACGCGGATTAATTAAACTTAACACAGCTGTAGTGCTTATATGGCGAACGTTGCAGTGTTGAAAATTACTCAATTTCCGGTTAAACAGTTTGGATGCACCCCGGGGTCGGGGGGAAAACGAACTCGTCTTTTTTCCGGCTGCCGGGAGTCGCACTGAAAGTCTTCACGCGGATTAATTAAACTTCACACAGCTGTAGTGCTTATAGGGTAAATGTTGTAGGGGCTAAAATTACTCAATTTCCGGTTAAACAGTTTGGATGCACCCCGGGGTCGGGGAGAAACGGAGGCTTCTGTTTTCCGGCTGCCGGGAGTCGCACTGAAAGTCTTCACGCGGATTAATTAAACTTCACACAGCTGTAGTGCTTATATGGCGAACGTTGCAGTGTTGAAAATTACTCAATTTCCGGTTAAACAGTTTGGATGCACCCCGGGGTCGGGGAGAAACGGAGGCTTCTGTTTTCCGGCTGCCGGCGGGGCGCACTGAAAGTCTTCACGCGGATTAATTAAACTTCACACAGCTGTAGTGCTTATATGGCGAACGTTGCAGTGTTGAAAATTACTCAATTTCCGCTTGAACAGTTTCGACGCACCCCGGGGCGGGAGAAAAACGGACTCGTCTGTTTTCCGGGAGCCGGCGGGCGCACTGAAAGTCTTCACGCGGATTAATTAAAATTAACACAACTGTAGCCCTTATAGGGCAAGCCTCGCAATGCTTAAAATTACTCAATTTCCGCTTAAACAGTTTCGACACGCCCCGGGGGCGGGGGAAACGGACTCGTCCCTTTTTCGGGAGCCGGCGGGGCGCACTGAAAGTCTTCACGCGGATTAATTAAAATTAACACAACTGTAGTGCTTATAGGACAAGCGTCGTAGTGATTAAAAATCACTCAATTTCCGCTTGAACAGTTTCGATGCACCCCGGGGCGGGAGAAAAACGGACTCGTCTGTTTTCCGGGAGCCGGCGGGGCGCACTGAAAGTCTTCACGCGGATTAATTAAAATTTACACAACTTTAGCCCTTATAGGACAAGCGTCGTAGTGTTAAAAATCAATCAATTTCCGCTTAAACAGTTTCGATTATACCCCCGGGCTGGGGAAAGACCGGCTCGCCCCTTTCCGGGTGCCGGCGGGGCGCACTGAAAGTCTTGACGCCATTCATCTGCGTTTATCTGCGTGCCTCTGCGGTTTTAAAAACTCTAGCACCGCAGGCGCTCGTCAGTGGGTTTCGGGAACTCCCACCGGCGCTTCTCGCTGAGCGGAGAATTCAAAACTCTCCCGCCGTGAGTCGAGCGTGATTTGACCTTTCAAAGTTTCTCCCTCCATTTTACCTTGAACCAGCACCGGCTCTCGTGAGGCCGCACCGGCTGTGCTGGCGGCTTCGGGGCAGAGTGCCTGGGGGGCAACTGAACCGGCTAAGGTCAAATTTCCTTTGTCCCACCGGCCCGACAGTGCCGGTTTCTCCTCAACCTTAACCCCTGAATCAGCTTTGCGGTTTGCCGGCTGCAAGGAGCCATTTAAATAAACGCCCGATTGCAGAATCGTTAACACCAGGGCTTCAGACTTTTTGCATCCGGGCAATTGTTTTGTGTCAGTGCGATAGCGACCGGCTATGGGGGGAGGAGCCTTAAGATTAGTCTCCCCGTAAGCGCTTACTGCCTTAAACAGAAGCGCGACCGAACCGATGGCAACGGCATATAACGTTAAGGTTTTTAGGTTGAAATGGCTCATTTTGTAAGAAATAAGGAATAGGTGATAATGGCGGCTTGTTCCCGTTTCAATCCCGTCGCCAGGATTCAGCTGACAGTTCCTCCCTCCGCCGCTCTAGCAGTTCTAAATGATTTGTGAAATCCTCTCTCTTCCCTTGGCGAACAGGCGCGTCTGTGGCGGGGTATAAAAAAAATTTCACACCTCAATTAGAACTGTCAAAACATCTTCCGGCAACCTGGACATTATTTGCGGGCTGCCGCCTTCTGTGCGAGGACGGAGGCGAGGTGAGGGGTAAATTGGGAGTGCCGGCGGCAAATCAGCAGGGAGGAGTGGCACTCAATGGCCAGCTCATCGGTGTACCGGCCCAGGGTTTGGCGCTCTATCCCCCAAGCGCGACTGGTGCCGGCAAGGGTGAGATCGGCGGATTGGGATGCTTCCACCACAGCTTGGATTGGCTCTGCGGCTTCCAGGACTGGAAATTCCATGCGCTCGCGCACAGCAGCTGGCAATTGCTGCGTGAGAGCGCGAAACTCGTTGCTGAATTCGCTGGCCGACTGGCCAGGGGCGGCAGCCCGCAAAACCGCCAGCCGCCTGTTACTGTCGTTAACCAGAAGTCTCAGCGCTAGTTCCAGCGCCAGATCGTCGTGGATATTGGCGGAGTAGGGCACAAGCAAAGAGTCCAAGCGCTCCCGCCCCCGGTCCACAAAGACAGCGACATCTGCGGGGGCTGTGGTGAGAATTTGACCGACTCGCCCCCCCAAACGGTTGTTGCTGAAGGCGGGGCGGTGCCATCCCAGCAGAATTAAATCCGCCCGGTCCAGTTGGGCAATTTGTGCGGTTTCCCGCGCCACATCACTGCAGATGCGGACAATGGAACGCACGCCGGCGCGAGTTTCAGGCGGTTCCAGGCTTTGAGTTAACTCTTCGAGGCGCTCCCGGCGCTCTTGGATTAACCGCTCTGCCTCCAGTGGGGTGCTTTCAAAGAGATAGTCTTCTTGCAGCTCAATCAAGCTCAGCAGGTCAACCGCTGCCGGTTGGGAGGCCGTGCCGGCAATGGCCACCGCCAGCTGCAGCAGCCCTTTCTGGGTGCTGGGATTGGCCACGGGCACCAGAATCCGGTAAGCGGGCATCTCCCGCTCCTGGGGAGCGGGCGCGGAACTGGCGAGGGGCTCTGACGGGGGCACCGGCACTACAGTATCCAGCCGGATCAGATGTTTCGGATAAGTCCACTCTAGCAGGGGGGAAGTCATAAAGGTAGTCACCAGCGCCATAATCACCAGCATGGTGAACAGCAGGGGCGAGATGACGCCCAGGGACAGGCCAATATTGAGGACAATCAGTTCTGTCAGCCCGCGAGTGTTCATCAGCCAGCCGAGGGCGGAGGCTTCCCGGTTCTCAATGCCGCAGACTCTAGCAGCGAAGTAGGTGCCCACGTACTTGCCGGCGATGGCTACGATCAGGACAGAGGCGCACAGCAGCCACAATTCTGGCCGGTTGAGCAAGCCAATTTCCGTGCGCAAACCGCTGTAGGCAAAAAACACCGGCAGCAGGAAGATGAGAACAAAGTCTTCTGTTTTCTGGGCGATTTCCCGCACCAAACCGGGGTTTTTGGGCATTGCCGCCCCCAGCAGGAAGGCACCAAAGATCAGGTGGATGCCGATCAATTCAGTGATTAGGGCGGAAACCACTACGCCCATGTAAATCCACGCCAGCAGCAGCTGGGATAGCCTGCCGGTGCGGTTGTAGTGGACGGAAAGCCGGTTCAGCAGCCAGCGCCCTGCTGTCAGCATGAAGGCAATGTAGAGCAAGGATTCCACAATCGTGGGCAGCGCGCCGGCCATGCTGTTGGTGCGAGTGACGGCAATCGCCACGGCTAGCAAGCACCACGCTGTCACGTCGTCCACCGCCGCACAGGTGAGCGCCAGCGTCCCCAAGCGCGTCCCCTGGAGGTTGTTCTCGGTAATAATTCTGGCCAGCACCGGAAAAGCGGTAATCGACATCGCCGCGCCCAGAAACATGGCGAAGGCGGTGAACGACACGCTGGAATTGGAAACCAGCGGGTAAAGGAGCAGCGCTAGCATGCTTCCCAGGGAAAAGGGCACCAAAATACTGACGTGGGAAGTCAAAATTGCTATATCCAAGTTGCCTTTGAGGTATTTTGGGTCTAGCTCTAGGCCAATCAGAAACATGAAAAAGATTAGCCCCACCTGGGACAGTACGTTCAAAAACGGAACAGTCTCCGCTGGGAACAGGAATGCTGACAAATCTGGGGCAATCCAGCCCAGCAGGGACGGGCCCAGCATGATGCCGGCTACGATTTCCCCGATTACCAGGGGTTGCTTGAGCCAGCGGAATCCCAGACCCATTAGCCGGGAGAGTCCGATGACAGCCAGAACTTCTATGAGAACTAGAACGACGGCGTGCATAATTTCCTCAATGGGGATTTGACGGGGCGGTGGCGTCATGTTCTGCACTCCTCTGCCCAAAAGCCAGAGTCTCGCCTCGAACACTCGCTAGAATTAAGTTAGCCCAGTGCTGCGGCAGCTCTCCACCGAACGCTGGACTTTGGTGAAAATCTGAGTCCTTTGTGAAGAGAGCCAGCCTGAGTTGGTGGAGAACTGCGTTCCAGGGGTTGTGTGGCGCATTTGAATGCTTGCCAGTTTAACGCATCTGCAGTAACGATTAAACCGGCATCTTCGGTTAAGCCGGTGTCGCTGACAAGACTAGCCCCAATAACACTGGCACTGGCGGCGTTACCCACAGAAATAGGAGTTACAGGTCGGGCGCAGTTCCTGGCTTTAGAGCGATAAAAACTGAGCTTTTTTTCAGCGTTTTGTTCAGTCATGTCCTGTTTTTTAGCGCTTAGAGGCGTTGCAACTGGCGGGAGATAAGTGGATGATCTTGATAAAATGCAGCAACGGGCACGAAAATCCGGCTGGGTCACGTTTTTGCGCGAGCTGCGGCGAATCGTTGCTGGGGACTTCCGCCGGCACTCTGCAAAATAAGGGCGCTAGCGCACCGGCTTCCCAGGCGCATCCTTTCGAGTTACTGCCGGGAACGCAGCTTCGCAATCGTTATATCATACTGCGCCAGCTCGGTCAAGGGGGTTTTGGCAAAACTTACCTGGCGGAAGATACCGGTCGCTTTAATGAAGCCGTCGTCCTAAAAGAACTGATCCCAAGTTTATTGGGAACCGGCGCTATAGAGAAAGCTGCGCAGCTTTTTGAGCGGGAAGCTGTTACGCTCCACAAGCTGCAGCACCCCCAAATTCCCCGGTTTTGGGAATTGTTTCGGGAGGGGAAACGCCTGTTTTTGGTTCAGGAGTGGGTGGAAGGTGAAACCTTTGACGCTTTGCTGCGCAAGCGAGTGCAGCGGGGGGAATGTTTCAGGGAAGCTGAAATTGTTCAGCTGTTTTGCCAGTTGCTGCCCGTTTTGAGCTATCTCCACCGGCTCGGTGTGATTCACCGCGACATCTCTCCCGACAATATTATATGCCGCGAGCGAGACGGTATGCCGGTGCTGATTGACTTCGGCGGTGTCAAGCAAGTCGCTCTGGAGCTAGCCGGTGTTAGTGAGTCCGGAAGCGCCACTCGTCTGGGTAAAAGTGGCTACGCTCCCGATGAGCAAATGCGTCTGGGAATCGCCGCACCCCACAGCGATTTGTACGCTTTGGCGGTGACGGCTGTTGTTTTGATGACCGGCAAGCAGCCTCAGGAACTTATAGATCCACTTTCTATGGATTGGCTTTGGGAGAAGCAACTGAAGTTGAGCCCGAAGCTGAAGGGAATTCTCACGCGCATGCTGGCGCAGCAGCCGGTTGAGCGCTTCCAGTCTGCGGAGGAAATCCTGCAATTGCTTGACTCGAAGTGGGTGCCACCGGCAACTCAGCTGAGTTATACTGTTAGCGTGGGCAGCAAAACCGGCACTCATGCCGCTCCCGCGCCGGTGAATAATTCCGGTGAGGGCGGGATTTTCAGCGCCACTCCGGTGCCGGCGGAAATCCCAGGGTGGAACTGGGGGGCTTTTTTGCTTCCGGGTTTCTGGTGTCTGACCAATCATGTTTGGATTGGACTTATCGCTTGGGTTGACATCACCCTTGTCACCGGCGGGTTGCCGTCTCTGACGGTGGCTTTTATTCTGGGGGCGAAAGGGAATGAGTGGGCGTGGAAAAGCCGCCGGTGGAAGAGTGTTGCGGCTTTTAAGTCTCATCAAAGGGCGTGGGCGACAGCAGGATGTCTGATTTGGATACTTATTTTGCTGGCAGTTTTATTGCTGGTTTTTGGGATTGTATTTTTGGGGCTATCTGCAATTATGGGTTGGGATTAATGAACCGCCACAGTAGGGTGCGTTCCCAAGGGGAACGCACCCCCCCGCTTTTACGCTGAGATGAATTTCCAGCTAGCCATTACTAAGATGGAGTAGATGATAAACCGGAGTGCGCTTTGGGGGGCGAACTTGCAAAGTTGAGCGCCCACAAGCACTCCGGGTACTGTACCCAGCCAAATCGGCAATACTAAACTCCAGTTCACTGTGCCCAGGCTGAGGTGTCCGAGGGAGGTAAACACCAGCAAAATTGCCGCTTGTGAAATATCTGTGCCTACCAACTTGCGAGGGTCGAGGCGAAAAAAGGCAATCATTACCAGCACAAACATTGAGCCGGCGGACACGCTAGTCAGCCCGACCAGACAGCCTAAAACAGCTCCCAGACTGAGTGTTAGGGCGCGACCGGCGTTAGTTGTTAAGTCAAATTTTGGCGGTTCGGGCACGTTCAAGTTGGGCGCAAAAGTCTTGAGGACAAATTGCGCGATTGCTAGCAAAGTGACAGACAGCATCATGATTCCGAGGGAGCGGATCAGGATGCCATCCAGGTTGAGAGCCTCACTCTGCTTGAGCAGGTGTAAAATCCCCACCCCCGTCAGAGATCCGGGAACACTCCCCAACGCCAGCCATTTGACAACTTCCAGGTCAAGTGTTTCCTGCTTCCAGTGCTTGAAACTGCCGATAACTTTCATCAATGTGGCAGCCACAATATCAGAACTAATAGCAATCGAGGGGGGCACTTGGAACACAAAAATCAGCATCGGGGTGATGAGAGCCGCTCCTCCAATTCCGGTTAAGCCAACCGTGATGCCAACAAAGAAACTCAGACTGGAGAGTAATACGTAGTTCATAATGCTACTCTAACACAGGGATTAAAGGGCGGGATTTTAACTTGTAATTTGGACAGATTTTTCTGCTAAAATAACTCAAGTTGCTCCCTACAAGGTCTTTGCATCTCGATCCCCCCAACCCCCCTTAAAAAGGGGGGCTTTGAGATGTTCCCCCCCTTTTTAAGGGGGGGCTAGGGGGGGATCTGACCTGACTCACTGCGCTCGTAGCAACTTGAGCTAAAATACAGCTCAGTGGCAGAGGGCATTGGGCATTGAGCATTCGGCTTATGAGTGTGCTATTATAGCACTTTTCATCTGAGTGAGGTACTGAGAAACCCGGTTTCTTAAAGAAACCGGGTTTCAAAGGGCTATTTCATCCAGCGGAAAACCGCCTAGGCGGGCGTTCGAGAAGAGCGAGGACTCTCAAAATCAGCGCGGTTTTTTTTCGAGGAAAGAGGAGGGACGGGGGCACAAGAGTTCCCAAGAAAGCTCCCCTCCCCGTTGACGGGGAGAGGTTGGGGGTGGGGTCTGACCCCCCATTAATTCGCCAACAGCATCTTTCCGATCGCCGGCTTGTCCCCGTTCTAATCACCGGCAAGGCTTGTGGGACGCAGGTTCCCACGTCCCAAGTGCTCCTATCGCTGTGTGCCGGTGCGATCGACTGAAAGCCTTCCAGCTATCCCCGCTGAAGGTTTCTCAGGAAACTGATGCTGGGGGCAAAGAAAAATTCCCCTCCCTTCATGCTAATAAAATCAAAAAAATCCACCTGCACCCGCTCGTTTTGGCCCCAGTCTTTGGGCCACATTTGCCCCGCATTCTGTTTTTTCCCCTGTCCCACCAGAGCGTCAAGACCGGTTGTGTAGTTGACAAATTGCTGGTTATTCGCCCAGTTTTTTTGCACAAACATGAACTGGTTAAAAATGTCTGCCTGGAAACACAGGAACAGCAATCCCACTTTCTCCCCTTCCCCCGGCTGGACTTTTATGTCTCTTAAATGCGCCAGCTGATTGTGAAACCGCGACAGTTTGGACAGGGAGTTATCGCGGGCGTCAGGCATTTCGCCATAGCTGACTGCGCGCCGGACAATTCGGTGAGCGCGGTGCTCTTCCAGCGTCTGGTAGCGGTCGTTTTTGTCGCCGCGCGGATTCGTCTTGCGGATGTGCGCGTGAAAAGGACATTTCGAGCCTTCGTGGTCTCCATCATAATTGAAATTATTGACCACCGGCTCGGGATTTTGTTCCGTGGGAGAAAGCGTCACCGGCGTCCCATCTCTGAACCGCCCCACAGCTAAAGCTCCCGCTCTTTCCGCATTTTTCCCTGAGAGTCCCAGCTTTCTCGCAAGCTCTCTCTCCGCTTCTTTGAAGCCCCGCACGTCTTGTTCGAGTTTTCGGTAAACGCAATAGCTGCCAAAGCTGTACTCTCCTTCACCCAAAGGGTCTTTTACAAGTACTAATTCTAAGGGAGCGGTGGGGTCCCACTTGTCGGTGCCCTGTTCTTTTGCTACTTGGTCGATATCTTCTTTCAGAAACAGGGGCTGGCTGATTCCATCTCGGAAACCGAAGTGTTCGATGGCCTGCCCTTTTCTATTTTTGAGCACCACACCGGCTTCTGTGCTGGCAATCTCCCCTGCGCTGCGAATTGACTCCACAACTTGTTTTGCGGCAGACTCCAGCCGGTGGCAATCGTCATCAGCGAGGAGAATTAAAGCGTGGATTTCCTCTTGAAATCCTTCTTCCCATTCGTGCCGGTGCGGGTCTTTCAGCACCTGCTGGAATTGCCCCATGCCAACCTTGAATCCCGGACTGGGAAATTCGCGATTGCCTCCCGCTTGTAATTTGAAGCCCAGAGCTTCATATCCCCTGTAGGAGAGAAAGAAGTTGGCAAACAGGGGTTCGGATTTTTCGCCGGCGCTCTCGTCTAGCTGCTTCTTTGCCGAGGTGACAAATTGTTTGGCGAAGTCGCTAATCCATTTTCTGGCGGCGTCCGCGTCTGGCTTGAATTTGACGAAAATATGTGCCGAGTAGTCTCGCTCGTGACTTTTCAGGATATTTCCCTGTAAATCTTCTAACAGGGCTTGGTACTTCGGCTCGTTGGGATCTATCTTGGTTTGGGTTAAGTCTACTGACACAGATTCCTCCTCCAGCGCTTCTCTGGTTCGCCAAATCTCTATAAAATAATTGAAGTTGCTATTTTGCGGTAAGTCAGGTCAGATCCCCCCCTAGCCCCCCCTTAAAAAGGGGGGGAACATCTCAAAGCCCCCTTTTTAAGGGGGGTTTGGGGGGATCTGGATGCTTAGACTTGTAGGTAGCAACTTGAGTTAAACTAATTGACGTCGGGGTGAGTGGGCAAGAAATCGGCTTTCTGTAAGAAACCCGGTTTCTTGGCTAAATATCTCTCATTGAGAGCATGAGGGCTAAATCCCTCACTGCGAACACGTTGAGTTTATTGATGTTCCCCTGCCAAGACCTGCCGGTGAGGTGGCGAACTGCTGGATTTTCCTCAAGGTTATCAGCCTGCCGGCGCTCTGTCAAGATGTAAAACACATTAACCTGGATGTAAACTTTTATTAAGAATGCTTGACGGCCCGAGAGGGCCCAAATATACTGGTCGGAAACCGATAAGATTCTTATCGGGGAGCGTTCTACCTAACTATTCGCAGAGAGGTCAATTATGGATAAACCTCCTTACCCTCCTGACTTGGCCGAGGCGTGGGATCGCGTCTTTGGCCACGCTTGGCACAAGGACAACAGGGAGTTTCTGCAGGGACTGCGGAAAGACCCCAGGCAAACAATTACTAATGTGGTTAATTCGGGCCAGCCGGCAAGTATCGTAGGCCCTTGCGCTACTATCCTGGAGTATGTCAACAGCGACAACTGCGAATATGGTTACATCGCGATTCCTGTGCTGCCAGAGGGGTTGCAGGGATTGACAGACGAACAGCTCTATGCGTATGCCAGTCAGAGCGAGCTGTACGGAATTATGAGACACAGCTGAGCGGAAGCCCCAGGGAGTTGGGCCAATCCGCCCTGTGATTGCCGCAAGTCCTTGAGATGGCCTGAAGCTTTGTGTTGGGGATGCGTTTCCCTGACGATTTGGCACAACCTACGCATGAAAAGAGGTAAATTATGGCACGCTCTGCTTGTCCGCAAGATTTACGAGAGGCTTGGGCGCGGGTTTTTGCCTACGCTTGGAGCAACAAAGATGATCAAGACTTTCTGCGCCGGCTGAATAAAGACCCGAGAAAAACAATTGAGGAGTCCAGCCAACAAGGCAGAACTAAACAGAATAAAGCCCCAAAAAATGAGAAGGAGCAACTCCTAGCAGCAGCTTGCAGCACTATCCTCCAATATGTAGATGCTGAAAACTCGGAGGAGGGTTTCTTGGCGCTTCCTCCTTTGCCAGACAGTTTCGCAGATGAGCTAACCGAGGAACAGCTCTATACCTATGCCAGACAAGACGGACTGTACGGAATTCTGAGAGTAAGTTGAACCTCAGAACTGCCCGTTTAGAGTCCTGCAGGGTCTAACAGGGATAGCGCTAATTCACGGAGCTGTTTGGGAATTACCGCTCCCCTGTCAAATCCCTCGAATGAGGGAGAGCCTATTTGGCGGGCATAGCTTGAAAGTTGAAAGCGTGTTCCAGTAAAATGGAGAGTTGTGGCGCGTTCGCGACGCTGAACGCGCTACAGCTTTCTGACTGAAAAGCGGCACCTACTATTTAGCTTCTATACAACATTGATTAAAAACTGCAATGCGCCAGCCGAGGTTTAAACACTGTTTTCGCTGGGAAATTGTCCCCTCAGAAGGCGTATTTTTACGGTCGGAAAAAGAACACTTCCTGCTGCGGGGGGACGCCTACATTCAACTGGCACCGTTCCTAGACGGACAGCACACCGCAGAAGAAATCGCAGAGAGCCTGCAAGACCGGCTGTCCGCTCCTGAAGTATTCTATCTGCTCGACCGGCTGCGAAGCAAGGGCTATATTGCAGACGCTAACCCGTGCGTGCCAGCGGAGCGTGCCGCATTTTGGGAGATGCTAAACCTCGCTCCAGAAGAAAGCGAAAAGCGCCTGCAAGAGGTGACGGTTTCTGTGGTTTCCTTTGGCGAAGTGGGGAGCGAACCCTTCAAAGCCATGCTGGCATCTCTTGGGGTGAAAATCGCTGAGAGTGGCGATCTATGCGTGGTGCTGGCGGAGGATTACCTGCAAGAAGAGCTGGACGCTTTCAATCGGGAAGCTTTGAATGGCAATCGCCCGTGGATGCTGGTGAAACCCGTGGGAATAGAAATCTGGGTAGGCCCTATATTTATCCCCGGAAAAACCGGCTGCTGGGAGTGTTTGGCGCAGCGGCTGCGAGGGCACCGAAAAGTCGAAAGTTACCTGCAGCAGCGAAACAAAACTGCTAAACTGCTGCCAACTTCCATTGCCGCACTGCAGTCAACCCTCTCCACAGCCCTGGGGCTAGCCGCCACCGAAACCGTCAAGTGGATAGCCGGCGATCAAAATCAATCCCTGGAGGGGAAAATCGTCACTCTCAACGCCCTCTCCCTGGAAAAGAACAGTCACGCCCTCGTGCGGCGTCCCCAGTGTCCGCGCTGCTCAGATGCAAAGCTGATGGCAACGCTCCAGTCAGCGCCGGTGGCGCTGCAAAGCCGGAAAAAGACGTTTACCAGCGATGGCGGACATCGCAGCCTCTCGCCAGAGCAAACGTTTAAAACGTTCTCGCACCACGTCAGTCCGATTACCGGCATCATCGGCGCTCTGCAGCGAACCTCTACCTGGGAGGATGAGGGGGGGCTGACAGCTTCTTACCGCGCCAGTCACTGCTTTGTCGCAGCCGGCAGTGACCTGCACTCCCTGCAAGAAAGCTTGCGCAGCGAATCCTACGGCAAGGGAAAAAGCGACACTCAGGCAAAAGTCAGCGCCCTGTGCGAATCTGTCGAGCGCTATTCCGGCGTTTTTCAGGGGGATGAAGCCAGAATTCGAGCCAGCCTAAAAGACCTGGAAGATGCCGGCATTCACCCAAACGCCTTCATGCTTTTCAGCGAACGGCAATTCCAGAACCGCGAGCAACTGAATGGAAATCGCACCAGAGCTAACAGATTTAACTGGATTCCAGAGCAATTTGACGAAGACGCGGAAATTGAGTGGAGTCCCGTTTGGTCGCTAACCGGCAGCGCGCCCCGATACGTTCCGACGGCTTGCTGCTACTACGGCTATTCCCAAAAGCACAGCGCCCGCTTCGCTTTTGCAGACGCCAATGGATGCGCCGCCGGCAGTAACTTAGAAGAGGCAATCCTGCAAGGCTTCATGGAATTAGTCGAGCGAGACAGCATTGCCCTGTGGTGGTACAACCGCTTGCGCAAACCGGCAGTGGATCTGTCGAGTTTTGACGCCCCCTACTTTCAGGAACTGGTGGCGCGTTACAAAACGCTGCACCGCGACCTCTGGGTGCTGGATCTGACGAGCGATTTGAACATTCCCGCCTTCGCCGCTATCTCGCGCCGCAATGACCGAGAGGAGGAGAATATTATCATGGGATTCGGGGCCCACTTTGACCCGCAAATTGCCATTCTCCGCGCCTTAACTGAACTGAATCAGTCGCTTCCCGCCGCGTTTTTTGGCATACTCGACCCAGACAAAGCCTATCGCGACCGCGACGCGGAGGGTATTGAATGGTGGAAGACGGCAACTGTCGCCAACCAGCCCTATTTGCTGCCCGACAAAACCGCAATCCCAAAGACTAGCTGCGACTATGCAGGGCGCTGGAGCGACGATCTATATATAGATGTGATGAACTGCGTGGAGATTGCTCGGGCGAGCGGGATGGAAACCGCAGTCCTCGATCAAAGCCGGCCCGACCTCGGACTGCGTGCGGTCAGGGTTATTGTACCCGGTTTGCGGCATTTCTGGCCGAGATTTGCAGCCGGTCGGCTGTATGACGTACCCGTTAAAATGGGTTGGCTGGCTGAACCTTTAGCCCTACGAGCGTGCTGGCCCCCAGGACAATTTTCATCGGTGGCGGTGTGCGCTTTTCCAGCGACTGCCTGGGAACGAGGGAAACGAGGAAAACGAGGAAAATGTAAAATCTACAATCGGGATGGCCCATGCTTAAGGGATATCAAATCATAGATGCGGACTGCCACGTACTCGAGCCCATTGACCTGTGGGAGAAGTACCTCGAACCGGCATTTAAAAACCGAGCACCGTCGCCAGAGATGAAAGTCGATGGCCAGATAATTTATCACAAAGTATCCCGCGAACTGCAAGAGGAAGGGCTGAAGGTGATGCTGCGGGACATAAAGAGCTATGGGATCTCTAGCTACGATCCGGAGTCCCAGGTCAAGGCAATCGCCAAAATGGGGGCGGATGTCTCGTTCCTGTATCCGACGATGGGGCTGTGGCTGTTTGCAGTTGATACAATGGAGCCGCAACTGGCTGGCGCATTCGTCCGCGCCTACAACAATTGGCTGCGAGATTTTTGCAGCTACAACCCGCAAATTCTCCGAGGTGTGGGAGCGATTAACCCCCACTCCCCGGAAGAGATGGTGCCAGAATTGCAGCGGATCGCGGAATTTGGATGGAAAGCGGTTGTTTTGCGGCCCAACCCGGTGAGGGGCCGGCTGCTTTCTGACCCCGCATACGAGCCTTTTTGGGGCGAGTGCTCGCGGCTGGGAATCGCAGTCAGCATCCACGAGGGCACCCATTCCCAGCTGCCCACCACCGGCTCCGACCGATTCAGCACCCGTTTTGCCCAGCACGCCTGCTCTCACACGATGGAGCAGATGATGGCCCTGCTGGCCCTGATTGAGGGGGGGTGCTGGAGCGCCACCCCCACCTGCGGGTGGGCTTTCTGGAGTCAGGCTGCGGCTGGCTGCCTTACTGGCTGTGGCGGCTGGATTCGGAGTACAGCCAGCTGTCTTGGGAAGTCAAAGATCGTGTTAAAATAAAGCCGTCCGAGTATTTCCGCCGGCAGTGCTTTATCTCGTTTGAACCTTCTGAGCCTTACCTGCCAGAAATTCTCAGCTACATCGGCTGTGATAACCTTATTTTTGGTTCTGACTTCCCTCACATAGACCACCACCCGGACGTTATCGACCAAGTGGTAGGGCTGAGCGACCGGCTCTCCGAGACAACGGTGCGAAAAATCCTCTGGGATAACCCCCTTCGCTTTTACGGAGTGGAGATCTAAAATATTTTAATATCTGTCCGGTTCGTTAACAAGTCCCACTTGCGATCCCCCCCCTACCCCCCCTTGAAAAGGGGGGGAACTAAAAGCACTTGCGATCCCCCCCACGCCCCTTGCGATCCCCCCCTACCCCCCCTTAAAAAGGGGGGGGAAACTGAAAGCTTCTGAAACAATATTTACTTCCATGAATCAAGAAAATTACTCTGCTGCAAAAGCCTCTCCCCCTACAGCCCCAAAATCTCCTCAGATTCTTTCATGTCATGGAGATGAGCGCACCGGCAACTACTTTTGGATGCGCGATCGCAACGATCCAAAACTCATCGCCTATCTGGAAGCTGAAAACGCCTATACCGCTTTGATGATGCGGGACACCGAGGCACTGCAAGCCAGTCTCTATGATGAAATGCTCGCTCGCGTTCAAGAAACCGAACTTTCTGTTCCTTACCGCCAGGGGGATTTCTACTATTATTGGCGCACGGAAGCTGGAAATAACTATAATGTTTTTTGTCGCAAGCGGGGCTGTCTCGATGGGCCAGAAGAAGTGGTACTCGCTCAAAACAAGCTGGCAGAAAGATATAACTATTTGCGTTTAAATGTATGTGAGGTTAGCCCCAACCACCAGGTTTTAGCCTATTCTATCGACACGATCGGGGCCGAGCAATACACACTTTTCTTTTTCGACCTCACTACATTTGAGCTATACCCAGAAAGCATAGCTTTGGTTGACTCTTTCGTTTGGAGTAATGACAGCCAAACCTGCTTTTACACCCAAGTTGACTCTGTTAACCGGCCTTCCAAAATGTTTCGGCACACTCTAGGCAGTGACCCCAAAGAAGACATTCTGGTTCACTGCGAACCAGATGAAGGGTACAGTCTCAAAGTCTATAAAACCCGCAGTCAAGCCTATATATTATTGTATTTAGCGAGCCTGCGAACATCGGAAGTTCGGTATTTAGATGCTAGTCATCCTAGGGGCGATTTTCAGGTAATACATCCCCGCTCTAAAGGGCTTTTTTACACTGTTGAACATCACAGCGATTACTTTTACGTCGTTACCAACGACGAGGCCATCAACTTTAAACTAATGAAAGCGCCGGTGGCATCTCCATCAAAGGAGAATTGGCAGACTATAATTCCCCATAGAGAGAAGGTAACGATTAAGGAGGTAAGCGCTTTTGCTGACCATTTGGCAATTTACGAAAGAGAGGGGGGATTGCCAAGGGTGCGGATTTGCCAGCTTTCCACAGGAGACGAACACTACATTGATTTTCCAGACCCAGTTTATGAACTCGGAGAAGATAATAACCCAGAATACAGCACTAATATTTTGCGGTTTGGGTACAGGTCTTTAGTGACTCCGGATTCCATTTTTGATGATAACATGGTTTCCAGAGAGTCCACACTAAAAAAACAGATGGAAGTTCTTGGCGGCTATGACAAAACCCAGTACAAAAGCGAGAGAATTTGGGCCACAGCCGCTGACGGCACACAGATTCCCATCTCCCTTGTCTATAAAGACGGAATAGAAAAAGATGGCCAAAACCCACTTTTGCTGACTGGCTATGGAGCTTACGCAGCCTGCGAATATATTTCTTTCTCGCCAACTCGACTTTCACTGCTCGACCGTGGGGTAATAATTGCCATCGCTCACGTTCGTGGGGGTGGGGAGATGGGTCGCCAGTGGTACGAAGATGGCAAGTTCTTGAAAAAGAAAAACACGTTCACTGACTTCATCGCTTGTGCCGAACATCTTGTGGCGAACAAGTGGACAGCAAGCGAACGATTAGCTATTGTGGGGGAGAGTGGGGGCGGACTCTTGATAGGAGCTGCGCTCAATATGCGACCAAATCTCTTCAAAGTCGCCGTTGCTAAAGCGCCTTTTGTGGACATCCTGACTTCTATCTTGGACACGACTCTTCCGCTGTCAGTGTTGGATTGGGAAGAGTGGGGGAATCCCAACGACAAAACCTATTACGAATATATCAAATCTTACGCTCCCTACGATAATGTTGAGCCGAAGGATTACCCACATTTGTTGATAACCACTGCCTTGAATGACTCGAGTGTTCCCTATTGGGAGCCTGTGAAATGGACTGCCAAGCTGCGAGAGAACAAGACTGATGACAATATTCTGCTACTTAAAATCAATATGAGTGCGGGGCACAGAGGTGCGTCAGGACGCTATGATATCCTGAAAGAGGTGGCATTCGAGTATGCGTTTATTCTAGAGCGATGGGGGCTGAATCTTAGAAAGTAAAGCCGATTTGTACGGATTGAAGAGGCTGAAGATTAGCCGAATATAGAGTGGCTGGGTGCACAAATTCTACCTCGTGGAAGCGGAACGCGCCCGCGCGATCAGCAACTATTCAGAAGCTAGAGAACACTACGACTCGGCAATCGCCCTCGCCCAAGAAAACGAATACCTCAACGAAGAAGCCCTCGCCTGCGAACTGGCGGGCCGGTTTTATCTCGCCCGTGGCCAAAACCGCATCGCCCGCCACTATTTGCAAGACGCCCACTACGCCTACCCGCAGTGGGGTGCGGTGGCGAAAGTCAAGGACTTGGAGGAACGATATCCCCAGTTTCTCGCACCGGCATCCTCCGCAACCAAAAGCGCCACCATCTCCACCACCGGCAGCGGTTCTGGCGAAACCCTGGACTTAGCCACCGTCGTCAAAGCCTCCCAAGCGATTGCAGGTGAAATTGTCCTCGACAAATTGCTCGCCAAACTCATCAACCTCGTCCTGGAAAATGCCGGCGCTCAAAAAGGCTTCCTCATCCTTTCTGACAGCGGAAACCTCACCATTGAAGCTGCCGGCAGTGCCGACAGTCCCGCACAAGTCCTGCAATCAACACCCGCCCTCACCGCCGGACTTCTCCCCGCAGCCATCATCAATTATGTCGCCCGCACGCAGGAAAATATCGTCTTAAACGA
>JAHHHT010000052.1 GCA_019359235.1 Oscillatoria princeps RMCB-10
GAGTGGCATTATACGTCAAACTGTCGCCGGCGTCAACTTCTGTGAAGTTGCCGGTGACATCCAGGGTGAAGGCGCTGTCTTCTGTCGCCGATTGGTTGCCAATCCCGGTGGCGGTTGGCGCGTCGTTAGTATTGGCGACTGCCAGGGTAAAGGTGGAGGAAGCTGTCGCACCGGCACTATCTGTCGCCGTCACCAATACGCTGAGATTGCCGACATCCCCATTGGCGGGGGTGCCAGAGAAGGTAAGGGTTGTGGCGTCAAATGTCAGCCATGCCGGTATTGGCGAGTTGTCGGAGAGAGTGGCGCTGTAGGTTAAACTGTCGCCTGCGTCAACATCGGCGAAGGTGCCGGCGGGGATAGCGAAACTGAAGGCGCTGTCTTCTGTCGCCGATTGGTTGCCAATCCCGGTGGTGGTTGGCGCATCGTTAGTATTGGCGACTGTCAGGGTAAAGGTGGAATCTGCTGTCGCACCGGCACTATCTGTCGCCGTCACCAATACGCTGAGATTGCCGACATCCCCATTGGCGGGGGTGCCAGAGAAGGTAAGGGTTGTGGCGTCAAATGTCAGCCATGCCGGTATTGGCGAGTTGTCGGCGAGTGTGGCATTATACGTCAAACTGTCGCCTGCGTCAACATCGGCGAAGGTGCCGGTGACATCCAGGGTGAAGGCGCTGTCTTCTGTCGCCGATTGGTTGCCAATCGGGGTGGCAACGGTTGGCGCGTCGTTGACGTTGGCGACTGCCAGGGTAAAGGTGGAATCCACAGACTCCCCGGCACTATCTGTCGCCGTCACCTTAATGCTGAGATTGCCAACATCCCCATTGGCGGGGGTGCCAGAAAAGGTAAGGGTTGTGGCGTCAAATGTCAGCCATGCCGGTATTGGCGAGTTGTCGGCGAGTGTCGCATTATACGTTAAACTGTCTCCCGCGTCAACATCGGCGAAGGTGCCGGTGACATCCAGGGTGAAGGCGCTGTCTTCTGTCGCCGATTGGTTGCCAATCGGGGTGGCAACGGTTGGCGCGTCGTTGACGTTGGCGACTGCCAGGGTAAAGGTGGAATCCACAGACTCCCCGGCACTATCCGTCGCCGTCACCAATACGCTGAGATTGCCGACATCCCCATTGGCGGGGGTGCCATTGAAGGTAAGGGTTGTGGCGTCAAATGTCAGCCATGCCGGTATTGGCGAGTTGTCGGAGAGAGTGGCGCTGTAGGTTAAACTGTCGCCTGCGTCAACATCGGCGAAGGTGCCGGTGACATCCAGGGTGAAGGCGCTGTCTTCTGTCGCCGATTGGCTGCCAATCGGGGTGGCGGTTGGCGCGTCGTTGACGTTGGCGACTGCCAGGGTAAAGGTGGAATCTGCTGTCGCACCGGCACTATCTGTCGCCGTCACCTTAATACTGAGATTGCCAACATCCCCATTGGCGGGGGTGCCAGAGAAGGTAAGGGTTGTGGCGTCAAATGTCAGCCATGCCGGTATTGGCGAGTTGTCGGAGAGTGTCGCATTATACGTTAAACTGTCGCCGGCGTCAACATCGGCGAAGGTGCCGGCGGGGATAGCGAAACTGAAAGCGCTGTCTTCTGTCGCCGATTGGTTGCCAATCGGGGTGGCAACGGTTGGCGCGTCGTTGAGGGGCGTGACATTTAATGTGATGGTATTTGCCGCCGCACTGGTATCTGTGCCGTCACTTACGGTAAATTTAAACGTAGCGTACCCGCTGTCGTCGTTGGCATTTGCCGCTGGGGTGAATACCAAATTCCCAATTTGCGCTGCGGTGATGGACTGATTTAACGTTACATCCGTACCGCTTAACTGGAGAGTTCCCTCTGTGGGGAGTTCGGTGATGGTAATTGAGGCGAGACTGTCGCCAGTGTCGGCATCGCTGAAAGCGAAGTCAGCTGTGCTGAAGGTGTGGGCGCTGTCCTCATTCAGGGTGACTGTCTTGTCGGCGGATGTGGGGGCGTCGTTGACTGGCGTGACAGTAATGTTGAAACTTGTTGCGTCGAGACTCCCCCCGGCACCGTCTGATACAGTAAAGGTGAAACTGTCAGAAGTCGTTTCCCCGCCATCGTGGGTGTAGGTGAGATTGCCCGAATCAATGTCAGCTTGGGTGAAAGTGCCATTAACCGCAACAGCAGTGCCGCTTAAATACAGCGTGCCATTTGCGGGTACTGCAGTCAAGGTGTAGGTGAGTTGCGCCGCTGACTGTTCGGTGTCTGTGACTTGCAGCGCTGTGCTGGCAATGGTTTGAGCGCTTGCGCCCTCGGCAACAGTCAACCCTGCGTTAGTGGCAATTGCCGGTGGGTTGGCATCGGCAATGGTTAGAGTTGCTTGGGGTTGCGGTTGGTTGAGAACTACGGAAACATTGTTGGAGCTATAGTTCGCTGTGGCCAAGTCCAGTTTGCTATCCCCGTTGAAATCCCCGACGGCGACGGAAAAGGGATTAGCCCCCACTGCCAGGGTAGTGGATGTGGCGAATCCCGTGCCGGTGCCGTCTCCTAACCCGACTGTGGCAGTGCTGGAGCCATTGTTCGCTGTGGCGAAGTCCAGCTTACCATCTTGGTTGAAGTCCCCGACGGCGACGGAACGGGGATTATTCCCCACTGCTAATGTTGCCGATGTGGTGAATCCCGTGCCGGTGCCGTTTCCTACCCAGACTGTGACAGTGTTGGAGTTATAGTTCGCTGTGGCCAAGTCCAGCTTGCCATCCCCGTTGAAATCCCCGACGGCGACGGACAAGGGATTAGTCCCCACTGTTAATGCTGCGGATGTGGCGAACCCCGTGCCGGTGCCGTTTCCTAACCAGACTGTGACAGTGTTGGAGTTACGGTTCGCTGTGGCCAAGTCCAGCTTACCATCTTGGTTGAAGTCCCCGACGGCGACGGAATGGGGATTATTCCCCACTGCTAATGTTGCCGATGTGGTGAATCCCGTGCCGGTGCCGTTTCCTAACCTGACTGTGACACTGTTGGCGGTATTGTTCGCTGTGGCGAAGTCCAGCAAGCCATCTTGGTTGAAGTCCCCGACGGCGACGGAACGGGGATTACCCCCCACTGCTAATGTTGCCGATGTGGTGAATCCCGTGCCGGTGCCGTCTCCTAACCTGACTGTGACAGTGTTGCTGTTTTTGTTCGCCGTGGCGAAATCCAGTTTGCTATCCCCGTTGAAATCCCCGACGGCGACGGAAAAGGGTTGAGACCCCACTGCAAAGACAGAGGATGTGGTGAACCCCGTGCCGGTGCCGTTTCCTAACCAGACTGTGGCAGTGTTGGAGTTATAGTTCGCTGTGGCGAAGTCCAGCTTACCATCTTGGTTGAAATCCCCGACGGCGACGGAATGGGGATTAGCCCCCACTGCAAAATTGCTCGCAGTCGAAAACTGCACACCGGCACCGGCACTCGCACCGAGGAGATAATCCCCACCGGCACTGGCACTCAAGTTGAGCTGAACTGTTTCCCCGCCGGTTTCGAGCACCCCATCGTACACCGGCACTACATTCAGCGTAGCTGTAGTCTGTCCCGCTGCAACAGTAAAGCTGGAAGCGGTGACTGCAGTGATATTCGTCCCCGCAGTAAAGCTATAGTCAGCGGTTGCAGTAGCGGTGCCGGCGGTTGTGAAGTTAACCGTCAAACCGCCTGCCGGTGCGGGGTTGTCCAGGGTGATGGTAAAGGTGCCATTGGTAGGTCCCGCCTCAGAAGGCGCACTCCCCGCTGCTACAGTTACTGTGGGTGTGGTGTTGAGTAAAACGGAAACATTGTTGCTGTTACGGTTCGCTGTGGCGAAGTCCAGCTTGCCATCCCCGTTGAAATCCCCGACGGCGACGGAACGGGGACTACTCCCCACTGTAAAGGTACTCGATGTGGTGAAACCCGTGCCGGTGCCGTCTCCCAACCGCACTGTGACGCTGTTGTTGCTAATGTTCGCCGCCGCGAAGTCCAGCTTGCCATCCGCGTTGAAGTCCCCGACGGCGACGGAATAGGGAAGATTCCCCACTGCAAAGGTGCTCGATGTGGTGAATCCCGTGCCGGTGCCGTCTCCCAACCGCACTGTGACGCTGCTGCCGTTACGGTTCGCTGTGGCCAAATCCAGCTTGCCATCCCCGTTGAAATCCCCGACGGCGACGGAACGGGGACTACTCCCCACTGTAAAGGTACTCGATGTGGTGAAACCCGTGCCGGTGCCGTCTCCCAACCGCACTGTGACGCTGTTGCCGCCAAAGTTCCCTGCCGCGAAGTCCAGCTTGCCATCCGCGTTGAAGTCCCCGACGGCGACGGAACGAGGAGTATTCCCCACTGTAAAGGTGCTCGATGTGGTGAATCCCGTGCCGGTGCCGTCTCCCAACCGCACTGTGACAGTGTCGTCGCTATAGTTCGCTGTGGCGAAATCCAGCTTGCCATCGGCGTTGAAATCCCCGACGGCGACGGAATAGGGAAGATTCCCCACTGCAAAGGTGCTCGATGTGGTGAATCCCGTGCCGGTGCCGTCTCCCAACCGCACTGTGACACTGTTGCCGTTACGGTTCGCTGTGGCGAAGTCCAGCTTGCCATCCCCGTTGAAGTCCCCGACGGCGACGGAAATGGGATTAGTCCCCACTGCAAAGGTGCTCGATGTGGTGAAACCCGTGCCGGTGCCGTCTCCCAACCGCACTGTGACGCTGTTGTTGCTAATGTTCGCCGCCGCGAAGTCCAGCTTGCCATCCCCGTTGAAATCCCCGACGGCGACGGAAAAGGAACCATTCCCCATTGCAAAATTGCTCGCAGTTGAGAAAGACGGGGGGAAAATCCCTGGATAGGTTTGCCGCACTTCCGGCACAAATGCCAGTTCCGAGTTTACACAACCCCACCGGCACTCTAATTCCCAACTCCCCCCCCGCGCCTGATTCCCGACACGCCGCGCACTGGCGGCAATATTGGCACCGGCAATCTCCCGCAATTGCCGCAAAAAGCTCAAACCCCCCTCAGCAGCTACATTGCAGGCCACGAGCATAATATCCCGCACCCGCCACTGCCGCAACAGGTGGCCATACTGCGCCAGATTCCCGGCGTGCAGGGGTGTTTTCCCCAGGTGCAAGCACCCCGGTTCCCCGTGACAGACAATGTGCAGGCTCTTTGCTTGACAAGAAGTCAAAGTTGTGGTAATTAATTCTACCCCATCCTTATCGGGGTCAACAATAATAACTTTTGTCCCTGGTAGCACGCCGGCGGCTAGGATGTGGTGGGCTTGCACTCGCGCGTCAATCGCCACCAGTATCCCGTTGAAGGGGTGGGATGCAGTGGTGGTGAGGACTTGAGCTTGCAGCACGGTTGGCATTGCTGGATTTTATTTATAAAGTTTTTAGTATTGTGTCTTATGTATGCACTCGCTGTCTATGTGATCTTGCTCACCGTTGGTTTGTGATTTGGCACCGACTGGTGGTGGCGTGACATCAAATCCCCCAAATACACCCCCGATGCGGGGAGGCGAGAAAGGCGAGAAACCGGGTTTCTTTCCAAAAGTTAGCTCAGTTTTTCCTAACCCGGCACAAGAAACCCGGTTTCTGTTCTTCACTCCTCTCTCACCGCAATCATCTGCGGTTTTCCCCCCGCCGCGTAAATCTCCCACATCGCCTGGTAAGCCTTTTCCAAATTCCCCACAAACCGGCGCGTGTCAAACAGGGGATAAGTCAGCCGGTTTCCCGCCAACTTATCCTTCAACTGCCGCAACTCACCGGCATTTTTCCCCAAACGCACTGCCAATCTTTCATACTCCCGCAAATCCCCCACAATCAATTCGGGTAAACCCACCGCACTCAACAAACTCGCCGCCACGCGAGAGGCAAAAGTTTGTCCCGGGCAAGTCAAAACCGGCACCCCCACCCACAAAGCGTCACTCGCCGTCGTGTGCCCGTTATAATAATAGGTATCCAGCGCCAAATCAGCCAGCTTCAAACGAGCCAGGTGTCGGGATTTCGGCAAAAAGCCGGCAAAAATAAGCCGCGACGCCGCAACTCCCCGCGCCGCAGCTTCCCGCCGCAAATTCTGCTTTGTCTCCTCCTTATCAGCATACAGCCAAAGGGCGCTTCCCTCAACCGCTTGCAGCACCCGCATCCAAATGTCAAAGATTTGCGGTTCTATCTTGTAAGTCTGGTTAAAGCTAGCAAAAACAACTCCTTTTTCTGGCAATCCCCATTCCGTGCGACTCACGGGTGCTGCATCCACCGGCTGCTGGCTGTCGTTTACCTGGTAGCTGTGCGGCAAAATCACCAACTTCTCGGTAAAATACTCCGCAGATGCCGGTGGCGTCACTGTGGCATCCGAGATAATATAATCAATAAAATCCGCCCCCATTGTGCCCGGATAGCCCAGATAGCTGACTTGAATGGGAGCCGGGCGCAAAGCGAAAATCTCAAAGCGGGAATCCCGCGTGTAACCTTTCAAATCCACCAGAATGTCAATCCCGTCTGCGTGAATTCGTTTGGCGCACTCCGCCGCAGATTCCTCCGCCAAGTCGCGGAAGTGTTCGCTGTCGCTAATAATGCGTTTTCGGTAAAAGCTGTCGTCATCTTTCCCCAGAGAGTAGGTAAAAATCTCAAACTCTTCTCGCGCGTGAAGTCCAAAAAGTCCCAGCATTAAATGACTGGTGGCGTGATTGTGGAAGTCAGCGGAAACATATCCAATCCGCAGTCGCCCCTCCCGCGAGCGAGAGTGGGTGAAGTTGAGAGATTTTCGTTGCTTTTCCACCCGGCGGCTAACTGCAGAGGCGTGACTGCAAGCAATTACCAGTTGCGCCCTCGGATCTCCAAAAAATGATAAGCTATCAAAGGGAACAATATCGGTGACTTTTCCCTGTGACAGCTGCTCAGCTGTTAGACTGTAAAGCCGTTCTAAATTTGTCTCGTGATTGCGCCAATCCGCAACAAGTCGCCGCAAGCGAAACAGGAAGCTGAATACCAGAGTTGACTGGGAATTGAGTTCCAAACAGCGCTCTAAAACAATTCTAGCTTCATCCAGCCGGTCTAGATAGACCAAAGCAATCCCCAAACTATCGTGAGCTTCGGTATAATTGGGGTAGAATTCTATCGCCTTGCGGTAGCAAGCAATCGCCTCTGCTGTCTTCTCCTGCTTTTGCAGGGCGACTCCCATATTGTGCCACGCTTGATAGTGTCTGGGTTCGCGCTCAATGGTTTGCCGGTAGTAGTCTATCGCTTCTGGCAATTCCTCCCGCATCAAGCAGATATTGCCCAATTGCACATAAGCGGCAAAATAGTTGCAAGTGGCTGCCATTTGCCGGTATTCTTGGAATGCTTCATCGAGTTTTCCGTCCCGCAGGACTTGCAAAGTTCTGTAGTACCAGCTTTCAATCTCTTCAGGGGTTAGCCGGTTCTTTTGTTCCACCTCCTTAATTGTTGGTAGGGGCGACGTCCCCGTGCTCGCCCCTACCGCCCCCGCACTCGCCCTCTCCGACAATAAACGAGAGGTGTCAAATGTCAACCGGCGCTCAATTTCATCATCCTGAAATCCCAACGCCATCGGGCGACTGACTCCGGGGATCACCTGTACGTCGTACAATTCTTTAATGATGCCCTCAAAGCGCAACCAACCGGCAATATTCCCCGTACTCAGTTCAATTGCCATCAACCCGCACCAAGGTTCAGCATTTTTGGCGATTAACTCCTCATCGAGGGCTAACCCGGAAAAACTCTTATCTCCTCTCGGCTTGGAGAGTCCGACAATAGCATAATCTTGACAAAACGTCAAGCCCCGCAAGTAACCGGGGCAAAAAGTCACCGGCTCAAATTTCCCTGTCTGCAAATCGGCGTATCCAAAGAAGCCGGTGCCCGAATTGTGCAGCCACAACTTGCCGTGGTAAAATCGGGGAGAGTGGGGCATCGACAAGCCGGCACAGACAATTTCATTAGAGGGCACATCAATCACCACACCGCCATCTCGCCGGCTGGAGCGCCACCCATCTATTATATCAGAGCGACTGCAGGCGGTGACAAAGCGGGGTTGCCCGTCAACCACTGCCAAACCGTTGAGGTGACAGCGGTCTTCTGTTACAATTTTAGAGATAAACTTGGGTTTCCACAAGGGGGCGCAGCTGTGGCGCTCGCTCAAAGTTGCCAGACAGTTTAACAGAGTGCTGATAAAGATTACCTCACCGGCACTGTTGAGGGCAACGTCGTGGATGTCCAAGTCGCCGGTGGTGTGGCCAATCCGGGGAACGTAAAGTTTGTCGTATCCATTATACAGCTGCCCCGGTGACAGGATATTATTTAATTGCCACAATTGGGATTTGGCGCTCATATAAAGGCGTTCCGGGGTGGCAAAAAGTCCCATTGCCCTGTCGAAAAGGCGCTCAAATCCGGAAAATCTGCCTTCTGGGTTTGCGCCGATAAGGATGAGGCGGGAAGTTTGATAGGTGGTGCAAGCGAGACTGATTTTCTCTTCTACTAACCAGTCGAGAAATTGGCGGGAGCCGTAGAATTCTAGGTCGGGATAGGCGGGAGATGTTGGGTTGGGTTGGTTCATTGAGAGAGAGCGATAGCAGGTAGATTCACCGGGGAGTGCGGGTGTGTGCTTTCAGCGAGCCGGTGGGTTTATATGTTTTCCATTTTCAGGTCTTTTTTTAGAAAAAGCCACCCCTTAAACAAAAATTAACAATTGTTCTGCAGGTATTGGGCTGTGTTCCAAAAAAGGATAGATACCCCTAACTTTTTGTGATAATTGCTGATTGTCAATACCGATGCCCGATGCCCCATGCCCGCCGCAATAACTTCGTAAGCGTTGCGGGACGCGATGGCGTACTTCGCAAAACTTAACACGCAAAAGCTTGACAGGAGATTGAGGCTGTGTTATAATGCAAGACTTGCGGGGCGCGTCACCGGCAGTTGTAGGCTAACCTAAAAACAGCAAAGCGAAGGGAGAGAACAATTTCATGCACTCGTTACGGCGGGCAGTGTTGTGGTGTGGGGTGACAGTTCCCGGTACAGTGGTGATGGCCGGCATTTCAGCAAGTTACGCGACTCCCAGCGCAGCGGCTGTGTCACCGCTCTCAGCAGACACCCGTGAGCCAAATAGCCAGTGCCCGGTGCCCGATGCCCCATGCCCAGCGCCCAGTCGCAGGTGGTACGACATTGTAGCCCAAGCGCAAACCCCACCGGCACCGCCGGTGAACCCGCAACCCGATCCAAACCGGGAGCGCTTCCAGCAACCCGCACCCGAACCGCAACCGGCACCGGCGCAGGAGGTGCCCCCCCTAGAAACCCCACCGGCACCGGCACCGAGCCCGACAGAAGCGCCGGCACTGAGAATTCCCATTACAAAAATAGAACTCATCGGCACCACCGTTTTCACGCCCGAGGATCTGAACCCGATTATCGCGCCGGTGGAGGGAACCTCAGCAACCCTCGAAGAGCTGAGAAAAGTTGCCGATGCCATCACCCAACTGTACCTGGAAAAAGGTTACATCACCTCGCGAGCCGTTCTCCCAGACCAGCAATTCACCGACGGCGTGGTGAAAATTGTCGCCATAGAAGGGAGCTTGCAAGACATTGAAGTCCAGGGAACGCGCCGGCTCAACCCCGAATACATCCGCAGCCGGTTGCGATTGGCATCAGGGAAACCCCTTTCCAGTATAGCACTGGAAAATCAGCTGCGGCTGTTGCGCGTGGACCCCTTATTTAAAACAGTAGAAGCCAGCTTGCGAGCCGGCGATAAAATTGGCTTCAGCGTCCTCACCGTGCGCGTCAAAGAAGCCGAATCCCTTGTGGCGGGCGTGGGTGCGGACAACTACTCCCCGCCCAGTGTCGGTTCAGAACGAGTCGGCGCTTATGCCCTCTATCGCAACGTCACCGGCATCGGCGACGAAGTGTCTGTCTCCTATTACCGCGCTATTGGCGAGTCAAACGTTTATGACTTGAGCTACCGCGTGCCGGTGAATGCCATGAACGGCACCGTGCAGCTGAGATACGCCCCCAACAACAACCAAATTATCCAAGAACCTTTCAAACAATTCGACATTACCGGCGAATCCCAGCTCTATGAAATCAGCTACCGGCAGCCCCTGGTGCGATCGCCCCAGCAAGAATTTGCCCTGTCCCTGGGCTTCGCTCACCAGCGCAGCCAGACATTTGTCGCCGGAGAGCCCTTTGCCTTTGGCGAAGGTCCTGACAGCGACGGCGTAACCCGCACCAGCGCGATTAAATTTGGGCAGGACTACGTGCGCCGGGATGTGAGCGGGGCTTGGGTGCTGCGATCGCAATTCAACCTTGGCACCGGCTTATTTGACGCCACCCTCAACGACGATCCAGTACCCGACAGCCGGTTTATCAGCTGGACAGGTCAAGCGCAGCGCGTGCAGCGCCTGAATACAGACAATCTCTTAATCGTACAAGCCGACTTGCAGCTCACCCCCAACAGCCTGCTGTCCTCCCAGCAGTTTGTGATTGGCGGCGGTTTGTCCTTGCGCGGCTACCGGCAAAATGTCCGCTCCGGTGACATAGGCTTCCGCTTTTCCGCAGAAAATCGCTATACTGTTCAGCGCGATGCCGGCGGCGTTCCGATTGTGCAATTTGCGCCTTTTTTGGATTTGGGTGCGGTGAAGAATGTCGGTGACAATCCCAACACCCTGCCCGACCAGAAATTTTTAGCCGGTGTGGGTTTGGGGGTGCTTTGGCAAGTTCTCCCCGGGCTGAACGTGCGCGTTGATTACGCTTTGCCGCTGGTTGATTTGGACGACCGGGGCGGCAACGCGCAAGATAGCGGCTTCTATTTTAGTGTGAATTATTCGCCTTAGTAACTGACAAAAAACCCAAAGAAACCGGGTTTCTCAAAGAAACCCGGTTTCTCCCTAGCAATAGGGAAAAGAAACCCGGTTTCTACCTAGCGATAGGGAACGACAAAGGGTTTACCAAGGGCTGCCAATGAGAGTAAAACCGGCCCAGTAGTAAGGGTGCGAGAAAGTTCGCTCGCCGAGTGCTGCGAGTTCGGGAGGGAGAGGCAAAGAGGGAAACTCTCCAGAACCCTTTAAATTCCCGCCAGAAATGCGGACTTGACCGCGCAGCAGGGCGAGCTGGGCTTGTCTGAGGGCTTCGGCTTTCACCGGCGCTTCCGCCAGCTGCCGGTAAAACTCAGTCATCAGCCCCAAAGTTCCTTCATCGCTGACGTACCAGAGACTGGCGAGGGCAGATTTGACGCCCGCCCCCACAGCCAAACCGGCAAAGCCCAACTCCGCCTGAGTGTCCCCAATGGCAGTGCGGCA
The DNA here is from genome assembly GCA_019359235.1 of Oscillatoria princeps RMCB-10. GTDB lineage: Bacteria > Cyanobacteriota > Cyanobacteriia > Cyanobacteriales > Oscillatoriaceae > Oscillatoria > Oscillatoria princeps. The sequence continues at coordinate 11,240 of JAHHHT010000052.1, forward strand.
AGCGCTGAGCACCAGCAATTCCACAGGTGGCTCGCTCAACCGAAGCTGTCTGAGTTGGTCGAGATGCAGCTTGGTATTCCAAAAGTAAATGTAGGAATTGCTGGCTGTTCCTGACTGGAATTCTGCGTGGGTGGCGAGGTGAATAATTCGATAGGGTGCGTTTTGGCGTTGCTCGTTGAGGTTTTTGGGGGTAAATTCTTGGTTCAAGAAAGCTTTGCCGCGCCACAGGTGCTGGGTGATGGCATCCAGCTCCACCGGCACTGCCGGCAATGGCTTTTGGTCGGCAAAGGTGCTGGCTCCCATCGCCAGAACTTGAGCGTTTTTGAGGGAAGCGTAGCGAGTGTCGGTCAAGCTGATGCTGGGGATGAGGGAGAGGCTGTATTTTTCGATGAGAAACTGTTTGCCATCGTGCAGGGCTGCGAGTGGGAGGCTGCGCAAACCGGCATCCATCGAAAACAGCAGGGTGTTGATTCCCGCAGCTTGCAAGTCGGCTTCCAGTGGCGCAATCAGCCACTGGTAGAGTTTCTGTGCCGGTGCGAGATAGCTGGAGCTGTTCCGCTGCCTGGTGTCTGTGATTTCAGTTCTCAACTCAGCAACTTCTTTGAGCAGCGTTTCTCTGTTAGCTGCTGGGATGGTGTGGCGAATCGGTTTGCCTTCCGGGGTGTACAGCAGCAGTTCCAATTGGTCGGGGAGGGCGATCGCATAAACAATCGCCGACTTGGTGCCGGTCTGACTGGCGATCGTGCCCAGGGTGTCTCGAATGCTCTGGGTTGTGACTGCTGTCGCCGAGAGATTTTCCCCCAAGAATTGGCCAAATTCTCCTCCTCTCTGCTGCTCGATTTGCCGCGTCGCTTGCTGCAAGTCTCCTGCAGCCAGTATCTTGCCCACAGTCGCGGCGAACACCGGCATCCCCGGCATGTGAGGGCCAGGGCCACGCACGGGGGCGGGGGCGCGACCGCCGGGGGGGACAGGCCCAAAATGGGCGGCAAACGGTTGTGGGCCAGGGGGGTGCCGTGCCGGTGAGTGGGGCGAGCCTGGGGCTGAAAAGCTGGGATGGCCGCTGCTGACTCCTGCCGGCGGTGCGCCGGGGGCATCGGCGTAGGACAGGCGTCCCGCCTGTCCCAAAGGTTCGGCGTCGGACAGGCGGGACGCCTGTCCAGGAGTGCCCGCTCTCCGATTTTGCGCCACCAGCTCGCCGTTTTCCAAACGGATGCCAGAACCGGTCAGCCGCACTGTGCCGTCGCGGTGAGCCCTCATGCCGGTGGCGCTGCCAAAACTGCCGCCGGTGAGAAATTCCGGCAAGGATAGGGGAGTGATACTGTCTCTGTCTCTGCGCCGTTCGGGTGAGTCAGGGGGCAAAGGTGGGATATCGACACTGAGCACATGCCCTTCTTGAGAGAGGCGCACCGCACTCCCACCGGGCACAGGTGCGGCGGTAATTTGGCCACCGGGGGCGGAGAGGGTGCCGGTGCTGGTGACGGTTCCCCCCAGCAAGGTTAAATTCTGGCCATCTGGGACAGTCAGCTGCCCGAAGTTGAGAATCGCCCCCGGCTGTGCCATCCCGAAATAAAAAGCGCTGGGCGAGCCCACCAAGGCGGCGTAATCATTGGTGCCGGCAGCATTGAACAAATTTGACCCAAACCCGATTCCGCTCGCCGCTGTCGCTGTAAAGGATGCCGGCACGTCTAAGCGGGCGCTGCCACCCAAAACGATACCAGAAGGATTTATCAGGAAAAGGTTGGCACTGCCGCCCGTGACTTTAATCAAGCCGTCGATCTGGGAAATGCTGCCGCCAGTAACTCTGCCGAAAATATTGCGGATAGCTGGGGAGGACTGAAAGTTGGCAATCTGTTCCGCACTCAGGCCAAACTTAGTGAACGAGTGGAAGAGATTAGCGCCATCTTTCGAGCGTGCGCCGCCGGTGATGTTGAATTGGTTGCCGGTGGGGGTGACGGCGGTGCCGGTGCCGTCACTGGCGGGGACAATGGTTTGCGCTCGCACCTTTCCAACCCCAGCCGTCGCAACCAGAGGCAACAGGCAAAAGACAAAAGGCAAAAAGTAAAATTTTGCTCTCGCCCTCTTGACTGTTTCTTCTTTTTGTGATAAGAATACTCTGGCCGTTCTGCTGACAGCGGATAGCATTTTTAGTTGCTTGTTAGGGTTTTGGCGAAATAGCTGCAACGAGGCTCAACAAGTGCACCCTTTGTACTATTACCTATTATCTATCGCTTCTGTGTAAATGTCACGGGTTCCCCAGCACTCAGCCGCCATCTTTACCGAATTCGCACAAATCAGTAATTTCACACAAAAAAAGCGGGTGTCTTGGTTTGTGAGCCTGACAATCTGAAGACAACTGCCAAAGAAACCCGGTTTCTTGCCGGTAATTTCACCAAGGGCTGCCAATCATGGTGAATCCCGCCCAGTAATAGGGATGAGACAAATCTGGGCTCCCCATCTGCACCAAATCAGCCGGCAAAGTGACATTCCCAGCGGAACTCACCAAATGACCGTCCTGCAAGCGCACGCGCTTGTTCAGCATAGCGATCTGCGCCTGTCTGAGAGCCTCTGACTTGATAGGCACCGCCTTCAGGCTCTGGTAAAATTCCCTCATCAGCCCCAAAGTGCCCTGATCGCTAACTGACCACAAACTGGCAATTGCGGACTTAACGCCGGTCTGTACCGCTAAGCCGGCAAAGCCCAACTCCGCCCCCTCATCCCCCAAAGCGGTGCGACAAGCACTGAGCACCAGCAGCTCAACCTTCGGATTGTACCAGCCCAACTGCCGAACTTGCTCCAATCTCAGCTTGGTATCCCAGAGCTGAATGTAAGCTTTCCCAGCTGCTCCCGCTTGGAATTCAGCGTGGGTGGCCAAGTGGATAATTCCAAACGGCGTGCGGGCGCGTTGCGACTTGAGATTGTCTAAGGTAAATGCTTCATTGAGGAACAACTCACCCCGCCACAATTCTTGCGCCACTGCTGTTAGTTCCACCGGCACTGCTGGTAAAGGCTTTTGCTCGTAAAATACCGACGCCCCCATTGCCAGAACTTGCATATCCTTAATAGATTCATAGCGAGTATCGGTCAAATTGATGCTGGGCATGAGTCCGAGACTGTACTTTTCCACCAAAAACTGCTGCCCGTCATGCAGCGCAGCAAAAGGAAGCGATCGCAGCCCCACATCCACAATCATCACCAAATTCTGGATGCCCCGCGCTTTCAGATCGGCTTCTAGCGGCGCAACCAGCCACTGGTACAGCTGCTGTGCCGGCTCCAAATAGCTGGTACTCCGCCGTTTGATCGGATTGGTCAAGTCTTCCCTCAGCTGCTGCGCCATTGCCTGCACCCGGGCGCGAGTCGCAACAGATATCCGCTTCTGAACCGGCACGCCTTCCGCCGTCACCAGCACCATTGACAAACTATCGCTGCTTGTTTTGCGGTTCCCCTGGAGTTGAGATTCAATATCGCTAGGGGGATTGAGCGCTTGCCCCTCTGGCAAAAAAGTAACATAGTTCAGTGCCGGTCTGACACCGGTTTCCCCCTCAATCCGGCGCAGCACTTCGCGGATCTGTTGCAAGCTGGGAGAGGGAAACTCAACGGAGATCCCCAAATAAGCCTCAAATTTGTGCGTGAAATACTCGTCCAGGGCAAAAACTCCCGGATCGATTTCTACCTCCGGGGGGTTGACAGTAACTGATAAATTTGGTAATAGAGCCGGTGGGTGAGCGGTCGGTAAAAACCCCTCACCGCCTACCCGCTCTCTCACAAGAGGAGAGGGGGAAGGAGACTGGGGGCTGGGCGGCGGTAAAGGTGTCGAACTAACCGGATCTGGCGTTGGAACAGGTGCGGGAACGGGTGCGGGTGCGGGAATCGGTGCGGGTGCGGGAATCGGTGCCGGTGCGGGAATCGGTGCGGGTGCGGGAATCGGTGCCGGTGTGGGAATCGGTGCGGGTGCGGGAATCGGTGGGGGTATGGGAACAGGTGCCGGTGCGGGAATCGGTGCCGGTGCGGGAATCGGTGCCGGTGCGGGTGTGGGAACCGGTGGGGGTATGGGAACAGGTGCCGGTGCGGGAATCGGTGGGGGTATGGGAACAGGTGCCGGTGCGGGAATCGGTGGGGGTATGGGAACAGGTGCCGGTGCGGGAATCGGTGCCGGTGCGGGAACCGGCGCGGGTTCGACAATGGGAACCGGCGTTGGTGCGGGAACCGGCGCGGGAACCGGCGCAGGTGTTGGTGCGGGAGCCGGTGCAGGCGTTGGTGCGGGAGCCGGTGCAGGCGTTGGTGCGGGAACCGGCGCGGGAACCGGCGCAGGCGCTGGTGCGGGAACCGGCGCGGGAACCGGCGCAGGCGCTGGCGCGGGAACCGGCGCGGGAACCGGCGCGGGAACCGGCGTTGGTGCGGGAACCGGCGCGGGCGTTGGTGCGGGAACCGGCGCAGGCGTTGGTGCGGGAACCGGCGTCGGAGTGGGAGCGGGAACCGGCGTTGGTGCGGGAACCGGCGCGGGAACCGGCGCGGGAACCGGCGCGGGAACCGGCGTCGGAGTGGGAGCGGGAACCGGCGTTGGTGCGGGAACCGGCGCGGGAACCGGCGTTGGTGCGGGAACCGGCGCAGGCGTTGGTGCGGGAACCGGCGTCGGAGTGGGAGCGGGAACCGGCGTTGGTGCGGGAACCGGTGCAGGCGTTGGTGCGGGAGCCGGTGCAGGCGTTGGTGCGGGAACCGGCGTTGGTGCGGGAGCCGGTGCGGGAGCCGGTGCAGGTGCGGGAACCGGCGTTGGTGCGGGAGCCGGTGCAGGCGTTGGTGCGGGAGTCGGTGCGGGTGCGGGAGCGGGTTCAGGAGTAGGTTCAGGAGTAGGTTCAGGAGTAGGTTCAGGAGTAGGTTCAGGAGCGGGTTCAGGAGTAGGTTCAGGAGTAGGTGCCGGCGTCGGTGCAGGTGGCAGATCGATTAAAATATATGGAGCTGGAGGATTGCCAACCTCGTAGCGGGCGTAGAACGAGCCAGATTCAATCTTAATGTCCGAATTCGTTACAAGCGCTCTCGCAGTGCCATTAATCGGGTTATCCAAACCCACCGTGAAGGGCGTTTCCTCTGTAGTGCCCCCCGGCTGAATAATAATCGAACCGCCCCCCAACCCGCCGGCGGCAGAAATGCTGGCATCTATACCGTTATGGGCGGTAAAAAAGCCGGTCGCTCGGACAAATTGCCCCGCTGTTATCTCGACATTCCCGCCGGTGCCGTTATTGCTGCCCTGATTGCCACCTTCGGCGTTAATCGAAACCAATTCAATATCGCTGAGAGCGCTCAGCGTTACCGCACCGGCATTTCCCTTGTCGGCGTGAGTGTCGATAGCGCCGGCTGAAATTGCTCCGCCGGTGCTGGTAACAGAAACATCGCCGCCATTTCTGCCAGCACTCTGCCCAAAGGTAATAAGATCGCCTGTGGTAATATTCCCACCGGCACTCACAGTAATCCCGCCACTGTTCTCAGATTCATGAGAGGCGTCTAACTTGCCGGTGCCGATCGTGCCGGTGCTGCTGAGATTGATAGGTCTGCCCCTTGATTCAATGTCGCCTATCGTTAAGCTCGCTCCCGAAATCGTTATCTCTGCCGTTGCGTCGTCGGGGCTGGGAAACCGCATGTTTCTCGCCACAAACGCTCCAGTCCCATCCCCATCCGCATCAGCCGTCAAAGTAATCGAGCCAACCTTACCGCTGAGTTGAATATCCTCCTCAATCGTGATATCATTTCTCGCCTCCAGGATGACGTTCCCATCCTTTAACAAGTCTTGCAGAGCCTTTTGAGAAAGGGTGAACATTTCACCAATATCACCAGCCAGGATTTGACCGTCATCTAATTCTGCATCGCTGTCTGCTTTATTCCCACTCACAATTGTGATATTATCAGGATCGAGCAGCAGGCTGCCCGCCAGCCCGTTCCTCGCGCTCGTATCAACTGCGCCGTCGAAGATCAGCTGCTGTTTGCCTGACACTTCCACAAAGCCACCGTTCCCTGAATTGCTGCCGCCGCGAGCGCTAATATTCCCGTAGAAGCCCGTCACTCCGTCAGCCCAGACGATAACTCGTCCGCCACTGCCGGTTTGTTTGGCATCCGCTGCAATAACAGAATCCCCACTCACATAAGTTCGCTCTGCATTTGGCAGTGCGCCCCGCCCCTGATAGTCACCGCCAATCAGTACAGTTCCGCCGGCGGTGCTGCCAGACGCATCAATATGAGCACCGGCTAACCCCACTTTACTGCCCAGAACTTGTACGATACCGCCGGCACCAGATGCGGGTGCGGAAACGTCGAGCCTGCCGGCAATAATGGCGGTGCCCGCTTCATTGGGCACCCGCACACCCGAACCAGTCAGCCGCACTGTACCGTCGCCAGTGACTGTCATGCCGGTGGCGTGACTCGCACCCGTGCCGGTGAGCAGTTGCGGCAAAGAAAGAGGGGTGAGACTGCCGGTGGGAGATAAACTGGAATCCCCCCCATCCCCTAATCCCCCAATCCCGGCTCCCACCTCCAAACTCAGCAGATGCCCTTCTTGAGAGAGTAGCACCGCGCTTTTGCCAGGAACAGCGGCGACGGTGATTTCACCGCCGGGGGCTTTCAGGGTGCCGGTGCTGATCGCAGTGCCTCCCACTAAGGCGAGATTTTGTCCCGCCGGCACGGTTAAATTGCCAAAATTGAGAATAACTCCCGGCGTTTCCATCCCGAAAGAAAGAGCGCTGGGGGTTCCGACGAATAGGGCGTAATTATTTGAGCCAAAAGCGCTAAACCAATTTGACCCAAACCCAATCCCGTTCGCCGCTGTCGCCATAAAGGATGCCGGCACGTCCAAGCGGGCAGAATGGCCAAAAACTATCCCGGCTGGATTCATCAGAAACAGGTTGGAATTGCCGCCGGTTACTTGGATTAAGCCGCTGATTGCAGAGGGGTTGCCGCCGGTGACTCTGCCGAAAATATTGCGGATATTTGGATTGGATATAAAGTTGGCAATTTGGTCTTGACTGAGGCCAAACTTAAGGAAGGAGTGGAACAGATTGGCCCCATCTTTGGAGGTGGAGCCGCCGGTGATGTTGAAGCGATTGCCATCCGGAGTGACGGCGGTGCCGGTGCCGTCACTGGCGGGGACAACCGGCGAGGTGTTCTGCAGTGTTTGGGCGTTACCTGGAGCTGCTGTGGGAGAAAGCGCAAAAAGTAAAAAGTAAAAAGTAAATAATAAAATTATGTCTTTTCTATCTCCTGTCTGAGGGCGGGAGGTTTGTTTTTTAGCTTTTGACTGGGTTAAGCGGCTTGTTTTTCTCACGGCTGATTTCATAGAATTTTGTTTTTACCAACTCTCCCCAAAGTTTGAGCGGCGACAAATTGCCAAGTCAAGGGAGTTATATAGAGCTTCTCAGTTTGACCCCGTACAGCTATATCCTGTAAAGAACTGCCCCTACTGTAGAGACGCGACATGTCGCGTCTCTAAATTCTCCCGAAGCTCCAGAGATCCAGAACTCCATAACTCCGGAACGGTGCGCTCTCATCTAATCAAGAAACCCCTAGATTTGCGCTCCCACAAGCCGGCATTTTTTACGGAACGCCAAACCCGTTTGAAATGCGAGCCGATTGGGGAAGAGGCATCGAGCGCGGGATTGACTGCGGATTGCAGAATAGATGTAGCGGACACGCGCCGGTTCTGTTGGGGGAGCCGGTGGAGTCCAATTCTCCGGGAGCCCCCTGAAGCCCCAGCAGAGCCAGAAGACTGCAGGACTTCTCCCTGTCCTGCTTTCAGTGATTTCTCGTAACTTATCCCAAATTAAGGGGGGTTTTCAGTTTGTGCGTATCTAACACACTAGAGATTTTACTTAAATTTTGTGAAGTTCTTGTGAAGAAGGCAGGCCGGCGCACTCACCCGAGACAGCCCGACGAGCGCGAAACGGATAAGCTCGCCGGATGAATAAACTGATTTCGAGCCGTGTCGCTGGGACATCCGTGCTGTGCGCTGGGGAAGCGTGCCGGCGCAATAGCTTGTAAAATATATGTTTAATTGAACATCATATAGCCGGAAATACCCTGGGTTGCCGGCACGCGCTACGCAGTCCCTACGGATATAGCTCGCAGGACAGGCATCTTGCCGGTCCCAAGTCCAACCGGCGTGCCGAGGTGCTGTCCAATCCATTTTGGCCCTACCACTTTTGGAGGGTGCCAGCGTCAAAGGGCGGAAAGCACCCCACTTCTGCTGCGTTCTGTCGCTCGCACAGCTATAATAAGAGTACAGTGCTTTAGAGTGTTATGCCTTACGAGTCCCATTCCCGTGCAGTGTCAGACTTAAAAGCGCATTTAGTGCTGACGACAAAAGATGGAAGAGAGGTGCTCTCGGCCACCATGCTGGCGCGGCTGACTGAGATTGTGGAATCAGTGTGCGAGAAGTGGGGATGTCAGGTACTCGAGTTTAACGGAGAGGTGGATCACGTCCACCTGCTGTTTTCCTACTACCCGCAGGTGCAGCTGAGTAAATTTGTCAACAACCTCAAAACAGTTACCAGCCGTATGATTCGCAAAGAATTTGCAGCAGAACTAGCCATATTTTATCAGAACAAACCAGAATTCTGGACAAAATCATACTTTCTGGCATCTAGCGGCGGTGTCACGGTGGAAACCTGGAAGCGATACGTTCAAAACCAAAACCCACCGACGGTTTCCAAAAAGAGACTGTCAAACAAAGGAGTGTCCAACCCCCGTGTTTGAAGTTCCTGTCCACCCACAGGTCAAGTACGCCCTCGCGTTATGGCTTGGGGATGGTAGCCATTAACCTGAAAGCAAAAATCTGCAGCGCATTCGGGCGAAAAGCGCCTCTTTGTGGATTCCCAGTCTGCCTAAAGGTAAAATCGTTCTGGCGCTGCTTCTAACCCATTTTCCCTAAACCCACTCATGTCATCAAATTCTTTACTGGATTCAAAAGTAGCTTGGCACACCCAGGAAATTGACAAGGCGCTGGAACAGCTGCATAGCGACAGCACCTCTGGCTTGAACGCAGGCGAGGTGGCAGAGCGGTTGCAGCGCTACGGGCCCAATGAACTGAAAGAAACTGCCGGTCGCAGTGCGTGGCAAATCCTCCTCGATCAGTTCACGAACATCATGCTGCTGATGCTGATTGGCGTGGCAATCGTATCAGGGGTTTTAGATGTGATCGACATGCGAGCCGGCAACCTGAAACCCGGTGAAATCCCCTTTAAAGATACAGTCGCCATCCTGATCATCGTCATTCTCAACGGCGTTCTGGGGTATCTCCAAGAAAGCCGGGCAGAAAAAGCCCTCGCCGCCCTGAAAAGCCTCGCCTCACCGATAGTGCGGGTGATCCGCGACGGCAAAACCCTGGAAGTCACCGCCAAAGAAATAGTACCCGGAGATGTGGTGCTCCTGGAAGCCGGCGTCCAGGTAGCAGCTGACGGTCGCCTCATAGAAGCGTCTAACTTGCAAATCCGCGAAGCCGCCCTCACCGGCGAAGCGCAAGCCGTTAACAAGCAGCCCAACGCCCAGCTATCGGAAGACACCCCCTTGGGAGATCGGGTCAACCTGGTGTTTCAAGGCACCGAAGTCGTCCAAGGGCGGGCCAAAGTCCTGGTAACCAACACCGGCATGCAAACCGAACTGGGACGCATCGCCGAGATGCTGCAGGGGGTGGAAAACGAGCCAACCCCGCTGCAACAGCGGATGGGCCAGCTGGGCAACGTGTTGGTCACCGGCTCTTTGGTGCTAGTAGCTGTGGTGATCCTCGCAGGACTAATCCAGAGCAAGGGGAATTTGAATGTCTTGCAAGACCTGGTGGAAGTCTCTCTGAGTATGGCGGTGGCGGTTGTGCCAGAAGGCTTGCCGGCAGTGATCACCGTTACCCTAGCCCTGGGCACCCAGCGGATGGTGAAGCGCAACGCCCTGATTCGCAAACTGCCGGCAGTGGAAACCCTCGGTTCTGTCACCACTATCTGCTCGGACAAAACCGGCACCCTGACCCAAAACAAAATGGTGGTGCAAAAGGTTGAAACAGCCAGCGACAGCTTGACCGTCACCGGAGAAGGCTACGCCCCTATTGGCGAATTCAAAACTGAAGACCGGCAGCTCAGTGACGAGGGAAATCCCGAACTGCAAGCCCTCCTGGCTGCCTGCGTCCTCTGCAATGACGCAATTTTGCGCTCCGAAAACAGTCAGTGGATCATTCTGGGCGACCCAACCGAAGGGGCGCTGCTCTCCCTCGCCGGTAAAGCAGGCATCTACAGAGAAGAGTGGGCTGGCAAAATGCCCCGCGTGGCGGAGTTCCCCTTTTCCTCGGAACGCAAGCGCATGAGCGCCATCTGTCAAAATTCGGAAATTTTTCAGGGTTTGTCCCTCACAGCTGACAGCAGCGAGCAATCAGCCGGAAACACTGAGGGGTTGCCTTATGTAATGTTCACCAAAGGCTCCCCAGAATTAACCTTAGAGCGCTGCACTCACATTCAGGTTGAGGGGCGGGTAGAGCCGCTGAGCAATGAGCAAAGAGATCGCATCCTGGAACAAAATAACCAGATGGCGGCTCGGGGGCTGCGGGTGCTGGGCTTTGCCTGCAAGTCTTGGGACAGTGTGCCCCCAGAAGGCTCCGAGGAAACCAGCGAGCACGAGTTGGTGTGGCTGGGATTAGTGGGGATGCTGGACGCGCCCCGTCCGGAAGTGCGGGAAGCCGTGGCCAAGTGCCGGCTGGCCGGCATTCGCCCCATTATGATTACCGGCGATCACCAGCTGACCGCTAGCGCCATCGCCCAGGATCTGGGCATCGCCCAACCGGGCGATCGCGTCCTGACAGGCCAGCAATTAGAAAAGCTCAGCCAGGAAGACTTGGAGAAAGAGGTCGGACAAGTCAGCGTCTACGCCCGCGTCGCCCCAGAACACAAACTGCGGATTGTGCAAGCTTTGCAGACCAAGGGTCAATTTGTCGCCATGACCGGCGATGGCGTCAACGACGCCCCAGCCCTCAAGCAGGCTGACATCGGGATTGCAATGGGCATCACCGGCACTGACGTGAGCAAGGAAGCCAGCGACATGGTGCTGCTGGATGACAACTTCGCCACCATTGTCGCCGCCACTGAGGAAGGGCGAACCGTCTACACCAACATTCGGCGTTTTATTAAATACATTCTCGGCAGTAACATTGGTGAGGTGATCACCATTGCCGCCGCCCCGATTCTCGGGCTCGGAGGTGTCCCCCTCAGCCCCTTGCAAATTCTTTGGATGAACTTAGTCACCGATGGCGTGCCGGCTTTGGCTTTGGCTGTCGAGCCGGCGGAACCGAATGTGATGCTGCGTCCGCCCCACGATCCGAAAGAGAGCATTTTCGCCCGGGGGCTGGGCTCCTACATGATTCGGATTGGCGTTATTTTTGCCTTTCTGACGATTGTCCTCATGGAGTGGGCTTACACCCACACTCACGCTCCCGCGCTTGTCGGGCAAAATCTCAGTCCAGACCGGTGGAAGACGATGGTGTTCACAACCCTCTGTCTGGCGCAGATGGGTCACGCGCTGGCGATTCGCTCCAACACTCAGCTGACGATAGAAATGAATCCGCTCACCAATATATTTGTTTGGGGAGCCGTGCTCGCCACCAGCATTTTGCAGCTGATGCTGGTTTACGTTCCGCCCCTGCGAGCTTTTTTTGGAACTCACTTCCTGACTCCCGAAGAACTCGCTATCTGCCTGGGATTCAGCGCTTTGATGTTTGTTTGGATTGAGCTGGAAAAGCTGTTTATTCGCTGGTATCAGTCCAAAAAATCCTAGGGTTAGGTGTTAGGTGGTATAGCGGTTCTCAGTTGGATGAACTATGGCCCAGAAACCCGGTTTCTTTAAGAAACCGGGTTTCTCAATACCTCACAAAGGATGAGAAACGCTATAGGTGTTAGGTGTTAGGTGTGAGGGTGATGGTGTTAGGTGTTAGATGGTAGACTTGAAACCTAAAACTTCTTCCCCTAATCCCTAATCTCTAATCTCTAATCCCTAATCCCTAACCCCTGACACCTGACACCTGCAAGCAATGCGATGATGCGATGATGCGATGATGCGATGATGCCCAGTGGTTAGGGGTTGGGTTTTAGCAGGGATAGCACGCTCACTGCGAACGCCACTCGATCGCATTTAATAAAATCCGATAAAATAGTTTTTACAAATAACGGGCTTGAGACAGGTTTTGTATATATGCTTTCTTCCGGAAATAATAAATGTCGCCCTAGGCGAAAAAATAGCCCGGACAGCTGGGTGCCCCATGCCCCATGCCCCATGCCCCATGCCCCATGCCCCATGCCCCATGCCCCATGCCCTAACCCATGTATCTCAAAACACTGCATCTGCGACAGTTTCGCAACTACCGAGAACAGCAGGTTGAGTTTTTAGCGAGCAAAACGATATTGGTGGGCGACAACGCACAAGGGAAATCCAATCTGCTGGAAGCGGTGGCGCTGCTGGCGACGCTCAAAAGCCACCGCACGGGACGAGATCGGGAACTGATCCGGGAGGGGGAAGCCGCCGGCAGCCTCGCCGCCACCCTGGCCCGAGAGACGGGGCCGGTGGAGCTGGCCATAACCCTGCGCAGCAACTCCCGCCGCACCTGCGCTGTCAATGGCTCATGCGTGCGCCGCCAGCTGGACTTTTTGGGCATCTTGAATGCGGTGCAGTTCTCCAGTCTGGATTTGGATCTGGTGCGCGGCGGGCCTGAACACCGGCGCAACTGGCTGGACGCTCTGGTAGTGCAGCTCGAACCGGTCTACGCTCACTTCTTGCAGCAATACCACCAAGTTTTGCGCCAGCGCAACGCTTTGTTAAAAAGAATTCAGAAGTCAGAAGCCAGCAGTGAGAGTGCGGAATTGGCGCTCTGGGACGCCCAGCTGGCGATCGCCGGCTCCCGCGTCACGCGGCGGCGGTCGCGGGCCATTGAGCGGCTGGCCCCCCTGGCGAGTCTTTGGCACCAGCTGATCAGCGGTCGGACAGAGAGACTGGAAATTAGGTACGCGCCCCATATCGGGGCGGTTTGTGAATTGCCGGTGCGCGACGATCCGGAAAAGGTGCGGCAAGCTTTTCTCGAGCAAATCCGGCAAAAAGCGATCCCGGAACTGCACCAGGGCACCAGCCTCGTCGGGCCTCACCGAGACGAAATTGAGCTGACTATCAACGGCACGCCGGCACGGGCGTATGGCTCTCAGGGACAGCAGCGGACTCTGGTGCTGGCGCTGAAGCTGGCTGAGTTAAAGCTGATCGAAGAAGTGGTGGGGGAACCCCCGCTGCTGCTGCTCGATGATGTTTTGGCTGAGTTAGACCCCCACCGGCAGCACCAGTTGCTGGAAGCGATTCAGGAGCGGTTTCAAACCCTGATCACTACCACTCACTTGGGGTCTTTTGAGGGAGGATGGCTGAAACAATCCCAAATTCTTTCTGTTTCAGGCGGTAAAATATTATAATTTCCGGTGGATTGTTTTTTATATAACAGGCGTTCCCAGGCGGTAGGGGCGGTGCCCCCGTGCCCGCCCCCGGAACGAGGGCAAACAGGCGGGCGGGCAGAAAAGGCGGGCAGAAACGAGGTTTCTTAAAGAAACCTCGTTTCTCGACCGGCTCCCCGGAACGAGGGCTGCCCGATGCGTAAGCGTTGCGGCTCCGCAGGAGCGGCGTGCCCCTTAGAATTTGTCCGTTTCTGGTGCCGGCATTCCCGCACCGGGCTGATTGAGGAAGAAGTTCTTGGCGGCTTCATTCTGGTAAATGCAACTGATCAGGGGCGAGCCCTCCAGAGTGCCGGTGAAGCCAAACGTATTCATGCGATTTTTACAGTCGCGCACTTCTTCCGGTTTGATCAGTCCTCTTTGCTCCAGAATGGCCCAGTTATTCGTGCGCAGCACGCAGCCCGGTCGCATGCTGGGCTGAGCGACATAGACATTAAACGGATTGAGCGTCATAAAGATGCGGGCGTCCATAACGACGGCGCTGGCTCCATACTGGATGCACAGTTCAGGATTCGGCGCGCTGCGGTCAATCACTTCGCGGGAGGCGACGTTTTCGGGGCTGAGGTTGGCTGTGGAGCTAAAGGCAATGCCAATGCCAACGCCCAAAACAAAGGTACCGCCAAACAGTGCCAGGGATGTGTAATTAAAACCGGAATCGCCAGGTTTGCGTTTCATGGTGGGTCAGTAGGCTCGGTGAGTCTTGGGGGGAGTGAGGATCGGGGTCAGAGAATTGCGATGGCTCTGCTTTGATATTGCAGCATGAGATGGAAGAGTGAGATGGGACAGTCAGACACGATAAACCCAAGTCTTCTACAAGACGCTATTCAGATCCTGGCGCGTCAGGCGCTTTGACGGCAAGTCATGAATCCCGCCCGCTCGCCACTCAGGCCAATACCGGTGTCCCAAGAAAATCAGCGGTGCCGCCCTCTTGCTGAAAATAGGAAAGCATGCTATAATGAAGTGTCTTGCATGGGCCGGAAGATGCCTCTCGATTGCGCCAGAGCTAAGGTTTGGAGCCAGCAGCTGTTATGAAAGAATCTGAAATCCCCAAAGCCGACAGCTTAGGAGAGTGGGCTTATCTGGCAATTCAGAAACACTTTGAGAAAACTCTCAAGCACGAAGCGGATGTCCTCAAAGACCGAGATCCGGAAGCGCTGCACCAAATGCGGGTGGGGATGCGCCGGCTGCGCTCGGCGGTGACGGGTTTCGCGCCGGCACTGGACTTGCCAAAAGCAGCCGGCGAGAGCAAAATTGGGAAAATCGCCCGCCGGCTGGGGGCGCTGCGAGATTTGGACGTGATGCTGGAAGCGCTGGAGAGCCGGTACAAACCCAGTTTACCCCGTGAACAACAGGACGGGCTGGACACGGCGCTAGAGCGGCTGGCCAAACAGCGGCGTGAGGCTTTCTCACAAGTGCGAGAAACTCTGCACGCCCAACCCTACAAGAAGCTGAAGCAGGCTTTGAAAGAGTGGCTGAAAAAGCCAGCTTATCAGGAAATCGCTCAGCTCAAGATTCAGGAGGTGCTGCCAGATTTACTGCTCCCGCAAGTGAGCCGGCTGTTTCTGGAGCCGGGCTGGCTGGTGGGGGTGAAAGTCTTTGAGGCCGAAATTCCGCTGTCTGAGGAGTTGAAGCTGAAAGCTGTTGAGGAAATTTTAGCCTCAAGTGGACGGCTTGTGCACAGCCTGCGCAAGCAAGTGAAGCGCGTGCGCTACCAAATGAGCCTGTTTAGTGGACTCTATGGCGCTAGCTATGCGGCTTGTGTGGAAGAGATGAAGGAGATCCAAGAAGTCTTGGGTGAGATTCAAGACAGTCTGGTTTTAGGAGAGGTGCTGGGGGATGTGCTGGATGAGGAGATTGACAGCGCCCTGCCGGCTCTGGCCCAACAGCTGGCCCAAACCCGCTGCGAGGCCTGGCAAAAGTGGCAGCCCCTGCAGCAGCGCTATCTGAGTCGAGAAACGCGGCTAGCCTTCCGCTGTGAATTTCTCCAGCCGCAGGAGGCGTCGGGGAACGGTCAAGTGCCGGCAGTGCCTGAGTCTGCGGATGGGGCAATGAATTAAAGATGAAAAATTAAAAATTTTTAAAGGGTACTTTTTGTGCCTTTTTTTTAGGACTTACGCAGAAACCGGGTTTCTGAACCAGAAGTCAAGACTATCAGCCCTCGTTCCAGAACCAGAAACCCGGTTTCTTTCATAGTTGTGCGTAAGTCCCGTTTTTGTGCCGGCGGGGCAATTTTTAAGTCGCTGCGGTTTATAAATAGCCGGTGCGGCGAGCGAGAGATTGCTGGTGAGCCCATCCGTACCAGTGTTCTGGGGGCTTTCTGGCAGGCAAGCCGGCGATCCTGGTTAAGAGACTGTTTATAAATAATTGTTAAGGCCGCCAGGGTGTGAGAAACCGGGTTTCTTTTCCTGGGTCAAGAGATATGTAATGGCCCACAGCCATAAGAAACCCGGTTTCTGGCTCCTTCACTTTTCTTTATGTCTCTAAGGTCTGCCTGGAAAATTTAGTGTGTCGCTAATCTAACGATTACCTGGATTTTACCTGGGCTGTCTAAATTGGAGGCGAGGTTTTCAAACCAGTGTTTCCTGGCTGGGATTTACAGGCATGGGCCCCACTTCGAGAGCGATTCTAGAAACAGACCCGCAGGACGCCAGCCAAGAGCGTCGCTTGCATCACTATTCCAAGGGGGAACCGATTCCCACGAAGCCGCAAGGCGTCTGGCAGGTTTGCAAAGGTCTAGTGCAGCTGAGCACTCTCTATCCGAGTGGTGAAGAGGGGTTGCTGGGTTGGGTTGGGCCTTCGATGTGCTTTGGCCCGTGGTTAACGTTCTTGCACATTTACCAGGCTAAGGCACTTTCAGATGTATACTTGATGTGGTTTTCCCTCGAGGAGATAGAAGCTTCGCCCGAGCTGTCTCACCAGCTTCTGCCGCAACTGAACCGGCGGCTGCGACAAATGGAAGCGCTGTTAGCGATTTCGGGACTGCGACGGGTGGAGGATCGCTTGCACCAGCTGCTGGTGCTCCTAAAGCAGGAAATTGGCCAGCCGGTGGCGGGAGGAACTCGCCTGAGCATTCGCCTGACGCACCAGGATGTTGCCAGCGCCATCAGTACCAGCCGGGTTACTGTCACCCGACTCTTCGGACAGTTAAAGCTGCAAGGGCTGATTGCGATTGACTCCAAGCGCCACATCATCCTGAAAGATGCCGGTTTTGGGAGTGCGGCTTGCGCTACAGTGCTGCGTGCGTGAAGCTTTTGGTTCTGAGGAGGCTGGCACGAAATAAACGGAACATCAAGAAACGGTGGTGAGAAACCCGGTAGGGGCGGAAGGGCCCGCAGAAGGGGGCGGGCACGGGGACCCGCCCCTACCGGGTTTCTTGTGCGCAGGTTTCTTAAGTTTCTGGCAAATGCCGCCCGGGCAGTAAGGTTAAGATTCGGTTAAGACCAGCTTAAAATTCGCATAACTCGGCAAACTGGGGGAATTCTTTGCCGCGGACAATACCTATTGTAACAGGCAAATGGCCGGCAGGAGGGTTTTCAAAATTCGGTGCCATTCCAGATTTGTATTCCAGCCTCCTAGTTTGCCAGTTCAGCTCTCTGTCAACAAGCAGAACAAAGCGGTCGCCTTGCAAGCGCCCCCATTCAATTTGGTCGTACATCTTTTGCCAGTTTTGACCCCGCTCTTTGTAGATGATTTGCTGGGCGCTGAAGCCCAACTTTCCATCACTCGATTCTCGCCAAAGGCTGTCAATCTTTTTGAGTTCGTTGCAAGGAAAGCTTTCCAGCTCAATGTACTCAATGTACCCTCTCTGCTGGGACTTTTCTCCTGCCTGTTTCAAGAGCAATTCATAGGTTTCTTCGTCAGCATATTTCCAGTTTTTTAGGTTTAAATAGTCTTGCAATTTGCTATAGTCTAAACCGGCAGGTGCGGGAGTTGCGGGAGAAGGCGTTGCCACACCGGCCTTACTTCCGGCTACAGGAAGGGGAGATTGTTGCTGAGAGAAAAACTTGAATGAGATGGGTAAAGACATGGTGGCCAGAAAAAGCCATAGAAGGACGGCGAGCTCTAGGTTTTTCCACCGCCTCCCTCGTTGAGAGTCGCTTCTAAGTGCCGTTTCCGAGTCGCCGCTTTGATTCTCTGTCCAAGAAATTTCTAAACTTTCCGCTCTATCTTCCCGATTTGTAGAAGCTAGATGAAGGTAAGCTTCTATGGCTTCACGCACTAAATATTCTATAATCTTAATGAGAAAGTGCAGGGCAATCATCACCAGCATCAGGCTGAAAATTGCGACCAGCAGGTAAACGAATATTGCATTGGCTGACAAATCCATAATTTTTTTACATGACAGGCAGTACAGGGCAGTTGCTGTTCCATCCCAATCGTATCAGAGGTTTGCGGACGGCGCTGCCCCAGAGGCTAGCCGGCAGCAACTGTGCGCTGGTGCCGCTTGGCACTGGAAGCCTCTGACATTTTTGCGGCTGGTTTGACAGCGGGTGCAGCTTGCGGGTGCAGTCGCGCCCCCTGTGCCGATTCACTGACCGATGTCCCACCCCTGACTAAGCCTAATTACTTATCATTTTTAAGTTTTGTGTCTTTTACGACCATTTCTCTAGTGGAGCCGAATAGAATCGGTGTGATGGCGCTAAGGCAGGGGGATGTCCCATCCAGCAATCGGCATCGCGACAGGAATACCGTCGTCCCACATACCTGCCTGAGTCCAGTCAATTCATACATCAGGAAAGATCCGCCTTGGAGGTGGATAATGGAAAACACTACCGACCCTGCAGTAGGGGCACACCTTGTCGGTGCCCGCAAAGAGAACATCGCCCTTACTGCCAGTTACGCGACAGCCAAAGGTGATTCTGTTGTTATCATTGACCCAGCTGTTAAAGACTGGAAGTTCCTCCGCGCCGGTGTGGTAGCTGGAGCCGAGGTGATAGTCCTTGACCCGGTGAGAGACGGCGTAGAACAGATCGGCGACACACTCAGCCGCAGCCAAGGCATTTCTAGCCTCCACATTATCTCGCACGGCAGTCCTGCAACCCTAAAGCTGGGTTCCGCACAACTAAGCCACGACACTCTCGGGCACTATGCCAGTCAATTGCAACAGTGGTCAGCGGCTCTCAACCATAATGCCGGCATCCTTATATATGGGTGCGAAGTGGCAGCCGGGGATATTGGTAAAGCCTTTGTGAGAGAGGTGAGCCGGCTGGCAGGCGTTCCGGTTGCCGCTTCCGCCCGCCGGACAGGCAGTGCGGCATTGGGGGGTGACTGGGAATTGGAGGTCACTACTGGGGAGATTGAGGCTTGTTTGGCGTTTGAAAAGCCGGTGATGGAAGCCTACAGCGGCGTTTTTGGCGAACCGCCCAGCATCGAATGGATTCAGCAGTTGGGGAGTGCCGGTTGGGACGAATCCAGAGGGGTTGCCGTGGATAGCCAAGGCAATGTATACATTTCGGGAGACACCTATGGCGCTAGTGACGGCGATTATGGCACCTGGCTAGCCAAGTATGACAGCACCGGCAGCCAGCTGTGGGTGAGGCATGTGGGGAGTGCCAGCAGTGACAACTCCTGTGGCATTGCCATCGATAGCGCAGCTAATGTCTATATTACGGGAGCCACCTATAGCGAGTTGGGGGGCAGCAGTGCCGGAGGGTGGGATACCTGGATAGCCAAGTATGATGCCAGCGGCACCCAGCAGTGGGTTAAGCAGCTGGGATCTGCCGGTCAAGACATGCCATCTGGCATTGCCACCGATAGCGCTGGTAATGTCTGCATTGTGGGCAACACTTGGGGGGCTTTGGCAGGCAGCAATGCCGGTGAGTGTGACGCCTGGGTGGCTAAGTATGACAGTAGCGGCACCGAACTGTGGTCCGCACAGTTGGGGTCTGTTGATTATGACGACTCCAGGAATGTTGCCACCGATAGCGCTGGCAATGTCTACATCATCGGCTCCACTTTGGGCGCTTTGGGCGGCAGCAATGCCGGGGATTATGACGCCTGGGCAGCCAAGTATGACAGCAACGGCAACCAGCAGTGGGTGAAGCAGTTGGGGGGTACCGGTTGTGACTACTTCTTTGACGTAAAAGCAGTGGACAGCACAGGCCAAGTCTATATTGTGGGAGACACGCTCTCTGACGCCTGGCTCCTCCAATATGATTCTAATGGCAACCTCCAGTGGGTGCAGCAGTTCGGGACTCCAATGGATGAGTACGCCGGCGGAGTGACGGTGGATAGCGCCGGCAATCTCTACCTGACGGGAAAAACCGAAGGCGCTTTGGGCGACAGCAATGCCGGGGGTGGCGATCTCTGGGTTGCCCAGTATGACAGCACCGGAACCGAGCAGTGGGTGAAGCAGTTCGGTACGGCCAGTACGGAATACTCCTTTGACATAGCAGTCGATAGCGCTCTTCAGGTCTACATTTGCGGATTAACCGAAGGCGATTTGGGAGCCAGCAATGCCGGAGAGCATGATGCTTGGGTTGCTAAACTCGGCTCAAACACTCAACCCTTACAGATATACACCCAGTCCTTAGAACCCGGTGAGTATTCCGCTTACGATGTTTACGGGCCCTATACAGGTCTTTATCGCGAAGATGGTTCCGCCATAGGCTCTCTCGACGATGAAGCAGTATTCGGGCGGCCTGACCGCGACGAAGGTGACTTGCTGTGGTTCACCTCGGGTTCGATGACCTGGAATTATTCCCTCAATATTCCAACCCAATCCACAATTAAGTCATTCAGCTACACCGCAGAGGTGAGTTCTGAATATCCCGGGTCAAATTTGAACTGGCCTTCAACCCTCAACGTTAATTTTAATGGGGTAAATGCAGGCTCTTGGACAATGCCAGGAGATCCGGGCGACGGATTGGGATACCAAGAAAATCACCTTTGGGATGGAGCTTCTCAATATGGGTGGCTGACGACTTGGACAGTTGACGAAACCGGCACTTATCTGGAATATAAATTCAGGACCGGCGACAGCCCTAAGGTAAAAATTTCGGAGGTGACGATTGACGAACTTGGAATAGTTCCGGGGGAAGATGTCAGCGTTACTTTGTCAATTCCCTATAGCGAAGAGGGATTTGGATTAAATCTCTACGGCGATACCTGGGGGGACTGGGACTCTGACCCAACTATCACGATTGCATACGATGCCCCAGACAACACCGCACCGGCTCTTGAAATCAACACCGGCTTAATCCTGGATGAAGCGGGAACTGCTGCGATTACCCCATCCCTGCTAATGGTTGCGGATGCTGACGGGGATGCGATTACCCACACCGTGACCGCACTGCCTGCTAATGGCACTCTGAAGCTGAACAATACCGCCCTTGCCGTTAACGACACGTTCACCCAAGCGGACATCAATAATGGCAATCTCACCTACACTCACAATGGCAGTGAAACTGCCAGCGACGGTTTCAGCTTTACTGCTACTGACGGTTTTGGCGGCAATATCAGCAGCACCGATTTCGCCATTACTGTCAATCCCATTAACGACGCGCCGACAGTTGCCAATCCCATCTTGAATCAGATGGCAATTGCAGACACAGCCTTTAACTTCCAGTTGGATGTCGGCACGTTCGCTGATGTTGACAGCGGTGACAGTTTGAGCTATAATGCCACACTGTTATCAGGCTCTCAGCTTCCGGCTTGGCTGAGTTTCGACTCAACAACCGGCACTTTCTCTGGAACGCCCGCCAATGGAGATGCCGGCACTCTCAGCATCCAAGTGACGGCAACCGACACTGCCGGTGAGAGTGTCAGCGATAGCTTCGACTTGAGGGTGAACGGCAATCCGATTGCCGAGGCGGATACGGCAGCTACCGATCCGGGCATTGCGGTGAAAATTGATGCCCTCGATGGGGATATGGACCCGGATGGAGACCACCTGCAAGTGGTCAGTGTCACCAATGGCACGCATGGCGTGGTGAAGATTAATCAGGACTTGTATGCCGGTGGCTGGTTCACCACAGCAGGTGGTGCCGGTGCCAACCACGTCGCCAAGTGGGATGGCAGCAGTTGGTCGCCCTTAGGTAGCGGCGTGGATAACTTGGTGACGTCAATCGCCCTCGATGGCAATAACCTGTATGCCGCTGGCTGGTTTACCACAGCAGGCGGCACTCCTGCCAACGGTCTGGCCAAGTGGGATGGCAGCAGTTGGTCGCCTTTAGGCAGTGGCGTGGAGAACTTGGTCGAGTCAATCGCCGTTGATGATGGCAGCAACCTGTATGCTACTGGTTGGTTCGGCACAGCAGGCGGGAGTGCGGCTAGCCACATCGCCCAGTGGGATGGCAGCAGTTGGTCGCCTTTAGGCAGCGGCTTAGATGGGGTGAGCAATGCCCAACTCCTAGATGGCTCTGATTTGTATGCCAGTGGCTGGTTTACCACAGCGGGCGGGGTGAGTGCCAACCACGTCGCCAAGTGGGATGGCAGCAATTGGTCGCCCTTGGGCAGCGGCACCGATCACTGGGTTTACGCCCTGGCTGGGGATGGCACAGACCTGTATGCCGGTGGCCCTTTCACCAGCGCGGGCGGGGTGAGTGCCAACTACATCGCTTCTTGGGATGGCAGCAGTTGGTCGCCACTGGGCAGCGGCATGAATCAGGAGGTCAATGCCCTGGCCAAAGATGGCTCTGATTTGTATGCCACCGGCTGGTTCACCACAGCAGGGGGAGTGAGTGCCAACCACGTCGCCAAGTGGGATGGCAGTGAGTGGTCGCCTTTAGGCAGCGGCCTGAATGGCCAGGGCATGGTGCTCGCTGAAAGTAGTACAGACTTGTATGCCGGTGGCAATTTCACCTCGGCGGGGGGGGTAAATGCCAACTACATCGCTCAGTGGGATGGCAGCAGTTGGTCAGCCTTGGGTTCGGGGATGAATAACTGGGTGAGGGCGATCGCCGTTGACCCCGGTCAAAGCGTCACCTACACTCCCGATCCGGGCTTTACCGGCATTGACACCTTCACCTACACCGTCAGCGACGGCTTTGGCGGCTTGGCCACGGCGACTGTTGCTGTCCGAGTCGGCAATAACAGCGCCCCGACAGTCGCCAACCCGATCGGCGATTTTCAGGCAGCTGCAGACACAGCCTTTAACTTCCAGTTGGATGCCGGCACGTTCGCTGATGTTGACAGCGGTGACAGTTTGAGCTATAATGCCACACTGTTATCAGGCTCTCAGCTTCCGGCTTGGCTGAGTTTCGACTCATCAACCGGCACTTTCTCTGGAACGCCCGCCAATGGGGATGCCGGCACTCTCAGCATCCAAGTGACGGCAACCGACACTGCCGGTGAGAGTGTCAGCGATAGCTTCGACTTGACAGTCAACCCAGCGGGCGAAGTCACAGATGAGACGCCTGTGTCAGAAGAAGGGGGCAATGATACCCTGACAGAAGATGCCGGCGCAACTACCCTTCCCGGAGATACGGTTGGCGACACTCTCACAGAAGATGCCGGCGCAACTACCCTTCCC
Source organism: Oscillatoria princeps RMCB-10 (assembly GCA_019359235.1). Classification (GTDB taxonomy): domain Bacteria; phylum Cyanobacteriota; class Cyanobacteriia; order Cyanobacteriales; family Oscillatoriaceae; genus Oscillatoria; species Oscillatoria princeps. The sequence goes on from JAHHHT010000052.1 coordinate 34,205, forward strand.
GGAGATACAGTTGGCGACACTCTTACAGAAGATGCCGGCACAACTACCCTTCCCGGAGATACAGTTGGCGATAGCCTTTCCGCAGATACCGGCACAACTACCCTTCCCGGAGATACGGTTGGCGACACTCTCACAGAAGATGCCGGCGCAACTACCCTTCCCGGAGATACAGTTGGCGACACTCTCACAGAAGATGCCGGCGCAACTACCCTTCCCGGAGATACGGTTGGCGACACTCTCACAGAAGATGCCGGCGCAACTACCCTTCCCGGAGATACAGTTGGCGACACTCTTACAGAAGATACCGGCACAACTACCCTTCCCGGAGATACAGTTGGCGATAGCCTTTCCGCAGATACCGGCACAACTACCCTTCCCGGAGATACGGTTGGCGACACTCTCACAGAAGATGCCGGCGCAACTACCCTTCC
>JAHHHT010000025.1 GCA_019359235.1 Oscillatoria princeps RMCB-10
CCGGCACAACTACCCTTCCCGGAGATACAGTTGGCGATAGCCTTTCCGCAGATACCGGCACAACTACCCTTCCCGGAGATACGGTTGGCGACACTCTCACAGAAGATGCCGGCGCAACTACCCTTCCCGGAGATACGGTTGGCGATACCCTGACAGAAGATGCCGGCGCAACTCTCCCCGGCGATACAGTTGGCGACACCCTGACAGAAGATGCCGGCGCAACTACCCTTCCCGGAGATACGGTTGGCGACACTCTCACAGAAGATGCCGGCGCAACTACCCTTCCCGGAGATACAGTTGGCGACACTCTTACAGAAGATACCGGCACAACTACCCTTCCCGGAGATACAGTTGGCGATAGCCTTTCCGCAGATACCGGCACAACTACTCTTCCCGGAGATACGGTTGGCGACACTCTCACAGAAGATGCCGGCGCAACTACCCTTCCCGGAGATACAGTTGGCGATAGCCTTTCCGCAGATACCGGCACAACTACTCTTCCCGGAGATACGGTTGGCGACACTCTCACAGAAGATGCCGGCGCAACTACCCTTCCCGGAGATACAGTTGGCGACACTCTTACAGAAGATACCGGCACAACCCTTCCCGGCGATACGGTTGGCGATACCCTGACAGGAGATGCCGGCACAACCCTTCCCGGCGATACGGTTGGCGATACCCTGACAGGAGATGCCGGCGCAACCCTTCCCGGCGATACGGTTGGCGACACTCTTACAGAAGATGCCGGCACAACCCTTCCCGGAGATACAGTTGGCGATACCCTGACAGAAGATGCCGGCACAACCCTTGCCGGAGATACAGTTGGCGATACCCTGACAGGAGATGCCGGCGCAACCCTTCCCGGAGATACAGTTGGCGATACCCTTTCCGCAGATGCCGGCACAACCCTTCCCGGCGATACGGTTGGCGACACTCTTACAGAAGATGCCGGCACGACTCTCCCCGGAGATACGGTTGGCGACACCCTGACAGAAGATGCCGGCGCAACTGTCCCCGGCGACACGGTTGGCGACACTCTTACAGAAGATGCCGGCACGACTCTCCCCGGAGATACAGTTGGCGATACCCTAACAGAAGATGCCGGCGCAACCCTTGCCGGAGATACAGTTGGCGATACCCTGACAGGAGATGCCGGCGCAACCCTTCCCGGAGATACAGTTGGCGATACCCTTTCCGCAGATGCCGGCACAACCCTTCCCGGCGATACGGTTGGCGACACTCTTACAGAAGATGCCGGCACGACTCTCCCCGGAGATACGGTTGGCGACACCCTGACAGAAGATGCCGGCGCAACTGTCCCCGGCGACACGGTTGGCGACACTCTTACAGAAGATGCCGGCACGACTCTCCCCGGAGATACGGTTGGCGACACCCTGACAGAAGATGCCGGCGCAACCCTTTCCGGCGATACAGTTGGCGATACCCTAACAGAAGATGCCGGCGCAACCCTTTCCGGCGATACAGTTGGCGACACCCTGACGGAAGATGCCGGCGTAACCCTTCCCGGAGATACGGTTGGCGACACCCTGACGGAAGATGCCGGCGCAACCCTTCCCGGAGATACGGTTGGCGACACTCTTACAGGAGATGCCGGCGCAACCCTTCCCGGAGATACGGTTGGCGACACCCTGACGGAAGATGCCGGCGCAACCCTTCCCGGCGATACGGTTGGCGACACTCTCACAGGAGATGCCGGCACAACCCTCCCCGGAGATACAGTTGGCGACACTCTCGCAGGAGATGCCGGCGCAACCCTTCCCGGCGATACGGTTGGCGACACTCTCACAGGAGATGCCGGCACAACCCTCCCCGGAGATACAGTTGGCGACACTCTCGCAGGAGATGCCGGCACAACCCTTCCCGGAGATACAGTTGGCGATACCCTGACAGGAGATGCCGGCACAACTACCCTTCCCGGAGATACAGTTGGCGATACCCTGACAGGAGATGCCGGCACAACTACCCTTCCCGGCGATACGGTTGGCGACACCCTGACAGGAGATGCCGGCACAACCCCCCTTCCCGGCGATACCAGCAGCATACCAGCAAATCCCAACCCCCCCACCAATGATGACAGTACAAGCGGCAATATCCTAACTGGAGATGCCGGCGACAATACCCTCACCGGCACCAGCGGCGCGGATACCCTCCAGGGCAATATGGGCGCTGACACCCTTGATGGCGGAGACGGCAACGATTTGCTTTCCGGCAATATGGGCGCTGATTCCCTGGATGGAGGGGAAGGCGACGATACCCTGTGCGGGGGGAAAGACAGTGACACCCTATTTGGTAGAAGTGGGTTTGATGTCCTATTGGGCAACCTCGGCAATGATAGCCTCAGTGGCGGGGAGGGCAATGACTTGCTCAATGGCAATCAGGGCGCGGATCTGCTTGATGGGGGAGAGGGCGACGATACCCTCTGTGGCGGCAAAGGCGCTGACACCGTGCTCGGCAGCAATGGGTTTGATATCCTGTTTGGCAATAAAGGCAAGGATAGCCTCAATGGCGGGGAGGGCGCAGACGCGCTCAATGGCAATCAGGGCGCTGACACCCTGGATGGGGGTTCGGGCAATGACACCCTGCACGGTGGCAAAGGCAGTGACAGTCTCACCGGCAGCAATGGCGACGATCTCCTTTGCGGTGACTTCGGCAGCGACACCCTCACCGGCGGCACCGGCAGCGACACCTTTATCTTGACAAAAGGCAAAGAAAGTGATATAATCACTGACTTTGCTAACGGGATTGATTTCCTGGGACTGACCGGCACCCTGAGATTCGAGCAACTGTCGATCACCGCTAGTGCCGGTGGCACCTCCATCAGTATTGCCGGCACCGGTGAGCTGCTGGCATCCCTGAGTGGGGTGGAAAGCAACCTGATTGGGGTTGAGGATTTCGTCCTCATCTAGTTCGGCTCTAGCCAAAGCAACCGTAGCTGAAGGGGGCACTTTACCCCTGGGGTGTACAAACCAGGTTTCTTTAAGAAACCTGGTTTCTTAAAGTGGCGTCTGCGGCGCTGGGTGAACGAGTGTTGGCCTATTTTAGCTCTTGGTGAGATTTTGAAGCCATTCTGCCACGAACAACTCCCAAATCTATAACATAAATTTATAATAATGCGGGCAATTATAAGCTTTTCCAATTTATAGGCCGGGCATTCTAAGCAGCTTCTCTTGGTGTAAACTGAGAAGGGATGAGTGCGGGCCAATAAATCAATAAAGGGTGTGTGACTAATGGCTGAACTTACCTATAGCGAACTTTATCCGTTTTTCGATGAAGGGGATTATTTGGCCTTAAATCCTGATGTAAGGGAGGCAGTCCAGCGCGGCGATTTAGAGTCCGGACTCGCTCACTTGATACAATTTGGCCAATTTGAGGGTCGCGTTCCCACTTTCACCGGCACGGCTGGGAATGACCTGATTCGAGGGTTTGGCCAATTACGATATTTTTACCCAACTTCTTACGAATTAGTCAGTGCCGACCCTTACGATTACGCTGTAATCGGGACGGGGAGGGGCGAAAGAGACACCCTTGTCGGTGCGGAGGGTACAGATCATTATGGGCTCGCAGCTTATACGTCAGCCTCAAATCCCACTGCCGTACAGTTTTATCTGGGTCAGGGGAACAGCGACTACGCTCTGATTGCAAATTTTGGATTTGCCGAAGATAGCATTGAGCTAGCGGGGACGCCTGCGGACTACACGCAAGAGGTAGCAAACGGAAATCTCTTCATTTATCAGAAAAGCTCCAGAGACTTGGTGGCCGTGCTGGAAGGGGTGACAGCGCCCCTGACTCAGGTCGATAGACCCTTGATTGGCGATCCCACCGGAGGCGGTACTTTCTTCCTGGGCGCTGTTAATAATTTCTCAGAGAAGGATTACCTAGCATCAAATCCAGATGTCAAGGCGGCAGTGGATCAGGGCCTATTCAAGTATGGCTACGAACACTTTGTCCGTTATGGCCAATTTGAGAATCGGGTTGCCACATTCGTTGGCACGACTGGGAATGACAGGATTGAGGGCTTTGGTCAGGCGCGATACTTGTACGCGACACCCTATGAAGTTGTAAGTTCTGAGCCTTACGATACCGCAGTCATCGGAACTGGGACAGGAGAAATTGACACTCTCATCGGTGCGAGTGGCCCAGATAATTATTCTACCGCCGCTTACATCACTCCTTCAACGCCTAATGCGGTACAGTTGTATTTGGGTCAGGGAAACAGCGACTACGCTCTGATTAGCAACTTCGAGCGGGGAGTCGATGTCATAGAGGTGGCTGGCAGTATTAATGACTTCACGCAAGAAGTGAGCGGCAGCAATTTGGCTATCTACAGAAACGGTTCTACCAGGGACTTAGTGGCTGTGGTGGAAGGAGTTACAGCGCCGCTGACTCAGGTTCAGAGCGCCGTTTTCGGTGCAGAGGTCGGTGAGAATACAGGTACGATTTTTCTCGGTTAAGTGCGATTGGTTAAACCTATATAGCGGGCAAGCATCTGGGTGGAGTACAGTCTGGAGATCCCCCCAACCCCCCTTAAAAAGGGGGGCGCAAGAGAATGTTCCCCCCCTTTTTAAGGGGGGGCTAGGGGGGGATCTAACTGTACTCCACGCAAGTGAAAACTGCTATATATCGCGGTTCTATAGTGGTTTTCAGTTGGATGAACTATGGCCTGAGAAACCCGGTTTCTGAAAGAAACCGGGTTTCTCAGTACCTCACTAATATGAGAACCGATCTATGTGTGCCTCACTCAGTTGCAAACTGTACATTACTCTGGAGCCGCCACAACCTCACCGGCACCACCGCACAGCCGCAGACGCCAGTATTCCTGACGCCACTGGGCGAAGCGCTCCCAGCCGTCCATCAAGGCAACACCGGCTAGCTGCACCCAGACTTCTCCTGTGGCGGACTCACCAGTGGCCAGCAGCCCTCCCGCAACCAGCCGATCAAGACTGTCACTGAGGGCAAGTCTTTCATCCGGACTGTCACCGGCAATCGCCAGCAGCTGGGATTTGGGCTGGCGCTGGCGCATGTCCTGAATGCCGGTGCCTTCCCGCACCAGTTGCAAGAAGATTTGCTTGACCCAATCTTGCTGCTGCGGCTGGAAGCTGGTGTACAGCTGTTCCGCGTGCCGGTTGAGCGCCGAGCTGACGCCTCCCAGCTGCCGGTACTTGGCCAAGGTCAGCTGGCGGGTGTGCCGGTCGCGCTGGTGCCAGAGTTGGGTGAGGGCAAATTGCAGCTCCGACAAGCCGGCCTTCTGTTGACTGACATCTTCCAAGATAGCTTCCAGCAAGCCGGTTTCCAGGGGGAAGCCACTCAGGGAAGCGGGGTCAGCGATCGCCTGCTGCAAACCAACTCCAGTTAAAGCGGGGATGTAAACGGCCCGCTCTTGAATCAGCGCAGTCAGCAATGGATAGTCCAAGCAGGGTTCTAGAAAACCTGCCCGCAGGAGGATGACAGTGGCTAGCCGGCGAGAGGGAATCTGGGAAATCCGGGTTAAGAGCTCGATGAAGCGGTGCCGGTCTGCCGGTTGGGAGCGGACGGCAAACACTTCTTCAAACTGGTCTACGACTAGCAAGACGCGCTCCGATCCGGGCAGAAGTTGAATGGCAGGCTGGAGGTCGGGCGCAGTGTCGATCAGCGAGTCAAGCTCTCGGGCGTGATTTGCCGGCACTAGCGCGGCTAAGGCTCGCTTCAACTGCGCCACCGGCTCGCTTCCAGGCACAATCGGTTCCAGGACTCGCCAGCTGCTGGCTTCCAGCAAAGGAATCAAGCCTGCTTGGACTGCGGAAGACTTGCCACTGCCGGCAGCCCCAATCGCCAGCACAAAATTGCTCTCCTCCAGCTTTTGCCGCAGGTTCTGGATCACCGGCTTGCGCCCGAAAAAGAAGCGGGCGCTCGCCCGGTCAAAGGGCAGCAACCCCTGGTAAGGACAGGTAACACCTGCTTTTCGCGGGGTGTGTTTGGGCGGATAGCTGACTAAAGTCAGGGAGTTGCCCGAACCCATCCAGATAGGGTATTCGCTGTCACCCTTCTTTCTGCGCAACTGCTTTTCCTCCAGTTTCCGGGAAATGCAGGCAAACAGCTCATCGACCCTGACAAGCCCATCGCTGCCGGCATTCTCTGGCAGAAGTCCTTCCAGCAGGGCTGTGGTGAAGGCACTGTGTCCCCAGCCATATCGCCCGCCTTCATAAGCTCCCTCAAAGCTGCGACAAGCTGCAAGCAAGTGGGAGTCTGGCTTGTAGGTAAAGGCAGACAGGATTTGCCTGATTGAGTGGCTCTCTAAAAAATACTCCGCGTGGCAGCAATCGAGCAGAACCACCAAACTGTTGAGGTCAGCTTCAGAGATTAAGCAATTCAGACTGTCTAGCGCCACCCCGTTCTGCTGCCCGACAATTTGTTTGCCCTCCATGACGATCGTGCAGTCTGAAGCGGCTAGATAGCCCTTCTGCTGCCCTAGCTCGTCTGTAATCGTGATGCCGTGTCCGCCAAAATAGATGAGTGCGTCACTCCCTCTGGCTTGCTTTTGCAGAAACTCTCGCAGTGCTTGTCCGAGCTGTTTGCCGGTCAGTCGCTCCTGCGCCACCTCATAGCAGTCCTTGTCGGGATTCCAGCGCCTGGGAAAGCGCTCGACTCTAAAGTCACCATGCTTTTCCAGTCTCTGCGCCACCGCTTCGGCATCGCGGGTGGGCTTTGTCAGACTGGGCAAACTGTCATAATCCGCAATCCCAACGACTAACGCATACCGCGTCATAACTACCCCTCATTGGCCTTTCGTGGCAATAAGCGCGGCATTCGTTCCACTTTGCCGCCGCGCGAGGAACCCCAAGTGCATTTTAACGAGAGTTTCTCCCCTAATTGTAAACTTGTGTGAAGTAGAGTGTTCAGTTTTCACCATGATCTCCCGTCGCAGTTTCTTCAGCGTTCTAGTTGCCTGCTGTCTGGCATTCCTGACTTGGCTCAATTGCACCCCAGCCGCCACTGCCCTTGGAGGTCAGCTGCCTCCTTTGAATCTACCGGCACCCGCATTCACCCTGCCTACCAATACCGGGGAAGGCTCAATTTCACTTTCTGACTTTAAAGGGACATGGGTGGTCCTGTATTTTTATCCGAAAGACTTTACATCTGGCTGCACCCTAGAAGCTCGCCGGTTTCAGCAAGATTTGCCCAAATATCTGGCCCGCAACACTCAAATCCTTGGCGTCAGTGCTGACGATGTGGATTCCCACGCCGAATTCTGTGACTCCGAAGGGTTGAAATTCCCGCTGCTAGCGGATACGGATGGCAGCGTCAGCAAGGCTTATGGCTCTTGGCTGGGCTACCTCTCGATGCGCCACACGTTTATTATCGACCCTGATGGCATTCTCCGCGAGACGTTTGTGGGCGTCAGACCGGCGGTTCACAGCGCCGAGGTTTTGGCTCGCCTCGACGAATTGCGGGCTTCTGCTTCATAATAACGATCGAGCGCTCGTTTGTCACGCTCGCACAGGGCGCGGGGCATGGGGGCATGGTGATTCTTTTTCCCCACGCCACCAGCCCCTCGCCCGGCTGCCATTATAAATTAGCCATTAAAAATTGACAATCGCCTCTATGAATTTTGAACCTCAACCCAACTCCGAGGTCACTCCAGAACGGCTCGAATTTGCTGAGCCACCGGCTCGCGAATCTCTGGAGCTGCTGCAGGATGCCGAGACGGCGCTCCCCGAACTCGATGTCACCGGCTCTGCAGCAGGTTCGGGCGCAACCGTCGCCGGCTTTGGCGCAGGCGAGACGCCGGCGCTGCTGGAGCGGGCGAAGGCTTTTCTCTCGGAACTGGCCAAAATTGACCGGGGGGCAATCGGGGATGAGGAACTGCAGCCGGCTCGCATTCAAGTCGGTCTGACTTTTATCGGCTTCGGGGGGCTGGCGATGGTACTGCTGCTAGTGTATATCAGCAGCCTGCACCCAGAACTGAGCTGGATGGAGCGGGTGAGGGAATATTGGTATCAATATATTTGGTTTGTCTGCTTGGGGGTTGCCGGCATGATGATGGTGGGGCGAGAGTCAATTCGCCCGCCGGTGCGCCGGCGCGACGAAAAGGGTTAGGGATTAGGGAAAAGCCAATTCCCAATCCCCAATCCAAAATCCAAAATCCAAAATCCAAAATCTCCATGCCCAATGCCCCACGCCCTATATTTTCCGCAACGGTTTTAGAGCCTCGATTGCCGGTGAGAAATTCGGGTCAATTTGCAGCGCTTTCTCATAAGAAGCGATAGCGTCTTTATTCTGCTTCAACTTCTCTTGTACGAAACCTCGGTTAGCCCAGAGCCAGGGATCGCTGGCGCTGATGTCTTTAGCTCTGTCAAAGGCAACCAGCGCCTCACTGTAGCGAGTCAGCGAAGTCAGTGCCAGTCCTTTCCCCAGCCATGCGGAATAGAAATTTGGTTTGAGTGCGAGTGATCTGTCAAAAGATTTCACCGCTGCTTCGTAGTTTTTTAAACCTTGCGCCAGGAGCTCGCCCCGGTTGTACCAAGCTTGATAGTCTTTGGGACTGATTTCCAGGGCTTTATCGTAAGACTTCAGCGCCTCATCAAAGCGCTGCAAGAAACTGAGCGCCGTACCTTTGCCGAGCAAGGCTGTATAGAAATCAGGGTTGATGTTGAGCGCTTTTTCATAAGACTCAAGAGCGTCTTGGGGGCGCTGCAATTTCATTAATACCGAACCCCTGTCAACCCAGGCTGTCAGGTTGTTTGGATTGCTTTTGACCGTTTTATCGTAGACGGCTAGCGCTTCTTCGTAGATATTGGCTGCTTCTTGCCGGCGCTGCAGGTAGTCTAGCGCCAGCGCTTTACTTTGCCATACTGTCGGATCTTGAGGTTTGATTTCACGCGCCTTGTCAAAGGCTGCCAAAGCGTCTTCCCAGCGCCCCATCCCGATGAGCGCAATCCCTTTCCCATTCCAGGCATCGGCATTATTCGGTTCGCTTTTAATCGCCTGTTCGTGAGCGTCTAGCGCCTCTCGGGAGCGCCCGAGCTGATACAAAACTTTGCCTTTGTTAATTAAGGTCTTTGGGTCATTGGGCTGCAATTGGAGTGCCTTTTCATAGGCAGCCAGCGCCCCTTCATAGCGCTCCAGCAGAAACAGGGCATTGCCTTTACCTTTCCAGGCTTCTGCGTTTTCTGAGTTGAGATCGTCTATAATTTTATCAAAGGAATCGAGCGCTTCTTCTGGCCGGTTTAAGTCGAGGAACTGATTGCCTTGGCGCAAATAATAGAGAGGTCGGACAGCAGGGTGGGTGAGTTCGAGACTGCCCAAGAGAGCGCCCGCCACCGCCAGCGCGATCGAGATGTGCCGGCGCTTTAGAGAAGGCAGCCGGTTGTGCGGTGCGGGAGCCGGCGCATCTTCCCTGTCAGTATGGGGCTCAGTTGCGGAAACCGGCAGAAATGTCTCTGTGGGAGAGGGTAAAAAATCGGCGATTTGGCGGATGTCATTGAGAACGTCACCGGCTCGCTGGTAGCGCTCTCTGCAGCTTTGGCGCACCATTTTGTCGAGAATAGCAGCCAAGGCATCGCTAACCTGCGCTTCCGAGCGCCAGAGAACCTCACCTGTGTTTAAGTCTGGCTCTAATTCCCACGGACATTTCCCAGTTAAGGCTTGGATAGCTGTCATTCCCAAGGCATATATGTCACTGTTAAACTGCGGAGTTCCTGCTAGCTGCTCCAGCGGCATGTAGCCTCTCGTGCCAATGGCGACGGTGCGCTCGTAGCCTGACGCACCTGCGGCACTCGCGGCACTGACCACCTGAGTGCTGATTTTTTTGACGGCTCCAAAGTCAATCAGCACTAATTTTCCATCTCGCTCGCGCCTCATTAAATTGGAAGGTTTAATATCGCGGTGGATGACGAGCTGCTGGTGCACGTACTCCAGAACCGGCAAGATATCCTGCAAAAGGGAAATCGCGTAGGACTCACTCAGCTGCACTCCGGGAGTCATTTCTTTAGTGAGATCCTCACCTAGAATGAATTCCTGTACTAAATAGAAGTCGTTATTTTCCTCAAAGTGAGCCAGCAGTCGCGGAATCTGGGGGTGGTTGCCCAATTTGTAGAGGGTTTGCGCTTCAGTGTCGAATAAGCGTCTGGCAACCTGCAGGGTGAGGGGATCGGTGGATTGAGGCTGGAGTTGCTTGACGACGCACTTGGGGCTGTCGGGTAAGTGGCTGTCTTGAGCCAAATAGGTTTGGCCAAACGCTCCCGCACCGCAGTGGCTGATGATTTTGTAATGTCCTCCTATTACTTTCCCTAGCATTCGTTTGGCCCTCAGTATATTCTCTAGCCCTAATATCTTGTTTGCCGGTTCAGCGGTGCGCCGCCGAGACGGCAGAAATGCGAATTAGATAGGATTATATTATACTTGTGAAAAGATGAGGGGAAAAATCCCATGAGTGCCCAAAAGGCCAAAGACTGGCTGAAAAAGTTGGCGGGCTTGGTGGGGGTGGCCAGTGCTAGCGCTATGATCGCTGTCCCCGTGCTGGCTCAGTATTACCCACCGGCTAGCTTTTTCCAGCCCTCTCAGCACGGTCGCGTCCCCATCCGCAGCGGCGATCTGGCCCAGGAAATTGCCTCTAAGAGCGAATTTAAAACGTTCGCTACTGCCCTGGAGATGGCCGGTTTAACTAAAACATTGTCAGAAGGGCGCTTTACTGTTTTTGCGCCGGTGAATGAGGCTTTTGATGCGTTGCCGGCGGGCAAGCTGGATGAGCTGTTGCAGGACACAGATAAACTGCGTAAAGTTCTGAACTACCATCTGGTTGCCGGTGAAATTTCTGCGCCCAACGGGGAAGTGGCAGTTTCTGAAGTCACAACTGTTGAAGGGAGCACTGTCAAAATTGACGCGACTGGGCAGGAACTGAAGCTGAATGATGCTAGCGCACTTCCGCCGCCGGTGCAGGTGAGCAATGGCGTGATTATTCGGATTGACAGGGTGCTGCTCCCTTTTGGAATGTAAAGATTAAAGAGATATGAAAATTGGGAGCGTTACTGATCGGAACGCCCCTACTTTTTGTGGGTTTTCTGCAGAGGTAATGATTTTATAAACCGCAGAGGCGCAGAGGGCGCAGAGGGAGGATAAGAAGAGGGCTGTCTGGGGTTGGGTATCATTACTTGTTTACCAGTACCCTTTCTGTGAAGCTAGCTCTCTAAATCGGGTGCGTTACGCTTCGCTAACGCACCCTACTTTCTAGTTTATCAGGAAGTGGTTACTGCCAATTCCCTACCAGAACGTAAGGAGCCCAGTAATAGGGGTGCTGATAAATGCCACTTTTCAAAAGAGTCAGCTGGGCGCGGCGAAGTGCTTGGGCTTTAGTGACTCGGTTCGTGTCTGTGGAGTTGGCTAGCTCTCGATAAAACTCTCCCATGAAAATAGCAGTGGTGTTATCTGCAACTTTCCACAAGGTGGCTAGGGTACTGCGAGCTCCCGCTCGCACAGCGACTCCAGCTAATCCCAGTGCGGCGCGTCTGTCTCCCTGAGCGGTTTCGCAGGCACTCAGCACCAGTAATTCCGGGCTGCGCTTTTGGCTGTCAGCCCGGAGTAATTTGTCCAAATCCTTGACTTTAACTTTGCCATCCCACGTGAGAATAAAGGTTTCGTCGGGATTGGAGCTGAACTGGGCGTGAGTTGCCAGGTGAACTACAGGAAGAGAAGATTCCTGGAACTGGGTTTCAAAGTTTTTGTTGGTAAAGTCCTGATTCAGGATCTTTTTTGTAGAGGTCAGGGCACTCTCGATTTTCTGCAATTCAATCTTGACGTTGGGAAGGGCGGAAAAGCCCTGGACTGATTCAGTTAGCCCCGCTGTCAGCGCTTTGAATTGCCCCTGCGTCAGGGGAGTTGTTTCTAGGAGTTGCAAGCCTGGAGTTAGGGCGATGCTGTACTTTTCTGCTAGATACTTTTGCCCGTCGTGCAGAACGGACATTGGAATATTCCGCAACTCTCCATCCAGCACAAATACTAAGGTGCTGACTTGGGGGCTGTTTTGTAAATCCGCTTCTAGGGGGCGGACGATCCAGCTGTACACCTGCTGGTAAAAACGCAGATTATTGGCGCTAGCGGGACTAACAGCCATTTCCCGGACTTGTTTGGCGGCGATCGCAACTTCGCTCTGCTTGACGGGTGTCGAGTAGCGGCGCAGGGTTTTGTCGGGTAGGGAGAGGATGACTTCTAAGCGTTCCGGCAAAATAATCGTGTAGATTACGCCGGCGGTTGGGTCGAGCTGTTGGTCAATCTGCACTTGTTTGACTTGTACGCAAGCATCCCGAAAGAAGTTGTTGAGTTCAGCGAGTTGCAATGATTCTATCACCTGGCGAGTTTCAGCAAGTTGCTGCGGTGTGGGGTTTTCTGAGAGGAGCAATTCGACGAATTCGCGATACACCGGCTCCACACTGTCGCGAAAGGTAAATTGCACTTCTGGAGCTACCGCAACCAGCTCTCTTCGCAGTGACTCAAGCGTGTCGTAGGCAGCTTTGTAAGCCTCGCTCGCTTGTTGAGTGTCTCCTTGGGCTTTCAAGATGCGCCCTAACTGCCAGTGCCAGAGATAGGCGATGTTTGCTGCCTTAATAGACTCAGCGATAAATAGCGCTTGCTGAGTCAATTTTTCGGCTGCCGGCCAATTTTTGTTTCGCTCGTACAGCGCCCCCAGAGTGCCTAGCGCATAGGAATCCGCTCGCTTATCTCCCAGGAGGTTTGCCTGTTCACCGGCTCTGTTCAATATTATAGCAAGATCGCTTGCCGGTGGCACTTGGAAATTATCAGGTAGAGTGACGTCTTTCCTGTCGCTCAGTTTGATAAAATTGTGGGCGAAATTAATCTGGGCGTATATCCCACTGCGACTGGGGGTTAATTGGGCGAGTTGAGACTGAATTTGTGGCCACAGCTGTTGGCCTTCTGCCCAGTTATTTCTGTCTAGCAGCAGGCTCAGTTGGTTCACTTGTGCCTGGGTTCGCACGATGGGCGAAGCGGATAGCTGGGAGGACGCTTTATAATAATCTAGCGCTTGTTTGGTTTTTTGGCTAGAGGTGATGCGGTTGTCTTTTTCTCGTTCGGCTAGGGAGCGGAGCGTGTTGCCCAAACTGAGGGAGGCGGCACTTTCGTCGCGGGGAGATTGCAGTCGCTTGGCTACTTCCCGGCTTGACAGCAAGAGTTTTTCCGACAAGTTTAGCTCGCCCGTCACGCGCAGGATATCTCCCAAACTGCGCAAGGCATCGAATTTCAGCGGGGAATCGGGTTTGTCTTTCAGGGTTTGGATATCTGTCTCGGAGATTTTACAGTCCTGACTGTCAAGTTCTAAGGCTTCTAGTAAGGTCTTGCAAGCCCGGGGGTACAGCCCCAAATTTTCCAGAGCCTGAACTTGGTTAAGCCGGCTCTGAGCTGTCCTGTCTCTGTCTCCGGTTTTAGCGTAAGTCTGAGCGGCTTGCTGCCAAGTGTCTAGGGCTTTTTCCGATTCACCGGCAGCCAGTTGCAGCTGTCCTTGGATGTCGAGGGTTTGGGCGAGTATTCGCAATTTTTCGGGGGAGCTTTTCTGTCTTTGCAAAAGGTTCAGGCTTTCAGCAATGGCTTGGTTTGCCGGCTCCCACTGTCCGAGTTGCTGATAAGTCAGAGAAAGATTGCTCAATGCCATTGCTTGGTTGAGCCGGTCGCCTCGGGCGGCGAAAGCAGAAACAGCTTGTTGCCAAAGGGCTGCGGCTTGCTGAAACTGTCCGGATTGATACAGTTTATTGGCGCGGTTTGCCAGCTCGCCGGCGTCGGGCGCATTCTGCGCAATGGGGGATGGCGCTATGGGGGCAGGCGCGGAAATTTTGGCAACCACCGGCGCGATTCCCACGGAGAGGAAAAAGAGCAGGGCTGCTAGCACCAGCGAGCGCCGGCTATACATTTTTCTCACAGCTGCAAGCCAGCTGTCTCTTGGTAAAGAAGCCCGCAATTGCCGCCTCCATCTGTTTGATTTATGTACCATATTTTGTGTCTCCTGTCAATAAAATCTTACTGGGCATGGGGCATTGGGCATCGGGTATTGTCTGGGAACGAGAAAGTAGGGGGAGGCGGAGCCTCTGAATCCTCGTTCCCAGGCTCCGCCTGGGAACGAGAAATTGGCCCTACCGGCAGCCAGCCGGCTTTGGCTGGGGGCGCTCTGGGAGGGAGCCGGCGGAGTCGTAGGCGGTGAGAATTACCTCGCCTTTGCTATTGAATGCCCATCCGCGAGCCGGCACAATGGGATTGGGGGATTGGGCGTGGGGAATTGGGGGATGCTCTGGAGCTTGAGAGCCGGTGTTCTGGAAGGGAGCCGGCTCGACTAAACCGACTCGAACGGCGTCACTGCTGAGGGCGTCGTTGGGGCTGGGGGGCAAGCCGCCGGAGCCGGTGATGGTAAATTCGCTCCCCTGACCTCTCGTGCAGGGGTTTTGGGCGATCTGCTCTGCTGGATCGACGACTTCCACTTGGGGAACATCAGGACTGGAGAATTGAATATTACCTTGAATTGTGAGTTGCCCGCTGGCGTTTATGATACTGTCTGGAGACTGAAATAAGACTAAGTTTTCTCCGGGTGGGGGTGCGATTAAGATATTGCTTCCCCCCTGAGGATTTTGGGCGTCAGTCAAGACTCCGCTCTGCCGCAAAAGGACGATTGTTTCTGTGGCGATATCAATATTGCCTTTTGCCGCTCCTCGGATAGCCGTTGCGGATATAACTCCATTCCGCAACTGTATGTCTCTCGTTTGCAGTGTGATGTCGCCGGGTATTCCTTGCTGTCCTCTGGACGCTACGGAAACTCGCGCCCCATCTCCCACGCTCAACCGGCGGGCGTTTATGCGCACATCGCCGCCATTGCCGGTGGCTGTTTCTTCGACTCGCGCCAGCAAGCCGCTGGGCTGAGTGCTGTCAGCAGAGCGCCCAATTAACTCGACTTCATCCGCGTTAACGGTTAGCTCTCCCGCACTGCCGGTTGCAAAGATTGAATTAATGACTTGACCCCCATCACGGGCAATTAACCGGCCAGTTTCAATGCGGACATCGCCGGCGTTTCCCGCTCCCCCTGTCGAGGCAGAAATTTGAGTGAGAGCCGGCCCAATTATTTCCACCTCTTCAGAAGCCCGAATGGTGACATTTCCCGCTTGTCCCTGCGATGCGGGATTGAGCGGCGCTAGAGTCCGAGAAGCCGCCGCCACTCGCGCCCCATTTTGAACGCTCAACCGGCGGGTGTTTATCTGCAAATTTCCTCCATTGCCGGTGGCTGTTTCTTCGACTCGCGCCAGCAAGCCGCTGGGCTGATTGCTGTCAGCTGAGCGCCCAATTAACTCCACTCGATCAGCGTTAACGGTTAGCTCTCCCGCACCGCCGGCTCCAAATGTCGAATTGACGACTTGACCCCCATCCCGCGCAATTAACCGCCCTGTTTCAATGCTGACATCGCCGGCGCTACCCCCTCCCTCGGTCGAGGCAGAAATTTGCGTGAAAACCGGCCCAATTATTTCCACCGCTTCAGAAGCCCGAATAGTCACATTTCCTGCCGCACCTTGCCCTCTGGAAGCCGCCGCCACTCGCGCCCCATTTTGAACACTCAACCGGCGGGCGTTTATGCGCACATCGCCGCCATTGCCGGTGGCTGTTTCTTCGACTCGCGCCAGCAAGCCGCTGGGCTGAGTGCTGTCAGCAGAGCGCCCAATTAACTCGACTTCATCCGCTGTAACCGTCACATTTCCTCCTGCTTGTGACCCCCGGGTGTTCGCCCGAATTTGCGAGCCATCTCGCAGCGACAGCCTTCTCCCCCGCACCTGAATATCGCCCCCGCCCTCACCGCTGGCATCTGCGGCTGCTTGTTGCGAGAGCTGGATGTCTTGGAAGTTCCGCACGCCTTCATAACCCAGGGTAAAACCCTGAGGTGCTGGGCTGATGCTGACCAAACTTTCTCCCGCAACGCTTCCTAGCTCAATGCGCCCCCGATTTGCGGTTAAAATCCCCCCCTGCAGTTCCAGGTTTCCGCCCAGTAGCGCCAAGGTTTTTCCTGTATCTACCTGCAAACCAACTGGATTGCCGGTGCTGTCAGCAGCCACCGACTGATTGAGAATGTTACCCGGATTTTCCCTAAATCTCAACCCAATCGGAATATTCACGGCTAGCACCGGCGGCGCTTCCGGGTTAGCCGCACTAAACTCCAAGCCATTATTAAACACCAGGCTACTTGCTGCTGACGCCAGAAATGAGCCCCGCACATCCAAACGGGCCTTGGGCCCAAACACAATCCCCTTCGGATTAATTAGAAACAGGTTGGCATTCCCCAAAACTCCCAGAGTTCCCAGGATATTAGATGGGTTTCCCCCCGTGACGCGCGTTAGAATATTCTCAATCCCGCTGGGATTTGTGAAATAGACTCCTCGCCCTTCCCCGATGTTGAATTCCCGAAAGCTGTGAAAAAGGTTCGCCCCTCTTGTCGCGCCACCATCAATCCGGTCACTCGGAATGCCATTAATATTGACGTTGGGGGTGACGGCGGAATTTTCTGCCCCTAGCGTGCTGTCGGGAACGAGCTGCGCTTTTGCCGGTGCGCTCCCCAATATAGAGCAAAAAATCGTCAGGGCTAGAAGTAGGGTGCGTTCCCCGCAGCGCAACTCCCCAGAAGTAGTGCGCCCGCCAGAGGGAACGCACCCTACTAAAATGGATTGTAATTGATAGAAAAATAGAAACCCTTTTCTTGCCATGTCCTGTCTCTCGACTCAATATAAATCAGAGGGATGCCATAATCAAGACGCGCTGTAAAATTATCCCCCATTTGCCACTGCAACCCCAAGCCCACACTCAGCAGAGTGTTGGGATCTGGATCGGGGGTGGCTTTCAGGTTCGTGCCGTAGCCAAAATCAACAAAGGGAACGGCGTGCAAAACACCATTAACCTCTGGCGCTCGCAGCACCGGCAGCTGCACTTCTGCCGAAACAAAAGCGCCCAAATCCGTCAGGAGAGCGTCTTGTCGGTATCCCCGCACGCTGCGCAAACCTCCCGAACCAAATTGCTCTAAAGGCACCAGGGTTTCGGTTGCCAGCTGTATGTCGGAACGGAGCAGCAGCAACGTGTCCGGAGCGAGAAGGCGCACGTACTGCGCTTGTCCCCGCCACGACAAAAACCGGCTGTCGGGAGGGCTATCATTTACAGTAGCATCAAAAGCGCCAATTCCCACACTAAATTGCGAGCGAAGGGCAAAAACTTGCTGCCGGCTGCGCTGCGTGTAGTCCTGAAAAAACCGCAGGGCTGATATGCGAGTGCGTCCATCCTCACCGGCACCGGCAGACAGGGGAAATCCCTCCCCCAGCAGTTCAGTCTCACTTTCCTGGCGAGAAGCGGTTAAACCCAGGGCTAGCTCTCGGGTGGGGGTTTGGATTAGGGGTTGGCGAAAGCTGAGCTCGTAGTAGCGGGAGTTGCCGGTGATATCCAGCCGGTCGAAAGGCGGCTCAATCACATTGGTTTCAGTCAAACCTGCCGACAGGGTAACAGTGCCATTGCGGGGGTTGACCGGCACTGTGTAGCGGGCGTCGTAGGCGTTACTGCCATCCGTATTCGTGTATTCTAAACTCAGGCTATCTCCCAACCCCAATAAATTCCCCTCGCTAATGCGAATTCCGCGCCGGAAGCTCCCCACACTGGGGGCGCGACCGTTATCCGCAAACAATTCTACATTAAAAGAGTCCGCCTCTTTTACTCTCACTTCTAGCAAACTCAATTCGGGGCGCGACCCAGCGGACAGTTCAGCTGAAATGTTGGCAATTAAGGGGTCTAGTTGCAAAAGTTGCAGCGCTTCTAGCAGCCGAAATTGATTCAGGGGTTTTTGGGTGGCGACTTCCAGCCGGCTGCGGACATAATTGGGGTTGAGCCGCCTGGTTCCTGTGACCTTAATCTCTGCTAATCCCCCTTCGACAATCTGGATTTTAACCACCGCTCCCTCTGGGTTCAGGGTTTGGTCAGCAGGAATCACCGCACCGGAATTAATATACCCCGCATCAGTATATAATTTAGTAACAGCAGCTTCCGCTCGCAGCAGTTCCGCAAAAGTGATAGGCTTTCCCGTGAGGGGTTTGAGCAGCTCGCCCAACTCTTCGGCGCTGAATGCCGTATTTCCCTCGAACTCAAACCGCTCAACCGTGATAGTTCCAGGAATATCCGGGCGGGTTTCTGGCGCTGCTGGCGCTGGCGTCACCGGCAAGAGCGGTTCTGACTGGGGTGATGGTACAGCAGGTGCCGGTAACTCCGGCTCCCTCGGCGGAATCGGATTGGGAAATTGAGACACCAGCTTTGGCTGGCGCATTTCCCCTTTTGCTGACAGGGGATTGTCTGTTGATTCTAAATTACCGACAGAAATTTCTGCCGGCTCAGCTCCGACTTGACAAGCACTCCCCACAACCGTTAAGACGACCGGCACCACCAGCCAGCGGCGCAGACCCATTTGACAGATCGCCAATGTTTCTCCTTTGCCTGCGTTCCGATTTGAATGGGAACTGCGGGATTTGGCTGTTTATTATAGCACCCCATCCCTAACTGTCAATACCGGCACGGCGACATTCTTGTGTGCCCTACTCTCAGCGCGTAACGCTACAATTGCGGGCTGAGTGAGGTACTGAGAAACCCGGTTTCGTAGGGGCGGGCCCCCGTGCCATTAGTGTCAACTTAAGCTGTGTCCCGTAGTCTCTGGGCGGTTGAAACCGCAGCTATACAGACAAAACCCGCCTGCGCGGGTTTTAAGATTCTAGCTCTTCTCTTAAGTCCGCGTAGGCGGACTTGGTTTGTGCAGCCGCGATTTCCAATCGCCTGGAGCTTAAGTTGACACCGATGGCCCCCGTGCCCGCCCTCTTCCGGGTTTCAGGCACGCACTTCATCCAACTGAAAACCGCTATAATCAACCCGCCCCTACTGCGCCTGAGCCGGCGCTTTCTCCCAGTGATGGGACGCCAGCGGGCGCAAACCGTTTAAGCCCGCAGCTATCGCAGAGCCGTTGTGCACCGCCGTCGCCACCAGCGGGTGCAGCCCCACTGTGGAAGCCAGCCCCAAACCGGCCAAATTGGGAGCCACCGCCAGAACCGTATTCTGCTGAACCACACGCACGGTTTGCTTGGCAATGGCAATCGCCTCCAGCAAACCGCTCAAATCATTATTCATCAGCACCACATCCGCCGTCTCTCGCGCCACCTCGGAACCGTTGCCAAAAGAGATGGAAACATCCGCATACGCCAGCGCTACGGAATCATTCAATCCGTCGCCGGTGAACGCCACTGTTTTGCCGGCATCCCGCAGCTTCCGGACAATCTCTGCCTTTTGCTCGGGAAACGCTTCGGCGCAAACCGCTTCCAGGGGAATGCCAAGCTCATTGGCTACAGCGAAAGCTTTTTTCTGGCAGTCTCCAGTCAGCAGGTGAATTTCCACGCCCCACTCGGCTAGCAGTTTTTCGATAACCGACCGGCTTTCTTTTCGCACGGGATCTGTGTGCTGCAGCACGCCTTGGAATTCGCCGTTGCAGGCGACAAAAATCAGGGAAGAACTTGCCGAAATCGGACATTCCGGGTTAAAATCGCATTCCCCTAACGCGCAAGGGTGCCGGTCATAAAAACATTCCAGGCTAATCCCTTCCTTCTCCAAGAAACGAGCGCTTCCCACCAAAACCGTCTCTCCGTCAATAACCGCCCGCACGCCCATCCCCACTTCATAGTTCCACTCGCCGCGCGGTAAAATGCGCGCGCCCCGCTCTTCGGCGCAGCGCATCACCGCCAAAGCGACTGGGTGAGTCAGGCGCTGCTCCGCTGCAGCGGCTAGTTCCAGCAACCGCGCCTCCGACATCCTCCCGGTTACGGTTTCCACAGCAACAACCGCTATATCCCCCTCAGTGAGAGTGCCGGTTTTGTCAAAGACAATTGTATCAACTTTCGCCAGCAGTTCCAGGGCTCGCCCGCTGCGAATAAGAATGCCGTGTCGCGTGGCGTGGGTGAGCGCCGCCAAGTAAGTTGTTGGCATGGAAACCCGCATGCCGGTGACAAAATCGAGAGTGAGAATAGAAGCTGCTCTCGCTGGGCTGCCGGTTGCCGCCCAGACGCCCCCCGCAAGCAGCAAAGCCGGCACAATCGCTTTGTCTGCTATTTTTGCGGCGTAATTCTCCATGCGGGTGTCGTAAACTGGAGCCGACTCTACCAGTTTAATACTCGCACCGGCACGGGTGTCGGCTCCCACTCGCTCTGCTTTGATATAAATTTCCCCTTCGCGCACGAGCGTGGAAGCGTAAACAATTTGTCCCGCCTCTCGCACCACCGGCACTGACTCGCCGGTAAGTTTCTGCTGATCTATCAGCGCTTTCCCCCGCAGCACCTCGCCATCAACAGGAATCTGTTCCCCCGGATAAACAATAACCATATCCCCAACTTTCACCTCCCCCACCGGCACTTGCTGCTTTTGCCCGTCGCGCTCAACCCAAGCGAAGTGCGCCAGAGCGTCGAGCAAATCTAGCGCTTGCAGGCGAGACGATCGCGCTGTGCGCTCGCGAATCATATCCCCAATTTCGTGCAAAGTCATCACCAGTGCCGGTGTCAGCAAGTTCCCCTGAACAGAAGTCAGGGTAATCGCCATCAAATCCATGCAATCTATATTAAACCGGCGTTCCTTGCGGAGGCTTTCAAACGCTCGTTTTGCCACCGGCAAACCCGCCGCTGCGACCGTTGCGCCAATCGCAATTCCCGGCACCGGCAGCCCCAATGGCCCACCGATAACCGCGAGCGCGGTGGCGAGCGCCGGAAGCTTCAAACCCGACCACTCACTTTCAGAGTCCGTCAAGAAACCGCCGGTGAAATTGAAGAAACCGGGTTTCTTTAAGAAACCCGGTTTCTCGCTTTTTGTGAATAAACCCGGTTTCTCGGTTTCCGAAAGAGCGCAAGACGCGATTTGGCGCTCTGCAAGATTCTCTCCACCGGCATCTTGAATCAGCCTCACCAGATGCGCGTGCATTTGGGCATCCTTTACCAGTTTTGTTTCATAGTTGACCGTAATAGACGCCGCCGCACTGCTGGCGCGAACCCCGGTGACTCTGGCGTCAGACTCTATCAACCTTTGCAAGCGCTGAGCGTACTGCGGATCGCAGCCCAGTCGCGGCACCCGAAATCGCACCCGTCCGGGGATTGCATGAACCAAGCTGCAGGCGACTGTTGGCGGCGCGGCTCGGTTTTCTTCGCCTTCGGGCGTTTGCGCCTTTACCAATAAACTTACCATGATTCTTCCCCTGATTTTTTCCAGGATGAACCTTGCCGGCTTTACTGGGTAGTGTGTGAGAGGTGGTGATTTTACGAACCGCAGAGGACGCAGAGAACGCAGAGGGAGGACAAGAAGAGAGTTCCACCGGCTACCTGACCCACAGAACTCTCTGTTCTTAGTTTACCTTGGCGCTCTTGGCGTCTTGGCGGTTTATTTCATTTTCACATAAATGCTCTGCGCGATTTCCCGGTCAATAGCAGCCCGGGTTCTTCCCACTTTGATGATATAAGAAGGGAACCGCTGTTCTAAGGTAATGGGAATTCCCGGTATCACGCCCATTGCCATCAATTTCCGGATGATGGCTTCATCCTTTGTCCGCAAGTCAGCGACTGTCCCGCTCTCTCCAGTTTTCACCGCACTTAGGGCAATCATTTAGAAACTCACTCCCGATACTGTCAGCAGGACATTCATCACGTATCCCATCAAGAAAGCGAAAGGAAATATAAAGGCAATCATGGCCCAACTGATTTTAGGGCCCCGCTCTTTGAGCATCATTTGGAATTGGGCGATGCAGGGCAAGAACAGGGTGAGGACGACTGCGGCAACGACCAGTTGGTTGCCGGTAAAAAGCCCTTGCTGCTGCATGTCGAACAGTCCAGCTGCGCCGTAGTCCCGTCTGAAGAAGCCGTACAAGAATATGGGGGCGGCTTCTTTGGGCAGTCCCAGACCCAAGGCTACCGGTTCAAGGGCTCTGACAATTATATCAAACAAGCCGGTGAGCCGCCCGATCCAAATAAAAATAGACGCCCAGATGAACAGGGGGAGGATTTCGATGAAATACCACTTCATCCTCACCCAGGTTTTAATGAGAATATTTTTCAGCTTGGGAAACCGCAAGGGCGGGATTTCCATG
Source organism: Oscillatoria princeps RMCB-10 (assembly GCA_019359235.1). Taxonomy (GTDB): domain Bacteria; phylum Cyanobacteriota; class Cyanobacteriia; order Cyanobacteriales; family Oscillatoriaceae; genus Oscillatoria; species Oscillatoria princeps. The sequence continues at coordinate 22,163 of JAHHHT010000025.1, forward strand.
TAGAAGCCGGCTTGTTTTCCGGGAAGCAGCTGGGCGGTTAAATAGCCAACCGTCAGGAAAATCGCGGTGATAAAGCCGCCCCAAATCATAAGTGCGGCGGGCTTTTGCGCCAGAAGTCCCAGGATAACGCCCCACTGGGCGGCGCAGGGAACGGCGAGGGACAGGAGAAAGGTGGCGATAATCCGCTCTCGTTTGGTTTCCAGGGTGCGGGTGACCATTGTGGCCATTGTGTCGCACCCCAGTCCCAGCACCATTGGGATGACGGCGCGCCCGGAAAGACCGATGGATTTGAACAGCCGGTCGAGCATCAGGGACAGTCTGGGCAGGTAGCCGCTATCTTCTAAGAAGGAGAACATCAAAAAGAAGGTGGCGACAACCGGCAGCACGATGGCGGTGGCGTAGCGAATCCCCAGGGTGATGATGCCGTACTCGTTGGCAATTAAGTCCTGAACCGGCTCCCAGGGGAAAATTTGGGCGGTCAGGGTGTTGACGGCTGGGTTGATGTTTTCTTCAAAGAAGGTTTCAATCAAATCCACCACCGTGCCTGCACCGAACTCGCCGACAAATTTATAGACTCCGTAATAGAGGATGGCGACCAAAAGGGGGAAGCCTGTTACCGGATTGACCGTGAGCTGGTGCAGCTTTTCGGTGAAGGGCTTTTTCTCTTCCGCCGGCTCGCTGAGGGCGTTTTGTTCGAGCTTCCAAGCGAGTTGCTGGCGGGCGCTGGCGATAGCAGCGCTCAGGGGTTCCGCCAGTTGGTTTTGAGCGCCGGCGATCGCGGCTTCAATTTCCTTAAATTGGGGTTCGTGCTGCTGCGCTTCTTCCCAAAAAGCCTGGTCTTTTTGCAGCAGCAGCAAGGCGACGCTGCGCTTGGACAGGGTATAATTTTTGGAGAGGGACAATTCGTAATCTCCGGACAGTACCGCCTCTATTTTGGCGAGCGCTTCCTCAATGGGAGCCGGATAAGCAATCTGACTTGACATACTCACACACCCTTTCTTTTAATTCCTTAACGCCCCAATTCAGCGCCGCTGCCAGTGTCACCACCGGCACGCCCAGCTCTTTTTCCAGGTGTTCCCGGTGAATTTGGATGCCCAGCTGTTCGGCTTCGTCGATCATGTTGACGGCTAGAAGCACCGGCAAACCCGCTTCAATCAGCTGAAATGTGAGGGGCAGCATCCGCCCCAGATTTTTGGCATCTAGGACGTGAATGACCAAATCAACGGGTTCAGCGAGCAGCAAGTCTCTGGCTACTTTTTCTTCTTCGGTAATGGGTAGCAGGGAATACATTCCTGGGGTGTCCATTACGGCAAAAAGGCGGTCGCCGAGCCGCGCCTGTCCCCGCGAGACTTCCACCGTTGTCCCCGGATAGTTGGAAACCGTCACATAAGTGCCGGTCAAGGCGTTAAACAGCACGCTTTTTCCCACGTTGGGCGTCCCGACTAAAGCAATCTGGGGAATCTTTTCCGGTTTGGTCGCCGGTGGTTTCCGATCTTTCCTAAACCATTTCAAGATGCCGCCTTGTTTTGTGCCGGTGCGGCTCTGGCAGCGGTTGGCGCATTTGTGACATTCCATACCATTTCTCCGGTCTTGAGTGCGAGCGGGCCATTAAAACAAGATTTTGGTTGTCCAACCCTCTTTCATCTAAACGGCTATTTTTGACAGTAGCACGTCTGAGCTTATTGAAAAATATTCTTAACAATCCTTAAATTTTCTCTGGCGGGCCACTAACGGGACTTGGGGGATGGGGGGATGGGGGAGAGAAAGGAATTGCGGTTCGGGCGGTAGGAATTAACCGGACTTAATCTCAAAAAGCGGCACTTTCGCCCGCTCAGGCGGTAAACTAGCCCCTAGCCCGTAGCTTCTAGATCAGTTAAGCGATATCTCACTCAGTCGTCAGATAGGGGGACAGTTGGTGAAATGGAGATTTTGATAGTTGAGGACGAACCGGAAATCGCGCGGCTGATCCAGCACGCACTGGAAGCGGAAGGGTTTCGGTGCCGGTGCTGCCGAGATGGGCTGAGTGCGCTGCAGGTGTTTCGGGAACAGCCACCGGACTTAATCGTGCTGGATTTGATGCTCCCCGGTTTGGACGGGCTGGAAGTGTGCGCCCGCATCCGCCAAAAACCGGGCCAGAAAGACCCGTATATTCTGATGCTGACGGCGAAGGGCGAGGAAATTGACCGGGTTATTGGCTTGTCCACCGGCGCTGACGACTATATGGTCAAACCCTTTAGCCCCAGGGAACTGGTGGCTCGGGTGCGAGCGCTGTTGCGGCGCAGCTTGCGCCAAGGCGGGCAGCAGCCGCTTTACCGCACGCCACATTTCACAGTAGATATAGACCAGCACACCGCCAGCCGCCACCTGAGCGCCGGTGAGTCAGAAACGCTCGACTTGACGGCATTGGAATTTAATCTTTTGGCGACATTTGTCAGCCATCCGGGGCGCGTTTGGAGTCGAGCGCAGCTGATTGACAAACTGTGGGGGGATGACTTTTTTGGGGATGAGCGAGTGGTTGACACTCATGTTGCCCGGCTGCGGAAAAAAGTTGAGCCCGATCCGGGGAATCCCACTTTTATTAAGACGGCGATCGGTATTGGATACAAATTTGAAGATGCAGCGGGATAGCCCCACGCCCAATTAATATGACTAAAGTTGCACTGAGAACGCGCTTATTTTTCTCCCACTTACTGGTGATGGTGGTGGGCGTGGGCAGTTTTGTGATTACCAGCAAAGTTTCTTCTCCCCATTTGTTTGTCAGGCATCTCGAACAGCTAGAAGGCCCGGGTTTCACGTTGCGATACGCCCGCACCCAACTGATTGAAGGGTTTGAAATAGCTTGGAATCGCAGCACTTTCTGGGCGGTTGTTGTGGGAGCTTCCGCTGCCGGTGGCTTGTCGTACTGGGTGGCTAAACGGATTACGCAGCCGCTGAATCAGATGGAAAAAATCACCCAAAAGTTTGCCAGAGGTGAGATGAATGAGCGGATGCCGGCCTGGGAAATTCCAGAACTCAACCGGCTGGGTGCCAGTTTCAACCGCATGGCTGCCAGTCTGGAAGGAGTGGAGGTGCGCCGGCGGCAGCTGATTGGCGACTTGAGCCACGAACTGCGCACGCCTTTAACTGTTGTGCGCGGTTATTTGGAGGAGCTCGCTGACGGCACAATTGAACCTTCTCCAGAAATTTATTTGCTACTGGTAAAAGAAACCAGGCGCATGCAGCGGTTAGTGAGCGATCTGCAAGAACTATCGAAGGCGGTGGCTGGGTATTTGCCGATTAATTTGCAGCCGGTGAATCTGTGTCCGCTATTGGAATCACTGGTGGAGAAATTTGCCGGCCAAGTGCTGGAAGACGGGCCGGTTCTGCGATTGGATTGCCCGCAACAGCTGCCGCCGGCGCTGGCGGATGCGGACAGAACCGAACAAGTTTTGGTCAACCTGCTGGGGAATGCGCTGCGCCACACGGCTGCCGGTGCGATTGCGGTTCGCGCCTGGAGTGACACCGGCAAACTCTGGGTGGCGGTGACGGACACCGGCACCGGCATTGCGCCTGAAGATTTGCCCCATGTATTTGAGCGCTTCTGGCGTGCGGATCAGTCGCGTTCGCGGGATTCTGGCGGCAGTGGCTTGGGTTTGGCCATCTCTCGCCGGCTGGTTGAACTGCAAGGTGGCCAAATTGAGGTGGAAAGCCGGTCGGGTGAGGGCAGCACTTTTCGATTTTGGCTGCCTTTGGCTGAGTAGGGTGCGCTATTAACGCACCCGGCTGCTTGCTTCTCAAGATTGTCACAAGCCAGTCACGAGATCGACACACCCAAAAACTAAGCTTAAATTATTGAAATGGGTTCTGGTTATGGCCATGCCTGGTATGATTCTTTCTCTATTTCTGGTGAGTCTGCTGGTTGGCTCGGGATGGGCTGCCATCGCCTACCTGTTCCCTCACACGACGCCCCCAGACTAACCCCTCAACTGGTGTCGCAGCTTACATTCAATCACCCCCTGATGGATGCTAAACTTATCTGTGCCCTGGAATGGATCGGGACAGTCACCTGCCGTCCGGGAATCGAGTTGGCCTCTGTCAAGAGCGTTTGCTGGAAAGCAGCCAGTAAATGCCCAAACGCTATTACTAACGCGCCCCAGGGGGAGTTATGGTCGTCAAAGCAGCAACGAAGCAATTAATTGCGCTGGCAGGTGTGGGCAAGTCTTACAAACAACCCAACGGCCAGGAAATCACAATCCTTGAGTCGATTGACCTGGAGTTGGTTCCAGGGCAGATTGTCGCCTTGCTCGGGCCCTCCGGTTCGGGGAAATCCACCTTGATGCGGATGATTGCCGGTCTGGTTCCGCCCACGCGGGGTCAAATTCTTTACCACAACCGGCCATTAGTTGGCTTAAATTCGGGAGTGGCCATAGTTTTTCAAAATTTTGCCCTCTATCCCTGGTTAACGGTGCTGGAAAATGTAGAACTGGGGTTAAAGGCTAAGGGAGAATTCCCAGAGGCGCGACGGCAAAAGGCGCTGCGCATGATTGATATTATCGGTCTGGATGGGTTTGAAAATGCTTATCCGAAAGAACTCTCTGGCGGGATGCGCCAGCGGGTGGGATTTGCCCGAGCCTTAGCCGTCGAGCCGGAATTGCTGTGCATGGATGAGCCTTTCTCGGCTCTCGACGTGCTGACGGCGGAAAACCTGCGCTTGGAGTTATTAGATTTGTGGTTAGAGCGTCGCATTCCCACCCAGTCTATTTTAATTGTTACCCACGGGATTGAAGAGGCTGTAATCTTGGCAGACCGGATTGTGGTTATCGGGCGCAATCCGGGGCGAATTCGGGCAGATATTGCAGTGAAGCTGCCTCACTATCGCGACCGCAAAAGTCCCCAGTTCCAGGCTCTCGTAGACCAGGTTTATAAAATTCTCACCCAGCCAGATATCAACAGCGAAATCAGCCAGCCCGCGCCCACCGTTTCTGAGCCGCAACCGGCTCAACCTGCCAAATATCAGTCCTTGCCGCCGGTGCGTACAGGGGCGATTGCGGGGTTTCTGGAACTCTTGGAAGACCGGCAAGGAGACTTGTACCGCCTCGCGCAAGAATTGCTCCTGGAAGTGGATGAGATGCTCCCCATCGTTGAGGCAGCAAAGCTGATGAATCTGGTATCCGTCCAGCAGGGGGATATTAGCCTCACTCCAGTAGGGCAACAGTTCCTAGCCGGTGGGATTGATGAGCGCAAACAAATTATCCGCACCCAAATTCTAGAAAATATCCGCCTCGTACAGCAAATTTGCCGCCTGATTCAGGCTAAGCGCAATCAGCGCATTCCCAAAGAGCTGCTCCTGGATATTCTGGAAGTCCACTTCAGCCCCCAAGAAGCGGAACTGCAACTGGAAACTGCTATCGACTGGGGGCGCTATGCAGAACTCTATGGCTACGATAAGCCGGCGGGAGAAATTTTCTTAGAAACCAGTCAGCCAGCCCTGGCTGTTCAGAATTAAAATAGAGCGGTGAGAACCCGGGTGAATCCCGGCAAGAAGTGAGAGCCTCCCAGCTCTCGCAGTTTTGTTTTTAACTCGTTCCCGGCACAATAGCTAAAAATATCAAACCGGCATGACTAGACCCCTGACTCCCCAGAATAAAACTTTAGATCGGACGGCTTGGAATTGGCCCGATTTATTGCTGATTTTGGCAATTTTTTCTATGATTGCGGTCGTTGTCCAAACAGCGGCTCAATTCAGCGGTGCCTACAACCCAACGATCAAAATTGAGACGAGCGTAACCGTTTTACCGGGATACACAGCCCAAACCCTTTTGCGCATGGGTGTGGCTTATTTTTTATCCCTGCTGTTTACGCTGATATACGCCTATAGCGCTTATCGCTTCACCCAGGCTGCTAAATTTTTAATTCCCCTGCTGGATATTTTGCAGTCAATTCCAGTTTTATCTTTTTTACCGGGAGTGGTTCTAGCGCTCATTACCTTATTGCCCGGTGAGCGGATTGGGGTGGAACTGGCAGCAATCCTGCTGATTTTCACCGGCATGACTTGGAACATGACATTTAGTTTTTATCAATCTCTCTGCGGGATTCCGCGAGAGCTGCGAGAAGTAGCCAGAGTCTACCGGCTGAATGCTTGGCAGCAGTTTTGGACTTTAGAGTTGCCGGCGGGCGCAATTGGCTTGGTGTGGAACAGCGTCATGTCTGTGGCTGGCGGTTGGTTTTTCCTGATTGCCATTGAATCCTTTACTTTGGGTGACAAACAGTTTAACTTGCCCGGTTTGGGCTCTTTTTTGGCAACGGCAGCTGAGGAGGGAAATTTTGGGGCGATTGGCTGGGGTTTGTCAGTCTTGATTGCCGTAATTGTGGGGCTTGATTTTTTTGTCTGGCAGCCGCTGATTGCTTGGGTGGAGAAATTTAAGATGGAGACGGTGGAAGCCCAAAGTTCGCCCCGCTCTGTTGTGTTGGATTTTTTGCGGCGCTCTCCCACGGTGAGGATTTTAACATTGCGCCTGCTGCCGGTGCGGGAGAGTTTCGACTTGGCTTTAGTCAGAACGTTTGGGCCTCCGAGCGCAGCAAATGCAGACAGCAGCAGACGCTCCCCGCTCGCTCAGTGGGTGAGCTGGCTGTTTGTCAGCGGGTTTGCCATGATTGTTTTGTGGGGAACTTGGGAAGCTGTGATGCTGCTGCGGGTTTTGGGGTTGTCTGACTGGCAAAAAGTTATTGCTGGGGCGATTTTTACCGCCTTGCGCGTACTCAGCGCTCTGATTTTGTCGCTGCTGTGGGCAGTGCCGGTGGGGGTGGCGATCGGTCGCAATCCCCGTCTGGCTCAGGTTTTGCAACCCCTCGTGCAAATAGCCGCTTCCGTACCGGCAACGGCTTTATTTCCAGTTTTGCTGCTGGTTTTAACCCAGATTGGCGGTGGCTTGCAGATCGGCTCGGTGGCTCTGATGATGCTGGGGACGATGTGGTATTTGCTGTTTAATGTGATTGCCGGTGCTCAAGCCATTCCATCCGAGCTATTTGAAGCCGCGAAGATTTATAAACTCTCCCGCCTCCAGCGCTGGCGCACTGTGATTCTTCCGGGAATTTTCCCCTATTTGATTACCGGTATTATTACGGCTGTTGGGGGGGCTTGGAATGCCAGTATTGTCAGTGAGTATGTGCAATTCAAAGGCCATGTCATCGTCACAGTCGGTCTGGGCGCAACGATTTCTCAGGCAACCGCCAACGGCAATTTCCCTTTGCTCTTGGCTGCTACGAGTGTGATGTCGCTCCTCGTGGTGCTTACCAATCGTTTAGTCTGGCGTCCGCTTTACCGCTTGGCTCAGGAAAAATATCAACTGCTGGTTTAAGTAAAAGGGTTTAGAAACCGGGTTTCTTAAAGAAACCCGGTTTCTGCAACCGCGCTACTTAATTGCTCGTCGCTTCCTCACCGAAAGGCTCGTGCTTCACCATATTCTTACCGTTATGCTTGACAAAGTATATGAGATTGTCCGCTCTCTCTATCATTTCCTCAACTGAAGCCGGTGCCTTGATGAAGGTAACTGCACCGATGCTAAATGTTACCGGCCATTTCCGCTCGCTCACAATCTCTAAGAGTGCGTTCTGAACTCGACTGATGACTTTTCGGGCGGGTTCATATCCCGTCTCTGGCAGCAGGATGGCAAATTCATCCCCTCCCAGTCTGGCGATTAGATCGGTACTGCGAAGATTAGCGGTAATAGTTTCAGCGATTAGTTTTAACAGGGCGTCCCCCGTGCGGAAGCCAAAATTATCGTTAAACAGCTTGAAATTATCGGCATCGATATAGGCAACAGTCAAAGAGTATCTGTACCTAATCGCCCTCTTGATTTCCCTGTTTGCCAATTCAAAAAAAGCCCGCCGGTTGGCCAATCCTGTGAGTGTATCTGTTCTGGCTAGCTTTCTTTCCCGCTCCCGAGAATATTTAATCTCTGCTAAAAGATAGGTAGTAATCGCAAAAAAGATAAATCTCATGAAGGCGTTCCACAGTGGAATGAAATCATTGCCTGCGGATTTTTCCACTGGATTGACCAGATACCACGTTACAGCACTCGCCACAGATATTAGCAAACCGGCCCACTCACCAACCAGCCAAGTTGTCAGAGACACCGGGATTAAATAAAACGGTGAAAAAGAAATATATGGCGGGATGGTAGAGTCGATATATCCCAGCAAAAAAACCAGGATAATTCCTAATAGCAGTGATAGAGGCTTGGGTTGCTTTTGCAGATATCTTATTATATTCATTCCAGAAGTGTTCCTGACCTATTACCTGAGGATGGCTGACATCTGGCACCGGCAGTACAAAACAGCTAGGCAAGCCGCAGGGGAGGGGGTGCCAGATATAAGTTCTAGTATGCCACTAAAAAAGGGACGGGCAACACACCCATCCCAGCGAATTGGAGCGAGAAACCTGTCAGGAGAAGCGAGCTATTGCACTTGGGCGGGGAATGCGCCGGTGCGCACAGCGAGGCTGAGGTTCTGGCTGTTGCGGCGCAACTGCACCTGCAGATCGCCGCCCACCTTGCCTTTTTCGACCGCTTGCTGCACACTGCCGGCATCTGTCACCGGCTGGCCATTGATTTGCTCGATGACATCACCGGCACGCAGTCCGGATTTAGCTGCCGGTGAATTGGGCATGACTTTAACAATCAGCACGCCTTGGTCTTCACTCACACTCACACCGGCGTTGGGATTGCTGTTGATATTTTTCTTGATTTCCGGGGTCAGCGTCACCATCTGGATGCCCAAATACGGGTGTTCCGCCTTGCCGGTGGCGATCAGCTGCCCGGCGATGTCTTGCGCCCTATTGATGGGAATGGCAAAGCCCAGCCCTTGAGCGCCCTGGATAATCGCCGTATTCATGCCAATCACCTCACCGGCAGCATTCAGCAGCGGACCGCCTGAGTTGCCCGGATTAATCGCCGCATCCGTTTGAATAAAGCTGACTCGCTTGTCGGGGACGCCAATTTGGGAGCTCGTGCGACCGGTGGCGCTGATAATACCCACCGTGACGGTATTGTCAAGCCCCAGGGGGTTGCCGATCGCGATCGCCCACTCTCCGGGTTGCAGCTTCTCGGAGTCGCCCAGCCCCACTGTTGGCAGGTTGGTGGCCTCAATCTTGACAACGGCCACATCCGTCACCGCATCCGTACCGAGCACCTTGCCCTTAAAGTTGCGCCCGTCCTTGAGCGTCACCGTAACCGTATCGGCACCATCGACCACATGGGCATTGGTGAGGATTTGACCGTTAGAGTTTATAATAAAGCCGGAACCGCTACCCCGCTCAACCCGCTGCGTCGGTTCCTGGGGCAAGCGAGATCCAAAAAACTGGCGGAAGAACGGATCGTTGAAGGCATCGGGCACCTCAGAAGTCACGGTGCGGGAGGAGTCAATGCGCACCACAGCCGGCCCGACTTTCTCAACCACTGCGGTAATAAAATTAGAGTCGGCGCTTACCGGCAGTCTGGATTGAATCGCTCTTGGTGCCGGTGCCGCTTGCGCCTGAGGATCGGGCTGCTGGGATAAGAGCGGTTTGTTAGAAAGTAAGTAGGTGCCTGACAAGGTGATGCCGGCACCCAGGAAAAGCACCGACAAGTAGCCGGCTGACTTTTGCCAGGAAAAATGGCCTTTCGGCTCTCCGGAGTCAGAGTGGAAGTCGTGGCGTTGTGTTTGCATCTGTATCACCTGGTCTTGTCTGGGGTGTCTGCAAGAGACTACACTTCTTAATTTATACACTCCGTATGACGCTCCTGTGACGGGGCTGTTGCAGTGGGGTGAAAATTTTCAGCTCTCGTTCCAGCACGCTTGTGCTATAATATGTAAGCGTGGTTGAGGTATGGGGAAAATCTCCAATAATTTACGTGGGACTACCCGTGGGACAAGTTAAAAAGCGCTCACCCGGTTTAGTGGCGATAGTTTTCTACAAGGTTTTCAGCGCCTCCCTGCTGGCTTTCACCTCCGTTGCTCTCTTGCTGGCGCTGAAAAACTATGAAGGTTTAGATGACTTTGCGGAAGAGTATGCCTTACAAGGGAAACTAGAAATTATTAAATATTTGCTGGAGAAGCTTTCTAATCTCAATCCAAAAACTTTGCAGTTTAGCGGAATTGCGGCTGGCATTTATGCAGCAGTTACCGCTGTAGAGGGTATTGGTTTGTGGTATCAGAAAGCTTGGGCGACATTCTTAGTGCTGGGGCTGGTTGGGATTAGCCTGCCGGCAGAGATATTCGAGTTGAGCCGGAGCGTAACAGCGGTAAAGTTAGTCTTATTTGTGGTAAATTTAGCTGTGTTTGGGTACTTGCTGCGCGAGACATTAAAAGCCAAGAATTCAGAAGGTGCCGGTGGTTAAAGTTAAGTAGGGTGCGTGACGCACAATCTCTCTCACCACTTTACCAGAATCCTATCAAGGCGTCACGCAGCCATTGGCGGCACATTAATGTCAGCAATATCAGCGCAAGAAGAGCCTGGCGAATGTAATTCGCGGCTATACAAACAAAGTCCGCTTACGCGGACTAAGAGGGTGAAGTAGGGTGCGTGACGCACAGTCCCTCTCACCATTTTCCCAGAATCCTGTCAAGGCGTCACGCACCCCTTTGCGGCACATTAACCGGCTCGCCCTGCGTCCATAGCCAATCCTGAGTTGTGCCGCAAAGATTCCGGGTGAAACCGATCCTACTCCTCGATCTCCTCAAAGTTAACCCGCTCGTAAATATCCCGCAAGGGGATTTGGAAGTCTAGGGAAGACAGCGCCAGCACCGCATCAGCCGAGTCATATTCACTAAACACCCATTTCCCTTCGGATGTTTTAGCAAAATGCTCAACCTTAAATCTGTATTGGTCAATCATAACATATTCCCGGAACTCAGGGATTGACCGGTAAAACTCAAACTTGTCCCCCCGGTCGTAGTTTTTAGTCGATTTTGATAGGACTTCCACAATCAGCATGGGATTGGTGATTGTGTCTTTGCGATTTTCGTGATACACCGGCTCTCCCTGAACAACCATGATATCGGGATAGGTGTAGGTGCGAGAGCGCGGTATCCACAACCGCAGATCGAGCATAAAAACGCGATAGTTCTGCCCCCGGAGAGCAAATTTTAAGTAGGCTGCAAAATTTCCTGCAATTTCGTTGTGGTTGGTTGTTCCGCCTGTCATGGGTACTATCTCTCCATCTCGGTACTCGCTTTTGGACTCCGCCGCTTCCTCTAGTGCCAGATATTCTTCTGGGGTGCAGTATTGCTTCTGCGTCTCGACGACTTGCATCTTAACATCCTCCAATCAGTTGCCTTCATCCCCTCTTGGGCGCAAGCCCTCACTCAAACCCTCCAGAGGTTGATATTATTGTAGCGTAAAGGGTGCCGGTTTGACAGGATAGCTCCGCACAGTCAAGGGAATCTAATTGATGTCAAATTAGCAGGGCCGGTTGAAAGGAATGGGCGAATTCAGGGGTAGGGTGCGTTCCCTCTTAGGGAACGCACCCTACTACTCTTGCGCTTGGGGTTGGGCGTTAGCGCCCTCAACCCTAACCGGCAACCCCCCTAAATGTGACGGTTGGCTGTGACAGATTTTTTCAAAAAGACAGCACAAATTTGTGGGGTTGCGGTACTATGAAGATAATGGAAAAGGTGCGGGCATATAAGGTCAGGTTGTGGGCCGACGGTGGGGTGCCGGTGGGACCAAATTGTCTGTGGCGAGGAGATAAGATTCGGCATTGCTGTCGGTGGGTGTTGCGGGGGAGTTTTGTGGGGAGGTTCTGAGTTATATCGAGAGAGCCGGTGGGGTAGGATGGGAGTTGCCGGTGACTGGAAGGATGCTGTGGGCGAATTCAGGTGAGGTAAGGCTTTTTGCGAGTTCCCTGGCTTTTCGTTGCTCGATCAAAGAGGGCGAAGCATTGGCGAATGAAGATATCGGATGGTGTCCCAAAGCTTGTCCCGCCAATGCTTCGCCCCTACAGAATCTTTGTAGGGGCGTGCTTCGCAGCGGCTGCGTGACTCAGCTAGCATGAGCGCGACCATTTGTGGGACTCAGGGAAAAAATTACATAGCTGCTGTAGGCGTTATCCGTGCGCTCTTAAGCCATTCACCCACGTTCTCGCCCGATCTCGCTTTGACAGAGACATAATATTTCCTCCTGTACCACCGGCACCCTTCTGTTTGGGTTCCTGCTTGTCTATCGGGAGAGAATTACGCCTTTATGCGCAGCTAACGCCGGCGGGGGGAAAATTTTTCTGGCGTCGCACTTGAATGCCTACATCGGATCTCCTACATCGGATCTTGTGTAGGGGCGAAGCATTGGCGGGACAAGCTTTGGGACACCACTCGATATCTTCATTCGCCAATGCTTCGCCCTCTTCGATCGAGCAGCGAAAAGGTCTAACCCCCTCACAAATTCCCCACCGGCATCTTTCCCATCCCCTAAAAACAGTGCCACCCGGCCATAATATAACGACAGGCACCGGCACCCTCGCCTGTACCATAGCTTGTAGAACGCCACCGGCGCGTTGGCACATACCGATGGAGCTCTGAGCTCGAACGATGGAGCTCCGAGCTCGAACGATGGAGCTCCGAGCTCGAACGATGGAGCTCCGAGCTCGAACGATGGAGCTCCGAGCTCGAACGATGGAGCTCTGAACTCGAACGATGGAGCTCTGAGCTCGAACGATGGAGCTCTGAGCTCGAACGATGGAGCTCCGAGCTCGAACGATGGAGCTCTGAGCTCGAACGATGGAGCTCTGAGCTCGAAAAAGACTAGATCCCCCCAAACCCCCCTTAAAAAGGGGGGCTTTGAAAATGCTCCCCCCCCCTTTCGTAGGGGCGGTGCCACCCACGGAGACCGCCCCGACTGGGGGGGATCAAACTCGACAATCTAATTCTTGGAGATATCTATTCCCGGCGCAGGCGGGGGAAAGCTCCTACAGCCCCTGACGAAAGGCGGCGGGATGTGCCCACCGCGATCGCATCCGCTCACTTCTCCCGCCAAACGTATTTCTCGCAAGTCTCCCTCGCACCTTTCGCCACATCCGTCTGGGGGTTTTTCAACACCGGATGGTAGCGCAGCCGGTGGCACGCCACCTGCAGCAAAATCTTCCAATTGTCAGCTCGCCACAACCGCACTGTTTTGTCCGCACTGCCGCTGACGAGATACTGGCCATCCGGGCTAAATGCGACTGACCTGACCCAATCCTGATGCCCTTGGAAAGGCTGGCCCACCGGCTCCCCCTTGAGGTTCCACAACCGCACTGTTTTGTCATAACCGCCACTGACGATATACTGGCCATCCGGGCTAAATGCGACCGAGCTGACCGTATACCAATGCCCTTGGAAAGGTTGGCCCACCGGCTCTCCCTTGAGGTTCCACAACCGCACTGTTTTGTCCCAACTGCCACTGACGATCAACTGGCTATCTGGGCTAAACGCGACTTCGCCTACCGTATCCTGATGCCCTCGGAAAGGCTGGCCAACTGGCTCCCCCTTGAAGTTCCACAACTGCACGGTTTTGTCCCCACCGCCGCTGACAATATATCGGCCATCCGGGCTAAAAGCGACTGAGTTGACCCCACCCTGATGCCCTTGGAAAGGCGAGCCCACCGGCTCCCCCTTGCGATTCCACAACCGCACTGTTTTATCCTGACTGCCACTGACGATAAACTGGCCATCCGGGCTAAAGGCGACTGAGAAGACCACATCCTGATGACCTTGGAAAGGCGAGCCCACCGGCTCACCCTTGCGGTTCCACAACCGCACTGTGTTGTCCGCACCGCCGCTGGCGATATACTGGCCATCTGGGCTAAATGCGACTGAGCTGACGAACAACTGATGTCCTCGGAAAGGCTGGCCCACCGGCTCCCCCTTGCGGTTCCACAACCGCACTGTGTCGTCCAAACTGCCACTAACGATAAACTGGCCATCCGGGCTAAAGGCGACTGAGTGGACCACTTCCTGATGCCCTTGGAAAAGATTTTCTTCTGTGGGTGTTTGAATCGCACTCAGCAAACTGGACTGAACGGGGCTGAGAACCTGTCCCAATTTTGACTGGCTCTCGTCCACCGCCTGAATTGCCAGAACTAGCCCATCTACACGATTTACAGAGAGCAAATTCTGCACTGTCGCCGCACTTTCGCGGAGTGTGGCAATGGCAGTCTGTTTTTCAGCTTCCAGCCGCTGATTGTTAGCAATCAAAGCCAGAGCGCTGAAAATCGCCACCGACACAACCCCAACTCCCGCCGCAGTCTGGGCGGCGCGGCGGGCTTTTCTTTCCTGCTCCAGCTCCCGCCGCCGGCGCTCTTCCTCTTCTTGGCGCAAGCGATCGCGCAACTCCAAACTCCTCTCGACAAACACCCGCTCCCGCTCGCTCAATTCCTCGCCGCGCTGCAGCAGCCAAACTTCCGCCACATCCAGCGCAATCCCGCCCAACACCGCCCTGTTATCTCTGTTGCGACTCTCCCACTGCGCGATTGCCGGTTGCAGCCCATCTTGCCAAGTGCGGAACTCCCGACTCGCACCCACCCAGTCGCGCAACTGCCCCCAGTGCTCAATCAGCGCCTCATGCACCATTTCCACCGTCTCTTCGCCGGTTTTCTGGTTGCGATCCGTCACCACCAGTCGCGCATCCGCCAACCGCCTCACCAAATCCCAGTTTTCCTCATTTAAATCAGCGCGAGTCACGACGCGGCGAGTGTCTTTTGTACCCGCACCCGGATGCACCAACTGGATAAACACCTTCTCGGCTTTTTTCCTGTCACCCTCCCTCAGCTGGGCATAAACAGATTCGGCATAGTTCGCCAGCGCCTCCTCCACCCCGCCAATCTCCGCATACGCCTTGTGCGTCAGGGTTTGATTCGCCTGTCTCTCCCACAGCTGAGTCAGGGCGAACTCCAGCAGCGGCAAATGTCCCGATTGCTCCCAAACCGCATCAATCAGGCGTTTTGCCAGCTCTTCCTCCAGCCGAACTTTCATTTTTGCCGCCGGCTTTTCTATCGCCTCCTGCAATTCCTCGCGACTCATCGGGCTGAGGAATTGCAGCTCGCACTGTTTCAGCGCCTCCGCAAAAGGAGAGTAAGCGATCGCAGCGGGAAAAAAGTCGGCTCGCAGGGTGAGAACGAGGGTAAATCGGGGTGCGCCACTCACCGCCCTCAGCAAACTATCCAAAAAGCGCCGCCGCACCGGCTCGTCTTCAGTCAGAGTGTAGAGCTCCTCAAACTGATCCGCAACCAGCACCACACGAGTTTCGGGCGCAATCCTTTCTATAACCTTCCCCCCCTCCCCGCCGGCGGTGTTGGAAATTGGGGGGTAGTGCTCACCGGCAACCAGCGCCTCGATAATATCCTGCAGCCCCCTGTCGCTGTGACGCAATTCAGTCTCCAATTCCAATTCAGCCAGCCGGCGGTTAACTTCCCCCGATACTTCAGGCAAAAATTGCCGGCTGTCCTCAATTTCGGGATTATAATCTCTGTAGGGGTAGGGTGCGTTCCCTAAGAGGGAACGCACCCTACGAGTTGCTGGCGCATCCTCCTGCGAGCGCCCCAACTCGGCGATCGCCACCGCCAGCGCCGCAAACGGATCTTTTCCAGGGCGAAAAGAAACAATCCGCACCGGCATTTCACTGCTATCCCACTGGCGCAACAGGGGAATCAGCCCCGCAAACACCACAGAAGACTTCCCCAACCCACTCGCACCGATAACCGGCACGAGAGCGTTTTTGCTCACCGCCTCAAACAACTGTTGCGCGAACCTTTCCCGCCCAAAGAAAAACGGCGCATCCGCTTCCTGAAACGCCGACAGCCCGCGATAGGGGCAAGGGGGAATTCCCAGCAACTGCAACCAAGTTGCCGGGTCAATCGCTGGATTCTGGCAAATCACGGGCATCCAGCTCGCACAGGGATAATCTTTATCGCATTCCTCCCGCAACTTCTCCCGCGCCTCCCACATAGAAGCGTAGAGAGAATCCCCCGCAGTAAACGCCGACAGAAAAAACTGCAAAAACTTGGGAGACACCGCATCCGGCACTTTCTCGCGCATCACAATAACTTGCGGCAAATATAAATCCTGTTCCGCCGCCAACTGGTGCGCCAAACCCAACCCGTCGCAAGAGTTAAAAATCGCCAGACGCAACCCACCCGCCATCGCCTTCTTCAGAGAATCCCGGATATCAGTTACCGAGAGCCGGTGAGTTTGCGTCAGCTGAATCTCGCAGCGCTTCCCCTCTTGATTGCTCTGACTGTGCCCAGAAAAGAAGAGAATATCCCAGCACTTTTCCGACAGAAGTTGGTTCAATTCTTCTGGTGTCGGCTGCTTTGCCCAGACAATTTTGTCCCCACCCGCATTTTTGGTTAACTCATCCAAAACCCGCTGATCTTCCCCTTGGTGAGTCAAATCCTCCGCATAACCCAAAACCCCCAGAATTCTCACCTTATTCTTTCGCGCCGGCGGGTTGGGCTTATTCTTGCAATCATATTCAGGAGCGCTCAAACCAACTTCCGCAGATGCCAGCAAATGCCACCGATTCCAGGGGAGCCGGCGCAGCTCGGAATTGTCCGTTTGCAGCAGCACCCTAATTTTACCACCAGACTGCAATTCCCACACTAGCGCCTGACGTATTTTATCAAAATCTTCTGACTTATCGAGCCAGTCATTCAGACTTTTTTCCAGAACCCCAGCCGCCGCCTCGCAAGCCTCAAAAGCCAGCTTCCGCTCAGCAGCATTTGTCACCTGTGCGGAGTTGCGATCTTTTAAACCCCGCAACCAAAGTCCCTCCAAATTGCGATAGCGCTGCTGCCACTGCTGATAATTATAGCGCACATCTTCATTTTTGGGCAACTTTCCTTTAACTCTAACGGGAGCCGGTGAGTTCACCCCCCCTTCCCGAATCTCCAGAGTAGCGTCAAACCCTTTCTGGAAATTACCATTTAGCTGTAGAACGACTAACTTTTCCATTTCTCACACCCTCAAAGATGTCACTTTTCCTAGGGGTAGGGTGCGTTCCCTAAGAGGGAACGCACCCTACTGCAGTTCACAATCCTCAAATCGAGAACTGTTCAGTGACACCGGCATCCCCCAGAGAGACTCGCACGCCAAACTTGTCCCCCCGTTCCGCCTCAAACTCATATTGGATGAACTCATCATCACATCGCGCGGTAACTTCTTTGAACACCTCGCCGGTGTCAGTCAGCACCGTCAGTTTGAGATTCGGCGGTAGGGTAGTGTCTTCCCCGCTGGGATAAACCCGGGCCTTGACACCAACTGCTCCCGCCTCTTCTTCCCAGACATTGATGGTTAAAACGACGGGATGTCCTTGAACGTCGATTCCCAAATCGCGAATCAGCTTAGCGCGTTTAGCCACCTGGCTCATAAAAGCCGGCCTCAGTTTTGGCGAAACCAATTCCTCAACTGCCTGCCAGCCGGCATCAAAGACACCCTCCAGCCATTGCAGTAAATTTACCACAGGTGGTGCCGGTTCGTCAATAGGTTCTGGAATTTCATCAATCAAATTTTCCAGAGAGCGCAACTCGCTGAGGATCAACACCCCTGCCGGTGCGGTTTTGGCAAAGCCCAACAGCTTGGCTTCTTTGGCCTCTCCGTCAATTTCTACCACCACATAGCCAACCCGGTCCTCCCGAACATCTTCAGGAAGCGGGCAAACTTTGGCCCCCCGCAAAACGGGCCGGCACTCCAGTCGCCCCCAGTCTTTTATGAGCAAGTCAGCTGTATCCAGAAAAGCCTGCATTGCCGGTTGTGAGCTGTGACTTGCCGGCAAATCTGTGTCAATTCCCAGGCACCGGCAGTAAAAGTTCACCGCCTGTACCGCCAGGGTGTTAAGATAAACTTGTCGCGCCTTAACGGGGTTTTTGTGCAGCCGGCTAAACGTTTCAGCTTGCCGGCAGTTATCCGCCGTCAGGGGAACGTTGAAAGTAAAATGTTCTATGAGGTTACTCATCATTTTAACCTAATCCCTCCTCGCTGTCCAAATAGTCCTTAAATTGCGGTGCGAAATGCCGGCACGCTCGCCTGAAGAAACTGTGTATTGTCCGGTAAGGGATTTTATTCCCAAACTCGGCCACAATTTCTGCCCACGACTTGTTTTCCAGGTAAAACAGGGCGATAGTGCGATAATTTGCTTCAGGGTGATTTCTGATGTGCCGGTGCTGGAAAATCCCCTGCGGGTCGTTTTCGATATAGCCCCGCAATTTATCCGCCGGCATAAAAGGGGGCGTCTCTTGCGGAATGCTATCCAGATAAGTCTCTCCCGATTCGCCGTCACTGTCGGGAGTTACAGGTACGTCTAGAGAGAGCGTTTGCACCCATTTTCTTTGGTTGTCCTGGCTCACTCTCTTGCGATTGAGATGTCTGTCAGCGGCGTCCCGAAACCGCCACTTCAGCGTATAATTGACCCATGTAATCGCATTGCCTTTGCTTGGGTCATAGCGGTCAATATTTTGGCACACATATAGCCAAACTTCCTGCAGCGCCTCATTGTAGACTTCGGGCGAGTCATACCTGTCTGCGCAATAAAGCTTGCCCGATGCTTGAATCGCCATAACCAGCTTGGTTAAAGCTTTCTTTCGGGCTTTACTGTCAGCGGGGTGCTTCTGGGCTTCCAGAGCCAGCTTGTCCAGTTCATCCATAGGGCGGGTGTCCTTGGGGCTAGGGTTTGGCTGGGGTGGGCTTGCGCCGGCACTCTCTGGCAACCGTTGAGCCGGTGTCTGCTGTTTCGGGAGTGGCATGAATCACTGCGTCTCCTTGCGAACCGAGGTTTCTAGTCGTTTATCTGCCGCGAAAGCCGGTTTTCTACAAATCTTTGATTGTTTGTGCTAATCGCTGCCGCCTCTTTGATAAGTAGGGATTATCAGTTGGGCGCTGGGCATGGGGCATGGGGCATGGGGGATTGCCGGTGGCCACAGCCAGAAGAATCTTCCTATGTCCACAACTTAGGTTAGGACGTAGGACAGGCGTCTCGCCTGTCCCTGCTGAATGCTATTTAATAAGCGGCGTTATCAATCAAACTCCAAGAAATCAGGGCGAGCCTGCTGGGTTTGGGTGAGCTGTTGCTCCAGGGCGCTCCAGTCTTCCCGCTCAATCTGGGCGATGAACTGGTCGAGCTGACCGCGATAGGTTTGCAAGGCTCGCAGCAATTCCAGGCGGTTGTACTTGGCCATTAGCAGGCCGAGTTCGGGATTGCCGCCGCCGACGCGGCTGGTATCGCGGAAGCCGGTGCTGGCCAGCTGTTTGGCCAAAGACAGCACAGCGGGGTCGGGTTCGCTGATGCAGGCAGAAATCAAACTGGCGCTGACTGTCACCGGCAGGTGAGAGATCCAAGCCACGGCTCGGTCGTGGTCTTCTGGACTGCAGCGGTAGAGGCGAGAGCCGAGGGAGCGGGCGAGATCCTCGACCACTTCCAGAGCAGCCGGTGGGGTGGAAGCGACCGGCGTAGTGACATAAGGTCTGCCGGCGAATAAACTGGACTGGGCAACCTCAATGCCGCTCTCGGCCTTACCGGCCATAGGGTGGCCGCCAACAAAGTTGGGCCACAGGGGGGTGAGCGCCTCAACGATCGGGGTTTTCACCGACCCCACATCAGTCAAAACCGCTGCCGGTTGCAAATGGGGGATGAGTTGCTCGACCGTTGGTACAATTACGGAAAGTGGCGTGCAAATAAACACCACCTCTGCTTCTGCCATCAGGGTCAAATCCACACCAGCATCATCGACTATGCCGCGTGCCACAGCCAACTGGCACGTTTCTTGGCGGCGAGAGTTCCCCAAGACGCGGTGCCCGCACGCTCGCAAGTCCAATCCCAGGGAGCCTCCAATCAGCCCCAGCCCCACAATACCAATATCCATCTGCCACCCACTGCAAGCTACTGAGTTCTATTTTTAGCCTTAACGCTAGCATGGTAATGCCCAGTCCTATGACTGTAAAGTCGGGATGTTTAAAAGGGAACCCCGATGGAAACCGAGGAACTCCTACAAAAATATGCATCTGGCATCAGGGACTTTACTGCTGTTAACCTCTGTGAAGCCAACCTGAGTCGAGTCAACTTGAGCGGGGCCAATTTGAGTCAGGCCAATCTGAGTATCGCTAATTTAGGGGGTGCAAATCTGAGTGGAGCCAATCTGAGTCATGCCAAACTAAACGTCGCCAAACTGAATGGGGCCAATCTCAGCGGGGCCAACCTCAACGGCGCTGACCTAAACGTGGCCAACTTGATCAGGGCTGACCTGAGCGACGCCTCTCTGATTCAAGCGGCGCTGATTCGGGCGGAACTGATCAGAGTTGAGCTGAGCAGAGCCAACCTCAGCGAGGCGAACTTGAACGCCGCCACCTTGAGAGAGGCCAAACTCAGACACGCGAATCTGGCCGGTGCCAACTTGAGCGAGGCGGATCTGACCAATGCCTCGCTGAAAGCCGCCAACTTAGAGAGGGCGACTCTCCGGGAAACGGATTTGAGGGGTGCGGACCTGAGTGGGGCGAACCTGAGAAACGCCGAACTCAGACGGGCCAACCTCTCTCAAGCTAAACTTGTTGGGGCGGATCTGAGTGGGGCAAATTTGAGATGGGCGGATTTGAGCGGGGCGACTCTGAGATGGGCGGACCTGAGCGAGGCAAAATTGAGTGGGGCCAATTTAAGAGGTGCGGACTTGAGCGGAGCCAACTTGCTGAATGCCAGCTTAGTCTACTCGGATTTAACCCAGTCAAATTTGATTGAAATCGATTGGACAGGAGCGGACTTGTCGGGAGCCACCTTAACCGGTGCCAAAATGTATGAGGTGATGAGGTTCGGTCTGAAAACAGAAGGGTTGATCTGCGAGTGGGTTGACCTCAGCCCGAACGGCGACCGGTCTGTGACCTACCGCCTCAGCCCAGAAGAGTCGAAAAAATTTTTCAATCAAACACTGCCGACCGTCCGAATTACCATCGACTCACCGCTCAATCCCGACGCTCATCTTGCTTTAGCGGTCGCTTACCATCAAATTGCTTACCACTACCCAGCGATGGGCTACCCCCCCAACATCGAAGTCAGCGGTCGCCGAACCATTCTAACGTTTAGGACGAGCAGCGACACTCGATTATTTCCCACGGCTTATGTGGCCATTTTGCCCTTTAAGGATGGCGGATTAACCCAAGATAAAATTGTCAATCTAGTCCAAATGATCGAATCACAAGATATCAGCAATCTGCTCAATCAAGCGGTTGGTAAAATAGAGGAAATTAAAAAATCGGAGACTTTCTCCAGGCTGGTTAAGCGAGAAAAGTTCTTTCAATCTCCCACGCTGACAGTGATAACTAACTCTGGCAACCGAACCTTGGATGTCCACCACCACCCCAGTTTCGGCAAGCGCTGGATGAACACATCTGAACTCATCGAGCTTTACCCGGGCAGTTTGGATGAAAGCCAGCAATTAGCTCTCCCTCCTGTCAGCGTAATTGTTAATTTTATACAAGGCTTGCACTTGCTCTCCAGTAAATTCTGAACTGAGGCATAGCTGGCTGCTTGTTTTCACCACAGAATAGAAAATTATTGGAACGGGAACTCTGATGGAAGTTGAGGAAATCTTACAAAAATATGCAGCGGGAGAAAGAAACTTTGCCGGTCTTAACCTCTGCGAGATAAACCTCAGCAGAGTCAACCTCAGTGGAGTCAATTTGAGTAATGCGATCCTGAGTGTCGCCAATCTCAGTGGAGCCAATCTGAGCGGTGCAAACCTGAGCGGGGCAAAACTCAATGTCACCCGACTCAGCGGGGCCAACCTCAGCAAAGCCAATTTAAACGGCGCGATTCTCAATGTGGCCAACCTCGTGCGGGCTAACCTGTCGGACGCGGAACTGATTCAAGCTTCCCTGATTCGCGCTGAGCTGATTCGAGCCGAACTGAGCAGAGCCAATCTCATCGAGGCCAACCTCAACGGAGCCGACCTCAGAGAGTCGAAACTCAGACAGGTCAACCTCAGCGGTGCCAACCTCAGTGAAGCAGACATGCGGGGCGCATCCCTGGCGGGAGCCAACTTGGAGCAAGCCAAATTGAACCAAACTGACCTCAGCGGAGCCGACCTCAGCGGTGCGAATCTGAATAATTGCGAACTCAGACATGTTAACTTCAACCGCGCCAACCTCAGCGGTGCCGACCTCAGTGGGGCCAATCTCCGGTGGGCGGTGCTCAGCGGTGCCAACCTGCAGTGGACTAACCTGAGTGACGCCAAGCTGAGCGGGGCCAACTTGATAGGGGCTGACTTGAGCAACAGCAATTTGCTCAATGCCAGTTTGGTTCACGCCGATCTCACTCAAGCCAATTTGAGCCGCGCCGAGTGGGTCGGTGCCGACCTCAGCGGTGCCACCTTAACGGGTGCCAAGCTTTATGGGGTTTCCCGCTTTGGCCTGAAAACGGACGGGATTATTTGCGACTGGGTTGATATCAGCCCCCACGGGGATCACACCCAGCTTTACCGCTTCACCGGCGAAGACTCTAAAAAGTTTTTTAATCAAACGCCGCCGACTGTCCGCATTGTGATCGACGCCCCTTTAGATCAGGAGGCTAATTTTGTCTTAGCCGCCAGCTATCACAAAATCGCTCAGCAATACCCCAGCCTCAGCCAACCCCCCAGCATTGCAGTCGGCTATCGCCGAACGGTGCTCACCTTTAGGGTGGACAGCGACGAGCAATTATTTCCCACGGCTTACGTGGCTGTTCTTCCGTTTGAAAACGCCGCCGCCACTCACAGAAATATCATCACCTCCGTCAAGCAACTCCGCGCCCACGCCACCACCCACCTCAGCATCCCAGAACTCAGGCGCGTCCAGCAGTTAAGTACCGTGATGAGTCAAGCCCTCAACCAAATCGCTGCCATCGACCTCTCGAAAATTTTTCCCCCAATTGTCGAGAGATCTAGCTTTTTCCAAGCCCCCACTCATACAATATTACTCAATTCCAGCGACCGCAGCTTGAGTGTCTACCACCACCCGAGTTTCGGCAAACGGTTTATGAACCAAGCAGGCTCCCAAAATCAGGGCTCAGCCGGCATGCCGGCTGGCCAGCAGTTTGCCATGCCGCCCCTCAGTGTTGTGGTCGATTTTATTAAAGGTTTCTATTCGATGGACTCTCAGTAGGCAGCGGGCGTCTTGGCGTGCCGCAGGCTCCGCCACCAGAGGCGCGGCTCAACTCCGATAAGTAGGCCGGCAAAAATAAACGGAACATCAAGAAACCAGGTTTCTTTAATAAACCGGGTTTCTAGCCGGCACCATATTAAGGTTAATTAGGAAGGGCCTACTTGTCAGGGATATCAGTACAGTCAGCGTCGCTCTGGGTTGCAGCTGCGGTTGCTATTTGTATTTTCTGGGGCCCTTGCCTTATTTGGCCCGCTGAAATCAAAATTCCCGCAGGGTGCGCCACCAGAGGCCCCCTGCAGGTCAAGGTAAACTAACTGTAGTGGTGAGGAAATCAGATGAACGCTTGGCGCGACAAGTTCAATCAAATGATGGGCCGCACTCGGATTGTGGTCTGCCGCTTATTTATCCATTTGGCAGGGGTTGAAGTGGCCCCCCTGTTGGGCGTCCTCAATCGCGCCGCCAGAGAGGCTATCGCAGCCGAGGGCGATATCGAGGTGGCGGGCGAACAGCTGGTGGAAATCTGCCAGAGCCTCCTGCAATACGATGTCTACTGGCGCTCGGCTGCCAATGAAGGGGATGTTTTCTGGAACCAGGGGGAAGCCGGTGACTATGTGAACGAACTGTTTACTGACTCGGCTCAGCGCTATTTGAGCCAGCCCGACCTCAGCCCACCGGCACCCGACGCGCCCCTTTCTTTGCCGGTGACTCAAAACCTGGTTGTCATGCTCGCAGTGGCTTACGAGGGCGAAGTTGCCGATCTCGAAACCGACCTCTCCCATATCGCCGCCCTCAAAGCAGCCCTGAAAGCCCTAATTAACCTGCACTACAACCGCCGCATGCTCGCCGTGCAAGTGCATTTCTCACCGGCTCAGCTCGGTGACGAGCTCACCGACGACCAGCTGCTGCAAAATTTCCCGGAATTAATCCCCCTCTGACCGGCAGCTATAAACATTTAAATTGCTTAATTACAGGCGCTGCCCTCCTGACCCGGCACCGCCCTTGCCCTCTCTGCAAGAGAAGACGCGATAAATCGCGTCTCTACAAGAGTTTTGCAATAAGGATGCCACCGGACATGATATCAGCAATGCACTTCCGGATATTGGGACAGGCAAGATGCCTGTCCTACGAGCCATATCCGTAGGGCAGGCGAGACGCCTGCCCTCAACGAGCCTAACCAAATTTGGCTAGTGCTGTAGTATTTTTTCCTGGTGCTGAAAAGGCTTTTCTGCCGTTTTTTTCAAGACAAAATCCAACATCCAAAATTGATAAAATATGCAAACTAGAAGATGAACAGGTTAAACTTGTGCGGTGCGGCCAGCCAGTAGGGCCACAGTTGCCACTAACTCAGCCGGCTCCACCGGCTTGGGCACGTGCATCTGGAAGCCGGCATCGATTGCCTGCCGGCGGTCAGACTCGCGGGCGTAGGCCGTTAGGGCCACAGCCGGCAGGAATCCGCCGAGCTGGGCTTCCATCGCCCTCACCCGGCGAATCAGAGCGTAACCGTCCTCACCCGGCATGCCAATATCGCTCACCAGCACGTCCGGGTTCAACATTTCCAGGGCATTGAGCGCCTCACCGGCACTGGCGGCAGCTCTGACAGAGGCCCCGTATTGCTTGAGTACGACACTGATCAAGTCGCGGGTGTCGGGCTCGTCATCAACCACCAGCACCCGCAAGCCGGTCAGGGGGTGAGCCGGCCTGGAGCCGGTGGGCTGAGGCCGGGATTTCCCGTCGCGCTCGCTCGGCTGCGGTTTCTCGCTCCCTTCCAGAAGCGGCAGCCGCACCGTAAAGGTCGCCCCCAGATCCGGGCCGGCACTGTATGCCCCGACACTGCCGCCGTGGAGCTCCACCAGGTGACGCACGATCGCCAGCCCCAGACCCAGACCGCTGTACGACCTTGTGGTTGTGGCGTCCGCTTGGCGGAAGCGCTCAAAGACGAATGGCAGAAAATCTCTGCTAATGCCAATGCCGGTGTCGCTCACCCGGAACTGGGCATAGGGCGTTGGGCATGGGGCACTGGGCATTGAGGATTGGGAATTGGGCGCAGAGGATTCTTTTTCCCCACAGCCGGTGCCCGATGCCCCATGCCCCATGCCCCATGCCCCATCCCCCACTCCCACTGAGAGCCTCACTTCCACTCGCCCTCCGGGCTGCGTGAACTTAACCGCATTAGAGAGCAAATTCCACACAACCTGCTGCAAGCGGTTGACATCTCCCAAAACCAGACCGGAGGTTGGCTCAAAAATTGACAGCAGCTCTATCCCCCTAGCGGCTGCCGCTGGGCGAACAGTCTCCAGGGCAGCCTCAATCACAGCTACGAGTTCAACTGGGCGCATATTCAGGTTAAGTTGCCCGCGAATAATCCGCGACACGTCCAGCAGATCCTCAATCATCTGCGTCTGGGAGCGAGCGTTGCGCTCAATCGTCTCCAGGGCGCGAACCGTCTTTTCCTCATCCAGCTTGCGGTTCTTGAGCAACTGCGCCCAGCCGAGCATGGCGTTGAGGGGAGTGCGGAGTTCGTGGGAGAGAGTGGCCAGAAACTCATCTTTCATGCGATTGGCCTCTTGGGCTTCCCGGTAAAGGCGGGCGTTGTCAATCGCCAAGGCGGCGCGGCGGCCCAAGTCTTCAGCCAGAGCCAGACTTCCGCTGTCATAGCGCCTTTTTTGCGCCGCACAGACGAAAGTCAGGGTGCCCAGCGTCCGTCCGCGAACCTGAAGGGGGACACAGATAGCAGACAGCGGGCCTAATTCTCGCAGGATCTGGCGGTGTTCAGCTGAGCCGGCAAAACTTGCTAGCAGCTCCTCCGGAAGTTCGGGATAGAACTCGGACTGGCCGGTGCTTCTCACTTTTGGCGCACCGGCAGCCGCCTTGGGGTCACTCTTGAAGCCAGCTGCGGGGGCGGTTTTGCAAACCGTGCCGGTTTGGAGATCGGCGCTGTTCGCTGAACCGGCAGACTCGGACTCTACCTTTAACGAGTCGGCGCACGCCACAGCCACCCGCTCAATCGCCCCACTGCCCTCGGCGACATCGACGGCGCACCAGTCGGCGAGTTGAGGCACGGTCAGATTCGCCAAGTTTTTCAGCGTCGTCTGGTAGTCGAGGGAAGCCGAGAGCACCTCGCTGGCTTCCGCTAGGAACCGCAGCGCATCTTCGGCCTGCTTGCGCTCCGTAATGTCCGTTACTGTCCCCGACATCCGGAAGGGCTCTCCCGAAGCATCTCGGCGAGCGCGGGCGCGGGCGACACAGTAGCGATATCCCCCGCAAGCGTGGCGCAGCCGCAGCTCCACGTTAAATTCAACGCCGCCCTCCAAGTGGGCTGTGACTGCCGAAATAAATTTTTGCCTGTCCTCTGGATGCGCCAGATCGCAAAACGCCTCGTATGTCAGGGCCGATTTCCCGGAGTCCAGCCCTGTAATCTCAAAAAACCGGTCATTGCAGTAAATTTCGTTGCGGGAAATATTCCAGTCCCATATCCCGTCGTTGGCTCCTTCCAGAACCAATCGGTAGCGCTCTTCGCTTTCGGTGCGCGCAAGGTTGGCGATTGCGGCTTGCATTTCCGCCCTGTGGAGGCGAATGGCGCTGTGGAGGCTTTTCGAGAGATTCTCTGGCGATACCTTCGCTTTGGAGAGATAGTCGGAAGCGCCCGCCTTCATCAGCTCGACGGCGATTTCCTCGTCTCCCTGACCGGTGAGCACCACCAGGGGAGTCTTGACGCCGGCCTTTTGCAGGGCTCGCACCACCGCCAGACCGTCTCCATCGGGCAGGTGATAGTCCAGCAACACGCAGTCAAAGTTCTGGTCTTTGAGAGTGGCCATTGCTTCCGCGCAGTCTTTCGCCTCGTGCAGTTCCGTGCGCACGCCCGCCGCCTTCAGCGCTCGCCGCACCGCCAGACGGTCCACTTCATCATCATCAACCACCAGTATTTTAAGAATCTCTTCCATGCTTGCCCAGAACGCCCGACAATTCACTACAAAGCTCCGAGGAATTCAGTCAGCGGAAGCGGCCATAAACTCCCGCCACACGCCGGCCCACTTTTAATTTTTGGCGGCAAAAGCTCCCCATCTGTCGGTTTCCCCGCCACCCGCCCCCAAACACTTCTTCCCAACTCGCTTTAGTTTTTCCCACTCCTTGCCAGTCCGGCAAAACTGCGAAGTGCAGCGGCTTTTTTTCCCTTCGAGCCGAATCTCTAACTCCTGGCCGCGCCCGCTCAGACTGCCGGCAGCAGAGGCACACAGCCAGCCCGCCCGCCGCCTGTTAAACACCCCTGCCCTCCTGCTACATGTGATCTGTTTAACTCCCTTTATCTGTTCCAGATCGAGTCTCTCGCTCTGAGTTAAATATACCCGCTTTCTAACTTTTTTAACTCCCGCTCTCATTTCAGCGTGAGTGAGAGTTTGTCTGTTTTCAAACGCCTGAATTTGCTGCCCTATTTTCTGCCAAGCCAGTCGAGCGCCTGAAAAAAACCGCCCATTTTTGCGATCGTATTCTAACCCCACACTGCGCCCAAAGCGTTTGAGGGTGGGGCGGGGTAACTCCTTGCTAAAGCCTGCAAACCGCCCCTCTTGGCGCTCCCATTCCCGTGGCGCAGTTCTAGCCCTTTCCCACACCCGGGCCAAAAACCCCCGGGTGGCTTTTGCCGAAAAAACGGGCGTCACCGAGAGTTTGGAACGGCTTGAACCTCTCCCGAGCCCGACGGAGTCAAAGGCTTTCCCTCGGATCTTAGCGCTGGTTTTCGGTTTGCCGGTCTTCAACCCCTCCTCAAACCGCGCCCGCTCCCAAACAACCCACTCGCTGGCACTCTGAGCGGGGCTCCGGAACAGCCGACCGGTCAGACCCAGACGCTGAAAGCCTCTGTGAGCGGTTACTTTGTCCGCCAGGTTGGCGGACAATGCCTGTCGCTGCCAAAACAAGTGCCGGCAATCCTGTATCTCCTCAAGACGTTGCCGGAAAAAGGCTTTGACAATTTGTTGCTTGCCCTGGTTGAGTTGATTGAGACAGACACGAGCTGAGCGGTGCATCATTTTGGCCTAGCCCATGCTCGTGGGCTTTAATTCTGATTCACGAGACTGGATTCCCCGGATGGCAGCCCCGGTTGCTGCCCGCAAGAACTACAAGATACCACAAAAAGTCTTAATTAGGAATCCTTCATTATAATACCAATTTTTGCCCTGGAGTCTTGCGGTCAATCGACCGGATGGCACAACTTGCCGCTGAAAAAAAACACCCTCAACAATAGCACACCGGCACAGGCGGCGGGTGCCGGTGCAGCGCCTCGGAGCGCCGGCGGCGTTTCGGTGGCCCGCATGGCAATTTCAGTTGTCTTTTAAGATCGAGGAGAGTGCCAGTTGAGCCGCGTTTAGCGGCACCGGCACCCAAACCAGCTGTTTTGAATCACAAACCCGGCTCCATGTTGCGCAAACTGATAACCCTGTTAATGGTTGTGACGCTCTCGTACACAACCGTTGCCTGCGGCGGGCCTTCCGCTGTCCAGTCTCCCAATCCCAGCGCCAGCACTCAAGGCGCTCAAACTCGGCTGTCTGATGGCCAGTATCCCGTGCAGCAGGCCACTTATAATGACGCCAATGGCGAATACAGCCTGTTTTTGCTTAACACCTCACCGCCGGTGTTTAACACGGCAGACTTACAGATGGCTCGCCTGACCGACCAAGAAATTTCAGCGGGCCAAAAGAGTTATGTGAAGGTGGAGAATGGCAAAGCATCCCTGCACCTGAGCGAAGATTTCAAGATCGAGTACGTCCACGCGGTGACGGAAACCCGCACCAACCCGCAAACGGGCCAGCCGCAAACGGTGATCGTGCGCCAGGAATCAAACTTTTGGGCACCCTTTGCCGGTGCTCTAGCAGGACAGGCGATAGGCAGTATGCTGTTTACCCCCCGGTACTATGTGCCGCCGGTGTACCAGCCCGGAGTGCCGCTCACCGGCTATGGCGGGTATGGCAATACCTACGGTCAAGCGGTTCAGCAGTACCAAACCCGCTACCAAGCGCCGCCACTGGCTGAGCGAAATCGCACCCAGCTGCGCACCACAGGTCGCATCAATTCGCCCCAGACGGGAATCACTCGCCCTTCTGGGACTTCCGAGCGCGACAAAGCCACCGGCTCCGGTTTTGGCACCAGTACCTTGAAACCCTCGGGCCAATCCAGCCCTGCCGGCGCTAAACCCCGCACCGGCAGTTTTGGCAGTGGGCGCTCCTCTCGCCCTGCTGGGTTTGGCAGTGGCAGACGCCGGTAACTCCTGACGGTCAAAAGGCGCACTCTGCTCCTGCGCCTAGTTTCCCCGTCCGAGCCACCGTTTGGGCGGGGAGCCGGTGAAAGCCGCACCCGCCACTGGCTGCACGCACTTGACGCAACAAATTTTAATTAGCGCTTCGGTTTTGTTGCCTGCCCGTTGGTGTTTAGAATCAGGAAACCAGCGCCATTACTCCAGTGACAATTCCCAACTGCTGTCAGCTGAAATTGCCGGGCAGACTCTCAAGCCTGTAAACCGATCCTTCAAGTCGTTATTGTAGAGACGCAACGGACATGCAGACGCCATTTCTCGCGTCTCTACAAGAGACAGTTAACTCAAAACTTTCCTGTCAAACAATCAGCCTCTAAGAATGCCTTGACAAAGCATAATAGTTGATGGTACAATCTGCCAAAACACCGATGGTATATCCGCAGGGACAAGCGGGGCATAAAAAAGATTGCGAACAGGCGAGCGCAACTTTTGTTTTGACCGGCAAGGGGGGAAGCTAGCCTTTGAGCGCCAAGACATGAAATCCTGTCTCTCTTATTGGCGCTCAAAGGCGCTCCGCAGCTGCGGGAAGCCGCCGCGTCCTGTGGCGGTAAAAAGAACACCAGGCGGAAGTACCAAAACGAGGCGGCTCGACAAATGATTGAATCCTGCCTATAATATTTTAGGATAAAGTAACAGCAGGTCGCGGGCGCGGTCGAAAAGCGGGTTTTAGCTCTGGAAATAGAGAGCAATCGCGGATGCGCGTTCAGATTTGACCGCACTCTTTCCGCGCTCCGGCTCAAGCGCGGTGCGCCGAAGGTACAGGAGCCACTGACTGCTGCTGACAATTCCAGTATTCCAAGCCCGACAAACTCGTGATAGAGGTAGAAGTCCACAAGATACTGCGCACTTTCTTGCGCTCAGCCGGCGAGCCAATGTGGCCACACCATTTGACGATGGCGCGGCTGGTGGCTCGGGCGTTGCGGCTGGAGCGCAGCGCCCTGATGCAGACGGGCGTTTCGCCAACAGCCGCTGGCGGGCGATACCGGCTCAGCTATTTGATGCCGCTGCTGATGTGGCCAAACCGGGCGGTGCTGGTGGCGGCTGAGGAGGTGCAGCAGCGCTTGCTAAATGTGGAAATTCCCCAGCTGCAGCAGTGGATTGACAAGCAGAAGGCGATCCGCACCGGCTCGCGCTGGCCTTCGGAGGGCTTCCAGGGGCTGCTGCTGACTTCCCCGGAAGCTTGGCTGAAAGACCGGCTCGAAGGTGGGGGCGGGTTTCCAGCTGGGGTTGTGACGGTGGTTGATGGCGCGGACGATCTGGAGGAGTGGGCGGAACGCCTGCTGAGTGCCGGCATTCACCCAGCGGACTGGAATGAACTGATGCTGGCCCGCCCGGACAGGGCCGAGGCGATCCGGGACGCCCGCGTGCGCCTGACGCGGGCGGTGTTCCAGCATCCCGCCAATCCTTATGAGTGCTGTTTGATGGAGGCTGAGGAGCGAGAGATTTTGACCGGCCTTTTCCGGGCGCTGCAACCGAGTTCTTCAACTGAGCCAGAGGCGGGTTGGGAAATCCGCCCGGACAGCAGTTGGGGGCTGCCGGCTGCTTGGTGCGGCTTTTGGCAGCGCTGGCAAACCAATGGCCAGCTGCTGTGGGCGGAAATCGCCCGCCGCCAGGGGCTGTTTTCTCTGTACTGCAGTCCGGTGGAGGTGGCTGAGGCGCTGAGGACGGTGTGGTTGCAGCAGCCGGTGGTGCTGATTGGGGCTGCCTTGGATTTGGAGGTGGAGGCGACGATTTACCGCCAGCGGCTGGGGCTGGGAGATTTAACTTGTTTGAAGTTCTCGCCGGCAAGGCAAAATGAGTTAATTCAGCTGTATTTGCCAGACCGGCTGCCTTTGCCCAACACGCCCCAGTTTCAAGACGCCCTGATGCGGGAGTTTCGGGCGCTGCTGGGTGCCGGCGATGTCGAAACAGGACTGACGGTTCTGATTGTGGGGGATGTGCCGCTGAAGGCTCGTGCCGGTGCGGTGCTGGCGGCTGAGTTCGGCTCGCGGGTTCAGGTGGAGCGGACTTGTCTGGATGACCGGGGGATTTTGGTGACCGGCTGGGAGTTCTGGCTGGCGAATCAGGGGGTGCTGCCGGCACCGCACTTGCTGGCGATCGCCACGTTGCCGGTGCCCTCTTTGGAAAACCCTCTGGTTGCCGGTCGGGTGGCGCACTACAAGCTGCAGCGCCTGGACTGGTTTCGCCTGTACCTGTTGCCTAAGGCTTTGAGCACGCTACAGCGGGCCATCAGGCCGGTGCGGGATCGCCAGGGCGTCGTTGCCCTCCTCGACAGCCGCGTCCTGCACCGCAGCTATGGCCATCAAGTCCTGGCCGCCCTCAGCCCCCTGGCCCGCACTGACTATCTCGATGCCAGCTGGTTTGCCCAACCCGACCGCCCAGTTAGGGACTGAGAGTAAATCTGTTTGTAGAATATTTCTATATTTTTGCAGCAACCACCTGTTGCTGGCTTTTGCCATCAATTATTTTCGTAATTAATCTAACGGATAGGGTGAGTGGGGACGGAGCGGTGCCTGAGCAAAAGCTGTAATTTTGTTAAGAAACTGAGCGATCGGCGAAATGTAAGCGCTATTATCTATCTGACAGTAAACAGGCTCACTAAAGTTATGGGTGAATCAAAGCGCCGCAAAACCGCCCTCGGGGACAAATACGGCCAAGAACCAACTATCCTTCCCTGGCTGCCGATTACCAAAAGACAAGCGGACGAGTTCATGAAATGGACTACCCGTGGAACCTGGATCGGCATTGGACTGCTGATTGTAACTTGGATTACAGTGATCTTCATCGGTCCTAAGCTTGGCTGATGGCAGCTGAACTAAAGCCGGACAGCCTGACACCCCAACCGGCTGAAGACCTATATAAATTCTAAATACATCTGATAACAAATTCCAAACAAATTAGGGCAGCTTGGGGCGTTGATTCCAGCCAGTGCGTCAGGGAGCCCGACTCAAGCAGAGCCTAATTTTTTTATCGGTCAGCTCAGTTGGCTTCAAGACATGTTATATATGGAACTCTATCTGAGCGGCTGGTGTCGGATAAAGAAAGCGATTGAGCTGATTATTGTTATTCCTGATACTTTGACCTCAGGGACGGTCAGTTAAGCTGATGCAAGCATCAGCCAATCGCCAGACAGTGGGCGGGCTGTAAATCTACCCAGAGGAGGAACCTGGTGGTCAGCGAGGCACATTAGAACTGCAGTATCCGGATAAATTTTCCGGGAGGGTAAGGGAGTTGAGGGAAGTAAACAGTCAAAAGTCACGCCCGCAAGAGGCCAAAGTAGCAATGGTTCCCTATTGCCTTGTGCCAAACGCCCCGACCTCACCGGGCTCCTTTGACATTTGCTCAGGGAAACAGCCCGCACTCAGTTTTCAGGTTTTCGGGGGTCACGATCAGCGAGGAGGTTCCACCAGCCTGCTGAATTCTTAAGAAATTATAAAATGCACCTTAAAATCGTAGGTGTGGTGATAGGAGGACAACCGTGTTTCTCAGACTTGCAGAACAACACAGACAATTCGTCCAGGATTTAGTGATGAACCTTCAGGCCCTGGCCATCGTGCTAGAGCGGCGGGGCTATCTGGCATCCTGCTATACCTGCGGCGGTCAAATGAACAGTGCCTCTTTCATGGTGAGCCTCGCAGACAATCACCTGATCCGGTTTCTGGTGTCGGATTACGGCATAACCTGGACGGAAATGCGGGATGACCGGGAACTGATGAAACTAGAAGGCGCTGAAGCGATCAATCAGCTGCAGGAATTGGCCAATTTGGTGAAGTACCAGATCGCACCCCCTGAATGCTGCCCGCCCCTCGCTCAAAAGGTCTGAGGCGTTGAGCGAGACGCTCTCCCCACCGGCGCTGCCCCGGGGTGGTGTCCTCTCTCTTGAGGGAGACACCAGCCGGCTTGAGGTGGGCGAGCGGCGCAATTTCTACGCCCAAAGTGGTACTCTGGAAGATGGGGGCTTGAGCCGGCTTTTCAGACCGTCACCAGGCTTTTGGGGCGACAGCTGCGCCCTCGCGCAGCAGCAACCGCTAACCAATCCGTGTCGTCAAGCCTCTCGATCCCTTACTTGACGATATACTGCTCTGTGCGGTGGGCCCAGAGCGCAGGAGGTTGAGCGAGTGTTGATGAATGCCCTA
This sequence comes from Oscillatoria princeps RMCB-10, assembly GCA_019359235.1. GTDB lineage: Bacteria > Cyanobacteriota > Cyanobacteriia > Cyanobacteriales > Oscillatoriaceae > Oscillatoria > Oscillatoria princeps. The sequence goes on from JAHHHT010000025.1 coordinate 55,703, forward strand.
GAACAAGCTGGATGGCAGCACCATTTTGTTGAGACAAACCGTATCCGCTTGCACTGCGTCACCCAAGGACAGGGTGAGCTGGTTATTCTCCTGCACGGATTCCCGGAGTTTTGGTATTCCTGGCGGTATCAAATACCCGCTTTGGCGCGGCATTTCAAGGTTGTGGTGCCGGATCTGCGCGGTTACAACGATTCCGACAAGCCCGCCAGCGGCTATGACTTGGACACCCTGAGTGCGGATATTCGGGGTCTGATTTCCGGTTTGGGATATGTGAGAGCCCACATTGTGGGTCACGACTGGGGGGGCGCAATAGCGTGGCACCTGGCCCAAAAATTCCCCCAATACCTGCACCGGCTGGCCATTTTAAATGGGCCGCACCCGCAGCGGTTTTTGCAGGAACTGGCGAATAATGCGGACCAGCTGCGCCGCAGCTGGTATTTGTTCGCGTTTCAGATACCGGGGATACCGGAGTGGCTGATCCAGCAGAATTTGAAAGAATTTGTTAAGAATTTGTTTCGGCAAACTGCGATTCGCCAAGGGGCTTTTACCGCTGAGGCGACTAAGATATACCAGCAGGCGCTGGAAAAGCCTGGGGTGCTGGCGGCGGCGCTCAATTACTACCGGCAGCTGCTGTCGCCCCAGAATTGGCTGTCGCATTTGGGGCGAGAGCCGGTTCCCGTAACGGTGCCGACTTTGGTGCTGTGGGGGGAGGAAGATACGTTTTTGAGTCACCGGCTCACGGAGGGGTTGGAAAAGTTGATTTCGGCTCCTTTTAAACTGAAGTTTATACCTCAGTGCGGGCACTGGATTCAGCAGGAAGCTCCTGACACGGTAAATCGGGAACTGCTGAATTTTCTGCGGCAATCTTGAGGTGCCGGTGGGTGCGGGCGAGTTGCCGGTGCCTGCGTTAGCGAATATGTAGAAACCGGGTTTCGCAGGAGTTACCCGGTTTCTGATTATTGTGCGGGGGAGATGCCGGTTGGGGTTGGGGGTGGGCGAGATGCCGGTGCCGGTAAATCTCTCGGTTGGGATGCAAAAATTGTCGGAGGAACCCGGTTTCTTGAACGAAGGGCGAGCGCTTAAAATCAAAAACCAGGTGTTTCTATAACTGCAAAATAGCTTATTATAGATTTCCAACATACTTAGCGTCGATAGAGCCTTTATGCAGTTTGAATGGGACGAAGCGAAGAGAGCGGAAAACATTATCAAACATCGGATTGACTTCGCAGATGTTCCTCAGATGTTTGATGGCCCTATGCTAAGTGAGCTTGATAAGCGTACTGACTATGGCGAGGAGCGCTGGCTGGGGATCGGCTTTTTGCGAAATACTGTAGCGGTTGTTGTTTGGACAGAACGACAATATGATATAATTAGAATTATATCAGAACGAAGGGCTAACCGATATGAGCGCCAACGATTTGAACAATACCTCTCGGACTGATTGGGCTGCACTAGAGGCGATGACTGATGAGGAAATCGATTACTCTGATATTCCCCCTCTGACGGAAGAGTTTTTTGAGAATGCTACTCTGAGAATACCAGCAGCCCAAGCTCGTAACTTGATTCAGCTAGATGCTGATGTGATGGCATGGTTTCGAGAGCAAGGTGCGGAGTATAGAAGCGCGATTAATTCGGTGTTGCGGCGTTATATAGAGAGTAGGAGATAGCTTGGGAACAGAAACCGGGGAGTTTCAGAAACCGGGTTTCTTAGAGAAAGCCGGTTTCTTTGCAGTCGCCTGGGGGTGAGAAACCGGGTTTCTTAACCCAATCTCGGTTAGGATGCAAAGATTATCGCAGAAAGCCGGTTTCTTTCTAGTGGCGTGGGGGGTGAGAAACCAGGTTTCTTAGCCAAATCTCGGTTGGGATGCAGAAGTTATCGCAAAAACCCGGTTTCTAGTATAGTGGCGTGGGTGCAAGATATCCCCAAATTTTTGCCTCACTGAGAAGGGCGCTCAGAGATGATTCACGGACTGATTCCAAAGGGCGAAATATTGTTTTTCTTCTGGCAGCCCATCTGTTATTTGTCAAAGGCTGTTACAAAAATTAAACCGGCACACCAGCTGCGTTGGAAACCTGTGACTTTTCCTAAAATATTATGACCCAGCGAAGAGGAGGGATATCCCACTGGGGTGCGTTCCGGAGAAACGCACCCTGCTAATTCCTGATGGCTCTCAGCCCCTTTCGTTAATTGTGGCATAACTATAATTCAAGAATATGTTACAATTTTTGACAGCCCTAACCGCGAGGGGCGCGGCACGCCGCCGCACCGGCAGCAAGAGGCGGTCGCTTTGGCTGCTGGCGGCTCTGTGCCTGACACCGGCACTGCTGGGGACTCCCGCCACAGCGCAAACCCGATTTACCGATATCCGAGGGCACTGGGCGCAACCTTGTATTGAACAGCTCGCCAGCCAGCAGGTGATCGCCGGCTACCCGGATGGCCGGTTTCGCCCCAATTTCCCGGTGAAAAGAGCCGAGTTTGCGGCGATGATTCGCAAAGCTTTCCCTTTTGCCTCGACGGTGCGCCCAGCAATTTCCTTTAGCGATATCTCCCAGAGAAACTGGGCTTACTCTGCGATTCGGCAAGCCTATCAAACCGGCTTCCTTTCTGGCTATCCGGGGCGGGTGTTCAAGCCCAATCAAAACATTTCCCGCGTGCAAGTTTTGGTGGCTTTGACGAGTGGGATGGATTACGCGCCGGGAGGGTTTTCCTCTCTCAATTTAATGACACTCTTTGACGATGCGGCGCAGATTCCGGACTATGCTGTGAGTGCGGTGGCGGCTGCTGCGGAAAACCGTCTCGTCGTCAATTACCCCAATGTCGAGTTGCTCAGACCAAATCAGCAAGCCACGCGAGCTGAGGTGGCAACTTTTTTGTGTCAAGCTTTGCTGGGGGACAGTTCGCCGGTGCCGGAGGAGTATGTCGCTCAGTCGCAGGGAGAAGCGCCGGTGAACTCGTGGGAGAATTCCCAGTTGCTGCGCGCGCTGCGGGTAGATCGCGAGCTTTACAATAGCGGTTACACCACAATTCAGGCGGTGGCGATTAGCCCCGACGGCACAACGCTGGCGATTAGCAGCCACAATTACGAGCGTGCGGCGGGCGAGGGAAAAACTCACCTGACGCTGTGGAATTTGCAGACTGGGAAAATGAGGCGAACCCTGTTGCGGGGAACGGCGGGTGAGTCTTTTGGGGCGTCGGATCAAGAGCCACAAAACAGCCTCACCGGCACTTTCGCTCGCGCAATTGCCTTCAGTCCCGACGGTCAGATGGTTGCTGCCGGTTTGTCGGACAAAAGTGTTAAAGTTTGGGAGGTGGGAACCGGCGCGGAAATCTACAAGTTCTCCGGACACCTCTACGGCGTTCACGCTGTTGCTTTCAGTCCGGATGGGCAAACTTTGGCGAGCGGAAGTTCCGACAGCACTGTTAAGGTGTGGGATCTCTATTCCGGTCGTCTCATCCGCACGCTTACGGGACATTCAGGGAGAGTTGCAGCTTTGGCTTTCAGTCCGGACAGCACTACTTTAGCCAGCGGTTCTTCTGATAAGACTATTAACCTGTGGGATCTGGCAAATGGCAGGTCGATTCGCCGGCTGAATAATGGAGGGGGCGTGGGTTCTCTTACTTTTGCTGCCAATGGGCAAAGGCTTGCTAGCACCTGCGATTACACCTGCTTTACGCAGGCATCTAATCCGGGAAATATCCAGGGTGTTAAACTGTGGGATTGGCGGACGGGCAGAACTATTTCCCTGAATGCCGGTGCTGCTTATCAGCGTGCTTGGGTGACATCTATAAGCCCTGATTTGCAGACTGTTGCCGGCTATGTTTATATTCAGCCACCGGGAGGTACGGGGAGGAATCAAGTCGTGATCTGGGATGTGTCAACGGGACGAACCCTTCGCACTATTGAGCCGGCGGCATGGCCCATTACTTTCAGCCCTGATGGCCAGCTGTTTGTCAGCACTGTGACCGGCAGTGGCGTGCAGGTTTGGCGGTAATATCAATTTGGGATTTAGATGCAAGGATTTTGGATTGTAGGGGCGGGTTTCTTGTAGGGGCGGGCTCACCCGAAATATTTCTGACACAGCTGAGGATGTTAATAAACCCGCCCCCGCCCTTGCAGAAAGCCGGTCAGCGTTCTATAATACCGACGTTACCAGAAAGCAGTAGGGTGCGTTCCGCCGGCAACAGCACCCCAATTCTGGGGAGTATTCCATGCAGCGGAACGCACCCTACATCTGCAACACCCCCCAACCCCTCACCCCCCCACCCCCCTCTCCCACAAAGGGAGAGGGGGGTAAGAACTAGATATTATTTGGAAGTTGCGATCACATGTTCAACCCGCGCAAATGGCAGCTAGGATTTGCTTTCTTGGCTGCCTTGACTGTAACGATTGTTTTGCTCCTATCTCTCGCCTTCGCGGTGGGTAAATTCCTGCCTGGAAAGCCGGTGCTGTCACAGGTGCCTGCAATTCAGTCAAAGGAGATCCGGGGGGTTTGGCTGACTAATATTGACAGTGACGCGCTGTTTTCTAGCCGGGGCGTCGCCCGGTCAATTCAGCGGCTGTCTCAGATGAATTTTAACACAGTATATCCCACAATTTGGAATTGGGGGTACACTCTTTATCCTAGCAAAGTGGCGTCACGAGTTATCGGGCGTGCGGTGCGTCTCGTAACGCCGATAGACAGCTCTCTCGACCCAGATTTAGGGGTGCGCGGGCGAGATATGCTGAAAGAAGTGATTGAGCAGGGGCACAAACGAGGGATGGCTGTTATTCCTTGGTTTGAGTTTGGGTTTATGGCACCGGCAGATTCGGAATTAGCGCTGCGCCACCCGGATTGGCTGACGAGCCGGCGCGACGGTTACAAGATTTGGAAGGAAGGCTCTGACGAGCGAGTTTGGCTGAATCCTTTTCACCCGGAAGTGCAGCAGTTTGTGCTAGATTTAATTATGGAGGTTGTCAGCAAGTATGACGTGGATGGGATTCAGTTTGATGACCATTTCGCGCTGCCGGTGGAATTCGGCTATGACAAGCTGACTGTTGGGATGTACCAGGAAGAAATTAAACAGCCTCCGTCGGATAACTTCCAAGAAACCTTCTGGGTGCGCTGGCGAGCGGACAAGCTGAATGAGTTCATGGAGCGCATTTTTCGGGCGGTGAAGGCGCAAAAGCCTAACTGCATTATTTCTGTGTCTCCGAACCCGCTGCATTTCTCGCTACCGGCTCATTTGCAGGACTGGTTTACCTGGGAGAGGCGGGGTTTTGCGGAAGAGATTGTTTTGCAGGTGTATCGCAATGATTTGAAGCGGTTTAGTGCGGAATTGGAGCGTGCGGAAGTGCAGCTGGCGAAGAGTCACATTCCTGTGGGTATTGGGATTTTGACGGGGTTGAAGGGCAGGTCTATACCTTTAGCACAGATTGAGGAGCAAGTCAAGGCTGTTCGGGAGCGGGGGTTTGCTGGGGTGTCGTTCTTTTTCTACGAAAGTTTGTCGAGTTGGGCGACGGAGACGCCGGCGGATCGGGAGGCTGCGTTTAAGGGAATGTTTTCGGTGCCGGTGGGACGACCTAATGTTTTGCAGGGGTGGAAACCGGCAAATAGTTAAAGAGTATCTGGTAGGGGCATCGCGCTAAAGCTAAGATCCCTGGCGATTGGAAATCGCGGCTACACAAACGAAGTCCGCCTTCGCGGACTTTTTAGAGCATTTGTAGGGTGCGTTAGCGAAGCTAACGCACCCTACTTTTCGTAGATTTCTAGGGGTAAGCCGTCTGGATCTTTAAAGAAGGTGAAGCGTTTGCCGGTGAGTTCGTCGATTCTGATATCTTCCACCGGCACGCCTTTGGATTGCAAGTCGGCGACAGCTTCGTCTATATCCTCGACTTCAAAGGCTAAATGCCTCAATCCGCACGCTTCTGGGCGATTAGGTCTTTCCGGGGGGTTGGGAAAGGAAAACAGCTCAATTTGGTCGCCGGTGCCGGCTCGCAAATCGAGTTTGTAGGAGTTCCTCGCTTCCCGAAAGGTTTCCTCGATGAGGGAAAATCCCAAGATGTCTGTATAGAATTTCTTTGATTTTTCGTAGTCCGAGCAGATGATGGCTACATGATGGATGCCGGTGGTTTTCATAAGCTAAAATCCAGCGCAACTGACAAAAGGGGATGCAATGATTATCCTATTTTACAGCCAAAATTGCCGGAGGTATCTGCGCAATGGGTCATGGGAAGTTGTTCCCCCAACTGCGCCCCAAATTGCACTTGTGATCTGCATCACTCACCAGCGTGTCTGCGATCGTGGGATCTCTTTGCGTGAAATCACGCATGGAGATGAGGATTATCACCTTTTAAAATGCTTCTTGTCACACCACCCAACCGAAAAATCACGGATATTGGTAGTGAAGATTTGTGAGGCAGACTTTTTTCAGTCCGTATGCAAGCTCAAATCTTGTTCCCCTTGGGGAGCGATTTCAGCAGGTCTGAGCGCAGACCGGCATGAGTTTATGCGGGTTCAAGAAAGAAGTGAAATCAAATCTAGGCCCTGGGGATAGCTGAAAGTGGAATATTCAATCCATCCGCAGGCATTCCCTAGCTGAAACCGGTCTGTCTACTAAATTGCATGCCTGTTTCTAGGAAAGCCCCTCTAGGGGAGGAAAGTGGAAGATGTTTAATGCTACTCAATTGCTGATTCGCCATTTCGCCAACCGACTGCGAACAAACTACTCTCTTGTTTACGGCAGACTCAACCCTAACTGCGCAGATATGATTGCTTGGGCGGGCAATATGGCTTTAGAATATATCGCCAACAGTGACGCCCTATACCACAATGTTGAACACACAATTTTGGTAACATTAGTTGGTCAGGAGATTTTACGCAGCAAGCACATCCGTGAGGGTGGGGTTTCTTGTGAGGACTGGTTGAACTTCACTATTTCTTTGTTGTGCCATGACATTGGCTACGTCAAAGGGGTTTGCCGGCAAGACCGACCTCTGGAAAGGCTTTATGCCACGGGAATAGAAGAACAAATGGTTTTACTGCTTCCGGAAACGACAGATGCCAGCCTCGCCCCTTATCATATAGACCGGGCTAAACTTTTTATTGAGGAGCGCTTTGGCGGGGACAAGATAATTGACACGCAAGTCATTGGGCGAAACATTGAACTGACACGTTTTCCTATGCCTGCAGATGAGGCGAGTCAAGACACAGTAAACTATGCCGGTTTAGTTCGCGCTGCGGATTTTATCGGGCAACTCAGTGACCCGCGCTACTTTAAAAAAATTAGTGCGCTGTTCTACGAGTTTGCAGAAACCGGCATCAATAAAACCTTGGGTTACCGAAACCCCGGAGACATGTGGGAGAAATACCCTAAGTTTTACTGGGAAGCCGCCTATCCCTACATTCAAAATGCGCTGACCTACTTAGAGGTGACGCAAGAAGGGAAACAAATTTTGGCGAACCTTTACGAGAATGTGTTTCGGATGAACCACGAGAATAAACGCTCCCTGCAAGTGATGGGGGCAGCTTTATGAATATTCTGCGCTGTGTCCTCTCGTTCCCAGGCTCAGCCTGGGAACGCAATCTGGAGGCTCTGCCTCCTTTCAACGGAAAAGCCGGTTAAAAGCCTAACAGCTTACCTTTAATTGGGAGCACCGGCAAATTCCACCCTAAAGGGAGTCGTGTCTCCCTGACACACCCAAGCGCCCCAGTAAAATGGGTGTGATAAAGGGGTATCATCCTCTTGACAAGACGGGCTGTTTTCTGCTAATAATTCATCCAGGACTTCCATGCCAAGGGGAAACTGCCGCAATTCTCCCACGGTAATGGTGCGAAGGTAATTCTGGGCATCGTGTAAGGCATCCGCACGCCCCAAACCGCGCTGCAAGTTGTCAAAGAAGCGCTGCATTAAGAGGGCAGTTGCCCTGTCGGGAACCGGCCACAAACTCATCACCAGGGTTTTGGCACCGGCAATCGCAAAGGCGCGGCGCAATCCAAACACGCCCTCGCCTATTTTAACATCTCCTATGGCGGTATTGCAAGCGGATAAAACCGTGAGTTCGTTGGCCCACAAGTCGAGTGCTGCCACGTCTTGCGCGAACAGAAATCCTTTCCCGGCATCTGGGGGGAGATCCCCACCGGCTATCCAGGTATTCGCACCGGCAAGGGCGATTCCAGAGCGCATCATCGGGTTGTTTGCTTTGGGGGCGGAAAGGCGATTGTTGTTAAAGGAGTTGAATTCAAAGGTGGGAGGTTCCTGCGGCGAGTCAGGCAAGAAAACGCCGTGAGTGGCGAGCAGCAAAATGTGCGGCCACTGGCTGGTTTTGAGGTGGGTTTCTAGGGCGTTTTTATCGAGATAGGGCTGTTGGTTCAGCTTTTTGGCAACGCTTTCTCCCAGATAGCGCGTACCGGGGGCGCGTTCAAAGGCTTTGCCATCGAGGGTGCTGAGAATTTGATCCCGGTTTGTAGTAAGCGCTTTAGCGCTTGGAGGACTAAAGTCCTGACTGCGAACCGCTAAATCAAAATCGGGATCTGCCATAATGAGAGGGACAGAAGCGGGGCGGTTTGGCTGAACTGTGGAGCGCAGAATATCGCGCCCGACGCTGAGGTAACTGATGCTGTATTCGTCCATCAGCAGGGTTTCTCCCGCGTCGTCGTTGGGGAGGATTTGAAATTGCAATAGGTTCAACTCGCCATCGGGAGAGACGATCAGGGATTTGCAGCCGGTGAGTGCGGGGCGGATGCGGTCGAAAATGGCTTGGCGCTGGGGGATAAAGCCGGCGGGATTGTATTGCGGGAAGGCGGGGGCGGGGGTGTCCCACGATGGATCGAGCCGGCTTCCGAGATTGTCGCCGCCGAGAGACGCTGACGCCCGAAACTTCTTAATCAGCTCATCGATGGGTTCCGCTTCGCCTAAGTCTATCATTTGCACGGCGTCGGGCTGTTGGGCGGGCAAGACAAACGCTACATAGCGAGCCGGTTGCCATCGCTTTCCTTCAGGGGCGGTGAAATCATACACATTAAAGCAGACAAATTCCAGCAGGGTGCTGCCTTCGGGCAATTCCAGCGCCACGGCGCGGCGATCTGCCAGTCGATCTTGCAGTTGGATTTCCGGAACTTGGGAGGCGAGCAGCTTTTCCAAATTGTCCGACTCTTTTTGCAACTCGGAGAGGCGCTCCCGGTGGGCGGCTTCTTGGGCTTTCAACTGTTCCAAAGTCAGGCTGGTATCGGGGAGGGGGGAAGAATAGGTGAGCTGAACAATCTCGGTATTTAAGGAGCGCCATTTGTGGAATTTTTCCGCTAGGTGGGGGTAGCGCCCGCTGTAAAGCGCCTCGGATAGCGCCGCCCAAGCGGAGGCGGTGAGGGATTTGCGTTTGAGCACCACATCTAGGGCAGTTTGCACCGCTGCGGGAGAGTTCTGGAAGTACCTCCAAATAAGGGAGAGCAGTGCTTCAAAATTACCTCTGATGGTTGCGAGATAGGCGAGCCGGTCGCTTTCCGAACTGAAGGAAAACACGCGGGGAATCATCTTATCTTCCACTTCATTGGCTTGTTTCATCAGTTCCAACGCTTGCGAGCGGCGATTTGTCGCCGCCAGTAATGTTGCCAAATTGTTGAGGCTATTGGCGACATAGGGGTGGTCGCCTTGAAACAGGCGCTTTCTCATCGCCAAAGCTTGCTCATACAGCGGTTCCGCTTTCTCGTAGCGCCCCTGGGAATCGTAGAGTAATGCCAAATTGTTGAGGATTATGGCGACATAGGGGTGGTCGCCTTTATACAGGCGTTTTATCATCGCCAAAGCTTCCTCATACAGCGGTTCCGCTTTCTCGTAGCGCCCCTGGGAATCGTAGAGTCCTGCCAAATTGTTGAGGCTAATGGCTACATCGGGGTGGTCGCCTTGAAACAGGCGCTTTCTCATCGCCAAAGCTTCCTCTAACAGCGGTTCCGCTTTCTCGTAGCGCCCCTGGGATTTGTAGAGTCCTGCCAAATTGTTGAGGCTAGAGGCGACATCGGGGTGGTCGCCTTTATACAGGCGCTTTCTCATCGCCAAAGCTTCCTCTAACAGCGGTTCCGCTTTCTCGTAGCGCCCCTGGGAACGGTAGAGTGCTGCCAAATTGTTGAGGCTAGTGGCGACATCGGGGTGGTCGCCTTTAAACAGCCGCTTTCTCATCGCCAAAGCGTCTTCATAGAGCGGTTCCGCTTTCTCGTAGCGCCCCTGGGAACGGTAGAGTGCTGCCAAATTGTTGAGGCTAGTGGCGACATCGGGGTGGTCGCCTTTAAACAGCCGCTTTCTCATCGCCAAAGCGTCTTCATAGAGCGGTTCCGCTTTCTCGTAGCGCCCCTGGGAACGGTAGAGTGCTGCCAAATTGTTGAGGCTAGTGGCGACATCGGGTTGGTCGCCTTTAAACAGGCGCTTTATCATCGCCAAAGCGTCTTCATAGAGCGGTTCCGCTTTCTCGTAGCGCCCCTGGGAACGGTAGAGTGCTGCCAAATTGTTGAGGCTAGTGGCGACATCGGGGTGGTCGCCTTGAAACAGCCGCTTTCTCATCGCCAAAGCGTCTTCATAGAGCGCTTCCGCTTTCTCCTTGCGCCCCTGGGAACGGTAGAGTGCTGCCAAATTGTTGAGGCTAGAGGCGACATCGGGGTGGTCGCCTTGAAACAGCCGCTTTCTCATCGCCAAAGCGTCTTCATAGAGCGCTTCCGCTTTCTCCTTGCGCCCCTGGGAACGGTAGAGTGCTGCCAAATTGTTGAGGCTAGAGGCGACATCGGGGTGGTCGCCTTGAAACAGCCGCTTTCTCATCGCTAAAGCGTCTTCATAGAGCGGTTCCGCTTTCTCGTAGCGCCCCTGGGAATCGTAGAGTTCTGCCAAATTGTTGAGGCTAGAGGCGACATGGGGGTGGTCGCTTTTAAACAGGCGCTCAATCATCGCCAAAGCTTCCTCATACAGCGGTTCTGCTTTCTCGTAGCGCCCCTGGGAATGGTAGAGTTCTGCCAAAAGGTTGAGGCTAGTGGCAACATCGGGGTGGTTGCCCATGTATAGCAATAATGCTAACTCTAAAGCTTGCTTGGCAAAAATTACTGCCTTTTCAAACTTCCCCTCGCCATAAAGTTCAGCAGCCTGTTGGTTTAGTTGTTCCCATTGCGCCAATCCCTCTGCCAATTGCGCCGCCAAATTACGCAACCACTCAGCATTCGGATCGCCCTCCTCTGTCATCTTATCGGCTGCCCATTCCATCCCCGCCACCAGTCCTTTATCTATTAGCGGCGAATTAGCCCGCAAAATCTCTGGTTCCTTTCCCTGGGGGCAACTCAGCAGTTCTTGAATCAAATTCAAATAGGCTTCAAAGCGCTGTTCTTCCATCTCTAAGTTCTCTCCTGCCTTTAGGGCTGCAATTATGGCGTTACCGTGTATTCCGTGTAAAGGACTTGACAGTCTGGGCGGCGATTCAGGTACGCCAGCAAGTCGTTCAGGTGGTCTTTCTTCAGTTGCAAAGGGGGCTGAGTCCCTTGTGGCAGCCAGTCGAGGGGTGGCGATTCCTTGGCGATCAGGGCAACAATCTCCTCCTTACCCGCCATACCGGATATTGTCAGCAATTTTTGCCGCGACTTCTCTTGCGGCAAAGTTGCCACTCCCGCCGGCTGGTGGGGCTGCGGGGCCAAAAATGAGGGGCACAAGCACCACAACTTCCCCGACGTTCCTTTTTCCAGCAGCAGCAAGTAACCGCCACTTTCCAGATTCACCTCAAAGCGAATCTGGCTCCCCAGAGGGACGTATTGTGGGTACTGACTCGGCGTTGTCCACATATCCAGGGTTGGCCCCCGCTGAACCAGCACCGGCCCCATTTTTTCAGTGGGCGTGGCTTTGTCCTTTAATTGCTCCCAGAGTTGGTCGGGAGTGCGTTCCGGTGGCGGTTCGACTAGACCTTGCTCCTTCGCCCATTCGGGAAATTTGACCTCGCGCAGCCACCGCTTGGCATTTTTCCAGCGATCTTTAGGGTTCTCGGTAGGCGGACATCCCGCCGCCTCAAGCTTGTCGCAAATCGCACTCAACTGCTGCCGGAAAATCCGTGAAGCATCTCCGTTTTTGGTTCCTTCTATCAACTTTGTCTCGAATGTACTGGCCAACTGTTCGCCGAGCACACCGGCATTATCTTGGAGAAACCGTTTCTCAAATATAAGTAGGTTCTTTCCCGTGAAGCCAAAGTGCGTGGCCATTGCTTCCAGGAACTGTCCCTCATACTCCTCATAGCTGGGTAAAGTCATACTTTCTACTTTCGCTTGGCACTTTTACCTTATCATCGCCAACCGGAGTTCGTCAAGCCCCCATCTACGTCGATCTACATAATTCTACATCAATCTCCTTTTTGCCTCCGACATGTCTCGACTTGGATCTACATTTTTCGCTTCTCATATCCAGGAAACTAAGGCAGAGTGGATTTAAGCACGGGAATCAAGCCCCTCTTATTATAACCCAGGAGAAAAAAAGATGATCGCCCATTTTCAAACAGCAGCCCTAACCACAGATGACCGGCTCTCTGCTAAGATTCAGCAAAACCTAGAATTGGCCCCACCGGCAATGCAGCAAGCCTGCGCCAATCCAGAAGTCTGCCAAATGGTCATAACCGAAATGCGGTTAGGCGAAGTAGATATTTACCACGCCATCTGGCGGGTTTTGCACCGGCACGCCCCAGAATCACTTGCCCCATCGGTTTGGTTTGGTTGATTCTGTTTTCAACGTAGAGGCGCGATCCGCGCCTCTGAAATCAGCCAGCTTCAAGCTTTTTGTCCGCTCTACATTATTCGACATAATTCGCTTTACAACCTCGCTCTCACTGCGCTAGAAACGAGAAGAGTACCGCACAAGCTCAAAAAATCATGGTCAAAAAATTCGTCCTCTATGGAGCCACCGGCGATCTGAGCGCCCGCCAGATTATGCCTGGATTATATCAGCTCTGGTGCGCCGGTCAACTTCCCCCAGACTTCCAGATTGTAGCCCTGGGGCTTGAGGAGTGGTCAACAGAGACTTACCGCACCAAAATCCTCGATTCCATGAAAGCCAAAAAAACTGCCCCAGAAAGCAGCGCTCGTGATTGGGACAAATTTGCCCAGCACATTGTTTACATCCCGTTTAATTTGGAGGCTAATGATGAGTTACCGGCAGTTGCGTGATATAATTGGACAGGAACCAACAGTTTTTTACCTGTCCCTTCCACCCAAATCATACCCCAGCGCACTCAAAGGGCTGGCAGCAGCCGGATTGCTGGAAAGCCCTAACAATATGGCAGTTGTCGAGAAACCGATCGCCCCGACACTGCCAGAAGGGCAAGCCTTGCAGGAACTCCTCCGGCGAACAGGCAAAGAAAATCGGGTAGAATTAGTCGAGCATTTCAATCTCAAAGAAAGTTTCGCCAATCTGCTTGCATTTCGGCACAACACCCCCTTTGAACCGCTGTTAAGCCGGCGGTTTGTCTCCGAAATCCGCATCTGCGCCCTGGAAAAAATCCCCGTAGGCAAAGAACGGGCTAGTTTCTTCGAGTCTGTGGGTGGATGCCTAAAAGACATGCACAGCCACCTTATCTTGTCAATGCTGCTTCCAATAATCATGGAACTGCCGGCATCCCTGGATATTCAAGAAGTGAGAAAGCAGAAAGAGATCGTCGCGCTATCCCTGCGGGTAACAGACGCCCAGAAAGCGGTGTGGGGGCAATACAGCGGGTATCGGGAAGAGTGCGGAAACCCCAATTCCAAGACGCCAACTCTAGCCGCCTTTACCCTAGAGTCCACCTTGCCGCGATGGAAAGGAGTCCCCCTTAAAATTATCACCGGCAAAGCATTGCCAGACAAGCACACCGGTGTCGAAATAGTGTTCAAACAGCGAACGGGCGTGCGGGAATTATTTCCCTCAGCCACCCAGCCAGCCCGCTTAGTGTTTCGCCACCACCCCAACGAAGGCATCTGTTTCTATTTTAACGTGAAACAGCCCGGTTCAGGCATACAACTTGAGCCGGTGAAGATGGAATTCACCTATCAAAGTGCCTTCCATCAACTCAACCAACCCGCCTACGTCAAATTGCTGTCGGATATCTTACTTGCAGGAGATAAAACCAGCTTTTCTGGCGCAGTAGAAGCCATTCAAGCCTTGCGAGTGGCAGAGATTCTGGAAGCGGGGCGGGAGTCTTCTCCAATCAGCTACCAGATGGGCACCTTCCCGGTACAAGCCAAAGACTGGCTGCCGGTAGAGGCGCGGGGATGGCTGTAGCCGGCGATAGCTAATAAGCTATGGCGCATTGAATTTGCACTACCCATCTCTATTCTCTCGTTCCCAGCTCAAGCTGGGAACGATTAGTTTATCATACCACATCTTACACGACAAGCGCCTTTGAGGGGAAAATTTTCCCCACCGGCTTTACCGGCGCTCGCTTGGCTGCTGCCGGTGAGTGAGGAGTGGCGAGCGCTTTTTTTTGGATGCCGGTGGCGCGTCGCCCTCCCAGTTTTATTGGCGCGAGAGAAGAGACACCCGCTTTCTACAGTCTAATCGCCATAATGAGTTTTAGCTCTGATTACAAAAACAACCCCATCATCTTCAAAAATCTCATAGACAAGGCGGTCTTTCCGGTTGAGCCGGTAGGAATATAAACCGCTCAACTTGCCTTGCAGTGGCTTACCAACGTAAGGGTTAACCGCCAGAACCTCTTGCAAAATTAGCTGGAGTTTCGTCTTTTGGGCCGGTGCGAGTTGAGCGATATCTTTCTGCGCTTGTTTGGGAAAAAAGAATCTGATAGGCCATAAACTCACCCAAACACTTGAGCCATCGTTAAGGCTTCTCCATTCTTGTATTGGGCGCGGGCCTCTTTAATATCTGAGAGCAAGTTAGGGTCTTGGAGCAACTCGGCAGTCTCACCCCAAGCATCAAACTCTTCTTGGCTAATTAAGATGAAGCTTTTATTTCCCTTAACAATGACAACACCGCCAGTTTCTGTCTCGGCGCGCTCAAACACTTCATCGAAGTTATTTTTTGCGTAGTCTGCTGTAACGTGATACATTCTTGGCCCTCCGGCTACACTGACTCTATATTATAGCATATGATTTATCAGGGAACAGACAAAGAAAAGCGACCGCCTCTCCTCAATGCCGGTCGCGCCACTGTCCTCCTCCGGCAATCGCGCCGGTGCGACGTAGCACAGGCGTCTCGCCTGTCCCTACAATCAAAAATTGGGGTTCCCATCTGGTGCAATCTCTCAGCAAACGTGCTATATTAGAAGACAGGCAGAAAAGCCCTTTAACGAGCGTAAATCGGGAGACAAAACCGTGCAAAAAGACGTATCTGTTGAAGAATTGGCCCAAATATTGCAGCAGGATGATGACTGGCTAGCAGAGCATTATCAAGAGCTGACAGAGAAGTACCCGGGTCAAATCGTAGCCATTGATAAAGGCGAAATAGTCGCCGTAGGAGATGAGGAAGTAGAGCTGTACTGTTCTTCCAGCCGGCAACAGGGACATTTGGTGGGCCCGCTGCTCCTGGAAGTGCCTAGCCCAAATCCTAATGTGCATGGATTCCTTTTATAGTGCAGCTACTGTTATGACACTTATCCGATTCCCCTATAAACCGCTACAGGGACTTTGGCAGCCGGTGATTCCAATTGGCGTGAAGCTAGAACCGGGCTGGAAGCGAATTGATGTTTATGTCGATTCAGGGGCGACTTACACTGTCATCCAAGGCAGGATTGCTGATGACGCTGGGTTCAACTACCGGACAGGTCAGCGGATTAGTCTGGAAGTGGGCACCGGCAATTTAATGGTGGTTTATTTGCACGAACTGGAAGTGCAACTGGGTTCAGAGAGATTCACCTGTCCGGTGGGGTTCTCTGACCAGTTGGGGGTGAAGTTTAACGTTCTGGGAAAAATCGGTTTCTTTGACCGGTTCAAGATTTGCTTTCACCAATCTCAGAGAAGCCTCACTTTTGAAACAAACGAGTGCCCCTCGCCCCCCATCTTACCCAACAATAGCGAGCGCACTCTAAAAACATCCCAAAGATACCGGCTAGAAAAAAGCCCGCGAAGGCGGGCTTTGTCTGTATAGCTGCGATTTCAATCGCCAGGCTCTAAATTCCCCCGGTATAAATATCCCCGATCTCAATCGCCTGGGGCTCAATGATCGGCACTATAATTTTCCAATCAAAAGCTCCCCACCTACCCTCCTATAGGGCTGGAAATTCTATTCCAAGCTTCGATAACCGACCGCATCCCTTCAGGCAGCCGGTCTTGAATGATATCGGCGTAGCGAGTCGTACCGGCTCGGCTGGTGAGCGTCACCGTGATATAATCAGCAGAACCGCGAGCCGGCGGGTAATACAAACCATCAAACCGCTGGAAATCCGCCCGCTCTAACAGCCGCTGAAACTCTCGCACCTCTTGCTGAGAAAGCCGGCGAATCTCGGTTCCGTTCGTCGGTCTGCCATCGGCATTCAGCGCAATCCGAATCACCCGCCCGTCGTTGATCAGAATAGTCTCATAAGTCAAACCGGCAAACCCACCACTCGCATTCGCCCGAAAAATCGTCTCTCTGTCCAAAGGAGGCGGCAACTCACCGGCAGCAATCCGAATCGGTTTAACAGTACCGCCACTATCAGGCAAGCCGCCTGACTGATTCAGCTTCACCACAGATCCCGTTTCGTTGGTGTGATAAACCCAGCGTTGCTGTGCGTTTCCCCCTTGTGCGATCGCCGCCGTCACCAGCCAGCCTGGTACAATCGCCTGAGTGCAGAACACTCCGGGGCTGGAGATGCCCAGACAGCCATTTGGCCACTGCCGCCGTTCCGCCCTCACAATCCGCACCGCATCCGCCGGCACCTGCAACCGCCCCGACAAGTCCACCTTCACGGCGTCAGCCACACACTTGGACACGGAAGCCTCAGAGTCAGGGACATTGGCCAAGCGCACATTCCTGCCGGTGGCATCAGTGTGATAAGTCCACTCTTGGGACCCGTCAGACACCACAACCCGCCAGCCTTCGGTGAGCGCTTGAGCGCAGAGCTCCTCCGGTCGGGGCGCACCCAAGCAGCGGTCGGGCCAAGTCTGCGGCTCTGCCTCCGCAATCCGCAGGTTGGCGAGAGGAATTCCCTGCCGGCGCGACACATCCTGGCGAACGGCGAGAGCGATCGGGCGGGGTAAGCGACTCGCTCGTTGCGAGTTCTGGCTGAGCGTTGGGTGGGCGGTTTGTGGCATTAAGGGAGCCGCCGCACCGGCCACACCGGCACCCGCACACAGAATGCCGGTTAGCGCCACGGCGCAGACAAGCCCGGTACGGCAGCCGGTTTTAGGAAAGCTAACTCCCGGAAACGGTTGCGGTTCCGCCATTGCTGCGGAAGCCCCAAACCCAGACTTTTCCGTATGAAAGAATTTCATATAACCCTCTCCTTCACTTATCTTTACAGTGAGAGTTCAGAAGTCAGGAGACATTCTGACTTCTTCTTATTCACATAGCTGCAGTCTGAATTCTGGCTCGCGAACTGTTTGCCAGCCCGATAAAAAAAAGTGATTCCCCGTAAATTAGTCAATTTTCCATAAATGGTAATGCCGGCACCCCAACCGCTCACAGTTTCCACGAGCACTAAAAGTAGGACGGCTGCAGGATGCCGGTAAGTTCCGCAGGTTCGTGCCAGAGCGGCACTGCTTTCAAAGTGCGACAAGCTCGGCGAGAGCGTATTTTCACGGAGGGACTCAACCGGCGATTTTGGAAAGCTTCACCCGGCGGCTCCACCAGCTAGGGCGATCGCACCTGTCACAAAAGTAGGGTGCGTCTCCCTTGGGGAGACGCACCCTACCAACCCCAGTAACTTGTCCGCACCGGCCATAAGATAAAGTAATCAACCGTAATATATATCGCTTTCGATTACGGCAACCGACTGGCAAGTACGCCAATGTCGGGCGCAACGGCGTTCTCATGCAACTTGACCACAGATCCGGATGCATTCGTGCGGTACACCCAGCGCCTGCGCTGGGAAGCAACCACCACCTCCCAACCGGCAACTTGCTTTGGCGTGCAGTTTCCGCCGGTTTGTCCGAGTTCCAGACAGTCATCTTGCCAAGTGCGGGGTTCAGCACTGACGATGTGCAGTGCCGGTGACGGCAACTGCGCTCGCGCTGCGGCGTCGTACAAAACCGCGCTGGCAACAGATACTGAAAAGTTGGCACTCACTTGGACAGTCTCTGAGGAATAGCCGGTGGTATTCGGAAGTGCCGAACCGACACTGAAGTATAAAATCGCCGTCAGCGCTACAGCCAGGAAAAATGGATTCGGCTGGTTAGCGGTTCGATCTGAGGTAATTTCGGGAGAGCAATAAGGAGCGATGTCTTTCATGGCCAGCCTCTTGAATCGGTACTATCAAATGAGAGCGCAATCATTCCAATCAGCTGCACCCTAATGTTCAGAGGCTCCGGAACACATTAAAAATTATGCGCCAGGGTCATGTGCGGTTAGTACAATGTATATCGTTCGCGATCTGTAGGGGCCTTTTAAACCAAAATGTCTGCGGTCAGCCAAGATCATTTATAGCACTTTTCACTTGAGGAGTGCGCTTCGATCCCCCCAACCCCCCTTAAAAAGGGGGGCTAGCTTCTTCCCCCCCTTTTTAAGGGGGGGTAAGGGGGGGATCAATATCTGTACCTCACTCAGTTGCAATCTGCTATATAAACCCGCCCCAACTTCTCCAGAAACATAATATTAGATTAGACGCTTGCACCCCGACCCCTGGTTCCGCAAGCCGTGTTTCAGTTCTTTCAGTTCTCGGACTTGAGTGACCCATAATGCAATTCTTCTCTTTTAGCGGCGATTTTCAAAGCCGGAAAATACCGAATCGCCGCCTCAACTAGGGGGTTCGGTATTACGAATTGTTAAGAACGTGATCTTTAAGTAATTAAACGGTACAAACTGGGGATGAAAAAAAGAGCGGTTACCAGGCGTAACGCGGGACAGTCTTGCAGAGCGCCAGTGGCGCGTCTCCCTGTCCCGGATGAGCGTGGCCAGCCACAGATTGGACTCGCTCGTTTGTTAATTTACAATTCTTCACAGTTGGCAGCTCCCAACCCGGACAGCACCGGCTCGTGAGAGACTGTTTATATGTTCAGGCCGGCAGGGGGTGAGAAACCGGGTTTCTTTTAGAAACCCAGTTTCTGGCTTCTTCACTTTTCTTTACAAACACTCTCTAAAGCAGGCCGGTGGGATAGAGCAAAAGGCTTGTCAATCCCACCGGCAGCCGTCACCTGACGCCAACTCGGGCTTTTCCAGATCAGCCCTGCCGGCCCTCCTTCATTGCGTACAAGCGCTCTAGAACCAGCAGAATCACCACGAGCAACAGCTGTAGATGCCAAGGTGCCAAAGCAAATCCCCAAATAAAACAAATGATCCCCACTGCTGCCGCCAGAACGGTGTAAACCTCCTGTGATGTTTTGAAAAACACCCAGATCGCTCCCAGAGACATTGCCAGTGCTATTAAATAAATTGGAAACATAAAGAAAAGCCTCGTTTCTTGGGGGCTACAGCAAAAGCGAACAGCCTTCGCAATTTCAGACTAACATCCAACCGGCGGGGAACTCAGTAGCCTAGCTGACATTAAGCGAGATTTCAGGCATCTGCGATGGCAACCCTCAATACGCCCCGCATCACGCTCAGCTGTCGAACCGGCATCACTGAGCCAGCCCGTGGATCGCTTCTAAGTCAAACAAGCCCCAACCCGCGCCGCGCTCACCGGCTTCTGCGGCGTCAGGCACGCCAAACCCCACGGTGCAGAACTTCACCGTGCGGCTTCTAGCGATGATTATTCGGCTGAGTAGCGCAGCCCTCTGACGGTGGCCACCGTCAGAGCCAGCAACACCACTGTCCACGTCCACTCAGGGACATATTTCAAGAACATTAAGCATCCGGTCACTGCCAGACCCAGAAGGGCCCCAATATAGGTAGTAGCAATGATTGCACTGGCCAGAATCAGAATCAAAATAATTTCCCGCATAACGCCGCTAAAGCTTGCTCTAGCACGATCCCCACCTTCAGCTTGTCACAACTGGCTGAACAGTGTCACGAAATTGTTAGCAAACTTCATAAAGATGTGCTATGAGCTGTGGCGAGCGCTCACCCCAGGCGGCGCTGATTCGGCACTGAAACGTTTCTGGTGGCGATCGTAACGAGCATCAGAATCAGCAGCTGGATTGGCCAAGGTGCCAAAACCAGATCCAGAATAAAGCAGATAGCAACAATGGTTAAAGCCATGATGCGGGGGATCTCTTCCGAGACGTTGAAGTAGAAGTAGGCTGCCCCCAGAGCAGTCAGCAGTGAAATGAGCAATAGCGATGACATCTGGATCACCTCATAAGTTGGGAGCAGAAGCACACTGATGTCTTAAATATGCTGCTTTGTACAATCTATCACTGTATCTCACTTTTGAGGGTGATGGCAATCCCCCGACTGGGTGATTGTACTGCCCCCACCAGGAGCCGGAGATCGCAAGCTTTTTGTGACCGGCATCACCTGAGTCGCTCCATCGAGATTGCAAGCGGTCAGGGAGACGCTCGTGAAACTGGCAGCAGCGTCGCACATAAGGGAGCGCAAATCTCCTGAAAATCCTCTGCCACTCTCTGCCCCACCGGGGAATTGGGGGGTTCCGCCGGCTGCCGCCGTTTACCAGTTTATCCCCACCGGCGACGCCGCGACAGATAATTCAGCCCAGACATAACCGCGCCACCTCTTGTTCCCGGAGGGGCGGAGGAAGACAGCTGCGCAATGCACGTTCTAACACATCAGGGGCTCAACTGCTTGTCATATTGTTTTTGAAACCTCCAAGGCGCTGGATTAGCCCCCAGAGTTAATCCACCACTTTCAGCCATCCCCTTCGGACTGCGTGCAGCAGCCGGTCGATGGCACTCAACTCTTCTTGGCTGAGCCAGCCCCCTAACAGAGCCAGCATCAGCCGGTGGCGGTCGCTGCCAGTAATGCAGCGAGAGCACCACGTCTGACTGGTAATTTCTGCCACAGTCACGGGTTGGAAAAGCGATTGAAGTTGCATGATATCGTCTGAATAACCTCTCCCCATAGCTAGACAGTACAGACCTTATTTTTGCCGGCACCCCACTCGCCTGTCATCCGCCTCCGGTTTGATTTCACTGAAATTTAAAAAATTGTCCTGCCAATGTGAAGCTCTTGCTCTTTAAAGGTTGCCAGCAGCCGGGCAAATTTATTAAATCTTAAAAAATCTGCCGGTTAATATGAAGATTGTGTGAAGGGCGCACCCCCAACACCCCCCCATCCCCTCTCAGAAGTAGCGTTCCCTCCCAGGGAACCCACCCAAAGATAGCTTCAACTGATTTGGGAGTATCTGAGTTGGATAAGTAGGCCGGCAAAAATAAACGGAACATTAAGAAACCTGGTTTCTTAAAGAAACCAGGTTTCTGACACCCGCCAGATTAAACTTAATTATGTCTGCCTACTTAAATAGACCCCGGCGAATAGAATGATGCTGTTGGCCAATCCGTGAAGCGCAAAATGCCACGCTCCCCCACCGGCACTCACTTCTTGTGCGGTTTTTGTCCCGGCTGTCCAGAAAAAACCGGCACCACCTTTTGCTGCCAAACCGGCATCACCTGCTGCTTCCAAAACTTGTCAAAACTTGCCGGCTGAACCAACTTCCAAGCAAATCCCCCCGCCATCGCAAACCCAGCCAACGCCACCAGCGTATAAATCGCATTCATCAACCAGGCAAAAAAACCGGGCTTCTTGTGAGATACTGAAGACCTCCGCCGCTGCACAGAAGGCAAATACACCGACCCAGACTTATCCCTCGCCCCCTCCTTATCCAGTGCCGAACCCAACTTAGAAGCCTTCATCGCTTGGCGCGTAAAGCGCACCCTAGACGCCAAAGCCTCCTCCTTATTAAAAGTTGCCGGCGCACTAACTGACATCCCCATTGACGAGCGAGGTTGAGTCACCTGCTCCCTAACCGACATCCGCATCGACGAGCTTGGCTTAGTTGCCGGCGGACTTGCCTTAGCCTGCGTTTTAGCTCTAGCCTTAATCATCCCTTGCACCTGCTTGGTCACCAGCAGAGGTCGCTGACCCGAACGCGCCCACTGCATCAGCACCGTCGAATTAATGCAGCAAAGATTCGCCACCTCCAGAGATTGCATCCGCTGCGACAGCCGCAGACTGTCCGACACAAAAACCACCAGCTCCACAGCTCGCTCCTGCGACAGAGCGTAGGCGCACTGAGCCACCGCCACCACCATTCGGGCTTGCTTGCTCACTTGCGCCCCCGCAGCCGGCTGCAAAAGCCGGTGCGCCGCCGCCGCATCCGTCAGCAGCCAGCCGCTATACGGCCAAAAGCGCGTGAACTCCCTCGCCACTTCCACCTGGCTGCCAACCGCCGCCCCACCCGCGAGTTCCTCAATTTCCTCGTGCACCACCTGCGGCAAATAGCAAGTTCCCAGACGCGAGTACATTTCCCACTCCCGCGTCCTGCCCGTCATCAGGGCACCGAGATCGAAAACCACCAATATCGGAGGAACTGCACTAGGCATAACCAACTCTTTCAGCCAGAAACTCCAGCGGCTACTAACTTCATACTACCCCTAACACCGGCTTTTTTTTCCTCCTTCCTCTCATTCCCACCTCCAGGTGGGAATGAGACAAATATTTCTTGACTCTTTCAAGGCGCTCAAGGCTCAGGAGCGGTTCAAATTAAATAGGTCGCAGCCCTACAGTCACCCCCCGATACCCAAACGACCGGCCAAAGCCGGAGTCAGCGGCAGAAGAGTTGCCACCATCAAAAACAGAGCCAGCAACCCCAAAGCAGCGCGGGCGTCATCCGGTTCAGTCAAATCATTCAAACACGGGCGCTCCAGATTCCGCTGCAGGAACAGAATCACAATCGCCCAGTAAAGCGCCAAAGGATTGAACAGAGACACAATCGCCAGCACAATCAAAGTCGCCACCGTCGCCCCACCGGCAATCTTGCGCCCGTAAATCGCCTGAACAATCCGCCCCCCATCCAGCTGTCCAGCCGGCATCAAGTTCAGCGCCGAAATTACCAGCCCCAGCCAGCCAATCACCGCCAGCGGGTGCACGTTAACCACCGTCGAGTGCAGCGCCGAACCCAAAACAACCCTAGCCAACGCTCCCACCAAAACCGAGCCTTGGAAAAAGTCTGCCGGAATTTGAAACAAACTCCCCTCACCGGAAAGCAGCAACCCAACCAGCAGCATCCCCAAAGAAACCAGCCCCCCCGCAGCAGGACCGGCAAACGCCACATCAAACAGCACCTGCCGGTTTGGCACCAGCGACTCAAATCGGTTCAGCGCCCCAAACGAGCCCACTTGCCAAGTCGGAATGAAAAATGGCCAGCTGAAGCGGACATTATTGCGTCTGGCCACTATCTGGTGGCCAATTTCGTGAGCCAGCAACACCGCCCAGATCCCCGCACTCACCGGCAGCACTTCCGCAAACCGGCTCATATTCTCGAAGAAATCGAACCCCAGCAGCAACCCCCCCGTCTCCAGGCTGCAGGCTATCGTCGCCAGCAGCAGCACAGCCGCCAGGACTTTTTGCGGAACCGCCAGCGGTTGCGGGTCATTGCTGCAGGGCAATACAATAACAGTCGGCTTGCCTTCCGGGGAAGCCACCAAAAACAGCCGGTAGCGCTCGCCCAAACGCTCCTGCAGCGCCGCTGACAGGCGGTCGCGCACGAGCACAGCCTCTCCCCGCAGATTGCCCTTGAAGATCGCCCCTTCCTGATAGGGGATTGTTTCAGTGGCAAAGAAGGTATCCACCCCAAAAATGCCCTGAATCCTCTTCAAGTCTTCAGGTGGGATGGGAACCACCTCTGGCTGCAGTTTTGTCGCCGGTATGTCCCGTCGATCGCTGCCTACAACGTCCTCCGCCGCCTTTTCCCCCGCACTGACTGGCTCCTCCTTGGACTTCAGCATCGCTTCCAGTCGCTCCCGCAGCGCCGCATCAAGACTTGCTTTTCGCAACCGATTCCCCAAAAAGATGTACAGTCCAGCACTTCCCGCCAGCAAAAACAGGATGCTGGCCAGGTTAATATAGATGCCGGCGGCGAACAGCCCAAAGAAAATCAGCCAGGGAGTCATCAGCGACACCGACTGCAGCCAAGCTAAAATTCCCAGTTTGCCGAACTGCTTGGCACGGTAGAAGCCCCAGCCCAAAATCCCTATGGCAATCAGCACGATTGCAATTGTTGCCGTGTTTTCGGATGCAGTGTACATGTCCAACTCTTGAAGCCCTCTCACCAGACAAAGCCTGACCGACGTCAGGAATCCCAGATAAATCTAGTTTTTTACCCTTTCACAAGCATAGCGCCAGAAGGCTCCTCCCACTCGCCTGCTGCCCGCCCGCCTGCCTTTTGCAACGCCGCGATTGACTTCGCGTTCCCGAAGCCTGCGCCCAGAGGAGCAGGTGTTTTAATTTATAACAATTCTATTCTAAGCTGTTCCGCTTTGAATCTGCTTATTAGAGAAAGCGCTGCAGAGCCTCTATCCTTTCGTTCCCTGGTTCGGCCTGGAAACGAGAATAATTGTATTGCTGAGAATCTGCTGAATTTAGGCAGATTTTTTAACAGGTAGTATAGGGGTATATTGGAAGTGTAAAAACTGGGCTTCCGGGAAACTTACAATTCAGATAATATGAAATTAAGGTGCGTTTAACCGCGCTAAACGCACCCTAAAACCCGCACTTCAAGGCGCGTCACGCACCTCGCTCCCCTCTCTATAAAAAAATTCTTCAACCGGAGCTGAGCTGGCTCTTATTTTTGCAGCCGGTGACAGCCGCCCTGACATTGCCCTGGTGTTCGTCGAGGAGGAGCTGAGCCTCTTGCCTGTCTAGCCCTGTCCAGTGCATCATCAGAGCCAGCTTCACCGACCGCCCGCTGCCTTCCAGCAAATAACCAGCTTCTTCGCGACTCAGATCCGTGAGGTCTTGCAAAATGCGCAAAGCGCGGTCGTGCAGTTTTTTATTGGTAACTGCCACATCCACCATGCGGTTGCCGTAGACTTTGCCCAACCGCACCATGACGCCGGTGGAGAGGATATTGAGCGCCATCTTGGTAACAGTGCCGGCTTTCAGTCTGGTCGAGCCGGCCAGAATTTCCGGACCGACCAGCAAGCGGATATCGATATCGGCATCGGCGCTGACCTGTTCAGCCGGCACGCAGGCGATCAAAACCGTAGTAGCCCCTCGGGCTTTAGCCGCTTGCAAAGCGCCGTGGACAAAGGGAGTCGTGCCGCCGGCAGTAATACCCACCACCACATCCAGTTCCGTGACCTGCCGGTGGGAGCAAGCCTCCGCCCCATCCTCATACCGGTCTTCCAAATCTTCTGAGGACCGAACCAAAGCGCCGGCACCCCCCGCAATAATCCCCTGCACCAGTTCCGGCGGCGAGCAAAACGTGGGCGGGCACTCGGCGGCGTCGAGAACGCCCAGCCGCCCGCTCGTCCCCGCACCCACATAAAACAGGCGTCCGCCGTGGCGCAGCGCCACAGCAGTGCGGTCTATCGCCAGCGCCAGCTGTTCCTTGGCGGCGGAGATCGCCTCCAGAGTTCTGGCATCTTCCTGATTAAACAGATCCACCAATTCCAGCGAAGTCAGCTGGTCGAGATTCTGACTGTTGGGATTGACCTGCTCAGTCAGTAAATGCCCTCGCTCCTGCAAATTCTTCATTCTTGACACTTCATCCTTCAAAGGTTGTGCCTTCATCCTTCTGTGCTGCGCCTTCTTCCTTCATGCTTTCACAGCAACCCTTCCAGCTTGCGGCGAATCCGGTCTAGCTCCGAGTCAGACATGTCGGCTTCCTCAGACTTCTCAGCCTGCCAGTCTGTTTGCTCCACATTACTTTCCGGTGGGAGTGCCAGCCCCCCATCCGCCACGATTTCCCAGTCGTAATCCGCGTCAGAGCAAAATTCCTTCACCTCTTCGTCATCCACCGCTTCCACCGTGGCGGTGGGAAAATCTTGGGCTTCCAGCATCAGAGCGTAGCGCGTGGCGTCGTCTTCCGACTCAAACATCAAGACCTTGTTGCGCTGGGAACGCAGATCCTTGAGCGTGTGAATTCCCTCATTTTCCGTTCGGGCGTTAAACAGTAAGACGAACACTCGCATGGGCTGACAAGATTTTCTCAACTAAAACCTGTTATTTTGACATCCTACCACTTCCCCAACCCGAGCTGTCGGGCGTGGCTGCTGCATCTGCCCTGTCCCGGGGGCCCTCTCAAGGGCGGGTTTTTCACCGTTGCGGCCCAGTAGAGAACCTCTCTCCCCCTCCCCTCGCAGATACTGGTGGCGAATTTATCTGGGGTCAATCCCCATCATCAGCCTGGAGCGAGCCGGCGAGAAGGACGGGAATATTACGTCTGATTAATTAAGGTTAATAATGACCAGCGCGTGAGCCAAGTTCCCCAAGGAGTTGAAACAAGGAAGTCGCACATAAAAATTTATTAATAGCAATTGACCGGAAACGAGCAAAGGATGCCTGCGGCGGGAGCCTGGGGGGTGGGGTTCCGCAATGCCCGCGCTCCGGGGCGGCCCCCCGTGGCCGCCCCCCCGTGGCCGCCCCCCCCCGTGGCCGCCCCCCCGTGGCCGCCCCCCCCGTGACTGCCCCGCTCATGCCTGCACCGGCAAAGTGATAAAATCCCCCGCGTCCAGTGTCAGATTGGCACCCCCCACCAAGATAGCGAGAAACTGAGTGGTGTTACCGGTGCCCGGCAACTGAATAATCAGGTCGCCTGCCCGGTCGCCGGTGCCGTCAACAATATCCAAGCCTTGAAACGTCAGGTCCCCCGTCAGGGCAATCACATCCTGGCCCTGGTCAAAGTCCGCAAACACGTCCGCACCGGTCAGGCTGTCCCCACCGGTTCCGTCACCGAGGACGAATACATCTTGCCCATCGCCGCCGGTTAGCGTGTCCGCACCCCGGTCGCCCGAGAGGGTGTCATCACCGGCATCCCCAAGAACAGAGTCATTATCTTTCCCCCCCTGCACCGTATCAGCGCCCGCACCCCCCAACAGCGTGTCGTTCCCCCGGTTGCCATTGAGATAGTCAGTCCCTTCGTTGCCAAACAGGCTGTCCCCGTCCTGCCCCCCCAGCAGGCTGTCGTCGCCCAACCCGCCCAGCAGCGAGTCAATGTCTCGGTTCCCGAAAATTTGGTCATTCCCGTCGTCCCCTGTGATGGTGTCGTTGCCATCGTTGCCAACAAGGGTATCCTCACCGGCGTCGCCCGCGATACTGTCATCCCCGGCCAGACCGTCAATGTTATTATTGCCGGCATCCCCTGTTAGGGTATCATCGTTCTCCGTGCCCGTCTCCACACGACTGCTACCAGCAGCTGCGCTGCCCTGTATAGTGTCACCACCAGTTTGGCGGAGGAACTCTAGATAGTCCATATAGTTATCCGCCAACACCTCGGCTAAATGCGGCGGCAGATCTTCTTCTAATGCGTCATTCAGTGCGCCCTGCAACTCTTCGGGCACTGGTATATTGCTAGAAACAGCAGTAGCCATAGCGCAAACCCCTCACTAAGAACCTTTATACCCTAATGGACTTCTAATTCCCCCAGCTGAAACTCAGTTTTCCGGGCCAGTCTTCTGCTTGGGACAGCCAGCTCAGGAGCGACTCCGAGCTGCGCGATTTCAATCCCACTGCCGGAATTTCTTCTTCCAGCCACTTCCTCACACCTTCATTCAACTCCCCTTATTTATTATCTACCACAGCTTTTGCGGCGGCTGCAGCAGCCCGCCGGTGCGTGCAACTCTACCGGCAGGCAAAACGCACAAGTGCCGACGGTTTTTCTCCCTCTTTCCCCCTGGCACGCCGGTGATAAGATTTTTGTATATATTGCAATGCCGGCACCATTACCCACTCCTGCCTTGCGCGGCGAAGCGTGGGCAAACTCTCAAGTTTACCGCAGAGTCAACAAATAGCGCTACTGAAACATACAGGAGCAGCCCTCAGTCGTGTCAGCTGCAGGGGCGGGTTCATCCGAAAGCTTTGAGACACAGCGCAGGATTGCACGCTTACCCGCCCTTTGAGCCCTCTTTGAACAGATCCCCGATCGCAACCTCTCTGTAAATTGCTGCCCTTCGGCTGGCTGAACCAAACAACTGCGCAGGTCGCTGTTATTTGAAGCATTCAACGCTCCTGAGATAAATTCTTACTGGAGATATTAATCGCGCTTGACCCCAACCCGCACCGGCTCCCACTCCGATTTCCGGCACTCTGAAACGCTTTGCCGCCTTTGCGCCGACCCGCAAACTTGTTACAGCATGAGGGTGAGATGACGAACTCCCAAATTTCGGGCAACCAACTCGAAGCTCAATCTAACCGGCCCCAAAAAACGCCAAAGACCTGGCTGGTTCTGCTAACCCGCACCGGCATCGCCCTCAGCGTCGTCGCAGTCGCTGGCGGTGCCGCCGGCGCAGCATGGCTGTGGCATTTTGTCAATACCGAGCTAGCACCCCTCGTCGCCACCGAGCTGACCAAAACACTGAAACGCCCCGTAAAACTCGGGCGATTGGAAAGCTTGTGGCTCACCGGCCTGCGCTTTGGCCCCTCCGAACTCCCCCCCACAAACACCGATCCAGACCGAGCCTCAGTCTCTGCCGTAAAAGTCGGCTTCAATATCCCTCAGCTGCTCGCAACTCGCACCCTCAACCTAGACATCACCCTCATCAAGCCAGACGTCTACATCGAGCAAGACCAAAACGGCCAGTGGGTAATCATTCCCGAAATCACGGCACCTGAAACTCAAGGGCCAGTGAAAATCGATCTCGACACCGTGCGGCTGGAAAATGCCAGAGTCGTCTTGCGCCCGCAAGCCAAAGAGAGCCTGCGCCCACGCCCAGCCGCAGGGCCGGCCCCCAGTGGCCTCCCGAACGCCGGCCAGCCGGCTGCCCCGGCACGGCAGGCAGCAACTCCCGCTGTAGGGGCGGGCCCCCGTGCCCGCCCCGCACCCACCCCTGCAGGAGCCGCCCCCCCAAGCCGCCCCCCCGCAGCACCAGCGCTCGTCGAATTGCAACTCCAGAGCGGCAGCCTCAAACTGAGCGACCGCTACCAGAAACTCAACTACGAAGTGCAAGGCGCAGCAACCGCCGGCGGCAACTTCAAAATCTCCGGCGACACAGCACTTCCCGAACAGAAAACCAATCTAACCGTCACAGCGCAGGATTTTCCCGCCACAGAACTCGACCGGCTCGCCAAAGGCACCGTCAAACTCCCGATTGACTTGAGCGCCGGCGCTCTCGATGCCAACCTGCAAATCCAGCTGCGACAAAATGAACTCCTCGACTTCAAAGGAGTTGCCGGACTTCATACCGTTACAGCTAAAATCGATCCCTTGCCCAAACCCCTCACGCAAACCAATGGCCAGCTGCGATTCAACAGCCCGCTGAAAGTCTCAGTCGAAAACGTCACCACCACCTACGGCCAAATCCCCGTGCGAGCCAGCGGATTAATCGCCCTCAAAGAAAACTCCAACCTGGCCATTCAAGTCCCCCAAGTCAGCGTCAAAGACGCCCTAGAAACCCTGCAAGTTCAGGTGCCCTTACCGATCGCCGGAGAGGTGCAAGCCAACCTAAACGTCACAGGGCTCGTCACCGCACCGGTAATTTCGGGAACCGTCAGCACCCTCTCCTCTCCCTCTCTGCCTTTTAATCTCCCCGGAACCTCCGGGGGTTCCGCCCCTGCAAAACCGCCTTTGCAGGTTGACCGCATCGGCGTTAGCAGCTTTGGCTTTGGCTTCACCCTCTCTGAAGGAACCCTGCAACTGCGCGACATTAAAGCCACACCGGCTGTCGGCGGCCAAGTCACCGGCTCGGGCGCAATCCAAATGGGCTCCTCAAACAGCCCCCCCCAACTCAACCTGCAACTAAAAGCCAGCAACGTCCCCGGAGACGCCCTCGCCTCCCTTTACGGCGTCTATCTCACCGGCATGAGCATCGGACCGATTGACGCACAAGCCAAAATTGCTGGCCCGGGCGACGACCTGCAAACGGCAGCCCAGTGGCAGGCACCCAAAGCCACCTATCCTGCCAAAGGCGAAATCACCATCATCGGAGCCAGCCAAACCGCCCTCCTGCGCAACACCGTCGCCCAAGTCGCCGGCGGCACTGTCGCCATCTCCGGGCAAATCACCGACAAGCAGTGGCAGCTGGAAGCAGTCCCCACCGGCATAGCACTGGCTGAACTCCCCTCAATCCCCACTGCGGGCCCGCAGCCAGACCCCACCCGGCAGGCGATCTCTCTTCCGCCTGCTGTCTACCGCCAAAAGCCTGTCGTCCTCACTGGTAACATCCGCCTTTCCGGCACTACCAAAGAAGTTAGCACAGAAACTATTCAAGCGGATGGCGGCGTAACGGTCAGCCTGGCCGCCGGCACCGCCAGCATCGAGGGGGCACTTCAAAAGGGCCGGTGGCAGGCAACTGTCACTCCCTCCGCCATGCAGCTGAGCCAGCTGGCACAAATCGCTAACACGGAATTATTCCAAACTTCAGACTTCAAACTCCCCGCAGCCAGCCTCACCGGCAGCCTCACCGGCGGCAGCATTCGCCTGTCCGGCACCGCACAGGCCATTACCCCAGAATCCATTAATGCCAGCGCCGATCTGGGCATAAGCTTTGCCGGCGGCGCAGCCAGCATCGCCGGCACCCTCTCGGACGGCGCTTTCAGCGCCACCGTCTCCCCCGAGGGTCTTCAGCTCGACCGGCTGGCCGTCATCGCTGCTGACCTGAAACTCCTCAACCCCTCACAGCTGCGAACTCTCGCCCCAGTGCTCGGTGTGGGGGCTTCCGGCGCAAAGCCCCGGCTTGGCGGGCAAATCACCCTAGCTGGCAACGTGGGGCGGGCACGGGGACCCGCCCCTACAGCATCGACAATTAATGCTAAAGGAAATTTGCAGCTGAATGTCGCCGGCGGCAGCGTCAACCTCCAGGATATCGCAGTCGCAGGAGGCCGGTGGCAAGCTGCCGTCCGAGCTAACTCTGTGCCTGCCGCACCCTTCTTGCCGGCATCTCTGGGGCTTCCCGCCGGCGAACTCGGCGCTTTCTCCGGCAATTTCTCAGCCTCCGGCAGTGTGGCCGAGCTGGCGCTGAACACTGTCAGCGTCCAGGGTTCCGGAAGTCTCAACATTGCCGGCGGCGCAGCCAACCTGAGCGCCAAACTGAGCGGCGGACAGTGGTCAGCCACCCTGGCCGCAGAAGATGTGCCGGTAGATCCTTTCTTGCCCGAATCTGTCGCCCAGTTTGGCTCCCAACTGGGACGGTTCACCGGCAAGTTCGCCCTCTCGGGCAGCGCCAGTGCCCTGACCGCAGACAGCATTCAAATTAACGGTTCCGGCAGATTGGCCATCGCCGGCGGCACCGCCACCGTCACGGCTTCCACCACCGGCGGCAGGTGGGAAGCCTCTCTGGCTGCCCTTGACGTGCCGGTCAGCCCCTTCTTGCCGGAATTTAAGGGTGCCGGTGCCCTGTCGAACTTCACCGGCAATTTCGCCCTCTCAGGCAGCACAAATAACTTGACATTAGACGCAATTAGTGGTAAAGGCTCCGGACGGCTGGGAGTGGCCGGTGGCGCAGTCACAGTGGAGGAAGTGGCAGTGCAAAATGGCCGGTGGCAGGCTTCTGTGAGAGGCGCAGGCATAGGGCTGAGCCCCTTTGTGCCAGAATTGCCAGGAGTGGCCGCCGGCCAGTTCAACCTGTCGGGCAGCCTCAGCCAGCTAACACCGGCAGGCATTAAAGCCGCAGGCTCCGTTACCGTCGCTGCGGGCTCTTCCAGCCCTGCGGATGTGCCTGCCGCCCGAGCGGCGGCCCAATTCTTGCCTCTGACGGCCTCAGTGCAGTGGGATGGCCAGCAGCTGCGAGTGGAGCGGGCAGCGGCTCAGGGACTGACCGCCAGCGGCACGGTCAGCGTGCGAGCACCTTCTTTCTCCTCTGTTGAGGTAACCGGCTTCGATTTCAACGTGGCGGCGGAAAGGTTCAATCTCGCCGCCGTGCCGGTAGACCAGCCCCCGGCATTGCAAGTCAAAGGCAGCACAGACTTCACGGGGCGGATATTCGGAACGCTGAGCGCCCCCAGTGTGACAGGGAATCTCCGCCTGTATGACTTTGCCATCAATGAAGTGGCTTTCGAGCCCGTCCTCGCCGGCAGTGTGGACTTTGCCTTGGGCAGGGGTGGCTCGCTGCAATTGAGTGGCAATGGGGACAAAATCGAAGCCAGCGTGGACGCCAACAACCAGCCGGTCGCCTTTTTGGTGCGCCGGGGTGAGGCGCTAGCTAGAGGCACGAACACGCCGCAACCGGACGGGGCCTATCGCCTGCGCCTGGAAATCGAACAGTTTCCCCTCGGGATTGTCAAACTGACGCCCCCTGCTGTGCCTGGACCCCTTGCGCCCCTGCTGGCTTCCGGGACTCTCTCCGGGCAGGCGTCGGGAAACTTTGATCTGACCTTGCCGCCGAATCTACTTTCCGCCGGTGATTTCGCTTCCCTGCTCGACCGGGCTATTATATCAGGTAATGTTTCAATTGTCAACCCCAAAATAGGATATTTAGCAGCTGACCGGCTGGGAGGCCAGTTCGAGCTGTCGCGGGGGGTGGCAACGCTGACTTCTGGCGAGTTGCAGATGGGGAAGAGCGTCTATATGGCTAGCGGTCGGGTGACTCTGGGCGAAGACCCGCAGTTCTTGGCAAATGTGAGAATTGCTGCCGGTGAGGTGCACGATGTGGTGGCGGCGGCGCAGCGGTTGAGGCTGCAGGACTTTATCGGCGGGCTGGGGCCGGCTGAATATGGCACGGCGACTGACGTGCCCGGTTATGGTGCCGGGCTGCCGGGGGCGGACTTGCTCGCGCAGCTGCGCCGGTTTTCCGAAATCGACGCCCTCGTGCAAGCGGCCCTCGATCGGCGAGATGCCGCTCCCCTGCCGGATATCGCGGAGTTGCGGGGCACTTTTGGGGGGGAAATCGAGGTGGCTGGCTCTCTGTCAGGGGGGGTGAGGGCGAATTTTCAGCTGGATGCAGAAAAATGGCAGTGGGGCCAGTATGCGGTGGATAAAATCGCTTTGAATGGCAGTTTTGCGGACGGGGCTCTGACTGTAGCGCCGGTGCGCTTGCAGGCGGGGGAAACTGTGGTGGCTTTTTCTGGGAAAGTTGGCGCACTGGAGCAGTCGGGGCAGCTGGAGGTGGAAAATTTGCCGGTTGAGGAGCTGGAATCGTTTGTGGGAAAATTTACTGAGCTGCCGCCGGTGGATGTCACCGGCAAGCTGAATCTCAAAGCCACTCTGGCAGGCAATTTGTTCCAGCCGCAAGTGAGAGGGGAACTGACGCTGGCGTCCGGGACTTTGAACCGGACGCCGGTGCGCAGTGCGGTGGCGAGTTTCTTGTACGGCGACTCGCGCTTGAATTTTGCTTCTACGATTGTGGTCACGCCTCCGCAACCGATTCAAATTTCCGGCAGTTTGCCCTATCCGGCAATTCCTGGCAACGACCAGATTAAGTTGACGGTGAATCTCAAGGATGAAGGTTTGGCGCTGTTAAATTTGCTGACGCGCCAGGAAATCAAGTGGGTGAGCGGTAAGGGGCAAGTGCAGGTGGGCGTAGGGGGGACTTTGGAGCAGCCAACAGTTAATGGCGTGGCTGTGGTGGAGAATGCCACGCTTGAGGCGAGGCTGCTGCCGGAACCTGTGACAGGCGTCACCGGCACAATCCAGTTTAAACGCGATCGCATTACAGTCGCGAGCATTGAGGGCCGGTTCAGCGATGGACAGATTGGGGTGCGGGGGGTGCTGCCGATTGCTAGCCCCCTGCAACCGGGCGATCCGGACTTGCAGAATCCCCTGACGGTCACTCTGCAGCAACTGGCGGTGAATCTCAAGGGGCTGTACCGGGGCGGTGTTGCCGGTTCGGTTGGGATCGGCGGCACGGCGCTGGAACCGGAAATTGGAGGGACTGTGACGGTGAGCAATGGCCGGGTGTTGCTGGCTGACCCGCAGTCAATGGCTGCTGCTAGTGGGGCGGGCGGTGGGGTAGCCGCTGGGGGTCCGGAGCTGAGTTTCAATAACCTGCGGCTGATTTTGGGGGAGAATGTGCAAATCGCTCGCGAGCCGGTGCTCAACCTGGTGGCGGCGGGCGACCTGACTCTCAATGGCCCGCTGTATGAGCTGCGCCCTTCTGGGACGATTCGCCTCAAGCGCGGCGAGGTGAATCTGTTTGCGGCTCAGTTCCGTTTGGCCGGTGGCTACGAACACAAGGCTACTTTCAGCCCTGAAAGGGGTTTGGACCCCTACCTGGATGTTCGGTTGCGGGCAAATGTTTCGGAAGTGACGCAAGCTCGGCTGCCTTCTGCGGCGACTCCTTCTGAGATTGCTGACCTTCCTGCCACTAGCCTCGGACAGACGCAAACTGTGCGGGTTGAAGCTAGGGTGGACGGGCCGGTGAGCCGGCTGTCGGAGAGTCTGCAGCTAACCAGCGAACCCTCTCGCAGCGAATCTGAAATTGTGGCTTTGCTGGGTGGGGGGTTTTTGAATACTTTGGGACAGGGGGACACGACGCTGGCCATCGCTAATTTGGCCGGTTCGGCTTTGCTGTCGCCGGTTGAGTCGTTCCTGTCTCAAGCTTTGGGGCTGAGCGAGTTTCGCTTGTTCCCGACTGCGATTACTAGGGATGGGACGCGCAGTTCTACTCTGGGCTTGGCTGCTGAGGCCGGCTTTGATGTGACGGGCAAGATTTCTTTCTCTGTGCAGCGGGTTCTGACTGACAATCAGCCGGCTCAATTCGGTCTGCGCTACCGGCTCAATAATGAGACTCTCCTGCGCGGCACAACCGATTTGTCTGGGGACAGTCGGGCTACGGTTGAGTACGAACTCCGGTTTTAGGGCATGGGGCATGGGGGATGCAAGGATGCAAGGATGCAAGGATGCAAGGATGCAAGGATTGGGGATTGGGGATTGGGGATTGGGGATTGGGGATTGGCTTTCCCCTAACCCCCAACCCCTAACACCTGCAACCTAACACCTGAAACCTAACACCTAACCCCTAAACCCTAATCCCTAAACCCTAATCCCTAAACCCTAAATTCTAAACCCTAACACTTAGCTCAAGGTCGCGCCCAGCCCCAGCCATTCTTCAATTACCTGGAAGATAACAGCTGAAAGAGTACCGAGTTAATAAAGCCAAGTGCCATTGCCCCAAGGATTGCGCTCCAAATTCCCCACCGCAACCGAAAGCCTTCTACTAGAGCGGCGGCTAAGCCAAAGATAATGGCGTTGAGGATAATTGTGAAGAGGCCAAAGGTTAGAAAGGTTATGGGCAAGGCCAAGACAGCGAGGACTGGACGCACTAGGGCGTTCAAAATCCCAAAAACGGCAGCGGAGAATAATGCTTTGTTAAAGCTGTCTATTTCAACGCCAAGGGGCAGTTTGGAAAGGATAAACAAACTGACGGAGGTAACGAGCCATGTAATCAGAATCTGAACTATCATGCTGATAATTTCCTCTGTGAGTGAAGTAATGCATGCAACACTTATGGGGGAAAGCTCCCTATCGAGAGGGTAGCAAAACTGTGCCGCCTGTTGCCGGTGCCGGCGGTTCCTTGCCAGCCGGTGCCGGTGCTGCTTTTATGGGCCCACTAGGACACCGGCCAAACCCGCTTCAGGCTTTCTTCAGTCCACTTCCCCATTACCTCCCTGTTTTTTGGGTTGCCGGCTGAATGCCGTGTCACCCATTGCGGGGATCTGCGTACCGCCACCGCTCTCAAGCGCCGGCGCTTTCCCAGGAGGGCTCTCTGTCTGCCGCACCGGCCCTACCTGCCACGGGGGAGGGTGGCCACGGGGGAGGGCGGCCACGGGGGAGGGCGGCCACGGGGGGCCGCCCCTACCGCTGGGGGGCCTTTTAATCTGCTTGTTACTTGACAGGAGGCAGAGCCTCCAGAGCTTCGTTCCCAGGATCTGCCTGGGAACGAGGGGACTCTGGGCTTTGAAACTGAGGGGAGCAACAGAAGCTATCGATATTAACCCTGAGTGAGGCAGACATAGAGTTGTTCAATTGTCCCTATTTTGAGGTAAATTAGGGTATCTGGTGACGGGAGGGGCGCTCTCTGGTGCCTCCGAACGCGAACAGCTACCTCGCAGGACTCAACGGAAATGGACAGTATTAAACAAGATTTTGCAACAGCGGTTAAGTATCAGAAGAGCGGTCAGCTCGCAGAAGCCGAATCACTGTACGCCAAAATCCTGCAACAGGATAATCATCACATTTCTTCCCTGATCAATCTGGGTATAATATATAAAGAAAAAGGCAATTTACAGGGGGCGATTCGGCTCTACAAACGGGCGCTTTTTCTGGAAGCTGATAATTTAGTAGCCAATTATCAACTCGCAGTGGCTATGCGTGCGCTCGGTCATCTTGAGGAAGCCCTCCAACACTATAAGAGAGCCTTAGTCGCTGAACCATTCGATGGTAATTTGCTCTATCAAACGGGGTCTACCCTGCTACAGCAAGAGAAGTTAGACGAGGCAATATTCTTCTTTAAGCACGCCCTCAAGATTACTCCAGATTCCACAACCATCCTTATGGAAATGGGGAACAGTCTGGTGCAGAAAGGGCAAATTGAAGCGGGGATGGAGTGCTATCAAAAAATATTGAGCATTTCGCCAAACTCTGTGCCGGCTTACAGTGGAATGGGCATGGCGCTCGTGCGGCAAAACCGGCTCAATGAGGCGCTGGACAGTTTTGAGCGCTGCTTGAAAATTGACCCGAATAACAAGAATGCTAAAATCTGGTCTTTTTTTGTGAAGAATTTGCTATCTGGAGCCAGCCAGGTCAAGTTTACCTATCAAGGGGTGCCAGTAATGTTCTGTATCACCGGCAAAAATCTGGCTGTCGAACTCGCCTACATGACTGGAAACTTCTATGAAGTGAGCGAATTAGAGTTCGTCCGCCAAAACATTGGCCCTGATAGTGTTATCGCTGACGTTGGCTGCAACACCGGCAACCATCTGGTGTATTTTGCTAAGTTTATGAGCGCCGCCAAGGTTATACCGCTTGAATTTCATCCGCGAGTCATCGAACTTTTAAGAAAAAATATCAGCCTGAACGAGATAGCCAGCGCTGACCTGTCAAAGCTGGGGTGTGCGGTGGGTCGCCGCCGGGGAAAAGCTTCTTTGAAAGACCATCCCGCTCAAGATTTATGTTTGACAGAAGTCTGGGAAGCTGAAGACGGGGAAATTGATATCCTTCCCCTGGATGAGCTGATAGCGGAAAAAATTGACCTGATAAAAATTGATGTCCAAAGTCTAGAA
The DNA here is from genome assembly GCA_019359235.1 of Oscillatoria princeps RMCB-10. GTDB lineage: Bacteria > Cyanobacteriota > Cyanobacteriia > Cyanobacteriales > Oscillatoriaceae > Oscillatoria > Oscillatoria princeps. The sequence continues at coordinate 93,018 of JAHHHT010000025.1, forward strand.
ATAGAGGTTTTGCAGGGAGCGAGATCGCTAATTGCGGAGTATAAGCCAGACTTGCTGGTGGAAGTGACGAAATTTAACGACCCTCTATTTCAGACGTTAATAGAGATTCTCGGCTACGCGGTTGCGAAAAAGTTCGAGTACAAGAGCTACATCAATTATTATATCAAACCTGCCGGCAAAGATTAAACCGGCAGCTTTTTATTCCCCCCGCCTTGGGGGGTTGCGCAATGTTTTTAACCCCCCGACTGGCGGGTGAAGTCTCCTGCAACCGGCATTGCTAGCCGGCGGGTTTAGCTAAACCGGCAAGTCGCGACGCGAGAAAAAAACCCTCAATCTATCCTCTATTTTCCCGTCTCCCGGCTTCATCCAAGAGACAGTAGACGGGAGATGTCCCTCGGCGGCTGTATGGCGGTCGAAATTGAAGTCACTGCAATCAATCCAGCTATCGCTCGCACGCCAGCCAACCCGCTCGCCCAAACTCTTCTCGGGTTCAAAATGGCTGTTATTGGGAACAGTCAGGGAACGAACGAGCTTCTAGAGAGCCGGTGCTGTATTCGTCGGAAGCGGTAAGAAACCGGGTTTTTTGGGCTAGAAGGCCCGAATTTCGCTGTTTTTATCCAAAGAAACCCGGTTTCTACTATTGCTTGACTGTTGCTGCTAGAGAGCCGGTGTTGTATTCGTCTGAAGCGGTAAGACGACCTTCAGGTGTTAGGGGTTAGGGGAAAGCTAATGCCCCATCCCCCATGCCCCATGCCCCATGCCCCATGCTAAATGTCTTTCAGCTTATCGTCAATCAGTTCTATCAACCGTTGGGTAGATTCGCGCACACGCTGGAGGCAGTTTTGGGTTTGGGTGTCGGGACTGTTGGCTTTGCCACACTCTTTTCTGCCGAGGAGGAAATAAGTGGTCATTTCGCCCTTGCCTTTGACTTGGATCGCACCCCGCTTTTCCAACAAGTATTGCTCCTGCAATAGCTTGTAAGTCGCGTCGGAGACTTGAATTCGCCCCGCCAAACCGTGCGATTCCATGCGGCTCGCCGTGTTCACCGTGTCACCCCACAAGTCGTAAATAAACTTTTTGATGCCAATCACTCCCGCCACCACCGGCCCGCTGTGGATGCCGGTGCGGATGCTGAATGCTAAGTTGTTCTTGGCGTTGAATCGAGCGATTTCTACTTGCATGTCGAGCGCCATTTCTGCGATTGCCTGAGCGTGATCCGCCCGTCGCACCGGCATGCCTCCGACGACCATATAGGCGTCGCCAATTGTCTTGATTTTCTCCAAGCCATACTTTTCAGTCAGCCGGTCGAATGCAGAGAAAATTTGGTTGAGTAAGCAGACAAGTTCAATGGGAGAGAGATAGGAAGCGAGCTGCGTGAAGCCAACGATATCAGCAAAGAGAACCGTCACCTCAGCAAAGTCTTCTGCAATCGTGCTAGGCTGTTGCTTCAGGCGAGCGGCAATCGGCTCTGGCAAGATATTCAGCAACAGGCGTTCGGTTTGTTCCTGCTGGTAGCGCAGCGCTTCTTCCGCCTGCAGGCGCTGGGTGATGTCTCGGAATATGGCGCGAGTGGCCACCAGCTTCCCCTCTGCGAATTTACAGTTGATGCTCCCTTCCACCGAGATTGTCTGGCCGGATTTGGTAATTAATTCAACTTTAACCGCATCCAGCTTTTCTCCCGACATCACCCGACCGAATATTTGCAAACAGTACGCTCTACTGTCGGGATGAATGATGTCGAATACCGTCAGATCAGCCACTTCAGCTTCGCTATATCCCAGGGTTTCGCGCCAGGCGCGATTCACATACAAAAATCGACCGTCGGGAGCGACGGACTGAATCAAGTCGCTGGCATTTTCAAACAAGTCTCGATATCGCTCTTCGCTTTCTGCTAGCGCTGCTTCCGCTTGTTTGCGCTTAATAAACTGACCCAGCTGGCTGCCAAGATAAGCCATCATCTCGATTAGGTCTTCATCGGGACTTTGTACCTGGCGGCTAAAGAAATACATCACCCCCAGAACTTCGCTGTCGCTGGTGATGGGAAACCCGAAAGCGGCGTGCAGTCCCAGTTTTGCTGCGACTTCCCGGCGCTGGAAGTTAGCGTCACTGGCGAAATCGGGAATCCACTGCGGGGAATTTGTCGCCCAAACCAATCCAGGCAAACCCTCACCCCGGGCAAAGGCGAGCTGCTTGGCGAACGCTGTATATTCGGGGATGCCAACTGCCGGTCTAGACCAAATTTCCACACACCGCAGCAATTTGGGATTTTGGATTTCTTTTTGGCTCTCACTTTCTTCTACCATCCAGAGTTCACCTAGAGCCAATCCCAGGCTTTCACAGAGTGCTAGCAAGATTTTCGGGGTTGCTTCTTTTAGGGTGGCGGACTCTGACAAGATTTGAACCGTGGCGGACTGGGCCACCATGCGCTGTTGGGCGCGGACGCGGTGGGTGATATCCCGACCGATATAGATAAAATCTTGTAAGTCCTCCAGGTCTGTTTCAATGGCTGAGCAGGAAAATTCAACGGAAAGCTTTTTTCCAGTTTTGGTCTGGCAAACCACTTCTATATCCGTCAAATCCCCCCCGGATAATATATCTTCCTCAGTGACCAGGTTGAAAAAGCTGCGGTCGGCAACAATCAGTGAGATGGGCCGGCCCTTTAGTTCCTCCTCGCTATAGCCAAACAACTTTTTAGCCGCTTGATTGACTGCCTTGATATTTCCTTTTCTTGTCGTTACTATCAAGGCATCTGCCATTGACGTAATGATTTTGTTAAGGGAATTCTGGGAAACAGATAAGGCACTCAACAGCAGAGCAGTTTCGTTGGTACTCTGCACTAATTTCTGCTCCAAAGTCATGCGATCGCTGACATCTTGAAAAAGAATGATCAGCCAGCTCTCAAAAGTTTCTTCATCTCGGTACTGGTTGACATAAAAGTCCATGTAGAGAGGATGCCCGTGTTCGGGAAACCGCCCAATACCTTTAAACTCGAAACTCTCTTGCTCTCCTTGCAAGACAGCCATTAGGATATCTTCAGTTCCGATCAGCTCAGGAAAGCCTGAGCGGATATCCTGACCGGGAAACACCTCATCGGGACAGTCGGCAAACCTCTGGACATCGGAGGAGGTTTCTAGGATGAGCAAGTCCCGCCCCACTATCAGGTACTCCAGGTGAAGTGGGACTAAGAGTTTATTGAAAAGTTTTTGCATGCCGGCTCTCTCTCATGTTTGACACACCCTACCCTTAACTTATAACATCACCGTCATTGGTTTGGCGACCGCGCTCTATTGGAATCGTGACTCTAAACGTTGTGCCTGCCCCCGCTTCACTGGATACCGCAATTCGGCCTCCGTGCAATTCTACCGCTTTTTTGACAATGGCCAGCCCCAATCCAGTGCCGGGAAGCTTGCGTGCGTTTTTGGCTCGATAGAAAGTTTCAAACAGTCTTTTTTGGTCTTCGGGAGGAATGCCAATCCCTCGGTCTTGAATCTCAAAGGTTGCCTCTCCATTTTCACATGTGAGTTCAAAACGGACAGGATTGCCTTGGGGTGAATACTTGACAGCATTGGAGAGCAAATTGGTGAAAATTTGCCGCAGCAGCTTTTCATCCATGCAAGCCTTGATGCATTCTTGCTGGCAGACAAAGGTAATTGCCTGCCCAGAAGCAGTACCGGTGGGGCGGCGCTTCTGCGCCATCTCCATTTCTAGCACGAGATCGCGGCAGAACTGCGCCAAGTCAATGGGTTCTGGGTGAAACTGCAGTTTTCCCGTTTCGGCTTCACCGATGACCAGCACGTCCTCTAAGAGGTCGGTCATTTGTTTGACCGATGTTTGAATCATTTGTAAATATAGCTGGGTGTCCTTATCAAGAGTTTGACGTCTGGAATATTCCTCTTTCAGTAAGGCTGCTGCAGTTAGGATAGTGGTCAGCGGGTTGCGGAATTCGTGGGAAGCCATTGAGACAAAGCTGGATTTGAGTTCGTTGAGTTCTTTTTCTTTTTCCAGAGCTTTGCGAATCTCTGCTTCAGCCCGCTTGCGGTCGCTGATATCCCGACCGATATAGACCAAATCCTGCAATCCCTTTATCTCCGTCTGAATGGCTGAGCAGGAAAAAGCGACGGTTATCTTTTCTCCTGTTTTTCTGTGACAGACGACTTCCACATCTTTCAACAATGCGGCTTCCGACAGGAACCCCAGACGCTGGCTCGACCGGCGCAGGAATTGCTGATCGGCTACCAGCATTGAGACCGGCTGGCCAATTAATTCCTCTTCCCTGTACCCAAATAACTCTTGAGTGGCCTGATTGACGGTTTTTATGTGTCCTGAGATCGCGGTCACGAGCAAGGCATCGGCCATTGAGTGAATAATTTTATCAATGTAATCTTTTGAACTTGCTAAAGCGCTCAGCAGCAGGCTCGCTTCATTGGCTCTCTGCACCAAGCTTTGCTTTAAGACCATCATTTCTGTAACATCTTCAAAGAAAACAACCAGCTTTGGTTCTGGAGTTTCTTCATCTCGGTCGGCTGTGGCATATAAATCAATATAGAGCGGAGAGCTTGGATCGGAAAACCGGGCAATACCTTTTAACTCGAAATTAGCCCGCCGGCCCTGCAAAACTGCCTTGAGGATATCTTCAACGCCTATCAGTTCGGGAAAGCCGGCGCGGACATCGGTGCCGGCCCTCACCTCAGAGGGAAGAAGGACGCTATCGCGTCCCGCTTCGCTATCCGCAAACCGCCCCACGCCAAAGGATGTATCGAGAATAATCAAGTCCTGATTCAGGGTCAGGTACTCGATGCGGGGGGGAGCTAAGAGTTTCTTTAACAGGGGTTTCATGCCGGTGATATTATTCTGTAAGCTAACTGCTGAAAAATTTCGTCAGCGTATGCGCCTGTCTGGGGGGTTGTTTTGTAGGTGCCAAACACTCTATCCGGTGCCAGTTTTGTAGCTTGGGAAGCCAGTTCTTCTAGTTGTTTCTCATCAACTATATCTAATTGATTCCAGGCAATAACGATAAACCCTTTCGGATTCACGGACAAAAACAGCTGAATGAGAGCGCTCAAGCGAGCCAGGGTTTCCTCTCGGCTGGCATCGGCAACAATAACTGCCGCGCTGGCCCCTTGCAAGTACCTCCGGACGACGGACTTAAATTTGTTCCCGCACTGTAAATCCCATATTATAAACTGTAATTTCAGCTTTTGGTGCGGCTCCCCACCGAATACTTCTAGACTCTTGCATGAAATTGTCACCCCCAGGGTTGAAAGATAAGTATGTCCAAGTTGGCGCTTCACAAACCCGCTTCTATGGCTATCGTCCACCACCAACCCATCTCCAAAAATACAGATTTTTTTAGATAGCGCAGACATACGGTCGTTGCGGACACTGAATATAATATCATCCAATTATACCCGCACACCGGCTCGAAGGAGGTTGATTTAAGTCACCCTCAGGTGTGATCTGCCTCAGGTTTAGTTCTATTATCCCGACTCAGGGAGACAAATTCAAACCAGGGCGCATGCCGCAAGACCGTCGCCAGAGGAGCGCAGGCCCAAATCTGGAGACTGCCCCGGGTGGCGCGTGGGAGTGGGCGACTTACCAGAGGCTGGGGGTGCACCGGCGTGCGGGGCACGCGAAACTTGGGACAATAGAGTACCAGAGGAGACTGGCAATCCTCGTGGCGATCTGGGGCTTCGAGACAGGGAATCGGGTCGTATCCAGTGTTGTCAGCGCCTTCCGCGCTGTGAGGGGATTATACCATCAGGTTAGCAAACGGTCACGTCCGGGCATAGATAGCGATGAGAAAAATTCTGGTAATAGAAGACGAGCGAGCCATTCGCAGGCTGCTGGTGAAACTGCTCGCGGCTGAAGGATTTCAGGCTATTGAGGCAGAAAACGGCAGCATTGGGGTGCAGTTGGCCAAACAGCAGTGTCCCGATTTAATTTTTTGCGACATTATGATGCCCGAACTCGACGGGTACGAGGTGCTGGCCCTATTGCAACAAGATCCAGCCACAGCCACCATACCCTTCATTTGCCTGACGGCTAGAGACGACCGAGCCGATCTGCGCCGAGGAATGGAGCTGGGAGCCAGCGATTATCTCACCAAGCCCTTTACCAAAGCTGAACTCCTCGGTGCCATCACCGCTCAGCTGGCCAAACAGGAAAGAGTCAGGCAGCAGCAAACCACAGCCCTCCAGCAGGCAATCGCTAAACTGGAATTGCAGGCTGATTACGACAGCTTGACCAACCTGCCGAACCGGCTGCTATTGCGCGAGCGATTTCACCAAATTCTCGCCACCGGCTCCCACCCCTCACAATTAATCCCCGTCCTAGTTCTTAGCCTAGACCACTTCGACCGCTTCCACTTCAGTCTGGGGGAATACTACAGTGCCTTGCTGCTCAAACAGGTAACAGAGCGCCTCCTCTCCTGTGCGGGCGAGCGGGGTACGGTGGCGCGATTGAGCCAGGAGCAATTCGCTCTCCTCTTACCGCCGGTGCCTGACTCCCAGGTGGCGGCAACAACCGCTCAAACTCTCCTGGAGACTTTATCTCAACCCTTTACCCTAGAGGAATATCAAGTCCTTCTGACCAGCAGTATTGGAATTGCCTTATATCCTGAGGATGGCAGTGACCTCGACGCTCTGCTCAAAAAAGCCAACGCCGCCATTCTGGGGGCGCAGCAACTGGGAGGCAATCGCTATCAGCTTTACACAGCAGCCATCCAGCAGAAATCCTACGAGCGCCTGATGCTAGAGATGAGCCTGCACCAGGCTGCAGAGCGAGGGGAATTCCAACTTTACTACCAGCCCCAGGTTGACTTGCGCACCGGCCAAATTGTCGGTGCCGAAGCTTTAGTGCGCTGGCTACATCCAGAGCGGGGGCTAGTTTCGCCTGCAGAATTTATTCCCATAGCTGAAGAAACTGGCTTAATTGTCTCTATAGATGACTGGGTGCTGCAGACAGCTTGCCTGCAAGCTAAAGACTGGCATACAGCCGGGTTATCCTTATCAGTTGCCGTCAACATGTCGGGACTTCAATTCAATGAATCAGGTCTGATTGACCGGGTTTTAAAAATATTAGAAACCACCGGGTTAAACCCCAGCAGCCTGGAATTAGAACTGACTGAAAGTGCCCTAGTGCAGAACCCACAGGCGGCGATTGCTACCCTCAAAGAACTGAAAGCGCTCGGCATTCAGCTATCCCTGGATGACTTCGGCACCGGCTACTCTTCCTTAAGCTACCTGCAACAATTCCCATTCGACACCTTAAAAATCGACCGCTCCTTTGTGAGTGACCTGACCCAAAACTCCAAAAATGCAGCCATTGTCCTCGCCATTATTCAACTGGCACACAGCCTGAATTTGAAAGTAATTGCTGAGGGGGTTGAGACTGCAGAGCAACAGGAGTTCTTGCGCCAGTATCAGTGTGATGTCATCCAGGGCTATTGGTTCAGCCCTCCCCTGACAGCAGCAGATTTGGACAAAAGGCTAACAAAAGAATTCAAAAGTTACAACTCAGGACTCCTATTAAATCCGGACGCACCAGTCTTGCAGACCGGCGAATGTGCCGGCTCGCAGTAGGGGCGCGGGCGATACCCGGGCTGGCATTGCTCATTTTCCCCCGCTCGCGCCCGCTACAAAGCAATACTGCCGGTGACGATCTCGTTGCCGGTTGTATATTACATTTATAGCAGTAGCCACTTAGGTTAGGACGTAGGACAGGCGTCTCGCCTGTCCCAGAGACCTTGAGGGCAGGCGAGACGCCTGCCCTACGCCTATACTTCGTAGGAATTGCGTTCCCTCCGACCAGTGTCCTAAACTGACTGCCTATTGCTATATAAATGATTTTGTAGGGTGCGTTTCCCCCAGGGAAACGCACCCTACTTATTTTACTCATCCGTCGCACACCGGATTTGAGCGCCAGATATCAGTTAAAATTCTCAATGAAAAGTTTGACCTCCAGCAGAATCATCCCCAACCTCGCTACCAACTCCGCCGCCCCCTCTAACCGGCTCTCATTCGCCTGACTCTCCAGTTGAGCGGCTAGCTCTGGCACAGTGCGGACAGCCACCATAGCAGAAGCACCTTTGAGCTGGTGAGCGCGACGGCTGAGCGCGACACAATCACTAGCTTGCAGCGCACTCTCAATCCCCTCCAAATATATAGGAGCGTCTTCCATAAAAGTTTGCAGCAGTTCCAGCTGAAACTCTACGTCCCCTCTGGTGAGTTCGCCCAGTCGCTGCAAATCCACCGGACAATTCTCAGCCACCGGCTCTGCCAAATCCTCGCTGTTTTTCCGATTTATATCCGCAACATAAACGGGATAATTGTCTGACAACGGAGGTGCGCTTGCAGGCGAAACCGAGGGATTTTCCACTGACACCCGCCCCCTGAGTCCTGACGCCCAGCGATTTATAACAGCCGCCAACTTTTCCAGCTCAATCGGTTTGCTGATGTAGTCATCCATGCCAGCTTCCAAACACTTTTCTCGCTCACCTTTCATGGCGTTGGCAGTCATGGCAATCACCACAGTGTGGCGGGATTCCCCTTCATAGAAGCGAATCGCCTGCGTGGTTTTGTAGCCGTCGAGAACCGGCATCAGACAGTCCATCAGCACGATGTCGTATTCCGTTTCTGCCAGCCGGTCGAGAGCTTCCTGACCGTTGCTGACACACTCCGCTTGGTGGCCGAGCACCTTCAGTTGATTGAGGGCAACTTTTTGATTCGTTGGAGTATCTTCCACCAGCAGAATTTTCAGGTTTGTCCGCTGTTGACTCTCAAAACCCTCTCTTTCGCCCCCCCGTAGGACAGGCGTCCCCAGCGTCCCTTGCAGAGAGGGCAATAGAGGCGAGTTGACCGCAAAGGGCAAATCGCAAACAGCGGACGACTGACCGAGCACCCGCATCAGGCAGTCCAGCAACTTGGACGGTTTCACCGGCTTGCTCAAATAGCCGGCAAACCCCAGATCCTGCGGCTGTATGGCTCCGTCGCGCTGCTGGATGGAGGCGATCAGAATCCACTTGGTTTGAGCCAGCGCCGGCTCGTACTGGATCAGCTGGCCCAGCAATGGCGCGTTCACCCCCGGGATGTCGGCGCTGACCAGCGCCACATCGTAGGGCTGGCCCGACGCTGCAGCTCGCCGCACAGTGGCCAAGGCCACCTCCCCATTTTCCACTTCATCGGCACGCACGCCCCACGAGTCGCAGTAACCGCGCACAACCTGGCGATTGCTAGCGCTCCCGTCCGCCACCAGCAGCCGGATGCCGCCGCAACTGACCGGCACTGGCGCAGGTGCGCCAGCCGGCGTTTCCTGGACTTCAAGCGTGACAGTGAACCAGAAGGTTGACCCCTCACCCACCAGACTCTCCACGCCAATTTCACCCCCCATCAGCTCCACCAGCTGCTTGCAGATGGCCAGACCCAAGCCGGTGCCGCCATACTTGCGGGTGGTGGAGGTGTCCACCTGCGAAAAAGATTGGAACAGCTTCTCCAGGTTTGCCGGTGCGATGCCAATGCCCGTATCCCTCACCGAGAAGCGAATCGCTGTCCGCTGCCTTAAGTCCCCCCGTAGGACAGGCGTCCCGCCTGTCCCAGATGTCCCATCGGCCAAAGACACCAGGACAGCCACCTCCCCGGAATCCGTGAATTTGATAGCATTGCCGACCAAATTCACCAGAACCTGGCGCAGGCGACCGGCATCTCCCCTTAATGCCAAAGGAACGTTGCTGTCAGCGACAGTGAAAAGTTCCAGCCCTTTGCCGTAGGCTTGTGTTGCCAGCAAATCAGTCACTTCTTCCAGACAAGTATTTAAGTCAAAGTCCAGCGTCTCCAGCCGCATTTCCCCAGCTTCCAGCTTAGAGAAGTCGAGAATATCATTAATCAGAGTCAGCAGGTTCTGCCCGCTGACCTTTATCGTCTGGACGAAATCTTGCTGATCGGGATTGAGAGGAGTTTTCTGGAGCAATTCCGCCATCCCCAGCACGCCATTCATAGGAGTGCGGATTTCGTGACTCATGTTTGCCAGGAATTGGGATTTCATCCGCGAAGCTTCCAAGGCGGCTTCCCGCGCTTCTACCAATTCGTTGATCGCCTGAGTCACCATCACGATGCCGCCGATACTGCTCTCTGAGGTGTGCCAGGGTTGCACAGCCCAGCGGAGATAGAGTTTGTCGCCATCCCCGCGCTGAAACAGGTCTTCGGATTTAGAGAGGACTTCCCCTTTCAGGGCGCGTTTGTGAATCCCTCGCCACTGCGCGGGAATGTCTGGGAAAACTTCATAGTGGCAGCGCCCGATAAGGGATTGCCCCTCCAAACGGTAATCTGTCAGCCACTGATTGCTGTGAGCCAGATAGCGCATCTCCGTATCAAACATCGCCATCGCCACCGGCGCATTGGCAATAATTTGCCGCAATTGCCGCCGCTCTTGCTCCAGAGCTTCTTCAATCCGCTTGCGGTCTGTAATGTCGTTGAGGGTGCCAGAAGTGCCCAGCAGCGTCCCCTCCGCAGCTAAAATTAATCGCTTCTGAGCCTCCATCCAGCGGTAGCCGCCGTCTTTAGTCCGGTAGCGAACCTCGTGACGGGCGTAATCTTGTTCCCCGGAAAGCAGAGTTTGCAAATTTTCCAAACACGCCGCACGGTCATCGGGGTGAACGAAGTCTAAAAAGTTCTGACTCAGACTCTCTTCAATGGAAAAGCCGGTAATTTCTGTCCAGGCGGGGTTGAGAAATGTCCAGCAGCCCCGCTCGTCCCTTTGGAAAATGACTTCTTTTAAGCTGTCTACAAGAGAGCGATACTTGTTCTCGCTCTCTTGTAGAGAGGCGATTAATCGCGTCTCTACCGCTTCGGCTTGCTTGCGCTCCGTGATGTCGCGCTGAACGGTAGCGTAGCACATCGGCTCCCCGGTTTGCGGGTGCCTCACCACAAACATACTCATCTGCATGTCGATAAGGCCGCCGGTTTTCAAGTGGCGCAGGGGAACCTCTCCCTCCCAGTGACCGCTTCGCACCACTGTCGGCATAATAACATCCAGGAATTGCTCCCAAGAGTCTGGAGCGTAGTAGTCCGAAATGTTCTTGGACAGAGTTTCTTCCAGGCCCGACAGCCCCACCAGTTTCCGCCCCGCTTCATTGAGATACAGGGTTTTTCCTGACAGGGTTGTCATCCCAATGAAGTCGCTGCTGTTCTCGACCAGGGAAACAAATTTTTGCTGCTCCTCCTCCGCCCGTTTGCGCTCCGTGATGTCGCGAAAATTCCACACCCTGCCGAAAATGTTTTCTCCCTGGCGCTGCGGCTGGGAGGAGCACTCAAAAAATCGACCGTCTTTAAATTCTAACAGGTCGTAACTGTCGGCATCAAGCCGGGTATACAGTTCTTTTACCTTTTTTATAAACGCTTGCGGGTCTTTCAGTTGCTTGAAGGCAAACGCCAGCGCTCTGGACTCATCCTGTGAGGCTACAATTTCCTCAGGAATCCGCCACATTTCTACAAACTTGCGATTGAAAGTGTTAATTTTTCCCAGGCTGTCAACTGCCAGAATCCCGTCTGCAGTAGAATCAAAGGTTGCCTGCAGCAGCGCCAGCGATTTTTGCAGCGCTGACTCCGCCAGCTTGCGATCCCGCGCCTCCATTGCTAAAGAAGTCATGTACGCCAAATAACTGGCGAAGTTCTCCTCCTCCAGCCCCCAGCGCCGGGGAGGGCCCACATGCTCGTGACAGATGACTCCCACAGTCCGCCCGCCGAAACGTACCGGCACGTCCAGTATGGATGTAATTCCCAGCGGTGTGAGATAGCTGGCTGACAACTCCCGAGTCCGGGGATCGGTATGGGCGCTATCAGCGGCGATAATGCCGCCATTGAGCAGCGCTTGAAAATAGGCGGGAAAGTCAGCGGCTGTCAGTTCAAAGCCTTGCAAATGCTGGCGCGTGTTCTGTTCGTACAGGTCAGCGCAGCACAGCTTGCTGCCATCCGAGCTGTAAAACCACACACTCGCCCGCTCTACGCCCAGGGTGTTTACTGCGATCTGGGTAATGTCCCCCAAGGCAGCGCTGAAATCGCCGGTGTACAGTGGCTTGCTCTTTGCCAGCGCCATCAGCCCCGCCTGCTGCCTTCTCAGCCTCCTTTCGCTTTGCTGCAGCGCCTCTTCTGTGCGTTTGCGCTCTGTGATGTCTTGGAACTGCGAGACAAAGTAAAGCAGTCTGCGGTCAGAGTCCCGCACTCGGGAGACATTCACCAGCACCCACACGACGCGCCCGAGCTTGTGGGTGTACCGCTTTTCTACCTGATAGGTGCTAATTTCACCGGCCAGCGCTTGGCGCAGATAGTGAAGATCGACATCTACATCTTCTGGATGGGTGATGTCCTGGAAGGTGATTGCCAGCAACTCTGACTCTGAATAGCCCAGGATCTCGCACAAGGAACGATTCACCTGCAACCAGCGACCGTCAGTTCCCACCAGAGCCATGCCAATCGCCGAATACTCAAAGGCGCTTCTGAACCGTTCCTGGCTTTCCCGCAGCGCAAGGGAAGCCTGTACCCGCTCGGTAATGTCAAAAAGGGTGGAGCGGCTCATCAGGTAATTCCCATCCGCATCTTTGACCGCTGTTGCGCTCAGGAGTGCCGGTAGAATCGTGCCATCCTTGCGCACCAGCTGGAACTCCAGATCGCTCACCCAGCCTCGCTTTTTGAATCGGGGAAAGTTTTCCAGAAAGGTTGGCAAACTCTCTGCGGTCAGGAGGTCGGAAAACTTTATCTTGCCGATCAGTTCATCTCTGGTGTAGCCCAACCAATTGAGTTCGGTATCGTTGATGCGGATGAATGTGCCGCTTTCGTCGAGGGAGTGATACCCGCAGGGGGCGTTGTTGTACAAGTCTTGCAGTTCGGAAGCGTAGCTTTGCAGCTCTAAATCCGCCCGCAGGCCCTCGGCGATTTCCTCCTGCAGTAATTGGTTAATTTCTACTAACTCGGCGGTGCGCTCCCCGACTCGGATTTCTAACTCGTCGCGCGAAGACTGCAGAGACTCTTGCGCCCATTTGCGTTCCAGTTCTGCAGCCGCCCGCGCCGCAAAAACAGTTACCAGCGATTCGGTTCGCCGGTCTTTTAATAGCGGCTTGTCATCCAGCACGCACACGAGGCCAATTGGCTTTTGCGATGTGTTAATTAGCGGCACTCCCAGGTAACTTACCGCAACCATCGGCTTGATCAGCTGGTCTGACGGGAATAATTCCTGCAATTTATCCGGGTAAAAACACATCTCTGCCTGTTCGATGACGACTTCACAGGGCGTCCCTGCTAGGCTGTAGCAGCTGTTTTCCCCCAGACGGTCCCCCGCCCACAAGGCCAGAGTCTGCATTTGCAATTCCTGCGGGCTGCCGGCAACCAAAAAGCAGACAGCGGCGTAGCGGACGCCCAGCGCTGTTGCCAGATGGCGGACAAGCGCCGGGAAGAATTCTTCTCCCGTGACGGACGCTGTCCCCGCCACAATATTTTGCAGGGCTGCAGTCGCGAGTTGGCGTTCGGTAATTTCAGCCTGCAGCGCTGCGTTGGCTGCAGCCAGTTCTGCAGTGCGCGACCGCACCAGGATTTCTAAGTTGTCGCGGGCAAAGCGCAACTCTTCCTCTGTCTGCTTCCGCGCCCTGATTTCTTGCTGCAGCTGTTCGTTCGTCTCTGTCAGCTCGGCAGTCTGCTCGCTCACTAGCTCTTCGAGCTGGTTATGGTACTGGTGCAGCAAGACTTCTGCCTGCTTGCGCAAGGATATGTCGGTGATTAACCCGTCGATGCGAGTCTCAATCCCGCTGTTATCCCCAATCAGCCAGCCCCGGTGATTCACCCACCGCACCTCACCGTCGGGGCGGACAATCCGGTACTCTGTTTCTGCGCTGCCGGTGTCCAAAACGATTCGGATAAAGTGGGAAATGCCAGCCCTGTCGGAGGGGTAAATGACTTCTTGCCACAGGTGCCGGTTGTCGTGGAATTCCACCACTGAACGACCGTAAACCATTTCTGTGGCTGGGTTTAGGTAAAATACCTCAAAGGTAGTGGCTGAAATTGACCACACTACGTCTTGCAGCGAGTCCATCAGGCTGCTCAGTCGCGCTTCGCTCTCCTGCAAGGCGGCTTCGGTTTGCCGGCGCTCCGCAATCTGACTCTCTAACCGCTGGATTGTCTGGTTTAATTCGGCGGTTCGCTCCTCGACTCTTTGCACTAGGGCGGCATTCATCTTGGCCACTGCTGCCTCTGTCCGCTTGCGCTCGGTAATATCCCGACCGATATAAACAAAATTTTCTACCCCCTCTGTCTCACTCTCAATGGCGGAGCGGGAAAAGGCAACGGGAATTTCTTCTCCTGTTTTGGTCAGACAAACGACTTCCAAAGACTGCGGCGCGTTCGCTTCTGATGGCTGGGGGTAGAACAGTCGCTCCCCAGCCAGAATCAGGGAAATGTGATGGCCAATTAATTCGGCTTCCCTGTACCCAAATAAATCAAGTGCCGCTCGATTCACGGTTTTTATTTTCCCCGACCGGGCTGTGACTATCAAGGCGTCCGCCATTGAGGCAATAATCCGCTCTATATAATTGTTTGAAGTCGCTAAAGCGCTCAGTAAAAGATGAGCTTCATTCGCTCTCTGCACCAAGCTTTGCTTCAAAACCATCTTTTCTGTTACATCCTCAAACCAGACAACCAACTCCGGTTCCCGCGCCTCTTCATCTTGGCAGTCTGTGACCAGTAAATCAATATACAAAGCGGAGCTATTTTCTGCATATCTGGCAATCCCTTTTAACTCAAAACTGGCCTGCTGCCCCCGAATAATTTGTGTTAATATATCTTCAACACCTATCAGTTCAGGAAAGCCGGCTCGCACATCAAAGCCGGCCCTCACCTCCTCAGGCCGGTCGGCAAACCGCCCCACGCCAAAGGACATCTCTTGGATCAGCAAGTCCTGATTCACCGTCAGGTATTCCCTGCGGGTTGGCGCTAATAGTTTCTTTAAAAGTGGATTCATAAACTTCTCCTTTTTCCTCTTTCCATCGCTCAGTGCCTGTTTATAAAGTAATTGTTAAGGCGGGCAGGGGGTGAGAAACCGGGTTTCTTTTCCTGTCGCCCACAGCCACAAGAAACCCGGTTTCTGGCGACTTCACTTTTCTTTATAAACACTCGCTAAGTGCCTCCCCGGTCATCCGTCACTGGCCATCGATCCCCGGTCATCGGTCAAATCCCATCAGGCCATCCGGGCGATCCCATCCCGGCGATCCCGTCCCGGCGATCCCGTCCCGGCGATCCCGTCCCGGCACCGTCACCGCCACCGGCCACAATTGCTATGATGTCGCTTCTACCATTTTTTTCGCTAATTTTTGAAACATTTCGTCAACATCTTTGCCGGTCTTGGCCGAAGTTGTATAAATGGCGATCACTCGCTGTTTCTCTGTAAACTGAACAGACTGCGCCAGTTTGGCCAGTTTTTCCTCATCCACCAGGTCAGCTTTATTCAAGGCGACGATCAGTACCGCTTTGGGATTCACCGATAAAACCAGCTGCATCCGCTCTGCCAGATTCTCAACGGTTTCTTGGCGCGTCAGATCGGCCACGACGATTGCCCCACTGGCTCCCTGCAGGTACGAGGGCGCAATCGCCTTAAATTTTGTGTGGCCTTCTAAATCCCATATTAACAACTGTACATTCTTCTTGGCCGGCTGTTCTGCCTGTTCTAACTCAATGTTCTTGCGGGAAATCTTCACGCCCACGGTTGACAGATACTGGTCGCTGAACTGCTGATCGACAAACCTGCGAATTAGGCTGGTTTTACCCACCCCAAAGTCGCCTACAAGGCACATTTTTTTAGATACAGTTGACATTATTTTATTTTTGCCCCCTAGTCGAGCGGTTCAAATCGCACGCATCTACTTAACAATAGTGGCTGACTGGACTCCACATCTGCGGGAGGGTTCGCACTCCCGGCTACTTGCAGCCGCCTGGCATCTATCCCTTGCCTGACGAGGGCGTCTCGCACCTCGCTAGCCCGGGCCAGTGCCAGCTCCTGATTTTGGGCTCTGGTGCCGGTGGGGTCGCTGTGCCCTACTATCCTAAGAGATTTCTGGGGATATCGATTCAGAAACTCCTTTATCTTGACAATTGTCTCCTGATATGCAGGAGACAAGGTGTCCGAACCCTCATCGAAGTAAATCCGGCTGGAGATCGCGAGCGGATTGATTTCTACAGCACTGACAACAGACTGAACCCCTGGAATTTGCTTGAGCGCTGCGGTGATTTTCTCGGCATCCAACCGCAGGCTCACCGTTCCGCCCACCGTTACAGTACGTTCATCGTAGCTCGTTGAAATCGAAACGCCGTCCATTTTATTCAAAACCGCTGTCAGCCGTTTGACCTCACCGGCGACCAGCACGGGATCGGGAGGCACATCCACAGCGATAATTTTATTCTCCAACTTCACTCCCGGTGCGGCAGCCAGTGCAATTCGCTCCGCAATCGAGCGCAGCTCCTGATTGGGCAACTTTCCAGCCAGCTTCAAAGTTCCTCCCTCTGCGCCCACACTCAGCCGGTACACCGCCAACTCCGGAGCTTCGGCTATGGCTGTGGCAGCTCTCTGCGAAATGCGCCGGTCAATCCCGCTGCGATATTGAGCAATCCCCCAAAGCACGAGAATTAAGCCCAGTATCCCCAAGCCAATACCCAAAAGAGCGACAGGAACTTTTGCCTTCTTTTCCCTTGCGGCAATTTCCATTAACGCTTCTAGAAGCTTCGGAACTGCCGGTGGTACAGTATCGGGATCGCCATCAAACGTTTCGATAGATTTGCCGTACTTGAGGACAATGGTGCTCAGCGTGTCCCGCAGCTTCCCGATGAACGGCTTGGGCGGCTCTCCTTTAATCACCACCGCTAAATAGCAGTATCCCGCCACCTCCAAGACGATCTTGGAACCGCCATAATCGATCTGGTCGAGTTCGGCGATTTCCCCAGACTGGACAATACAGTCATTCACAAAGCTGCGGATAGCGGTCAGCATCCCCGCCACCATCTCAGACTCCAGTCTCTGGCTGTCAGAGCGCTGCGCCTCAGCAATCACCAAACCCGAACCTTTGTGAATCAAAAAAACCGCCTGGACGATATAGGGCATCGACTCCGTGAGGATTAATTCCCCCTCAGACACTCCCTGGATTTTGGCGCGGAGCTTGCGGTAGAGTCCCTGTGGGCTAAAGGCATTTGCGACCTTCTCATTGATGGCGCGAATGGCTTCCGCCAAGTATTTAGAAATTGTGCTGCCAATCACCGGATACAGGGCGTCCACCATCGCGTCCCGCTCCAGGTTAATCTGTTCCTTGATGGCAGCGCCCATTTCTGGTGCCAGGGTGCTGACGATCTCCTCCCGATCCACTCTAATCTGCTCCCTGATGGCTGCGCCAATTTCAGGCCCGATCGCTCTGGCGATTTCCCTTGGGGAGTTGCTGATCTGTCTGGAAATTGCCGCCGGTATCAAGTCGGCTATGGCTGCACTCATTGCCTCCTTGTTTTCCTTGCTCCTTCCCTTAATCACTTCATCAATGATTGGCACGATCGCCCTGACAACTTCTTCTTTTGACTCCGCGATCTTCAGACTCAAAAGCTCCGCAATCCAAGGCAGCAGCAGCTTAATCAATTCATCGGGATCGTAAATCTGATGCTCCAGATTGCCCAGTTTATGTTCAATCCTTCCCAGCAGCTGGCGCACCTCGGGCAGTTCCGAATCGAGCAGGAGGTTTTTGACGCGCTCGAAGTCGGACACTACGTCGCCGAACAGAAGATTCTGCAAGCGCTCAACGGGATTGCCCCCATCATCCTCGGCGACCGCCACCGGCATCTGGGGATCTTCTGCTCGCTCCACCCGCAGCTGGGGCTGCTCTCGCCCGATTAGCAGACTTTCCAATGCCGCCTTCGGCTCTTCTAAATTATCCTCAGATAGCCGGGACTCTTCCGCCGGCATTCCCCAATTTTGAGGGAACTCTAACAAGGCAGGGAAATTATCAAATGCCGCGATTAGTTCTTCTGTATTCTCCTGTGATAGCGGTAACTCTTCTGCTTTTTTCTCCCGCCTCGGGCGGGGAGGTGACAAAATTGGCAGCTTGTCAATTGCCGCGATTAGAGCATCTAAATTATCGTTAGATGCCAGAGTATTTTCTGCCGGCGCTGACTGCGGGGGCTGAACTGCAGAACTGTCTGTCCCCTCAACAGCAGTGTCTAAAACCTCTAGCCCCACCTGCACACCGGGCGGGTGCTCAGATGCCGGTGCTTCTGGATAAGCCGGCTGAAATAGCCGGTCAGAATCCCCCTCAACCGGCGTATCCTCTTCGAGACGCCCCACCTGCACACCCGGCGGGTGTTCAGATGCCGGTGCTTCAGGATAAGCCGGCTGAAATAGCCGGTCTCGATCCCCCTCAACCGGCGTATCCCCTTCGAGACGCCCCACCGGCACACCCGGCGGGTGTTCAGATGCCGGTGCTTCAGGATAAGCCGGCTGAAATAGCCGGTCAGAATCCCCCTCAACCGGCGTATGCTCTTCGAGACGCCCCACCGGCACACCCGGCGGGTGTTCAGATGCCGGTGCTTCAGGATAAGCCGGCTGAAACAGCCGGTCAGAATCCCCCTCAACCGGCGTATCCTCTTCGAGACGCCCCACCGGCTGACTGGGGGGACTTTTTGCGGCTGGCTCAGACCGGGAAGCTGGCGGTAGAAACAGCCCGTCGAGCCCGGAAGCGTTCCCGCCGGCTTTACCGTTTGAACCGTTGCTGTGCGGGGTGAGCTCCAACGGAGGTGCCTTAGTTGAGTCAGCGCCCAGCAGGTCAGCCAATAGCTCCACCAACTCCTCAAGCTCCTCTACTGAACCCTCACGGGAGTCAGCAGAGTCAGGAACCTGATCCCCAGCCCGATTGATATCACCCTGATTTTCTTCTGATAAAGCCATACTCTGCCATCCCTACAATTGCTGCTACTCTACCCCCGTTTTCAGTCGCGAGGAGTGGAGACGCCACCTGCCCTTGTCTCTACTTTGAGATCGTCGGATTTGGCTCTATTAACCGCACATCCGTATACAGATTCGTGTCGGCAGCTTCTTTGAGTTCGGGAACAAACTCAGTGCCTTTCAGCCTCATGCCCAGTTCAAACAGGAGCTCTGCCATATCATCTTTGGACACCTTGTCGCCTTTCATCATCGTCAGGCGTTTCTCCAGCTCATCAAAAACCTGATTTCTCAGATTCCGCACTTCATCTTGAAGCCGATCTCTTGTACTCGCAAATTCGTCGCGAATCGAGGAGTTCTGTTTGTCTACTGCCTCATCCAGCGCTTCAAGACTGGTAGAAAACTTCCGGTTTATCCGGTCGAGCTGTTGCCGCATATCCGCCGCTTCTTCCTGAGTGCCGATGGTCAGAGACTTGAGTTTTTTCTCAAAAGACTCAATCGCTGACCTTAGCTCGGTTGAGAGAATGCTCTTCACCTGCGCTGCGTAATCGTGCATCTCCTGCTGCAGTACAGACAGTTCAGTCTCCAGCTTCTCGAAGCGATTGTTAAAATCGCGAATCTGAGCCCCAAATATAATGTCGCGAATCTGGTCAATATTGCCCAGCCTTTCACGCATTTCTTCTTTGGTTATTTCCGGCATTGTTACACCTCTAATTGGGGAAAATATCGGGCGAATAGCCCAAGTTCAATAACAGAGGGCCATCTTTTAGGATCTTAAGTGGAATTTACAGCGATCCCGCGCCCGTCCGCTCTGCAAGGGTAATATAACCTGAGCGGAAATCTGTCGCCAGTTCCGGGCTGCGGGGCATTCAGGCAGGACAGGGGGAAGCGGCGAGCGGGGGAAAGGCAACCCGACACCTGAAACCTGTGCGGGAGAAATTGCCCATTTCTGCCCGGAGGCAATCATCAGTTACATATATTGTACTAATGATGCGCTGGTTGCCGCTGTCAAGATTTTCACTCTTGCGCGAGTATGATAGCAGGGGAATTGCCAGAAGGCAAATCTACCCAACCAGTGGCCCGACCGCCGTGCCGCCTCGTCTTGCAGGGCAGGCGTCCCGCCCGCTCCCCGTCAGCCCGCCTTCCTCGCCTGGAAGCCTGTGAGGAATGAGAGGAAATCCGGAAATCGGCAAGGGCACAACTCAGACATTAAACCGGAACAGCATCACATCGCCTTCCTGCACCAGATAATCCTTACCCTCACTGCGGAGTAAGCCTTTTTCCCTAGCAGCGCTCATGGAGCCCGCTCCCACGAGATCCCGGTAAGCAACCGTTTCCGCCCGAATGAAGCCCCGCTCAAAGTCAGAGTGAATCACACCGGCAGCCTGCGGCGCTAGCATGCCGGCCTTAATTGTCCAAGCGCGGGTTTCCTCGGGGCCGGTGGTCAAAAACGTCCGCAAGCCCAACAGTTCATAAGTAGCGGCAATCAGAGATTTCAGCCCGCCTTCCTCAACCCCCAGAGATTGCAGGAAGTCAGCCCGCTCCTCTTCAGGCAAATCTACCAGTTCTGACTCAACTTGCGCCGAAACCACCACAACTTGGGCGCTCTGAGGGGCCGCAATCCCCCGCACCCGATCCACCCACTGGTTCCCCGCCCCCAAATCATCCTCAGACACATTGGCGGCATAGATAATCGGCTTGCCGGTGAGCAAATTCAGCACCTGTACGGATTCCGCCTCTTCTGGAGTCAAACTCACCTGCCGCGCCTGCTTGCCCTGATTCAAGTCAGCCGCCAGTTTTTCCAGCGCCAAGAGTTCCACCTGAGCTTCCTTGCTGGTGCGAGCTTGCTTGCGGGTGCGCTCGATACGCCGCTCAACCTGCGCCAGATCGGCCAAAGCCAGCTCCAGGTTAATGATTTCAATATCCCGCTCGGGGTCAACATTCCCGGCGACGTGGATAATGTCGTCATTCTCGAAACAGCGCACCACATGGACAATGGCATCCACTTCCCGGATGTGGGACAGAAACTGGTTGCCCAGCCCCTCTCCCTGGCTGGCCCCCTTGACCAAACCGGCAATATCGACAAACTCCATGCGTGCTGGTACAATTTGCTTGGACGCAGAAAGTTTGGCCAGCACGTTTAACCGCTCGTCTGGCACGGCAACCACGCCGACATTCGGTTCAATGGTGCAAAAGGGAAAATTAGCCGCAGCCGCCTTGGCGGAAGCCACCAAGGCATTAAATAAGGTAGATTTACCGACGTTAGGCAGTCCGACAATCCCGGCTCTCAGCATGGCAGTTTAGGAAGGTATCACCTTTGTCAGGATACCAAAAGCTATCACGGGCATATCGGCAGCGGTGCCTTCCAGGGTGCAAGACCACGACTGAAAAATCTATTCACTTCAGGAAATGTGTGCCAATGGTTCACAAATTGTTCCGCAACCTCACGCTCGCTGCCACCCTGGCGCTGCCACTGGTAACGCAGATAGGCAGCGCCCTCGCTCAAGAAATCATAAAAATCTCTGTGATCAACAACAGCGGGAAGAACATGACCGGACTGTACATGTCCCCGCCCGAAAAGCAAACGTGGGGCCCGAACGAACTAGAAGGCACCCCCGCGTCTGACCGCGAGAAGGTGGACTTCGAGTGGAACCCTGCTGACTACGCGGGTTCTGAAGCCGGCTGCGTCTTTGACGTCCGGGCAGAATATGAAGATGGTACGTCCACCGACTTGTCCGCTGTAGACGTTTGCAAGGAGACTGCGCTCAACTTCAGCCAATCCCCACCGGCCCCCTAAAAACCCCCCGCCGCACGAGCGCCTGTGCCCAATCCCGGTTTTATACCGGCCCTGGAATGGTTTGCGGTATTGGACCGGGCACCGGCTGGGGAATGGGCCCCGGCACCGGCCCCTTGCACGGGCCCGGGTGCCGGTGGCGGTTGAGGAAGTGGCGGCAGAACCGGCTCGGGATTGGGAATCTCTGGCTGGGTATGGGGATTGGGATTAATCATAAATTTTCTGAGGCAATAACGTCCTTCGTTCAAAGTAGATAGAAATCTGCATAAAGGACATCTATCTAAATAGCTAGATTCTGTCTCGCTTTAGGTGAAAATAAGGGAACTTTCCCTCAGGGGGAGGGCTGGCAATCCCAGTGCTGGTGGCGACAGTCGAAGCGGGCAGGCAAAAATCAAGAGAAAATAGCTCCCCAGAAAGCCGGTTTGATGCCCACTTCCAATAAGCGCGGATGCTGTAATAAAATGTGAGATTGACAGCTACGGACGCCAACAATCTTTCCCCCCACTGCGCCGATTGGAAACCGATAAATTGCCCCCGCAAGACCAAACCAGAGCGCCTTTACTGGAAGCCCTGCAAGAACTCGCCCGCCGGCAGCACGCCCCCTTCTACGCCCCCGGGCACAAGCGGGGGCGGGGAATTCCCCAGCCCCTGGCTGACTTGCTCGGGAAGGCCGTGTTTCAAGCCGATTTGCCGGAACTCCCAGAACTGGATAATTTGTTCGCCCCAGAGGGCGCGATCCGAGAAGCGCAGCAACTGGCAGCTCAGGCGTTTGGCGCAGCACAAACTTGGTTTCTTGTCAATGGTTCCACGGCTGGGATTATCGCCTCTATTTTGGCGACCTGCGCTGCCGGCGAAAAAATCATCCTGCCCCGGAATGTCCACCGCTCAGCGATTTCCGGTCTGGTTCTCTCGGGTGCCGTGCCGGTGTTCGTCAGTCCCGAATACGACCCAGCTTGGGATTTAGCCAACAGCATCACGCCGGCAGGGGTGGCGGAAGCCCTCGACCGGCATCCGGACGCCAAGGCGGTGATGGTGGTTTACCCCACCTATCACGGGGTTTGCGGCGATCTGGCGGCTATTGCGGAACTGGCGCACCGGCACGGCATCCCCTTGCTGGCGGACGAAGCCCACGGCCCCCATTTTGCCTTTCATCCGGACTTGCCTGAGCCTGCGCTGGCTGCCGGTGCGGATTTAGCCGTGCAGTCGGCCCACAAGGTACTCTCCGCCATCACCCAGGCATCGATGCTGCACGTCGGGGGCGAGCGAATAGACCGGCAGCGCCTCAGCCAAGCCTTGCAGCTGGTGCAATCCACCAGTCCCAGCTATCTGCTGCTGGCTTCTTTGGATGCGGCGCGGCAGCAAATGGCCACACAGGGGGAGCTGCTGCTGGCGCAGACGCTGCAGCTGGCTGAGGGAGCCAGAAGCAGGCTTGCCCAGATTCCGGGACTGTCGGTTTTACAGCCCCGATCGCCCGAGGCGGTGACACCCGGATTCGTGGCCCTCGACCGGACGCGGCTGACGGTGAGCGTTGCCGGTTTGGGGTTGAGCGGGTATGAAGCGGATGAAATTCTGCACCGGCAGCTGGGGGTAACAGCTGAGTTGCCTTGCCTGCGGCAGCTGACATTTATCGTCAGTCTGGGCAACACGCCGGCAGATATTGAGCAGTTGGTGCGAGCCTTCACCACACTAGCTGAGAAAGGCAAAAGGCAAGAGGCAGGATTATCCCAAGCCGGTGCGCCGGTGCTGCCGTGTTCCCCAAATCCCCCTGCCCTCACCCCCCGTGAAGCCTTCTTTGCCGAGACAGAAACGCTGCACAGCGAGATAGCGTGCCACAAGATCAGTGCCGAGATAGTCTGTCCCTACCCGCCGGGGGTGCCGGTGCTGATGCCCGGTGAAATCATTACAAGAGCTGCCCTCGACTACCTGCAGCGGGTGCTAAGCTCAGGTGGGACAATAACAGGGTGTGGCGACCCTAGCTTGCAAACGTTAAAGGTTGTGCGAAAGTGAGCAGTGTTAACTGTCAGCTAGAGCGTTGCGGGCTCGCGTTGCGCGTCCTTCTGCGGTCAGCTGTCAGCAGACTAATGGCTCACGGCTCACAGCAATTCAAAATTAATTATTAACAATTCACAGGGTGAAAACTTTTTATGCTATGGCCTTACGTTACCCCTGGTATTCCGGATGAGCTGTTCGAGCGGCTGCCCGGGATTCCGCTGAGCAAGCGCGAAGTGCGGCTGCAGATCGTCTCCCAGCTGCGGCTAATGCCAGACTCCGTGCTGTGGGACATTGGAGCGGGCACCGGCACGATTCCCGTCGAGAGTGGGTTGCTGTGTCCCAAAGGACGGATTATCGCGGTGGAGCGGGATGAGGAAGTGGTCACCCTGATACGCCGCAACTGCGAGCGCTTTGGCGTCAGCAATGCAGAGGTGATCTTTGGCAGCGCCCCAGAATGTCTCAAAGACCTGCCGGAAAGACCGCAGCGGGTTTGCATTGAGGGAGGACGCCCCATCAAAGCCATCCTCCAGGAAGTTTGGCAGTACCTGCTGCCCAAAGGCCGGATTGTGGCCACAGCGGGCAATCTGGAGAGTCTCTACGCGATTTCAGAAAGCTTTGCCGAACTGCAAGTCCGCAATATTGAGGTGGTGCAGTCTGCTGTTAACCGGCTCGAGACGCGGGGCAACCATCAAGTTTTTGCCGCAGTCAATCCGATTTTTATCCTCAGCGGCGAGAAGTTAGATTGAGCCTCAAAGGGGCCCCGCCACGCGGTAGAAATGGCTTCTGGCTTGGGCGCAAGCCCCTGGCGCTCAACCGCGCATCGAGACAGAGCCAAACTGCGCCACTGTTCCCCAAAATATGCCAAATTGGATTCGTTAACCAAAGGTTAATCACCTTGCCCGATCGGTTGCTCCGGGCCAGAAAAGGAATTCTCATATCTAGTCCGGGTGATTAATTGCAATTAAGAGACGGGGGCGGGGGATTAGCCATGCGCTAGCGCAGCGGCTCCGCAGGAGCCGCCCGCCCATCGCCCCATGCCCAATAACCCTGAATTATTAATGACTTTTTGTATTAAAGAGAAAATCGTTCTATGCCTTGGTCTCGAATCCTGAGCGGAATTGTCGCGATCGCCCTCGCGCTGGGGATGACTTTACTTGGGGGTTGGTACTTCACCCTCTGTTTTGCCATTATTGTCTATCTCGGCCAGCTGGAATACTTTGATCTGGTGCGAGCCACAGGAATTGCGCCGGCAGCTAAAACTACCCTGGCCGTCAGCCAAGCCTTACTGGTGATTTCTACCATGTCTAGCGAGCTGGCTGACGCCGTACTGCCGGTGGCAGGAACATTTATATGTTTCTACCTGCTGTTTCAGCCTAAATTAGCCACGATTGCCGATATTTCAGCGTCAATTCTAGGGCTATTTTATGGCGGTTATTTGCCCAGTTACTGGGTGCGGTTGCGAGCTACAGGCAGCGAAGTGTCCAGTAACCTGCCGATGGGCGGTTACTGGCCAGAAGCCGGGATCGATATCAAGGCGCTGCCAGAGGGACTAACTGTGACATTGCTGGCGTTCATCTGCATCTGGGCCGCTGATATTGGAGCCTACACTTTCGGCAAGTTTTTCGGTCGGACTCGCCTTTCCGACATCAGCCCCAAAAAGACTGTTGAGGGAGCCGTGTTTGGAGTCGCCGGCAGCGTGGCGTGTGCGGCGTTCGGCGCTTGGTATCTGGACTGGCCGAGTTGGCAGGCAACCGGCATCGCTTTGGGCCTGCTGATCGGCATCGCCAGCCTGCTGGGCGACTTAACCGAGTCGATGATGAAGCGGGATGCCGGTGTCAAGGATTCTGGGCAGCTGATTCCTGGCCACGGCGGCATCTTAGACCGCGCCGACAGCTACGTTTTTACCGCTCCCCTAGTCTATTACTTCGTGACTCTCCTGTTACCTTTGCTGTCGGGCGCTTAGCGCCGGTCAACACATCTGAGAGCTGATTTATCAAGAAAAAGTGAATCCACAATAAACCGGGTTTTACGCGAAGAAACTGGGTTTCTTGAAGAAACCCGGTTTCTGGCCCCCATTCAGGATTAACAATTACTTTATAAATCAGCTCTCTGAAACCGGGGTTATTGAGGCTTGATATCCGAAAAATTGGTCACGCGAGATAAACCCGGTTTCTTAAACTCGATTTAAAGGCTTGAACGGCCCCCTATAAAAGGAGCGGCAGCCCTGGAAAATGCTGCCGGTCGCCAACTCAGGTTATTCTTATGAAGCCGTAATAAACGGGGTTTCTTTGATATAGAAGGCCATATTTTAGTGGCTCCTATCCAAAGAAACCCGGTTTCGGGTATGGCAAGGCCGGCGCACAAGAGTGGCTGGCAAAATCCAAGAAATTCGCCCCCTATTGCCGGTTTTTTCCAGGGAATTAAAACCGGTTTCTTAAGTTTATTTTCTAATACAGGATCTGCGCTGTGGGGTGCTCTTCACCCCTAACCCGGAAGCACGGTGATGCTGCCCCGACAGACCAGCTGGCTTTGGCTGAGGGTTAATTCCTGGATATCAACTTCTGGGCCTAAATCCAGTTTGAAGTCATCCAGCCGGGGAGCGGGCACTCCGGACGGCGTCTGCAAATGGGGGCCAACAAACTGCAGCTCGCGGTTTGCGCCCGACAAGCCTGTGCCCAAGACAAAAGGCAGCTCAATGCCTGTGGCAGACACCAAAATGCCGCTGAGAGTCAGCTGACCTGAATCAATGCGAATCTGAGGGTTTTGCAAAGTAATGGGAAGGGATGCCATCTTGCCAAAAGCAGATGCCGGTTCCAGATTTTGGCACAAAAATTCGATGAGAGCTATAGAGAGTAACGGCGCTGACAGGGAAGCGTTGAGGTCGGCTTCTCGCAGCAGCAATTCCCCGGCAACCGGCACCGGCTCGCTCAGACGCAGGGGCTTCCCTTTGAGAACCTGACCGATATTGATGCGAATGCCGGTGGCGGTGAGTTGAATTTGGCTCAGGTGCAGTCCTTGATAGACGGCACCCTTAGCGGAAAGGGAGACTGAGGGGATCGCACCTTGCAGGATCTGGCGATCTCCGCCCTCGATTTTCACCTGTAAGTCTTCGACGCGCTCAACTTGCGATTGCAGCCACAGCCGCACCGCCGGTGAGAGCACCTTACTGATCAGGCGGCTGTGCCGAGCCGGCTCGGCTGGTGAGGCCGCTTTGGCAGCAACTGCTGCAGAGCTCTGCTCCTGCGGAGCCCGCACGGAACGGCCCTGTTGACGGTCGGGATTGGACTGCGGGGAATCACCCTCGAAAAGCATGTTCAATTTTCCTAAAAAATCAGGATGGAGGCAATATTAAGTCACAAAATAGTAAATATACCGCAAGCATTCAGTCTCAAACCGTCGAGCCCGAGCCTGAAGCGGTCAAAAGTCAGCGGAAGCGTGGAACAATAACTGACAGCCTGCCGTTGCCCCCCCGACTTCAGATATCGGGGGGAAAGCCGGGGGTTGGGGGCCAGACGCGACAGCTGACAGTCTGACCTTCAGCCGAGCGAGCATGATGTATAAAACAGTGAGATCCTTGCTATCATCCTTCTTCTTGTAATATTTGTACATAATCGGGGCTGCCCTGACGCCCCGATTCAGCCTAAACCTTATTGATTCGGAGTTGACGCTAACACGAGCATGGAGGAAAGACTACAAAAAATCCTCTCTCAGTGGGGCATTGCCTCGCGCCGTCAAGCCGAGGAAATGATCCTTGACGGACGGGTGCGACTGAATGGCAGAGTGGTGCAGTTGGGAGAAAAAGCAAATCCAGACCGGGATCTGATTGAAGTCGATGGCGTCCCCCTCAGGGCTGCTCGCCCGCAGCCGGTATATCTGTTGCTGAACAAACCGGCAGGGGTGGTGTCCACTTGCAGCGATCCCGCAGGGCGCAAGACCGTGCTGGATCTCCTGCCCGGGCCACTCCGCAGCGGTCAGGGCGTTCACCCGATTGGACGCTTAGATGCGGAATCCACAGGAGCGTTACTGCTGACCAACGATGGGGAGCTGACGTTTGGCCTGACGCACCCCCGTCACGGCATTCCCAAAACCTATGAAGTGTTGGTGCGGGGGGTTCCGAGTCCTGAGGCAATGCTTGCTTGGCGCAATGGCGTCGTCCTCGACGGCAGAAAAACACTACCGGCCTCTGTCCGGGCTATCAAGCGGTATCCGGGCACCCAGACGCTTTTGCAAGTAATACTCGTTGAGGGCAGAAATCGACAGATTCGACGTGTCGCAGAGCAGTTAGGATATCCAGTGATTAACCTGCACCGCACCGCTATTGGCCCAATTCAGCTGCAACCGCCCGGAGAACCACTGTTGCCCAGCGGTCGAATCCGCCCCCTCAAAGACTTTGAGCTGAGGTTCTTACAAGCCCAACTCTCACTCACACCAGTAAATCTGCCAGCCGACATTGAGGATCGCACTTTATGAATATTGTCAAGAGGCGTAAGAAAAAAAATATACGCAATTTTGAGCAAGAACGCGCAGAAAAGCTGTCAGAGCTGGGGGCTCGCCTGCATCGGGTGCGCCTGGAGTTGAATTTGTCCCTGGAAGAAGTTTCGATGAGGACGATGATCGGGCCCAGGCACCTGGAGGCTATTGAGGAGGGCCAGCTGGAACACCTGCCGGAGCCGATCTACATTCAGGGATTTATTCGGCGCTTTGCCAACGCGCTGGGGTTGAACGGGGCAGAGTTGGCGAGTGATTTTCCTATCGAATCGAATCAGCGATTGCTCAACTATCCCTGGATAAATTGGCCATCGGCGCAATTGCGACCGATTCATCTTTATCTGCTGTACATTGCGCTAATTATGTTTTCTGTCCAAAGTCTGTCGCAGATGCTCGACCGTTCGGCAATGCAGGCCAGCCGCCCCGAGATCGAGCCGCCACCGCCCACCCAGCCGGTTCAGCAACCGGAGCGGCGACCGGCTCCCAGTCTGGCTAAGTTAACCACTGGGGGCTCTCCGACTCCCAGCGCTGAAAGCGCGGCGGTGCGGGTTGGCCTGACCTTAAAGGCGGAGTCTTGGATCGAGATTGTGGCAGACGGCAAAACCCAGTTTGAGGGCGTTCTCCCAGAGGGCACCAAGCGCACTTGGGAGGCCAAGCAGGAACTGGTGGTGCGGGCCGGCAATGCCGGTGGCGTGCTCGTGGCGGTTAATGACGGACAAGCCAAGCAAATGGGAGCGCCCGGGGAGGTCGAAGAAGTCACTGTTAAAGCCAATCCTCAATCTTAAGTCAGTGCGCAGTGGCTTCCCTGTGCCACAGCAGCTGCTTTGAGAGCGGCCTGAAGCCGGGGGCGGGGAAAGTGAGCAATCTTGGCGCAGCCAATGTGTCAAGTGAGGGCCGGCAATAGCGGGTTTAATGACATTTGTTGCCCATTGGGCAACAAATTGGGAAGCCAATGTGTCAAGTGAGGGCCGGCAATAGGGGGTTTAATGACATTTGTTGCCCATTGGGCAACAAATTGGGAAGCCAATGTGTCAAGTGAGGGCCGGCAATAGCGGGTTTAATGACATTTGTTGCCCATTGGGCAACAAATTGGGAAGCCAATGTGTCAAGTGAGGGCCGGCAATAGGGGGTTTAATGACATTTGTTGCCCATTGGGCAACAAATTGGGAAGCCAATGTGT
>JAHHHT010000017.1 GCA_019359235.1 Oscillatoria princeps RMCB-10
CCCATTGGGCAACAAATTGGGAAGCCAATGTGTCAAGTGAGGGCCGGCAATAGGGGGTTTAATGACATTTGTTGCCCATTGGGCAACAAATTGGGAAGCCAATGTGTCAAGTGAGGGCCGGCAATAGGGGGTTTAATGACATTTGTTGCCCATTGGGCAACAAATTGGGAAGCCAATGTGTCAAGTGAGGGCCGGCAATAGCGGGTTTAAGGGCTTGTGAGAAATATCTCTAGTCAGCCCGCCCCTGCTTGCAACCTACCCCTGCCACAAATATCTCCGGTGCACCGGCCCCTACTTTTGAAGGCCACCGGCTGTCAGCTCGTCGCTTTCAGCTGTCAACCGGCGCGGCCAAAGGTTTCCGTCATGCTTTTCAAACGGTGGCGCACGTCGCCGGTCAGAGCGCCATACCAGTATCGCCAGCTCCAGTTTCCCTCCGCAAGTCCGGGAGTGTTCATCCGCGCTTCGCTCCCCAGCCCTAAAATATCCTGCAGGGGGATAATCGCCAGATTCGCCACAGAAGAAAGCGCCAGCCGGATTAAATCCCAGTGAATGCCATCCGGACTGACGTGTCCCAAATAGGCCATCACTCCCTGCCGTTCGTGTTCGGAAAGCTGACTGAACCAGCCGGCTGTGGTGTCGTTGTCGTGGGTGCCGGTGTACACCAGACAGTTGCGCTCGTAATAATTAAAAGGCAAATAGGGATTTTCGCAGCCAGAGCCAAACGAAAAGTGCAAAATCTTCATCCCCGGAAACTCAAACTTATCGCGCAGGGCCTCCACCTCTGGCGTAATGACGCCCAAATCCTCGGCGAGCACCGGCAGCTTGCCCAGCTTTTTGTTGAGCGTCTCAAAGAAAGCCTCTCCCGGTGCCTTCACCCACTTGCCCTTAATGGCAGTGGTTTCGCCCTGACGGACAGACCAGAACGCCTCGAACCCCCGGAAGTGGTCGATGCGAATGATGTCTACATAATTGAGCATGGACTCGAAGCGCTGCACCCACCAGTGGAAATCCGTCTTTTGCAGCTGCCGCCACAGATAGACCGGGTTGCCCCACAGCTGGCCGGTGGCGCTGAAGTAATCGGGCGGAACTCCCGCTATCCCCGCCGGCTCGCCTGTCTTTTTGTCCAGGCAAAAGATTTCCGGATGGGCCCAGACATCGGCGCTGTCGTGCGCCACATATATAGGAATATCGCCTACTATCTCGATGCCCCGCTCGTTGGCGTAGCGCTTCAGGGCTGACCACTGGCGGAAGAACTGAAACTGCAAGAATTTATGGAAAAAAATCTCACCGGGCATCCGCCGCTGGCATTCCGCCAGGGCGGCGGGCTGGCGCTGCGCCAGTTCCGGCTCCCACTGGTGCCAGCTGGCTCCCTCTTTGGCCTCTTTGATGGCCATGAAGAAGGCGTAGTCATCCAGCCAGTATGCCTGGGTGTCACAAAACTCCTTAAATTCCTCTTGCTGCTCTTCCGACGCCTTGGCTGTAAAGTTCTGGCTGATTTTCAGCAGCAGGGGCATTTTCACTTGGGCCACCAGCTCGAAATCCACTTTGTCGGCGGGAAATTCTGGCACACCGCCAAAGTCTTCATGGCTGAGGAACCCCTCGTCCCGCAGCCACTCCAGGCTGATCAGCAGCGGATTGCCCGCCATTGCTGAGTAGCACATGTAAGGGGAATTGCCAAAGCCGGTGGGCCCGAGGGGCAAAACCTGCCACAGCCGCTGGCGCGTCTCTACCAAAAAATCAATAAAGTGATAGGCTTGCTCTCCTAAGTCGCCAATACCAAACCTGCTGGGAAAGGATGTTGGGTGGAGCAATATACCGCTGGATCTGGGAAAGGGCATGATCGGTTTGGGAAATAAAAACTAAACAGTTGCAGCTCAACTAGGGAGCCGCTGCGAAGCACGCACCGCTCCGGGCGGATGGTGCTAAATTCCCTGACTTTATCACGGAACGCCGGCAGTTACATCCGAATTTTGCCTAAATTGTAACAATTCTTACTTGTATTCCAGGTAACTTTGTGTGTGATTTACAGTGGTAAATCCTCTGTAGGGGCGGGTTTCGCCCGAAATCTTTGCCACACAGCGCAGTGTATTCATAAACCGCAACGCCGACTGCCGGTTCATTAAGTTTTTATAAAGTTAGCGGGACTTAATTCTGACAGAAATACTCCCCTAAAAATTGCCCGATCGCTGGCAAATTTATCGCTTCCTGGCAGAGCGATAGAAGGACTAATCTTAACTCCGGTTAATTGCTCGCAATTTATTTTTCTCCCCTTCTCCCTTTCTTCCTTGGCGTCTTGGCGTCTTGGCGGTTCAATTATGCCTACTAATCTATCGGAAGTCACCAAGGGCAAGACTTGCCACAGTTTCTGGCCGCTTTCTGCCACGACCTAAGTCGCTAATCCCAAAGCGACTGGGTAAGGAGGTGGGGCGGTAGCTCTGCATCCCGCTGGCTCTGTGGGGCATATCCGTCCTGAGTGCAATGGCTGAGTCCTGAGGGAAGGACGCGCTTTCGCGACCGGCTTCGCTATCATATACTGAGACTGGACGCTGAACACTCTGCCCTCAGCTGTATTTTTCCTTTTGAGATGACTTCCGGCTGATTGGTGTCGCTAATTTATGTCTGGCTTTTTGCTGAAACTCTCTATATTATCATGTCCGTTCGATTGAGCGCAATTAGAAGCCTGGGAAGGGAAGCCGTATGCAGTGGTGCCCAATGCCCTTTTGCGTGATGCCCAATTCAGTAACCTGTAAAATCTAGCCTCTAAAATCGATATGGCTTATAGAAACCCGGTTCCGACTGTAGATATAATTATCGAACTGATTGACCGGCAAGACCGGCCTATTGTGCTGATTGAGCGCCGCAATCCGCCCTACGGGTGGGCGATTCCGGGGGGGTTTGTGGACTATGGCGAGCCGGTGGAGGCGGCGGCGCGGCGAGAAGCCCAGGAGGAGACGGGGTTGCCGGTGGAGCTGGTGGAGCAATTCTACGTCTATTCTGACCCGAATCGCGACCCGCGCCAGCACACCCTGAGTGTGGTGTTTATCGCCACGGCGACGGGGGAGCCCCAGGCGGCGGATGACGCTCAGAATCTGGGGATTTTTGAATCTTGGCGGGTGCCGGCTAATTTGTGCTTTGACCACGATAAGATTTTGCGCGATTACTGGCACTACCGGCACTACGGGCTGCGCCCCCGGCTGTGAGCGACCGCCGGTGCCGGCAAGCGGCAATTTAGAAAAGTGTGCAGCCGTAAAATATGTAGGTTATTTGCGTTAGGGCGTCCGAAATGCAGCTTATAAAAGCGGTAGCCTAAAATACTTATAAATTTGCCTTGCAAAATCCGGATAATGACTCATATAAAGTGCCGGTGGGGGGAGAGGGGGGAGGGCTATACTGGCAAAGTCTGCAAAGTGCGGCACACCGGCTGGAAACTGGAAGACCGGCAGCCTGCGGACTGGGAGGAGGGGGCTCGGGTGGGGTGGGGGCGGGTTTATTAATATCCTGAGCTGTGCCCAAAAGATATGGGGTGAACCCGCGCAGGCAGGGCTTTATGCCGGTAAGCTGCCCGAGGTAAGATCGCCTCAATCCCAACTCGACCGGCAGCTGAGGGACAAGTTTACTGGCGGTTTCTTGGTGGGGCTGTTCGCGGTTTCTTGGGCGGGAACGGCGTTTTGGCGGTGAGTCCGGTTGCGGCTGGGGTGGCTGGGTTTGTTGCTGGGGCGGCGTCCCCTGCGGGAAGCCGCTTCGCGTCTATAGGCGTCGGACGGGTTGGGCCGGTGTGAGGGTGGCGGCTTTGCTGGGAGTTGGCGCTGTGGTTGCGGTGGCGCTGGCAATCGGTTGGTTGCTCCCTCCTGGGGAGATATCTGGCAGTTTTGGGCAAAATGCACTCTTGCCGGTGTGTGCGGGGAGCCGGTTTATTTGTCGGTGATGGGAGTTGCACTCGGCGCTTGTTCCAGACAGGGGTTTTTGGGAATTGCCTCAGCGATAGCCGGCAGTAGCGCTAGGAAAAGCAACGGCGACACCCCGCTGCGCTTAGCGGAAAAAAACGGCTGCACAGAAATAGCTGAACTGTTGCGGCGCGGCGCGACAAAGTGAGCTTGGCTGTGTTAAGCTGAGGGAGAAAAAAAATTAATGTCAGGGGAGTGACCGGAGATTATATGATTGAGGAGGAGTGCGTTTCGTGAATTTTTCTTATCAGCTCTCGGCGGCGTTAATTGGTGCGGCGATTGTGCTGGCCCAACCCCAAAGTGCCGTGCCGCAAACTGTGGGGGAGAAAGCTCTCGCTGCGATGGCGAAAAGTGTCACTGTGGTGATCAACGGTCAAAACCCCGGTTCGGGCGCAATCGTGGGCAAAGACGGCAACACTTACAGAGTGATAACGGCCAAGCATGTGGTGGCGACGCCGGATGAATACGAGATTTTGACTTCCGACGGAAGCAAACATATCCTGCGCTACAGCACGGTAAAAAAATTGCCGGGGATTGACTTGGCGGTTGTCGAGTTTACGAGCGAGAAAAATTATCCCGTCGCTACGATGGGGAGTTCGGAGGCGGCGACAGAGGGGGCGAGCATTTATATTGCCGGTTGGCCCCATCCGGGACAAGCGATTACTCAGCGCATCTTTCAGATCACATCGGGAAAGATATCGGGGCGAACCCTCGGTGCGGCAGAAGAGGGGTACGAACTGGTGTACACGAATACCACTAATTCTGGCATGAGTGGCGGGCCGGTGTTTGACGAGGAAGGTCGCTTAATTGGCATTCACGGACGTGCGGAGGGGGAAGTTATCTTTAATGCGGATACGGGAAATTCAGTGGCGGTTAAATCTGGGTTCAATTTAGGCATCCCGATAGAGGTTTTGTACAAGCAATCCGACGTATCTCTCCTGCCCAAGAATCCCTCGCTGGCTGAAATCCTGGCTGACTGGGCTGTATCTTTTCACAAAGACAAGCAAATAGACCAAGCTTTGGCCTATTATGAAAAACTGCAGGCTGTCAGCCCCAACAGCTGGATTGCTAATATGAATATAGGGTTGATAGAATACGAGAAGGGGAATGTAGAAAAAGCAATTCAGCACTGGCAGAAAGCAGCTGAACTTGCTCCAAAAGGAGGAGAGCCTAAATTGGCCACAGGAGTGGCTCTCTATGCCAGAGGGGAGCAGGAGCGAGGATTAGAACTGTCTGCGGAAGCTCTCCAATTAGAAAGCAGTTCTTTTATTAATGAGAAGAATCTCAGCCGTTCTCTTTGGGGCTCTCGTTTAATCGAGGCAGCAAAAACAGTGGGGCAGAAATTTTCGCCTCTCAAAAATTTTGAGATTGCTGAGTTTCCGTGGCAGCACTGGGCAATCAGCCCTCAAGGAACAGTTTTGGCCACTTTACAGCGAGAGGGCAGCAGCGGTAAACCTCAGGACGGTATCCCTCTCATCGATTTAGTCTCTGGGGAAGAAATCCGCCGCTTGTCCAAACCGCCACAGACGGTTAAATATAAGAGATATGAAGGGATAATTCATGACAGCGTAAGGCCGAATCTGGCGATTAGCTCTGATGGGAAAATACTGGCCGGTGTTTTTAGTACGAACAACGGAGGTGGACAGGACGAGGAAAATATAAATCTACTTAAAATGTGGGATTTAGCGTCAGGGAAAGACATTCATGCCATACCGTTTTCTTTAGACAGGGCTGATTCTCTCGCGTTCAGCCCGGATAGCAAAATTCTGGCCATTGGGGGGGAGAAGGCTATCCAGCTCTGGGATGTAGCCTCTGGGCAAGAAATCCGCAAACTGACTGGACTGCCGGCAAACACTACCACTAAATCCCTAGCTTTTACTCGAAACAGTCAGAAATTGGTCAGTTGCCACGAAAACGGCACTCTCAAAGTCTGGAATCCCAGCACCGGCACTGAACTGAAGGCGTTTAACGAGCTTGCCGGTGCAAAGTGCAATATCTCTATAAATGCAAAGGGATTTGATATCAGCCCAGATGACAGGACACTTGCCGTTGCAATTTATCCTAAAAAAGAAGATGAGGATTATATCCAGCTTTTAGACCTGAGTAGCGGGGGCGAAATCCGGCGGCTCACTTGGCGGAATAAGCGAGATAAAGCCCGGTGTCTTACTTTCAGTCCGGACGGCCAAAATTTGGCGGCGGTTATTGACAATGACTACCTGTTGGTGTGGGATGTTAGCAGTGGGCGCGAGCGGCAATTTTTTCTGGCTAACGCCCGGGGCCAAGACTGTAAAACCCTGGTTTTTCAACCTGACGGTAAAACCCTGACTGGCATTTATGAACGTCACGGGCTCGTTTGGCAGATTTCAAATCGCTGAGGTTCAGGTAATCCACAGGAATCGCTCACCAAAACCGGCTCGCCCTCGCTATCAAAAAATTCGAGAACTCGGTCACAATCGCGCCGGCGGGAGAGTGACCTATCTCGCCACCGGCACCGCCACTGGGGAGCCGGTGGTTATCAAGCAGTTTCAGTTCGCCCAGTCGGGTTCCGAATGGTCAGGCTTTAAAACGTTTGAGCGGGAAATTGAAGTGCTGCGTTCCCTCAACCACCCCGGCATTCCCCGCTATCTCGATTCCTTTGAAACCCAAAAGGCTTCTGCATGGTGCAGGAGTACAAAAACGCCTCTTCCCTGGCGGTGCCGCGAAGCTTCAGCCCAGAGGAAATCAAAAAGATCGCCATGGCAGTGCTAGATATATTAATCTGCCTGCAAAACCAAACTCCTCCCATCGTTCACCGGGATATCAAACCGGAAAACATCTTGGTGGATGACCGGCTCAATGTTTACTTGGTGGATTTTGGCTTGGCCCGAATTGGATATAGCGAGGGGGCGACCAGCAGCGCCGCCGCCGGCACGTTTGGCTTTATGGCTCCGGAACAGCTTTACAACCGGCAGCTGAGTAACGCAACGGATCTCTACGGTGCCGGCGCGACGCTGATTTGCGTGGTGACGGGAACAAAATCCAGCGAAATTGATCGATTAATTGATGAGGACAATAGCCTCAGTTTCAACCCTCTTGCGAGTCAGCTCAGCCCGAGTTTTATGGAGTGGCTGTCAAAAATGGTACAGCCGGGCCAAAAAGACCGCTACCCATCCGCTGCTGCTGCCAAAACCGCCCTCATTCAGCCGGTACAGGCTAACAGCACGGCAAGGGTGCCAGAAGTTCAACCGCTGCAACTGAGCAAAGTTCCGCCGGCTCCCGTTACTGGAAACAATAGCGCGCACCGGCTGGTGGATTTTTTCAAGGGGTTGATATCCCATGAACCCCCAAACACCCGGCAGCAGATATATAATCCTACTGAGGAGGAGGTGACGCTAGCCCTCAGCCGGCGCGGCACCCCCACTTGGACGGAGGAGGATTTTCAACAGCTGCTCGTCACCCTGGGGTGCGCCGGCTACGGCTGGCTGATTCCTGAAGGCGTGCGCCAGCAGTTGGAAGCGATGAGACAGAAGAGACAGCTCGCACAATCGCGCCCTCGCACGAAACGGGGGGAAAAACAGTAAAAGTAGGGTGCGTTCCCCCCAAGGGGGAACGCACCCTACTGTGGGTGATTTTTTGCAGAAGCAGGGTGCGTTCCCCAGGAAGGCACGGGAGCATCCCGAAGCAAGCAAAGATTTTCACCCCCTCACCCCCCAAGGCACCCCTCTCCCATAAAGGGAGAGGGGGGAAAATCAAGAATTCTCCCCTCACCCCAAAGTGGGAGAGGGGTTGGGGGTGAGGGGGATTGCAAAAATGGGATGCTCCCGAACGCACCCTGCTTTGGGGGATGTTTTAAGCAAGTTTGAGAAATTATTTAGAATACCCAGATGCCAGCTAAAATCACGCTCACTGTCACGGAAGGAAGCCTGAAAGGGCAGATATTTGAATTCAGCGACCGCACCACCTGCATTATCGGTCGCGGGGGCGACTGCTATGTGCGGCTTCCAAATGATGAAGCACATGGCAGCATCTCTCGCTATCACTGCCGGCTCGACATCAACCCCCCCCTGGTTCGCGTGCGCGATTTCGGCAGCAAAAACGGCACTTACGTCAACGGCAAAAAAATAGGGCAGCGCCAAAGCGACCAAACCGCGCAACAAGCGGTTCAGATGGAATTCCCTGAATACGAACTAAAGGATGGCGACGAAATAAGGCTGAGCAAAACTGTGTTCCGAGTCAGCATTGAAACCGGCACGGCGGCGAAAGAAACGGAAACTCTGGAACTGCGAGCCGGTGGCAATCTTCGGGAACAGACAGAAACTTTGGTCAGCAGGGGCGCGGCAGTTCTGCCAAGCAAAACAAAGGACTCGAATCTCCCGGAGATTGCCGGCCACACGACTTTGAAACTGCTGGGGAAGGGGGGATGCGGCGCTGTTTACCTGGCTCGCCACAACGGCACAGGGGAGAAAGTGGCGCTCAAAGTCATGCTTCCGGAGCGAACAGACAGCCGGCGGCACATCGATTGGTTCCTGCGGGAAGTGGAGAACACCAAAGCCTTAAAGCATCCCAATGTTGTGCGGCTGCTGGATTCGGGTTACTGGGACGGCACTTTTTTCTGCTTGCTGGAATATTGCGACGGCGGCACTTTGCTGGATTTAATGCGGGCTAGGGGTGGGCGAGTGCCGGTGGGTGAAGCGGTGCCGATTTTGCTGCAAGTGCTGGAAGGGCTGGAATACGCCCACAGCGCCGAGATTCCCAACGTCAGACAAGCGGATGGCAGTTTTGTCAAGGGGCGGGGTTTGGTGCACCGGGATCTCAAGCCGGCGAATATTTTTCTCGCTTTTGCCGGCAAAAGCCCCACTGCCAAAAT
The DNA here is from genome assembly GCA_019359235.1 of Oscillatoria princeps RMCB-10. Lineage (GTDB taxonomy): Bacteria > Cyanobacteriota > Cyanobacteriia > Cyanobacteriales > Oscillatoriaceae > Oscillatoria > Oscillatoria princeps. The sequence continues at coordinate 8,791 of JAHHHT010000017.1, forward strand.
TGGCGACTACGGGTTAGCCAAGGCGTTTGACTCAGCCGGTTTGAGCGGTCAAACGGTCAGCGGCACCACGGCTGGCACACCGGCTTTCATGCCGCGACAGCAGGTAATCAATTTCAAGTATGCCAAACCGGAGGTCGATGTTTGGGCTGCAGCGGCGACTCTGTACTACACGCTCACCGGCACACCCCCCCGCGACTTCACAGGCATTGATCGCTGGCTGGTGGTGCTGCAAACCGACCCGGTGCCGGTGCGCGAGCGCGACGCCTCCATTCCCCAACCCCTGGCGGAAGTGATTGACCTCGCCCTGGCTGACAAGCCAGAAATCCGCTTTAAAAGCGCTGCTGAATTCAAGCAGGCGCTCGAAAGCGTGCTGTGAGTTAATATCCGGTTAATTACTTTAAATTACCTTATCTCGCCCCTTTTCCTAGTATGCGTTATTTTCCGCCTCTCCCCCTCTTTCAAACTTAATTAATCAATCGGAGTTTATATCATTTTACCGACGGTCAAGTGGCCACCGCCTAGCAATGACTTAAGGATTTATAGCGGTTCTCAGCTGGATGAAGTACGCATAAGAACCCCGGTTTCTTAAAGAAACCGGGGTTCTCAGTACCTCACTAATCCGAGAAACGCTATAAGTATTGATATTTTTTCTCAAAAACCTTTATGATGATTGACGCAGTATTGCAACTGCCCGATCAGGAACAGGTGGCAATGGGCCACAGTGAATGGAGCGAACGAACGTGAACAAACAGATTTTCTGGGGTGCCGGTGCCGGCTTTCTGTTGCTGGCGGGTTTGGCCCTTAGCGCCAGCGAGGGGACGCAACCCGCAAAGGCACACCACCACCCCGCCCACCAGGTGCAAGCCCCGACTGCCCAAAACTCCCTCACCCGTCTGGTTATGGTGTTTCCCTCTCGCCGGGATTCCACCGACTTGCAAAACAAAGCCAATGCTGTGGCCAAGTTTCTCTCCAAGGAACTGGGAATGCCGGTGGAAGCTATCGTTTCCGACGAAACAGCTGCTGTGGAAGCCTTGAGAGCTAACCGCGCCGATGTGGCTTTCTTGAGCAGCCGGCCCGCCCTGAAAGCGGAGCAATTAGCCGGAGCGAAGCTCGCTCTCGCCGAGGTGCGTGCCGACTATTCCGGCGGGCACACCTATAATTCCGTGCTGGTGGTGCGCAAAGACAGCTCCCTGCGCCCCCAAGGTTCGGAAAAGCAAACCCTGCAACAGCTGAAGGGCAAAAGAATGGCCTTTGCCTCTCGCACCTCGGGATCGGGATTTATCATCCCCACCGGCCAGTTTGTGGGCCAAGGCTTAGTGGATGGCCCCGACCGCTTAGAGAATTTCTTTGGCCAAGTTACCTACGGCGATGGCTACAGCAGCGCCCTGCAAGCTGTGCTGCGCAAGCAGGCGGATGTCGCCGCTGTCTCGGAATACGCCCTCACCCCCCCCTGGATTACAGCCGAGGAAGCCTCGCAGCTGCGGGTTCTCCAGGAATTCCCCGGGGTGCCGGCGCACGGGATTTCCATTGATGACGACGTGCCGGCGGCAATGCGCGAAAAGATTGTCAGCGCCCTGCTGAAACTGAACCAGCCGGCGAACAATTCCATGCTGCGGGCTCTGTACAACTCCACCCAGCTGGTGAAAGTTGACCACAACAGCCACTTAGCGCCCATGCGTCAGGCGCTGCAACGCGCCAAAATTCAACCCTAATCACTGAGAAATGCCTGCAATTGAGTGTGAGAACCTGGAAACGCCCTACGCAGCGTCGCTGAATCGTCCCATCCTCAGTGGGATTGACTGCGCGATCGCCCAGGGCGAGTTTGTGGCGCTGCTGGGACTGAATGGGGCCGGTAAGTCCACCCTGCTGCGGGCGCTGGTGGGGCTGGTTCCGGTGCGGCGGGGGGAGATCCGGATTAATGGCGTGCCGGTGACTCCCCGCACCCTGGCGCGGATTCGCCGCGATGCCGGCTTGATATTTCAGGGAGGGGGGCTGGTGCGCCAGCTTTCCGCCCTGGATAACGTGCTGTGCGGGCGTTTGGGGGCGCTGTCCGCTTGGGAGACGCTCTGGGGCTTTGGGGAGGAAGACCGGCGGCGGGCGCTGGAGTTGCTGGCGGATCTGGGGTTGAAAGACCTGGCGAACCAAAAAACCGGCTCCCTCAGCGGCGGACAGCAGCAGCGGGTGGCGATCGCGCGGGCGCTGATGCGATCGCCTCAAATCCTTTTGGCAGATGAGCCGACCGCTGGGCTGGATGTGATGGGGATTAAGCAGGTGATGGAAATTTTCGCTCGGCTGCACCGGCAGGGGATGACGGTTGTGCTGGTGTTGCATGACTTGGCGCTCGCAGCGGCTTATGCGGAGCGCGCGATTGTCCTGGATGCCGGTCGGGTGGTTCATGATGGCCGGTGCGAGAATTTGTCGGAGCGATTTGCGCAATTGAGTCAGGCTTCTGTTTGATTTGAACCGCCAAGACGCAGAGGACGCCAAGGGAGTTTAGGAGAGGGATTTAGGCGGAGTTTGTAGGATGAAAGATTTGGTGAGTTTTTGGAGGCGGAATGTTTGGGTGAGGCGGCTGGCGGTGGCTGCCGGGGTTTTCCTGGTGTATGGTTGGGCGTTGAAGGGGCTGGAGATTGACCTGGAAATGCTCAAGACGAGCTGGCCATACATGGTTGATTTTCTGTCGCGGCTGTGGCCACCGAATCTGGAAATCGTGGATGTGGCGGTGAAGGCGCTGATTGAGACGATTCAGATGTCGCTGTGGGGAACGACGATTGGGGCGGTGATTTCTCTGCCGGTGGCTGTGTGCAGCGCCCACAATCTGGCACCGAGCTGGCTGCGACCGGTGGCCAATTTTGTGCAGAATGCAGTGCGCTCGGTGCCGTCGATTGTGCTGGGGCTGTTTTTTGTGGCGGCGACCGGCTTGGGTGCGCCGGCGGGCACGCTAGCGGTGGGAATCTATACGGTGGGCTATCTTGGGAAGTTTTATCAAGAGGCTATTGAGGCAGTTGACCCGCGCTCGATTGAGTCTTTGCAGGTGGCTGGGGCGTCTTGGGTGCAAATTGCCCAGTACGGAATTCTGCCGCAAGTGCTGCCTTTGGGGCTGGGGTACACATTATATATGTTTGAGTACAACATTCGCGCGGCGTCGGTGCTGGGCGTGGTGGGTGCCGGTGGGATTGGCTTTGAGCTGGTGAGCTATTTCAAGAGTTTTGAGTACACCAAGGGAACCACGATGATGCTGGTGCTGCTGGTGGTGGTGACGGCGATTGATGCGATCAGCAGCAAGTTGCGCCGGCGGTTAGAGGCGATGTAGTTTCGCTGGGGGGAAAAGAACCCCACCCCCTAATCCCCTTCCGGCGAGCACCGGAGGCTTTTGGGACAGCAGTAGTAGTAGGGTGCGTTCCCTAAGAGGGAACGCACCCTACCTCTCCGCGTGCACCGGAGGCTTTTGGGACAGGTGTCCCGCCTGTCCTGCGCCACCGGCGGGGGTTGGGGTGCGGGGTTGGAAGCCGGTGCGCCGGCAACTCCCGCTTAGAGGGAGCGCGAGGATTGCCGGTGTACCCCTGGGCAGTACACTGATGGAAGGGTGATTTTGAGGCGGGTGATGGACGCAGAGGAACTTCTAGCAAAGTACGCAGAGGGAGAGCGGAACTTTCAATCTGGCAATCTCAGAGGGATAGACCTGAAAGGTGCAGACCTGAGTGGGATAGACCTAACGAGTGCAGATTTGACTGGAGCGGACTTGAGTGAGACAAATCTGGCCAAGGCGAACCTCAGTGGAACACAAATCTATAAAGCAACAGTGATAAGCGCCAATTTGAGTTGGGTAAATGCTTATTCAGCCGACCTGAAATGGACGGACTTCAGTAGTTCTGATTTCAGGGGAGCAAACTTGAGTAGCGCCAGATTGTATAGTGCAAACCTAGAAAAGTCAAACCTCACAAATGCCAACCTAAGCTCTGCAAACCTAGTCAGAGCATTCTTAAGTCAAGCAGACCTGAGTATAGCCAACCTGAGCAATGCCAATCTGACTGGGGCAGATTTGGCTGGAGCGGACTTAAGTCGGGCGAACCTAGAGGGTGCAGCGCTGCAACAGGCATATCTCCAGAAAGCTAAACTTCGGCTAGCCTATCTGAACAAAGTGGATTTGTCAGGCTTGAATCTAGCTGATGTGGATCTGGGTGTGGCATACCTTGGAGCTGCAAACCTCAACTACGCCTGTCTGCGGGGGGCAAATTTAGAGAGAGCCTTTCTGGAAGATGCAAATTTGATTAGGGCCAACCTGGATGGAGCCAACCTGAGAAAGGCAGACTTGACCGGCGCAAACATCTATGGGGCAAGCCTGAACGATACAGACCTGAGTGGTGCGATAATGCCCGATGGAGAGCGCAACAAGCCAGCCGACTCTCCGAAAACCTCAGGAAAAGTGACATCAATGACACGCCAAATCATCCGTAGCGAACAAGCACCGGCACCCGTGGGGCCATACAGCCAAGCCATCGCAGCCACCGGCACCATGATTTTCCTCGCCGGCCAAATTCCCCTCGACCCCAGAATTAACGAGATTGTCCACACCGGCGATGTGGCCAAGCAAACCGAGCAAGTCATGGCAAATATCGAAGCCGTGCTCGCCGCTGCCGGTGCCTCTTTCAAGAATGTAGTGAAAACTACCGTATTTTTGGCGGACATGAACGATTTTGCCGCCATGAATTCGGTTTATGCGCGATATTTTGAGGCGGGAAATGCGCCGGCTCGCTCTACAGTACAGGTGTCCCGCCTGCCGAAAGACGCGCTGGTAGAGATTGAGTGCGTGGCGGTGATTTGAAAAGCCGGTAAGGTGGGCAAATTAGCCGGCGATTGCAAATATCGGCTGCACAAACAAAACCCGCCGGAGCGGGTTTTATAAGCTGTTAGGCTTTTAACCTGCTTTTTCGTTGAAAGGAGGCAGAGCCTACAGATTGCGTTCCCAAAGGAGGCAGAGCCTCCAGATTGCGTTCCCAGGCTCTGCCTGGGAACGAGAGATGCCAGAAACCCGGTTTCGTAGGGGCGGGCCCCCGTGCCCGCCCTCTTCCGGGTTTCTCAGTACCTTACTCAGATGAAAACCGCTATAAATGTGTTTTTATTTCACTGCAACCACCACTCCCTCACTCTCATTCGCCATCCGGTCAGCGGCGCACAGGGCGTAAGTTCCCGGCTCAACACTGACAGAAGTTGTCGCCACCGGCAGCACTCGCAGCAGCTTCCAGCTATCACCATCCTGCTTGTAAAGCGTCCACGAACGAATATCCCCACCGGCAGCTGGATTCCAACTTATTTGCCCATTTTTCACCGCGACTCCTGTCGGGGGTGCGGGGGGTGCGGCATCCATATCCGGCATAGTTGGCACCAGTGCCGGTGTGGCGTAGGTCGAATCTTTGAAATTGTCATAAACCCTTTCACGGTTGTCCTTAAAAGCCTTTATACTGTAGAAAATATTCCCCAGAGAGAGCTGAGTTTTGTAGCCGCGAGAAATGTCAACCTGCTTGGTAATTTCCTCCAGTTTCCAGCTTTTGCCGTCCAGCAGACTTAAATTATTACCCACATAAATGTGCTTGCGCTTGGGGTTCTGCTCAACCCACCACTTGAGCAGCACGGGATAGCTCTGCGCCGGCGGAGCGATGCGCCAGTAGAGTTGGGGCGCGAAATAATCCACCCAACCCTCCACCAGCCATTTCTTGGAATCGGTGTACAGTTCCTCGTAAGTGTCCAACCCGCGAATTCCAGCCGGCTCTCCGGGGCGGAAAATGCCAAACGGACTGATGCCAAATTTGACGTGCCGCTTTTCGGCGCGAATCCCTGCGGCGAGGCGCTGAATCATTTGATTGATATTTTCCCGCCGCCAGTCGCCCAGGCTCATTTTGCCGCCAGCCGCCTGATAAGCGGCATAGGTTTTACTGTCATTAAAAGACTGACCGGCTATGGGATAGGGATAGAAATAATCATCGATTTGAATGCCATCCACATCATAGCGGCGCACCACATCGATAATCACGTCGTAAGTTTTTTGCTGAACGACAGCCGCCCCCGGATCCATCCACATGGCATTGCCATATTGGTAAACGTATTCCGGATGGGTTACGCCAATGTGAGGGGAAACCGTTTGGGAGCCGGTTAAGGTCGTTTTGGCTCGGTAGGGGTTGAACCAAGCGTGCAGCTCAATATTGCGCTTGTGGCTTTCTTCAATGGCAAACGCCAGCGGGTCATAAGAGGGCCAAGGGGCCTGACCTTGGATGCCGGTGATCCAGTGACTCCAAGGCTCCAATTGAGAGGGATAAATAGCATCCCCTTCTGGGCGCACTTGCAAGACAATGGCATTGAAATTCATTGCTTGCACCTGGTCAATAATCTGGATGAATTCAGCTTTTTGCTGGTCCACCGGCAGTCCTGGCTTTGATGGCCAGTCCCGGTTCCAAGCTGTTGCCACCCACACCCCCCGGAACTCCCGCACATGCCCAACATTAACCCGCTGCTGTGCCCCGTCGCCGGGGGGAACCACAATATAGCCGGATTGAATGCTAGGAACTTTGCCAATCCGCACTAGCGCTTGATAGATAAAAGCCGCAACATCGGCGCGGGTTGCCATTTGATTCGGTTTGAGCGATTTCAAGGTCGGGTAGTTAACCACCATTTTAGCGCCGGTGGCTGCTGCTACCTTGTCTGTTGCGTAGCCAGGAATCTGAGCCGCATCGTCATAGAATTGTGAGAGGGGGAATTTGAGGTAGGATGTATTGTTATAGGCAATCCCCAAACCACTGACTAAGGAAACTAAGGTTTGCACCTTTGTGATTTTGTCGTCAGGGCGGAAGCGCTTGTCGGGATAGCCCGACAAAAACTCACTTTCGTAAGCTTTTTGAATCGCTGCTGCTGCCCAGTGCTTGGAAGGAACATCGACAAAGCCGGCATACTTCCGCTTGGAAGCTTTCTGAAAGGCTTTCAGCAGGATGGCAGCAAACTGAGCTCGGGTCATGGCTTCGTTGGGTCGAAAAGTCCCATCGGGAAACCCGCTGACAATGCCGCGCTGGGCTAAGCCTTCTATGAACGGGCGTGCCCAACTATTTTTTATATCAGAAAAGCGAGGAGAGGTGGCAACCATATTTTACTTTAACTATATAAAGGAGGGGGTGCGAAACGAGATGGGTCGCTGGAAGTAAATTGGGAGATTATCACTTTTGAAATAAGATTTACTCCCTGAAGCCGCAGCTATCCGGATTGTTTCCCCAAAGCCAGAAACAAAGCCAGAAACCCGGTTTCTTGGAGAAACCGGGTTTCTAAACCCCAGCCAGAAACCCGGTTTTTTGGAGAAACCGGGTTTCTAAACCTATTTGACGGTGACTGTTACTGCTGCACTTTCGTTCGCCATCCTGTCAACAGCGCACAGGGCGTAGGTTCCCGGATCGGCGGTGACAGAAGTGGTCGCCACCGGCAGCACTCGCACCAGCGTCCAGCTATCGCCAGTCTGCTTGTAAAGTGTCCAGGAACGAACATCGCCACCGGCAGCCGCATTCCAAGTTATCTGCCCACTGTTTGCGCTGACTCCTTTTGGGGGAGCCGGCGGAACAGCATCCAGTGCCGGCATGGTGGGGGCGAGTGCCGGTGCGGGATAAATCGAGGCTTTTAAAGTGTCAGAAATGCCCTGACGGTTTTCATTCAAAGCCTTCACGCTGTAGAAGATATTCCCGACAGCGAGCTTGTCCGAGAGGCTGCGAGTAATCTCAACCTGTTTGGAAATCTCCTCAACCTTCCAGTTTACCCCATCCAGCAGATTTACATTGTTACCGGCATAAATCTGCCGGCGCTTGGGGTTATTGTTCGCCCACCATTGCAGGAGTACGGGATAGCTTTGGGCGGCTTGGTCAGTGCGCCAGTAGAGTTGCGGGGCTAAATAGTCAACCCAACCTTCTTGCAGCCATTTTTTGGAGTCGGCATAGAGTTGGTTGTAGGCATCTAGCCCTTGAATCCCTGCCGGCTCTCCAGGGCGGTAAGTGCCAAAAGGACTGACGCCAAACTTGACGTTCGGCTTGGCTGCGCGAATGCCGGTGGCTAGGCGCTGAATGATTTGATTGATATTTTCTCGCCGCCAATCTGCTAGGGACAGTTTGCCGCCACCGGCTTGATACGCCTGGTAGGTTTGGCTGTCGGGGAAAGGCACATCCTTGATAGGATAGGGATAGAATGAGTCGTAGATGTGAATGCCATCCACGTCATAGCGGCGCACGACATCAAGAACTACGTCGTAAGCCCGATCTTGAACCAGTTTCGCTCCCGGGTCCATCCACAGCTGGTTGCCGTAGGGATAGACATATTCCGGATTGGTCACTGCGATGTGCGGGCTGACAGGAACGGTCTTCGCCGAAACTTTGGCGCGGTAGAGATTGAACCAAGCGTGCAGTTCAATATTGCGCTTGTGGCTTTCTTCGATGGCAAACTCCAGCGGGTCGTAAATGAGGGAAGGTGCCAGCCCTTGTGTGCCGGTGAGAAATGCGCTCCAAGGCTCCAGTTGAGAGAGGTACAGGGTGTCTCCTTCGACGCGGACTTGCAAGACAATGGCATTGAAATTCATGGCTTGCAGCCGGTCGAGTATCTGGATGAGTTCAGCTTTCTGTTTGTCAGCTGACAGTCCAGACCTGGATGGCCAATCACCCGTTACTGGCGTCAGCCATGCGCCCCGGAACTCCCGCTTGTGGCTAACCCCAACCGGCGTTGGAGTTGGAGTTGGTGTGGGTGTGGGAGTTGGTGTGGGAGTTGGTGTGGGTGTGGGTGTGGGAATCGGTGTGGGTGTGGGAATCGGTGTGGGAGTTGGAGTTGGTGTGGGAGTTGGAGTTGGTGTGGGTGTCGCACCAACAATGTAGTCAGATTTAATAGCAGGAACTTGTTTGAGATACGCTAGGGCTTGATAGATAAAAGCCGCTACCTCGCCACGGGTTGCCCCATTCAGGGGTTTGAGCGACTTTATATTGGGGTAGTTAACCACCATCCCAGCGCCGGTGGCAATTTTGATTTTGTCCGTTGCGTAGCCGGGAATTTCGCCGGCATCTTGATAGAGTTCTGGCAGGGTTTTGAGCGTGGCGGTGCTGCTAGTAATCGCCAGACCGCTGACTAGGGAAACGAGGGATTGCACCCTTGTGATACTGTCGTCAGGGCGAAAGCGCTTATCGGGATAGCCCGACAAAAACTCAGTTTCGTAAGCCTTTTTAATCGCAGCAGCTGCCCAGTGCTTAGCAGGAATATCTGCAAACGAGGTGTACGGGCGCTTTGAAGGTTTTTGAAAAGCTTTCATGAGGATGGCAGCAAACTGAGCCCGGGTCATGGCTTGGCTGGGCCGAAATGTCCCATCCGGAAACCCGCTGACAATGCCCCGCGCTGCTAAGCCTTCTATGAATGGTCGCGCCCAGTGTTCTTGAATATCAGACAGTTGAGTTGAACTCGCTACCATATTTTAATCGCGCTATACAAATAGGGTTATCTGGAAAGCAAATTGACCGCTCTAATCCATTAGGTGCAGCGGTTGTTGGAATCCTACCGGAATGAAGGGTAGCGATCCGGATTATTTTTAAAGATAAAAATTTGCCTCGCAGAGTTGTATAAATTCTACCGGCATTCGCGAAAGCTATCCGGATTTTTTGCCCGGAAATATTTGCCGGCACTGAGGGGTTGGCCCCTGCAATTTTAACGAGTCAGATGCAACCGGGAGTGATATCGCGGGTTGGCGGGTGGTGCCAGCCGCACCTTCTCCCTCCGTCCGCGCTCTGGGCTGTGGCTGACTCGACGCTCGCCATCTCCTCCGGCGTCCGCGCAGAGAGCCGGCACACCAGCCGGTCAATCTGGCGCTCGCTGGCGGAAAGGCATTGCCGCCCGCCAGCCGAACTGTAGCATTGAGGCGGGGCGGGAACGCGCAGGGCGCGCCAGTCTTTGCGGCTGCGCAACTGGGGATTTCCCACCCGATGGAAGTCTGTCAGGTAGAGAGAGTGGCAAAAGGAAAAACTGTTGATGAAAAACTTGCTAAGCCGGGCATAACAAAAAGCCATGACTGATTCTCTTTCAACCCGAGCTCCATCTCGGGTTGATTTTTTATGCCTGGAGGAGGGAGGCGAGAGAGGAAAAAAGACAAAAATTAGGTAATTTTGTCAGCCAACTAATCCCGCTTTTTTGAGAGCCCCTGGGAGGATGGGTCGGAAGCGACCGGGCGAGTGAGGCAAGCCCAGATATAATTTTCTGATTTTTGTCTTTTTTACAGCCGCTAGAACCGCCCCTGTTTACAACAAATAGCACAGCCTATAAATGGAAGGGGCAATTCGCTTACGAGTCAATGACAGAAGTTGAATTGGCAACAAAAATATGGCCAGCTTTAAGAGCGACTGCTTGACTCCATGTGGCGCTGAAATGTTCCAGGATTTTGAAATTTTTATTGGGGCTATTAAAGAGCAATAAAAAGCCGAACTTTTCGGCACGCGGCGCTTCCGTAAAAAGTGTACTTAAACCATATATTTTTAGTGAGTAAAAAGTCTGAATTTTTAATTGTTAAAACATCTGCAGGCAAGCCGGGCCGGGGCAGACTTTCTTAGAAATTATCCAGCAGCCAAAAATTTATTTTGGGCTGATTTTTTGTCTGGGCAAGCCTGGGTAAGAGGCCGTCCCCCCGCCGGCTCGCGAGATGCCGGCAGCGAAAAGCAGCGCTTGAGCGCTGGCGCGAAGCAGGTGCGGCGGCGAGCTGCTGGGGTGGTGGCCATCGTCATATAATGTCCGCTCGCACCGGTTTTGTATATATATGCTCGTAGGGGCGGGCTCACCCGAAATCTTTCTGGTACAGCGAAGGATATAAATAAACCCGCCCCCCCCCCGCCCGACACCCCCGCCCCCATCAGCGATACAAAAACGGTGCCACCGGACTTGATATGATTTCACAGACGACGATGTAGTGCTTGCCCTCCCAGTGGGCGATCGCAGGCAAGCTCTGTTTCGCCAGCTGGTCGAGACTGGCTTTCACCGGTCGCGCCGAAAACCCGATGCTTTCCGCCGCAGCGCTCAAACCCCGCAGGGAGGCACCGTTGCGGTCAACATTCGCCAAATCCCGCAGCCGGTTGACGCTAAAGCGCCTGCCCCAGTAGCGACCGGCCATCACCAAGCACGCCGCACCGCAATCAGAGGCGCTCTGCTGGGCAAAGAAGGGATAGCGCCGAAAGGAATGCTGCCAAAAATGGCTAATTTGCAGTGTGGGGCTGGGAAAGTAAGCTTTGCTAATCTTTTTCTGATGTTTTGGCTCCGCCGGCTCGGAGAAATCCGATTTCTTGGAAAAACCGGGTTTTTCCACCGGCTTGCGCACCGGCACCCCCTCCGCCCTCAGCTGCGCGTCTCGCAGCGCTGCCTGCCGGTGAAGGTACTCCCGGATTTGGGGATATTTGCGCCACAGCTCTTGCAGGCGATCGCTGGGAAGGAAGCCCAGCACCGGCGCATCTTTCGCCGCTCTCACCGAGTGAGGCGCAAAGGAATCTTCCGGAAATAAAGTCAGCTCTCCGAATGACTCCCCCGCTTGCAGTGAAGCCGGCGAGTTATTGCTGCTGTCGGTTAGCCGGCACTTTCCTGTAATGATGATGTATATACCGGGCTCGGCGCTGCCGGACTGCCAGAACTGTTTGAGTGCCGGTGGCTCTAAGAGTTTAATGTGCTGGCGCACTTTTGAGAGTTCCCGCTCTGGCAGAGGCTGTCCGAGCGTGTTTGCCAGCAGTTCGCCAGAAACAAAGGGCGCAGATATTTCAACCATAAATGCAACCTCAGCTGATAGAATTGAACGGCCACAGCCCTGCCAGTTCTGGCGCATCAGCGGCGGTCAAGTCGCCAATCACCAGGTGGGTGCCGGTCTGCGGCGCAGTCTCCTCAGCTGGGGCGGGTTGCGATCGCGTAGACAGCCCTGAGTTTTTCAGCAGCCGGCTGATGTGGCGATCGCTCAGTTCAATGCCAAACTCTTTCGCCAAATGCTTGCCCAGCCATTGCGCCGTCCACCGGCGAAATGCGTAGCCAAACTCCCTCGGACTCTGGCAAACCAGCTGTTTCAGCCGCTGCAGGTATTCTTCACTCACTGTTTTGGGCCGGCCAATCGGGGTGTCATTCCAGCAGTGAGCCAAGCCCGCCCCAGCCATGAAAATCCAGTGCCGCGCTGTCCCCTGAGAGCACCCCAGCGCTTTGCAGATTTGGGTTTGCGATTTACCCTCATCTGCCATCAGCATAATTTGGATGCGCTGGCGGTATTTCTCTGGCAAATCGTCTTGCAGACTTTTGTGCAGCAGTTTGCGCTGAAATGGGGTCAGCAACTGGCGCTGACTGCGGGATGAAGCGACGAGATCGCCGCTGGCGGGCGAATTGCTCCTGCCGGTGTCGGATTCAGAAAGATGGCGTGACATAAGCAAGTATACAGATAGGATTTGCGCCAGGAATTGAGCTAAATAGATGAGTGGAGATCCCTAACTTGCCCGGGTTAAAATCTGAGACTCCGCTTTAAACGGGTTGCGCTTCTGTTTACCTGTCAGACTCAATTGCACGATTTATGCGAATTTTTACAAAACTTAATATTCTGCCGGCACAAGCTTGTTTTGCGGGCTTATCAGTTTCCGCGCCACTGGCTGCCATCCATCGCACATTTTTGTTACGCTGTCAATGAGTAATTTTTCACAGCAACCGGCGCTGCTCCCGTTTTGTCGTTTCTGGCTGTCTGCCGGCACCCCGTACCGGACTGCGCCAGCGACTCTGCAAGCGGCTCTCAGTGGGAACTGTTGAGCCGGCACGCTCGAACACGCCGGCCTCACCCAAAAGCGATTCTATAGCGTCGGATGAGTGAGGTACTGAGAAACCCGGTTTCTTTAAGAAACCGGGTTTCTGGAGTGTGCTTCATCCAACTGAAAACCGCTATAGTTCTTTGAATTGTAGATTTCCGATTGGGTATTTTGCATTATAAACGCTTGTTTGGCTAGCTCCGATGTGGCGCTAAATATTTTGTCCTTCCACAAGCCGAGCCGTAATGTACAATTAAGATACAAGCAAAAAGTTACATCCCAACTTGAATGACAAGATTCGTCCATGACCAATTCGCCAAGCAATATCTCAAAGAGCTATTAAGCCCTATGGGTCAAGTAGAAACCAGCCGGGATATGGCGGGAGAAGTCCGGCAAATCGATGTTTGGTTTGCCCCCTCATCCCAACAGCCGGCAGCCGTGGCGGAAACCCTGGGCTTGCTGGGAAAATTTGCGGCAACACCGGCAGTCTTTGAGCCTTTCCGCAATGCAGTTACGCCGGCGCACGTTCGCAGCTGCATGAGCAAACTTTTCCAGTTTTATGTCGAATTAGAGCGCAGCCGGGAGAGTGGCCGCATTGCCGAGGCAGACTTACCGCAGCTCTGGATACTGTCTCCTACTGTTTCCGCCTCAATCTTAGAAGGCTTTGGCGCTATACCCGCCCCAGCTAACTGGATGAGCGGGGTTTATTTTGTCCCCACCTCTTTCAAAACAGCAATTGTCGCCATTCACCAACTGCCGCGCACCCCAGAAACCCTGTGGGTGAGGGTTTTAGGTAAGGGAAACGTTCAAAAACAGGCGATTGCTGAGCTGAAAGCCCTTCCAAAAGATAACCCGTTCCGCTTCAATGCGCTAGAATTGCTGTATAACCTGCGAACGATTTTAGAAGTCCGTCAAGACTTAGATCAAGAAGACCGGGAGTTAATTATGGAACTGTCACCTCTTTATTTGCAAAGGCTGGAAGATGCCACGCGAGCCGGTGTCCAGGAAGGAATCCAGCAGGGCCTACAGCAGGGCGTCCAGGAAGGTCAGCGCCTGATGGTTGAGAGCATGCTTCAGGTCAAGTTTGGGGATCTCGATGAGGAATTGTCCCAAATTATTGAGCCTTTGATACAGCTCGAACCTCTGGAACGCACACAACTCATCATGCTGCTCAACCGGGAAGAACTCTTAGCTAGGTTCAGCCGGCAACAATAACCGGCTCTGCGATAAACTGTAGGGGCGGGTCAAATGCGCCCCTCACTCCTATTCAGAAGCAGTCATCCCAAGGGAGGCACACCAGCATGGTACAGCAACTTGAAACGCCGGCAAAACCAGAAATCATCTACCCCGAAAGCGACGGTCAACCAATGGCAGACAACACGATACAGTTTCGCTGGATTGTAACAGTTAAAGAAAATTTGGAACTCCTGCTGGCGGCTGTCGCTGATGTGTTTGTCGCCGGCGACCTTTTATGGTATCCTGTGCAGGGAAGTCTCCACCGGCAAGCCCCGGATGTTATGGTTGTCTTTGGCAGACCCAAAGGCGACCGGCGCTCCTACAAGCAATGGGAAGAAAACAACATCCCCCCACAGGTGGTTTTTGAAATCCTCTCCCCTGGCAACCTAGCTAAAGAGATGGCAAAGAAACTCCTGTTTTATCAGCGCTATGGAGTGGAGGAATATTACATCTACAACCCAGACACGGTGGAATTGACCGGCTTGCTGCGTTCTGGGGATTGGTTAGAGCCGGTGGAGGAGATTAATGGTTGGGTCAGCCCCCTTCTGGGCATACGCTTTGAGCTCAAAGAAGGCTCCCTCCAGATTTATCGCCCCGACGGTGAGCGGTTTTTAACATTCCCGGAACTGGAGCAGCGGGCGCGAGAAGCCGAGCAGCGAGCCGAGCTTGAGCGCCAGCGAGCCGAGCAAGCCGAACAGCGAGCCGAGCAGGCGGAAGCCCGCATACAAGCCTTGTCAGCTCGATTGCGGGAATTGGGGATAGATCCCGAGCAAGTGTGATGCTAGCCGGTGAGGTGAGGGGCACTATTGCAGTGCCCCACCGGCACTCTGGGGCGCATCTGAAATACTAATTTTGGATTTTGGATTTTGGATTAAAAACCCCGGCATCAAGAGGGTTTCGTCGGGCGGAAAAAATACTATCTATCTCAACTTGGGCAGGACTTAGGCAAAGCCTCTATCTGTAGGGTGGGGAGCGCGATAGCGTAACCGGCACCACACCACGTTAAGTGTCGCTGCGTAAGTCCTGCTGGTATTGCAACTCACCGGCTCGGTTTAAGGACGCCGGCACAATTCAAGGTAACACAGCCGACCTCATAAACCAGGGTTGTTAAATAACCCTGGTTTCTTGATGTTCAGTTTGTTTATGTCTGCCTACTTAGTGATAGGCTCGCCGGTTGAACATGTGCCAGAGCCAGATAGCAATCAGTGAACCTATGACAGCGACAAAAAGACCGGGAAGGCTAAACGCAGTCGCCGTCAGCTGCAGAGAGCCTGTTTGCAGGAAAGTCATCAGGGTTCCGCCCAGGAAAGCGCCTATAATGCCCAGCACCATTGTGGAAAGAATGCCGCCGCCTTGATATCCCGGATAGATGGCTTTAGCGAGGGCACCGGCAAGTAAGCCTAAAATGATCCAAGCAAGAAGATTCATGGTTTAGAGTCCTTGACTGTCTGTCGCTCATGTCTCTCACGTTTCAACCCTAGCACTGCAAGCTCTAGTGTGGCTTCTGCCCAAGGATATAAGCTGAAAGATAGAGTGCCGGTGGGCTATAGCGATTCGTTATTGAGGAGTGAAGATTATTTTTTTATAAACTGCCGCCGTTCCGGTTACGCCAAGTAAACTCTTTTCTTTCCTTGGCGCACAGGCGCGTCTTGGCAGTTCCTTAAAAAAAGAATTTCACAAATCGAGAACAGACTCTTGCAAAGATGAATGCTGCGAGCTACGATATTCGGAATTCCCGCTTGGCAAGTGGGTGCACCTTTGTTATACCGGCATTTGTGGGGACGGCTGAAGCCCAGATGCGCGTTTCGCCGGTGTCCATCCCTTCTGCCACCGGCACCCCTGTCAATCGCCCCCCGCCCGACTTTCCCACAAAACCGATTGACAAAACACAAATTGTATGCTAAAAAATATTCTGGGGCTGCTGGCAGATAGCGATTCTGGGGTGCGTTCGAGCGCCGCATGGACGCTGGGCGAGTTAGGCAACGCCACAGAGTCGGTGCTGCTTGGGCTGCAGGAGCTGCTGGCAGATAAGGATTCTAATGTGCGCCGCAGCGCCGCAGAAGCGCTGGCAAAATTGGGCCATCCTCCTTCTGAGCCGGTTTAGCTATTCGCTTTAGAATCGGGTTCACCGGCACCACTTCCCCCCGATAAGGAAGGTATAGCAGTAGCCACTTAGATTAGGACACGCTTGACAGGCGTTAGCGTAGCGGCGCGTCAGCGCGACGCCTGTCCTACGCCTTATATCCGTAGGGCACATGTTAATGCAGCCGGTCAACAAGCTTATGCAGCCGGTCAACATGCCAATGCAGCCGGTCAACAAGCTTATGCAGCCAGTCAACAAGCTTATGCAGCCGGTCAACAAGCTTATGCAGCCGGTCAACAAGCTTATGCAGCCGGTCAACAAGCTTATGCAGCCGGTCAACAAGCTTATGCAGCCGATAGGATTAGGTTTTTCTGCAGATATTATCAGACTGTTTCGTGCGCGGGAAGGCTTCTCCCACAGTGGGAGACGGGTTATACAGCAATAGACACCTCAGTAATGGACACGGCACCGGCACCCATTGCTCATCTCTTCAACTCCATTGCTATACCATTGGGAAATCTTGCGGTGACAGGCTCCCCGCCTGTCCCACAAGTCACAGCCTCGGTTTAGTGATAGGCTCGCCGGTTGTACATGTGCCACAGCCAGATAGCAATCAGTGAGCCGATGACAGCGACAAAAAGACCGGGAAGGCTAAACGCAGTCGCCGTCAGCTGCAGACTTCCTGTTTGCAGGAAAGTCATCAGGGTTCCGCCCAAGAACGCCCCGATAATGCCCAGCACCATTGTGGAAAGAATGTTTCCCCCTTGATATCCCGGATAGATGGCTTTAGCAATGGCACCGGCAAGTAAGCCTAAAATAATCCAAGCCAGAAGATTCATAGTTTAGAGTCCTTGACTGTCTGTCGCTAATGTCTCTCACGTTTCAACCCTAGCACCGCAAGCTCTAGCGTGTCTTCTGCCAAAAGATATAAACGCCGGGATAGAGTGACGGTGGGCTATAGGGGGTCGTTCTTTAGGAGGAAAATTTTTTGTATTTTCTTAAAAAAAGTATTTCACAAATCAACAGCGAACCTCTATCCCCCGCCTTCCTAGAAAATCAGAAGCTGACCATTAAGCAATTCGGACGCACAGACTATTGCAAAGAGCAATGCTCCGAGCTACCATATTCGGAATTCCCGCTTGGCAAGTGGGTGCACCTTACAAATGCCGGCATTTGTCGGGACGGCTGAAGCGCTGGTGCGCCAGCGCCGGCGTCCATCCCTTCTGCCACCGGCACCCCTGTCAATAACCTCCCCGCCCGGATTTCCCACAAAACCGATTGACAAAACACAAATTGTATGCTAAAAAACATTCTGCCGTGGGGCGGTCGCGATTCCCTCTCCCCTGATTCACACATTATGGCCAACCTGTCTAAACGGCGTTTCTTAACATTGCTCAAACTTGCCCTCTTGGGGGTTTCTCTTCCCCTGGCGGTGTCAAGTCAGAGCTGGGTGCGGGCTGCCACTGTGCGGCATAATAGTCCCGAATACGCTCAAACGCCGGAATCGCACACACCGCAACCGGCTCAACCCCCCGCTGCGAAAAGCCCACCGGCTAAACCCCACACCCACAAACCGCAACCGAGTCCCTCCGCTACAGCCAAACCGGCTAAATCCCACAAACCGCAACCGAGTCCCTCCGCTACAGCCAAACCGGCTAAATCCCAGACCCACAAACCGCAACCGAGTCCCTCCGCTAAAGCCAAACCGGCTCACCCCCCCAAACCGCAACCGAGTCCCTCCGCTAAAGCCAAACCGGCTAAACCCCCCAAAGCGCAACCGACTCAACCCCCCGCTGCGAAAAAGACATCTGACAAACAGAATAAACAGCCGGATTGGCGGTTAATCGCAACACTCGCTGTAGCGATGGGTGCGGCTTCTTACCTGGGCTCTCTGCGGTTCCGTCCCCTCTGGCTCCTGGAGCTACCTTCCGGATTGAAAATACCTAAAATACCCGGACTGATTCCAGCAGAGATTACCCTACCCATTCCTGTTTTGCTTGTTCTCAAGTACCGCCCCCGCGTGCTGGATGCTTGGGTGGCTGACCGCATTGAGGTGGCGCGGAATAAATTTGAGATAAAGGAGACGGTAAAGGAGCGCAAGATTCATATTGCCATGCCGGTTGCTCTGGATGGCAATCAGCTTCCAACCCTGACCGCAAAAGACTTGCAAGAGGCTTTTTCCGCACAAGAAATTCGCTTGCTGATTTGCGGGGAAGGGGGAGTTGGCAAGACGAGCCTTGCCTGTCAAATCGCTCAGTGGGCAATGGCGGAGAATAAAGCCGACCGGCTCGGCGCGCACCTGATGATACCGGTTTTGATTGAGGAAGAACTGGAGAAGCCGGCGCAGGGCAAATCGCCTTTATTGGAGGCGATAGCCAGGGAATTGAAACATCTCAGGGATGAGGAGAAGCCGGTTTCTGAGGAACTGGTCAAGCAGCTTTTGAAGCACCGGCGGATTCTGGTGATTGCAGACCGGCTCTCAGAGATGAGCGAGACGACTCGCCAAGCGATAGCGCTGAAAGACGGAAAGTTGCCGGTGAGTGCTCTGGCGGTGACTTCCCGCGTTGAAGGCATCTTGGGGAAAGACGTGAGTCCAACAACCCTCAAGCCCCAGCCGGTTTCTAGCGGCTCGCTCTTAGTGTTTATGGACGCTTACCTGACACGGCGAGGGAAACGCAGCCTGTTTCGGGACGATCTCCAGTATATCGAAGATTTTAAGCGACTGTCGCAAATCGTCCCGGATGAGCGAGATATCACCCTTTTGTTTGCCAAGCTCTATCTGGAACTCATGATTGCGGCGGCGGGGCGGCGGACAGACAAGTTGCCGGCGAATGTGCCGGATTTGACGCTCAGCTATATCAACAAGCTGAATCAGAATGCCCGATATGGCGCTCCCGACAGCGCAGCGGTACAGCAAGCTTTAAAAGTGGTTGCTTGGAAATTCCTCCAGCAGAGCTTTAAGCCAGAAACCGCTGACCGCCAAAAGGCAATCGCTGCTCTAGCTGCGTTGCGGGGAGGAGAGGAGGAAGCTGAGAAGCTCCTGACATATCTGGAAAAAGACCTTGGCTTGCTCCGCACTCAACTTGACAGCGGGTATATTCGTTTTACCACCGATACGCTGGCTGAGTATCAGGCTGGGCTGTATCTGGTAGAGGACTGGAAAGACAACCGGCAACAGTGGCGCAATTTTCTGGCAGAAGCTGAGAGCAAACCGGGCTGTCCGGAGGAGATTAAAGGGTTCTTGCTGGCGGTGAGAGACTGCTGTGTCACCCACGGCTCAAAAAAAGTGCCCGATTTCGTGGCTGAGGACCTGGGACAGCTGGCGGGGCTAGATTTGGACGCCCTAAAACCGGCACCGGGGAAACGCCACATTCAGCGCCTGATCTCGGAGCTGTCTGTTCCAGAGGTAGAAGACCGGCGGCGAGCTGCTGAAGAAATCGCCAAGATGGGGTCACACGCCCAATTGGCGGCGAGCGCTCTTGTCAATGCCCTCACGGATGAGGATTCTCAGGTGCGTTGGAGCGCCGCACAAGCGTTGCTCAAGTTAGGCAACACCACAGAGCCGGTGCGGCAAGCACTGCTGGGGCTGCTGGCAGACAGCAATTCTTGGGTGCGCTTGAATGCTGCAGAAGCGCTGGTCAAGTTGGGCAACGCCACTGAGCCGGTGCTGGGAGCTCTGCAGGGGCTGCTGGCGGACAGCAATTCTTGGGTGCGTTTGAACGCTGCAGAGGCGCTGGTCAAGTTAGGTAAGGCCACAGAGCCGGTGCTGGGAGGGCTGCAGGGGCTGCTGGCGGACAGCAATGCTCGGGTGCGTTCGAGCGCCGCACAGCTGTTGGGCGAGTTGGGCAGCGCCACAGAGCCGGTGCTGGGAGGGCTGCAGAAGCTGCTGGCGGACAGCAATTCAGGAGTGCGTTTGAATGCTGCCGAGGCGCTGGTCAAGTTGGGTAAGGCCACAGAGCCGGTGCGGCAAGGGCTGCAGAAGCTGCTGGCGGATGAGGATTTTTCTGTGCGCCGCCGCGCCGAAGAAGCGCTGGCAAAATTGGGCCATCCTTGTGAGCCGGTTTAGCTCTCCGCTCTAGAATCGGGTGAGCCGGCAGCACTTCGCTCCCTTCCCTGATTCTTTTAGCCGGCACTTCCCCCCTGATAGGGAAGGTAAGGGGAGTGCCGGTTTTGTCTGTCTATAGCACTAGCCACATAGGTAAGTGCATTAGACCCTAAGGGCAGGCGAGACGCCTGCCCTACGCCTATACTTCCCTCGTTCCCAGGCGGAGCCTGGGAACGCGCCGGAAGGAGGCTCTGACTTGAAAATAGTCTTGTAGGGGCTTGCGCCCCCGTGCTCGCCCTGGGGACAATTTTTATCGGTGGCGGTGTGCGCAGTTCATCGTGACTGCCTCCTTTTTACAATAAGCATATTAAAAGCGTAACTGCTTATTAGCAGTCAGTGACCTGAAAAAGGATTGAGGAGCTGGAAGTCTTTGCACTTCCAGCTCCTCAACTTTTACTTATGGCCAATGGCCGCTAGAAACCCAGTCAGGACATACGCAGCGACTCTTAATGTGGGGTGGGGTGGGGTGGGTTACGCTATCGCGTTCCCCACCCTACAGATAGAGGCGCAAGCGTAAGTCCTGCTAGTTCTTCTGGGTGCGCCGGCTGCTGCGCCATTTCATCAGAGCGCCGAAACCGAGAGCCAAACCGCCGAGGGTGGTGGGTTCTGGCACCGATGTCGGTTCGCCGCCGGTGCCGGGGGTTTCACCGCCAGGGGTGCCACCGCCGCCGGGGGTTTCACCGCCGGTGGTTCCACCGCCGGGGGTTACACTGCCGCCGGGGGTTTCACCGCCGCCGGGGGTTTGACTGCCGCCGCCGGTGCCTGGGTTGCTAGCGACTACTGAACCGACTGATTCTCCGACTTTGCTGCTGCCACTGCGATTGCCGCCAGCCGGCCCCACACTTTTCAGGCGCACGCCGAAGTCCAAACCGGAAAGCGAAGCCAGAGTTAACGTCCCGCTGGTGTCGGATAAGGTAAAGGTGGTTGTTTGAAAATCATCTGGCGTTCCCGCATTGCTCGCACCGCCAGAGTACCCAATTCGCAGCCCGAGGTTAAAGGAGCTATATCCGCTTCCTCCGTTCATATTAACGCCGTCGCCGAGATTATTAACACCGGTTCCCTGCACGACGTTGGTTACTGGCCCACCCGACACACCGGCCACACTGAGCGTTCCAACACCGCTCGGCAGATTCAAGTAAATGCCGTTGATATCGCCAATATTTCCCGTGCCCGGCTCCGGCACAGAAGTGACTGTAACAGTAATTTTGCCGGGGTTATCAGTATTGTTCATCGTCACCTGCACTTTAGCAGCGCTGCCCGTCTTGGGAGAAGCGTCGAAGGTGATGGAGTCAGCTTTAGCCTGCTGTGCGACGAAGGGCAGGGCCAGGCCGGCGAGGATCAGAGAGCGGATAAATGTTGCTTTCATGGAAACTAAACCTCCTCGAGAATCAATGCAGAGCGGACAATATCCTAAAGTGGCACTGGTCAGAACATCTGGGCAATACAAGCACCCTGCCCCCAAAACCTAGAAGTTAAAAATAATCTCGTTAACTTCACTTAAAACCTCTCAAGAGGAGGGGTAGATGCCACTCTAGAGGTCTTTATAATTGCTTGATTTGGCCCGCGTTTGTTTAAAGCTTGCCACTTTCATCCTGCCACACTCCCACAAGTATGGCAAGAGGTCGAGGGATAGTTTAATATAAAAATATATTCCAAGGCAGATTTTTGAAAGTTCTGTAAAGCCCCCCAAATTACGTAAAATTACGGTTGACAGGCACCTGCCGGCCCAATGCCTATTCCAACCTGCGCCAAGGTCGGTATGACCTATAGATAAAACTTATTAAAAAAACCTGAATAGCTTAACTCCCTTAGAGTTTGACCTGTTTTCAGGGCCTATTTGCCTGCTATCGTGAAGTCGGCCTCAGTAAGTTCACGCAAAGTCCGGCGGGCAGTCCCAGAATACAAAAAAGGACATGGCGCATGGGGCATAGCGCATAGCGCATGGAGCATGGAGAAGATTCAAGGCAGATGCGATGATGCCCCATGCGATGATGCCCCATGCCCTGTCCCCTAGCAGATAGCAATTCTGGGGTGCGCCGCAGCGCCGCAGAAGCGCTAGCACAACTGGGCCATCCTTGTGAGCCGGTCTAGCTCTCCGCTCCAGAATCGGGTTAGCCGGCGGCACTGCCCTCCCTTCCCTGATATCATCCCCACTACCATCCTTATCTGATGGCAGGCGGGACTTCACCAATAACCTTTGCCGCCAATGCCGGTCCCGGACAAGCCGGCCCCTCAACCGATAGCCATCACTACATCCGGATAGAGCAGGCTAAGTTTAGCCCGCAGGCTATAGCAATATACAGGACAGGCGAGACGCCTGTCCTACGTCCTAACCAAAGTGGCTACTGCTATATCTTTTCCTCTAAACTCCGGTAGCATCGTTTTTGTATAGTGGGGGCCGGTTTATTACAGCCCTTCCTCGCTGTGGAAACGAGTTCGGGCGAACCCGCCCCCACAAACACAACAATCCCGCGCCAGGGGACACAGGGGAGAATCACCCATCTCACCCTTGCGGGAAGCTGCTATCAGCTACAGTTATAATTGATTTGTGAAATCCTCAGTCTTCTCTTTTCTTGGCGCTCTAAGAAAGCGGGAAGCCGAGAAAGCGCGTCTATGGCGGCTTGGCGGTTTCTAAAACACATAGGACACGCAGAAACCGGGTTTCTGAACCAGAAGTCAAGACTATCAGCCTTCGTTACAGAACCAGAAACCCGGTTTCTTTCATAGTTGTGCGTAAGTCCCGACACAAATCAATTATAACCCCTATATACAAGACTTGGCAAATATTCACCGGCATCCCAGACTTTCTCGCGTTGAAACTCCCGTGACTGGATTCACCCCACCAGCACGCTTGCAGAGCTGGGCGATTTCGTACCGGTCGAGAATCGCATCCGTAAAGTCAGCCCCTGTAATATCTACCCCTTGAAAACTCGTGCGAGTCACAGTCGCTCCCGTTAAAATCGCATTCTTCAAGTTCCCATCCACCCAAAACACGCGATCTGCCAGAGCCTCTGTGAGGTTTGCCCCTTCCAGATTAGCGTGAAGCAGCACCCCTTTTGTCAAAATTGCCTGCGTCAGATTGGCACCGGCTTTCGTTCGCCCCCCGCATCTCGGCTTCCACAAACACCCCACCTGTCAAGTCTTGGTGAGAAAAGTCGTGATTGTTCAGATTGCCGTGGCTGTAATTCACCGTTTGTCCTATCGCCAGTGCCGGTGCGGCGCTCAGCAGACCCAACAGCCATAGCCAAACCAACCCTAACACTATTCTCAAGCAGCGTGCCCGAATTTTTCTCCAGCTATTCTCCATGCTCCCTCGACGATTTCTTTTTCCCTGCAGTTATTATAGAGCGTTTCTCAGTTGGATGAACGTGTTTGCCCAGAAACCCGGTTTCTTAAAGAAACCGGGTTTCTCAGTACCTCACTAATATGAGAAAGGCTTTTGCGGACAGGCGAGACGCCTGTCTTACGTCTTTTGCGGGCATTTTTGCGGACAGGCGAGACGCCTGTCCTACGTCTTTTGGGGACAGTTTGCAGCACCGGCTTTCCTGCGGGTTCGGGCTAAGCGGAGCTGCCGCTTTCTCCCTTAATCACAGCCGCACCAATCAAATGTGCGAGGCGCAAAGCCTCCGGAACATTCCCGCAGTCAGTCAGCCGGTGCAGCGCTGCGGCTGTCACCTCGGGAGACTCACCGCACACCTGGAAAAAATACGGCGGGTAGGCGTGAATCGTGCCGGCACGCTGCAAAATTTGCAGGCGCTCCTCCGCTCGCGGAAGCAGGCGGATGACAAGTTCTATCGCAGCCAGATCGGGCTGACGCCGCATGACAGCCACACAGGGAATTTCCAGCCGCGATGCCAGTTCCGGGAGGTCAATCAAGTTTAGCCCGCCGAACCCAATCCCGTCAAGCAGTAAAATATGTAATTGCGGCAGGAATTTTCCGCCAATCAGTAACTTGCAGATGGTTTCGGTGGCATCCAAACCGTCTTGTTCCACCTCTCCCCAGACCATGCCCTCAAAGCGAGTTCCCCCACACACCACACCGGCTACTGACACGCTCTTGCTGGCGCGGCGAGAAAAGGGTGCGTCGTCAAAGCCTATGACGCGAATCACGCGCCCGAGTCGGAGGAGAGATTCAAGTTGCATGTCTGGGAAACCACCTCACAAATAGGGAGAAGCCTCACACTTCTGTAAATATACCAAAGGCTAGCTCCCAAAGGTGAGCCCAAAGGTGAGCGGTTGCCCTGGTGCCCCCTGGCGCAACGGCCCACCAACTTTATTGCAAAAATGGCACCGCTCCCCGCAAGCAACGGGAGCGTCCCACTTTTAGTAAAAATGCTGGATGACTTTGTGCCGGTGCCGGGGTGTCGCAGAGCCTGCGCCCTCGGAGCGGGCGGGCGACCGTCTGTTCCCCCCCCACGCTTCAGTGCGCCGGTGTGTGTTGGGCAATATATTGCGATGATACCTGCGATCGCACAAAGCAATCGATGCCCCCCTGTTCCATTATTGCTCGCGCCGGCTTATCTAGATGGCGGACTGGCGAAGGCTCGCCGCCTGAGTTACCCAGGGGCACAACCTGCCACTTCCCTGTTACAGGATCGCGATACGTTGTAAAAGGGTTTGTTCGCAACACTTTACTGGAATTGTTAGCCATATCGACGCACTCCTTTGCTACTTGCAAAATATTCTACACCACTGAACCACTTTGTGCGGTGCCCGCTCGCTTTCCGGGGGTGTGATAAATTCAGGCTCCAGCGGTGATCTCCCTCACCTTTACCCCACGAGGACTCACCCCCCAATCCCCACACCCCCCACACCTCAACCTCGCTTTCACAACACGGAAACACCTGACTTTTACAAATCTGCCCCCAGAGTGATGGCAATAGTGCGACTATCTCTTTGGGTGCATTCTCCTTGGGAACTACTTTTATAAGTAGGGTGCGTTCCGCAAAGCGGAACGCACCCTACTATTAACCTCAAAAGGAGAGACACGCTATGCAGTTCCGACGGACAATCCTGTGGCTGGTTGCTAGTGCCGGTGTTGCCTTAGCCGCTGGATACCCCCGCCAGTTCGGTGCGGAGGCGACTGAACGCCAACCCCTGGCTCAAACCCAAACACCCGCCCCCGATCTTCGACCTCAAGAAGGTTTTTCTGACGTACCTTACGTGCCAACACCCGATGCAGTTGTGGGGGAAATGCTTAAACTGGCGTTGGTTACAGGTGATGATGTCCTCTACGACTTGGGCAGTGGCGATGGGCGGATTGTGATTGCCGCCGCACAAAAATTCGGCACCCGGGGCGTTGGCATAGAGATTAATCCGCGACTTGTTCAGAAAAGTCGAGAAAATGCTGAAAAAGCCGGTGTGGCTGACCGCGTTAAGTTCTTGCAGCAAAACTTGTTCGAGGCTGACCTGAGCGAAGCTACAGTTGTGACGCTTTACTTGCTTCCTGACCTTAACTTGAAACTCCGCCCCAAGCTCCTCAAACAGCTCAAACCCGGCACTCGCATTGTGTCCCACAACTTCGACATGGGCGACTGGAAACCCGAACGTGCGGTAAGGGTGCGAGATCCGGCTAACCAGCACTTCCTTTTTTACTGGGTTGTGCCCGAAACTGGTCTTTGAAAATTTGCGCTGAGGGTGCCCTCTGTGTGGGGTGCGTTAATATAGCGAGTCTAAATGATTCGCACAGCCTCCGTGGGTAGGGGCCGGTAGGGGCAGCCACGGGGGGACTGCCCCTACAGGAATTGTAGGGCGGATTTAGACTCGCTATAGCGCACCCTACTGGGATTGGGGATGAGCGATTTTTGATTTGCAGGCGTGCCGGTCAGTCGTTTTGGTGTTTAAGTTGGCGATGCAGTCCGCCAGTTATTGCTGCCGTTCCGGTTCTCCCGAAAAATGAACGCAGGACTTACGCAGAAACCGGGTTTCTGAACCAGCAGTGACTTCAAGCCCTCGTTCCCGAATCAGAAACCCGGTTTCGTCTCACAGTTGTGCGTAAGTCCTGGAACGGTCACTGTCATTGCACTGCTGTTTTTGGCAACAGTCACCATTTTTATCCCTCGTTTTTGCCGCCAGCCTGTTTGTCACACAACCGCTAAACTCCCCCGCCGCCACGATGCTGTTTGCTCTGCGTTCAGACACTTCCATGCGGTGGAATGAGTCCTGCCGGCAACGCAGCAGCAGGGCGAACGCACGCCCGGCACCGAACTGCCGCCCGCACCGGCACCACCGGCACCCCAAGCATAAGTATTTATAACAAGTGCCGGCGATCTCCCACAAGTAGGGGCGGGCTCACCCGACCTATCTGCCGGTCGTCAAGCATATCTCCAAACCCGCCCCTACCGCTGATCGACATCTCGATTTTCGGACAGCAGTCCCAGTACCGCATGCCAGCGCTGGTTCGCCAGTTGGTGCCCACCGGCTCGGCAACTCGTGGCTGATTCCAGCTCTCCTCCTACCTCCGAGCGCCTTCTCCGCACCCCCCAAATGTTAAGTTTTGTAAAAATTTTGGAAACCATCCCCCCAGCGCGACCGCGCTGTGCTATCATCTGTGATGAGAAATGATTCGGTTGTGAGCGTTTGTTTTTTTGACTGGCTTTGTGCTTTTGGTCTCAACATGCTTCTCTCCGAAATCTAAATCTCTACAATCCTGTTGATTTTGGAGATAGTTTATGTCCATTTATGTAGGTAATCTCTCCTACAAGGTAACACAAGAAGACCTCAGCGCTGTCTTTGCAGAATACGGTGAGGTTAAGCGGGTTCAGTTACCAACTGACCGTGAAACAGGTCGCCCTCGCGGCTTTGGCTTTGTGGAAATGGCTACAGATGAGCAAGAAGCGGCAGCCATTGAAGCGCTTGACGGTGCTGAGTGGATGGGGCGCGACATGAAAGTTAATAAGGCGAAGCCTCGCGAAGAGGGGAGCCGCAGTGGTGGCGATCGGCGGAAGGGAAATAACAGCTTCTCTCGCAACCGTTACTAAGCTTTCAGGCGAAACCCTGGCAGCCGCTGTGTCTTAGCTCAGGGAAGAGGGCTTGCGCACTCTATTGAGCTATATTCTGCTTTACTTACTCAATTGAACCTCAAAAGGCTCGGGCAGCAATGCTTGAGCCTTTTCTGTTGGGAAAATTTCCCTGCAGCCGGCACCGGAAGGGTTGGTTTGCCCTGCAGCGCTCAGCGCTCGAATTTATGGTAAAGTGCAGCAAAGAAAAGCGCGCAGTTCAACAGCCGGTGCCCCAGTAAGTGAACGGTCCCCCCTCTAAAAGCTCCTCAGAGTTGGAAGCTGCCCTTGCCCAGATTTTGTGTGCCAGAAAATCCTATAATATCGTGTCCGGTGAGTCGCAGGCAATCAAAGCCGTTGGTAGGGGCGGGTTTACAGATATCTAATGCTCGTGCGGGAACGATCTCGATCAACCCGCCCCTACAGAGATTAGGGTTGATTGCAAAGGACATGAGATAACCTGTAGAGACAAGGGCATGCCCTGTAAAGCTGGCGCGGGTTCCCGCAAAGAGGGCAAAACAGGAAAAGACACCCGCCCTCGGCAACCGACTATCCCCGCTCTCCCTAAAAATGCCCCCTTCGCCCTACACTGAATTGCGGCTTTCGCAGAAATATTCCGCAATTAAGCAGATGCTGCCTTTTTTGTCAACTCTCTTCCTCGCCCAAGCGGCACCGGCACCGGCACCGGCACCGCAGCCCCAAGAAATCGCCCAGCCCCAGGAAGTGCGCCCCCTGCCGGGGAAACTGGACAGCGTGCCGGTGTTTAACAGCAACAGCCCGGAACTCGTACTCAAAGAAGGGATTTTACTCTCCACCTTTCCCCCCACCGGCAAGCAAGTGCCAACAGCTCACCTCAACTTCCCCTTCCGGGGGCGCTTTGACCTGTTCGCCCACCACGTCGCCAGAGCCGAACCGCCAGAGAACTTGCGCACCCTCTACCTGGGCGTCATCGTCCACAATCCGGGCCCTGTGCCGGTGACTGCAGATATCTTGCAGGCGGCGAGCTATCTCTCCCAACCAGACGCCCCATTTATCCAATTGCCCGACGTGGCAGAAAATCCAGGCGGCACCGTTTATGCCGGCCCGGGCAGTCGCGTTATGAGCGACATCCTGCGCGGGCAGCGACAAGCCGAGTGGCCCCCTCAATTGGTGATTCCACCCGGAGGGAGCCAGATGCTGATCAATCACCCCATCCCCGTGCGGGGCCTCACCCCGCCGCTGAATGGCCGGTCAACCTTAATGCGGCTGCGCACTGACGGCACCGTGTACATGGCCAGTTTGGCCCTGTTTGCCAAGCAAAACCCCGACGGCAGCGAGCGGGCACCGGCACTGGAAGAATGGCAAACGCTTCTGGTTTCCGGAGATTTAGCGACCCCCCGCGACAGAACCCCCACTCCTCCAGACGCTCCCGGCAATATTATCTACGGTCGGGTTGCCGGTGTCGCCTCTGGCTCCCAGTGGCAGGCGCAGATAGTTGACCGCGCCGGTGCCCCCCATCTCACCATCCCCCAAGCGGGCCAAGCCTTTTCCTACGCCATCGCCTCCCTGCGGGGCGGGCAGCTGGGCACCGGCCAAGTGCAAAGCGCCCCCATGCTGGTGCGCTACCCAGACACCGCCTATCAAGCTCACGGCAACTACGGGATTTATTACGCCCTCACCCTGCCCCTGCACAACCCCACCGGCAGCCAAGTTGCCGTCACCCTCGCCATCGCGACGCCGGTCAAAGAAGACCGGCTTTCCACCCCGGGGCTGCGCTTCCTGCAACCGCCGCCCCCCCAAGTCTTTTTCCGGGGCACCGTGCGAGTCCGCTACAGCGACGACCTGGGGCGGCCCCAGACTCGCTACACCCATCTCGTGCAGCGCCGGGGGCAGCAAGGCCCAGCCCTGGTGCGGCTGGCCATGCCCCCGGGCAGTCGCCGGCTAGTGCAAGTAGACTTCCTCTATCCCCCAGATGCCACCCCGCCGCAGGCACTCACCATAAAAACTGAATGACCGCCGGTTTCACAAGCGGGAAAACTTCTCCTCCTTTTCCCCTGTCCCCCGCGAGCGTGCGGGCGCAAGGCACCGCCCCCACCCCCTATACCCAAAAGTGGCAAAGGGCGTGTCCGTATTTTTACAGAGGTGCGAGTTCTTGACGGAGGGCGCTCTGGGGAGAATCACGGATGTTCGCAGAGCGAGCTAATCGCTAATATCTAGCAGGCTTCAGCTAGAAGGCGAACATCTGCAATCGGTGCCGCCCAAATGACGCGGGGTTGTGGGTGACGCACCACTGAATTTCCAGGATAGAGAGTTAAGCGGGCGTCCCTTATATTTCACCCCACAAGGGCGGCAGGCACGCGCAGCCTGAGGGCTGCCCACTGAAAGCGGGACACCTGAAACAGGGAGGACGGGAATAGGGGGATACGGGGATAGGGGGGGAAAGTCCCTTGATTTGTTTCAATCCCGTTTCCGGGATTCAGCTGGCCAAAAATCCTCTCCTCCTGCCCCCTGGTGAAATCATTGTCGCATTGATATGGGCTTCTTTGCACAACCGGGATGCTCCCCTTGATTTTACACGCTGTTTCGGCTTAAATAAGTAGTCAGTGGAAAACGCTGCTTTTAACGCAGTCATGCCTTTTGGCCTCGACCGCACTCCAGCAACTCGACGGCCCACCCCTGTTGGGGGACATTCAGACCCCAGAGCGCAACAGTCAGGGCTCTCAGTTGGAAATGCCAGCGCCACCAGCCGGCCTGACGGTCTGACAGCTTTTTTCCGCTGCTACCTTGACAAACCGAAAGATAGCTGATATAAAAAAGCTAAACTTTCACATAGTCTACATCTAATTTTTCTCACAGCCGAAACACCGCAATTTTCCAGCGGCGACTGTTAATAACGAAAGGGAAAGGGATCGCAATTGCCAGCAGCTGATTCGCTGTTCAGCCCAGCCTGTAGCGCATCCAGGCGAGAAAAGCTAGAACAGCCCTATTCTTGTTATCAGTTAGAGTTGGAAAGGTTAGTAATACGACTGTAAGATACTTTATTAGATACACTTGTGCGCCAGCTACCTCACAAGCCTGAGCCATACAATTTAACCATGCAATTTAACAAAACAGCTTTTTATTCAGCATCTTTAGATCCAGCGATTGACCGGCACCCCCATTCCGTCGCTCCCCAAATACGGCTGAAAGACGCGCTCGCCCAGCTCAGCGAAAAGAAGGAAATCTGCGTTTTGGTTGTGGGGGAGAAAGGGGAAGTGCTGAGTATTTTTACTGAGAGAAACGCAGGGGAACTCGCCACCCCCGCCCAGTGGGAGGGAGGCCAGAGCGAAATGGCTCCGGGGATGGCGCAGCCGGTGACGCAAGAAGCGGCGGTAGGGACGAAGGCGATTAACGACTTGCGGGTGCGGGTGCTGTGCTGTGCTCAACGCCTTGCGGCAGTCAGAGGGGCAGGTAAATTAGCTGAAAAATATTATAGCGGTGAATTTTTTTCTCAGTCAAGCGAGGTGGGGGCATTGCCTCCTGCGGCAGTTTCTCAGCGGGCATTCCCAAAAGCCACGGAGGAGGGCTTTTGGGAGTTGGCGCTGGCAATGCGGGCCTCGATGGGTTCTGGCTGCCGGATAAACAGGATGTCTGCCCAATCGGGGGACTGTTTGGGGAATGCCAAATGCGGTTTGAACAATTTTGTGGGAATGGTTGAAAACGGTGCCCCGGTGCGCGGATGGGAAACGCAACATCACACCGCAGGCGCAACGCCAACCCGCTCTCGAGTGCCGGTGCAGCCAAGGGAGCAGGCGCTGCAAAATCAAGAAGCGGTATACCGGCTGCTGGCAGAGAACGCCACGGATATGATTTCCACAAGCACGCCGACGGGAATTTTGCTGTACGTTTCGCCGGCATGCCGGTCGCTGTTGGGGTATGAGCCGGAGGAACTGCTGGGCCATTCGGTTTATGAGTTTTTCCACGGGGAGGATTTGCCAGCGATTAAAGCCGCTCACACCGCCTTGCTGCGCTCTGGCGAACCTCAAACGGTGAGCTACCGCATCACCCGCAAGGATGGCGAATGTATTTGGCTGGAAACCACCAGCCGCACTGTACAACCGGCGGAAACCGGGGAGCCGGTGGAAATCATTGCCGTTTCGCGGGAGATCACTCAGCGCAAGCGGGCAGAAGAAGCGCTGCGACAGTCGGAAGAAAGACTGGAGAGCATTCTCAACTCGCTGCAAGATGTGGTGTGGTCGGTAGCGGTGGGTACCGGCGAACTGGTTTACCTCAACCCAATGGCAGAGACAGTTTACGGACGCCCGACAAAGGAATTCTTTGCCAATCCCGCCCTCTGGCTGGATATCGTTCACCCGGACGACCGCCCGCTGGCTGTCAGTAGCTGGCAGAAGTTGCTGACAACCGGCTCGAAAGACATGGAGTGCCGGATTGTCTGGCCTTCGGGCGAGGTGCGCTGGCTGCGCGATCGCGCTTGGGTGGTTCGCGACAGCAACGGCAAGCCGGTGCGCATTGATGGCTTGACCACCGACATCACGCAGCGCGTGCGGATGGAGGAGGCGCTGCGAGTGCAGACGGCGCACACCACTTCTTTACAGGCGCGGCTGCAGCATTTGCTCTCTTCTAGCCCAGTTGCGATCTACAGCGCTAGCGCTTCAGGGGATTTCGCCACTAACTTCATCAGCGACAGCGTTACGGCGCTGCTGGGCTATCAGCCGAGGCAATTCACAGAGTCCGCCAGTTTCTGGGCCCGCCACATCCACCCGGAAGACGCTGCCGGCGTTTTGGCAGCCGTGTCCGAGATAGTTGAGCGAGAGTGTCACACCTTCGACTACAGGTTTCTCCACGCAAACGGCACTTACCGCTGGGTGCGCGACTCAGTGAGGCTAATCCGGAACGGCAGTGGCAAGCCGCTGGAGTTCGTCGGTTCCCGGGCGGATATCACGGCGCAAAAGCAGGCGGAGGAAGAAATTTGCAAAGCGCTGGTTCGAGAAAAGGAACTGTCCCAGCTGAGAGCCCGCTTTATTACTCTGACTTCTCACGAGTTCCGGACGCCGCTGTCGGCTATCCTCTCCTCTGCTGACTTGCTGGAATTTTATCTGGAAAAGGGGGCTGCCCAAAAACATCTGAAACATGTCGAGCGGATTCAAACAGCTGCTTTGCACATGACCGAGATGTTAAATGATATTCTGGTCATGGGCAGGGCTGAATCCGGCAACCTGGAGTGCCATCCGGTGCCGGTGGATCTGGAAAACATCTGCCGGGATTTGGTTGAAGCGGCGGCTATCCGGGATGGCAGCCAGCACCCGATCACTTTTGTCAGTCGCGGCAACTTTACCGGTGCCTGTATGGATGCGCAGCTGTTGCGATATATTCTCAACAACTTGCTCGGCAATGCCATCCAGTATTCCCCGGAGGGCAGCCCGATTCATTTTGAACTCATTGGTCAGGAGTCAGCAGTCCGGTGCCGGCAGTCTGCGGCGCGGGGTTCCGCGCGGGGTGGGGGCGGGTTTGTAAATATCAAAGCCGGCCCGGAGATATTCGGGGTGAACCCGCCCCTACCGGCTTCTCCAGACAGCCGGCACCGGGAAAAAGAGACAGTGGCAATTTTCCGCATCTCTGACTCCGGCACCGGCATTCCCCCTGAAGATTTGCCGCGAGTGTTTGAGTGTTTCTATCGCGGCAGCAATGTGGGCAACAAGGCGGGTGCCGGTTTGGGCCTAGCGATTGTCAAGAAGTCGGTGGAGGCGCACGGTGGCTGTATTACCCTGGAGAGTCACGCCGGTGAGGGGGGTTTGGCTCGGGGCACCACTGTTACGGTTAGGCTGCCGCTAAACTGTTGAGAGTGGCGTGAGCCGCACTTCAATCACAGGCAAGATGTGTCCTGCCGGTTGCGCACCACAGCCATTTGAAAACCGCGCTCCAGCTGTTCTGCCAAGAGGATTTGGCCATTTTTCGCGCTCCGTGATGCCGGCACTGGCATTCCTGCTGCCGGCCTTCCCGATTGGGCTTAAAATATTTCCGTTTAATTGCTTTTTAATTTAACCCGCGTGCAGCCGGCGAAACAGGGCTGAGCAACTGCGCAAAATTATACAGCTTCTTTTGCAGAGAGGGAACGCACCCTCCTGAAACGCAGCGAATGTCCGTCGCCCCAATGCTGCGCTCGCTTTAGCTAATAATAAGTATTTAACCGAAGTTGATACTGGTTCTCGCACCTGCTCCGGCATCTGGGCCAGCTGCCCGGTACGGAAGATGTGCGGACAGGGGTTCTGGCGGTAGGGTGCGTTGCCGCGACCGGCTGCTGGAGAGTAAGAAACCGGGTTTCTTTCGGCTAGAAGGCCCGAATTTTGTTGCTCCCATCCAAAGAAACCCGGTTTCTGGTATTCCTTGACCGGCGCGGCACCCAGAGTTTCTACTGGAATCTACTGACGTAATTTTACTGACAAAGATATCCGCATATTCACGGTAGCCAGATTTATAAGTTTTACCGATGCCTAATTGCCTTCTGAGCTTCTAGCATTTAATTATCAGCGTTTGCCAGACAGCAAGCAGGAAATCGCGGGCTTGAGCGAGGTTGGGAGAAGTAAGAATCACTATTGGTAGGTTGGTTAATCCTGCCGGGACAAGCGCTTAATGTAACAATTTTGTTACAAAAAGATAAAAAAAGATACCGAACTCTCAGCAGGGTGCTTTAAGTGTCAACGGGCTTTCCGGAGTGGTGAAGTATGTTTATAACGGGCACGAACGAAACCCACATTAATAAAATCGTTAAGGGGAGTTCCCGCCAAGGATCGCCTAAAAAAATGCCTGACTTGGCGCAGCATCTGGCCAAAGACGGCGACCCCGATTTCAAAGAAGCCGTAAATTATATCTGGAATTTATTGAGGCAGCCTCTGGGCGGGAACCCGCCGGCTGCGAGCCATTCCTCCCAGGAGGAGCTGCTCTGTGCGGAAGTGGAACAGCTCAGGCAACAGCTGCAAGCTTCTGAGGCTCGGTTTCGGAATGTGATCGACAAGAACGCGGATGCTATCGTGATTGTGGATGGCAGGGGAAAGGTGCGATTTGCCAACCCGTCGGCGGAATGTCTGTTTAACTGTAGCGCGGCTGAACTGTTGAGCCAGGAATTATTCGGCACGCTGGTGGTGGAAAGGCAAGCGTCTGAGATGAACACCGACCATGTCCGGGGGATTGGGGCTACCGCAGTTTCTGACATGCGGGTTGTGCAGGCACATGTGGACGTCAGGCGAGCCGGTGGCGACAGTGCCGTTGCGGAAATGCGGATCGTGGAAACGGAGTGGGAGGGAGAAAGGGCGTTCCTCGCTTCTTTGCGGGACATTACCGAAGGCATGCGAGCCTTGGTTGCCTTGCGGCAATCGGAAGCGCGATTGAGAGAGCAAACCCAGCAGCTAGAGAAAACCCTTGGCGAGCTCAGACAGACCCAAGCCCAGCTGGTTCAGAGTGAAAAGATGTCCGCCCTGGGCCAGTTGGTGGCCGGTGTCGCTCACGAAATCAACAATCCAGTCAACTTCATCACCGGCAATCTCTCCCACGCGAGTCACTATACCGCTGACTTGCTCGGACTGCTGCAACTGTACCAGAAGCACTATCCCGAGCCGGTTAGAGAGATTTCCGATCGAATGGAAGACCTGGACTTCGATTTTATGGTCGAAGACTTGCCGAAACTGCTGGATTCAATGAAAGGGGGGGCTGAGCGCATCCGCCAGATTGTCCTGTCGCTGCGCACCTTCTCTCGCCTCGATCAAGCCTCGATGAAGCGGGTTGACATTCACGAAGGTCTGGAGAGCACCGTGCTGCTGTTGCAAAATCGCCTGAAAGGCAAACCCGGGCATCCAGAGATCCAGGTTGTGAAGGACTACGGCCAACTGCCTTTGGTGGAGTGCTATGCCGGCGAACTCAACCAGGTATTTATGAATATTCTGACTAATGCCATTGATGCTTTGGAAATGGGGAATGGGGCATCGGGCACTGGGCATGGCAAAGAACAGCAATGCCCACTCCCGCCGCAGCGCCCAGTGCCGGCGATTCGGATTCGCACCGAAGTGGGGAGTGGGGCATTGGGAATGGGGCATCGGGGAGAAGAACAATCACCCGTGTCCAATGCCCAGCGCCCAGCGCCCAGCGCCCAATTTATTCGTATCCTGATTGCCGACAGTGGCCCGGGCATCGCGCCTTGGGTTAAAAAGCGACTGTTTGACCCGTTTTTCACGACTAAACCGGTGGGTGCCGGCACCGGCTTGGGACTGTTTGTATGCTACCAAATCATCGTTGAGAAGCACGGCGGGGTGTTGCGGTGCGTCTCGGAACCAGGTCAGGGGGCGGAGTTCGCCATTGAAATCCCCATTCGCCAGAGCGCTCCTCAAAATCGAGAGAAATCTCGACATCGCCCGCAACTGGACAGCCGAGCGGTTTGAGGCTGGCCATCGGGCTGGAAATGGGGGCGCGTTTCTAATTTTTGGCACAAGCGCCCATAACCCTGGCGTGTTGTAGCGTGTTTATTAATATTGTTCATGGTGTGCCAAATATTTTGGCTGAACCCGCCCCCACAAATTCCCCATCCCCGATTGCCGATCGCTGATCGCCGATCGCCCCATGTTCAATGTCCCATCACCTGCGCGGGCGATACTGCGGACGCCACACGCCCATGATGTAGATTTCTCCGAAAGAATGGTTTTTACAAATACCGGGCTCAAGACTGGTTTTGTATATATGCGTTCTCCCGGAAATCAGAAATGTTGCCCATTGGGCAACAAAGTAGGCGGGACAGCCTGGCCCCGATGCCCGATGCCCGATGCCCGATGCCTCACACCAGCGCAGAACGGTTGCCCGCCGCTCCAGAACGCCCCTATCCTGAGATATAGTAGGGGCATTCTCGGGGATTTGAGAAAACAATGATGCAGAAGATTCTGGTGATTGAGGACGAGAAACCAGTTTTAACCAATATCCTAGAAATTCTCACCTCTGGTGGGTTCAGCGCCATTGGCGCTGAAAACGGCACGAGCGGGGTGCAGCTGGCCAAGGAACACCTCCCCGACTTGATTGTCTGCGACGTGATGATGCCAGAACTTGACGGTTATGGGGTGCTGACTCAGCTGAGAAGTGAGCCGGCGACCGCCACGATTCCGTTCATTTTTCTGACGGCGAAGGCGGACAAGAACGATCTGCGGCAAGGGATGATCTTAGGGGCAGACGACTATCTCACCAAGCCGTTTCGGCGCAAAGAGTTGCTGGAAGCGATTAGCGCCCGACTCGCCAAACATCAAGCGGTGATCCAGCAATACATGGCTGAGCGCCAGCGGGCTGAAGCCCTGCAGCAAAAAATGCAGGAACTCCAGCACATAAACGAAACCCAGCAAGGGCTCCTGAAGAAGCTGATTTCAGATTTGTCCAATCCCCTGTCCAATATCAATATGGCGATTCGGCTGCTGAAAAATCCCCCGCCGGGAGCCAATAGCGAGCGCTATTTGGAGATTTTGCAGCAAGAATTTGACCGGGAAATTGCGCTGCTCAATCAAGTGTCTGAGCTGCAAAATCTGCTGACGCCGGATAACATCCGGCTGCTGCGGCAATTTAATCTGCTTAACCCCAAAATTGAACGCTGACCGCTGCGGGGCAATCCGTTTGCTTCCGCGCTCGCCCGCCCCGAACAGGGATGGAACTGTGTCAGGGGAGGGATTTTACCGTCTCCCATCTAAGAGCTATTATTTTAAATATAAAAACGACTGTACTGGTGGATTTACAAATATTCGTAAAAAGCTTTTATGCAGTTTTCAAATTTACCGCCATCTCCGCACTCTCAAAGTCTAATGCCAAAGATTCTGGTTATCGAAGACGAGGCTCTCGTGCGAGCCAACATTCTGGAAATCCTTGACTCCAGTGGGGATTTCGACGCCCTCGGGGCAGAAAACGGTTTGGTCGGGGTGCGGCTGGCTCAGGAGCACCGGCCCGATTTGATTGTGTGCGACATTATGATGCCGGAACTCGACGGGTACGGCGTCCTGGAGGCACTGAGAGCTGACCCCGCTACCGCCGCGATTCCTTTCATTTTTCTCACCGCTAAGGCTGACCAAGGCGACCTGCGCTTTGGCATGAACTTGGGTGCTGACGATTATCTTACCAAACCCTTTCGGCGCACTGAACTGCTGATGGCGATCTCCACTCGCCTGGAAAAACAAACCGCTCTGGCGAACCGGTACACCATCGAACTCAAGCAGGCAGAAGAACGGCTCAATTACCTGCTGCACTACGACAGCCTCACCAATCTCCCCAATCTGCAGCTGTTGCGAAACCGCCTGGGAGAGCTGATGGCCAAAGCAACCCGCCACCAGCAAAGCCTGCCGGTGCTGTCTCTGGATTTAGACTGCTTCAACCGGCTCAACCAGACTTTAGGCTATGAGGTGGGCGACCAGCTGCTCAAAGCTGTGGCTCACCGGCTCGGGGTTTGTGTCGCCCTTGGCGATACGGTGGCTCGCCTGAGGGCCGATCAGTTTGCGGTCGTCCTGGCTGCAGGCGAACACAGCCGGGATGCTGCCGAGACTTGCACCATCATCCTCAATGCCTTCTGCCAGCCCTTCCTCCTCAACGGTCATGAAGTGTTTGTCACGGCGAGCATCGGCATCTCCCTTTACCCGCACGATGGCGCAGACATCGACACCCTGCTCCAGAATGCTGACTTGGCCCTGTCCCACGCCAGGCAGCTTGGCGGCAATCAATACCAGTTCTACACGCCGCAAATGAATGGCATCGTCTCCCGGATGCGGTTGCTAGAGGCCAGCCTGCGCTACGCTTTGGAGCTAGGCCAATTTCAGGTCTACTACCAGCCCCAAGTTAACCTCCTGTCTGGGGAAATTGTCGGTGCGGAAGCTCTGTTGCGCTGGCAGCATCCGGAATGGGGGTTCGTCTCGCCGGCAGAATTTATTCCCCTCGCCGAACAGACCGGCCTGATTTTACAGATCGATCAGTGGGTGTTGCAAACCGCCTGCACCCAGCTCGTAGCCTGGAATCGAGCTGGGCTGCCGCCTGTAAGAATAGCGGTGAACCTGTCGGGCCGCCAGTTCCAGCAGCCCAATTTTAGCGAAACAGTCCTCCATATCTTACTGGGTGCCGGCGCTGACTCTCACTATCTGGAACTGGAGCTTACAGAAAGAATCATCATCCAAACCGCTCAAAAAAATATTGAAACTTTGAAAAAGTTTAAAGCCTGCGGCATTCAAATAGCTGTTGACGATTTTGGCACGGGCTACTCTTCTTTAAACTATCTCAAATCCTTCCCCTTTGATATCATAAAAATTGACGGGTGCTTTGTCCGCAATATCGACCGCGATTCCAAAAACGCCGCCATTACTAGCGCGATTATTCAAATGGCCCACAGCTTGAATCTCAAAGTGATTGCAGAGGGAGTGGAAACGGAAGCTGAACTCGCTGTCTTGCGCCAATACCGGTGTGATGCCATGCAGGGCTATTTGTTCAGCCGGCCAGTCCCTGCTGCAGAGTTTGAGCGGATGCTGCGGTCTGGCCAACGCTTGCCGGTTTAGGGAATGATAAACCCTTGTCTCTACAAGAGTTTGGCAATAAGGATGCCACCGGACTTGATATGAGGGGGTAACGCTTTCTTCTACGATTATTTTAGCTCCACCAATGAACGAGTGAAATCAATCAAAGGTAAATTTTTGTAAACGGCTGTCACCCTCTTCTCGCCCTGTGGGGCTGGGTGGGGTGTGAGGGGTTACAAAACCGGGACGCTGCCAACATCACCGGCTGGCTTGACAAACATGGAATTATCCGGTATGGTTGAGCATATATTGCGAGAAAGTTGGGATATAGCGCGTCTAAATCATTTGTGTAAATTTCAGAACCCCGGTTTCTCAAAGAAACCGGGGTTCTGGGCCCCCAGAGGTTGCGCAAATCATTTAGAACTGCTATATTGAGATAATTTTGGGATCTAAGCCAAAAGACTTAACCTGCAAAAGTGCGTTTGAGTTGGTTCACGGAGAAGAGGCGGCCAAGATAGTGAGTGCCTTTAATGATTTAATGGAAAATCCAGGTGGGACAGGATCTGTAGAGTGCCGATTCCGGCATCACGACGGCTCGTGGCGCAGGCTTGTGCCCACCGGCTGCAACCTTCTGGCTGAGCCATGTTTTGCGGAGATTGCCGCCAACTCTTGCGATCTGGCAGAGGGGAAGCGCTCAGCAGAAACACTGCTGTCAAGCCAGAGAAAATTCCGCGCTGTCTTCAACAGCACATTCCAGCTGACTTGGCTGCTGGCAGCCGATGGCGCTGTGCTGGAAGCCAACCAGACGGCGCTAGACTTGGCTGGACTTCAGGCGGGCGATGTCGCTGGGCGTCCGTTTTGGGAGACGGGGTGGTGGAGTGTGTCGCCAGAGACTGAGCAGCAGTTGAGAGAGGCAATTGCCCGGGCAAAAGCCGGTGAGACAGTCCGTTACGAGGTGGAGGTGCCAGGGAAGGGGGATAAGGCGCTGACGCTGGACTTTTCGCTCAAGCCGGTGTTTGACTTTACCGGCAGTGCCGCGCTGCTGATTGCAGAAGGCAGGGAGATCACTGAACTCAAGCGGGCTCTCAAGGAGCGCCAGCGCTTTTTCAACAATTCGCTGGATTTGATGGCGGTTGTCGATTTCAACGGTTATCTGATTTTAGTGAACCCAGCGTGGGAAAAAACCCTGGGCTACAGCAAAGAGGAATTAGAAGGCAAGCACTGCAGCGAATTCGTTCACTCCGAGGACTGGGAAGCCAAAAAGGCTGCATTTGAGCGGGAAATGGACAGTAAAGAACCTGCGATCGCCTGCGAGACTCGCTGGCGCTGCAAGGATGGGTCATACAGGTGGCTGTCTTGGAACTGTGTTCCGTTCCCGGAAGAAGGCTTGAGCTATGGGTTTGCCCGCGACATCACCCACCGCGTACAAGCCGAGAAAGCGCTGCAAAAACTCAACCAAGAGCTAGAAATCAGAGTTGAGGAGCGCACAAATACCTTAAGGGCGCTGAACCGGCACCTGCTTTCGGAAATTGTTGAGCGCAAACGCGCTCTGGCAGCGCGGCGCGAAACTGAGGAGCGGTTCCGCAACTTGGTGGAAACCACCAGTGACTGGGTGTGGGAAACAGATGAAAACGCTGTGTGTAGCTATGCCAGCCCAAAAGTGCGGGACATTTTGGGTTACGAGCCAGAAGAAGTGCTGGGCAAGACTCCTTTTGATTTTATGCCTTTGCCAGAGGCGCAGCGGGTTGCTGATATTTTTACACGGCTGGCTCGGGCGCAACAGGGATTCAGCTGTCAGGAAAACACAAACATTCATAAAAACGGGCATCTGGTTGTTCTGGAAAGCAGTGGAGTGCCAATTTTCAATTCACAGGGAAAATTCCTCGGCTATCGCGGGATGACTCGCGACATTACGGAGCGCAAGCTGGCTTTGGAAGCGCTGCGAGAAAGTGAGGAGCGCTACCGGCTGATGGCAGAAACCGCCACGGACATGATTAGCCGGCACACGACTGAGGGAGTTTACCTGTACGCCTCGCCGGCGAGCCGCACTCTACTCGGATACGAGCCTGAGGAACTGGTGGGTAGCTCAGCTTATGAGTTTTTTGACCCGGAAGATTTGGCCCCCGTTGAAAAATCCCACACAACCATCCTAGAGGTGCCGGATATTTACACAGTATCCTACCGAATCCGCCGCAAGGACGGCAGTTATATTTGGTTTGAAACAACGAGCAGAAGTGTGCGCGACCCTGACTCGGGTAATGTGGTGGAACTGATGGCAGTTTCCCGGGACATTACAGATCGCAAGCGGGTTGAAGAAGCCTTGCGGGAGAGCGAGGAAAAATTCCGCCGAGTTTTTCAAGACGCGCCGATTGGGATGACCCTCAATGACATGAGCGGCAAAGGGCTGCAAGTGAATCCAGTTTTCTGCGATATTTTGGGATATACAGAGTCAGAACTGAAGGAACTGACTTTTTATGAGTTTACTCATCCGGAAGATATAGACAAAGAAATGCCCTATATCCAGGAGTGTTTGCGAGGGGAAATCTCCAGATATCAAATGGAGAAGCGTTACATCAAGAAGAGCGGCGAAATTGTGTGGGTGAATCTGACTGCCGGCGTGATTCGGGATGGGGAGGGCAACCCGCGCTACGGACTGGGCATGGTGGAGGACATCACCGAGCGCGTACAGGTGGAAGAGAGATTGAGATTGCGAGACAGGGCGATTGCAGCCAGCAGTAATGGGATAATTATCTCTGATGCCAGACAGCCCGATCTGCCCCTCATTTATGTGAATCCTGCCTTCGAGCGGATGACGGGGTACTCCGCTGCAGAAGCAATTGGACAAAATTGTCGGTTTCTGCAAAAAGATGAGACAAATCAGCGGGACTTGGACAAACTACGGGATGCGATTCGAGAAGGGAGAGACTGCACCGTTGTGTTGCGCAACTACAGAAAAGATGGCAGCCTGTTCTGGAACGAGTTGAGCGTTTCGCCGATTTACGATGTTGGGGGGAATCTCACTCACTTCATCGGCATTCTAACGGATATCACGGAGCGCAAGCGAGCGGAAGAGGCGCTACAGCAGGCAAAGGCTCAATTGCAGGCGGTTTTGGATGCCGTGCCCGGGCTGGTTTCTTGGATTGGTTCAGATTTGCGATACATTGGGGTGAACCGGCACCTGGGAGCAACTTTCAACCTGAGCCCGGAGGCGGTTATCGGTCAAGATATTGGCTTTCTGGAGCGCCGCCCCTATTTTACGGAATTAATGCGCCAGTTTTTTGCCGGTGCGGACAGTCAAGTTTCCCAAGAAGTGACTGTAGATGTGGGTGGCGAGTTTCGCAGCTATTTGATAGTGGCGCAAAAGTACGATGGGGGACGCGCGGCGGCGTCGGTGGGGATTGACATTACTGAGCGCAAGCGGATGGAAGAAAAATTGCGGGCCACAACATCCAGGCTGACGGCACTGATTCAAAATCTGCAAGCCGGCGTACTCGTTGAAAATGAGTCCAGGCAAATTGCGCTGGTCAATCAAGAATTTTGCGCGATGTTCGGTATTCCTGCTCCGCCGCAAGCTCTCGTTGGGATGGATTGCGCCGGTGCGGCTGAAGGTTCTAAGACGCTGTTTGCTGAACCGGAACGATTTGTGCGGCGCGTCTCGGAAATCTTGCAGGACCAGCAAGTGGTTACGAATGAAGAGCTGGTGATGGCAGACGGGCGGATATTTGAGCGGGATTATGTGCCGATTTTTGTGGGAAATAATTACAGCGGGCACTTGTGGATGTATCGCGACATCAGCGGGCGCAAGCAGGCGGAAGCCGCCCTCCACCTGGCCAAAGACCAACTGCAAGCTGTCTTGGATGCGGTGCCGGGGTTTGTTTCTTGGATCGGTGCCGATCTGCGCTATATTGGTGTTAACCGGCATCTGGCGGATGCCTTTGACCTGACTCCAGAGGATTTGGCCTGTGAACAACTCGGCTTTCGCAATAACAGCCCGCATTTTGTTAAATTTATGCGCCAGTTTATGGCGAGTCCGGAAGATGCCGCCAGCTTGGTTATTGACATCCAAGTCGGCGGCTCTACCCGCAATTACTTGATGGCGGTTCAGAAGTACCAGCAAGGCACTGCAGCGGTTTCGGTGGGGATTGATATCACAGAGCGCAAACAAACCGAGGAGCGGCTGCGAGCCTCGCTCAAAGAGAAAGAGGTGCTGCTCAAGGAAATTCACCACCGGGTGAAAAATAACTTGCAGGTGATTTCCAGCCTGCTCAAGCTCCAGTCTGGATATATCAAGGACAAAGAGGCGCTGGAGCTGTTCACTGACAGCTACAACCGGGTTCGCTCGATGGCGCTCATCCATGAGAAGCTCTACCAATCCCAAAACCTGGCCCAAATTGATGCGGCTGACTATATCCCCAACCTGGTTTCTAATTTGTTCCGCTCTTACAGCGTCTCGTCTGATGCTATAAACTTGAAAATAGAGGTGGAGAATATCTGGCTGGACGCTGACACAGCCATTCCTTGCGGGTTAATTATGAATGAGCTGGTGTCCAACTCGATAAAATATGCTTTCCCTTCAGGCAGAACCGGGGAAATTATGGTAAAATTTTTTGTGACAGGGGAGGATAAGTGCTGTATGATAGTCAGGGATGATGGGGCCGGCATGCCGGCGGACTTTGACCTGGAGGAGGCGGAATCATTGGGATTGCAGCTGGTCTGGAATTTAACCGGTCAGCTGGGGGGTGACATCGAACTGTCATCGGACGAGGGCACGTCTTTTAAGATTACCTTTACCCGAAAACTAAATTAGGTATCGCGTTTATGAGTGTAAAAATTTTGGTGGTCGAAGATGAAGTCATCATCGGCATGGACATCAGGAAAAGTTTAAAAAATTTAGGGTATGAGGTTCCTGCGGTTGTGGCCACCGGCGAAAAGGCCATTGAGCAAGCCGCAGAAATGCAGCCGGATTTAGTGCTGATGGATATTATGTTGAAAGGCAAGATAGACGGGATAGCAGCCGCCGACCAAATCCGCAGCCGGTTTAATATCCCGGTCGTGTTTCTGACGGCTCATACGGATTTAAGTACCTTGGAGCGAGCCAAGAAAGCGGAGCCTTTTGGCTATATTGTCAAACCTTTTGAAGAGAGAGAGCTGCACACAACCGTCGAGATCGCTCTGGCGCGGCATAAAGCAGAATCCGAAGTCCGCAAAGCGTTGCAAAAAGAAAGGGAACTCAACGAGCTAAAATCCCGGTTTGTCTCGATGGTTTCTCACGAGTTCCGCACGCCGATGTCCACTATTTTATTTTCTGCCGGCTTGCTGGAAACTTATGGCCCCAAATGGCCAGAAGAGAAAAAAGTCACTCACCTGCATCGCATTCAAAGCGCTGTCCAACAAATGACGGGGCTGTTAGAGGATATCCTGCTGATCGGGAAAGCAGAAGCGGGAAAACTGGAGTTTAAGCCGGTTCCGCTCGATTTGGAACAGTTCTGCCGCGAACTCGCGGCAGAAATGCAAATCACAGACCAGAACAAGCACCGCATCAACTTTGTCAGTCAAGGGGCGCTCACAGATGTTAGCATGGATGAGAAACTGCTGCGACACATCCTCAGCAATTTGCTGTCGAATGCCATCAAGTATTCTCCTCAAGGCAGCATAGTGTACTTTGAACTGACTTGTCTGGGAAATGGGGCAGAAGAAAAATCGCCGGTGGTGATGTTCCGCATCCAAGACGAGGGAATCGGAATTCCGCCAGAAGACTTGCAGCGACTTTTTGAAACCTTCTACCGAGCGACTAACGTGGGCACAATTCAAGGGACTGGACTGGGGCTAGCCATTGTCAAAAGAGCTGTGGACTTGCACGGGGGTGAGATTGCCGTGGAGAGTGAAGTGGGTGCTGGCACTAGGTTTACTGTGACGCTGCCTTATAGTGGGTGGGGGGCGGGTGAGAGAAATTAATGAGGGGCAATTCACGGGAGGTTAACTCAGTTGTTTTCAGGGATTATTATGCTATACTTATTCAATAACCTTTTGGGAGCGGGGAAGTTTGTCCTGCAAGGTATGTCCTACATGGAGCTAGCCTTTATACCTGACGGCACATGCAGCCGGTGGAAGCCAGAGCTAGCAGGGCTGCAGGCTGTTTCC
The DNA here is from genome assembly GCA_019359235.1 of Oscillatoria princeps RMCB-10. GTDB lineage: Bacteria > Cyanobacteriota > Cyanobacteriia > Cyanobacteriales > Oscillatoriaceae > Oscillatoria > Oscillatoria princeps. The sequence continues at coordinate 53,643 of JAHHHT010000017.1, forward strand.
GACTTTCTGACTGTTGTTGTTTCCTACACAATTGCCCTCTGGGTTTTTGACTTGGCACGCCGGCGAAAAAATTTGCCCTTTCGCGGGATGTTATGGCTGTTCGGAGTCTTGATAATCGCCTGCGGCACCACCCACTTAATAGAGGTTTGGACGCTCTGGAAACCGACCTATGTGTCAACCGCTATGAACGCGATTTCTGCGGCTATTGCGGTTTACACCGCATGGCGGTTGATGCCATTAATTACCCGAGCTTTGGCGCTTGCCAGCCTAGCCCAACTAGAAGCGGCTAACCGAGAGCTGCAAAAGGAAATTGCCGTTCGCCGGGAGGCGGAAGCCGAACTGAACCGCATCTTTAACCTCTCGGTTGATATGCTGTGCGTAGCGGGGACAGACGGCTATTTAAAGCGCGTGAATCCTGCAGTAGAAACTATCCTCGGCTACACTCCAGAGGAATTTATAGCCCAACCTTTGCTCAATTTTGTCCATCCAGAAGACCGAGACGCCACCCTTGATGTGGGGGTGAAACAGATAGAGAGCGGCGAGACTCTTGTCTATTTCCGGAACCGCTATCGCTGCCAAGATGGGTCTTATAAATGGCTGTCGTGGTCATCGGTGCCGGTTGTGGAAGAGGGGCTGATATATGCCGCAGCCCGCGACATCACTCCCCTCAAGCAAGCCGAAGAGGCACTGCACCGGCGCTCAGCGGCGATAGAAGCCGCTACAGACGGCGTAGCCATTCTCGATAAAAACGGGGAATACAGCTACATGAATCTGGCTCACGCTCGAGTCTATGGCTACGACAGCCCGGTGGAACTTATCGGCAAAACCTGGAAACTTCTCTACAGCGGAAGCGAACTTAAAAGGTTTGAAGAAGAGGTTATGCCGGAGTTTTTTGTCAAAGGTTCGTGGCGGGGTGAAGCGACCGGCAAAAAGCGCGATGGCAGTACCTACTCCCAGGAAGTCTCGCTGACGGCGCTTGAGGACGGGGGCTTGATTTGTATTGTGCGAGATATCACCGAGCGCAAGCAAGCCGAGGAGAAAATTCAACAGCTCAATGAGAGTCTCGAACGCAAAGTGCGAGAGCGCACGGCTCAGCTGTCAGCTTCCAACACGCAACTGCAAAAGGAAATTGCCGAGCGCAAAGACGCAGAGCGGCAACTGCAAGAACTGGCGGAGAACCTGAAGCGCTCCAACCAGGAACTCGAGCAGTTTGCCTACGTGGCTTCCCACGACTTGCAAGAGCCTCTGCGAGCTGTTACCAGTTACACTCAACTGCTGTCGCAGCGCTACCAAGGCAACCTGGATGCCAAGGCGGACAAGTGGGTCGCCTACATTGTGGATGGCGCGACTCGCATGCAGCAGCTGATTATTGACTTGCTGGCTTATTCGCGAGTGGGGACAAAAGGCAAGGAGTTTAAGCTAACAGACGGCAAGGCTGTGGTGAGGCAAACTCTCGCGAATCTGCAAGTGGCAATCGCCGAAAAAGGTGCCGCAGTGACTCACGACCCGCTGCCTGCTATAATGGCAGATGCGGGGCAACTCGTGCAGCTGTTGCAAAATCTGGTCGGCAATGCTATCAAATTCTGCGGCTCTGATGTGCCACATGTTCACATTTCCGCCGTCCAGAAAGACGCTGATTGGGTGTTTGCCGTCCGCGATAACGGGATTGGCATTTCTCCCGAGTACGCTGAGCGAATTTTCCTTATTTTCCAGCGCCTGCACTCCCGCCGGGAATATGCCGGCACCGGCATTGGGTTAGCAATCTGCAAGCGGATTGTCGAGCGCCACGGCGGGCGCATCTGGGTTGAGTCCCAGCTGGGAGAAGGTGCGACGTTTTATTTTACAATTCCTGCAATCGGACAGTCCTGCGATCTCGTGTCCGGTGGATTAACCCCATAAATGCCCCCTCACCCCCCAACCCCCTCTCCCACAAGGGAAGAGGGGGAGTAAGAAAACTACTAGATTTTTGCGATCTCAATTGAACGGACAGTCCTGTGAGTGATAAAATAATGGTCAAGCCCATAGAAATTATGCTCGTCGAAGATTCCCCCAGCGATGCCGACTTGGCTGTGGAAACCCTGAGCGAGAGCAAGGTTCTCAATAACCTCCACCTCGTAGAGGATGGGGTGGAGGCGCTGGCTTTTCTCCGGCGGGAGGGTGTTCATGCGAACGCACCCCGTCCGGACGTGATTTTTCTCGACCTGAACCTGCCCAAAAAAAGCGGTCTGGAAGTGCTGAGAGAAATTAAGTCTGACCCGCAATTAATGAGGATTCCTGTGGTGATTCTCACCACTTCAGCCGCCGAGGAGGATATTCTCAAGTCTTACTCGCTGCACGCGAATTGCTATATCACCAAGCCGGTGGACTTTCAGCAGTTCACCAAGGTGGTGAAGTTAATTGAGGATTTCTGGCTGGCTGTGGTGAAACTGCCGGTGGAGTGAGATTGCGTGTGGGGGATTAATCTTAAAAAATGAACCGCCAAGACGCCGAGGACGCCAAGAACAAAAAGAAAGAAGATCGCTCCCCCTCTAACCTCTAACGCAAGGACGCCTAACCCCTCTTTTCTTTCCTTGGCGATCTTGGCGTCTTGGCGGTAAAAAAAATCCAAAATCCCTAGCGCTATACAAGTCGGTAAAACTCAAGAAGGAGAAAAAACGCTGATGACTCAGATACTGGTAATCGAAGACACCGCAGACATTCGGAACAGCATACTGGATTTGCTAGAAGCCGAAGATTTCGAGGCGATGGGAGCGGCAAATGGCCGTGAGGGCGTCAGGCTGGCCCGCAGCCACAACTTCGACCTGATTATTTGCGATGTGATGATGCCCGAACTGGACGGTTATGGCGTCCTGGAAGAATTGCGCAAAGACCCAGCAACAGCGAATATTCCCTTCATTTTCTTGACGGCAAAAGGTGAGCGAACTGACTTGCGTCAGGGGATGAATCTGGGAGCGGATGACTATCTTGTCAAGCCTTGCACGAACACTGAGCTGCGGTCGGCAATCCGGGCGAGACTGAACAGAGTGGCACAGCAGAATCAAAAGCTGAAGCAAATTTCTGACCGGCTGGATCAGCTAGAAAATTTTGATTCTCTCACCGGCTTGCCCAACCAGTCGGCTCTGGAAGGAGAGGCGGGGTATTTGCAACGGGCGATTGCTAAAACTGACAGGAACAGCCGGCTGGTTCCTTTCCTGCTTGTGGGCGCAGACCGGCTGGGGCGAATTAATGATGCCATTGGCTATTCTAACGGCAACCTGATCTTGCAAAAACTCGCTGAGCGGCTGGCTGATTTTAGTGCTAAAATTGAGGGTGCCGGTGCAGCCAGACTTGGCGGCGACGAGTTCGCTATCGTCCTGCCGCCGGTGAGCGACCAAGAGCTGGCTGTGGCAATTGCCAGCAACCTTCTCAAAGCAATCGCTCAACCTTTTGAGATTGCCGGCAAATCGATTCCGCTGACGGCAACTATTGGGATTGCTTTTTACCCGCTCGCTCCCAGTCTGGAAGAACTCCGCCGGCAAGCGGGTGTGGCGATGGGGGAAGCCAAGCGGGAGGGAGGCAATCGCTGCAAAATCTACAGCAGGCCAATTTTTGGACTGGAGACTTCTAAAGATTTGCAGCTAGCCGCCGACTTGCAGCAGGCGTGGCAGAGAAAATCCCTGCAGGTGTTCTACCAGCCGCGAGTCGATATTCGCAAAAATAAAATCGTCGGTGTGGGGGCTGTTGTGCGCTGGAACCATCCTGTGATAGGCTTGATATCATCTGCTAAGGTTCTGTCGCTGGCTGAAGAGTCTGGCTTCAGGCCAGAACTGGACGAGTGGGTGCTGCGGACGGCTTGCCAGCAAGCAAAAACCTGGCAAACTTCTGGGATGTACTTACGGGTGTCTTGCCAAATATCTGCCAAAATGTTTCAGTCCGAGAATCTTTATAAAACCGTCGCTGATATTTTAAAGCTGGTCGGGCTTGAGAGTCAGTTTTTAGAGCTGGAGATAGCTGCTGATACCGTGGCGACAGCTAAAAATGCCAATGCGACCGCCTCAAAGTTTCTGGCCTTGAAGCGACTGGGAGTGAAAACCACAATCAGCCAGTTTGGTTTGGGGCACACAACTTTGAGCTATCTGGGACAGCTGGGGCTTGACAATTTAAAGATCGAGGGCAGCCTTGTGGCTAATATCTCACAAAATGCGCCGGTAATCAGTGCCATCATTCAAATGGCCCACGGCCTGAAACTCAGGGCGGTAGCGGATGGTGTCCGTGAGGGAGGGCAGGTAGATGTTTTGAGAAAGCAAAACTGCGACGAATTCCAGAAGGAAGCGGCCCTGTCGGAGTTGCAAATTAAAAGTATGATGGGCAGGTAGGAAATGAACGTTCGCATTCAGGTGCATTTTTTGAGGTGTAATTCAGGAAATTGGATCGGCTATTGCCGGCAAGTATTCTTCTCTAAAGAAACCCGGTTTCTGGTATGAAGGCTATAGCAGGGCTAAAGCCCTACTACAAACGGGGGCTAAAGCCCTAATGCCAACGGCGAACCGGCCAGGTGCAAATCTAAAATCTAAATGATAAAATCGAATCATGTCGATTAAAATATTGCTGGTAGAAGATAACCCCGCCGACGCTGATTTTTTGCAAGAACTCCTGGAAGCATCTGCGGGTGTGGAGTGGAAAGTGGTGCCGGTGGAACTGCGGCGGGAAGCGCAAGAGCAACTGAGAAACGACTGCTTTGACATCGTTTTGCTTGACCTTTCCCTCCCCGACAGCCACGGATTGGAAACTCTCACCCGCCTGCGGGAAGTCGCACCCGACACGCCGATGGTGGTGATGACGGGTTTCGATGATGAGGCGACGGCGCTGGAGGCGGTGCGGATGGGGGCGCAGGACTATTTAGTCAAGGGTCAAATTACCACTCAATTGCTGGTGCGAGCCATTCGCTATGCCATCGAGCGCTCCCAAACTTTGCAGTTGCTGCAGGAAAGCGAGCGGCGCTTCCGCGCTATTTTCGACCAAACTTTCCAATTAACTGCACTGCTGGCACCAGATGGCACTGTGCTGGAAATGAACCAGACGGCGCTCAAGGAAGCCGGTGTCAGCGAAGAAGAAATTATAGGGCGTGTTCTTTGGGAAACGCCAAGTTGGGATCTCTCACCGGCACGGGAGCGACTGCAAAAAGCGATTTTGGCAGCGGCGAAAGGCGAGTTTGTCCGCTACGAGGTCGAGCTGCGCGGTGCGGGAGATACAGTGGCGACAGTTGACTTTTCCCTCAAGCCGGTGTTTGATGAGACTGGCAAAGTGCGGCTGCTGATTGCGGAAGGGCGGGACATTAGCGAGCGCAAGCAAGCCGAGTCAAAAATTATGGAGGCGCTAGAAAAAGAAAAGGAACTCTCCTCACTCAGATCCAGATTTGTCTCGATGGTTTCCCACGAGTTTCGCACCCCGCTGAGCACCATCCTATTATCGGCGGGATTGCTGGAAAGTTACAGCTACAAATGGGCGGAAGAGAAAAAACAAACCCATTTCCAGCGGATTCAAGCTGCTGTCAAGCGGATGACAGAGCTGTTAGAAGACATCCTGCTGATCGGGAAAGTAGAAGCTGGCCAACTGGAATTTAACCCCGCCCCTCTCGATTTAGAAAAGTTCTGTCACGAAGTTGTCGAAGAGTTGCGCCTCACAGACGCTAACCAGCACTCCCTCACCTTTTCTTGTCAGGGCAGCAGCAACCGTGCTAAAATGGATAAGAAACTGCTGCGGCACATCCTCAGCAATTTGCTCTCCAATGCCATGAAATATTCTCCTGCCGGCAGCCCCATTCGCTTAGAATTGACCTGCCCCCCCGCAGGCGCTGAGTGGGAGAAAGGTAGAAATACCACTCCCCAAATCCCAGAGCCAAACTGTCAAATGCCAGTGGCCGTCTTCCGGATTCAAGACTGGGGGATTGGCATCCCCCCAGAAGACCTCAACCGAATATTTGACACCTTCCAGCGGGCCACAAACGCCGGCACGATTTCCGGGACGGGACTGGGGCTGGCCATTGTCAAAAGGTCTGTGGAATTGCACAGAGGCCAAATTTCCGTGGAGTCGGAAGTGGGTGCCGGCACCACTTTTACTGTTCGGCTTCCGCTGCACGCATTCTCGGGCGTATCGTGAGCTGCGCCGCTCGCGACGCCAGTATCCTTGTTCAAATCCGTTGCGCTAGGCGTCTGAGGAACTATAAGAATTTCCTATAGGTGGCATGGGAATTTTTTTTGACAGGGCGAGCGCGGCTAATTTATAATGAGACTGTTGGCGAATTGATATGGGGTTTAATAATGAACCGCCAAGACGCCAAGTACGCCAAGAAGGAATAAGAAAGAGTCAGAGGGATAGAAAAATAAATTAGCGGTAAATTGATGGGACATGATATAAGAGGCGTGCGGCGGTGGCCCATGTGGGGTGTCACCCTTCACAGATTCGCCAGCGGCATCATTTATAATTAAGCAAGCATTAGGGTGCGTTAATAACAATCCCTGCAGACAGTAGGCGAGCATTTCCTTGAATGGCCAAAGATACCTCAATGACAAAACTGGGCGGCAGCGACTTATTGACTTGCACCCTTAGGGAAGTAATTATTCCCGCTCCACTAACAGTTAGCGCTAACACTCCTGTGACAGATGTCATCGCCCAGATGAGTCAGGGGCGGTTGGCTAGCCTGCGGTCAAGTTACTTCGACTCTGACAGCAGTATAACCGACATTTCTGGCGCTAGCTGTGTCTTGGTCATGGAAGGGCAGCAGCTGGCCGGTGTTTTCACAGAGAGGGATGTGGTGCGGCTGGCTGCCGGTGGAATGAATTTAGTAGGCATGGAAATTGCCCGGGTGATGGCGCGGGACTTAATTGTGCTGAGTTATTCGGAGTTTCGGGATATCTTCACCGCCCTCAATTTGTTTCGCCGGCACCGAATTCGCCACCTGCCGGTTTTGGATGAAAGCGGTCAAATCCTGGGTATTATAACACCAGAAAGTATCCGCGCCTGCATGCAGCCGACAGACCTGCTAAAATGGCGGCGGGTGGCAGAGGTGATGAGCGCAGAAGTGGTTCAAGCACCGCTGACAGCATCATTGCATAACGTAGCTCAGCTAATGGCAGAACGAGGGGTCAGTTGCGTGGTGATTGTCAGTGAAAAGTCAACCCCCACTCAGAACTTGCTAATCCCCGCCGGCATTATTACCGAGCGGGACATCGTGCGGTTTCAGGCGCTAGAGCTGAATTTGAAAAACACGCCAGCAAAAGACGTGATGAGTGCACCCCTGTTTTGCCTGGGTGCGGAGAATTCTCTGTGGTCAGCTCAACAGGAAATGCAGCAGAAAAATGTGAGGCGATTGCTGGTGACCGGCACTCAAGGAGAACTGCTGGGAATTGTCACCCAGACTAGCTTGCTGCGAGTCCTCGACCCGATGGAAATGTATAGCGTTATCGAAACCTTGCAGCAATCGGTGTGCCGGTTGGAAGCGGAAAAAGTCGAACGGCTGCAGTTGCAGAACAGCCAACTGGAACAGCTGGTGCAGCAGAGGACTGCAGATTTGCAGCGCCAGCTGGAACACCAGCGCCTATTTAATAGCATGCGAGATCGCATCCGTCAATCCCTGAATTTAGATGAAATTCTCACCGCCACAGTCACAGAAGTGCGGCAATTTCTGCAAGCTGACCGGGTGCTGGTGTACCAGTTTGACCCCAACATGGATGGCACCATTGTAGCTGAATCGGTCGCCCAGGGCTGGAGAGAGTCACTGAAAAACCAGATCCAAGATACCTGTTTCAGGGAGAGGAAAGGGGCGGATTACCTGCTCGGACGCAAGCGGGCGGTTGCCGATATTCACACAGCCGGATTGAGCGATTGCCATTTGCAGCTGTTGCAGGGCTTTCAGGTGAAATCCTATCTGGTTGTGCCGATTTTGATGAATCAGGAATCACAGGAATCACCTGGAGTCTCCCCAGAATTTCATCTCTGGGGGTTGCTGATTGCCCACCAGTGTTCTGGCCCGCGCCAGTGGCTCTCATCGGAATTGGATTTGTTAGATCAGCTGAGCGCCCAAATCGCCATCGCCCTTCAGCAAGCGCAGCTATTCCAGCAGGTGCAAACTTGCCTCGTCGAGCGCGTGCGAGTAGAAGAAACCCTCAGGCAGAGTCAAGAGCAGTTTAGCTCTCTAGTTGCCAATATTCCCGGTGCCGTTTACAGGTGCCTGTATTGCTCGCGAGGCCGGACAGTTGAGTTTATCAGTCAGGAAATCGCCGAAATTTCCGGCTATCCAGCTTCTGACATAATTCTCAATTACCGCCGCAGCATAAGCAGCATTATCCATCCCGAAGACAGGCAGATGGTAGAGCGAGCCATCCGGAAAGCAACAGCCAGGAGACAGCCCTATCAAATAGAGTACAGGATCGTGCGGGCTGACGGCGGCACCAGATGGGTTTCTGACAAAGGCAAAGGCATTTTCCGCGAAGATGGCGAACTGATTTGGAGCGATGGCGTAATGTTAGATATCACCCACTGCGTACAGGTGCAGGAGGAACTGCAACAGCTCAATCAAGAACTAGAAAACCGAGTTCTAGAGCGGACGCTTGAATTAGCCAATGCGGTGGCTCGATTGCAGCGGGAGATGGCCGAACGGGAGTTGGCGCAAAAAGAAGTGCTTGTAGTTAACGAGCGATTGCAATATTTGCTCGCCTGTTGCCCCACCGTGATTTATAGCTGCAAGGCTGAAGGCGATTTACCAGCCACCTTCATCAGCGAGAACATTACCGCCCTGCTGGGATACTCAGCCAGAGAATTCCTGGAAGATTCCGGGTTCTGGGCTAACCGCATCCACCCCGCAGACGCGCCGAGAATCTTTGCCGAACTGCCATCCCTGTTCCAGCGCGGATTTCACACCCATGAATACCGCTTTCTCCACGTTGACGGCACCTACCGCTGCCTGCGGGATGACATAAAGCTAGTGCGAGACGCAGCGGGCAACCCCCTAGAAATTGTCGGTTCCATAACAGACATTACCGACCGCAAACGGGCAGAAGAAGCCCTGCGCGAAAGTGAAGCCCGGTTTCGCTCCCTGTTTGAAGCAGCTCCCGATTTTATTCATGTCGCAGACATGTGCGGGACAATCCGGCAAACCAATCCAGCTGCCATCCGCCAGTCCGGTTACAGCGAGAGCGAGTTAATCGGCAGCCGCTTGAATGAATTTTTTACCCCGGAATCTCAAAAGATCGCCGCTCTTGCCTTTCCGATTCTTTTGAAAACAGGCACCCTGCGCCAGGAGGTGGAATTTATCCGCAAAGATCGGACAATTATGATTGTGGACTGCTCCGCTTCTGTCGTGCGGGACGAGCGAGGACAGTTCGCTTATATCATGGTGATTCAGCGAGACATCACTGACCGCAAGAAGACGGAAAAAGAGTTGCGCAAGAGCGATCAACGATTTGCCCTTGCCGTGGAGGGAGTGAATGATGGCATCTGGGACTGGGATATTGAAACGGGCCAAGCGTATTTTTCCCCCCGCTGGAAAAGCATGTTGGGGTGTTCTGACAGTGAGATTCCCAACACTTACGAAGCCTGGACAGAGCGCATCCACCCGGAGGATAGAGAGCGAGTTATCAGAGCTGTCAGCGATTACCTGGACAGCTGCATTCCCATTTACGAAACAGAGTTTCGGTGTCTGCATAAAGATGGAACCTATCGCTGGATTCTCGCCCGCGGCTCAGCCCTGCGAGACACAACAGGAAAAGCCTACCGGATGGCGGGATCGCACACGGACATCACCGACCGCATACAGGCGCAAACAGAAATGCGGCGGCTGCAGGCTGCTGTAGAAACCGCGATGGATGGCATCGCGATTCTCAATCAGAACTGTGAATACATCTACCTGAACAAAGCTCACGTCCAGCTCTTTGGCTATGACAGCGCTGCTGAATTGATGGGCCAAACCTGGAAAGAACTCTACTCCCCAGAGGAAATCAACCGCATCGAGCGGGAGGTTTTTCCTGTTTTTTTACAAAACGGGCAGTGGCGCGGGGAAACCACAGCTTTGAGGCGCGATGGATCTACATTTGCCCAGGAAGTTTCCTTGACTTTGATTTCAGGCGTGGGACTGGTATGTGTCTTCCGGGATATCACCGAGCGCGTGCGGGCGCTGGAAGCGATGCGGCAGCAGGTAGAGCGAGAGCGGCTGATGGCGAGAGTGGCAGAGCACATTCGCCACTCTTTGAATTTGGAAGAAATTCTCAGCACTGCAGTCACTGAAGTCCGGCAGTTTTTCCAAATTGACCGGGCGCTCGTTTACCGCTTCGATCCCGACTGGAGCGGCACCGTGATTGTGGAGTCGGTCGGGTCAGGCTGGACGAAGCTGCAGGGGCGAAAAATTCTCGACGCCTGCTTGGCGGTGGAAACCTGCATCCTGCCCTACACGCGGGGGCGCGTCCAAGCGGTGGAAGATATCTACAAATCCGGTCTGGCTGACTGTTACATTGGTCTGCTCGAGCAGTTTCAAGTCAGAGCTAATTTGGTCGTTCCCATTTTGCAAGGCGAACAGCTGTGGGGGCTGTTCGTGGCCCAACACTGCGCCGCCGAACGCCAGTGGCAGCCGTGGGAGATTTCCTGGCTTCAGCAACTCGCTGCCCAACTGGCCATCGCCCTCCAGCAGTCCGAACTCTACAAGCAGTTACAGATGGAGCTGGCGGAGCGCCAACAGGCGGAGTCCAAGATAAGAGCCTCGCTTCAAGAAAAAGAGGTGCTGCTCAAAGAAATTCACCACCGGGTGAAGAATAACTTGCAGGTGATTTCCAGTCTGCTCAAGTTGCAGTCCCGCCACACTCTGGACAGAAAAACCCTGGACATGCTCAAGGAGAGCCAGAACCGCGTCAGGTCTATGGCCCTGATCCACGAAAAATTATATCAATCCAGCGATTTAGCCCGGATTGACTTTGCCGACTACATGCAAAACCTGGCCAAGAATCTGCTCTATTCTTACAGCATTCATGCCAGTGCTGTTAAAGTGGAGGTAATCGTTGATAAGGTGAGCCTCAACCTGGACACGGCCATTCCCTGCGGCTTGCTGATTAACGAACTGATCTCCAACGCTCTCAAGTACGCCTTCCCAGATGGCCGTCAAGGAAAAATTTGCATCGAGTTCTCTGAACTGGAGGGCGAGCAGTTTTTACTGACGGTGCGGGACAGCGGGATTGGCTTCCCAGCTGATATAGACTTCCGCAACACGGTGTCCTTAGGTTTGCGGCTGGCTTGCTCTTTAACCGAGCAGCTGGATGGTACAATCGACATGGAGCGAAATCAGGGGACTGTGTTTCGGGTAAAATTTTCCGAACTTAAATACAAGCAGAGGAGCTGAGAAAATGTCCGGGGAAAAGATATTGATAGTTGAAGATGAAGTGATTATAGCTGAGGACATAGCAGATACCTTGAGAAGTTTCGGCTATGCGGTCGTGGGGGTTGTCTCTTCTGGGAAGAAAGCCATTGAAAAAGCCGGCACGCTCCAGCCTGATTTAGTGCTGATGGATATTATGCTGCCCGGAGAAATTGACGGTATTGACGCTGCGGAGTCAATCCGCAACCGTTTCCGCATTCCGGTTGTTTACCTGACAGCCTATGCCGACGAAACCACCCTCCAGCGAGCCGCGCTCACAGAACCTTTTGGCTATTTAGTTAAACCATTTGAGGATAAAGAGTTGCGGACAACGATTGAGATTGCCTTGCGCAGGCATCAGGCAGAAGAAAAAATTCGCTCCCGCCTAGAAGCGGCGGAGGCGCTCAGAAAAAAAGCGGAAGAGGAGCGAGAGAGCAAATCTCGTTACCTGTCTATGGCGTCCCACGAATTCCGCAACCCGCTGAGCACCATTTTAATGTCTTCGGAATTGCTCAGGCAGTACGGCGCAAATTGGAGTGAGTCGAAAAAACTCAAGCATTTCCAGCGCATTGAAGAGGCGGTCATAAATATGAACCAGATGCTGGAAGATATTCTAACCATTGGCAGTGCCGAGTCAGGAAAAATATTCTTCAATCCGGTTCCGCTGGATGTGGTAGACTTTTGCCAGGATATGGTGGAAACGCTGCAACATATAGCGGGGAGCAATCACAGGATTAGCTTTACCTTTCAGGGGGACTGCACGGGGGCGGCGATCGATGAAAAGCTGCTGCACCACATCCTCACCAATTTAATCTCGAATGCCATCAAATATTCCCCTCAAGGCGGTACTGTTCGTTTAGAAGTAGTGCGCAAACAAGAGCCGGCAGTGATTTTCCGCGTCCGAGACGAGGGCATTGGCATTCCGGCTCTTGAGATGGACAAGCTGTTTGACGCTTTCCATCGCGCTCAGAATGTGGGCAGTATTCCCGGTACTGGACTGGGGCTAGCCATTGTCAAAAGGTCTGTGGACTTGCACGGGGGCCAAATTTCAGTGGAGTCGGAAGTGGGTGCCGGCACTACTTTTACCGTGACGCTGCCAATTTCAGTTTAGGCAGCCAGGGCGTGCGGGAGCACGGGTGCGCAGGGTACACGGCTCTTGAGAATTGCAGGTTATTTCAGCGCGGCAGAAAACAAAATCAATGCCACTGGAGATGATATCATTCAGGTTAGTTAAAAACAATGACCAAGATTTTAGTGATTGAAGACGAAGCGCCGATCCGCTATAACATTCTGGAACTCCTCAAAGCTGAGAATTTCGATGCGATTGAGGCGAGCAGCGGTCAAGCCGGCATCCTGCTGGCCAAACAGCAGGTGCCGGATTTGATTGTTTGCGACATTATGATGCCCGATCTCGACGGTTATAGCGTCCTGACAGAATTGCGATCCGATCCGGCAACGGCAATGATACCATTTATCTTTCTCACTGCCAAGACCGAAAGGGAGGATTTTCGCCTGGGAATGGAACTGGGGGCGGACGATTATCTCACGAAGCCTTGCACCCCAGCGGAACTGCTGGCGGCGATCTCCGCCCGACTGAAAAAACACGCCGCCTACATGCAGCAGTGCAGCGCGGAGCGCCAGCGGGCCAAGGGGCTGCAAAAAAGAGTGCGAGAGCTGCAGCATCTGAGCGACACCAAAGAAGACCTGCTGCAAAGACTGTCCCGGGATTTGCGAGATCCCCTGTCGAATATTACGATGGCGATTCAGATGCTGAAGGTGGCCCCTTCCGAGCCAGCCCGCCAGCGCTATTTGCAGATTTTGCAAGAAGAGTGCGCCCGGGAAATTGCCCTGCTCAATCAACTGTCTAACTTGCAAGAATTGCTAACTCCAGAAAATGCGAAGCTCCTCCAGCGATTTAACCTCTTTAGAGAGCAACCCGATGAAAAAGATTCTAGTGATTGAAGACGAAGCCCCCATCCGAGAAAATATTTTAGAACTGCTAGAGGCCGAAAATTATCAAGGCTTTGGTGCAGAAAATGGCTTGGTCGGCATCCAGCTCTCCAGAGAGCATAAACCGGATTTAATCCTGTGCGACTTAATGATGCCTGAAATGGATGGCTACGGCGTCCTCACCCAGCTGCGTGCCGATCCGGTGACGGCGAGCATCCCCTTCATTTTCCTCACCGCTTTATCGGACAGAACCCACTTGCGCACCGGCATGGAACTGGGGGCAGACGACTATCTCACCAAACCTTGCACGCCCAATGAACTGCTGCGGGCGATCCAGACTCGGCTGCAAAAACGGGAAGCGGTGCAGCAGCATTACATGGCCGAAATCAAGCAAGCGTCAGACAAACTCAATGACTTGCTTTACTGTGACAGCTTGACGCAACTCCCGAACCGGCTCTCACTCGCAGAGCGGTTCAGTCAGATTCTCAATAGCTGCGCCCCCACAGACACCAACAAACTCATACCCGTTTTGTGCGTTGGTTTAGACCGGTTCAACCGCATCAACGACACCCTCGGGCACGAGACAGGCGACTTCTTGCTCAAAGCCTTTGCCGAGCGCTTAAAAACTTGCCCCGACACCGGCGCAACCATCGCTCGCTTGAACGGCGATCAATTTGCCATCCTTCTCCCACCCGTTGAGAAAAAACAAGATGCTGCCGGTGTCGCCCAAACCATTCAAAACAGCCTCTCTCAACCCTTTCTTTTAGACAGCCAAGAAATTTTCATCAGCGCCAGCACCGGCATTGCCCTCTACCCTCGCGACGGAACCTCCCTAGAAAAATTGCTCCAGCATGCCAGCCAAGCGATGCAGCTTGCCAAACAGCAGGGCGGCAATCAGCATCAATTTTACACAGCGGTTTTCCATATCGCCACCTCTGACGATCTAGCTTTGGAAACCGAAATGCGCTATGCTTTAGAAAGGAAAGAATTCCAGCTGTACTATCAACCCCAAGTCAGTCTGGAAACGGGTCAAATCACCGGTGCTGAAGCCCTTTTGCGCTGGCTTCACCCAAAGCGGGGGTTAATTCTTCCCGCCAGATTTATTCCCCTGGCTGAGGCAACAGGCTTGATTTTACCGCTGGGAGAATGGGTTTTGAGTGCCGCGTGCCGGCATGCGCAACAGTGGCATCAAGCCGGTTTTGCTCCTTTACGGGTGGCGGTCAACCTGTCGAGCCGGCAGTTCAGCCAACTCAACATGCGCCAGCGCTTAACCGATATATTAATAGAAACCGGTTTCAGCCCCACCTATTTGGAGTTGGAGGTAACAGAAAGCGTCCTCCTGGAAAATTCCCAAGCCGCCATCCGGCGCTTGAGTGCCTTAAAAGCCCTGGGGCTGCAAATTGCCATTGATGATTTTGGCACCGGCTACTCTTCTTTACGATATCTGCAACAATTTCCCTTTGACATTTTAAAACTTGACCGGACTTTTGTCAGCAATCTCAGCGCTGACGCCAAAAACGCGGCCATCACATCGGCCCTGATTGACCTGGCCCACCAGCTGGATCTCAAAGTGATTGCTGAGGGTGTGGAAACGGAAGAAGAACTGGCATTTTTGCGGCTGCACCAGTGCGATGAAATGCAAGGCTATTTGTTCAGCCGTCCCCTGCCGGCGGCAGACTTTGAAAAGTTACTCAAAACTGGAAAAAGTTTGCCAATTCAGCCGGATCGAGGTAATCTGTAGGGAGAGCAATGCGTGAGTTTGACCTCTCTCCCAACTCCTCCCCTTTTAGGAGAAGGGAGTTTTGCTACCCCTTCCCTTTTCGGGAAGGGAGCCGGGGAGCATCCCACGAAAATCGCTGGCTCTTAAAAAACCCTTGCCTTGCGGGTTTCGTTGTAGTGCCGCGAGTTCTAATCGCCCGCATATATTTGCCAAAACGGGATGCTACCGGCGGCTGGGGGGTGAGGTCATTAGTCACGGAAAGCCGACCGGCGGACAAAATTGCTACCATGCTCCCATCTAAAGAAAACCCCAACCTAACACCGACAGAAAACAGATGACAAAGATTTTGGTAATTGAGGACGAACTAGCCATCCGAGAAAACATTTTAGAACTGCTGGATGCGGAGGAATTTGAAGCCCTTGGGGCAGAAAATGGCCAAATCGGCATCCAGCTGGCTGCCGAAATTTTGCCGGATTTGATCCTGTGCGACGTGATGATGCCCGAAATGGACGGTCACGGAGTCTTGACCCAGTTGCGCCAGAATCCAGCCACGGCGACGATTCCGTTCATTTTCCTCACCGCCCTCGCCGACAAGACGGACACCCGCAAAGGGATGCAACTGGGAGCGGACGATTATCTCACCAAACCTTGCACCCCTGGCGAACTGCTCACAGCGATCCATATCCGGCTGGAAAAACAGGCACTGCTTCAGCAGCAGGCTCAGAAAAAACTGGATGACTTGCGCCAAAGCATCACCCGGTCACTTCCCCACGAACTGCGGACTCCCCTGAATGGAATTCTCGGTTTTTCCCAACTTCTTCTCCATCAATCCGAGTCCCTCGATCCCTGCGATATCCGGGAGATGGCAGAACAAATTTATCTTTCTGGCCAACGTTTATACCGGCTGATCCAGAACTTTTTGCTTTATGCAGAACTGGAACTAATTGCCAACAATACTCCGCGAGTAGAGGCGCTGCGGAACGCCGACGAGATGAGCGCGGTGAAGAGCGCGATTGAGCCGGCAGCAACCCAACAAGCAAAACAAGCAGAACGGCTAGCCGATTTGCAACTAGAACTGCAAGATAGCGCCGTCATGATATCTAGCAAACATCTGACAAAAATCATCGAAGAATTGCTCGATAACGCCTTCAAATTTTCCCCAGATGGCACGCCAGTCACCGTCACCGGCAAAGCTGACGGCAATCGCTATATCCTGTCTGTGAGCGACAGGGGAAGGGGGATGACGGCGGAGCAGATTGCTGACATCGGTGCTTACCGGCAATTTGAGCGCAAACTCTACGAACAGCAAGGCTCGGGATTGGGACTTACCATTGCCAAACGCCTTGCTGAATTATACGGAGGTCAATTAACCATCAAGAGCGCACCCCAGCAAGAAACCACAGTGCGAGTCACCCTGCCCTGCTGATTTCCACTCGCTCCCAGTAAAATATGAGACTTTAAGGGCATTGGGCATCATCGCATTGGGCATCATCGCATTGGGCATCACGCATGCATGGCATTGCTGTGAGTCTTCCCCATGCGCCATGCCCCATGCGCCATGCCCCATGCGCCATGCCATTAAGGTAAATTGCCCATGACAGCTGGTGGTTTGTTAAGCTTTCCTGAAGATATAAACCGGCCAAACGGGCCGCTCACCGTCGGGCCAGAAACCTCCACCCCAGCACCGCCATGCCACCTGACAACTTCCCTATCACAGCTCCATCCCTAGAGCCTGCCATTGACCGGCACCCGCTCACCGTCGCCCCAGAAACGCCGGTCACAGAAGTCTTGGCCCTGCTCAGCCAAAGGCGCGGCTGCATCTGCCCCCTGAGAGACGGGAATCTCCCGCCCTCGGATGGCAAAGCCAGCCCGCCAACGGCAAGCTGTGTCTTGGTCATGGAGGGGCGGCAACCCATCGGTATATTCACCCAGCGGGATATTGTCAAACTAGCAGCTGCCGGTGGCAACCTCACGGGAATTGCGGTGGCTGATCTGATGACATCGCCTGTGATTGCCCTCAAACAAGCTCCTGACCAGAATATTTTCACCGCCCTGTCCCTGTTGCGCCAGCACGGCATCCGCCACTTGCCGGTGGTGGGCGACGGTGGCCACCTAGTAGGGCTGGCTACCTCGGAAACCATTTGCGCCTGCCTCGAGCCGGTCAATCTCCTGAAACTGCGGCAGGTGGCAGAAGTAATGGCCACCCAAGTCGTCACCGCACCGCCCACCGCTTCCCTGCAGCAGGTCGCGGGGCTGATTGCCGAGCGTCGAGTCAGCTGCGTGACGATCGTGGAGGGGTGGGGCGATGAGAACTCACACTTGACGCTGCCCTTAGGCATTATCACCGAAGGAGACATCGTGCAATTTCAGGCGCTGCAGCTGCCTTTGGCGGAGATTGAGGCGCAACAGGTGATGAGTGCGCCGGTGTTTTGCCTCAGTCCCGAGAATTCCCTGTGGGAGGCGCAACAGGAGATGCAGCGCCGCTATGTGGGGCGGCTGATTGTCACCTGCTCCCGGGGGGAACTGCTGGGCATCGTCACCCGCACCAGCTTGCTGGCCCTAGGCGAGCCGGTGGAAATATACCGCATCGCCCACACCTTACAGCAGCAGGTTTGCCAGCTAGAAGTTGAAAACGCCATCGCCATCCAGCAAGGGCAGCTTTTTGAGCAAACCCGAGCGGATGGGCAAGCGCTGCACAACCTGGTCGCCGGAACAGCCGCCGTCACGGGAGAGGACTTCTTCCCCGCCCTGGTGCGCCATCTGGCCCTAGCCCTGGGTGTCCGCCACGCCCTGGTGACAGAAAAGGCCGGTGAGCAATTGCAGGCTCTGGCTTTCTGGTCGAATGGCCAATTGCAGCCCGCCACAAGCTATGACATCACCGGCACTCCCTGCGAACTTGCCCTCACCCGGGGAATCTACGCCTGTCCGGAGCGAGTGCAGCAGCACTTCTTGGAAGATATATTCTTGCTCAACATTGACGCCGTGAGCTACCTGGGGGTGGCCCTCAACGACAGTGCCGGTCAGCCAATCGGCACGCTCTGCATTCTCGACAGCCAGCCGCTTGCCGACCGGTCGCGAGCGGAGGCCATCCTGAGGGTGTTTGCGGCGCGGGCGGCGGCGGAACTGGAACGGCAGCGATCGACGCGAGCCCTGCAGCAGCTCAATCAAGAGCTAGAAATGCGAGTCCAAGAGCGGACGGCTGAATTAGCAGGGGCTGTCGAGCAATTGCAGCGGGAAATTGCGGAGCGCGAAATTGTGCAAAAGGAAGCACTTGCAGTCAAAGAGCGATTGCAATATTTGCTCTCCACCAGTTCCACCGCGATCTATAGCTGCAAGCCTGAGGGGGATTTTGGGGCTACTTTCATCAGCTCGAACATTCGCGCCCTGCTGGGATACGAAGCCAAAGAATTCCTGGAAGATTGTAGGAATTGCGTCCCGCCTGTCCCCAGTTTCTGGAACAGCCGCGTCCACCCCGAAGACCTGCCGGGACTCTTTGCCGGACTGCCATCTTTATTCCAGAACGGGACACACACGAATGAATACCGCTTTCTGCACGCCGACGGCACCTATTGCTGGCTGCAGAATGACATGAAGCTAGTGCACGACAGCGCCGGCAACCCTCTGGAGATTGTTGGCAGCTTAACAGATATCACAGATCGCAAACAGGCAGAAAACCAGCTGCAAAAGGCGCTCAAAGAGCTGGAATTTCAAAAAATGGCCCTCGACCAGTCTGCGATCGTCGCCATCACCGACAGCCAGGGCGTCATTACTTATGTCAACGACAAATTCTGCGAAATTTCCCAGTATTCCAGAGAGGAACTGCTCGGCAAAACTCACCGATGCGTGAATTCTGGATATCACTCAAAAGAGTTTTTCCGGGAAATGTGGGCGACTATTGCCAGCGGTAAAGTCTGGAAGGGAGAAATTAGAAATCGCGCCAAAGATGGCAGTTTTTATTGGACAGACAGCACAATAGTTCCTTTTCTGGACAGCCAAGGAAAACCTTACCAATATCTGGCGATCCGCTTTGAGAACACCCAGCGAAAGCAGGCGGAAGCGAAACTGCGGGAAAGCGAAGAGCGGCTGAGGTTGGCGCTGCGAGCCGCCGGCATGGTTTCCTGGGAGTGGAATATTTTAACCGGCCAGCTGATCTATTCCGAACAAGTGGAACCTGCTTTTGGTTTGACTGCGGGCACTTATCCGGGAACTCTGGAAGAGTTTCTCAAAATTGTTCATCCGGACGACCGCGAGAAAGTGGTTCGGTCGGGGTGGCGCTGCATTCAGCAGAAAAGGGATTGCGAGCAGGAATTTCGCATCGCCGCACCTGACGGCACTGTGCAGTGGGTGGAGAATAAAGGTCAAGTGCAATTGGACGACACCGGCAGGTCGGTGCGGATACTGGGCGTAGCAATGAACATCACCAACCGCAAACGTTCGGAAGAGGAATTGCTGCACAAAACATCAGAGCTGGAAGCAATTTTTGCCGCCTCTCCGGATCTGTACTTCCGTCTGAGCGGCAAGGGCGAGATTCTCGATTGCAAAGGCAAGAATATCTCCGACTTGTGCGCTGTGCCGGCAGCTCTTCCTGGCCAGCCGGTGCGGGACGTTTTGCCAGCGGGAGTGGGGGAAATACTCTATAATGCCACTGAGCGGGTGCTGCAGGAGAATTCGCCGGTCAGCGCTGAGTTTTCCCTAACCCTCTGCGGGGGAGAGCAGCACTATGAAGCCAGACTGATGCCATTTCTCCAAGGTCAGGCGATTGCCATTGTTCGCAATATTACGGAGGGCAAACAAGCTGAAGCCTTGTTGCGATCTACCCGAGAGCGCCTGCAATATCTGCTCGCCTGTAGCCCCACTACGATTTATAGCTGTGAGGCGGAGGGAGACTTCAGCGCTACTTTTATGAGCGAAAATTCTGCCGCCATCACCGGCTATAAACCGGAGGAGTTCCTCAGCGAGCCAGGGTTCTGGGCGGAGCGCATCCACCCAGAAGATAAAACTCGCGTTTTTGCTGATTTGCCCCAGTTATTTGAGCGCGGACATCACACGCACGAATACCGCTTTTTGCACAAAAACGGCACCTATCTCTGGATGCGGGACGA
Organism: Oscillatoria princeps RMCB-10; assembly: GCA_019359235.1. GTDB lineage: Bacteria > Cyanobacteriota > Cyanobacteriia > Cyanobacteriales > Oscillatoriaceae > Oscillatoria > Oscillatoria princeps. The sequence goes on from JAHHHT010000017.1 coordinate 73,792, forward strand.
GCTGAGGTTGGTGCGGGATGCGACAGGTAAGGCGATGGAGATTGTTGGCTCCTGGACAGACATTACGGAGCGCAAGCTGGCAGAGTCGGCACTTGAGGAGGGCAACCAATTGTTGCGGGCAATTACCCAGGCTCAATCTCAATTCATCGCCAGCGCCGACCCCCGGATTTTATTTGATGGGCTGCTTGACAGTCTCCTGGCCCTGACCTGCAGCGAATATGGCTTTATCGGCGAGATACTCTACGCCTCTGATGGCAAGCCCTATGTAGAAGAAACCCACATGAAGATGCGCGGCAGGCCCTACCTGAAGACCCACGCCATTACCAATATTGCCTGGAATGAGGAAACGCAAAAATTTTATGAGGATAATGTCGCTCAGGGCATGGAATTCCACAACCTGAAAACTTTGTTTGGCGCTGTGATAACCAGCGGCGCACCTGTAATTTCCAACAGCCCTTACACCGACCCCCGCCGGGGAGGGCTGCCGGAGGGCCATCTTCCCTTAAGCGCATTTTTGGGCCTGCCGCTGTACATGGATGGCCAATTGACCGGCATGGCCGGCGTCGCCAACCGACCGGGCGGCTACGACCGGCACCTGGTTGAGTACCTCCAGCCATTTCTGTCAACCTGCGCCAATATCATCGAAGCCCACCGCAACGACAAACGCCGCCAGATCGCAGAGTCGGGGCTGAAACGGCAGCTCGCCGCTGTGGAAGCTGCAATAGATGGCATCGCCATTCTCAATGAAAATAGTGAGTACATCTACCTGAACACGGCTCACCTGCAACTATTTGGCTACTCGCATCTCGGCGAACTAATCGGCAAGACGTGGCATCAACTCTACTACCGAGAGGAAATCGAGCGCATTGAGAGAGACATCTTTCCCCTGATCCAACAAAATGGCCACTGGCGGGGAGAAGCGACGGCCAAGAAACGCGATGGCAGCACCTTTGCAGAGGAAATTTCCCTCACATTTATTGGCGGCGTGGGGCTGGTGTGTGTCTGCCGGGACATCACGGAGCGCAAGCTGGCTGAGGCCCAGCTCAAAGCGGCTAAAGAGCAACTGGAAGCGGTTTTGGATGCGGTGCCCGGGTTTGTTTCTTGGGTGAGTTCCGATTTGCGATACCTCGGTGTTAACCGGCACCTGGCTGCTACATTTAACTTCGCCCCAGAAGATTTTGCCGGTCAGCAACTTGGCGTTCTTGAAAACAGCCCCGATTTTGCTGACTCTATGCACCAGTTTTTTGCCGGTGATTCTACCGCCACCAGCCAAGTCGTTGACGTGCAAATCCAGTCAGCCACCCGAAATTACCTGATTGTGGCCCAGAAGTACCAGCAAGGCGCTGCCGCTGTTTCCGTGGGCATTGACATTACTGATCGCCAGCAAGCCCAGGAGCAGCTGAAAGCCTCCTTGCATGAAAAAGAACTCCTGCTTAAAGAAGTCCACCACCGGGTGAAAAACAACTTGCAGGTGATCTGCAGCATTTTTTCATTGCAGTCCCAGTACATTGAAGATTCGCGTATCCTCTCTATCCTGGAAGACAGCCAGAATCGCATTCGCTCAATGGCCCTGATCCATGAAAAACTTTACCAGTCAGACACGCTGGCAAAAATTGACTTTGCGGATTATATTAAGAATCTTGCGTACAGCCTTTTTGCTTCGTATAATATAAACAGTAACCGGATTCGCACCAAGCTGCGCGTTGAGGATGCGTCCCTAAGTCTGGATACGGCCATTCCCTGTGGCTTAATCATCAATGAGCTGGTTTCTAATTCGCTGAAACACGCCTTTCCAGAAAACAGGGCCGGTGAGATAGGCATTGATTTCTCAGTCTGTCCTGATCAGCAACTGCTCCTGATTGTGCGGGATAATGGAGTGGGCTTTCCTGAAGGCTTTGACTCCCAAAGAAACAATTCTCTGGGACTGCGCCTGATTCGCGCTCTGATTCGCCAGTTGCGAGGTAAATTAGAGATTGAAAGCAGCAATGGTGCTGTTTTTCAAATTTGTTTTCCCCAGCCGAAAACCTCCCGGTGATTGGCAGAGGTGCTGGTAGCGTGACGCCTTATCGATTTCTGCTACAATTATAGCACTAGCCACTTAGGTTAGGACGTAGGACAGGCGTCTCGCCTGTCCCAGAGACCTTGAGGGCAGGCGAGACGCCTGCGTTACGCTTACTAGGGTGCGTTCCGCATTCATCCCGATTTCCGCACAGCAGTCAGGCGCTCGCATGCGGAACGCACCCTACTTTCTAAACACCACCCCTCACCCCCTCACACATATGTCAGAACTCAAAATATTGGTAGTGGAAGACGAGGCTATTATTGCTGAAGACATCGCCTACCATCTGGAAAAAATGGGCTATGCCGTGGTGGATATCGTTGCCACAGGAGAAGAGGCCATTGAAGTGGCCACCACCACCCAACCTGACTTGGTGTTGATGGACATCATGCTGCAAGGAGAGATGGACGGTATAGAAGCCGCCCAGCAAATTCGCACTGGACTGAGTATTCCTGTGGTTTACCTGACAGCAAATGCCGACGAAAATACCCTGCAACGGGCTAAAATTACAGGGCCTTTTGGCTATATAATCAAACCTTTTAAAGAGAAAGAACTGCGGGCGACGATTGAAATCGCCCTCTCGCGCCATCAGGCTGAGTTAGAAGTGCAAAAAGCCCTGGCTGCAGCGGAAGCCAGCCGCCGAGAAGCTCTGGATATTAGCGAACGGAAATCCCAATATGTCTCGATGGCGTCTCACGAGTTCCGCACTCCTCTATCGGTGATTAAATTTTCTACGGGAATGCTGCGAGATTACGGGGAGAAATTGAGTGAGGATAAAAAGCAGAAGTATCTCCAGCGCATCCAAACTGCTACGGACAGCATGAACCATTTGTTAGAAGAGGTGTTAACTCTGGGTCGAGCTGAGTCTGGGAAACTCAAATTTAACGCCGCGCCTCTGGATGCTGTGAGTTTTTGCCAAGAGCTGGTAGAATCCCTACAAATGAGTGCCGACGATCAGCACACCCTGACTTTTACAGCTGATGGGAATTGCCCATCCACCTGCCTCCTAGATGAAAAGTTGCTGTTGCATATTTTCACCAATCTCCTTTTCAATGCGATTAAGTATTCGCCCCAAGGCAGCACTGTCTTTTTCTCTCTCTCCTGTGAAGAGGGCCGGCTTTCTTTCCAAGTGAAAGACCAGGGAATTGGCATTTCAAAAGAAGACCAGCAGCGCCTGTTTGAGCCGTTTAATCGCGCCTCCAATGTCGGGGATATTCCGGGCACTGGACTGGGTTTGGCTATTGTTAAAAGGGCTGTGGAGTTACACGGTGGCCAAATTGCTGTCGCCAGTGAAATCGGCAAGGGCACCACGTTTACTGTTACACTGCCATTGGGCAGCAGCTGTTCTTTGTAGATAACTGACAGGCGTTCCGCCTGTCTTACGGCGATGAATCCAAAATCCCAAATCCCATATCCGAAATGGCAGCAACTCACTCCGTACTTGTTTTTGCTCCCCGCCGGCGCTGTTTTGGCGCTGACGGTTTTTTGGCCGGCACTGCAAGCCTTTTTCCTCAGCTTTACGCGCTACGAGTACGATATCACCCAAGCGCCGCAGTGGGTGGGGGTGGAGAACTTCCGCAAACTGTTTGCCGATCCGGTTTTTTGGCAAACGCTGCGCAACACCCTGCTCTATCTTGTCGGCGTCGTGCCGATTTTGGTCGTCGCCCCCCTGGGGCTGGCTATTTTAGTTAACCAGAAACTGCGCGGAATCAGCTGGTTTCGGGCGGCTTACTACACGCCGGTGGTGATTTCAATGGTGGTTGCCGGTATTGCCTGGAAATGGCTTTATGCAGAAACCGGCTTTTTTAACCAGGTTTTGATGATGTTCGGCATTGTTCCCAAAGGCGAGGGGATTCCCTGGCTCACCAGTCCGCAGATGGCCATTTTTAGCGTCATGGCGGTGACGGTGTGGAAGGGGCTGGGCTACTATATGGTAATATACTTGGCAGGGTTGCAAGCCATTCCCGCTGATTTGTATGAAGCCGCTGCTATTGATGGCTCCGATGGCATCCGCCAACACTGGGACATAACAGTACCGCTGATGAAACCGTATCTATTTCTAGTAGCAGTGATTTCCTCGATTTCCGCCACTAAGGTGTTTGAAGAAGTGTACATTATGACCCAAGGGGGGCCGAGAAATAGTTCTAAAACTATTGTATACTATCTGTATGAGAAAGCTTTTCGGGAATTGGAGATGAGCTACGCTTGCACCATCGGACTGGTGCTGTTTTTGCTGATTTTTGGGCTTTCGGTTTTGAACCTGAAGCTGTCGGATATGCGGGGGCGCATCGGCTAGCTGTAGGGTGCGTTCCTACGGAACGCACCCTACTATTGCCGCCTTTTTCAATCCAAAATTCAATCCAAAATCCGGGCATCAAAAATCCAAAATAGGTATGGGACGTGTTGAAGGCAAAGTTGCCCTAGTAACGGGTGGGGCTTCGGGAATTGGCAAAGCGACGGCTAGAATGCTAGCGCGTGAGGGTGCTAGCGTCGCCATTACAGATATCAGTGAAAGCGCCGGCACAGCTGCGGCGTCCGAAATTGCCGGTGCGATTTTTATCCAGCACGATGTCAGCAGCGAACAGCAGTGGCAAGATGTTATTGCGCAAACCATTGCTGAATTTGGCAAGCTGGATATTTTGGTGAACTGCGCCGGCATTACCGGTAGCAACGCCCCACAAAATCCAGAAACTGTCACACTAGACGCATGGCGTCAGGTGATGAGCGTCAATATGGAAGGCGCGTTGCTCGGATGCAAATACGCGATTCCCGTTATGAAAGACAGCGGCGGTGCGATTGTCAACGTGTCCTCTCTTGCCGGTGAGATTGGCACCGCTATGGCGGTTGCTTATGGCGCGAGCAAAGCGAGTCTCAGCCAGTTTTCCAAATCTGTTGCGCTCTATTGCGCCCAGCAAGGGTACAAAATTCGCTGCAATTCAATTTTGCCAGGGGCTATTTTCACGCCCTTATGGGATGCCTTTCTCGGCAATGAGGCAGAACGAGAGCAGCGCCTGAAGGAGATTCGCGAAACAATTCCTTTAAAAGTCTGGGGGGAGCCTGATGATGTCGCCTGTGCGGTTCTTTATCTCGCCTCAGACGAATCCAAATTCGTGACCGGCACTGAAATTGTCATCGATGGCGGACAGTCTGCCGGTTAACCGTCAATTTTCCCAGCGAAGGGATTTTTTCTCCAGTCTTTTTCCGCTCTTTTCTAGCATCTCGCCATCCAAACCGCCCTGTTCTTCAGCCTTTAACAAGGCGCGCAGGGCTTTGTAATACAAATCCTTGTCGTAAGAAATCAGAATCAAATCCACACCGGCATTCACCGCCTGAACTGCCGCCTTCTCCAAGCCATCCTCGCTGCCATAGACCGCGTGCATGCTAAAATCATCTGTAATTAGAATCCCGTCTTGCTTCCAGTTGTTTCTAATAATTCCTGTGACTGCCGGCTTGGAAAACGAGACTGGACGCTTGGCATCAACCGCCGTCAGTTTAGCGTGTCCCAGCATGGTCAACGCCTGAGAGTTGCTCATCACCTCCCGAAACGGCACCCAGTCCTCCCGCATTAATTCCTCTACTGGCGTGCGCAACTCGGCGCTATCGATATGCGTATCTGTCTCCACCCTTCCCAGTCCGGGAAAATGTTTAATAGTACACCTAACCCCAGATTCTTCCAGAGTCTGGCAGTACCACAAAGCCACCTTAGCCACCACGTCCTTATCCGCAGAGATAGCTCGCCGGTAAATCTGAGAGAACTTGTCACTTGGATTGACAATTCCCTTGTTTAAGTCTACCACCGGCGCAAAATTCAGATTCACTCCCAGCTCAGCCAACTCCCTCCCCTGCTGTCTGGCATACTGAATGACCTCCTTCTTTTTGCGCTCTACTTGCGTCTCTCCCTCAACAATCTTTGACAGGGGAGGCAATTGACTCAGCGGTGGAGAAAGTCGAGAGACGATGCCGCCTTCTTGGTCGGTGGCGACCCACAAAGGGGGCAAACCCTGACTGCGGCGAATATCTTGCAGGGCTTTTATTTCTTGCTGGATTTCTTCCGGGCTTTTATTGCTGACATTTTTCGCTGTGACAAACACCCCACCAACGGCTTTCTTGGAAACTAATTGTTTGATTTCGTCGAAATTGCTGTAGCCGGCAACCAAGTGCCGGCCTAACTTTTCCAGCCGGTAGGGGTCTGCATTTAAGACGCTCTGTTTCGCCAGCGCAAAATTGATTTCTCCCGCCACAGCGACGATAAGCCCCAAAGAAGCGACTGTCACGACTGCCTTACTGAGAGCAGCTTTCTGGTTGGGTTTCTTTTCCCTTAGCCCTAGAATTTCAGAAAATATTAATCCCAAACCTAAGACGGCAATAGCCCCCAACAGTTCAAATCTCACACTCGCCAAAAGAGGCGACCTCACATAGAAAGCGACCGGCAAAATCGCTGCCGCTAGAAAGAGTTTAAGGATAGAAATTAGCACAGGATTTATAAAACAATTGTTAAGTACCTCGTAGCGTTCCCTATCCCACCGGCACCGATGGAGGTGCGTTCCCGCGCGAGGGAACGCACCCTACCCCTGAGAAACCCGGTTTCTTTAAGAAACCGGGTTTCTGCCAGCGCCGCTCTAAACCACACCGAATTCCTTGAGCGCCGGCAAGAAATTGCTGTTTTCGTGTTCCGACCGGCTGAGTTTAATCAGAGCGAAGCGGCGCAAGGGAGCGAGAGTTGCCCAGTGTGCCGGTGTCAGCGTCACCCCAACTTCCTCCGCCTTTTCCCGCACGCTGTCGGGGACAGTTGCTTCATCCATCCAGGCGGGATGGGCATCCACCGGCAAGTCAGTTGCCGGCTTGCCGGTGTGTTGCAAAACGAGCAGGTGCAGCAACTCCCGGTAAGCTTTCGCCTCATCCGAAGTCCTTGCCGGCATATCCACAAGCGCCTGCTTTTCTTCCTTGCTGAACCGGTTCCACTCAGCCAATTTCAGCTTAACCCCACAAGTATCTAAATTCAAACGCACCTGCATGGGAATGCAGCGCAGGGAATCCACAAAATCAGCTTCAAACTGAAACAGCTCACTCATATCAATTTTAGATTTCTCCCTCTGGGCACCCTGCGGGAAGCCTGCGGCTACCGCCTGGGAACGAGTATAACAATAGAAACAAGGACATATCGCGTCTCTACAGAGGCAGCAGCCCCCTGATGGGTGCGTTCCCAGGTAGAACCTGGGAAAGAGAATAACGAGTAAATAATTCTTGGCGCTCTACCCTGCGGGAAGCCGCTGGCGCGTCTATGGCGTCTTGGCGGTTTAAAAAACCAAAACCCACAAACAGCCCAACTCAATTCTACACCGGCACACCCGCAGAAAAAACCCCCGCTTCAGAAACCTCAACCCCACCGGCACCAACCGGCACCAACCGCACCGCACAAGCTTTTAACTCCGGCTGTTTAGAATCCGGACAGCATTGCGGGTGAGTCAGAGCGTTCGCCTCAGCGTTCTCAGCCCACAGAGCACCCCAGTGCATCGGCACAAAAACCGTCCCCGGAGAAATAGCCTTCGTAACCTTAGCAGGGAATTTGGCAAAACCGCGCCTCGATAGCACCTCAACCCAGTCGCCCTCCGCAATCCCCAACTTTTCCGCATCGCGGGGGTGAATCTCAATAAAAGGATTCGGGTGCATCTGGCGGATTTTCTCAATCCGACCGGTGCGGGAAAGCGTGTGCCAGTGACCGTAGAGCCTGCCGGTAGTCAGCACAAAAGGATAGTTCAAATCGGGCGGTTCCGCCAGCCCATTAGAGTGATACGCCCCAAACCGCGCCCGCCCATCCGGCGTATGGAAGCGCAAATCCGTGTACAGGCGGGATGAGTCGCGTTTTTCGCCACTCGTCATGTCGGGAAAAGGCCACTGAACAGGGCCTAATTGCTTCAACTTCTCGTGGCTCAAACCCGTCATATCGCAAGTACGCCCCCCTGTCAGCCGCACGAATTCGGCATACACCTCAGCTGAGTTTTGCAAAGAAAACTTATCAGCAAAACCCAACCTTCGACCCACTTCCGCAAAGATTTCCCAGTCGGGGCGAGCAATGCCCTTGGGGGAGCGAAACGCCTCGCACAGCGTCACGCGGCGTTCCGAATTCGTCATCACGCCGGTTTTCTCCCCCCACTGGGCTGCAGGCAGCAAAACGTGAGCGTAAGCTGCAGTTTCCGTCGGGTAATAGGCATCTTGATAAACCGTAAACGGAGACTTGAGCAGGGCAGCTTTCGTGCGTTCCGCATCAGGCATGCTCACCACCGGATTTGTCGCCGCCACCCACAGGAAACCAACCTCGCCGGTTTCCAAACCCGTTATCATTTCCCAGGCGGTGCGGCCAATATTCGGCGAGATTTGACCGGCTTTCAGCCCCCAAAACTGCTCAATTTCCGCACGGTGCTGGGGGTTTTTCACCAAACGGTAGCCCGGAAGGAGGTTAGCCAAACCGCCCGCTTCCCGCCCGCCCATCGCATTGGGCTGGCCGGTGAGGGAAAACGGGCCCGCTCCGGGCTTGCCGATTTGGCCGGTCATCAGGTGCAGGTTGATGATGGTGCGCACCTTAGCTGTTCCTTCGGAAGACTGGTTGACGCCCATCGACCACAGAGACAGAACGCGCTTGGACTCGCCCCAGTAACGCGCAGCCGTTTCCAACTCATCGAGGCGGATGCCGCATTTTTTCGCCACCAGTTCCGGCGGATAGGAGCGAATCACCTCTGTATAGTCCGGGAAATTCGACGTGCATTTATCAATGAATGCCGTATCGAGATAGCCCCAGCGCACCAGCAGGTGAGCGATGCCGTTGAGCAAATCAATATCCGTTCCCGGTCGAATTGCTAAGTGCAAATCAGCGTCTTCAGCGGTGCTAGTGCGGCGCGGATCTACCACAATCATTTTAACATGTTTGTTCTTTTTGTGGTATTTGCGCAGTCGGTTGTAGATAATTGGGTGACACTCAGCGGTGTTAGTGCCAATCAAAAAGGCGCAGTCGGTTAGCTCTAAATCATCGTAGCAGCAGGGGGGGCCGTCGGAACCGAAACTTTGAATGTAACCTGCCACTGCGCTGGACATGCACAAGCGGGAGTTGGCGTCAAAGTTATTGGTGCCCAAACAGCCTTTCATCAGTTTTTGGGCGATATAGTAGTCCTCAGTTTGAAGTTGCCCGGAACCGTACATGCAAAGAGCGTCCGGTCCTTGCGTAAAGCGAACGGTTTGTATGCGATTGACGATGGCGTTCAAGGCTTCATCCCAGCTGACTCGCTGGAACTCTTCATCGAGGGAATTGCGCATCATTGGATGCAGGAGCCGGCTTTTGTCAATCGCCTCGGCAATTGTCGCGCCTTTGACGCAAACCAATCCCTGTGAGGAGGGATGTTCGCGGTCGCCTCTTACTTTCCAAATCGGATTTCCTTCAGCGTCTCGGTTTGTCGCCTTGCCAAGTTGGGCTGGGGGCGAGACTTCTAAACCGCAGCCGACGCCACAGTAGGGACAAAGGGTTTTCGTTGAGTCAGCCATAATTTCCGTCCTCAGTTATGTGCGGTCGATATCGTTATGTATATTTCGGTTTATTCCCGGAGATTAACTTTGATAATAGCCTCTCTTCTCTCTGCTTGCCATACCAATTACTTATGCTATGTTAAGCAAAATTTATGTGTCTTCTGTCCCCAGAGTGGTGCGTTCCCCCTCACCGATTTCTCGACAGCAGTGAGGTGGGATAGCACGCGGAACGCACCCTACCTTTCGCTGCGTTTGTCTATGAGAACGGGCAAGGTTTCAGGTGCCGGCGCGGGTGCCGGTGCGGGTGCCGGTGCGGCGGCTCCCTCTTCATATTTGGCGGCAAAGGAGCCTTTCGGTTCTTTGAGGAAGAAGGCGCACAAGCTGGCGCAGATGAGAGCGGCAATGCCCATTGTGGCAAATAGGGTTTGGGGAGCTGTGTCAGCCGGCGCTAAGCTGTAAATCGTCAGGTAAACCACGCCGCCGAAGTTCCCGTAAGCTCCTACAATGCCAGCAATTTGTCCGGTGCTTTCTTTTTTAATCAGCGGTGCCATTGCAAAGGTTGCGCCGCAACCTGCTTGCGCGAAGTAGGCGCAGAACATGGTGACGCCGACCGCCATCCAAATGGGCCAGCTAGCGTTGATGCCGCTGGCTAGCAGGTAGCCGGTGGCGATGCCGGCGCTGACTGCAGTCATCGTCCACTTGCGACTGCCCAACTTGTCAGAAATCAAGCCGCCACTGGGACGGGAAACGAGGTTGAGGAAGGGATAGGTGGCTGCTATCATCCCAGCCATCACATGTTCGAGAGAGAAGGTGTGCTCGAAAAATGCCGGCAGCATAGAAACGGCGGCCAGTTCACTGCCAAAGTTGGTAACATAAGTGAAACCGAGCAAGGCAACTTGGCGAAACTGATAGCGCTCAGCTGGGGAGTAAATTTTTGTGCCTTCCAGCAGTTCCTTGTTCACTTTCCACGCTTTGTAGGTTTGGTAGCCAAACAGCCACCCCAACAGCAGCCAGACGACAAGCATTTGGTCGGTCGTCAGGAAGTGAATCTTCGGCTGAGCCAGACGCCACGCCAGCAAACCCAGGGCAAAAATTAACCCAAAATTCATCGCCAGCATCGCATAATAGCTGGGCACACTGGTCACTTCCATTGCCCCACTGCGCTTGGGACGCTGGTAAGCTTTGCCGGGAGGGGTGTCAGTGACGCTGCGGAAATAAATCGTGCCATAGACGGCTGAAATAATGCCGGTGAGCGCTATGGCTAAGCGCCAGTTGGTGGCTCCTCCCGCCAGAAATGCTGTGGCGACAGCAACAGAGGGCAGGGCAAATTCCGCCCCAAACGCACCAAAGTTGCCCCAGCCGCCATAAATGCCTTGTGCGATGCCAATTTCTTTCGGGGGGAACCACTCGGCTACCATGCGGATTCCCACCACAAACCCCGCTCCCACAACGCCCATCAGCAATCGGGCCAGTACCAGGTGGTGAAAGTTCTGGGAAGCCGCTGTGGCAAAACAGGGCACTATCGCAAACACCAGCAGCGATGAGAAGGTGATTCGCGGTCCGAAGCGATCGAGCAGCATCCCAATGATGATGCGTGCCGGTATCGTCAGCGCTAGGTTGCAAATTCCTAAGGTCTTGATTTGCTCTGGTGCTAGGTGGAATTCTTTCCCTATCGTTGTGGCGAATGGCGCAAAGTTAAACCAGCACACAAAGGTTAGGAAAAAAGCCAACCAACTCATGTGCAATATGCGATAGCGTCCCCGAAATGACCACATTTCTTGTAGCATGCAAAACCTTCCTAAATTATTTGTATTTGAGCCTTAAAAGCTCATTTGGGTGTGAAGTCTGAACCCTGAACTGTTAATCTTCACCCTTCCCCCTCACGCTCGTACAGGTCAGTGCCCTAGCCCCACATCCGGCCAAACTTGTATAAACTATACTTATATTGTCTGGGGCAAATTTTCCAGATTTAGCCTCGTTTAATCTTGGAGCTGGAGTGAAGGCACCCGCACCTGACGAGCCGTTCTTTCCGGACTGTACAGCTAATGCTTTCTGTTGGACTTCATGGCTTTATCCCTCAGCCTTGGTGAATTGCTTCTTCTAAGTTAAAGGTAGGCGGGTTGCCAGGGCTGATTCGTATCTTTCATTACAAAATTCCCCCCGTTATGACTTTACCGCATGATATGAATGCCGTTTTTACATGGCACACCCTTGAGTGCGATTGATTGGTTCAACAGGCAAGCTGAAGCCGGCCCCCCAACCTGGCACGACTTATAACGACCTCTATATACGCTTAAATAGTTATTACAACTACCGCGCCTCTTTGATACAACCCTTTGCGTCCTTGGCGTCTTGGCGGTTATACCCATAATTATAAACTGATTAATCACAAATATTAAATTTGAATTTAAGGTCGGTGCTGTCCGCGCAGCCCGTCAGGCGAGAGAAATTAGTTGCGGTTATTAACCGAAGTTGCTATAAATATAAAATTTTTATTATTTTTCCTGGCAGCTAAAAATGGACAGGCGTCTCGCCTGTCCTACGCCTTTTTGCTTTTGGGGCATTGGGCATTGCGGCGGGAGTGGGGCATTGCTGAAAATCTTCCCCATGCCCCATGCGCCATGCCCCATGCGCCATGCCCTTCCTAAGGGTTGACCTCTAGCACGCCGGTGGGGGCAAACACCACCTTGAATTGGGCCACCGGCTGCCCTACAGGATCACCGACATTTTTGCCGGCTCGCTCGCTCAGCACCGGCAGGGGCGTTTCCCCAACGTAATCCTTAGCCGCTGGACTGACCGGCTCGTAACCGGCAATCGCCCCATCTGCGCTAACCTTAACCCGGTACACCAAATCCTCAGCAAAAGTCGGGACAGTTCGCCAGCTTCGGTCAATTTCGTCGAAAAGCTTCCATTTCAATTCTTCGATCGCAGCAGGGTCAGTAATTGCCGGCGCTGCAGTTGCGCTGGAATCGGATAACTTGCCGGTTGATTCGGACACCGTGGCGGTGGAGTCGGAAGAGGTGCCGGTTGATTCGGACACAGGTGCGCCAGTTGCGCTCGACTGGATAACCGCAGTTTGTGCCGGCGTCTGGGAAGCAATCTTAACCGAACGACTCAAACCAATCCCCGCCGCCGCCGCAACCGCCGTCAGCGCCAGCGCCGCACCGGCTTTCAGGGCCAAACCCCGCGATCTCGGTGAGGGAGCCGCATCCGCTGCCGAACTCGGATCTTCGCTGTGGGCGAACCGGTGGAACAAGAAGTCTAAAGCATAGTTGCGCAGTTCCCGGTATCGCGGATCTTCCATCACCTGCGAGCGCACCCGAGGTCTTTTGAAAGGAATCTCCAGCACCTCACCAATCTTAGCTGAAGGGCCATTGGTCATCATCACCAGCCGGTCGGCCAAAAACAGCGCCTCATCAATATCGTGAGTGATCATCAGCACCGTCACCCGGTGCTCGCTCCAGATTTGCAGCAGTTCCTCTTGCAACTCTTCCTTAGTGATAGCGTCGAGCGCCCCGAAAGGCTCATCCAGAATCAAGACTTGCGGGCGAATCGCCAAAGCGCGGGCAATTGCCACCCGCTGTTTCATCCCGCCCGACAGTTGACCGGGACGCTTGTTCGCCGCTTCCGTCAGCCCCACCATTGCCAGGTGTTCCTCAACAATCGCCACTTTCTCGGCGTGGGATTTTTCGGGATAAGCGGATTTTACCGCCAGGTAGACATTCTCAAACGCCGTTTTCCAAGGCAAAAGACAGTAGTTTTGGAACACCATCATCCGGTCTGGCCCGGGTTTGGTGATGCGCCGGTTTTGCAGCCGCACCTCGCCGCCGGTGGGCGTGCTGAAACCGGCAACCATATTGAGCAGTGTAGATTTGCCGCAGCCAGAGTGACCGATAATGCAAATAAACTCGCCCTCAGCGACATTCAGGCTGACATCGTTAAGTACGGTATAGGGGCCGGTGGGAGTGGAATAGACCTTGGAAACGCTCTCGATCTCCAAAAACGGTTCGCGCCGGGAGTTCTCAGCTTCCAGTTTTGAGTTTTGAGTTAAAGAGGCGCTCGTTAGGGATTGCATTGTCAGGCACTGGGGGATAAGGAATTGTGAGAGTGGGGAATTGGGAGCCGGGATTTGGGGATTTGGGGATTGGGAAGATCAGGCGGCTTGTGAGGTTGGGGAATCGATGAGGATTTCTTCGATGCGGAGTTCGCGCCGGATAGTGAAGCGCTGGAGATAGCCGGTGGGATCGTCAGGGTTGAAAACCATGCCGTCAAACAGTTCAAAAGGCTTGCGATCCGGCTCGGCATCGGGCCATCCCAGCTGTCGGGCGGCTTCGCCGTACAGATCCACGCGGCGGACGCGCTCCAGGATTTCGACCCAGTTTTTGGGGAAGGGTGTCAAGCCCCAGCGAGCCAGCTGGGTCAAAATCCACAGCCCCTCGGCTCGCCCGGGACAGTTGGTATTTTCGATGTGGAACTGGTGGTAGCGCCGCAGCAGCAAAGGCGGTTCGCCGGTGCCGCAGTCGTAGGGAGCGATGAAACCCGGGCGGGTGTGTTCTGGGGCGGAACCGACATACTCGGGCTGGCACAGCAATGGCAGGATTTCTTGCCGGTGCTGCGGACTGTCGCAATATTCGCACGCTTCCAGGAGAGCTTTGAGCAGGGCGATGTGGGTTTCGGGATATTTGTTGGCCCAGTCTTCCCGGACGCCGAGGACTTTTTCGGGATTTCCTGGCCAAATATCGAGGTCGGTAGCGATCACAAAGCCCAAACCTTCCCTGACGGCTTGCGCGTTCCAGGGTGCGCCGGCGCAGTAGCCGTCAATTTTCCCCGCTTTCAGGCTGGCAACCATTTGGGATGGGGGGAGCACGACTAAATTGATATCTCGGTCGGGATCGATGCCCCCACTGGCCAGCCAGTAACGCAGCATCAGGTTGTGCGTGGAGGCGGGATGCACGACGCCGAGGTTGAAAACTCTATCTGGGCTTTGGGCAATCGCGGCTTTCAGGTCATTGAGGGTGCGCACCCCTTGCTGGTAAAACTGCTTGCTCAAGGTAATGGCGTTGCCATTGCGGCTGAGTACCAGGGCGGTAACCACCGGCACCGGCGCAAAGCCACCCATGCCCAGTGTCAGCCCCAGGGGCATGCCGGCGACCATCTGGGCGGCGTCCAGGCGTCCCGCGCTGACGCCTTCTGCGATTGCTTTCCAGCTGGTTTCGCGACAGAGGGTGACGTTTTCCAAACCGTGCTTTTGGAAAAAGCCTTTTTCTTTTGCCACCACCAGCGGCGCGCAGTCTGTCAGGGGGAGGAAGCCAATTTGCAAGTTGACTTTTTCCACACCGGCACTCTTGCGCCCGGCGGCAGCCGGCTGTTTGGCCTTGCGTTTCTTGTCCCGCTTCTGCTGGTTGAGGAAGTTAATCATCTGATCCCGCAAGTCGTAGTAGCTGGGGTGGTTGACCACTTCCATGCGGTGGCGCGGGCGGGGGATGGGAACCTCCAGAATCTGGCCAATGTGAGATTCTGGGCCATTGGTGAGCATGACGATGCGGTCAGACAGCAGCAGCGCCTCATCGACATCGTGGGTGACCATGATGGCGGTGACGTGGCTTTCTTCGCAGATTTCCATCAATTTTTCTTGCAAGCCACCCCTGGTGAGGGCGTCCAGTGCGCCGAAGGGTTCGTCCAGCAGCAGCACCTTGGGGCGGATGGCCAGGGCGCGGGCGATGGCGACGCGCTGTTTCATCCCGCCGGACAGTTCGCCCGGTCGCTTATTGGCGGCGTGTCGCAGCCCCACCATGTCAATGTGGTGTTCGATAATGCCCCGGCGCTCTCCGTTTGGTTTGTCTTTGAGGACTCGATTGACTGCGAGGGCGATGTTCTGGCGCACGGTGAGCCAGGGCAATAGGGAATAGTTCTGGAAAACGACCATGCGCTCTGGGCCAGGGCCTTTGATTTGCCGGCCTTCTAGAATCGCGCCCCCGTGCGTCGGTTTGTCCAAACCGGCCACCATATTCAGCAAGGTGGATTTGCCGCAGCCGGAGTGCCCGATTAAGGAGATGAATTCTCCTTTGTTGATTTTCAGTTCGATATTTTTGAGGGCGACGTAGCTGTTGCCGTTGGGCAAGGCAAAGACTTTATCAATGTGATCGATTTCCAGGAAGGCTGACATGGATTTGGGGAATTTATGAGGAGTTAGTGGGGCCGGGATTGGGGGATTTGGGGATTTTTTTTCGGTGTGAGGGGGGTTACTTCTGTTCTTTGGGGACAGCGATTGAGGCGATGTAGGCGACGAGCCGGTCTAGCATGAGCCCCACAATTCCGACGTAAATTAGGGCTAGGATAATCTGGCTGAGCAGGGAGTTGTTGTAGGCGTCCCAGATAAAGAAGCCGATCCCCACACCGCCCACGAGCATTTCTGCGGCGACAATGGCCAGCCAAGACAGCCCTATGCCGATTCTCAAGCCGGTGAATATATAGGGAACTGTGGCGGGAAATAAGATACTTACAAAGTATTCTATGCCTGAAAGTTGCAAGACTCTGGAGACGTTTCTGTAATCTTGTGGCAGCTGCTGCACCCCTACGGTGGTGTTAATAATTATAGGCCAAATTGAGGTGATGAATATCACAAAAATAGCGGATGGGTTGCTTTGCTGAAATGCCGCCAGGGCAATGGGCAGCCAAGCCAAGGGGGGAATGGTGCGCAGAACCTGGAATATCGGGTCTAGGGCTTCATAGAGGGATGTGTTGACGCCAATCAAAATCCCCAGAGCTATCCCAACTATAGCAGATAAGGAGAAGCCAATGGCAACTCGCTGCAAGCTGGCAAAAATTTGCAAGGCCAAGCCTTTATCTGTGCCGCCGTTGTCAAAAAATGGATTGATGATATAGGGGTCCCAGGTTTCCGCCAGCACTTGCATTGGCCCAGGCAACCCTTTTGATCCGGGCGGGCACAATATTTGCCATATTACCATAATAATGGCGAGGGCAATCAGGGGCTTGATGATTTTTTGGGAGTTTTTTTGCAGGGATGAAATTATTGGGTTCTGCTTGGGGCGGTTAGCGGTTCTGGTCAGATTTGCGGTCATTCTGTCTCCTGTGCTGGGCTAGGTGGAAGGGGCCGGGATTGGGGGATTGGGGGATTTTGCTGTTCGCTTTTTCCCCTAAACTCCCTTGTCTGCTAGGCTTTCTTGATGGCGAGGCTTTTTAAGTATTCTTCGGGTTTTTCGGGATCAAATTTTACGCCGTCGAAGAAGGTTTCTACGCCGCGAGACGTGCTGGCGGGAATTTGGGCGGCTGGTACGCCAAGGGTTTTGGCGGCTTCTCTCCACAGGTCTTCCCGGTTCACTCTGTCAACGATTTCCTTGGTTTTGGTGTCAGCGGGAAGGTAGCCCCAGCGAATGTTTTCGGTGAGGAACCACAGGTCGTGGCTCTTGTAAGGATAGGAGGCGTTATCTAACCAGTATTTCATCAGCAGTGGGCTGTTCTGAACGGCGGGGCGACCGTCGCCGTAGTCAATGTTGCCTTTAGCTCGTTCGATGATGTCTTTCGCCGGCACTTTGAACCACTTCGCCTGGGAGACGATTTGGCACATTTCTTCTTTGTTTTCCAGTTTGTCGCACCACTGCTGGGCTTCCAGCACTGCCATTAATATAGCTTTGGCGGCTTTGGGGTGTTTGTCAACCCAATCAGCCCGCATGGCAAAGGCTTTTTCGGGATGGTCTTTCCAGAGTTCTCCTGTAACTAGGGCGGTGTAACCCTGTCCTTGGTTGACGAGTTGCGCGTTCCAGGGTTCGCCCACGCAGAAGGCTTCCATGTTGCCGGTTTTCATGTTGGCAACCATCTGGGGCGGCGGGATAGGGACGACTGAAATATCCTGATCTGGAATTATACCACCGGCTGCTAACCAGTAGCGCATCCACAAGTCGTGGGTTCCGCCGGGAAAGGTAATGGCGGCTTTGAGTTCGGTTTTGCCGGCACTTTTGGCTTGGGCGAAAGCGTCTTTGAGCCCTTTGCTTTCTAAGCCTACTTTGAAGTCTTTGTAGGTATTGGCGATGGAAATTGCCTGACCGTTGGTGTTCAGCCGCGCCAGGATGTACATGGGCACCGGCTGCTTGGTTTTGGTTTTGCCCAAGGAAATCAAGTAAGGCATGGGGCTCAAGATGTGCGCCCCGTCAATCCCGCCGCCGGCTGAGCCGATTTCTAAGTTGTCCCGCGTTACTGGCCAGGATGCTTGTTTGACAACTTCGACATCTTTCATGCCGTATTTGTCAAACAAGCCTTTTTCTTTGGCAACAATCAGGGGGGCGGAATCGGTGAGGGCGATGAATCCCAATTTTGCCGCCGTGACTTCCGGTGCGTCTGCGGGGTTGATGTTGGCTGCCGGTGCGGCGCTGGAAGTCTGCTTAGCTGTGTTTGTCGGGCCAGAACTGCAGCCGTGAGCCAGCAGGGTGCCGGCGGTGGCAGCCCCTGCAGTTAAGATGAATTTGCGTCTGGAAAATTGCGTCATTGTTTACTGCTAAGTTGATTCCTTTGTTGGGCTTCTCGCGCTCCACACTACATGCAGTAGGGTGTGTTTCCCGAGGTAACGCCCCCTACTGGCAGTTGGTTACAAATATAAAGCAAATTGGTATCAATCGTCAAGCACAACTCGTCCCACAGGTTGAGCGCTGCACGCCAAAATATACCCTTGCTCGCGGTCGCTGTCGTCCAGCGCCTGCGGATCTTGGGTGTACTTGACTTCTCCTTTGAGGAGTTTTTGTTTGCAGGTGCCGCAGCTTCCTGACCGGCAGCTGGAAGGAAGGTCAATCCCCTCTCGTTCTGCCGCCTCCAGGATTGTTTCATCTCCCTCACAGGCGATTTTTTTCTTAGATTTAGAGAGAACGACGACAGCCGGCTGGGAAGATGGCTTGGATTCGGCTGGCGCTTCTATAACCTGGGCAGCTGCGGCGTGTCCGCTGCCGTTCAGTGCCGGTTCGAGGGCAAATTCGACCTTGGGTTGAGCGCCGAACTGCTCGATCAGCAAAGTCCGCAACACCGGCTTGAGGTCTTCGCAAGGAATCCCCTTAGTCACGCAGGTGCCCAGATGGGCGTCTTTGCCCACTTTGCCGCCCATATAGAGGTCAACACCTTCGACAGTTTTGCCATTTTTGCGGGTTTTTGTCCCCATCAAACCGATATCGGCCACTTGGGGCTGGCCGCAAGAATTGGGGCAGCCTGTCCAGTGAATCCGCACCGGCTTGGGCAAGAACAGTTCGGCTTCCAGTTCCTTAATCATCGCCTGGGCGCGATTTTTCGTTTCAATGAGGGCGAAGTTGCAGAACTGTGCGCCGGTGCAGGAAACCAGCGCCCGCGTCAGGGGACCTGGATTGATGGAGAATCGCTGCAGTAGCGGTTCTTTCTTGAAGGCAACTAAGCGAGAGTCGGGGATATTGGGGAGGATAACATTTTGCTCGACGGTAAGGCGGATTTCGCCACTGCCGTACACGTCCGCTATGCGAGCCAAATCAAACATGTCCGCAGCGTACAGGCGACCGACGGGGATGTGCAATCCTGCATAGTTCAACCCCGGTTGCTTTTGCGGGGAAATGCCGATGTGGTCGCGCTTTTCCCAGTCGATTTCATCTTTGGGTGCGGCTGCTAGCAACTCTCGCCCTAACTGTTTTTCCACTTCCGCCCGGAATTTTTCCACGCCCCACTCGTCAATCAGCCACATCAGCCGAGCTTTTTGCCGGTTGGCTCGCAGACCGCTGTCGCGATATACTGTCAGAATGGCAAGGCACAGGTCAACTACGTCGTCGTTGGGTTTCACCCAAGCATTCAGAGGAATAGCCGCGTCGCAGCGCTTGGCGGAGAAAAAGCCTCCGACGATAACGTTGAAGCCCAGCTCGCCATCTTTATACGCCGGCACGAAGGCAATGTCGTTGATTTCCGCGTGGACTGAGTTATCGCGCCCGCCTTCAATGGCAATGTTGAATTTTCTCGGCAAGTTGCTAAATTCTGGGTTCCCCTCGCCGTTGTTGGTGATCG
This sequence comes from Oscillatoria princeps RMCB-10, assembly GCA_019359235.1. GTDB lineage: Bacteria > Cyanobacteriota > Cyanobacteriia > Cyanobacteriales > Oscillatoriaceae > Oscillatoria > Oscillatoria princeps. The sequence goes on from JAHHHT010000017.1 coordinate 93,389, forward strand.
CGTCCTGGACTTGGCGCACCAGCCCCCGGGTGTCAATCAATTCCCCGGCGTCGAGATCTGCAACCGGCGAGCCGGTGATGTTGCGCACGTTGTCCATGCCAGACTGGACGCTGGTCAAACCGACGGCTTTCAGGCGTCTGAAGATATCTGGAACGTCCTGAATCCGGATTCCGCGAAGCTGGAGATTTTGCCGGGTGGTGATGTCGGCATTGCCGTCGTCGCCGTAGCGCTGGACAATCTCGGCGAGCACCCGCATTTGAGTGCTGGTGAGAATGCCGTTGGGGATGCGCATCCGCATCATAAATTTGCCGGGAGTTACGGGGCGGAAGAAGACGCCCAGCCACTTGAGCCGGTAGTCCCGGTCGGTTTCGTCCATCGCTTCCCAGCCAATCTGGGCAAAGTGATCCAGTTCAGCCTTTACGGCAAGACCGTCTTTTTCGGCTTTCAATTTTTCAAATTTGTTGAGGCTTGCTGTCTGTGTGGCTGTCACTGTCATCGGGTTACTCTCCTTGATTCTTGGATACGTGCTGGTCGTGTTTCTGAAGTTGCTCTGCTGTTGCGTGCGCCCGCCTAAAATCTGTTTGTTTCAGCTTATGTATGCGATTTGAAAAACTAATTTGTATATTTTGCAACAGAATCATAAGCGGTTCTGTAAAGGTGCCCTGTCAGGCACTATGCAGACCCTGAGTTCCTCTTCCTGCATGGCGTTCCATTGAGTGGTGGGCGTGTTTCTCAAAAAGCCGGTTGATTCATCCGTTAGCTGTTGGTTAAGGGTGGTTTGTAGATACCTTAAATCCAGCCAAGGGAGGAAAATCGTATAGTTTGTTACAGAATATTGCAATAAATGCGATTACTGCATTTATAAAATGCAGGTTTTACATTAACATCGAGTCCTGTTGATTAACCGCAACTAGCAGCCGGGGGCACTGGGCACGCCGCTCCTGCGGAGCCGCAACGCTTACGCATGGGGCACTGGGGACTGGGCATTTTGGATGCAAGGATGCAAGGATGCAAGGATTGATTGTTTTCCTCAATGGCCCATGTCCCATGCCCCATACCCCATGCCCCATGCCCCATGCCCCATGCCCCATGCCCCATGCCCTATGCCGAGATATCAGACACGACTGGCCACGACGCAGGGCCATCGGACGGCGGGCCAACGCAATAAATAGAAATAGGATTTCCCACCGTCACTGTTTCCGGCTGTGGGGAGGGCAGGTCTTCTATTGCTAGATGCAAATCTTGGATGGTAAGCTTGTCTGTTCTCATGGCTACTTGAGCGAAATATCCCATCCCTCTCCACGGTAGCCACAATCTGCTGCTTGCGGTTGCCAAAATGCCCTAACGTTTTGTGCGCCCAAACTAAAAGACCCGCCTAAAACGAGGTGGCGGGATTGAAAACGACATTGATACCGACTTTTAAGGACGTATTTATACTTGTCTAAGATACTGAATTCGCGGCGCGCGCGCATCTACCCAGAGGCAGATGTCAAACGGGCTGAAATCAGCCTTCAGGAAGACAGCGCCCGGGCTCGGGAAATAATGGATGGGGCATGGGGCATGGGGCATGGGGCGTGGGCCACAGGACAGAAGCTGGGCATGGGGCATGGGGCATGGGGCATAGGGCATGGCGCATGGGGCATTGAGGAAAACAATCAATCCCCAATCCAAAATCCTTGCATCCAAAATCCTTGCATCCCCTAGAGACCCAGCCAAGCTGTCGCGATGATTTCGGCCACTCTCCGAGTTGGCCCAGCGAGGCGGTCGACGCCTCTCAAGCCTTTTTCTAGAGATTCAAGAGCCAGGTCAATCAGGTCTTTATCCGGCTTGTCCTTTTTGAGTTCTTCTAGAACAACTTCCAGGGTCGATTGCAGATTTTTATTTTTGTTTTTTTTCAGGAGAGAAGTCTGGGCAATTTCTTTTTTAATGAGGCGCAACAAGTCGAGAGCCTCTTGAATCTCTGCGGTGTGAGCTTGAGCGCTAGTCCCCTCTAAGTTTATCGCTCCTTCTGCTGAAACTTGACCGCCGGCAAAAGCATTCCCCTCTCCGGCACTAATGTTGCCGAAAGATTGAGACTGCTGGGTTTGTGTCTGGAAGCGGGAAGCCGGTGCGCCGGCTCCATCCAAAACCGCCGGCAGCTGCTCTTGCAGCTGGGCTTTTTCTTCTGGAGTGAGATTTTTAAGGATTTCCAGAATTTCGTCCAAAGTGTATTTGGGCATTTGAGTTTACCAGAGGTCCGGTTGGCTGACAAGAGCAGTAGGGTGAGTTCCGCGAGCTTAACACCCCACATCAAGAACCCAGATTTCTTAAAGAAACCCGGTTTCTCGCCGCCGCCCTGTTAGGGTTAATTATGCCTGCTTTCTCAGACATTCCAACTCAAGTCGCTGCTATCCGGATTCTTTGGCCAGCAGTTGGGCAAAACCGACATTAGGGCACTGGGCAGTGGGCGAGAGTGCATTGGGCATTGCTATAGCGGTTTTCACGCTTGATGAAGTACGCCCCAGAAACCCGGTTTCTTTAAGAAACCGGGTTTCTCAGTCCCTCACTCATATGAAAAACATAGATATAGTTTTTGTCTGGCAGAAAAGACTTTACTGCCGTGTTTTTAAATCCCAAATCCTTGCATCCAAAATCCAAAATTGCTATCAGTGCCCTGCCATGCGGTGACCAATCTCAACTAAATCGGCTGTATCGACTTCGCTCTCAAACACAAATGCCCCACCGGCCATCACCACAAGCCGGTCAGCCAGCGCTAGCAATTCGTCTAAATCCTCACTCACCAGCAGCACTGCAACTCCCCGATTCCGCGCCGCAACCAGCTGGGAGTGTATCCACTCAACCGCCGCCACATCTAACCCAAAACATGGATTAGCTGCTACCAGCAATTTAGCAGTTTCTGATGACAGTTCTCGCGCCAGAACAGTGCGCTGCGCGTTCCCGCCAGAAAGCAGGCTCACCGGCATATCCACAGAGGTCGCTCTCACAGAAAAACGCTCAACCAAAGCCTGCGCGGCGTGCCGCATCGCTTGCAGGTCGAGAAACCCACCCTTCTTGGCGATCGGAGGCCGGTCGAAGCTGCGCAGAGCGAGATTTTCCGCGACACTCATGTGCGGCACGCACGCATTTCGCAGCGGCTCTTCTGGCAAGCAAAAAATCTGGTGCCTCACCATTTCTGCCCGCGTTGCTCTGTAGACTTCCCCATTTACCAAAATTTTACCTGCCGTGGCGCGGCGCTGTCCTGCTAGCACTTCTACCAGTTCCCGCTGACCGTTCCCAGAAACACCGGCAATCCCGACAATCTCGCCGGCACGCACGCTTAAATTCACTCCCGCGACAGCCTCCAAACCATTATCCTTATGAGCGCGAAGCCCCTGAAGAACCAGCACCGGCTCCCCAGGAGACTGGCTTGTTTTCGACCCGCGAACAAAGGTGCGCTCCTCACCCAGCATCATCTCAGCCAAGTCTGCGGTCGAGAAATCCTGAACAGCGCCGCCCCCCGCAACCTGACCGCGCCGCAGCACCGTGACTTCACTAGCAAACGCCATCACTTCGCGAAATTTGTGGGTGATCAGCAAAACGCTTAACTTTCCCGCCTTCACGGCGTCGCGTAGCAACCCCAAAACCTCATTCGCCTCATCAGGAGTCAGCGCAGAAGTCGGCTCATCGAGAATCAAGACCCGATTTTTCAGGTACAGCTGTTTGAGGATTTCTACTTTTTGTTTTTCCCCAGCCGCCAGTTGCTCGACCGGCGCGTGAAGGCTGACTTTAAAAGGAGCAGTTTCCAGAAACGCATTTAACCGCTGGTATTCCGACTTCCAGTCGATAAAGTTAGGCGTGTCAGGGCGAGCCAGCACGAGATTTTCTGCCACAGTCATTGCGGGGATGAGGGTGAAGTGCTGGTAAACCATGCCAATGCCATACTTGCAGGCGTCGTAGGGGCTGGCGACGGTTCTGGGAATCCCGTTAATGAGAATTGTACCGGCATCCGCAGTGTGGTAGCCGGTGACGCACTTGACCAGCGTACTTTTCCCCGCGCCATTTTCTCCCAGCAGGGCGTGAAAGGTAGCAGGTTTCAATTTCAGGGAAACGCCACCCACTGCTGTCAGGGAGCCGAATAGCTTGGTGATATTCACCAGTTCGATTTCGGGGGGGCTGTCTGGATTAATAATGGGTGTCATGTGATTTTCCCAAAAGCGAACAGCAGCAGACGCAGAACTCGCCAAAAAAGGAGAGTCATGCAATACGGAATATGATATCATTTGATGGCGGCGGTGAAAACTTGAGAATTCCCCATTGCCCCAAACACCCGCCAGCTCGCCCGATGCGCCACGCTCCTCGCCCCACGCCCCATTAACGCCTTTCAGCAACAGACCGGCACGGCTTGCGTCACGCTCCCGGGAGAGCCGCCTCCCTAACCCCTGCCGCCGGTTACGACTTGGAAAAATTTGGGGGCAGATTTTTGCAGCACCCAGCCAACTGCTAGCACGAGCGCGATGGTGAGTCCAGGGAGCAAAAAATAGTAAAGCAGGAATGTGACTGAATTCTCTGGGGAGTGAAATCGATAGACTAGCTTTCTAAAAATTCCTCCTGCAGGCTCGTGAGCGGCATAAAGAAAAAAGGCAAAACCAGACAGGCTGAATAGAATCTTCTGCGCTTTTTTCCCCAGCTCACTCGCGGCGCACCAACAAGCTACAATCCCCAGCAATTTTGTGAGACATACAATCTGGGTTGTCAGCCCTCCCACATCTGCTGTTAGGAGTCCGGCCACAGCAATTGCCAGTGTCAGGTATGCTGGTACAATTAGATTTTTGTGTTTGTCAGCCCGGGTCAAATCCCACCGCTGGACAGCCATCAGGCATCCTAAATAATAAAAAAAAGTGCCTTCGGGATTTAAGCTCAGCACCCTCAAATCTGACGGAAAAAACCACTGAAGTGCCAGCAATCCCAGGACTGGATAGGGCGCTCGCTTGGCGGCAATCAAAAAGAGCGGGGAAAAGATAGTATAGATAATCAAATCCCGAATAAACCAAAAGTGTAGAAGTATGGGCTCTCCTTTCAGGGGGAATATAGCGCCGGCGAGTCCCTCTATATTGAAGTCCAAAACTTTCTGGCTGTAGCGCTCGGCAAGCAGTGCAGAAGTGGCCGGAATTGACTGCAAGCCTAAAAGAAGTAAAAGGAAAGACAGATTCCAAAAAAGGTAAGGAATTAGCAGGGACTGGCTTCTAGATTTAAGTTTTTTTATCCAGCTTTCAAAGGAGAGCTGAAAACTGAAATAAAACAGAAAAGCAGAAATAATAAAGAAAAGTGGGACTGACACCCGAGCCAGCGTGTTGGAACCCAGGTTTTGAATAAATTTGCTTGCAGGGCTGACATCAGGCAGCGCAGAATGGATAAATACGATGGCCGCGATGAGAGGAAATCGTAAAAGCTGTATCCGGGCAGAAACCTCAGGGGAGATTTTCACAGGTAGGCTTTTCTCTGGCACAAGTTTTGTCATTTTAATAGAAGTCTTGACCGGCTTGCCTTGGGGCGAGGCTAATCATTGTTTTTCCCTAACGCTCCCGGCGAGCCGGCGGAAGTGCGAGCCGGCGAACAGGTAAAAATCATCACCGCCAGCGTCAAAATATAGGGAGCGGCATTAAACAGGTGGTAGTAGGAACCCACGCCGGCGGACTGCAAAGCTGGGCCAAGCGCCTGCGCCCCACCGAACAGCAAGGCTGCGTACAGGCACCGCACGGGATTCCAGCGGGCGAAGATCACTAATGCCACCGCCACCAGCCCCTGTCCGCTGGAGATGCGCTCATTCCAGCTCCCTGGATAGTACAGGGATAAGTAAGCGCCCCCAATGCCGGCAAGAAAACTGCCCGCCACGATGCAGAGCGTGCGGACTCGCTTGACGGGGACGCCCATCGCTCTGGCTGCTTCCGGGCTCTCGCCGGCGGCGCGGATGAACAGTCCCCAGCGGGTGGAACGGAAAAACCACTGCATCAAGGGGGCGAGCGCGGCACCGATTAAAAACAGGGGGCTGACTTTCAGCGCCGCCCGGATTTGCGGCATTTCGCTCCAGTTGCCGAATTCCAGCGCGGGTAACTGGGGAGCTGCCGGCTGAATAAACGGCTTTCCCAGGAAGAAGGCCAAACCGCTGCCAAAAATAATCATGGCGATGCCAACGGCTACATCGCTAACTCCCGGGCGCTGCGCCAAAAAAGCGTGCATCGCCCCCAACGCCATGCCGGCGCACCCTGCGGCGAGCACGCCCAGCCAGGGGGAGCCGGTCAGGTAGGAGATGGCATAGGCGCTCATCGCCCCCATCAGCAGGGTGCCCTCTAAACCGAGATTGATTTTGCCGCTTTTTTCTGTCAGGCACTCGCCTAAGCTGACGAACAGGAAGGGAGCGCTGCCCCGCAAGGTGCCGGCGGCTATCGCCAGGGGCACTCCCCACCAACCAAGAGATTCTGCTGCCACTGTTTTTCGTCTGTTTGCAGTAAGGGTTTTAACCGCCAATACGCCAAGGACGCCAAGAGTCTTTTTTGTTGGGCAAGCCTTGCCGGTGTCGGAAAGGAGAAAAAATGGGTAGTTTTCCGTATAGAGAGTCTGTGAATAGGACGGTGAGGAAGACGATTCCCTGAAAGACGAGAATGGTGGCGTCGGGGAGTTGGTGGGCTCGCTGGAGAATGCCGCCGCTGGCGAGAATCCCGCCGAGGAGGATGGCGCAGAGGATGGCGGCGAGGGGATTGTGGCGGGCGGCAAAGGCTACTAGGATGCCGGTGTAGCCGTAGTTGGCGTTCAGGGACTCGTTGGCTCGCCCGTGGACGGCGGCGACTTCGAGGGTGCCGGCCAGTCCCGCACAGGAGCCGGCTAGAAAACAAATGGCTAAGGTCAGTTGGCCCACCGGCAGTCCCGCCATGCGAGCCGCCCGCAGATTGCCGCCGGCTGTGCGGGCGGCAAAGCCAAAGGTGGTGCGCCGAATCAGGATATAGGCGAGTGTGCAGGCAATCAGGCCGAAGAGGAGGCCGTAATGAACGCGGGTGCCGGGGAGAGTCCCGAGCATGTTGGCCTCTGCGAGGGCGTAGGTGGAAGGCTTGTTGAGACTGCTGGGGTCGCGCATTGGCCCTTCTACGAGGTGGTTCATCAGCGCGATGGCAATGTAATTGAGCAGCAAGCTGCTGATGGTTTCATTGACGCCGCGATAGTGCCGCAGCGCTCCCGCAAAGGCAACCCACAGCCCGCCGCTGACTGTGCCGGCAAGGGCCATTGCCACTTGCGCGATTAAAGGGGGCGCAGCCGGTAGGGCCAGTCCCGCCGCCACCGCCGCCACACCCCCGACGACGAGAGCGCCCTCATTGCCAATAATCACCAAACCTAGCTGGAAGGGCAGCAGGGTGCACAGGGAGCTGAGCATCAGCGGAGCAGCCCGAATTAAGGTGTTTTGCCAGGAAAACCAGCTGCCAAATGCCCCTTTGTAAATTGAAGCGTACACCTCTACGGGATTAGCGCCGGCGAGGGCGCAAAACACTCCAAATACAAGCAGGGATACGAGTGCGGCTCCCACCGGCAGACAAATTGCTTCCAAAGTTGAACAGAGGCGGCGAGAAAGCATGGCGATTAACTCTTGAGGCTGCCGAGGGCACCTTCGACGAGCCAATTCATGGATTCTAGCTCAATGTCTTGCTGCTTGTACTCCTTGCCGGCAGGGATGATAATTTTGCCGGTGCTGTCTTTGATTTCGCCTTTGTAAATTACCATTGTGCCGGCTTTGAATTTAGCCAGTGCGGCTTCAGCATCCTTTTTAGCGGCCTGACTCACAGCGGGGCCATAAGGCGACAGCTTGCAAAAGCCGTCTTTCAAACCCCCCCGCAGCAGGTGAGGGATGCTGCCATCCACCAGCGTTTTGCCATCGCGAAGCTGTTCTGCGTATCGGGAGTAAACATTCGCCCAGTCCCACTCAGCGCCGGTGAGATAGCCTTTGGGGGCGAGGGCTGACTGATTGGCGTGGTAGCCGCAGCAAAAAATCCCCCGTTTCTCTGCTGTTTCGATGACCACTTTGGGGCTGTCTACGTGACAGGTGACGGCATCGGCTCCCCCGTCTGCGAGGCTGTTGACAGCTTCGGCTTCTTTGATGGGGAGCGCCCAGTCGCCGGTAAAGATGACCTGGGTTGTTACTGCCGGCTTGACGCTTCGCGCCCCCAGGGTAAAGCTGTTGATGTTGCGCAATACGACGGGTATGGGTTTGGCTCCAATAAACCCCAATTTGCCGGTTTTGGAGGTGTGAGCGGCAACGATGCCAGAAATATAATTCCCTTCGTCGATATAGCCAAAGTAGCTGCCCACATTTTTGGGGTGCTTGCCCTCCTGATAGAGCCCGCCGCAGTGGAAGAATTGCACTTGCGGGTATTCCCGGGCGACTTTCAGGATGTGCGGGTCAAAGTAGCCAAAGGAGGTGGGGAACAGGACGGTTACGCCGTCAAGGTTTATCATGTTCCGCATGGTTTCTTCGACTGCTGCCGTTTCGGGAACGCTGGCTTCTTCCACTGTTTTGACCCAGCTCAGTTTGGAGATGCCGGCTCTCCCTTCGGCGTGAGCTTGGTTATAGCCGCTGTCGTCTTTCGGCCCAACGTAGATAAACCCCATGTTGACGGTTTTGCCAGCGCCGGCTGGGGCTTGACCTGTTTGGCTCTGTTGCTGCGCCGGCGTGCAGCCGGTGGCGAAGCGCACGGTCGCGCCAAAGGTGCCGGCAGCCAGCAAACCTCGAATCACTTGACGGCGCGATAAGGACAGGGAACGTCTGGGACTCACAAGCGGCGCACTCCTTAATAGGGGTTAGGGGTTCGGGGTTCGGGGTTAAGATAGCACAGGTGCTGGCCTGACGGGGAATTTTGATAAAACAGAATTGTAAAGCACTTCTGGCGACTCCAGGGGGTGCCGGCTGGCCTGACAGCTGCCGAGGAACGAAACCTTTTCAACCGGAATTGAGAGCGAGCGCGGCGACGGCTGCCAGCTCCTGCCGGTTTGGGGTGACGCTGTTTTAGCGGTCGGAGCCAACACCCGCCATTTTCAGGAATCGGCTGTCTCTGACTTTTGCGGCGAGTCGCTTGCGTATAGGCACTAAAGTCCCCGTATCCGCATCAGCCTTTGGAAAGATTTACAAAAGTGAGGCGCGACCCATCCAGCGGAGTGTGTTGCCGACGACTTATAAGATATTCTTATGTTTATTTTTATAAAGTTGCTGTAATTGGCGAGCCAGTTATATTAAGATGGATTTCATAAATATGGGCTTGATTTCGCGTGTGCTTAATGCAAGGCAGAAAATCAGCGCCTGCTGAGAGCCGTATGTTATGGTGAGACAGCGTCAGGTTTTCACGCGCAGGAGGGAAGAATAGCAGAAGCCTGAATACAGTGGGACGGTTCGAGTCAAATCTTGGCCACTTATGCTTAAACGAAAGCGATCGGGCGCTGTGGGAGGAATTAATAAGAAGAGCGACAGCAGAAAAAGCTTGACAAATAGCTTGAGAAACCTGGAAAGTCAAAGGCGGTTGACTTGGCTAGATTTTGACTGTGAAGTGCGCGGAAGAAGACGAGAAAAACAGAACACCTGAAAGACCAAGTTTGAGTCAAGGAGATTCAAGGTGAAAATCGGCTGTAATTATCAGGGTGAAGGTCGGTGTGAATTTACCGTTTGGGCTCCCTTTCGCAGAGAAGTTGCTGTACAAATCGTTTCTCCTGACAAGCGCCTGCTCCCGATGCATGCGGCTGAGGGGTACTGGAAAGCAACAGCTGAAGGCATCGATCCGGGAACACTGTATTTCTACAAACTGGACGGGGAAGTGAACAGACCTGACCCAGCATCGCACTCGCAACCCAACGGCGTGCACGAGGCGTCTGAGGTGGTGGATCACAGCCAGATGAACTGGACTGATGCCGGTTGGTCGGGCGTTCCCTTGGAGGAAATGATTATTTACGAACTGCACACCGGCACTTTCACGCCGGAGGGCACCTTTGAGGCGATTATTCCCCGGTTGGGCGAGTTGCGGGATTTAGGTGTCAGTGCGATTGAAATTATGCCAATCGCGCAGTTTCCGGGCGACCGCAACTGGGGTTATGATGGCACTTATCCGTATGCGGTGCAGAATTCCTACGGGGGTCAGCAAGGATTGAAGCAACTGGTTGACGCCGCACACCAGCGGGGAATCTCAATCATTCTGGATGTGGTTTACAACCACTTTGGCCCCGAAGGAAACTACACCGGCCAATATGGCCCCTACTTGACAGAAACCTACAACACGCCTTGGGGCTGGGCGATCAACTTTGATGACGCCCACAGCCCCGATGTCCGCAACTACTTTATTGAAAACGCCATCTACTGGTTCGAGCATTACCACATTGACGCCCTGCGACTAGATGCCATCCACGCCATGTGTGACTTGGGGGCGAAGCACGTCTTGCAGGAATTGGCGGACAGAGTTGCTGCTTTTTCCGAGTCGGTTGGGCGGAAGCTCTATCTAATCGCCGAGAGCGATTTAAACGACGTGAGGGTGATTCGCGAAAAAGAGTTGTGCGGGTATGGCATGGACGCGCAGTGGAGTGACGATTTCCATCACTGCCTTCACACCTTGCTCACCGGCGAGCAGCTGGACTATTACCAGGATTACGGCCAGTGCGAGCAGCTGGCAAAAGCCTATAAAGAAAGCTTTGTTTACTCCTGGACATACTCCCCTTATCGGAAAAGATATCACGGCAGCGATGCCAGCGACCGTCCGGGCCACCAATTTGTTGTTTGCGCCCAAAATCACGACCAAGTTGGGAATCGAATGCTGGGCGACCGGCTGGCGAACCTGATCTCGTTCGAGGCGCTGAAGCTGGCTGCCGGTGCGCTTTTTCTGTCTCCAAACATCCCCCTTCTCTTTATGGGTGAGGAGTACGGAGAAGAAGCTCCATTTCTCTATTTCGTAAGTCACACCGACCCTGACTTGTGCCAAGCAGTCCGAGAGGGGAGGAAGAAAGAATTCGCCGCTTTTCATCTGGAAGGGGAGTACATAGAGCCTGAAAGTCGCGAGACTTTTGAGAAGTCCAAGTTGAAATGGGGGAAGCGGGAAGAGGGCAAACACAAAACCCTGCTGGACTTCTACCGGCATCTAATTCAGTTGCGCCGCACCATACCCGCCCTGCAAAAGCTCGACAAGCAGAATCTAGAAGCCTCGGTTATTGAGGAAGATAAGATTTTGTTCCTTCACCGCTGGAACAGGGAAAGCCAAATTTACTGTATAATGAACTTGAATGCCAAAGAGGTGACTTTTAAGGCCACACCTCCGAGCGGCAATTGGCACAAGATTTTGGACTCGTCTGACCCCAAGTGGATGGGTTCCGAACCCACATTGCCAGACCAACTGGAGCCCGAGCGGGAACTGACAGTCAAACGGCACAGTTTTGCGCTGTACCAGCAGTAGGGCAAAAGTATGTAGTTGGGCTTTAGCCCTACCAGCCCTACCGTTTGCAGTTGGGCTTTAGCCCTACCAGCCCCGCCCACACGCGCTCCAGACCATTTTTTAGAAGCGAGGATTTAATCATGAGGATTCCAGCAGTAACTTACCGATTGCAATTGCAGTCAGCCTTTAACTTCGAGGCGGCAAAAAAGATAATTGATTACCTGGCGGAATTAGGGATTTCAGATATCTATGCCTCGCCAATTTTTAAAGCCAGAAAAGGCAGCACCCACGGCTATGATGTAGTCGATCCCTCTCAAATCAATCCAGAATTGGGGACGCCAGAGGAATTTGAAGCGCTGGTGAGCGAACTTCAGCAGCGCCACATGGGGTGGGTGCAGGATATAGTTCCCAACCACATGGCTTATGACAGCCAAAACCTGTGGCTGATGGACATTATGGAAAATGGCCAAGACTCCGATTATTGTGACTACTTCGACATTGAGTGGAATCACCCTTATGAGGATATCAAGGGGCGAGTGCTCGCTCCCATGCTGGGCACTTTTTACGGAGAAGCCTTGGAGAATGGCGAAATTCAGCTGAGCTATGACGAGAGTGGGTTGAGCGTCAATTACTGCAGCCTTAAGTTGCCGGTGCGCATAGAATCTTATTCCCGGTTCCTCACTCACAATTTGGCCTATTTGCCGAGAGCGCTAGGGGGAAGGAATCATCCAGACTTTATGAAGTTGCTGGGTGTTTTTTACCTGCTCAAGAACCTTCCCAGCGAGCACAAAGGCAAGGAGCGATATGACCAGCTAGCCTTTGTCAAAGGACTTTTGTGGGAGCTGCACGCGCAAAACCCTCACGTCCAAGAATTTATCGAGCGCAATGTGAAAGACTTTAATGGAGAGAAGGGGCACCCAGAGAGTTTTAACCTTTTGGACAGTTTGCTGGCCGAACAGTTCTACCGGCTATCTTTCTGGAAAGTCGGGGCGGAAGAAATCAATTACCGAAGATTTTTTAACGTCAACGAACTGATTTCTGTCAAAATCCAAGAACTAAAAGTTTTTAACAAAGCGCACGTTCTAGTCAGCAAGCTCGTTGAAGAAGGAAAAATAACCGGCTTGAGGATAGACCACATTGACGGACTTTATGACCCAACAGAATATCTCAAGAGACTCAGGCAGAAAATGGGAAACGCCTACATCACTGTTGAAAAGATTTTGGAGCTGAAAGAAAACTTGCCCGATTGTTGGCCCATTCATGGGACAAGCGGCTACGATTTCTTGAACTACCTCAATGGGATTTTCTGCCGGCGGGAGAGTGAGGAACAGTTTAGCGACATCTACAGTAACTTTACTGACTGTCACAGCCCTTACCAGCAGCTGTTTCTTGAGAAAAAACACCTGATAGTCGATAAAACCTTGGCGGGGGATGTAGACAATCTGGCTCAAATATTGAAAAAAATAGCCGGTCAGTCCAGGCGATCCAGTGATTTTACCCTCAACGGTCTGAAAAGAACGCTTTCCGAAGTGCTGGAGCTTTTCCCAGTTTATCGCACCTATGTAAATGGGGATGGGATGAGGCAAGAAGATCGCGCCTACATCCAGGAAGTTATCGAAGCGGCGAAAAAGCGAATTCCGCTGTTTTTGAACGAAATTAACTTCATTGAAAAGTTGCTTTTGCAGGAATTTGAAAAGCCGCTACCGGCAGAAGAAGCTCAGCGGCTCCACTTCGTGATGCGGCTGCAGCAGGTGACCGGCCCTCTGATGGCGAAAGGGATTGAGGACACGCTATTCTACGTGTACAACCGGCTGATATCCTTGAATGAAGTGGGGGGAAATCCTGGAAAATTTGGCATCACCCCCGACGAGTTCCACTCATTCAATCAACAGCAGATGGCCCAGTGGCCTCACAAGATGAACGCTACCGCAACCCACGACACCAAACGAGGCGAGGATGCGCGGGCGAGACTGAATGTGCTTTCAGAAATCCCGGAAGAGTGGGAAAAACAGGTAAGGCGCTGGAGTGAAATCAATCGCTCGAAGAAAAGCGACCTTAGCGGGCGAGCGGTTCCGGTTGCCAATGACGAATATTTCTTTTACCAGACCTTGGTTGGGGCTTTTCCGTTTTATGAAAGTGAGCGGGCTGAATTCATCGGGCGGATCAAAGACTACACGCTCAAGTCCGTAAGGGAAGCGAAGGTGCATACGGCTTGGCTGCGCCCCGATACGGAATATGAAGAGAGATTTCTGGCCTTTGTGGAGAAAGTTTTAGAGCCTTCTGACTCGAATGAATTCCTGAAGGAGTTTCTGCCCTTCCAGAAGTGGGTGGCTGGCTATGGCATCTTTAACTCGCTTTCGCAGACGTTGCTGAAACTCGCCTCTCCAGGCGTGCCCGATTTTTATCAGGGAACGGAATTGTGGGATTTGAGCATGGTAGATCCGGACAACCGGCGTCCGGTTAATTTCGACCGGCGCATCTGGTTTTTACAGGAGCTCAAAGACAAAGCCAAGACAGATATTCTAAAGCTCCTGAAGGCTTTACTGTCTGATAAGGAAGATGGGCGAATTAAGCTGTTTCTAGCTTTCCAAGCTCTGCAGGCGCGTTCCCAGAATTTGGAAGTGTTCCAGAAAGGAGATTACCAGCCTCTGGAGGTGGTGGGGAAATTCAAGGAGCATATTGTGGCTTTTGCGAGAAGCTGTGGCGACACGACCGCGATCGCCGTTGCGCCCCGATTGTTCACAGCGCTGGTGACGCCTGAGGAGTATCCCCTCGGCGAAAAAGTCTGGGCGGACACTCACATCCAGCTCCCGCAAGGTGCGCCGTCTGCGTGGCACAATGCTATCACCGAGCAGACGATTTCTGGCAGTGGCAAGATGGCGATCGCAGAGATCCTGCAACACTTCCCCGTGGCGCTGCTCGTCAGCCGGCGCAACCAGTAATTCTTCATTTCCCCTCGTTCCCAGGCGGTAGCCGCAGGCTTCCCGTAAGGGTGCCTGGGAACGAGAAACATGGGGCGGCGATGTTTGAGTTTAACGGCAGATTCTTGCCGCGAATTCTTCGCCTACAGTTGGAGAAGCCGTTTCAGCAAAATTTCCACCCAGTCCGGGCGATTTTTGAGCTGGTAGCCCAATTCATAGATGACTTTCTCCAGCAAATATCCATCCAAAAGCACTTGCATTTCTTTCTGAGTTTTTGGTAAGAAAGAGTCTTGGCTCGCCGTTTGCAGATAGCCATTCAAGAAAGCAGCGCTCACCCAGGAATACCAAAACTGCACCCATTGCTCCATCAAGGGCAGACTGTCAGGGCGAACCATGCCGCTTTCCACTTCATTGCGCAGCGCTGTGTGAGCCGCGTAGTTGAATGAGTGCAGCATCCCCGTCACGTCTCGCAGGGGCGAGCGCTTGATGCGCCGCTCGCTAAAACTGCGAGCCGGCTCTCCCTCAAAGTCAATGATCGTGAAGTCCTTGCCGGTGTAAAGCACTTGCCCCAGATGGTAGTTCCCGTGATAGCGGGTGCGCAGGGCGGTGATTTTTAAATTGAGAACATCCTGGAACCGTGCCAGAAACTCTTTTTGCCGGTTGAGAACAGCGTGCGCCAACTTTTGAGTGTCGGTTGACAAGTCCTCCAGGCGATCTTTCAACAGCAGGAATACTTGCCCCGTCAGGGTGCGCGAGTGCTGGTAGATGGAGCGCTGGTAAAATGACGAAAAGGGTTCTGGGGCGAAGTTGGGATTCTCTGAGTCGGCAGCCAGAGCAATGTGGAGTTCGCCGGTGCGCTGACCGAGAAGTTTAGCGTTAGACAGGTAGGAACCGATGGTTTGGGAAGCGATTTCCGGAATCTCAGCGGCTTGCCAATCTAGCAGGGAGCCAGGGGGGACGGGCAGTTCTGCGGTCGCCCCCTGCTGCGCTATAACGCTATCAAAGTATTGGCGCAGGCTGTCGAGAGTGTAGTCCCAGGTACTGCGGGCGTCTGGAATAAACTCTTGCAATATCCCCACCGTCACGGGTTGCGCTTTTGGGCGGCGGTACTGGATCACACCAGCAATGGCGGGAAAGTTTTTAAAGAGTTTTTTCTCGCCCAAAAAGCGCCCGATCTCCAATTCGGGGTTAACGCCCTCCTCAACTTTTCGGAAGAGTTTGAGGATCAGCCGGTCGCCATAAACCACAAACGTGTGGCTCTGCTCCCCTTTCAGGAGAGCGCCGTCAAGGTGAGAGGCGGAACTGTAAAGCTGTTGGAATAAATCAGTGGCTGTGGCTACCAGTTCCCCTGCCATTCCTTTGCAGGAGCGACTGTCAGCAATTGCATCCAGGGGGAAGGTCAAAAAGTTCTTGTCCGCGATCGCGTCGAATAACACCCCAATTTCTTTTTTCCGACTAACCTGCAGGCGAGCCACCACAGAGTCTGGCATTTCTGCCAAAAGGTGCGCCGCTTGTTCGCCTTCTGCCAGGGCTAGGAGCAGGAAGTAAGTTTCGGGATCTCCCTCGGTATAGTCCACCCGCAACAAAATCATCTGCGCTTCGATGTCTTTGTAGGGCACTGGAATGGCTTCAGCAATCTGTGCCGATTGAATGGTCCGGACAATGCCCGCACACCAGCGACAGGTGTGCAGGTAATCTGTCAGAATAGATTCCAGTGCCTCTTTCGCCTCCAGCTGCGAAAAAACATTCTGCCACTTGCCGGTGACTGCTAGAACCGGCAGCTCGGCGTGAGGTCGGGGCTGCTGGATTGTGCTGGGTTGAAGTTTGAGAGCGAACCAGTAAAATGAGTAGGGGCTCATGCTGAGGAAGTAGGGCGACTCCCCCACCGGCGGGAAGGCAGTGCGCCCAAAAATTTCCACCGGCACCATGCCCTTAAACGCTGACAGGTCTAATTCCACCGTTTGGATAAAGCGGGACAAATTCGCCACCACCAGGATGTGCTCCCCTGCGCTGGTGCGCGTGAACGCGAGAACTTTGCGGTTTCCCGATTGCAGGAATTCAAAGCTGCCCCTCCCGAACGCCTGGTAGCGCTGGCGGGTGGCGATCAGGCGCTTCATCCAATACCACAGGGAATTGGGGTTAGCCCGCTGCGCCTCGACATTCACCGCTGCGTAGTGGTATTCCGAATCAACGATAACGGGTAAATACAGCCGCTGGGGATTGGCGCGGCTGAAACCGGCATTTCGGTCGTCGCTCCACTGCATCGGCGTGCGCACGCCATTGCGATCCCCGATATAAATATTATCTCCCATGCCAATTTCATCCCCGTAGTACAGCACCGGCGTTCCTGGCATAGACAGCAGCAACCCGTTCATCAATTCAATTTGCCTGCGGTCATTTCCCAGCAGGGGCGCTAGCCGGCGGCGAATCCCCAAATTAATTCTCGCTTGCGGGTCTTGCGCGTAAACCCGATACATGTAATCCCGGTCTTCATCTGTTACCATTTCCAGGGTGAGTTCGTCGTGGTTGCGCAGGAACAGCCCCCACTGGCAGTTATCGGGAATCACCGGCGTCTGCTGGAGAATGTCAATAATCGGAAAGTTATCTTCCAGGCGCAGCGCCATGAACAAGCGAGGCATCAGAGGAAAGTGGAAGTTCATGTGGCACTCATTCCCCTCGCCGTAATATTGAGCGGCATCCTCAGGCCACTGATTGGCCTCGGCTAGCAGCATCCGGTTGGGGAATTTTGCGTCTGTGTGCGCTCGCAGCTGCTGGAGGAAGGCGTGGGTTTCCGCCAGGTTCTCGCAGTTCGTACCCTCTCGCTCGTACAGGTAAGGCACGGCATCCAGGCGCAGCCCGTCTACCCCCATTTCCAACCAGAAATCCAGCACCTCCAATACCGCTTGGCGCACCGCTGGATTGTCGTAGTTCAAATCCGGCTGGTGCGAGTAGAAGCGGTGCCAGTAATACGCTTTGGCAACCGGGTCCCAAGCCCAGTTAGACGTCTCAAAATCTTTGAATATAATCCGAGCGTCCCGGTATTTTTCTGGGCTGTCGCTCCACACATAGAAATCTCGCTCCTTGCTGCCCGCCGCTGCCCTTCGCGCCCTCTGAAACCAGGGATGCTGATCCGAGGTGTGGTTGACAATTAATTCGATAATTACGCGGATGCCCCGCTGGTGGGCAGCTGACAAAAACTCTTTAAAATCCTCCAGCGTGCCGTAGATCGGGTTGACGCTGGTGCAGTCAGAAATGTCGTAGCCATCATCCCGCAGCGGCGAAGGAAAGAACGGCAGCAGCCAGAGTGCTGTGACTCCTAAGTCTTGTAGGTAATCCAGCTTTTCTGTCAGCCCCCGAAAGTCTCCAATCCCGTCACCATTGCTGTCGGCAAAGGCTCTAACAGGCACTTCGTAAATGATGGCGTCCTTGAACCACAGGGGGTTGTCCTTCAATATCGAGTGCGGGTTTTGCATGGAATAAATTTTATATTTTCAAGTTGAGTTACTGTGAAAATTATACAGC
Source organism: Oscillatoria princeps RMCB-10 (assembly GCA_019359235.1). Taxonomy (GTDB): domain Bacteria; phylum Cyanobacteriota; class Cyanobacteriia; order Cyanobacteriales; family Oscillatoriaceae; genus Oscillatoria; species Oscillatoria princeps. Next base: position 111,255 of record JAHHHT010000017.1, read on the forward strand.
CAATCTCCCCATCCCCGCAACCGTCAATAGGAGTAATCATTTCGACAGATATTCGGTTTCAGCCGGCTCGCTGGCCATCCCAAACATCGCCGGTGGTGTGCTCTTTCTGAGGAACCTCACCCTCAACCCCCTCCCTGCGGCACGCGCGGGGAGCCTCCGCAGGGGGTGCGGGGAGGGGGCTAGCCCAGGTTTGGCACTGCCAGAAACCGTGTTTCTTTGGATGTGTTGACCGAATTTTTGGTCTTGTAGCCCAAAGAAACCCGGTTTCTTACCCCTATTCCCAATACCCAATCCAAAATCCGGACATCCAAAATCCAAAATCAAAATCCTTGACATTTAAGGTATGTTGTGATATAGATAAGCAAATCACCAGCTAGCGCAACAATAACGCCTGCCGGTGCGGAAGACCGGTTGCTGGCCAGTCAAGCGAAGTCTGCGGGCCCTGCTGTAGCGCTGCCTGCGGGAGTCGAAAAAGCCAGTTTCCGGGCAGCAAACCGCTGTCTGTTTGGGGTATTTAATCAGCCAACTATTTTGGCTCTATTCAAGGAATTGCCAATGAAAAATTACGCCGGAATCGTAATCGGAATCAATCAATACCAGCTCTTCCACTCTTTAAGTTACGCGAAACAAGACGCACAGGCGCTGGAAAACTTTCTCATTGAGTCAGCCGGCTTTGCCGCTGACCGGTGTCTGCTGCTGACAGACACCTCGCCGCCGGTGGACAGCCACTCAACTTACCCAAACCGGCAAAATCTTCTCAGGATGATAGACGATCAGTGCCGGCACCAGCTGCGTGCGGGGGATGTTCTGTGGCTGTTTTTCTGCGGAGTGGCAGTCAGCGGGGACGGTGAGGACTACCTGATGCCGGCAGACGGAAATCCTGCCGATCTCGCCAGCACCGGCATTTCTGCGAGATGGCTTTTTAGCGCCCTCAAGTCCTGCCGGGCTGAACAAGTGCTGGTGTTGATGGATATGCACGCCGCCACCGGCTCAGAGCAGCAGATAGGGGCTCGGATCGCTCAATTAGCCCGCGAGATGGAAATTCCGGTGCTGCTCTCCTGCCAGAACAGCGAATTTTCTTCAGCAACGGATGCTTTACAACACGGATTTTTTACAGCGGCGCTCCTGGAAGGGCTGCGCTCTGGCAACTGCAAAACCTTCGACAGTCTGGCGCAGTTCTTGAGCGCTCGCCTGCCTCAATTGTGGGAAGAACACCAAAGCCCCGGGCAAGATTTATTAATCGCGGTCAACCCGCCAGAAAAACTCAGCCAGACTATTTTACCCGAAATCGACTCCCCAACCCCACAGCAGTGGTTGCTCCCCGCTGTGCAACTCAGGCAACAGGAGTGGGAATTGAGTGCTGAACAACTGCACGCTCTCAGGGAGCCGGTGGCGACTGCTGCGGTAGCGAATTCCCAGACAAGCGAACCCCCCTTGGAATCTAAGCCACCCGTCCTTTCCAGCAACGGCAAGACTCCCCCAGATGCCAGCACCCCCCAGCCCCAGCCACAAAAGTCGGTGGCGGCTTCTCCCACCGGCTCGCCGAGCTCGCCACCTGTGACACTAACCCCCCCTCCCACACCAACCCGGGGCGTGCCGGTAGCGCCGCTGGCGCTGGGTTTGCTGGGGACTACAGTCGTGGGACTGTTTGTGCTGTTTGGCTTTCTGATCGCCGATTTGGTCAAATTTGGGCAGCCGAAGTTAGCTCAGCAACAGGCACCGGCACCGGTTGAGCAAGTGCCGGCGGCTGTCAAACCCGCCGCACCCAAACCGCCGGCACCGGTGGCGGTTATTCCCGCCGCACCCAAACCGCCGGCACCGGTAGCGGCTATTCCCGCCCCACCCGCCGCACCCAAACCGCCGGCACCTGTGGCTGTCAAACCCGCCGCACCCAAACCGCCGGCACCTGTGGCTGTCAAACCCGCCGCACCCAAACCACCGGCACCTGTGGCTGTCAAACCCGCCGCACCCAAACCGCCCAGCAATCCGAAGGAGACGAGCCAGCAGAAGCTCAACAAAGCGCTTGTGTCGCTGCAACCGACTTCGGCGTCCCAGTTCAGTGACGCGATAGCCCAAGCTCGGAAAATTCCCAAGAATGACCCCCTCTATGAAGAGGCGCAGAAAAATATTGACCGTTGGGGGAGGGTGATTCTGGATATTGCCATCGCTCGCTCCAAACAGGAAAATTATAAGAACGCAATCGCCGCCGCGCGGCTAGTGCCCTCGGAAGCCACCGAGGTTTATAACCGAACGCAGCAGCTGATTGCCGTTTGGGAAGAACTCGACAAGCTCGACCGCACCAATAAACGCTTGCTGCAGGAGGCGCAAAAACTCGTCCGGCGGGGACAGGCGTCTTCTTACAGTAAGGCGATAGCCAAAGCCCAGGATATCAGCTCCGGACAGCCCCATTACGAGCAAGCCCGAGCCCTGATTAATCAGTGGGGCGACAGTATTTGGCAAATCGCTCAGTTACGCGCCCGCGCCGGGATGGTGCCGGCTGCCATTGCGGCGGCGAAGTTAGTCCCAGCGGACACGCCCGCCTACCCTGCCGCCCAGAAAGCCCTCAAACAGTGGCAGCCCCCGCAGCGTGCCCGGTAAACCCCATCTTCTTCTTGTTCCCCTCTCCCCTTGTGGGAGAGGGGGGCTGGGCGGAGCGGCACCCACAAAAGCCTTTGAACGGTTTCCGATTAAATGATTTTCAAAAATATCCGAGTTTAGACCTGTTTTGTATATATGCTTTCTTCCGGATATTCTCAAATCACTCCGGACTTGTCCCCCCAGAGGCCCATCTCCGTGTCGCGAAGCTGCCAGAATAAGCTATGGCGCATTGAATTTACACTATCCATCTCTGCCGGCTCGTTCGGGGGGCGGGCACGGGGGCCCGCCCCTACAGGGGTAGGGTGCGTTCCCTCGTGCGGGAACGCACCCTACGAGTTACTGGGGAACGGGTTTTCCGCAACTGGTATGAGACTGTTGCGCGCGCGTGAAGGGTTCTCCCCTTGTGGGAGAGGGGTTAGGGCTGAGGGCAGAAGACGACCGGCCTGCAATGGGCCAAAACGCTGTGCAGGTTAACCACGTCCCCGATGGCGGCGATTGCCGGCGCTTCAAAGCCAGTTTCCTCAACTTGCTGTACAATGGTTGCCAGCGTGCCGATCAGTTCTTCTTGCTCCGGGCGTGTCCCCCAACGAATTAAGGCCACCGGCGTTTCCGGGCTGCGACCGGCTGCAGTCAGCTCCGCAATGATATGGGGCAGGTTGTGAATGCCCATATAGATGACAATGGTTTCGGAACCGTGAGCGATGGCTTGCCAGTTGACTTCGGGCCTGTACTTGCCAGATGCTTCGTGGCCGGTTACAAATGTTACAGAGGAGCTGTACGATCTGTGAGTGAGGGGAATTCCTGCGTAAGCCGGTGCGGCAATCCCTGATGTCACCCCGGGCACGACTTCCACCGGCACGCCGGCTGCGACCAAATCTTCCATTTCTTCGCCGCCGCGACCGAACACAAATGGATCTCCCCCTTTCAGCCGCACGACGACCGCATGGGTGTGCGCTTTTTCTATCAGCAGCTGAGTTGTCTCTTCCTGCACGAGCGAGTGACGCCCCCGGCGCTTGCCGGCATCAATTTTTTCCGCATGCGGGTTAATTAGGGCCAGAATTTGCGGGCTGATCAGGGCGTCGTAAATCACCGCGTCAGCGCACTCCAGCAGCGTTTTGCCTTTGACAGTCAGCAAACCGGGATCTCCCGGACCGGCACCCACTAGATACACTTTACCCAGACACTTCTTTTCGTTCGCCTTGTTGGGGGAAGTTTCAGCAGTCATAGGGTTCAAGTTAAAAGACTCAGTTCGATCGGTCAGCGGCATGAATTTGGGCTTCACCTACTCTTCCTACTTTAAAATCTCAACCGGGGGAGATCGTATATTTTGCTACTAATAACATGTTATAATGAGTTTTTTAATGATTTAAATGCACTTTTTGCATCCCTCACCGGGCCTGCGGGAGAAACAGATGACTGGCGCTGGTGCGGTGCGGTTTTTTGGGCCGGAACCGGAAAGCGCCGGTTTACCCCGCCTTTCTGCGGCGGCTCGCGGGTGAGGGTTGAAACCCCTTAGCGCTGACACGTCATGGTATGCTACTGGAAAAAGTTTTTTAAACAATAAACCCTCTGGGAGCCAAGCCTTATGAAACCCGTTGCAGGCAAACGGATGAGCGCGTTACTGGTTGCTGTTCCCGTTCTCGCCGCAGTTTGGGCACCGGCACTCGCCCAAGCCCAAACCATCACACCGGCACCCGACGGCACCGGCACGGCGGTCACGCCGCAGGGGAATACCATTAACATACAAGGCGGCTCCCTGTCAAGAGATGGCGCGAATCTTTTCCACAGTTTCCAGAAATTTGGCCTGAGTGAGGGACAGATTGCCAACTTTCTCAGCAATCCCGATATCCGCAATATCCTGGGGCGGGTTGTCGGGGGCGACGCTTCGTATATCAATGGCTTAATCCGAGTCAGCGGGGGGAACTCCAATCTCTTCTTAATGAACCCAGCCGGCATCCTATTTGGCCCAAATGCTTCTTTAAACGTGCCGGCAGACTTCACCGCCACGGCAGCCACCGGCATCGGGTTGGGTTCGGGCTGGTTTAATGCCGCTGGCAGCAACGATCACAGTCTCCTTGTCGGGACGCCGAGCGCTTTTTCCTTCGCATTACCACAACCGGGCGCGATTGTCAATGAGGGCAATTTAACCTTAACATCTGGTAACAATCTTACTCTATTAGGCGGGACAGTAATCAACACCGGCACCCTGACAAGTCCTGGCGGAAATATTACCATTGCGGCAGTCCCGGGGGACAGTGCGGTGCGGATTTCTCAAGAGGGGCATTTGTTGAGTTTGGACATTGAGCCGGTGGCTTTGGAGGGGACAGGCGTAGGGGGATCGGAGGGAACGCAATTCCTACAAATGACCTTACCGCAATTGCTCACCGGCAGACCTGATTTTGGCCACGCCTCCGCGCTGAGTGTTAATCAAAAAGGCGAGGTGTCTCTGACGGGTTCTGGGGTGAGGATACCGGCGGAATCGGGAACGGCTGTAGTTGCGGGCAATATAGATGTGTCTGCGCCCAGTGGTTTTGGCGGTGGGGTCAGTGTTTTGGGTTCCCGCGTTGCACTTGCCGGTGCTAGTATTAACGCTTCGGGCGCATTAGGGGGCGGAACTGCACTCATTGGCGGCGACGATCGAGGACGTAGCACAGGCATCTTGCCTGTGCCATCTGTGCACCCCTTAAATGCCTCACACACCTTTGTCAGTTCGGATTCGGTGATTAATGCGGACGCCCTATTGAATGGAGATGGGGGGAAAGTTGTAATCTGGTCAGATAAGACGACTCATTTTTTGGGTCACATTAGCGCCCGTGGGGGGAGCAATTCTGGGAATGGCGGAGTTGTGGGAGTGTCGGGAAAAGACAACCTGATTTTCCGAGGGACAGTTGATGTGAGCGCCGCATTTGGCACTGCGGGCACCTTGCTCCTGGGCTCAGAAAATATTACCATTGCGGATAAGGATGGGGGCGAGTCTGACAGCGAAGTGACGGACAGTCAAGTCCTGTTTGAGGAAGGCACCGGCACCTTTACCATTTCCGAGGCGAAGCTGGAAAGCCTGGAGGGGAATGCGGATGTCAAGTTAGAGGCGACTGACAATATCACTGTGGCGGACTTGTCTGACAAGGAATTAACTTTTAAACCGGGCACCGGCACGATTAGCTTGACAGCGGATGCGGATAAGGATGGCACCGGCACATTTTCCATGAATGCGGGGGACACGATCCGCGCTGAGGGGAGAAGTGTTACAGTAGAGGCGGCGGCGATAACTGCCGGCAATATTGACACGAGTTCTGAATTGGGCGACGGCGGGGCGATTGCGCTGAATGCCACATCAGATATTGTCACCGGCTCATTGCTGTCGTATTCCTTGGGCACCGGCAGTGGGGGGGAGATCAGCATAAACAGCAGTGCCGGTGGGATTGACACTGCTGGTGGCGAGCTATTCTCTTATTCAATGGGGAATGGGGGTTCAGTCACCCTGAAGGCTTCTGGGGATATTAAGACAGGTAACATCGGGTCGTCTTCTAATGGCACCGGCAATGGGGGGAATATCGCTCTCACAAGCCGTGCCGGTGGGATTGATACTGTAGATCGCGAGCTAAACTCTTCTTCAGGGGAGGGGAATGGAGGTTCAGTCACCCTGACGGCTTTTGGGGATATTCAGACAGGTTTCCTCTCGTCGGATTCCTGGGGCACCGGCAGTGGGGGGAATATCGCACTCAATAGCAGTGCCGGTGGGATTGATACTGCCGGGGGCGTGCTAAGCTCTTCTTCAATAGAGGGAAATGGAGGTTCTGTCACCCTGACGGCTTCTGGGGATATTAAGACAGCTTTCATCTTCTCGAATTCTTATGGCACCGGCACTGGGGGAAATATCGCCCTCAACAGCAGTGCCGGTGGGATTGATACAGCCGGGGGGATGCTGGACTCTTCTTCAATTCAGGGGAATGGGGGCTCGCTCACCCTCTCTGCCAGTGGTATAATCCTCACCGGCGACATCAATTCGTCTGGCTTTTTGCGGGGGGGAGACATCAGCATCACCAGCCAGTTGAGTGATATCATCAACAAGGGATTCCTTGGCTTCTCTTCTGAGAGTGGCACTCCCGGCACTCTCACCATAAACGCTTATGCCGGCAGCATCTCTACAGGAAACCTCAGCGGTGCGCGAAATGTCACGATTGCCGGTGGGGGCAAAGACGATGCTTTCAGCACCAACCCTAAGGCTAGCGTCACTGCCGGTGCGGAGAAGATTAACACTCGCAGTGGCAATGTCACCCTCGTAGCTCACAGCGACATTACCGTAAATGAACCCATCCAAACGGACTCAATCACCAGTTTAGAACTGATTGCCGGTCGCAGCATCAACATCAACGCCGGCATCGACACCTCAGGCGGGAACGGGAATATTACCCTGCGAGGGAACGATAGCAGCGCCAATCTCAATTATCGCGACAAAGGCCCGGGTTCGGTAACAATGGCACCGGGGACTGCTTTGAATGCCGGCAGCGGGAATATTGTGATAGAATTGGGCCGGCTGGCAGAAGTGGGCAGCATCACCCTCAGCGATATAAACACGGCAGGCGCTCTCACCGTCAATGCCACAACGGGGAATATCCTGCGCAGTTCAGCGGACTCCTTAATAACCGCCGGCAGCGCTTTCTTCGGGACATCAACATCAGGCACCGGCGGCATTGGATTGCCGGCAGAACCGCTGCGCGTCAGCGTCAGCAATTTAGAGGCAATGGCGGGAAGTGGCGGGGCGTTTTTTGAGTCTCCGGAACTGGGAGTAACTGTCGGGGGCGCTACTGCTCTGCCCATAGGGATTATAATATCAGGTGGGAGTGAGGTTTCGCTACGCGCCGCCGGTGACATCACGATTGCCGAATCGGTGAGCACTGCTAGTGCCTTAGCTGGCGATGCGGGGAATATCACCTTGAATAGCACCGGCGGTATTATTGACAGCACCGCCAGCACTCTCAACTCCAGCGCCACACAGGGAAATGGGGGTTCTGTCACCCTGACAGCTTCTGGGGAGATTAAGACCGGTGACATCAAGTCGAGTTCAGAAACCGGCAGTGGGGGGAATATTTCCCTGAATAGCAGTGCCGGTGGCATTGACACTGCCTTGGGTTGGCTATCCTCTAGTTCATATGAGGGGAATGGGGGTGCTGTCACCCTCACAGCTTCTGGGGATATTAAGACAGGTAACGTCGAGTCGTATTCCTCGGGCACCGACAGTGGGGGAAATATCGAGATCTCCAGCAGTGCCGGTGGCATTGACACGACCGGTGGCATGCTATCCTCTTATTCAACTCAGGGGAATGGGGGTGCTGTCACCCTGACGGCTTCTGGGGATATTAACACCCGTGAGATCGACTCTTTTTCGACAGGCACCGGCACTGGGGGGAATATCGCACTCAATAGCAGTGCCGGTGGCATTGACACGACGAGTGGCAGACTATCCTCTTTTTCAGTGGCGGGAAATGGGGGTGCTGTCACCCTGACAGCTTCTGGGGATATTCAGACAGGGTACATTGCCTCAATGGCGGGTTTTCAACCTCAGTATGTCTGCGACGCCGTTAATAATTGTGGGCCGATCTTCATCCCAATTGAGGGCAGCACCAGCACCGGCACCGGCGGAGACATCACTGTAGAAAGCAGCAAGGGTGCGGTCAACACCAGCACCGGCCCACTCAATACCATGTCTTCCGGAGGTGCTGCCGGCAGTGTTACCATCAATGCCGCCGGACACGTTGAAACCGCTGGCATTCGCTCGGAAGGCTATGAGCAAGGCGGCAATCTTAGCATCCGCAGCGACAGTCCAAATAGTATCGCTGTCGGGGGGAACTTAGACACCTATTCTACGAATGGCACTGCCGGCGATATCACCCTGTCGAGTCCGGGCAGAATTACCCTAACGGGTGACATCACGTCTTATGGCAGCACCGAAAGTGGCGACATTACTGTCACCAGTGACAGCAATACCGTTACGACAAATTCTATCACAACTCAATCGGGAACCGGCCCCAGTGGGAATATCACCATCAACGGCAATAACATTGCGGCAGGCAACCTGGATTCCATCGGCAGGACCGGCGCGGGCAATATTGAAGTGAGTGCCGGCGGAAACGTCACGACTCTGAATATACAGTCGCGCACAGATGAGGGGGATTCGGGTAATATTGCCGTAGAAGCGGGTGGCGACATCAGCACCGGCGACCAAACCACAAGCACCGGCGAGGGCAATTCTGGGAATATCGCCAACACTGCCGGTTCTGATGTGACAGCCGGCAACCAAACTGCCAGCAGCGGCGAGGGCAATTCTGGGAATATCACAAATACTGCCGGTTCTGATGTGACCGCCGGCAATCAAACCACAAGCGCCACCAATGGCAATTCGGGGAATATCACCAATACTGCCGGTGGGAATGTGACCGCCGGCAACCAAACCACCAGCGCCACCAATGGCAATTCGGGAAATATCACCAATACTGCCGGTGGGAATATAAACACCGGCAACCAAACCAGCAGCGCCACTGGCGGAACTGCCGGCAGCATTACCAACAGTGCCGGTGGCAGCATCAGCACCGGCAATCTCACCTCGGCAGGCACACAAGGGAGCGGGGAAATCTCACTCAATAGTGGGACGGGAGAAATCAATACGGGTGAGATCCGCACGGGTGCGGAAGAAGTCACTAACGGTACTCAAGGCAATCCCAGCGTTCCCGCACTCAACAGCACTCCCATCGCGACCGGTCAGGACTTTAGTCCTCAAATCGTTCCCCAAAACAGTATAATTGAATCCGTGCCGGCGCAAAGCACTATCATCACCACCCTGTCTGGCAATAGTAGCACGAACGCCGGCAGCAACAGTCCCCTAAACAGCAACCGCACCGCCCAACAGATTGTATCAAGTCTCAGCACCGTGAGCAGCAGCCCCCTGGCGGCGAACGCAACGGAAGCGGTGGCGCTCCTTGAGCAGCGCCGGGATAAGGAATTTGCCGATTACTTCGGGCAAAATCTCTCCAACCAGCTGACTAATCCAGAAACTATCCGAGAGGCTTTGGCAACTATTGCTTCCCAAACCGGCAACCGCTCTGCTATCATATATGTGACGGCACTGCCCGACGAATTAGAACTGGTAGTGCTGACGCCAGAAGGCAAATTTACTCGCAAGACTGTGCCGGCAGCTAAGCGCGATGACCTGTTGCTTGCTGTGTGGGATTTTCGCGATATCCTGTCCGACAGAGAGCAGCGGAACACCACCAGCTATTTGCAGCCGGCGCAGCAGCTGTATCAGTGGCTGATTGCGCCAATCGAAGCCGAATTGCAAGCCGCTAAAATTGATACCCTGCTGTTCAGTATGGATGCGGGGTTGCGCAGTCTGCCGGTGGCGGCGCTGCACGACGGCAAACAGTTTCTGGTGGAAAAATACAGCCTCGCCCTCATCCCCAGTGTCAGTTTAATGGATACCCGCTACCAGCCGGTACAGGGGAAACAAGTTCTGGCGATGGGCGCTTCTGAATTTACCAACCAACAGCCTTTGCCGGCGGTGCCGGTGGAACTAGACCAGATTACCCATAAATTCTGGCAGGGCAAAGCGTTCTTGAATCAGGACTTCACGCGAGACAACCTGATGGCGCAGCGGTCTAACTATCCCTATCCTATCATTCACCTGGCAACTCATGGCGAATTCAAAGCGGGGAAGATGGACAACTCTTATATTCAGCTGTGGAACGACAAGCTGCGCCTCGACGAACTGCGCAACCTTCGCCTGAACAATCCGCCGGTGGAGTTGCTGGTGCTGTCTGCTTGTCGCACGGCGCTGGGAGACGAGAAGGCGGAGTTGGGGTTTGCCGGTTTTGCAGTGGCGGCGGGAGTCAAGACAGCAGTCGCGAGTCTCTGGTACGTCAGCGATGCGGGAACTTTGGGGCTGATGACGGAGTTTTACGACCACCTGACTGATGCTAAAATTAAGGCGGAGGCGCTACGTCTGGCGCAGCTAGCCATGATTCGGGGAGAAGTCCGCATAGAAGAAGGTGAGTTGCGCGGTTCCGGAACTCGCGGTAGCGTTTCCCTACCGGCAGAATTGCGGAACGAGGGTTCCCACAATCTCAAGCATCCTTATTATTGGTCTGGCTTTACCATGATTGGCAGTCCGTGGTAAAAATAGTAGCGCCGCGCGATAGCGTAACCCACCCTACAAGATGATTGGCTGCCGGTGGGGCTGGAAAGTTTGAAGGTTGCCGTTTAAATTTTCAAGATTTGAGGTATAATGCCGGCTTCTAACTCCTGTAAGTTTGACTGTTCCGCTCCGCAAAATTTCAGAATTATAAAGTTTTGTTAAAGACTAGATATAAGCTAAAAGCTATGTTATAGTGAGAAGCGCAAGGTTAGATAAGAATCAATCGCCAGGAAGCAAAGTCTATGAAATTAGCCGCCGGCTCATTGAGTTCGTTGCTGGTAATTCTTCCCTTTATCGGCTCACTAGCCACCACCCAACCGGCACTCTCCCAACCCATCGCCCCCGCACCCGACGGCACCGGCACCACGGTCACTCCGCAGGGAAATACATTTAACATACAAGGCGGCTCCCTGTCAAGAGATGGCGCGAATCTCTTCCACAGTTTCCAGAAATTTGGCCTGAGTGAGGGGCAGACGGCCAACTTTATCTCCAATCCCGATATCCGCAATATCCTGGGGCGGATCGTTGGGGGCGACGCTTCTTATATAAATGGGTTAATCCAAGTAGCCGGTGGCAATTCCAACCTATTTCTGATGAACCCAGCCGGCATCCTATTTGGCCCAAATGCCAGTTTGAACGTGCCGGCATCCTTCACCGCGACAACAGCCACCGGCATCGGGTTTGGTGCGGGGTGGTTTAATGCGGTTGGTAGCAACGATTACAATATTTTAGTTGGGACGCCCAGCGCTTTCAATTTCGGGGTACTGCAGCCCGGGGCGATTGTCAATGAAGGGAATTTAAGCTTAACATCTGGTAACAGTCTGACTCTGCTGGGCGGGACAGTAATAAACACCGGCACCCTGACAAGTCCTGGGGGGAATGTTACGGTAGCCGGTGTGCCTGGGGAGAGTACAGTGAGACTTTCTCAAGAAGGACATGTGCTGAGTTTGGACATTGAGCCGGTGGGGTTAGGAGGGACAGGCGAGACGCCTGTCCTACAAATGACCTTACCACAATTGCTGACCGGCAGACCAGATTTTGGGCACGCCTCGGCGCTGAGTGTTAATGAAAAAGGGGAAGTGTATCTGACGGGTTCTGGGGTGAGGATACCGGCATCAGGGGGGATAGCTGCCGGCAATATTGACACCAGTTCTGAATCGGGGGACGGCGGGGCGATTACCTTGAATGCCACATCAGATATTATAACAGGTTCTCTGCGGACAGCCGCCGGCGGCACCGGCACCGGGGGGAATATCGCGATTTCGAGCAGTGCCGGTGGGATTAATACGAGTGCGGGAAAACTAGACGCCAGTTCTGAGGATGGGGATGGGGGGAATGTCACCCTGACGGCGGAACAAGACATTATAACAGGTGAGATTTTATCGGCGTCGGGTGAAATTCTTTCTTTAGGGACAGATGAGTGGGGCACTGAGCAGTTTTCATCTAAGGGAGGCACCGGCACGGGAGGGAATATCACCCTAGAAAGCCGCAGCGGTGCCATTGATACCAGCGGCGGCAATCTGTCCGCTTATTCACTGGAAAGTGATGGGGGTTCTGTCACCCTGAGTGCTTTTGGGAATATTAAGACAGGTGAGATTCGCTCATCTTCAGGTTTTTACAGCTCGACTGCATATACTTGGCTGGGCACCGGCAGCGGCAGCGGGGGAAATATCGCCCTCAATAACAGTGCCGGTGGCATTGATACTGCCACCGGCAGGCTAAACTCCAGTTCAAAACAGGGGAATGGGGGTTCAGTCACCCTGACGGCTTCTGGGGATATTCAGACAGGTGATGTCTCTTCTTCTTCTGGTTACTACGACCACAGTACAGAGACGTGGGCGGGCACCGGCAGTGGGGGGAATATCGCCCTCAGTAGCAGTGCCGGTGCCATTGATACAGCCAGTGGGACGCTATCCTCTTCTTCAAGTCAGAGGAATGCGGGTTCTGTCACCCTGACAGCTTCTGGGAATATTGAGATAGGTGGCATAGACTCACATTCGGACGGCACCGGCAGTGGGGGAAATATCAAACTCACCAGCAGTGCCGGGGCCATTGACGGTGCCTGGGGCTGGCTAGAATCTTCTTCCTATCAGGGGAATGGGGGTTCTGTCACCCTGACGGCTTCTGGGGATATTAAGACAGGTGACATCGAGTCGTATTCTGATGGCACCGGCAGTGGGGGGAATATCACCCTCAATAGCAGTGCCGGTGCCATTGATGCTGCCATTAAAGCGCTATCCTCTTATTCAAATCAGGGGAATGGGGGTTCTGTCACCCTGACGGCTTTTGGCGATATTAAGATACGTTACATCAGCTCGGTGTCGTATGGCACCGGCAGTGGGGGAACGATCGAACTCAATAGCAGTGCCGGTGGCATTGATGCCAGTGGTGGGCTGTACTCTTCTTCAAGTCAGGGCAATGGGGGTGCAGTCACCCTGACAGCTTCTAAAGATATTAAGGCTGGTGACATCAAGTCGTATTCGCAGGGGGCAGGCAGTGGGGGAAATATCGAAATCACAAGCAGTGCCGGTGCGATTGATACTACCAGTGCCCTGCTGGACAGTGCGTTGCTGGACTCTTCTTCAAGTCAGGGGAATGGGGGATCGCTCACCCTCTCTGCCAGCGGTCTGATCACCACAGGTGACATCAAATCCTCTGGCTTTTTGCGGGGGGGAGACATTACCATCACCAGCCAGTTGAGTGATATCATTAACGGGGGATTTCTTGAGTCCTCTTCTGAGAGTGGCACTCCAGGCGCTCTCACCATAAACGCTTATGCCGGCAGCATTTCCACAGGAACCTTAAGCGGGGCGCGAAATGTCACGATTGCCGGTGGGGGCAAAGACGAGCCAATCGGTGCTAGTGCAGATGCCAGCGTCACTGCCGGTGCGGACAAGATTAACACGCTAGCAGGGAATGTCACCTTGGCTGCTCACAATGATATTACGGTTAACGAACCCATTAAAACCGACTCGATCGCCAGTTTGGAACTGATTGCCGGTCGCAGCATCAACATTAACGCTAACATCGACACTTCAGGAAGCAATGGGGATATCGCCCTGCGAGCGAACAATAACAGCGCTGACCCTAAGTATCGCGCATCGGGTCCGGGGTCGGTGACAATGGCACCGGGGACTGCCCTCAATGCCGGCAGCGGGAACATTGTGATAGAATTGGGAAGAATTGCCGAAGTTGGCAACATCACCCTCAGCGATATAAACACGGCAGGCGCTCTCACCGTCAATGCCGCAACGGGGAATATCCGGAGCAGCTCACCCGACTCCTTAATTACCGCAGGGAGTGCCTTTTTCCAGACAGCAAGGTTAGGCACTGGCGGCATTGGGCTGCCGGCAGACCCGCTGCGGATAAGTGTCCGCAATTTAGAGGCAACTGCGGGAAGTGGCGGGGCGTTTTTCGAGTCTCCAGAGGGGGGCGTAACGGTCGGTGGCGCTACCGATCTCCCCATAGGGATTCTAACTTCAGGTGGGGGTGAGGTTTCGATAAGCGCCGCCGGTGATATCACCATTGCTGAATCGGTGAGTACGGCTAGTGTACTGTCTGGCGATGCGGGGAATATCACCTTTAACAGTCCCGGCGGTGTCACTGACACCCGCGCGGCATCTCTCAACTCCAGCGCCGCACAGGGGAATGGGGGTGCTGTCACCCTGACGGCTTCTGGGGATATTAAGACGGGTGACATCTCGTCGAGTTCAGACACCGGCACTGGGGGGAAAATTGCACTGAATAGCAGTGGCGGTGGCATTGATACTGTCAGTGGCATGCTATCCTCTGATTCAAGTCAGGGGAATGGGGGTTCAGTCACCCTGACGGCTTTTGGGGATATTAAGACAGGTAACATCGTATCCTCTTCCGAGGGCACCGGCATTGGGGGAAATATCGCACTCACCAGCAGTGCCGGTGGGATTGACACAACCGGTGCCGGGCTGTCCTCTTTTTCCACGGCGGGAAATGGGGGTGCTGTCACCCTGACAGCTTCTGGGGATATTAAGGCGGGTGATATCCAATCCTCTTCCTATGGCACCGGCAGTGGGGGGGATATCGCACTCACTAGCAGTGCCGGTGCTATTAACACTGCCAATAATAGCGAGCTGTCCTCTACTTCAACGCAGGGAAATGCGGGTGCTGTCACCCTCACAGCCTCAGGGGATATTAAAACAGGTGACATCCGCTCGTTTTCCGAGGGGGCAGGCAGTGGGGGAAATATCCAGGTCACTAGCAGTGCCGGTGGTATTGATACCGCCACTGGATCGCTGAAGTCTGATTCAAATCAGGGGAATGGGGGTTCAGTCACCCTGAGCGCTTCTGGCGATATAAAAACAGGTGAGATATCGTCGTTTTCCCAGGGGGCAGGCAGTGGGGGGAATATCGAACTCACAAGCCGTGCCGGTGGCATTGACACCGCTGCTGGCTGGCTGTACTCTTATTCAAGTCAGGGGAATGGGGGTTCTGTCACCCTGACGGCTTCTGGGGATATTAAGACAGCGCAGATTGCCTCAATGGCGGGTTTTCAAACTGAGTATGTGTGCGAGAACATGACTTGTGCGATCAACTTCATCCCACTTGAGGGCAGCACCGGCAGCGGCGGAAACATCACAATTGAAAGCAGCAATGGCGCGGCAAACACCAGCGCCGGATCACTCAACACCATGTCTTCCGGAGGTGCTGCCGGCAATGTTACCATTCATGCCGCCGGACACGTCGAAACCGCAAGCATTCGCTCCGATGGCTTCTCGCAAGGCGGCAATCTTAGCATCCGCAGCGACAGTCCAAACAGTATCGCTGTCGGGGGGAACTTAGACACCTATTCTACGAATGGCACTGCCGGCGATATCACCCTGTCGAGTCCGGGCAGAATTACCCTAACGGGTGACATCACGTCTTATGGCAGCACCGAAAGTGGCGACATTACTGTCACCAGTGAGAGCAATACCGTCGAGACAAATTCTATCACCACTCAATCCGGAACCGGCCCCAGTGGGAATATCACCATCAACGGCAATAACATTGCGGCAGGCAACCTGGATTCCATCGGCAGCACCGGCGCGGGCAATATTGAAGTGAGTGCCGGTGGAAACGTCACGACTCTTAATATACAGTCGCGCACGGATGAGGGGGATTCGGGTAATATCGATGTGTCAGCCGGGAACGACATCAGCACCGGCGACCAAACCACCAGCACCGGCGAGGGCAATTCTGGCAATATCACTAATACCGCCGGCTCTGATGTGACCGCCGGCAACCAAACCACAAGCACCGACTCTGGCAGTTCTGGGAATATCACAAATACTGCCGGTTCTGATGTGACCGCCGGCAACCAAACCACCAGCGCCACCGATGGCAATTCCGGGAATATCACCAATACTGCCGGTGGGAATGTGACCGCCGGCAACCAAACCAGCAGCGCCACCAATGACAATTCGGGAAATATCACAAATACTGCCGGTGGGAATATAAACACCGGCAACCAAACTAGCAGCGCTATTGGCGGAACTGCCGGCAACATTACCAACCGTGCCGGTGGCAGCATCAGCACCGGCAATCTCACCTCCAACGGCACACAAGGGAGCGGGGAAATCTCACTCAATAGTGGGACGGGAGAGATCAATACGGGTGAGATCCGCACGGGTGCGGAGACAGTCAGTAACAGTGCAGCCGGCAATCCCCTCGTTCCCGCACTCAACATCACTCCCGTCGCGACCGGTCAGGACTTTAGTCCTCAAATCGTTCCCCAAAACAGTATAATTGAATCCGTGCCGGCGCAAAGCAGCATCATCACCGCCCTGTCTGGCAATACTAGCACCAGCACCGGCAGCAACAGTCCCCTCAACAGCAACCGCAGCGCCCAACAGATTGTAGGGAGTCTCAGCACCGTGAGCAGCAGCCCCCTGGCGATGAATGCCGCTGAAGCGGTGGCGCAACTAGAGCAGCGACGGGAACAGGAATTTGCCGATTACTTCGGGGAAAATCTCTCCAACCAGCTGACGAACCCAGAAAGCATCCGAGAGGCTTTAGCAACCATTGCTTCCCAAACCGGCACCCGCTCTGCTATCATCTATGTGACGGCACTGCCCGACTCATTGGAAGTCGTGCTGTTCACGCCCGAAGGCAAGTTTATTCGCAAGACTGTGCCGGCAGTATCGCGCGAGGAACTGTTATTACTGGCTTGGGACTTTCGCGAGATCCTGTCCGACAGAGAGCAGCAGAACACGGCCAGCTATTTGCAGCCGGCGCAGCAGCTATATAAGCGGCTGATTGCGCCAATCGAGCCGGAATTGCAAGCCGCTAAAATTGACACGCTACTGTTCAGTATGGATGCGGGGTTGCGCTCTGTGCCGATGGCGGCGCTGCACGACGGCAAACAGTTTCTCGTGGAAAAATACAGTCTCGCGCTGATACCGAGCGTCAGTTTAATGGACACTCGCTACCAGCCCCTACGGGGGAAACAAGTTCTGGCGATGGGGGCGTCGGAATTTACCGACAAAGAGCCCTTGCCGGCGGTGCCGGTGGAACTAGACGAAATTACCCAGCACCTGTGGCAGGGCAAAGCTTTCCTGAATCAGGACTTCACGCGAGACAACCTAATAGCGCAGCGCACAAGCTATCCCTATCCTATCATTCACCTGGCAACGCATGGCGAATTCCAAGCGGGGAAGCTCGGCAACTCTTACATTCAGCTGTGGGAGGACAAGTTGCGCCTCGACGAGGTGCGCAACCTTCGCCTGAACAGTCCGCCGGTGGAGTTGCTGGTGCTGTCTGCCTGTCGCACGGCGCTCGGAGACGAGAAGGCGGAGTTGGGGTTTGCCGGTTTTGCAGTGGCGGCGGGAGTTAAGACCGCAGTGGCGAGTTTGTGGTATGTTAGCGATGCCGGCACTTTGGGGCTGATGACGGAGTTTTACCAGCACCTCAGTGATGCTAAAATTAAGGCGGAGGCGCTGCGTCAAGCGCAGCTGGCGATGATGAGGGGAGAAGTGCGGATAGAAAAAGGTGAGTTGCTTGGGAGCGGAACTCGTGCCGGTGTTTCTCTGCCGGCAGAATTGCTGAAGGAGGGCTCCCACAATCTATCCCATCCTTATTATTGGTCTGGCTTTACAATGATTGGCAGTCCGTGGTAAAATCCCCTCGTTTCCAGGCGGAGCCTGGGAACGCCATTCCAGAGGCTCTGCCTCCTACAACAAGCAAATTAAAAACCTAACAGGTTATCTTAAATAATTGTAAAGAAAGAGGTTGGAGAGATAAAATTCATGTTAAAGTAGGAAACGCAAGGTTTGATAAACCGCAACCGCCAGGAAGCAAAGTCTATGAAATCCGCCGCCGGAGCATTGAGTTCGTTGCTGGTTATTCTTCCCTCAGGCTACTTTGCCACCGCTGAACCGGCACTCGCCCAATCCATCGCACCGGCAGCCGACGGCACCGGCACAACTGTGACACCTCAGGGGAATGTTTTTAACATACAAGGGGGTTCGCTGTCAAGGGATGGCGCGAATCTTTTTCACAGTTTTCAGAAATTTGGCCTGAGTGAGGGGCAGATTGCCAACTTCCTCTCCAATCCGGATATCCGCAATATTCTCGGGCGGGTAATCGGGGGTGACGCCTCCTATATAAATGGCTTAATTCGAGTCAGCGGGGGCAGCTCTAACCTGTTCCTGATGAACCCAGCCGGCATCGTATTTGGCCCAAATGCCAGTTTGAACGTGCCGGCAGACTTCACCGCCACGGCAGCCACCGGCATCGGGTTGGGTTCGGGCTGGTTTAATGCCGTTGGCAGCAATGATTACACGATATTAGTGGGGACGCCGAGCGCTTTTTATTTCGCCTTACCGCAAGCGGGCGCAATTGTCAATGAGGGGAATTTAACACTGACGCCTGGGAAGAATCTCACCCTGTTAGGCGGGACAGTAATAAATACCGGCACGCTCACAAGTCCTGGGGGGAATATTACTATTGCCGGTGTGCCCGGTGAGAGTGCGGTGCGGATTTCTCAACAGGGGCATGTGTTGAGTTTGGACATTGAGCCGGCGGCGTTAGGGGGGTTGGAGGGAACGGGGACACCTCTTTCTTTGCCGCAACTGCTCACCGGCAAACCTGATTTTGGCCACGCCTCCGCGCTGAGTGTGAGTGAAAAAGGCGAAGTGTTGCTGACGGGTTCTGGGGTGAGGATACCAAGGGAATCGGGGATGGCAATTGTTGCCGGTAATATAGATGTGTCTGCGCCCAGTGGTGTTGGCGGTGCGGTTAATATCCTGGGAAACCGCGTCGGACTTGTCAGTGCCAAGATTAACGCTTCCGGCGCAGATGCCGGTGGAACGGTGCGAATTGGGGGCGATTATCAAGGACGTAGCACAGGCATCTTGCCTGTGCGGGCTGTGCACCCCTTGAATGCCTCACACACCTCTGTCAGTTCAGATTCAGCGATTAATGCAGACGCCCTGTGGAATGGAAATGGGGGGCGTGTTATAGTTTGGGCAGATAAAACGACCCATTTCTCGGGTCACATCAGCGCCCGTGGGGGCAGCAATTCAGGCAATGGCGGATTTGCGGAAGTTTCGGGGAAACAGAACCTGATATTCCGGGGCACAGCTGATTTAAGTGCTCCCTTTGGGACAACCGGCACCTTGCTCCTCGACCCAGAAAATATCACGATTGCCGGTGTGGGTTTCGGCGAAGATGACAGCGCCGTGTCCGACAGTCAGATCCTGTTGGGAGAGGGCACCGGCACACTCACGATTTCCGAAGCCAGCTTGGAAAGCCTCGATGGAAATGCCTCAGTGATATTAGAAGCGAGTAACAATATTACGGTAGCGCCAATATCCGACCGGCAATTAACTTTTAACGCCGGCAGGGGTTCCATCACCTTCAGAGCGGATGCGGACAGGAATGGCACCGGCTCATTTTCTATGAATGCCGGCGACACCATCCGGGCAGAAGGGAGAAATGTGACAGTAGCCGGTGCCAGTATAGCAGCCGGCAATATTGACACGAGTTCCCCGTTATCCGCCGGCGGCGCAATTACCCTCACAAGCGCCGGCAGCATCACCACCGGCAACCTCACCTCTTTCGGGCAAACCGCCAGTGGAAACATTACCCTCACCAGTAACAGCAATACCATCGGTACGGGCTCCATCACAACCCAAGCATTTGATGGCCCGACCGGCACGATTATCCGCAACGGCAGCACCGCTGGCACAGGAAATCTCCAATCAATAGACAGTTCAAACACCTCGCCGACACAAAATTCCGGCCAATCCCAAACACCCGAGCCGGCCACTTCCCAGCCACAACCTGCCGGCGGAACACAGCCCAATAATTCCCAGCCACAACCTGCCGGCGGAACACAGCCCAATAATTCCCAGCCACAACCTGCCGGCGGAACACAGCCCAATAATTCCCAGCCACAACCTGCCGGCGGAACACAGCCAAATAATTCCCAGCCACAACCTGCCGGCGGAACACAGCCAAATAATTCCCAACCACAACCTGCCGGCGGAACACAGCCAAATAATTCCCAGCCACAACCTGCCGGCGGAACACCGCCGGCTAATCCCCAACCACAACCTGCCGGCGGAACACCGCCCAACAATCCCCAACCACAACCTGCCGGCGGAACACCGCCCAACAATCCTCAGCCACAACCTGCCGGCGGAACACCGCCGGCTAATCCCCAACCACAACCTGCCGGCGGAACACCGCCCAACAATCCTCAGCCACAACCTGCCGCCCCCAATCAGCCCCAACCAAACAATTCTCAGGTACACCCCGCTGTCATCGCAGGCACACAGCCAAACAGCCCTCAGGGACAGCCCCTTGCTGAAATCGAGTCAAACAGCCCTCAGGGACAGCCCCTTACTGAAATCGAGTCAAACAGCCCTCAGGGACAGCCCCTTACTGAAATCGAGTCAAACAGCCCTCAGGGACAGCCCCTTACTGAAATCGAGTCAAACAGCCCTCAGGGACAGCCCCTTGCTGAAATCGAGTCAAACAATCCTGACTCCCAGGGCAGTGACGGCAATAAACCTGAGGCACAAAAACCTGAAGCGCAGTCTGTAGCCACGGCTCAACCTGTAAATAACTCCCTGAGTATCGGCAATATCACCGCCTTGCTAGAGCAAAGTCGGGATAAAGAATTTTCCCAGTATTTTGGGATAAATTTCTCTAACCAACTCACGTCCTATGAAAGCATCCGAGAGGCTCTGGCAACCATTGCTTCGCAAACAGAGAATCACTCTGCTATAATATATGTGACCGCACTTCCCGACCAATTGGAACTGGTAGTGTTCACGCCAGAAGGCCGACCAATACGCAGGGCTGTCCCGGAAGCAAAGCGTGAGGAACTGCTGAAAGTTGCTAGAGAGTTTCGCGACAAAATTACAGCGCCGCGCCTGCGCAATACCACCAGCTATTTGAAGCCGGCGCAGCAGCTGTATCAGTGGCTGATTGCGCCAATCGAGTCGGAATTGCAAGCTGCTAAAATCGACACGCTGCTGTTCAGTATGGATGCCGGATTGCGCGGGCTGCCGGTGGCGGCGCTGCACGACGGCAAACAGTTTCTCGTGGAAAAGTACAGTCTCGCCCTCATCCCCAGTGTCAGTTTGATGGACACTCGCTATCAATCCCTCAAGGGGGCGCGAGTGCTGGCAATGGGCGCTTCGGAATTTCGCGACCAAAATCCCTTGCCGGCAGTGCCGGTGGAATTGCAAACCATCACCCAGCAGTTGCGGGAGGGGCAAGCTTTTTTGAACGAAGCTTTCACGCGCAACAATCTCAACCAGCAACGCCAGAACTATCCGTATAAGATTCTTCACCTAGCCACACATGGCGAATTTAAACCGGGGGAAATCAGCAATTCTTACATTGCCCTGTGGGACGAAAAGCTGCGCCTGGATGAGCTGAGCAAGCTGCGCCTGAATAATCCGCCGGTGGAGTTGCTAGTTCTCTCTGCTTGTCGCACTGCAGTCGGCGATGAAAAGGCGGAGTTGGGGTTTGCCGGTTTTGCCATAGCGGCGGGGGTAAAATCAGCTTTAGCCAGTCTGTGGTACGTCAGCGATGAGGGAACTTTGGGGCTGATGACGGAATTTTACAGCCAGCTGAACCATGCTAAGATTAAGGCGGAGGCGCTGCGACAAGCGCAGCTAGCGATGATTCGGGGAGAAGTGCGGATAGAGTCGGGCACATTGCGCGGTGGCGGCACTCGCGGCGCAGTTCCCCTGCCGGCGCAACTGGCGACTGCAGGGAACACAAATTTATCCCATCCCTATTATTGGTCTGGCTTTACCATGATTGGCAGTCCGTGGTAAACACAATGGGGTGCGTTAGCGCGAGAGTGCGGCACCCCACTTCTTTGCCGTGCCGGCACCCCCTGAGTTGCCGGCTTAGAAGAGGTAAACAAATATTACATTTTTTGCAGAAAAATTACAGAAGATTAACGAGCGTTTCAAGCCGATTTTTATCTCTGTTTGTCCGCCCATAATTTCAGTACAATCTCGGATGTCGCCCGCAAGAGACAGAGCATACAGTGTTAAATGAAGGCATCGCCAAAGCCTCCCTGCCAGAGCGGGGAACTTAGGAGAAAAGCCCCTGCAAACAAGCCGGCGCAGAAATCAACGGAATTGCCGGCGCAACGGTGCCTCTGGAGAAAGAGAGCGAGCAGCCCCTGTGCGCCCAGCTCCCTCTGCATTCTTCACAGTTACATTCAATGGGTGTTTCCGATGAAATCCTTTGCTGCAAACCTCAGTCTGTTGCTTGCTGTTCTTCCCTACCTCGGGGCATTCGCCTCCGCAACACCGGCACTCTCCCAACCCATCACACCGGCACGCGACGGCACCGGCACCACAGTCACTCCCCAAGGCAATACATTTAACATACAAGGCGGTTCTCTGTCAAGAGATGGCGCGAATCTCTTCCACAGTTTCCAGAAATTTGGCCTGAGCGAGGGACAAATTGCCAACTTCCTCTCCAATCCCGATATCCGCAATATTCTGGGGCGAGTCGTTGGGGGCGACGCTTCTTATATTAATGGGTTAATCCAAGTCAGCGGGGGAAATTCTAACCTTTTCTTAATGAATCCAGCAGGCATCCTATTTGGCCCAAATGCCAGCTTGAATGTACCCGCATCCTTTACCGCCACAACCGCCACCGGCATAGGGTTTGGTTCGGGCTGGTTTAACGCGGTTGGTAGCAATGATTATAATGTGTTAGTGGGGACGCCGAGTGCGTTCAATTTCGCGGTATCACAGCCCGGGGCGATTGTCAATGAGGGCAATTTAACCTTAACATCCGGTAACAGTCTGACGCTGTTGGGCGGGACAGTAATAAACACCGGCACCCTGACAAGTCCTGGGGGGAATATTACCATTGCGGCAGTGCCGGGTGAGAGCGCGGTGCGGATTTCTCAAGAGGGGCATTTGTTGAGTTTGGACATTGAGCCGGTGGGGTTAGGAGGGACAGGCGAGACGCCTGTCCTACAAATGACCTTACCACAATTGCTGACCGGCAGACCAGATTTCGGTCACGCCTCCGCCCTTAGCGTTAATGAGAAAGGCGAGGTGTCGTTGACGGGTTCTGGGGTGAGGATACCGGCGGATGGGGGAACGGCAATTGTTGCCGGCACCGTGGATGTGTCTGCGCCCAGTGGTGTTGGCGGTGCGGTGAATGTTTTGGGTTCTCGCGTCGGACTTGTCGGTGCCAATATAAACGCTTCTGGCGCAATTGCCGGCGGTACGGTGCGCATTGGCGGAGATTATCAAGGACGTAGCACAGGCATCTTGCCTGTGCAAAAGCCTGTGCGCCCCTTGAATGCCTCACACACCTTTGTCAGTTCAGATTCAGCGATTAATGCAGACGCCCTCTTGAATGGAGATGGGGGTCGTGTTATAGTTTGGTCAGACAAAACGACTCATTTCTTGGGTCACATCAGTGCCAGAGGTGGTCGCAATTCAGGAAATGGCGGATTTGTGGAAGTGTCGGGGAAAGAAAACCTGATTTTCCGGGGGACAGTTGATGTGAGCGCCGCCTTTGGGACAGCCGGCACCTTGCTCCTAGACCCAGAAAATATTACCATTGCGGATAAGGATGGGGGTGCGTCCGACGGGGAAGTGACAGACAGGCAAGTCCTGTTTGGGGAGGGCACCGGCACCTTTACCATATCCGAGGCGAAGCTGGAAAGTCTGGATGGAAATGCGGATGTCAAGTTAGAGGCGAGTAACAATATCACCGTTTCAGACTTATCGGACAATGAATTAAGCTTTAAAACCGGCACCGGCAGCATCAGCTTGACGGCGGATGCGGATAGCGATGGCACCGGCTCATTTTCCATGAATGCGGGGGACACTATCCGCGCGGAAGGGAGAAATGTTACGATAGAGGCGGCGGCGATAAGTGCCGGCAATATTGACACGAGTTCTGAATCAGGGGACGGCGGGGCGATTACCTTGAATGCCACATCTGATATTGTAACAGGTTTTCTGGGGTCGTCTTCCTGGGGCCCCGGCAGTGGGGGGGACATCGCCATTACCAGCAGTGCCGGTGGGATTAATAGTGACGGTGCTTTAGATTCCAGTTCGGTTGAGGGGGATGGGGGGAATATCGCCCTGACTGCTTCTGGGGATATCAAGACAGGTCACATCTGGTCGTATTCGTTGGGCACCGGCAATGGGGGGAATATCACTCTCAATAGCAGTGCCGGTGGGATTGATACTAGCAATGGCTGGCTAGACTCTTATGCAAAAGCGGGGAATGGGGGTTCTGTCACCCTGACGGCCAGTGGTACGATCTTGACAGGGCCTCTCAATTCTTCTGGCTTATTGCGGGGGGGGGACATTACCATCACTAGCCAGTTGAGTGACATCATCTATCGGGGATTTATTGACCCCTCTTCTGAGAATGGCACCCGTGGCAACTTCACCGAAAATCCTTATGCCGGCAGCATCTCCGCAGGAAATCTCAGCGGATTGAGGAATATCACGATTGCCGGTGGGGGTGCTGACGAGCCCATTGGTGCCAACCCAGCCGCCAGCGCCACTTCCGATGCGGACAAAATTAATACTCTCAGCGGAAATGTCACTCTGAACGCTCACAACGACATTACAGTCAGCCAACCCATCAAAACCTCTTCAATCACCAGTTTGGAACTGATTGCCGGTCGCAGCATCAATATCAACGCCGACATCGACACCTCAGCAAGCAATGGCAATATCGCACTGCGAGCCAACAGTAACAGCGCTGACCCCAAGTATCGCGAATCGGGCGCAGGTTCAGTGACAATGGCACCGGGGACTGCCCTCAATGCCGGCAGCGGCAATATTGTGATAGAATTGGGAACACTCGGACAAGTAGGCAACATCACCCTGAGCAATATAAATACGGCAGGCGCTCTCACAGTCAATGCGGCAACGGGGAATATCCTGCGCAGCTCAGCCGATTCGTTAATAACTGCCGGCAGTGCTTTCTTCCAGACATCGATATTAGACAGCGGCGGGATTGGGCTCTTGGCAGAACCGCTGCGCATCAGCGTCAGCAATTTAGAGGCAATAGCCGGAAGTGGCGGGGCGTTTTTCGACTCTCCCCAACTGGGAGTAACGGTGGGCAGCGCTACCGAGCAGCCCATAGGGATTTTAACAGCAGGTGGGGGTGACGTTTCGCTACGCGCGGCAGGTGACATCACGATTGCCGAGCCGGTCAGCACTGCTAGTATCTTATCTGGGAATGCGGGGAATATCACCTTGAATAGCAGCGGCGGTGCCATTAATGCCAGCGCCACTCTCAACTCTAGCGCCGCACAGGGAAATGGGGGTTCAGTCACCCTGACGGCTTCTGGGGATATTAAGACAGGTGACATCTCGTCGTCTTCCCAGGTCACCGGCAGTGGGGGGAATATCACCATTACGAGCAGTACCGGTGGTATTGATACTACCAGTGGCTGCTGGCTATCCTCTAATTCAAGTAAGGGGAATGGAGGTTCTGTGACGCTGACGGCTTCTGGGGATATTAAGACAGGTTACATTTATTCTTTTTCAGGAAATGACTACGACTTGTATACAGGGATGCCGGCTGGCACCGGCAATGGGGGGAATATCACCCTCAATAGCAGTGCCGGTGCCATTGACGGGGGCTCTCTAGACTCTCATTCAAATCAGGGAAATGGGGGTTCTGTCACTCTGACTGCTTCTGGGGATATTAAGATAGGTGGCATCAGTTCTTATTCTTCAGGTTACTGGGAACCCTATACAGAGACATGGGTTGGCGGCACCGGCACGGGGGGGAATATCGTTCTCACAAGCAGTGCCGGTGGCATTGATACTGCCTTGGGGGTGCTAGACTCTTCTTCAGAGCAGGGGGAGGGAGGTGCTGTCACCCTGACGGCTTCTGGGGAGATTCAGACAGGTAATATCGAATCGTATTCGCAGGGCACCGGCAATGGGGGGAATATCACCATTACGAGCAGTGCCGGTGCCATTGATACTGCCGGTGGCTCCTTATCCTCTTCTTCCAGTCAGGGGAATGGGGGAGCTGTCACCCTGACTGCCGCTGATATCATCTTGACAGGCTACATCAATTCGTCTGGCTTATTGCGTGGGGGTGACATTACCATCACTAGCCAATTGAGTGACATCATCTATCAAGGAGATATTTACTACTCTTCTGAAAATGGCAGTCCAGGCACCATCAGCAGAAATCCCTTTGCCGGCAGCCAATCCACAGGAAACCTCAGCGGTGCCAGGAATATCACGATTGCCGGTGGGGGCAAGGATGATGCTTTCAATAGCAACTCAGCTGCCAGCGTCACTTCCGATGCCGACAAAATTAACACTCGCAGCGGGAATGTCACCCTGAACGCTCACAATGATATTACAGTCAGTCAACCCATCCAAACCGACTCAATTTCCAATTTAGCACTCAATGCCGGTCGCAGTATTAACATCAACGCCGATATCGACACCTCAGGAGGTAACGGCAATATTACCTTGCGAGCGAACTATAACAGCGCTAACCCCAACTATCGCGAATCTGGTCCGGGTAACGTGACAATGGCACCGGGCACTGCCCTCAATGCGGGCAGCGGCAACATTGTGATAGAATTGGGCACGCTCGCAGAAGTAGGCAACATCACCCTGAGCAATATAAACACCACCGGCTCTCTCTTAGTAAATGCTGATACGGGGAATATTATGCGCAGCTCAGCTGACTCGTTAATTACGGCTGATAAAGCCTTATTCACGACCTTACTATCAGGCAGGGGCGGGATTGGCACCGGGGCAGAACCGATGCGCATAAGCGTGAACAATTTACAAGCAATTGCCGGAAGTGGCGGGGCGTTTTTCGACTCGCCTGAACGGGGGGTGAGTGTGGGCGGTGCTAGCAAGCTTGCCCTAGGGATTAAAACAGCCAATGGCGGTGACATCTCACTGCATGCCGCCGGAGACATCACCATCACACAACCGGTCAGCACAGCTAGTATTTTATATGCTAATGCCGGAAATATCACCTTGATTAGCGCTGCCGGTGCGATTGATACTGCCAACACCAGCATATCCTCTTCTGCCATCAGTATAAACCCTGATTTAGAGCCGCTAAATGGAGGCGCTGTCACCCTGACAGCTTATGGAGATATCAAAACAGGTAACATTTCGTCGTATTCGTGGGGCACCGGCAGTGGGGGGAATATCTCCCTCACAAGCAGTGCCGGTGCCATTGACACTACCAATGGGAACCTATCCTCTTATTCATCCTCTGTCTCACGTCAGGGGAGGGATGGAGGCGCTGTCACCCTGACGGCTTACGGAGATATCAAGACAGGTAACATTTCGTCGTATTCGCAGGACCTCGGCAGTGGGGGGAATATCTCCCTTACAAGCAGTGCCGGTGCCATTGACACTACCAATGGCTCGCTATACTCTTCTTCAATTCAGGGGAATGGGGGTTCTGTTACCCTCACGGCTGCAGGGGATATTAAGACAGGGCGGATTCAGTCAATGGCGGGCTTTGATAATTACGCAGAATTTTCCCCAGCTACTAATACTTATGAGGAGAAATTCGCGCCAGTTCCTGGCAGCACCGGCACTGGAGGAGACATCACAATCGAAAGCAGCAGTGGTGCGGTAGATACCAGCGCCGACTTACTAAACACCATGTCCTCAGGGGGCAGAGCCGGCAATGTTACCATTAATGCCGCCGGACATATCTCCACCAGTAACATCCGCTCGGAAGGCCCATTGCACGGCGGCAATATTAGCATCCACAGCGACAGCCAACACAGTATTGAGGTCGCAGGCAATCTAGACACCTATTCTACTAATGGCACAGCCGGCGATGTCAGCCTGACAAGTCCGGGCAACATTACCATAACTGGTAACATCACTTCCTCTGGCGAACAAAGCAGCGGCAAAATTACTGTCTCCAGTACGTCGGGAGATATTAATATAGGTGTTATCCAATCCTT
Organism: Oscillatoria princeps RMCB-10; assembly: GCA_019359235.1. GTDB lineage: Bacteria > Cyanobacteriota > Cyanobacteriia > Cyanobacteriales > Oscillatoriaceae > Oscillatoria > Oscillatoria princeps. The sequence goes on from JAHHHT010000017.1 coordinate 139,493, forward strand.
GTCACAATCCGGTAACGCAGGCTCAGTCACTCTCTCCGCCGGCGGCAACACAACTCTAGGGGGCAATGCTAAAATAAGTGCCATCAACTCTCATGGAAAACAGCAAGGCGGGGATATAACCATCACCAACCAGTCAGGCGGATTCACCGCCAGTGGCAATATAGAATCCTATTCTGACTATGGTATTGCCGGGAAAGTCGCAATCAATACCAGTGGCGACGTAAGAATAGGCGGTGACGCCTCTGGAATAGCCATCAGCACTTGGGGCTCAAGCCAAGGCGGTGATATTAGTCTTACCAGCAGTTCAGGTCAAATTGTCGCCACCGGCGACTTAACCGCCAGCGCCATTAACGGCAATTCCGGCAACATCACCAACACTGCCGGTGGCGATATCACCACCGGCAACCAAACCACCACCGCCACCAACGGCAATTCCGGCGACATCACTGATACTGCCGGCAACAACATAACCACCGGCAACCAAACCACTACCGCCACCAACGGCAATTCCGGCAACATCACTAACACTGCCGGCAACAACATAACCACCGGCAACCAAACCACAACTTCCAATAACGGCAATTCCGGCAACATCAATAACAGTGCCGGCAACAACATCACCACCGGCAACCAAACCAGCAGCGCCACTAATGGCAATTCCGGTAATATCACCAACACCGCCGGCAACAACATCACCACCGGCAACCAAACCACAAGCGCCCAAGGTGGAACTGCCGGCAACATCACCAACACAGCAGTTGGCAGCATTACTGCAGGCAATATCACCTCCACCGGCACCAATGGCAGCGGAAATATCACCCTCACTAGCGCCACCGGAGAAATTAACACGGGTGCAGTTCACACAGATACGGGAGAAGTGAATATCAATTCAGGCGTCAACCCACTGCCGGTGCCGGTTGCCACAAACCCAGGCACCGCGCCTTCTAGCGCTAACGCAATGCCGGTGTCTTCCCTAACCGAAACTAAGCCGGTGCTGTCTAATAACCTAATTCATTCCGTGACTTCTGATAGCAGCATCAACCCCAATGTATCCAGCAGCAAAACTTCCACCCCCGATAATAAGGATACCACTAACAGCAGTAATCCCCAACAACTCTTAGCAAGTCTCAATGTCCTCAACAGCAGCCCCCTGGCGGTAAATTCCACTCAAATCATAGCGCAGTTAGAGCAAAGCCGGGATAAGGAATTTGCCAATTACTTCGGGCAAAAGCTTTCTACAGAAATGACACCAGAAAGCATCCGAGACGCTTTGGCAAAAATTGCTTCCCAAACGGGCAACCGCTCTGCTATAATATATGTGAGTGCCCTCCCCGACCAATTGGAACTCGTGATGTTCCCGCCAGAAGGGCACCCCATTCGCAAAACTGTCCCCGCAGCCTCTCGCGAGGAACTCTTCAAAGTTGTCGCAGACTTTCGCGACAGAGTTACAAACCCCGTCAATCGCAATTCAACCCGCTATTTGCAACCGGCAGCTCAGCTATATCAGTGGCTCATTGCCCCAATCGAGCCGGAATTGCAAGCCGCTAAAATTGACACCCTGCTGTTCAGCATGGATGCAGGCTTGCGCGGGTTGCCGGTGGCGGCGCTGCACGACGGCAAACAGTTTCTCGTCGAAAAATACAGTCTCGCTCTCATCCCCAGCGTCAGCTTGATGGACACCCGCTACCAACCCTTACAAGGAAAACAAGTCCTGGCAATGGGGGCGAGCGAATTTACCAACCAAAAACCCTTGTTAGCCGTGCCGGTGGAGCTCTCTGAAATCACACAACATTTGTGGCAGGGAAAAGCTTTCCTGAATCAGGACTTTACGCGAGACAACCTGATGGGGCAACGATCTAACTATTCCTATCCGATGATTCACTTGGCAACTCATGGCGAATTCAAATCCGGAGATATCAGCAATTCTTACATCCAGCTGTGGAACGAAAAGCTGCACCTCGACGAACTGCGCAACCTTCGCCTGAACAGTCCGCCGGTGGAGTTGCTTGTGCTGTCTGCCTGTCGCACTGCAGTCGGCGATGAAAAAGCGGAGTTGGGATTTGCCGGTTTTGCAGTGGCGGCGGGAGTCAAGACAGCCGTCGCCAGTCTCTGGTACGTTAGCGATGAAGGAACCTTAGGGCTGATGGCGGAATTTTACCAGCACCTGGCTGATGCTAAGATTAAGGCGGAGGCGCTGCGTCAAGCTCAGCTGGCGATGATTCGGGGCGACGTGCGCATAGAAGGGGGTGAGTTGCGCCAAACAGGAATTCCTGCCGGCGTTGCGTTGCCGCCAGAATTGCTCAACGAAGGTTCCCACAATCTCAAGCATCCCTATTATTGGTCAGGCTTTACCATGATTGGCAGTCCGTGGTAATGTGAACTTTGAATGGGTGCGTTACCGGTGCGTTACCGGTGCGTTACCGGTGCGTAACGCACCCTACAGCTACAGCTTGACAGCGACCGGCAGTCCGTGCTAAGAATGAAAAATTCAAAATCCTAAATTTGCGAGAGAAAACGCCTGTGAACCGTCGTGAATTTTTAACCTGGGTTGGAGTGGGTGGGATGGCCAGTTCCCTGCCGGTGGTGATCGCCGCCTGCTCTCCCGACAGCACCACCACGGCAAAATCCCCACAGAACACCCCACCGGCACCGGCAGCTACCACCCCACCGGCACCGGCAGCTACCACCCCTCGGGCAGACGGATTCGTGCTTGCCGGCACAGTGGCGGAGCTGGACAAAGAAGGTAAAATCCAGAATAAGAAATTGCCCGTCTTGGTTGTCCGCAACCCAGCTGACTCCAAAACCCTCTACGCCGTCGATCCCACCTGCACCCACAAAGGCTGTCCGGTAGAGTGGGAAGCAGATGAGAAACTCTTTGACTGTCCCTGTCACGATTCCGACTTCGCTCCAGATGGAAAAGTGGTCAAAGGACCGGCAGCCGCACCCCTCAAAACCTATCAAGTCAAAATAGAGGGAGATTCCGTTTTAGTAAAAGCCGGCTAACCTTGTAGGGTGCGCTCCGCCTGAGTGCACCTCTTATTTGTGTGCGGAAATTGATAAGGCGGAACGCACCCCCTCGTGTAGCGGTGCGTTCCGCGCAATCGCCCCCCCATTATCTAAGCGAGAATGGATGGCGCGGAACGCACCCTACGAATTCTCGCCCAATTTCAGAATTTCCTCCGGATAGTGGGCCCCTTCCAGCATCAGCTCCGTAATCGCTGCATAGGCATCCACCCACGCCTGTCTCACCTCCGGCGTCCACTCCGCTCCCAAGTAGGACTCAAACGTTTTCAGCAGCGACCCTCCCACCATCGGGTAATGTTCCGGTAAAATGCCATAATTGACATGCCGCGCTCCCAGCCCCTGGAGGGACTCTGACAGCACATCCGGTCTGCGAAGATTCTCAACCACCAGCGCCAAAGCTTTCACCAAGTGCATCCGCTGCTCTGCCATGTTGGTGTCCACAAATAAGGGCTGAGCCTGGGGATAGTCGGCAAACAGATTATCGTAGAAGCTGTGGGCAAACTCTGCCGCACTCGGTTTGATGCGAGCAAAGCTTTCTTGCAAAATTTCAACATTTAAAGCCATAAAATACCACTCTGATTCAGGATTTTATCGCGCTTATTTAGCCGATTAAGGCCGCGAATATATATAGTCTATGCCAAAAACTTTCTCCCTATGAGCTTCCCGCATAAATTTAATGCTTTATTTACATTTGCCCCCCCTCAGTAGCAGAGATTCAGCATAAAGTGTGTGCAGTCATGGGAAGCGCAGCTCGGGCTGAACGCCGGCAACCGGACTGTCGGGAGCTACCACCTCTGGCCCGCCTTTTTTGTAAAAAATTGTTGACTTGGAACTTTAACGATGTCGAGGTTTTCAGTTTTAGAACAAGCGAATGCTGCCGCCACGCAAGCCAACTGGCCATTAGTCAACCGCTACCTGCAGCAATTGCTCGACAGAGAAAATCGGGCCACAGCCTCTGACAAATCAGAACTGCTGCAAAAAGCCGGCACTCAACTGCTCACCTGGGCATTAGAAGTTCTAGAAGCAGGCGACTTCCAAGAGCGCTGGGACGTTGCCAAACTATTTCCCAGTCTCGGACCGCAAGCCATTGAGCCCCTAATTGCCATATTACAGGATGAAGAAGCGGACACAGACTTGCGCTGGTTTGCCGGTCGCATTTTAGGAGAGTTCCACCGGCCCGAGGCCATCGCCGCCCTCACAGAAATCCTCAAAACCGCCGAGAGTCAAGAATTGAGCGCAATGGCAGCCAATGCCTTGGCCAATTCAGGCCCCGCCGCCATTGAAGCCCTTACCGAATTGCTCGCAGAAGAAAACTCCCGGCTGTTTGCAGTGCGAGCTCTCGCCCAAATCGGGCATCCCGAAACCATCGAGCCCCTGCTCAGCGCCCTCCGCGATCCTGTCGCCCAAGTGCGAGCCGCCGCCATAGAAGGGCTGGTTGGCTTGCGCGACGAGCGCATCGGGCCGGTGCTGCTGAGCGCCCTCAACGATCCAGCCGCCACCGTCAGGCGACAAGCCGTCACCGGCTTGGGTTTGCGCGCTGACACCCTCGACCAACTCCAACTCGTCGGGCTGCTGCGCGACCGGCTTTGGGATTTCAACTTTGACGTTTGCCAGCAAGCCGCCTTCTCCCTAGCGCGTCTCGGAACCCCACCGGCAGCCGCAGCCTTATCCGAAGTCCTGCTTTCCAGAGCAACGCCGATGCCCTTACAGCTAGAAGTCGTGCGAGCCTTAGGCTGGATGGGCACAGCTGAGGCCGTCGAGTATTTGCGACTGGCGCTACCGGCAGCTTCCCCAGCCCTCGCTCAAGAAATCGTCACCGTTTTGGGGCGCACCGAACACCCCGCAACCGCCCGCCGCGCCGGTGAAATTCTCATAGAACTCCTCAAATCCGACCTCCCAGCCCTGCAAAATCCAGCCATCCAGCAAGCCGCCGCCTTAGCGCTGGCCCAACTCGGCGACCGGCGGGCAACAGATTCCCTCATTGAACTCCTCGCTTCCCCAGATGCCGGTGTCCGCCTGCACGCGATCGCCGCCCTCAAACAGCTGGCTCCAGAACACGCTCGCCGGCAGTTAGAAAACTTGGCGAATAACCCCCAACTGGCACCGGCACTGCGAGAAGGCGTCGCCTTCGCCCTCCGAGAGTGGCCTTTGTAAACTTGTAAACTTGTAGGGTGCCTTAGCGTACTGAGTGCGGCACCCCACTTCTTTTCTTCCAGCCCCTCACACCTTTTAATAAAATAAAATCTGGCTAATTGCTAATTAATTAGCCTCTCCCTCTCTCGCTCTGCCCCTCAATCCAAATTTAAATTAATCTACCGGACATAATATCAAATTATCGGGCTGCCAGGTGGGATGGTCGGCATTCTTCCAATAATTTTAACCCTCTTCCCAGCCAGCCACCCCAACAAAACCTGCCGGCACCGGCTACGCTAAAGAAAGCAGATTTCTGTCCGCAGACAGATGATAGCGAGCAATCCGTAAATCGCGCCAAGCCAGCCAGTAAATGACAGTGCTATAAAAACAGGAGCCTTGTTTTCATGAAATCTCTCTTACCTGTTATCGCTATAGTTATAGGAATACTTTTCCCCCAAGCAGGCAGCTATTCCTTCCTGATCAAGCCCCTGCTGATGTTTGTGCTATTTGTAACTTTCTTAGAACTGAAAATCAAGACCTTTTATAAAAGCACCCTCTGGATTGCTCTCGCCAATCTCGGCATCGCCATAGCCGCCTATTTGCTCCTGTTTTCCTTCAACTCAGACCTGGCTTTTGTGTCCTTTATCACCGCCATCGCCCCCACCGGCATCACAGCCCCAGCGGTTGCCAGCTTTCTCGCCCTCGACGTTGAGTATGTCACCCTCTCTGTTATCCTAACTAACAGTATCATTGCCCTGACGCTCCCCTTTCTCATCCCGCTCCTGACGCCTCAAGCCAATTCCCTCTCACCGCGAGAAATCTTGCTGTCAGTTTTAGGGCTGTTCTTAATCCCGCTCGCTCTCGCCCGAACCCTAAAACTCCTCAACCCGCAACTCCTGAAGTCGGCTGTTAAATTCAACTTCCTGTCTTTCTACGCCTGGAGTGTCGTGCTGTTTATCGCCGGCGCAAAAGCTTCCCATTTTATTCTATACGAATCAACCACTTCTCCCGTAAATATCGCCGCCATTGCTCTTCTATCTCTGATTATATGCGCCGTAAACTTTCGAGTTGGCTACCTCATAGGAGGCAAACACTTTGCGCGGGAAGCCAGCCAATCTCTCGGCCAGAAAAATAACTCGATCACGGTGTGGCTTTCTCTTTCCTTCCTCCAGCCGGTTGTCGCTCTCGGCCCGATGTTTTATATACTTTACCATAACCTGTACAATTCTTACCAACTTTTCAAGATAAAACCCCATCAAATGTAGCGTTCCTGCGGAGCGCACCCCGAGCTTTTAGGCTTTTAATTTGCTTATTGGGGAAAGGAGGCAGAGCCTCCATAACCGCGTTCCCAGGCGGAGCCTGGGAACGCGGGGGATCCTGGGGATAGGGCAAATTCAATGCGTAACAGCTTACGGCGTCTTGTCAGGTGCGTTCCCCCCAGGGGAACGCACCCTACCTCTGCCAAAAGGAGGATTTTTCGTGGGCCAAGAGGGAGGAGAAACGCGGGCTGTATCAAAACCTACCGAACGGCACCGGCAGACCGGTTATCGTCACAATATCCCTAATGTGATCCAGGCTACACACAACCATGCGGTTAGAGCAGTTGCAAGCCTTCCTAGCAGTCGCGGAAACCGGCAGCTTTCAGCAAGCGGCGGGAAAGTGCGGCGTCACCCAATCCACCATCAGCCGGCAAATCCAGGCGCTGGAAGCCGATCTGGGACTGCCCCTGTTTCACAGGACAGCTCAGGCTAAACTGACCTTGGGGGGCGAGCGGTTCTTCCCCCACGCCCGCAAAATTTGCCTTGAATGGCACAATGCCACCCAGGAACTTGCGGACTTGCTTGCCGGCAAGCAGCCAGAACTGTGCGTCGCCGCCATTCACTCCGTCTGCGCCTATTGTTTGCCGCCGGTGCTGCAAAAATTTGCTAAAGAATACCCAGAAGTGCAGCTGCGCGTCACTTCCCTGGGAAGCGATCGGGCTTTGAAAGTCCTCAAAGACGGGCTGGTTGACATCGCCCTGGTGATGAACAACCGCTTTTTAACCGCAGGTCCGGAAATGGTCGTGGAAGCCCTTTACAGCGAGCCGCTGGAAGTGCTGATGGCGGCTAACCACCCCCTGAGCCAGTACGAGTTTGTGCCTTGGTCAGAACTAGCCCGCTACCCGCAAGTCCTGTTTAAAGACGGCTACGGCATGCAGCGCCTGGTGCAGGAGCAGTTCGACCGGCGGGGGCTGAAGCTGCAAGCTGCGTTAGAATTGAATACTCTCGACGCCTTCCGGGGAGTGGTGCGCCAAGGAGAGCTGATTGCCCTGCTGCCCGAGTCCGCCCTGATTGAGGCGCACGCAGACCCGACTCTAGCCGTCCGCAAGCTGGAAACCAACTCAGCTTCGGTTTCTGAACCGGCTTTAACCCGTCAGGTGGTGCTCGTAACCACCCGCGATCGGCTGCAAATTCCTCCGATCGCACAGTTCTTCAAGCTGGCGCAAGAGTTAGTGCCCTGGCAGTACAGCCAGCTAACTGGAAAAAAGCCGCTCGCCCCGGCACAGCCGAGGGAAGCCGCCTAGTGCTTTAATCGATTAGGAGCATCTAGTTTTTGAGATTTCTCGTTGAGTGGGTATTTATATGAGTGATGCGTTCAGGGAGTTGCTGCGGAAAGTCGGTAGCGGTCCCCACACCGGCAAGGATTTAACTCGCTCAGAAGCAGCAGCGGCTACGCGGATGATGCTGCTGCAGGAAGCGACACCGGCGCAGATTGGGGCGTTCCTGATCGCTCACCGCATCAAGCGCCCGACAGGCGTTGAACTCGCCGGCATGCTCGACGGTTATGACGAGTTCGCGCAAAAATTGCACCCCGGCAATTTTACTCACCCGGTGACTGTTTTGGGCTGCCCCTACGACGGGCGCGATCGCTATGCGCCGGTGACGCATCTGACTGCTTTAATCCTCGCCGCCGCCGGGGTGCCTGCCGTGACGCACGGGGGCGATCGCATGCCCACGAAAGAAGGTGTGCCGCTGATTGACATTTGGCAGGGTTTGGGCGTCCGCTGGGAGGGTTTGGATATCGGGCGATCGCAGCAAGTATTCCAGAAAACCCTGCTGGGATTTGTCTATCTCCCGAGTCATTTTCCCCACGCTTACGAGATTGTTCCCTACCGCTCCCAAATTGGCAAGCGCCCGCCGCTCGCTACTTTGGAGTTAATGTGGTGCCCTTATGCCGGTGACGCCCACATCGTTTCTGGGTTCGTTCACCCCCCCACAGAGGAGATGTTCCGCGAAGCGCACGCCCTGCGAGGCACCCAGCTGTTCACCACGGTGAAGGGGCTGGAAGGCAGCTGCGATTTGCCCCGCGAGCGCACGGCGATTATCGGGATTGCCAACCCGGACAAACCGTTTGAGCGCCTGCACCTGCACCCCCGGGATTTCGGATTTGCCGGTGCCAACCCGCCCTTGGAATCCACCGCCAAACTGGTGGAAGACACGCAATCCGTATTGCGCGGCGAACCCTCGGAACTGATGAAATCTGCCATTTGGAATGGCGGGTTTTACCTGTGGCGCTGCGGCGTTTCCCCGGATATCAGTGCCGGTTTCGCTACTGCTGAATCTGTACTGACTAAGGGTGAGGCGGCTGAAAAGCTCCTCGAACTCCGCAGCGCCGTCGAGTCTTGAAGCTACCGCGCCGGTCTAGTCCCCACAGGCTATTTTCCTTGACTAAATAACCGGAATCTACATAAGTTTAACCTCTGGCGTTCAAACGCGATAAGGGTTATAAATGTAAATTTTGCCCAGATTACGTTTAATCAATCATCCAAATTGCCTGCCGGTACTCGCAGTTGGGCTGAAGCCCAACTGCGAACCTTTTTTGTTTAATGACTTATCCAATCTGCTGCCTTTCCCATGCCCAGTGCCCCATGCCGGCTATCGCTAGATTGGCCAGTAAAAGGAGTATACTGCTTGTTTGCCCCCATGCTCATCAAGAACAGCAACTCCCCTGCTATTGAACGTGCAAGCTTGAGCTGGGGATAAATCTGGCTGTTGCGCCTCAGTCTTTTTCCCGAAGTTGAATAAAGAGCCAATCAGCTCCATCAATTGAGACAGCCCGTCTGCCTTCTTTTCTTCCCGAACCAAACCCTCTCCTATCTCGCCAAATCGAATGACTTTCCTGTGAGTGTGAGCTTGACGGAGATACTGGACAGCTTTCACGTGCGTTGCTTGAGTGACAGTGCTTTTGCTCCAGGTTCGCTGCCCAAGAAGTTCGGGTCTGTATTCAATGATAACAGTTTGAACCGGACATTGTGGGGGCACCCACTGTTTGTCAACCGTCTTGATAGTAACGGTAGCACTGGTTCGGGAATGAATTTCCGCACGCTCTACCAAAACCTCCCAGCTGGCTCCACCGGCACGGCAAGGGAGAGCGCAAACTCCTATTATCAATAGCGACAGAGCCGATATCTCAGAGAGCCGGTTTGGCATAATTTTCCCTTGAGCTTACAAGGTATAGTCTGCTATAAATTTTACACTTTTGTTCTAATTTCCGCTTAAAAAGATAGTAATATCCGGAGCGGCTGGGGCCAGGGTGAACCCTCGCTCTCGCTCCGGCAACTATCTGCTGCTGGTACTGCTCGCTGGCTACAGGCCCGGGCCTTGGCCACGTCTCGTCCCTCCGGGCCTGGACTTTAGGGGATTGTTGAATTTGTCGTTTTTTTAGTTGGGGTGAGGCACTGGTGGCCAAAGAGTGATAGATTGGTAAAAAGACAAGACACCTAAGATGGAATAAACAATGGAAGACATGGCTGCATTCCAAGTACCTCTTCCACCTTCAGAGAAAGAACAGCAAGCGATTGCCCAAGTCCTCTCTGACATGGATGCCGAGATCGCCGCATTAGAAAACCGCCGCGCCAAAACCCAAGCCATCAAACAAGGCATGATGCAAGAACTTTTAACCGGCAGGACGCGCCTGATATGAGTGAAAGCTACAGAATTTATTTAGATGCGTGCTGCCTCAATCGTCCATTTGACGACCAAAACCAGGCCCGAATCGCCTTAGAAACCCGAGCAATCCTCACAATATTGAGCGAATGCCAATCAGGACAATGAAAACTCATCGCCAGCGCCGCATTAGATGCAGAACTCGCTCAAACTCCCGATCTTGAAAGACTGAATAACGTCAAGGCCATCCTGAGAATTGCTAAAATTAAGGTAATCAGCAGTCAATGGATAGAAGACCGTTCTATAAAACTCGTAAAATTAGGATTCTCTGGCTACGATGCCACCCACATCGCCAGTGCTGAACGAAGCCGTGCTGATATATTTTTATCCACAGATGACCGCCTAATCAAGAGAGCAAAACTACAGGTTAACATTATCAATGTAGCCGTTAGCAATCCCGTTAAATGGCTAATGAGCGTCACCCAACAAGAGGAGTAAAACCATGATTAAGACTCAGCATGAAATTATCAAACAAGGATATCAAGCCTTAATCGATTCCTTAGGAGTCGTTGATGCTATCCGGTTTATTCAATACTTTACTTCGGGTCAAGGCGACTATACCCAAGAACGCCATCAATTTCTCGACAAAACGCCATTAGACGAGATTCTGCTCTCGATGAAACAGCATCGAGAACACGACAGCAACCAATATGATGAAATTATTGAATAGGGCCGTCATTTATTTATTAACGCTATATCCGGATCTGCTGGGGCCAGGGTGAACCCTCGCTCTCGCACCGGCAGCTAGCTGTTGCTGGTGCCCGGCACCGGCAATCCATAGGGTGCCGGTGAATCGCTCTTTCCGCCACTGACTTGGCCCAACCGGCTGCTGCAGCGCCGCCGGTGGAGCGCTTGGGCGATTGTTGAATGTGTAAATTTTAGTTAACGTGAGGCAGTGGCGGCCTAATAGTGATAGATTGGGAAAAAGACAAGACTCCCAAGATGGAATAAACAATGGGATCACAGCAGCACCGGCGCTCAACCTCATCTAACTCCCACCCCAGGACTGAACAGAGAGATGTGGGCTTTGAGGGTAACGGCTCTCAGCTGTCAGCCGTTGCTGAAAATGTGCCGGTGGCGTCGATTGTGCAGGCGTTATACCAGCCCCGGCATTATTTTGATGAAGGGGCTATGCAGGAGCTCACGGCGAGCGTTAGGGAACACGGCATCCTGCAGCCGCTTCTGGTGCGACCGGCAGGCATTGGCCAGTATGAGCTGGTGGCTGGGGAGCGCCGGTATAAAGCTGCTCTGGCTGTTGGACTGAGTGAAGTGCCGGTGGTGGTGCGCGAGATGACTGACTTTGAGGCGCTGCAAGTGGCCCTCACGGAAAATCTCCACCGGGGGGAGCTCAATGCAGTGGAGGAGGCGGAGGGGATTTTGCAGTTGCTGGCGCTCCATCTGGACTGTGAGGTGAGGGCTGTGCCTTCTGTGCTGTATAAGATGAAGAACGCTCTGGAAAAGCAGTCGGAGTCTGGGGGTGCCGGTGGTGCAGTCCCCGACACCTCTCGGGGTTCGGAGGGAAATGGTTCGGCGGAGGGGGAATCAGCAGGGGGTGCGTTTAGGGAAAACGTTTTCCCTAACCCGGAATTTGAGAAGGTGTTGGAAGTCTTTGCCGGTTTGGGGAAGATGACCTGGGAGTCGTTTATCGTTACCCGACTTCGTTTGCTCAAGCTGCCTGAAGACATCCTAGAAGCTCTACGCCGGGGGAGGATTGAGTACACCAAGGCGAAAGCAATCGCCCGGATTAAAGACGATGAGTTTAGGGGAGAGCTGTTGGAGGAGGCGATAGCAAAACCTCTGTCCCTGAGTCAAATCAAGGAACGCATCCGCCAACATCAGGCGGAGCTGAAACCATCCGCGCCTTCCTTGAAGGGCCAAATACAGTCCGCCTACGCGGAGATTATCAAATCAAAGGTGTGGGATGACCCGGAGCAGCATGAGGAGTTATCAGCGTTGCTGGCGCAGATGATGGCTGTCATATCTAGGAAATCCAGGGACAAGTGAGGGAATGTTTGCTAAGCTAAGGAGAAGTAAAGATACGGCATCAGCAGGATTGGTGAGATCAGATATTGCATGAGGGTCAGAAACGGGGATTATGGCCATTGACTGCGCCTCAAAGTCTAGATTTTGGGCAAAGAAACCGGGTTTCTTTAAACCTGAAAAATTTTTAGGTGTAATTGCGGAGAAAAATTAACTATGAATTTAGAGCAAGCAGTTTTAGATAAGTTGCGGACATTGCCCCCAGATAAGCAACAAGAAGTTTTAGATTTTGCGGAGTTCCTTCAACAAAAAATTCTTCCTAAACAACCGCTAAAAAGTGTTAAAGGGATGTGGGATAATTTAGATATCAATATTACGGAAGAAGATATCGCCCAAGCTAGAAAGGAAATGTGGGGAAATTTTCCGAGAGAGGATTTTAAATGACAGCCGTTGTAGCTGACACTCATACAATTATCTGGTATTTGCGTGATAATACTCGATTATCGCCAGCAGCAATGAATGCTTTGGACACTGCAACTACAGGAGGATATCTGATTTATGTGTCCGCAATTTATGTGGTATAAATAGGCTATCTAGTGGAAAGATATCGATTGCCAGAAGAGGCATTTGATCAACTAATTAATGCTCTATCCGATTCGGGGACTGGATTAGAAATAGCTCCTCTAAATTTAATAACAGCACAAACTCTGCGCCAGATTCCTCGGGATATAGTGCCAGATATGCCTGATAGGATTATTGCCGCCACTGCGTTATCTTTGAATCTTCCCTTAGTCACCCGCGACGCGCAAATTCAAGCTTTAACTAATATTCAGACAATTTGGTGAGTATGAACACTCAAAATATGGATGAAAATCGTATTCAAAATTATCTCAATCTGATTCAAGAACTGCTGAATTGTCCTAGCGGTGAAGAAGCAGCGATTTTACAGGCAAACTCGGATTTGTTGGATTTGGGGTTTGTGCAAGTTTGCGAGACAGAAGCGGCACAGTTGGCAGAGTCAGGAAACGAGAATGCGGCTAATTTTTTGCGAAATCTTGCCAGTCAGTTAGGGGAATTATTGGGTTTTACATCCACTGCGGGTAATGAGGTTGAGAATAACTCGCCAGATGATTATTTAACATTTTTACAATTGCTGTTACAGACAGAATATGAGAATTTTGGGGGAAATGCGCGGCACATTTATGGAGTATTGCAAGCAAATTTAGATAAGCTTAATCTTAATTTTATTCCCGTTCTGCAACAAACAATGGCTAGAATTATGGGGGGAATCGATGACCCAGAACAAGCGGAAGGATTTGCTGCTTTAATTGGAAATATTGCTATTAAGATTAGCGACTTTCCTAGAGGCAGAAGGGCTGATAATTTAGAAATTGCCATCGCTGCCCACGAAATTGTACTTTCCGTTTTTACCAGGGAAACTAACCCCAAACAATGGGCAATGACGCAAAATAATCTGGGAGAAGCCTACCGTAAAAGAATCAAGGGAGAGAGGGCTGATAATCTAGAGAAGGCGATCGCCTTGTACACCGCTGCACTCTCTGTCTACACCCGTGAAGCTTTTCCCGAATATTGGGCAACGACGCAAAATAATCTGGGAATTGCCTACTCAGATAGAATCAGAGGCGAAAAAGCAGATAATTTAGAAAAAGCGATCGCATCCTACAACGCTGCACTCGAAGTCCGCACCCGTGAAGCTTTTCCCGAATATTGGGCAATGACGCAAAATAATCTGGCAACTGCCTACTGTGACAGAATCAGGAGCGAGAGGGCTGATAATCTAGAGAAGGCGATCCCATTTTACACTGCTGCACTCGAAGTCTACACCCGTGAAGCATTTCCCGAAGATTGGGCAATGACGCAAAATAATCTGGCAACTGCCTACTCTGACAGAATCAGGGGAGAGAGGGCTGATAATCTGGAGATGGCGATCGCCTTTTACACTGCTGCACTCGAAGTCTACACCCGTGAAGCTTTTCCCGAAAAATGGGCAATGACGCAAAATAATCTGGGAAATGCCTACTTATACAGAATCAGGGGAGAGAGGGCTGATAATCTAGAGATGGCGATCGCATTTTACACTGCTGCACTCCAAGTCCGCACCCGTGAAGCTTTTCCCGAAGATTGGGCAACGACGCAAAATAATCTGGGGGAAGCCTACCGTGTCAGAATCAGGGGAGAGAGGGCTGATAATCTAGAGAAGGCGATCTCATTTTACACTGCTGCACTCCAAGTCCGCACCCGTGAAGCTTTTCCCGAATATTGGGCAGGGACGTCAAATAATCTGGCAAATGCCTACTGTGACAGAATCAGGGGCGAGAGGGCAGATAATATCGAAAAGGCGATCGCATTTTGCACTGCTGCACTCCAAGTCCGCACCCGTGAAGCATTTCCCGAAAAATGGGCAATGACGCAAAATAATCTGGCAAATGCCTACTGTGACAGAATCAGTGGAGAGAGGGCTGATAATCTAGAGAAGGCGATCTCATTTTACACTGCTGGACTCGAAGTCTATACCCGTGAAGCTTTTCCCGAAAAATGGGCAACGACGCAAAATAATCTGGGAAATGCCTACTTATACAGAATCAGGGGAGAGAGGGCTGATAATCTAGAGAAGGCGATCTCATTTTACACTGCTGCACTCCAAGTCCGCACCCGTGAAGCTTTTCCCGAAGATTGGGCAACGACGCAAAATAATCTGGCAAATGCTTACTGTGACAGAATCACCGACAACCGGGCCCAGAATATAGATGAGGCGATCAAATTTTACACCGCCGCACTTAAAGTCTATACCCGTGAAGCTTTTCCCGAATATTGGGCAGGGACGTCAAATAATCTGGCAATTGCCTACTGTGACAGAATCAGTGGAGAGAGGGCTGATAATCTAGAGAAGGCGATCGCATTTTACACTGCTGCACTCGAAGTCTACACCCGTGAAGCTTTTCCCCAAAACCATGCGGGCACCTTATTTAATTTGGGACTTGCCTATCGAGAAGTTCCTAACGTACAGTTAGCTTATGATACCTTTGCCTATGCCATTGAAACAGTAGAGTTCCTCCGAGTTGAGATTTATTCTGGCGATGCAACTAAGCAGAAATTAGCGGAAGAATGGAATAAAATTTATCTAAATATGGTGGAAGTTTGTATAGAACTCAAAAACTACACCGCCGCGATAGAATATGCCGAACGCAGTAAGGCGCGTAACTTAGTTGAGCTCTTAGCTAACAAAGAAATTTACCCCAAACGGGAGGTTTACCCGAATTCAGAACTTTACCAAACTCATTGCCAGCAACTCGAACAATTGCGACGGGAAATCCCCGGCAAACAACGAGAATTAGAAATACTCGGCAGCAGTCGAGAGAGAGAAGAAGAAAATCGCGACAGAATCAAAGTATTGCGATCGCACATCAATCAATTGCAAGAAAACCTGAATGAATTAATCGCAGAAATAAACCAAATAGATTCTAGCTTTGCCTTCACCCAAAAAGTTCAACCTATCCCCTTCAGCGATATCCAATCCCTCACTGATGAAAACACGGCTATTGTTGAATGGTACATCACGGACATTCAGATTCTTGCTTTCATTATCACCCGCCATCATCCCCATCCCATTGTTGTTGCTTCTGAAAATATGACAGCTTTGGAAAACTGGGATAAGGATTATCGGCATTCCTACCAAAACCAAAACACTCAATGGATTAATAATTTAGCTTCTCGCCTCCAAAATCTGGCTGAGATTTTGCATATTGATGAGATTCTTTCCCGTCTTGATGAATGCTTTTCTGAAAACGGTGCTAAATGTAATCGCCTCATCCTCATTCCCCATCGCTACTTGCATCTATTTCCCCTTCATGCTTTACCCCTAGCTGACGGTAAATTGCTGTTTGAACGCTTCCCCAAAAATGTGGGTTATGCCCCCAGTTGCCAATTACTGAAACAAGCAAAAGACCAAGAGCAACATCGACCTGATTTTACCCGCTTATTTGCCATTCAAAATCCTACCAGACAACCTGCTAGACCTTTACTTGGTTCTCAACTGGAACTCGATAAAATCCGCCAACACTTCGATTTAGAGCAAACTATTATTCTGAAAGAAGCAGAAGCAACAGAAGCAAATCTCTATCAGCGTATGGAACAAATGCGTTCCTCTCACTGCATTCACTTCTCTTGTCACGGCAAATTTTATCCTGAATCGCCGCTAAAATCAGCTTTACTGCTTGCCGATCCAGAAGGTAAATTAGGCGAAGAAGCCAACCTAACATTAGGTGAAGTCTTTGAAAAACTTTACTTGAACCAATGTCGCCTCGTCACCTTTTCTGCTTGTGAAAGTGGGATGACAGATCCCAACAGCATCAGCGATGAATATATTGGTTTACCTAGCGGGTTTTTGTATGCAGGTAGTCTGAGTATTGTCAGCACTCTTTGGACTGTAGATCCGATTGCAACCATTTTATTAATGGTCAAATTTTACCACAACCTCAAACGACTACCGGAAATCCAAACAGGGGATGTGGCCATTGCTCTCAATAAAGCGCAGAAATGGTTAAGGACATTAACCCATAAAAAGTGGGCGAGAATCCAAAATCATCCCCAATTCCAAAAATTAGTTGAGGAAGCTTTTGCCAACTCACCCACAGGCGATTTCGAGCGAAAGAAATTCAAAAAGTCTTTAGCTGCAAGCAAACACCCCAATCGAGAACCATTACCCTTTGCTAATCCCTATTATTGGTCAGCTTTTGTGGCCATCGGAATTTAAGGTTGTGAATTAACCGATTGACAGAATTTATCCATCCCTTCTTGTTGAATGTAAATAGCCAAGGGAGTCGCAATTAATCCTGCCACTCCAGGAGGACAGCCTAAACCACCTAATATACAATCAGATAAAGGAGGAATGAGGGCGGGTAAATAGTTTTCTCTCAAGTTTTCATACTTGGGCTGACAAATTAACTTTTGGCATTCTTCAAGCTTCTGAAAAAACCAACGCAAATCAGCATTAGTTTCTACACCCTCAATACCATTGTCCTGTGCTATTGATTCAGCCGCATCTGCTAATTGGTTGTCCCACTCATCAAGTGCATTCTCAAGTACATTTAGAGCAGTTAGCGCTTCTTGATTATCTGCTAGTTGTTTCCGATACAAAGCAATTTGTTCTGGTGTAACAATGATTTCCGAAAACATAATCCTCCTAACGTATATCCTTAAACTTCCGCAGCTCTGGTGGTTCAACCCAAATCGGGCAAAAACTCGAAGTCGCTGGATGCCCCGGTACTTCCAGAGTCACCCCTAGACTGCAAACATCTTTTTTAGATTCTACATTAACAAGGCTATCAGAACTTCACTGCACCAGATTCGGAAAACCAAGCAGAAGGATCAAAAGTCGCCAAAACGTTTTGGGTAAATCTGGAAGCCCGCCGATGTTTGCAGCCTGACAGACAGCAGCCGGTTGAGATTTTCTGTAGGGCTATTGCCGGTGCGGGCTTTTCTTGAAGCTGCCGCATCTGCCTAGCCCCCGCCAAGGGTGCAACATCCGCCCCACCGGCTAGTTTCCTTGAGTAAATCACCGGAGACTATCTAAACTTAAACCGCGCAGATTAAACCTAATAAACCTTACCAATCTAATATTTTGACAAAGTACGTTTAATTACTTTTCGATTTTCCCCGAATGCCTGCCCCCCAATGCCGGTGGCCAGAGTGCCGGTACTCCCAATGCCGGTGGCCCGAATGCCGTCGAGTCTTGAAGCTGCCGCCTCCGTCAGGCCCCCCTTTCAGGGGCAGATTATTTTAGAAGCTGTCTGTCGGTAGTACAGGCGTGAGGGCGAAGCATGAGCGAATGTAATCCTTTCACTGATTGCAGAGATCCTAGCGCTCATGCTTCGCCCCTACAAGAGATCCTATGTAGGGGCGAAGCATTGGCGCTAGGATCTTTACGGCCACGCCCGATATTTCGCTTCGCCAATGCTTCGCCCTCTTTACTTCCCAACGAAGAAGTCTAGCCCCTCACGGATTCGCCAACAGCATCATTCCAATCGCCTGGAAACAAGCAAAGCGAGATCCCTTCTCCTAAACTGACTGTCCGTTGCCTTCCCCCGGCGTCAGCAAAACTAACTGCCGGCGCTGCAGCGAACGCACCCCATCCAACCCCAGCCCCACACTTGCCAGAATGTCCCGCACCGGCTGCCTTCCCTGCGCAGCTTGCAAAAACTCAAACTCCTCTATTGACAAACTCACCAACTGGTAGTTATAATCAAACACTTGCTCACTCGGCCAGCCGTGAACGCAAGGGCTGAGTTCCGGAATCGCCCGCAAAAGCGCCTCATCATCAGACCAGTCCGCCTTAGCAACAGGAGGACGCCCCAAGAAAAACTCGTAGTGCGTCACCTCCGGATCGAGCAGCTCAATCAGCCGGTAGCGCTGGCGCTCGCTCAACGAAGCCGCACGCTCCACCAGCACCTGCTCCTTCGAGATCAAACGCTCCAACTGCCAGTAGTCCGGATTCGAGAAACAGATAAACTCCAAACCGGCAGCATCAACCAACTCAAACAGCGTCTCAATATTGTAGTCAATCTCTTGCGGGTGAACATACATGTCCGCAAAACACTCATCCCGCTGATTTTCCAAAGACCACCGCTGCTTTTCGTACTTGACAAGACGGTTGTTTTCTGGTAAAGCCGCAAACAGCTTGCGCCCCACTCCCACCCCATCCCGGTAGTCGCCGCGCTTCTCACCTTGCAGCAAAGCAATAGCCTTCTGCATCAGCTGGATTTCCCACCGGCCCAGTTCCGCATACACAAAAATGTGCAGCAACCCCCCAGGAGCCAACTTAGACGCCAGCGCCTTAATCCCGCGCACCGGATCGGGCAAGTGGTGCAGCACCCCCACACAGTTAATTAAGTCAAACTCGCCCTCCAGCTGGCCCACATCATACAGACTGAGGTGCTGGAACCCCACCCGCCCCGCACCCGACCGGCTGCAGCGCTCCTTGGCCACCTCCAGAGCACCGGCACTCAAATCAATGCCGGTGACTTGCGCCTGCGGGTTGAGGTGAGCCAGGTATTCCGTGCTCACACCCGTCCCGCAACCGGCATCCAGAATCCGGATGGCCGAGTTCTGAGGTTTCATGCCGGTGCAGAAGCTGTAAGCCGCCGGCCAGCTCCAGCGCCAGTTGTAGCCGGGGGGAGGTTCGTCCAGGAGGATTTCCGGGGGAAACGGGTATGTGTCGTAAAGCTGCTGCACAGCAGCGCTAATCGCCTTAGAGTCTGACATAGAAAGCCAAATTGCCGCTACATGAGTTGGGAGCATCCCGGTTGTGCGTGCGAAGCCCAAATGAATGCTACAATAATTTCAGCCGGTTGCAGGAGGAGAAGATTTTTGGCCAGCTGAATCCCGGAAACGGGATTGAAAAGACTTCTGGCTCTAGGACCTGGGACCGGCAGCCGGCTCTCCTCCTCCAGAGCGATGATCCGTGAGCGATGCTGGGTCAACAATATAGCAATGGACAGCCGAGACGCCACTGGACGTTCTACAGACAAGGCGTCTTGCCTGTGTTCAGAGACATTGGGACAGGCAAGATGTCTGTCCTACGAGCTGTATCCGTGGGACAGGCGTCTTGCCCGCCCTCGATGTCTGATGTCCTAACCCATCTCGCAAATCCTCTACCAAAGGCCAAAACTGCCGGCAGTCGGGGATCGGAATCTCTCCCCCCGACACCGGCACCCCCAAGAAACGTTTTTATACTCTCCGATTAAACAGCTTTTACAAAACACGCCTTCAGACGCCTTTTGTATGTATGCGTTCTTCCGGATATTCTGGAATATTGCGGCTGCCGGCCCCCAAAACGGGACAGACTCTCCCCCTGGACAAAGGTGAGGGGTGAAAAAACCGGCCAACTGGGCCAAAACTGCCGGCAATTGAGGGTGAAAATCTCTTTTCCCAGGCACAACAGGTTGCCCCAGAGGGGTTGCCAGGCTATTTTACGATTGAACAGTTTTCACAAAAAGCCGAGTTTAGACCGTTTTTGTATATATGCTTTCTTCCGGATATAATGCACGGAGCCGGCAGCCGGTTGGCGCCCCAAACGCCCATCTCCGAGGCGTTGGGGTTCGGGGTGCGGGCCGGTAGGGGCATGGCCCTGGTTGGAGAGAAGGAGGCAGCAGCCCACTTTCAGGCGTTCCCAGGCAGTAGGGGCGGGCCCCCGTGCCCGCCCCCGGAACGAGGAAACGCAGTAGTGCCGGTGGCACCGGCACGCCTACCGCCCCGGAACGAGGAAACGCAGTAGGGGCGGCCCCCCGTGGCCGCCCCCCCGCCACCGGCCCCCCGTGGCGTCCCCCACACCACCGGCCCCCCGTGGCCGCCCCCAAACCGCCGGCCCCCCAGGTTTGTTACAAAACTTATGCGGTGTTTCATACAGGGTGGGGGAGCGAAATCCCGACAGCTGCCGGCCTTTGAGCAGGCGTTGTTGAAGCAGCTAGGCACCGGCAGGTCCCGGCGTTCGGGCCCCGACTGGAAGCAAACAATTCTACACAATTCTTAATAAAGCAGGGGGGTGAGACCGAAACGTTTTAATCTAAAAACTGTAGGTAGAAATTGACCTGCGGGCAGTCGCAGGACAGGATTCTTGACCCCCGCCTGTGGGACAAGAGTGTTCAGTGGCACGTTTGTGTCAGGTTATTGGCAGTCAAGACTTTATTGGGAGCTTTTGAGAACGAATGAGTGTAAAAGCAAGTGGTGGAAGCACAGTTGCGCGTCCGCAACTATATCAAACCGTACCAGTTGCAACCATTTCACAAGCGGAACAGCAAGACCGCTTCCTGCAGCGGGGCGAACTCAGTGAGCTGGAATCCTATTTCAAATCGGGAGCCAAGCGTCTGGAAATCTCCGAGACGCTGACCAAGAACTCCGAACTGATCGTCTCCCGCGCCGCCAACAGGATATTCACCGGCGGCTCACCGATGGCCTTCTTGGAAAAGCCCAAAGAAGAGCCGGTGTTCACCGCCGCCGGCACCCGCCTGGACACGCAAGAAGGCATGAAGCTGGGAACCGTCACCTACGTCGATAGCAGCGGCGGCGGCTTCCTGGAAAACTTGCGCCAGCTGTTCAGCGGCACCGGCACTAGCGGGCCAACCCCGCCCGGATTCCGGCCCATCAGCGTCGTGACCTACGGGCCAGGGAACATGGCCAAATCCCTGCGCGACCTCAGCTGGTTCTTGCGCTATATTACCTATGCCATTGTGGCCGGCGACCCGAACATCATCTCGGTGAACGTCCGGGGATTGCGGGAAATCATCGAAAACGCTTGCTCCTCCACAGCCACCCTCGTGGCCATGCAGGAAATGCGGGCGGCTGCCTTGAGCTACTTCAAGAAAGACGCCGAAGCCGCCAGCATCGTGGGGCAGTATTTCGATGTAGCGATCGCCGAATTTAAGGCACCCACGCCGTCCACCAAACTGCGGCAGCGCCCCTCTTCTGACCAGCAAGGTCTGCAACTCCCCCAGATTTACTTCAACGCTTCGGAACGCCGGCCCAAATTCGTTATGAAGCCCGGGCTGTCGTCTTCCGAAAAGCAAGAAGTCGTCAAAGCCGCCTACCGGCAAATCTTTGAGCGCGACATCACCCGCGCTTACAGTCTGGGGATTTCGGATCTGGAATCCAAGGTCAAGAACGGCGAAATCTCGATGAAGGAGTTTGTCCGCCGCGTCGGCAAATCTCCCCTCTACCGCAAGCAGTTCTTCGAGCCGTTCATCAACAGCCGCGCTCTGGAACTGGCATTCCGCCACTTCCTGGGTCGCGCTCCCTCTTCCCGCGAAGAAGTGCAAAAATACTTCTCGATTGTTTCTAAGGGCGGTCAGGCGGCGCTGATCGACGCTTTGGTAAACTCTCAGGAATACTCGGACTACTTTGGGGAAGAAACGGTGCCTTACCTGCGCGGTCTGGGCCAAGAAGCCCAAGAGTGCCGCAACTGGGGCGCGCAGTTTGACCTGTTCAACTACAGCGCCCCCTTCCGCAAGGTGCCGCAGTTCATTACCCTGTTCGCATCCTACACCCAGCCCCTGCCAGACCAGCATGTCTACGGCAGCGGCAATGACCCCCTGGAAATCCAGTTCGGCGCGATTTTCCCCAAAGAAACTCGCAACCCCAGCACCAGTCCCGCGCCTTTTGGCAAGGACACCCGCCGCATCCTCATCCGTCGCGGTGCCGGTATTGAGAACCAGCTGAGCAACCCGGACGCCCGGGGCAAGGCTCCTGGATCTCTCGGGCCCAAGGTGTTCAAGCTCGACCAGATTCCCAGCGGTCAGGCGAAGTATGGCAAGCGGGGATCGGTGACGAAGGTGCAAGGCGTGAGCGTCAAGTTCTCGGAAAGCTCCACCCAAGCTGTGATTCGCGCGGCTTACCTGCAAGTGTTCGGGCGCGATCTCTATCAAGGGCAGCGCCAGAAGGTGGCGGAAATTAAGCTGGAAAACGGCGAAATCACAATGCGGGAGTTTATCCGCGCTTTGGCTAAGTCGGATGTGTTCCGCAACATGTACTGGACTTCGCTTTACGTTTGTAAGGCGGTTGAGTACATCCACCGCCGGCTCCTGGGTCGCCCCACCTACGGGCGTCAGGAAATGAACGCTTATTTCGATATCTGCGCCAAGAAGGGTTTCTACGCCCTGGTGGATGCGATTCTCGACAGCAAGGAGTACGAGGAGTCGTTTGGGGAGGATACGGTTCCTTATGAGCGCTACCTGACTCCGGGCGGTTTGGCCCTGCGCTCGCTGCGGGTTGGCACGATTGCTGACAAGGGTGCCAAGGTGGAAGTGCCGGAAACGCCTCGCTTTATTGAGCTGGGTGCGGTTCCCGAACGGGCTGTGCCGGATGTGGAAGCCCGCCTCAGCCAAGGCGTGCAGAAGCGTCGCGAGCAAACCAAGGTGTTTAAGCTGACGGGTCTGGCGGATAAGCTGGCGGTGCAGAGTGTGATTCAGGCGGCTTACCGGCAAATCTTTGAGCGGGATTTGAACCCTTATATCATTAAGAATGAGTTCAGCAGTTTGGAAAGCAAGCTGCGGAATGGGGAGATTACGGTCAAGGAGTTTATTGAGGGCTTGGGTTGCTCTAGCCTTTATGTGAAGGAGTTCTACGCGCCTTATCCGAATACTAAGGTGATTGAGCTCGGCACTAAGCACTTCTTGGGACGGGCACCGCAGAATCAGGCGGAAATTCGCAAGTACAACCAGATTCTGGCTTCTCAGGGGATTCGCGGCTTTATTGGCGCGATGGTGAGCAGTATGGAGTATTTGCAGACGTTTGGGGAGGATGTGGTTCCCTACCGCCGCTTCCCGACTCTGCCGGCTGCGAATTTCCCGAATACTGAGAAGTTGTACAACCAGCTGACTAAGCAGAATGATGAGCTGGTGGTGCCTAGCTTTGAGCCGGTGGATACGGGTATGGATGTGGCTAAGATGCCTCTGATGGCTGACAAGTTGGCGTCAATGCCGGCGAGTAAGGTTGATTTGGTTGGTGTGGGCCGGTCGGTTTCTGCCGGCGTGGCTCAACCGGCTCTCAGCAAGGTGGCGCGGATTTACCGGGTGAGCCGGAATTCGGGTGCGGCTGAGATGGATGCGGCGATTCGGGCCATAAACCTGCAGGTGATGGATGCTGCCGGTGTGTCTGAAGCGGCTGATTTGGAGGCGAAGTTGCGTGCCGGTGAAATCTCGGTGCGGGAGTTTGTCCGCCAGCTGGCGA
This sequence comes from Oscillatoria princeps RMCB-10, assembly GCA_019359235.1. Lineage (GTDB taxonomy): Bacteria > Cyanobacteriota > Cyanobacteriia > Cyanobacteriales > Oscillatoriaceae > Oscillatoria > Oscillatoria princeps. The sequence goes on from JAHHHT010000017.1 coordinate 163,354, forward strand.
GCTCGGATGCGTATCACGCGCGTTTTGTCAAGCCTTTCCCGGCTGCTAAGGCGGCTGAGGTGCTGTGCCGGCATTTGCTGGGGCGCACACCGGCAACTGTGGAGGTCAACCAATCTTTGCAGTTGATGGCTGAGGGAGGTCTGCCGGCTGCTGTTGCGGCGCTGGTGGATGGTGCTGAGTACACTCGCTATTTTGGCGAGGATGTGGTGCCTTATAAGCGCTCGTAGTTTGTGATTTTGGGGACGCCGGTTGATGGCGTCTCTACAAGTGTTTTCCCCCCAGTTGGCTTTTGGCTGATTGGGGGGTTTTTGTTTTGAACCGCCGCCTGTACGGTGCCCAAGGAAGAGGGGTGTGCCGGTTGTGTGTGGCAGAATTTTTGGGCAAAATGTGGAGATTTTTGGGGTTTTGTGTTAGGGTAGTAGTGTGGGAATAGGTGTGCGCATATAAGGTATTTTTTGAAAGGTTAGGTGGCCGGCATCTGGGAGTTGGGGGGTGCCGGTGATAGGGCTAGAAACTTAAGAAACCGGGTTTCTGATTGGAGGTTTCGGGTTAGAGGCAAAGAAAGTCGCAGAAACCCGGTTTCTGCCGGTGCTTAGAAACCGGGTTTCTGAATAAATATTTTACCCTCGTTCCCAGGCTCTGCCTGGAAGGCTCGGTCGGCTCTGCCTCCTTTCGACCACAAGCAGATTAAAACCCTAACAGTTTTTATTGATAAATGGCCTATTACTGAGGTATAGGACTAGACACTTAGGTTAGGACGTAGGACAGGCGTCTCGCCTGTCCCTGCCTCTACTAGCAAGTGAGATACCTTGTACTAAACTGACTGTCTATTGCTATAGCTGTTCCTCTGGTTATATTATAGCAAATAGCGAACGCTTTTTGATGAGACACCGGGAGCAAATAGCACTCGCTTCACTTATATTTTGACTCAAGGTAGTTGATATAGTCTTCCCCGGCTGAGCGAGTTTCAGCAATTTCTGAATCGGGTTTTAGGACTCCGACTAGGCTTTGAGTCCACGCACTCAACTGAACGGGTTGATCGGGTTCGGGTAAGTGTTAAAAGAAATCAGCTACCGCCTCGGAAAGGGACATTTGATGAGTTTTTGCCCATTCTTTGGCTTTTTTGACGAGCCGGTCGTCTAGACGTAAGGTCAGCTTTGTTTGCATGGCATGGCTTGACGTATATATTTTTTATCATTATACGTCACTGGGGGGATATCTGACCACAAAAAATGCCCTCTTTGGCGGGGCTGCCGGTGCAGTCTGGTGGTTTTTTTGAACCGGCAGCGCCACCGGCTTCTCGCAGGTTAGAGCGCCTTTCAATCCAAAATCCAAAATCCAAAATTGCTATTATCCTGAGAAGTGACAGGAGGCGAAGGAGGGCATGGGTTTTTTGCCGTCACAGATGTCGCGCACAAGGTTCCAGATGTCCTTGGGCACAAGGTTGAGGAGGGGTTGGGGCGCGAAAATGGCTAAGGGAAGCGCGGCGGCTAAGGCGGCGTCCCATTGTTGGTAGTGGTATTTGAGGTCGTCGGGAGTGACGGTACGCCTCTCGGAACCGGGCTCGTGAAACGGCTCGAAGGGCTCAATGATGTTGAGGGTGCCGTAATCCTCTGTGAGCTGCTTACCGGGGTTGATGTCGGTGATGGCGATATCGAAATCCCAGTGGGTGATTGTGCAGGTGGGGAAGAAGCTGTGGTTGATGTACCGGGCGAGATCCCAGCAAAGGACGTATCGTCCGCCGGCGTCGCGGAACATGTGGGTGAGCGCTCGCTCCCGGACATTGGCTGGGAGGGCGTCTGCGGCTTCTGGGGAGAGGTATTGATCCAAGGGGTCTTTTGCCCAGATGATGGTGCCTTTGGGAATGGGGGCGGTGGCGAATACGCCGAAGCCGATACGATCGTCGATGAAGCGCAGTTCTGTGTCGGGGTGCATCATGCGGGGCTTGCCGGTTTTGTAGGGGGATGGTGGTTTGTTTCTATTTATATGTCAAAGCTGGGGGAAGGTTTTTTGTTTGAACCGCCATAGACGCGCCACCGGCTTCCCGCCGTGCGGATGCCAAGGACGCCAAGGAAGAGGGTGTGTGCCGGTTGGGTGTGACAGAATTTGGGCGAAAAGGTGTGGAATGTTGCCGGTTTGTGTTAGTATGGTAGGGTGGGAATAGGTGCGCGCATATATATAAGGTCTTTATTGCAAGGTTAGGTGGCCGGTATCTGGGAGTTGGGGGGTGCCGGTGATAAGTTGGGAATATGCCGGCGGAAATGAGCCGGCAGCATGAATTCGGCAGAATGAATTCTGCCGCTATACAGACGAAGCCCGCCTGCGCGGGATTTTTGGATGGAAGCGGTTGGCAATAAGCCGGCAAGATGAATGCGGCGGAATCAATTCGGCAGAATCAATTCGGCAGCATGAATTCGGCAGAATGAATTTTGCCGCTATACAGGCAAAGCCCGCCTGCGCGGGCTAAGGATTTTTGAGAGAATGGTTAGCACCGGCACACCGGCATCTTTTGCGCCGGCGGGTTGAATTTACAGGAGGGTGAGATAGCGTCACAAACCGCGCTGACGATCTCGCAAGTAACGGCTATCATCTTTCTGGCTTGCAACGCCAGATAACGGAATTTTATATGCCTGATTGCGGTCATCTTGAGGCACAGGCGATGGGCACGGAGAACACAAATCAGAAGCCATTTCGATGAGCCGTACGGCTGCAGTGCTTGGTGCTGAATGCGGGAGATTTTTGGTACTGTAAAAACCATTGGCGGCCAAAATGAGGGCGCTCCAAATTTGGAGAATAAGAAGAATTCGGTTCATGGCAGATTTCTCCTGCTGTTGAGTGAATAAAAGTGGGGGAATAATATTTTTTGGGCAATAGAATGCCAAGACCGCATGCGCGGGCTTTTTGGAGGTAAACGGTTGGCAATAAGTCGGGAAGATGAAGGCGGCGGCGGAATCAATTCGGCAGCATGAATTCGGCAGAATGAATTCTGCCGCTATACAGGCAAAGCCCGCCTGCGCGGGCTAAGGATTTTTTAGAGAATGGCGATCGCCGGCGTGTTGGAGGCTAAGAATTTTTGAGATAATGGTGAGAACCGGCTTGTTGAAGGGTTTTGATTGAACCGCCAAGACTCAGAGGGCGCAGAGAGGAGGGGAGGGCGCGTGGGGAAAGAAGCCGGTGTTATTGCTGCCCGGTTAATATCTAAGGAATTTGGGCCGGCAGCCAGTTGTAAAAACCGCCGCGATCGACAAACTTTTCGGCATTCCAGTAGACTTGAGATAGGGCACTCTCTACACCCACTTCTAGGATGGGTGAACTGTACTCGTAATAGCCATTGGCGTCGCTGAAAAACCGGCCCATAGGGTCAATCATAACATAAGACCCTCTGATCAGGTTATTTGTTTCGGCTACGATCTGGAAGCCTTCGGTTTGCAGGGATTTGTGTTGCCCGACAAATTCCTCAAACTGCTTTGTCGATATCAGCAACTCGTCAACGATGCCGTCGTTTTGACCTTTGACCGGCAGCACTTGCAGCACCTTCCAGCGATGTGGGCGCACCCGCCGGACAAAGGCTGACATATCTTCTTTATAGTTTAAACGGTTGACGACGGTGTTGAGTTTGACGCGGATTCGGTGCTGGTGGAGGGCGTCGAACAGGGCAACAGACTGTCTCACATGATTGCCGGTGCCTCGCCCCAAGCGTTTCTGAGTTTCTTCACTGGCGGAATCCACTGACAGGGCGACCCAATCGAGAGCACCGGCACGGTGAGTTAAAAGTTGGGGGAGTTTTGCGCCGTTGGTGACAATACTGGTGACGAATCCCAAACGACGCGCCTCAGAAAGCAGTTCGCCCAGAAAGGGGCAGAGTGTGGGTTCGCCGCCGGCGAAGTTGATTTTTTGGGTGCCCGCCTCACGCAAAAGCGCCAGCAGGCGGAGTGAGTCCTCTCGGGAAAGATGACTGTGGATGTCGGGCATGGTTTCGTAGCAGAACTTGCACTTATAGTTGCAGGGTTTCCAGAGATGGAAGTTGACAGATAGTGGCAGCATATTAATTATTCCTGTGCTTGAGTTTAAGGGGAGCATCCCACTTTTGTATTCTTGTTTGCTGACGCTTGGCGTTTGGCCTTGCTTCCGAAGCGCACCCTTGTGTTCCCTTTGAGTTGGAGCGAAGGCGTTTCCTTGCAGCTCGCAGCGTTGGAGTTTACCTTTGGGGTGGAGCCCAGTTGGCCGTGGGCCTGACTTCTCGCTGGCAAAGCCGGTTGGCCTTTGAATTGCTTGACCTTGTTTGTTCGTTGTACTTATTATAGCCTTTGGAATTTCCATTGCGGCAATTGAATTCAATTGTAACAAATCTTAACACTACCGTGTCAGACAAACCTTACCAGACCAAATCATTCGGAGATGCGATAAAGCATCTACTCCAAGACAGAAACCTGAGCCAGAAGCAGTTTGCGGCAAAGGCAAAGCTAGATCCCTCCTACGTCAGCAAGCTAGTGAAGGGTGACATTGCAGAGCCCAGGCAAGACAAACTCGGTCAAATTGCCAAAGGCTTGGACGTTACAGAGCAGGAGTTACAGCAACTGGTGGCCCAGTACATCGAAGAGCGTGGGGTGGCGGGTGCCGGTGGCTCTACTTCCGACGCCGAGGCGAACACCACCCCGGATGTCCCATCTGCCCCACCTCAGTCCGCTCGTGGCCAAGGGGACGAGGGGGAAGTGTGTCGCCGCATCCCCCACAACCTGCCGGCACCGACCTATACTGCCTTTATCGGTCGTAATGAGGAAATGCGCCGGCTGCTGGAACTCCTCTCGCCCGAGCATTCGGCCCACATGATTACAGTGGACGGCATTGGCGGCGTGGGCAAAACCGCACTGGTAGTAGAAGCTGCTTACCGGTGTCTGAAAGCCAGCCTTGAGAAGCTTCTTGGGATTCCCACATTCGATGCCATTATCTTCACCTCAGCCAAGCAACAGTACCTGACTCCCAGTGGCATCTTGCTCAGACAGCAGGCGCAGCGCAACCTGCGGGATATCTTTCGGGAGATTGCCATTACCCTGGACGAACCGGCGATTACTCAATCCGCTCCTGAAGACCAATTCGACCGCGTGCGCCAAAGTCTGGCTAGACAGCGCACCCTGCTGATTGTGGATAACATGGAAACCGTGCAGGATACTGAGAATATTCTCGCCTTCCTGTACGATCTGCCTTCCCATGTCAAAGTGGTGCTGACCACCCGCGAGCAGATAGTGCATGTCCCTATTCGCCTGACAAACTTATCCCCAGAGGAAGGTCAGGAGTTGATTCGGCAACAAGCGGAAGAAAAAGGAATAGTCTTCAGCGATGAGGACTCAAAGCGGCTCTACGAGCGCACTGGCGGAGTTCCGCTGGCGATCGTCTATGCCATTGGCCAAGTATGCAGTGGCTATCCCCTAGAGTCGGTATTGGAGGGGTTAGCCTCAAACACAGGCGATGTGGCGGAATTCTGCTTTAAGGAATCAGTGCAGGGAATGAGGGGGCAACCACCGCACAAGTTACTGATGTCCCTGGCGATTTTCGCTGATCCCCCCATCCGAGATGCTGTGGCTGAAGTGGCTGGACTGACAGCAGACCCCGCTGCTGCCAACAAAGGCTTGGCTCGACTCCAGCAACTCTCCCTAGTAACTCAGAAGGATGGGCGCTACAGTATGCTCTCGCTGACTCGCGAATACGCCCTAGCGGAACTTGCCGCTTACTCAGATTTCGAGAAGGAGGCGCGGGAGCGGTGGGTGAAGTGGTATCTGGAGTTTGCTCAGAAATACGGACGGGAAAATAGGCAAGAGCGACATACCAACTACGACCGTCTGGAAAACGAGTGGGGAAACCTTCTAGCTGTGCTAGACTGGTGTGCGGAGCCAGAGCGCTATCAAGATGTCAGGGCTTTGTGGAAACGTCTCAATAACTTTGCCAACCTTCGCGGTTATTGGCAAGAGCGTCTCTACTGGCTCGACTGGCTGATCAAGGAATCGCAGCGCCTTGGGGATTCCCGTACTGCTGTGTATGCCATGTCAAAAAAAGGCCGGATACTTATGCTAAGAGGTCAGGAAAAGCAACTGCTAGAAGCTGAAGAACTTTTTTTACAAGCATGGGCTCTCCGTGAGAAGGCTGATCCCAAAGATCTGGATTACTTGACTAACCATCTGGCTGGACTTTACATCCGCCTGGAACAATGGGAAGAAGCACATCGATGGCTCAAGATAGAACAAGAAAACCTAGATAAGGCTGAACTAGAAGAAAACGAACGCCTCATACATCAGATTTATCTTGAGCGTGAGCGAGCTGAAGTATATTATGCAGAGGGCAATTACACCCTAGCTGAATCGTCCTGTAAAATAGTTGAAAAGACTGCCAAGAATATTAACTGCCAGCCCTCTATTAATTGCCAGCGATCTATTAACTATGCTCAACGACTGCTAGCTGACATCGCTATACAGCGAGGTGAACTGGATAAGGCTGAACTCTTTTTGAACAGCGGCTTTCAAGAAGTAAAGGTTACCAAGGATAAACGGCGGATCGCTTACTACCAGCGCTCTTTTGCCCGTTTGGAGAAAGCGCGGGGAAATTCCCAGAAAGCCCGCGAATGGGCCATTAAGGCGCTGGATGGTTTCAACAGCCTCGGCATGCTACGGGATGCTGAAGAAATGCGCCAACTGCTCGATTCCTTGGAATAACACCGGCATCCTTATATAGCGTGCCTAAACGAGCCGGCAAATCCCCTGCCGGTGTGCCGCGCCAAGGGGTGCCCATATTATCCCCAAGGTTAAAGCCCTACTACAAACTTTGGGCTAAAGCCCTACTACAAACTTTGGGCTAAAGCCCTACTACAAACTTTGGGCTAAAGCCCTACTACAAACTTTGGGCTAAAGCCCTACTACAAACTTTGGGCTAAAGCCCTACTACAAACGGGCGGGCCCTGAACACGACCTTATATGCCGGCACATTTTCCCACGCTACCATCCTAACGCAAATCAGAAACTTTGTCTACATTTTCCCAAAATTTTTATCCCAACAAACCGGCAAAATTTTGCCTGACGGCGAGCCTGTCATTTGTCCCAGGAAAAGGGCGGAGTAAGGTGCCGGCAGCCGGTGCGTAAATTGGCAGTAACCCACCGGCTTGTCACCCCTTTCCTCCATGTGCCGGCAATCCCCCCCGAACTCCTGCCCACAAAGCATCGCACTCAAGTAAAAATACTCTGGCAGATGGGGGGGTGCGTTCCAGGGGGGAACGCACCCTACTTGCTCCCCTTATCCCACAGGGTGAGAGGGGGTAGGGGGGTGAGGGGGCGTGAGGGGCTGGCAAAAACGGAATACTCCCCGTCAACCGGCTTCCGGAAGTCAGCGCCGAGATAATAGTGCAAAATCGGAATGTAAACCAAACCGCAGACGCCATGAGTGACTCGCACCGGCTCGAAGACGTGGCCACTTACAATCAGGAATCGCTCAGGACGCTGGTACGGGCGCTCGACCTCTCCCAGGGGCAATTTTCCCTAATTTTGGTGCGCTGCAACTACACTTGCTTGCGAGATCGCATGCTGCAGCAGCTGCAAAAACTGTCCCCCGCCCGCATTCACCGGCTCGCCCTCCCCCAGTCGGTCAAAACCCTGTTTGCCCCCATCGCCGCAGAAATCGGGGACAATCCGCCACCGGCACTCACCGTTCTGGGCTTGGAGTCGCTAGAGAATATCGAGCCGGTGCTCACCGCCACCAACCTGATCCGGGAAGAATTTCGCAAACACTTTCCCTTCCCGCTACTGTTGTGGGCCACCGATGAAGTCCTGCGCAAGCTGATTCGAGTCGCCCCCGATTTCGAGAGTTGGGCAACCACCGTTGAATTTGAACTCCCAACCGAAGAGCTAATCGACTTCCTCCACCAAAAGACAGAAGCCGTATTCGCCCGCGTCTTAGAGCCAGACACAGCTCAGTTGCCCCACCCCGACTTTTGCCAGATAGCAGCCGACGACCGGCTGCACTCAGAACTCGAATCAGCCTGGAAAGACTTGCAAAGTCGCGCCTACCAATTGCAGCCAGATATAGCAGCCACTCTCGAATTTATTCGCGGCCTGCAAGACGCTGAAAATGGCCAGAACGAGGCAGCTTTAGAGCACTACCGGCAAAGCTTAGCCTTTTGGCAAAACTCTGCATTCTTAATCGTGAATTCCGAGTTCATTGACAATCTAGAATACCGAATCCAAAATCTATTAGAGCGCCAGGGAGTCATCCTATTTTATACCGGCACCTGCTGTGGCTGTCAAGCCCAGCGACAGCCGGTAGACAGCCGCCGGTGCTGGCAACAAGCATTAGATGCCTTCGAGCAAAGCGTAACAGCTTTCGAGGCGGCTGAGCGACAAGATTTAGTCGCTCAGGCTGTCGGGCAACTCGGTGAAGTGCTGCGACACCTAGAAGCGTGGGAAGACTTGCAAAAGCTAGCCAAAAAATACCTGCCCGCGCATCAAGCCGCCGGCAGTCTGGCGCTGGTGGCGCAAGATTTGGGCTTTCTGGCAGAAGTCGCCCTCCAGCGCAGCCAGCCGGCAGAAGCCCGCGAGCTAGCCCAACAAGCGATTCGCACCTTAGCAGGAGCCGCAGAACCCCAACCCCAGCAGCGGGGGCTGTATTTGCTGCTTTTGGCGCGAGCTTCTCGCCAGCTTAGCGACAGCGACGCCGCCAGCAGCCTGGAAATCGCCAGACAGGAAACCGACCCGCACAGCGACCCCCGACTTTATATAGAGATATTGCAACAATTGCGCCAGATTTACTTTGAGCGCGGTCAGTATCTAGAAGCCTTTCGCATTAAGCAAGAACGGCGTGCCATTGAGCACGAGTATGGGTTCCGCGCCTTCATGGGTGCCGGTGCCTTGCAGCCGCACAGGAAAGTCGGGCAGCAAAAAGTCAGCGCCGCCAAAGAAATTGAAGCCTCCGGGAGACAGCGGGATGTCAGCCGGCTGCTCGAGAGAATCAGCCGGGCTGACCGCAAACTCACCGTCATTCTTGGCCCCTCCGGCGTGGGCAAGAGTTCCATTTTAACAGCTGGGTTAGTGCCGGCGCTGCAGCACACCGCCACCGGCACCCACAACGTCTTGCCGGTGCTAGTGCAATCCTACACCGACTGCATGCAAACCTTTGGCCGAGAATTGGCAAAAGCCCTCTCGCCCAGGAGTGAACAGCCCGCAGACCCTTCCCTGAGCGGCGCTCTCCAACAGCTGGCTCAAAATGGCGAGCGCAACTTGTTAACCGTTCTAATTTTTGACCAGTTTGAGGAATTTTTCTTTGTTTGCGCAGAAGCCGAGGCCAGGCATAAATTTTGGCAATTCCTGCGCGACGCTTTAAACATTCCTTTCGTAAAACTCATCTTTTCCCTGCGGTCAGACTACAGGCATTACCTGTATTATATTTTGGAGTGGGACGAGCGGACGCCGAGCCCTGACGGCAGCAGCATTCTCCACAGCATTCTCAGCGAAGACGCTCGCTACTACCTGGGGAATTTTCCCCCCCCAGAAGCGCGGGCAGTGATCGAACAGCTGACCCAGATGGCGCAATTTACTGTAGAGCCGGCGCTGATTGAGGCACTCGTGCGGGATTTAGCCGGCAGCACGGAGGAGGTGCGCCCAATCGAGTTGCAGCTGGTAGGGTCGCAACTGCAAGCCGACGGCATTACCACCTTGGAAAAATACCAGCAGCTGGGAGAAAATCCCAAAGCAAAACTGGTGAAGCATTCGATTGAAAGCGCCATCAAAGATTGCGGTGCGGAAAACAAAGACGCGGCCTGGAAAGTCCTGGCATTGCTGACGAATGAGAAAGGCACCCGACCGTTAAGAACGCGGGATGAGCTGGCAGAGCTGCTGCAATCCGACAGCGATAAACTGGATTTGATTTTAGAGATTTTGACCGGCTCGGGTCTGGTGGTTCGCCTGCCGGCGGTGCCAGAAAACCGCTACCAGCTCGTCCACGATTACCTGGTAGAGCCCATACGCCAAACCTGCGACTTCGGGCTCGAAGTGCGGCTGCAAGTTGCGGAAGCCGCCAAACGGCGCAGCAGCGCCAGCAATCCCACTCTCAGACAGGAACTGCGCCAAGCGCCCCTTTACTTGCAGCGTGCGGTGGTGGGGCTGGGAGCGGTCGCAGTCTTATTGGCCCTGGCAGCCTCACTCAACCAGAACAGCGCCCATATCAGAGCCATAACCGCCTCTTCAAAAGCCCTCTACAACTCGCACCTGGAGTTTGAGGCGCTCATAGAAAGTTTGAGAGCCGGCAAAATGCTCAAGACATGGCTGGGATCTCTGGTGCCGGCGGACATTCGCATGGAGGCTGTCACAGCGCTGCAGCAGGCGGTAAACAAGGTGAGAGAGCGCAACCGCTTGCAGGGGCACAGCAATACCGTTGGTGGCGTGAGTTTCAGTCCCGACGGCCAGATGCTGGCCTCTGGCAGTGCCGACGGCACGGTAAAACTCTGGAACCGCAGTGGGAGCTCGATAAAAACCCTCAGGGGCCATACGGCTGAGGTTTACAGCGCCACTTTCTCACCCGATGGCCAGACCCTGGCCTCCGCCAGTGCGGACGGCACCGTCAAACTCTGGAGTCGTGCCGGTGCCTTGCTGCGCACCCTCAAAGGGCATGCCGGTGAGGTTTTTAACCTCAGTTTCAGCCCCGATGGTGAAGCGATCGCCACCGCCGGCAGGGACAAAACCGTCAAACTCTGGCGGCGGCGGGATGGCAAGTTGCTGCGGGCGCTCAAGGGGCACACCGATGAGGTCTGGGGCGTGAGTTTCAGCCCCGACGGCCAAACCCTGGCTTCCGCCAGCGCGGACAGGACGGTCAAACTCTGGGGGCTTGACGGTCGCCTGCGGCGCACTCTCAAGGGGCACACCGGCAAGGTTTTTGACGTGAGTTTCAGCCCCCAAGGCGAGATTGCCTCTGCCGGTGGGGACTACACCATCAAACTTTGGAAGCGGGACGGCACGTTGTTGAAAACCCTCTCCGGGCATGAAAATACGGTCTGGTGCGTGCGTTTCAGCCCGGACGGCCAAACCCTCGCCTCCGCGAGCGCTGACAAGACGGTCAAACTCTGGAGCAAAGACGGACGTTTGCTGAACACTTTTAAGGGTCACATTTTCAGTGTCAGGAGTTTGAGTTTCAGCCCGGATGGCAAGACTCTGGCGTCTGCCGGTGGGGACAATAGCGTCAAACTCTGGGGTCTTGGCGGCACCGGCTCTCTGAGGGTCCTGCAGCATCAGGGTTTGGTGAGGCGGGCCAGTTACAGCCGGTCTGGCACTTTAGCCACCGCCAGTTTCGACAGCAAGATTAGGCTGTGGAATCGGGACGGCAGGCTGCTGCGGGCCCTAACCGGCCACACGGACTGGGTGACGGACGTCAGTTTCAGTCCCGACGGTCAAACCCTCGCCTCTGCCAGTCAGGATAAAACGGTCAAACTCTGGAACGGCTCTGGCCAGTTGAGAAGCACCCTGGTGGCTGACAGTCAGGGCGTATACAGCCTAGCTTTCAGCCCCCACGGCGAGATTGCCACCGCCGGCAGTGACAAAACGGTAAAACTCTGGCTTCCTGACGGTGCGGTGCTGGCAACTCTGACTGGGCGCAGCTCGCCGGCGCAAAGCTTGGCGTTCAGCCCCGACGGACAGCTGATTGCTTCCGCCGGCAGTACAGAGGTGAAACTCTGGCGCTTTGACGGCACAGAGTATAAAACCCTGCAAAATCACATCGCTGGCGTCTACGCCATCGGTTTCAGCCCCGATGGCCAGACTTTTGTTACCGCCAGTGCCGACAGAACAGTGAAACTCTGGAATCGGGACGGACGGTTGCTGCGAGCGATCCTGGGACACAGGGACAGTGTTTACAGCGCCAGTTTCAGCCCCGATGGCCAGATAATTGCTTCCGGCAGTAAGGATAAAACTGTGAAACTCTGGAACCTGGACGGCAACCTGCTGGGCACCCTGGCGGCGCACAGCGATTCGGTTTGGGACGTGAGGTTCAGTCCCGACGGCAAAACCCTCGCCTCTGCCGGTGAGGACAAAAAGGTGATCCTGTGGAATTTGGATTTGGACGATTTGATGGCCCGGGGTTGCGACTGGATGCGCGACTATCTCCGCAACCCTACCGCCAATCTCAGCGATGAACAGCGCCACCTCTGCGACGGCATTGGCCCTCGCAAGTAGGCAGGAGCGGCAGAGCGGCAAGAAACCCGGTTTCTTTGAGAAACCGGGTTTTTACCATAAACCGGGTTTTTTTGTGACTCCTGACCCCTAGCCCATACCCCCTATCCCCTATCCCCTGATCAATCTGAGCCGAAATGTTACAAAATATTAAGCATGTGTCGAGAATGTTAATGTGATGCTGCAAAATATCCATATTTGCGGAACGTGACTGGAGGCGGAGGGGACGGCCCTCAGATGTTCGGGAAGGGCCAACAAGCCTGACCGAAAGGTGGCCAAAAGCGACCGCAGCGGTAAAAGCCTCGCCTGAAAACCTGGCTTTCTCTGACTGATTCGCGAAAGCGCTCCGAGAAAAAGTTAGGTTTTCTAATGGCAGCCGTTCCCTTAAAATACTGTAGGGGTGTCTGAGCTCAATCAAAAACTGCCGGTGCGAGTCCCCGTTAAACCGGGCCCGCTCACAGCTCTGGCAGATAGGCCAAGCCACCCACTGGCTCCAGCCAGACTCAGATTAGACACATCTGGTAACAATCTCATTCGGAGGAAAACGTTAAATGAGTATCGTCACGAAGTCCATCGTGAATGCTGATGCCGAAGCTCGCTATCTCAGCCCTGGCGAACTGGATCGGATCAAAGGTTTCGTCACCACCGGCGAACGCCGCGTCCGGATCGCCCAAGTGCTGACCGAATCCCGCGAGCGCATCGTCAAGCAAGCCGGCGACCAGCTGTTCCAAAAGCGTCCCGACGTGGTTTCCCCCGGCGGTAACGCCTACGGTCAAGAAATGACCGCCACCTGCCTGCGCGACTTGGACTACTACCTGCGCCTGATCACCTACGGAATCGTTGCCGGTGACGTCACCCCGATCGAAGAAATCGGCATCGTCGGCGTCCGCGAAATGTACAACTCCCTGGGCACACCGATCCCAGCCGTCGCCGAAGGCATCCGCGCCATGAAGAACGCCGCCTCCTCCCTGCTGTCTGGGGAAGATGCCGCTGAAGCAGGTGCCTATTTCGACTACGTGATTGGTGCCATGCAGTAGGACTCACTCCTGCTCTCGGATTTGAACCAATCAACCAACGACGACTTTCCGCACGACAGTTTAAGGACCCACAAACATGCAAGACGCAATTACCGCTGTTATTAATTCCTCTGACGTCCAAGGCAAGTACCTGGACAGCTCCGCTCTCGACAAGCTGAAGGCTTATTTCGCCACCGGCGAACTGCGCGTCCGCGCCGCCACCACGATCAGCGCCAACGCCGCCACCATCGTCAAGGAAGCAGTGGCCAAGTCCCTGCTGTACTCTGACATCACCCGTCCGGGCGGCAACATGTACACCACCCGTCGCTACGCAGCCTGCATCCGCGACCTCGACTACTACCTGCGCTACGCCACCTACGCCATGCTGGCCGGCGACCCCTCCATCCTCGACGAGCGCGTGCTCAACGGGCTGAAAGAAACCTACAACTCTCTGGGCGTGCCCATCGGCGCTACTGTGCAAGCCATCCAAGCCATGAAGGAAGTCACCGCCGGTCTGGTGGGCCCCGATGCTGGCAAGGAAATGGGTGTCTACTTCGACTACATTTCCTCTGGTTTGAGCTAAGAGGGATTTGAGATTTGAGATTTGAGGTTTGAGATTTCTCGCAAATCCAAACTCGAAAATCCAAACTCCAAAACCCAAGATCCTGAGGTCAGGGAAGTCTAGAGTGAGTGCTAGCTCGTCAAAGGCTTGTCCGAAACAGTCGTGAGGTTTTAACGATCTAACATTGACTCTTGACTCCCTGCCTTCGCTATAGATATCTGAATTCAGATGCAAAATTTTTCGCACCTTAAGGAGAGATAAGCCATGCGAATGTTTAAAGTTACTGCTTGCGTCCCCAGCCAAACTCGCATCCGCACTCAGCGGGAACTGCAAAACACCTACTTTACAAAGCTCGTGCCCTACGACAACTGGTTCCGCGAGCAGCAGCGCATTATGAAAATGGGTGGCAAAATCATCAAAGTCCAGCTGGCAACCGGCAAACCCGGTGCCAACACCGGCTTGCAGTAAATTCCCACTCCAAAGAAATACCGCAAAAAAGAGGTCGCCCAGACCTCTTTTTTATTTGAATATTTAGAAAGCGTAGAAACCGGGTTTCTTTCAGAAACCCGGTTTCTGGCCCCCTGAAAGCGTAGAAACCGGGTTTCTTTCAGAAACCCGGTTTCTGGCCCCCTGAGCGCCCTCAAAAGCATATTGACATTATTCTAAAAATGTGGTAAGTAACTTCCGCACTTGAAAAAGAAACCGCATTTCTTGGGGAAAGCCGGTTTCCAAACTGAAGAGAGATCAGATAAAATCACGAATCGATAGAATGCAGCGCTCGTGAATATAAGCCGCCTGATACTGATTGTTGACCCCTCCGTGCGAGAGTGGTCTTGGGAAGCTCGCTGGCTGCGGTGGTTAACCTTCCTGTGGCTGTTCGCCGGGCTGGTCGTCATGTTTTCTGCCTCCTACCCCAGCGGCTATGCCGAGCATGGAGATGGGCTGTACTACTTCAAGCGCCAGGTGATGTGGGCTTTAGTCGGCTTGGTGGGCTTCAACATTCTGGTTCACTCCCCCCTGCGCTACATCTTGGGGCTTGCTGACTGGATTCTCCTGCTGCTGCTGGGGCTGATTTGGCTGACGATCGTTCCGGGAATGGGAACCACCGTCAATGGGGCAACCCGCTGGCTGGCCCTCGGGCCGGTGCCCATTCAGCCCTCGGAATTAATCAAACCCTTCCTGGTGCTGCAAAGCGCCCGCATCTTCGGTCAGTGGAACTACCTGCCCTGGCGAGTGCGCGTCCGGTGGGTGGGGATTTTCGCGACAGTCCTGTTGGGCATTTTGATGCAGCCCAACCTGAGCACGACGGCGCTGTGCGGCATGACCCTGTGGTTGGTGGCGCTCGCCGGTGGCGTACCCTACGCTTACCTGGGGGGAACCGCCCTGGGGGGGCTGCTGCTGGCAACCTTGAGTGTCAGTTTCCGCGAGTACCAGCGCCGGCGGATCATGTCCTTTCTCAACCCCTGGGCGGATGCCAGCGGGGATGGCTACCAGCTGACTCAAAGCCTGATGGCGGTGGGTTCTGGCGGCACTTGGGGCGCAGGTTTCGGGCTGTCTCAGCAAAAGTTGTCTTACCTGCCGATTCAGTACAGCGATTTTATCTTTTCCGTCTTTGCCGAAGAGTTTGGCTTAGCCGGCTGTGTGATGCTGCTGCTGCTGATCGCCACTTACGGCACAATCGCCCTGAGAGTTGCCCTGAAAGCTGACAGGACTGTACACCAGCTCGTCGCCATCGGCGCGATGGTGTTCATGGTTGGACAGTCCCTGCTCAATATTGGTGTGGCCACCGGCGCTCTGCCCACCACCGGCTTGCCCCTCCCCCTGTTCAGCTATGGCGGAAGTTCCATGATTGCCAGCTTGCTGATTGCCGGTTTGCTGATTCGCGTGGCGCGCGAGAGTGGCGGCGCTGACGTGCTGTCCTTGGAGGAGCGCCGGGAAAAGCGCCGCCAGCGCCGGTGGGGTTCGCGCTCTCCTTCCAGGTCGGGCTAAAGGCGCTCGGGCAATTTCCTGCAATTCAACTGAATTCAACAGATTTAAATCCCCAGTTTTAACAAGAATATGTCCCCTTGATTAATTCCCATTCCCCTCCCACAATTTGCCAGTGCTGCTTGAGAATACTGCGATGCTCAGCTTGTTCTACCCGATCGAGAAGTTCGGCGCAGTTCATCAGTAGGGTGCGTTGCTCTTGGAAAAGCACCCTACTTTTCCTTTTGCTAGGTTCCAGGCGAGCGCGCGCATCGCGGCTGTACAAATAAAGCCCGCCTGCGCGGGCTAATTGTAGAGACGTGAAATGTTCTTGTCTCCACACGAGATCGGATTCAAAAATGATCCCCTCCCCAAATAAAGTGCTTTCCCCTTGGGGAACGCACCCTACTTTTCTTCTTGGCGTCCTTAGCGTCTACCCTGCGGGAAGCCGCTGGCGCGTCTATGGCGGTTCATTATTCAAGTAAATCCCGCTATATAGCGTTTCTCAGTTGGATGAACTATGGCCTTTGAAACCCGGTTTCTTTAAGAAACCGGGTTTCTCAGTACCTCACTAATATGAAAAACGCTATATTTGCAAAAGTGGTGATCTCCGCCGGCTCTCACCGGCATCCCGACCGGCTCTCAACCCTCAGGTAAGTTACAATTCTACAAGATTGGGCATTCCACGAGCCAAGCATGATTGAAACTCTACAAACTGAACTGTACCACCTGCAGCAACTTGCCAACACCCTCGTATCCACCCAACTGAAGCACCTCACCGGTCTGAGTGTGGGTGTTATCTTTAGCGCCGGCTTGCTCACCAGCCTCACCCCCTGCACCCTCTCCATGCTGCCCATCACCATAGGCTATATCGGCGGCTACGAAGCCAAAAGCCGCCTGCAAGCCGCCGCCCAGTCCACTTGGTTCTCCCTGGGACTGGCCACCACCCTCGCCGGCTTGGGCATCCTCGCCGCCGTCGCCGGCTCTGTCTATGGCCAAATTGGCATTGGCTTGCCGGTGATTGTCAGTATCATCGCCATCATCATGGGGCTGAACCTGCTGGAAGCCCTCCCCCTGCAGCTACCTTCCCTCACCGGCACCGAGTTCATCTCCAAAGAATGGCCCGATGGCGTGCGCTCCTATCTCCTCGGACTCACCTTTGGCTTGGTGGCGTCTCCTTGCAGCACTCCCGTGCTCGCGACCTTGCTCGCTTGGGTTTCCTCCACAAAAGACCCTATCCTGGGCAGCATTTTGCTGCTCTCCTACACCGCCGGCTATGTCGCCCCCCTGATTCTCGCCGGCACCTTCACCGCTACGATTAAAAAACTGCTAGAACTGCGCCGGTGGTCTGCTTGGATAACGCCGGTCAGCGGTGCCCTGTTAGTGGGATTCGGCGTGTTTTCCCTGCTGTTTCGCCTGGTGCCGGCAGTTTAGGTGTTATTCCCGACGTAGGACAGGCGTCCCGCCTGTCCCCTATCCTCAAAATCCAATTCCGACGTAGGACAGGCGTCCCGCCTGTCCAGAGGTAAAATTTCTAGTGAAGCTTATTCATTTCTGCCCACTCAATTGTTCTTTTCTATTAGCTATTAGCTCCTGAAACTTGACAAATGACCGCGCAAGATTCGTTTTTCTCCAATGTCTCTAATTTGTGGTTGGTTCCCCTGCGCTTTGTCCGCAGAGAATTGGTGCCGGTGGTGGCGGATTTGCGGCTGGCAATTCTGCTGCTGCTGGGGATTGCCATCTTCAGCATTTCCGGCACGGTTATCGAACAGGGTCAATCTGTAGAATACTACCGGTCTAACTATCCAGAACACCCCGCCCTGTTTGGCTTCCTGACTTGGAAGGTCATTCTGCTTGTGGGATTAGACCATGTATACCGCACTTGGTGGTTTTTGTCAATCCTGATTTTGTTCGGGACTAGCTTGACCGCCTGCACGTTCACCCGCCAGTTTCCCGCCCTGAAAGCGGCTCGCCGGTGGAAATTTTACAGCCAGCCGCGCCAGTTCGAGAAGTTAGCTCTCAGCGCTCAGCTGAACAGCGCTGAGATGAATTCCTTAGAGCAATTGCTGCAAAACCGGCGCTATCGGGTGTTTCGCGAAGGCGACTCACTCTACGCTCGCAAGGGATTGATAGGGCGAATTGGCCCGATTGTCGTGCACGCGAGCATGCTGATTATTCTCGCCGGCGCGATTTTGGGAGCCATGACCGGCTTTCTGGCACAAGAAATGGTTGCCAGTGGAAACAGCTTTCAAGTTAAGAATATCATCGATGCCGGCCCGGGGGCTGCAGCTCAGATTCCCAAAGATTGGTCTGTGCGGGTGAATCGCTTCTGGATTGATTACAAGCCAGACGGAAATATCGACCAATTTTACTCCGATTTGTCTGTTTTGGACAAGCAAGGAGAGGAAGTTGACCGCAAGACGATCTACGTCAACTCGCCGCTGCGCTACCGGGGCGTTACTTTCTACCAGACAGACTGGGGAATCGCCGGCATTCGGGTGCGGATTAATAACAGCCCGATATTGCAACTCCCGATGGCTCAACTGGATACCGGCGGCAAAGGGCGGCTGTGGGGAACTTGGATTCCCACTAAGCCGGATTTGAGTGCCGGTGTTTCTATTCTCGCCAAGGACTTGCAGGGTATGCTGCTGATTTATGATGCTTCTGGAAAGCTGGTTAATACCGTTCGCGCCGGCATGTCAGCAGAAGTCAACGGCGTGACCCTGAAAATCCTCGAACTTATTGGCAGCACCGGCTTGCAAATCAAAGCCGATCCGGGAATCCCGATGGTTTACACCGGCTTTGCCTTGCTGATGGCGAGCGTAGTGATGAGCTATTTCTCCCACTCCCAAATTTGGGCGGTGGAAAAAGACGGGCAACTTTATGTGGGTGGAAGAACTAATCGGGCGCAAGTCGCCTTCGAGCGCGAACTGATTGAAATTTTAGACCGGCTGGCACAGCCGAGTGCCGGTGTGAGCAGCAGCGCTTCATAAATTGTGGGGTGCGTTCCCCAAGGGAACGCACCCTACTCCCTCCCAAAACAAGCAGAATATCGCTTAATTGGTTGCAGAGAAGGAGGCGGAGCCTCGTTTAAGGCGTTTCCAGGCTCTGACTTGAAAATAGTCTTGTAGGGGCGATGCCCCCGTGCTCGCCCCGCCCTAGGGACAATTTTCATCGGTGGCGGTGTGCGCAGTTCATCGTGACTGCCTGGGAACTACGGACAGGCGAGACGCCTGTCCTACGTCCTACTTTAAGTTGCACAGAAGGAGGCGGAGCCTCCTTTGGGGCGTTCCCAGGCAGTAGGGGCGGTGCCCCCGTGCCCGCCCCGGAACGAGGAATGTGGCGATTTTACTGCCGGCGCTCCTCCCGAAACAGGCGCAAGGCATATTTTCCCGCTGGAGTTTCCCGCAGCGCCTCAATTACCGCTTGCATTTCCCCCGGTATTTCGCTAAACTCGGGCAGCCACGCCCCATACTCAGAAGCCCACACTACAGGAGCGGCGAGACAGGCAAAGGTGAGATCTGCTGCTGAGAAGCTATCCCCAACAAGATAGGTGCGCCCATCAGCAAGCATCCCGCTCACCGTCTCGAAAATGCTCTTAATTGTGTCTTGCGCTGCTGTTGCAAACTCCGCTGTAATGTTCATCCCCCGCCGCATGGCGGCTTGAACACACGGAAAGACAATCGCAAACAGCTCTTGCTCCACCAGCTCCACACCGGCGCCGAATAATTTTAGCATCATTTCGCGGTTATCTAGCATGTAAAAGTAGAACCAAACCCGCGTGCTAGGGCCGAGTTGAGTGTCGAATAAATCTTCCAGTTTTTCCACTTCGCCGCGCAACTGGGCGTCAGCGGGGTAGAGCTTTTGAGTTGCCGGTGCGAGCGTATCGAGATAATTTAGGATATCAGTTGAGTCGCCAAAAACACCCGCCTCCGTCACGAGAACTGGAACGGTTGTGCTGCCGCCACTCTGGCTCGTCGCCAGCCGGTGAATCAGCGGCACATGGCGCTCTTCGATATAGGGAATCGCAAGCCGGTCGAGCGCCCATCGGGCTTTTTCGCAGAAATGGCTGATTGAGATAGTAATCAGGCGAGAAGATGGGTTTGTTTCGGCACTCATATTATTTACGGTTGCATTTATTTTCTCTAATTGTAGGGGATGGTTATGCAAATTCAGCGGCGGACAGCGCGTAGGGTGAACCCCCTTTTCTCCCCCTCCCCCGTACCGGGTAGAGGGGGTTGGGGTGCCGGGTTCCGTGGCGCAGTCCCTACTTGCGGTGGCGGACTTCAATGACGGTGTGGACATTGCCGCGAGGGGAGAAATCTCCCTTGACGGTGACTTCGAGGGGATCGCAGGCGGCTACGAAGTCATCTAAGATTTGGTTGACGGATTCTTCGTGGGAGATGTAGCGATCTCGGTAGCTGTTAATATAGAGCTTGAGCGCCTTGAGCTCCACCACGCGCTCGTCAGGCGCATAGGTGATGTGGATCGTGGCAAAGTCAGGATAGCCAGAAAACGGACACTTGCAGGTAAACTCCGGCAAGGTTATGTTAATATCGTAGCGCCGCCCGACTCGCGGATTGGGGAAGGTAATCAGTTGCCCTTCGGCAATCTGGCGTTCGCCGTACTTCATTGAAGGGGTAACGCCTGCGGTGGGTGCCGGTGGCAAATCTTGCTGGGTTGGGGAGTGGCTCATATCAATTCTAGATTTTGGATTTTATATTTTTGCTTGGGGTTTTAGGGCGGAAACCTAAGTATAGTAATAGTTTCAGCTTTTGGCAACCGCCTGGTTAATTTATACTGTTCAGCCGGAGCTCACCGGCGCACCGGTCAGCGTCTGACTCGTAGGGTGCGTTCCCTATCCCACCCTTCCTGATGGAGGTGCGTTCCCTGGCGCGGGAACGCACCCTACCCCTGTTCAGCCGGATCTCACCGGCTGGCCGCTCGGCTGACGCCATAATTAGAGCTGGGTGGCAGATGTTACCCGCAAGTGATTCCCAGTCCTCCCTCACAAGAGGCTCAGGGCGCGGGAGCATCAAGGGTTGTGCAAAGAAGCCCAAATGAATGCAATAATGATTTCACCAGGGGGTAGGAGGAGAAGATTTTTGGCCAGCTGAATCCCGGGAACGGGATTGAAACACGCCCCCCTGAAAGCAATTGTGCTTAAGTTCAGCCCTTGAATCCAGATACCGAGCCTACTATGCGAAATGGTACTGCCTCTGGCAATCCCACGCCAAACGACACCCACGGCTACTCCCCTTCTGTACCCATTTCCGTCTACCGGCAAGTGACGGCAGACTTAGAAGCCATGAAAGCCCAAATGGAGGCTCTCAACGCCCAAAACATGCACTTAGCCAGAGAAAACCAGCAGCTGCGCCAGGAAATCGACAAAGTTATTCAGATCGCCTACCGCCTGCAGCAGATTCAAAACACATTGCCGCCGTTCAACCCGAATATGCCACCGCCACCACCCGCACCCAACCTGGCAGTGGGTGCCGAGCCCCCTCACCCCAGCCACAGCTCACCAGCCGGCATGTCTCAGAGCACCGGCACCGGGAACGAGACGAGCAAACCCTTTCCCTTTGTCGATTCTAACTCCCCCAGATCGGCCCTGTCAGAGCGATTGTTTGCAGAGCAGCAAGAAATCCGCCCCAGTCGCGGGCCCAAGCCACCGCGGGCTTCCGATATGACAGGAGTGTGGCTGGTCGTTTTTCTGTTCCTGATCGTACTCTCTGCTTTTGGTGCCGGCTATTTTGTCGTGCGCCCTATGTTCCTCAAGCGCTGAGCCAACTTTCTTTTCCCCTTTCTGTGGGAGCCGGCGCGAGATGTTGGCGGAAAGCATAAATTATTCATTTCTCCTTCCGCCAGAATCCTTCCTGCTTGTCAAGGGGTTGAGGTTCTGGCGGGCGAAGCGCCGGCTCGGCTCTGACGGTAGCTAGAATCTTTTTTGTGTGATTTTTCTGGCGAATCGCAATGCCGGGGCGAAAAAGATGCTGTTGGCAAATTCCTGAAGTGCTGCGCTGCATCCCGGCCTCCAAAATTGCGATAAACCCGCCCCTACTGCTGGTGGTCTTACCACCGCCACCCTCTTCTCGGTTGAGGCCACCTTATATATATGCCGGCACATTTTCCCACGATACTAAGATAGCTCAACATGCCGGCTTTGTCAATAGTTTCGCAAAAGATTTTTCCGACTTTCTCTCATCTTCCCTTGGCGTTCTTGGCGTCAATGCGGTTCGCTTCATGAGGCGATAGCCGGTCGGTGACACTTCTTTAAATCCATGCATCCCGGCCTCCAAAATTGCGATAAACCCGCCCCTACTGCCGGTGGGCTTACCACCAACTTTTCTCAGTTGAGGCTATAAATTCGTCAGACGGCTTCTCTCGCCGACAGCCGGCAACCTTATATGCAGGCAAATTTTACCACTATACTAAGATAGCTCAAAATGCCGGCTTTGTCAATACCTTCGGGAAAAATCTGAAAAACTTTCTCTCCTCTTCCCTTGGCGTTCCTTCACGGCGGCGGTTCGCTTCATAAGGCGATAGCCGGTTGAGTCCACAACTGCGCCGGTCGAGACTGGCAGCAGCCAAAGCAGGAGACGCCGCAGCTGCCCCGCGTGCCGGCGTTTCAAGAGCCGGCGCTCCGCAGCAAAAACCCGGTTTCTTTTTTCCAAAACAAATGAGAAAGTGGGAGAGTGGGAGACTGCAAGACTAGGAGAGTCAAAGAATAGCAGATAAAATAACCGGCTTTCTTGACAAAACGCTCCCATCAATGTAGCGTTATGAACAGTAAACTTGCCCAACGCCTAGGACTATTTCTCCTGACCGTCATTATCTGCGCCTGCACTGCCGGTGCATTTAAAGACAGTCGCGCTGCAAATTGTCCTGGAATCCCTGCGATCGCAAAAACAGTCGAGGAGCCAGCCAAAATGCCCAATAGCAAACGCGGCGAAATCTACCTGAACGGAGTTTGGAAGTTTATCCCTGCAGTGGGCCCCTCACAGCAACAGCCCCCCCAAGACGGCTGGGGTGCCATTTCCGTGCCAGGTGACTGGCAGCGAGAGAAAAGCGAATCCGTGCCGGGACTGATTTCTCGCGGCACCGGCAAAGAGTGGGACTCCTTCGACGGCAAACAGCTATCCAAAGCCTGGTATCAGCGCACCATCAGCATCCCAGCCGACTGGCAAGGGCGAACCGTCCTGCTCGATCTCAGCAGAGTCAGCACCGATGCCATAGTGTACGTCAACGGCATCCAGTGCGGCCAAATAAACTGGCCCTATGGCGCAGCCGACATCACCAAAGCCGTCAAACCTGGTTCCGACGCTGTTCTCAGCTTGCTGGTAGCCGCCGCCAAGGACGAAACAGAAAAGACCGTGATCATGGGCCCCAACGAGGTGTACAAAACCGCAGCCAACCTGGAATCGCGGGGACTGATCGGCGAAGTGCGGCTGCTCAGCTTGCCTGCGGACTCCCGCGTCAGCGACATATTCGTGCAGCCCTCCACCAGGCGCAAGCAACTCAAGCTCGACGTTGAACTGGCTTCCGTCACAAATGCCGGCACAGTTCAACTCACAGCCAAAATCCTCAACGAGCAAGGCCAAGTCGAAAAACAATTCACCGCCACCGCCAGCGTCGAAGCAAAACCAACCCAAACCCTGCAAGTAACCTGGGACTGGCCCAATCCCCGCCTCTGGGACGTTGGCAGCCCCAACTTGTACACCCTGCGCCTGGAAGTCAAAGGTAGCGGCATTGACGACGAATACGACCAGCAATTTGGCTTCCGCGAATTCTGGATTGAAGGGCGGAAATTCTACTTAAACGGCAAAGAAATTCGCCTGCGACCGATTCTCCACGAGGATCAGTGGCAAGGTTGGGCGGTGGGGGTAACAGAAGTCGCAGACCGGATGATTGACAGCTATTTGTGGGCCGGCTTCAATATCGCCGAACTGTGGCCCTGGAACCACTACGAACGCGGCAAGTGGCACTTCCGCGAACTGTTTGCCGAGCGAGCCGACCTCAAAGGCTTCCCCCTCATAGGGCCATCTGTAGGAATGTCTCACATCGCCTCTCCCAAACAGTGGAGCAACCTGGAAGACCGGCAGCGCTGGGAGACGCAAATGGTGGCAGAACTGCGCCGCTATCGCAACCATCCGTCAATTCTGATGTGGGCCAACAGCCCCAACGCTTTCGGTCACGGCGATGACCAGAATCCGCTGAGAATCGGCAAAAAAAAGGTGGGAGGCAAACTGGAAAAGAACGGAGACTGGGCGGTGCGCAATGTGTATCCGATCGCCGAGGAGGCTATTGCCATTATCAAAAAGTATGACCCGACTCGACCGGTGATCACGCACCAAGGGGGGCCGGTGGGCGATGTCTACGCTCTCAACTCTTATTTAAATATGATTCCCCTGCAAGAGCGGGAAGAGTGGCTGTCGGAGTGGGCGAAGAACGGCGACATGCCCTACATGGTGGTGGAGTTCGGCACGCCGCTGTTCACAACGATGATGCGAGGCCGAAACGGTTTTAGGAATGTCATCGTCAGCGAGCCGCTGATGACTGAGTTTAGCGCTATTTATTTCGGCAAGCAGGCTTACGAGCTAGAAACTCCCGCCTACAGGCAAAAAATCCGCGAGCTGTTTGTTAAAGAGCAGCAGTACCGCGGCTGGCAGGGGAGCGACGAGCTGAATTTTGCCCCAGGGTTCCAGAAGTTGCAGCAGCTATTCAGCACCAACACCTGGCGCAGCTGGCGGACGTATGGCATCACCGGCGGCATGATTCCCTGGAACAATGGACACGGGTGGCAAGTGTCGGATGCCGGCAAACAGACCGTGGATATTGGCCCGTTTAAGCCCGACCGGCGCGGCGTCTACCTCCAGAAGGTGCGCAAGTCTTTATGGCACTCTTTCCAGATGGAGGGGAATATTATCCACCCGGGCGGCACCGCCATCCTGCAAAACAATGGCCCGACTCTGGCTTGGATTGCTGGGCCACAGTCAGCGCCGGCGGCGAAAGACCGCAGCTTTGCGGCGGGGCAAAAACTGCAAAAGCAAGTTGTGCTGATTAACGATACCGGGGCGACGCAGGAGTTTTCCTTTGACTGGGAGGTGCTCGTCGGCGGAAAACAGGTGGCGACTGGCTCGAAGAAGGGAAGTATCGAGACGGCGCAAAATCTCTTCTTTCCGCTGGAGGCGGAAATGCCGGCAACGCTTGCAACTGAAAAGGTGGATGGAGAAATTCGCCTCACAGCCAGCTTCGACAAATGTCAGCATCAAGATCGTTTTTCCTTCCGCGTTTTCCAAAAGTCTGGAACCCCTTCAGCTCAAAACTCCACAGTCGCAGTTTTTGACCCCGCCGGCAAAACGGCACGCATGCTGCAGCAATTGGGTTACACTGTTGTGCCTTGGGACGGATTGCCCGCTCCCCGTCTTTTGGTTATCGGTCGGGAAGCGCTCTCTGGGGGGAACAAGTTACCAGGCAGTTTGGAAGCGTTTGTCCGCAATGGCGGTAGAGCGATTGTTTTCACCCAAAATCCGGAATGGAT
The DNA here is from genome assembly GCA_019359235.1 of Oscillatoria princeps RMCB-10. Taxonomy (GTDB): domain Bacteria; phylum Cyanobacteriota; class Cyanobacteriia; order Cyanobacteriales; family Oscillatoriaceae; genus Oscillatoria; species Oscillatoria princeps. The sequence continues at coordinate 188,632 of JAHHHT010000017.1, forward strand.
GCGCAGCGCTCTCGGCTTTCGCGTCGCCCCGCACCTCAGCCGCCGCGTCTTCCCGGTTGACGCGACTCATCCGGCTGTGAAGGGATTGGACGAGCTGGATTTGCGCGACTGGACGGGGGAGAGTACGCTGGTGGAAGCTTATCCCAACACGCTTAACGGTGGGGTGAAGCTCAGCCCTTACAGCGTTCCTTGGTACGGCTGGCACTGGGGGAATCGCGGCACTCTCAGCAGTGCGCCGGTGGAGAAGCCGCACTTGAGTGGGTGGCGACCGATTTTGGAGTCGGAGTTCGATTTGGCTTACACGCCGCTGATGGAGCTCGATTACGGCCAGGGGCGGCTGATTTGGAATACGCTTGATTTGGAAGACCATGTGCCGGTGGATGCGGCGGCGGCGAAGCTGGCGAGGCAGATTGTGGATTACGCCCAGACTGCAGTTTTGACGCCAATTGCCAGCAAAACTATTCTGATTGGCAGTGATGCGGATGCGGCGAAGCTCGACCGGCTGGGTTTGGTTTACCAGCGGGCGGATTCTCTAGCCGGTGACGCCGGTCTGGTTATCGTCGGTTCGGGGGGGAATGTCAGCGATCAGGAGTTGCGCGGGTATTTGAGTGCCGGTGGGAAGGTGTTTTTCTTGTCGCGCCGCAGCTCCTTCGGAGCCGCTACGCTAACACCTGACGCGGCTTTGGGAGTTCGCGTGCGGGAGGTAAAGAACTTCGGCGGCTCTTTGAAGGTGCCTTCTTGGCCAGAAGCTCGCGGCTTGAGCGCTTCTGATTTGCGAGAGCGTGCGCCTCAGGATGCGTGGCTGATTGAATCTGGCGGTGAGGTGGCGGCTGACGGGCTTTTGAGTCGGGCGGTTTCGGGGAAGGGTGTGGCGATTTTCTCGCAGATTGACCCGGATGGTTTGAATGCGGATGTTAATACTTATTTTCGCTATACCCGCTGGCGGCAAACAAGGGCGCTGGCGCAGATTTTGGCGAATATGGGTGCGACTTTTAAGGCTGACAGTCGCTTCTTCCAGCTAGCCGGTGGAGCGCCCGAAGCGGCTGCAGCCGGCACTGCAAACCAGGCGAGTTTCTATCACCCCGATTACCGCACAGATTTTGACCTTGGCGACGATCCCTATCGCTATTACCGCTGGTAGGGTTTTTCCAGCTGCCAAGTTGCCGGTGGCAGTTGCCCGGCAAGCTCTTACGCATTTAATTTGCCCTAACCACCTCTATCTCTCGCTCCCAGGCATATACTGTAAACGCTGCTTTGGGGGCAGATACCCTCTCAAGGGACAAGCAGATTAAAAGCCTAACAGCCAAGCCGCCCGAAACCAGGTTCCTTCAAGAAACCTGGTGCCAAGACCGGCGACATTCGTTCTGTCTTAACATTCCCTCACATTTTAATATTCCTTCATATTAAAACAACAAACTTAACACCTTATTTCCGTATTTTTCCTGAGAGATCGCCGCCAAAAAGCCAAAATAGAAAAATATGGCCTGGAGACCCTTATCTTTTTAAGGGAAAATACTGAGTTGAGAGCCGCGCCGGTGCCATAGAAGTCAATTGATTCGGGGTACTCGGAAGTATGGCACCTGTCAAAGGCACGTCTGGCAATGATTTTGTTAGCGGTTGCGCGCAGAAAGACTTATTGCCCGGTTTAGCTGGTGATGACCTTGTGGTGGGCGTGGCGGGAGATGACTCTGCCAGCGGCAACCAGGGCAGTGGTACAGTGTGGGGAGGTTCGGGGAATGACTTCCTGTACGGAGGCGGGGATGGTGAGCGAGTATTCGCCGACCGGGGGAATGACACCGTTTGCGGCGACACCGGCAATGATACTCTCACAGGGGGCACCGGCAGCGATTTTCCTGTCGGCGGCGAAGAAGATGCAGACCTGGTGTTTGGCAACACCGGCGACGACTGCCTCAGTGGCAATCAGGGAAAAGACACCCTGCACGGGGGCAAAGGTAAAGACCTGATCGCCGGTGGCAAAGATGATGACTGGGGATTTGGCGACCTCGGCGATGACACGGTTGCCGGTGACAGTGGCAACGACACCATCGTTGGAGGGCAACAGGAAACCAAGGGCGGCGAAACGGATGGCAGCGACCTGCTCTCTGGCGATCGAGGCGAGGATCTGCTCTATGGCAACAAGGGAGAAGACACCCTCTCGGGGGGTGAGGGCAATGACAGCTTGTGCGGTGGCTTTGACAGTGACCAGCTATCTGGAGAAGAAGGCAACGACCGCCTCGCCGGCGATTTGGGTGCTGACAGCTTAACCGGCGGCAGTGGCAGCGATATATTTGAGATCGGCAGGCGCAACGATGTGCCGGGCTTTCTCTCCACCGGCGGCTCAAATATAGAAGATGCTGATTATATCACAGATTTTACTCACGGTCAAGATTTAATTGAATTAATCGGGGGCGTCACCTTTGATGACCTGGATATCGTCTCCGACGCCGGCAACACGATTGTTCAGGATAAAGTAACTGGGCAGTATTTGGCTATTGTCAAGGGGGCGCTCAGTCTGGCGCGGCAAGATTTTACACCGTTTGCGCCGCCACTGCCAACCATAGAGACACCGGCAACGACTTCAGTTGCTCCAGAAACGCCGGCACCGACTGCGACTCCAAAACCGGCACCGACTGCGACTCCAACACCGGCAACGACTTCAGTTGCTCCAGAAACGCCGGCACCGACTGCGACTCCAAAACCGGCACCGACTGCGACTCCAACACCGGCAACGACTTCAGTTGCTCCAGAAACGCCGGCAACTGCCACTCCTGCACCGGCACCGACTCCGACTCCAACACCGGCACCCACTCCGATTCCTACGGAAACACCGGCACCCACTCCGATTCCTACGGAAACACCGGCACCCACTCCGATTCCTACGGAAACGCCGGCACCCACTCCGATTCCTACGGAAACGCCGGCACCCACTCCGATTCCTACGGAAACACCGGCACCCACTCCGATTCCTACGGAAACACCGGCACCCACTCCGATTCCTACGGAAACACCGGCACCCACTCCGATTCCTACGGAAAC
>JAHHHT010000027.1 GCA_019359235.1 Oscillatoria princeps RMCB-10
CGGAAACGCCGGCACCCACTCCGATTCCTACGGAAACACCGGCACCCACTCCGATTCCTACGGAAACACCGGCACCCACTCCGATTCCTACGGAAACACCGGCACCCACTCCGATTCCTACGGAAACACCGGCACCCACTCCGATTCCTACGGAAACGCCGGCACCCACTCCGATTCCTACGGAAACACCGGCACCCACTCCGATTCCTACTGAAACGCTGGCACCCACTCCGATTCCTACTGAAACGCTGGCACCCACTCCGATTCCTACTGAAACGCTGGCAACTCCCACTCCGGTGCCGGCACCCACTCCGATTCCTACGGAAACGCCGGCACCCACTCCGATTCCTACTGAAACGCTGGCAACTCCCACTCCGGTGCCGGCACCCACTCCGATTCCTACGGAAACGCCGGCACCCACTCCGATTCCTACTGAAACGCTGGCAACTCCCACTCCGGTGCCGGCACCCACTCCGATTCCTGCGGAAACACCGGCACCGACTCCGATTCCTGCGGAAACGCCGGCACCCACTCCGATTCCTACTCCGGTGCCGGCACCGACTCCGATTCCTGCGGAAACGCCGGCACCCACTCCGATTCCTACGGAAACGCCGGCACCCACTCCGATTCCTACGGAAACGCCGGCACCCACTCCGATTCCTACGGAAACGCCGGCACCCACTCCGATTCCTACGGAAACGCCGGCAACCACTCCTGCTGAGACACCAACACCGACGCCGGCACCCACTCCCGCGCCGACGCCTAACAGCAGCGCACCTGCCGATATTTTCCTAACGGGTGGTGCCGCAGTTGATGAAAATAGTGCCCCGGGTACAGTTATTGGCACTTTCTCAACCCTTGACTCCGATGAGGGCGATACCCACACCTATTCCTTAGTGGATGATGCTGGCGGGCGTTTTGCGATTGTCGGAACTCAGCTGACAGTAGCTGCTGGAACTTTATTAGACTTTGAAACTAATCCCAGCTACAATATCGGGGTGCGGGTGACTGATGCGGCGGGGAATACTTTTGAGAAAGTCCTGCCAATCGCCATCAATAATATCAACGACGCGCCAACGGTTGGCTTACCCATCCCCAACCAGCCGGCAGCGGAAGACACTCCCTTTAGTTTCATTATTGATGCCAATACCTTTAATGACGCTGATGGGGATACTCTCACTTATACTGCCAGTCTTGCCGGTGGCGCACCCTTGCCAAACTGGCTGACATTTAATCCCAGCACAGGAGAATTCACCGGCACTCCCAGCAACAGCGATGTCGGGGCAATTTCTGTGGGAGTCATCGCCAATGACGGCAATGGCGGTGCTGTTGCGGATAGCTTTGAGATTGCCGTCGCCAACACTAACGACGCGCCAACCCTCACCGGCACATCCGTCTCCCTCACTGATATTGACGAAGACGCCGCCACCAACAGCGGGGATGCTGTCTCTGCTTTCAGCAGCATGATTTCCGATGCCGATCCCGGCGCTGTTCAAGGCATTGCTGTCACTGCCGCTGACAACACAAATGGAAAGTGGCAATATTATACCACAGACGGCACGGGTTGGCAAGATTTTTCTGCGACAGCCGGTGCGCTCGCCGATATCAGCACCTCTGCCCGATTGCTGTCAGCCGGTGCTGGCAATCAAATCCGCTTCCTTCCCAATCCCAACTATAACGGCAGCGCCGGCACTCTCACGTTCCGGGCGTGGGATGGCACGGCGGGCGCAGACGGGGGCACAGCGGACACCACCACAAACGGCGGCGCAACGGCATTCAGCAGCGATACGGCAGCGGCGACGCTAAAGGTCAATCCTGTCGCCGACGCGCCGGTGGCTAATCCGGACACGCTGCCAGACGGGACAGTGCTGTTGCGCAGCTGGCTGGACATTCCGGTGGCTTCTTTGCTTGCGAACGACACTGACGCCGATGGGGATTCCCTGACGCTGACGGCAGTTTCCAACCCCAGCAATGGCGAGGTGTCTCTGGATAGTGCCACTGGCACGATTACCTTCCGCGCCAATACTGTAGGTGCGGCTTCCTTCGACTACACGATTAGCGATGGCACTGGCAACACATCCACCGCTACGGTGAGTCTTTCTGTCACTAATCAGATAAACCTGAGCGACATCGTCTCGGGGACAGGACTGCCAGCCGGTGCTGCCGGTTTTGTGATCAATGGCGAGGCGGCTTATTCCGAATCCGGTCGGTCGGTCAGTGGGGCGGGGGATGTCAATGCCGACGGGCTAGCTGATGTGATTGTGGGGGCACCGTTGGCTAGCTTCAACGGGAATTTATTTGGCAAGTCTTATGTGATATTTGGCAAATTAGACAGCACGCCGGTGAATTTGAACGCCTTAGGTGCCGGCGGCTTTGCCATGAATGACGAGGCGGACTTAAGTGGGTTTGGTTTGTCCGTCAGTGGGGCGGGGGATGTCAACGCCGATGGGCTGGCTGACGTGATTGTGGGCGCACCCAGCGCTGCCTTTAGTGGCAAGTCTTATGTAGTGTTTGGCAAAAAGGACAGCACGGCGGTGAACTTCTACCCCCCAGGTGCCGCCGGCTTTGCCATTAATGGCCAGACGACTGATTACGAATTCGGTAACTCAGTTAGTGGGGCGGGAGATGTCAACGGCGACGGGCTGGCTGACGTAATTGTGAACGCACCCATTGCTAGTTCCTCTAGCAAGTCTTATGTGGTATTTGGCAAAACGGACAGCAAGGATATCAACTTGAGCGAATTAGATAAACAGGGCTTTGCCATCAATGGCGAACCGCAATCGCTCTGGTCCGTTAACTCAGTCAGTGGGGCGGGGGATGTCAACGGCGACGGGCTGGCTGACCTGATTGCGGGCGCATTCTTGGCTACCCCCAACGGCCCTGACTCTGGCAAGTCGTATGTGATTTTTGGCAAAAAAGACAGCACAGATGTCAACCTGGGTGCATTAAATCAAGGCGGCTTTGCCATCAATGGCTCAGAGACTAATGAGGAATCCGGTGCCTCAGTCAGTGAGGCGGGGGATGTCAACGGCGACGGGCTGGCTGACCTGATTGTGGGCGCACAGGGTCCTGGCCCCAACGGAGATCAATCTGGCAAGTCCTATGTGATTTTTGGCAAAACGGACAGCACAGATGTCAACTTGAAAGATTTAGGTGACGGCGGCTTTGCTATCAATGGCGAGGAGGCTGTTGACGCTTCCGGTCACTCAGTCAGCGCTGCGGGCGATGTCAACGGCGACGGGCTAGCTGACCTGATTGTGGGCGCACCTGGGAACCCCAACGGGAGTGACTCTGGCAAGTCTTATGTGGTTTTTGGGAAAAAGGACAGCGCGGATGTCAACTTGAAAGATTTAGGTGACGCCGGCTTTGCCATCACTGGCGAGGCGATAGGTGACTTCTGCGGTTTCTCAGTCAGCGCTGCAGGGGATGTCAACGGCGACGGGCTGGCAGACTTAATTGTGGGCGCACCTCATCTTCAGCCCAGCCAGACTGACTCTGGCACCGGCGACGGGCAGGCAGACTCGATGGTGGGCGCACCCGGGGACGCCAGCGGGGCTGGATCTGGCAAGTCTTATGTTATCTTCGGGGGCGACTTCACCGGCGCTGTCACCCAACTCGGCGGCGCGGGCGCTGACACTCTCACCGGCACTGCTAGCAGTCAGGCGCTGGTTGGGGGGAGCGCTGATGACACTCTCAGCGACGGCAATTTCACCGACGCGCTGCTTTATGGCGGTGCGGGGAATGACCGGTTAGAGATTGGCAATGCCGGTTTCCGCCGTCTGGATGGCGGTTTGGGGGTGGACACTCTGGCGCTCAGCGGTGCCGGCATGACTTTAGACCTCACTGGCACGGCTGACAATACTAAAATTGCCGGAATCGAGCGCATTGATTTGACGGGAACGGGGGACAACACCCTCACCCTCAGTGAGACGGCTCTGCTGAATTTGCTGGCAGAAACCACGCCGGCTAACGGGTACAGCACTTTGACGGTTTTGGGCGATGCCGGGGATGCGGTCAATGCCGGTCTTGCCGGCTGGGGATTGAGCAGCAGCAGTGCCGGTGGGTTCACCACTTACACCAAGGATCGCCTGCAGTTAGTGCTGGATAGCGATCTGATACTAAGTTGAGATAGATATCGCGGCTTTCAGTTGGATGAAGCACGCATCCACAACCCGGTTTCTTTAACAATACCTTCGCCAAAAGCCCACCCTGAGTGGTGGGCTTTTAGCTAGAGTGCCGAGGGAGATGGCTGTTTAAAAACCCTTTCCCCAAAACCCGGACAGGGTTTTATGGAGGAATTGTCTCAACCCCATATCCTGTAAAGGGTACATCGGGGCTCGTCAATAGCTGTGACGCCCCCAAAGAAGCCTGCTGCACAGAGCAGGCGATTGCCTTGCCGGCGCGTCATTGTCGGGGGAGCCGACCTCTTTCGTCTCCCATCAGGAGCCAACGGAACCAGGGAACCTCAGGTAAATAGGCGTTGGTATTGTTTAAGAAACCGGGTTTCTCAGTACCTCACGCTTGATGAAAAACGCGCTTATAGCAGTAGGCACTTAGGGCGCGGACATTAATGGCATGGCGCATGGGGCATGGCGCATGGGGCATGGCGCATGGCAAAGACTCACAGCTTTTTGCCCAATGCCCTTTTGCGTGATGCCCTTTTGCCTGATGCCCATGTCCGTTCCCTAAGTGGCTAGTGCTATAGCAGTATGCAGTTAGGTTAGTACATTCCGGCCTCCCCCGCTCCAGAGCTCCCCCGCTCCCCTGCACCAGAAGCTCCTATTGTCCTAACCAATATGACTGCTGCTATATATTGCGGGCAGCTCACCGGCCACAGCACAGATTCCGTTTGATTGCTTGCAGTTACACTTCAGGGCCAGGCTGCCCACACTGGCAGGCTGCGCAGCTTGCGCAAATTAATCAAACGTATTTTATAAAATTCCGATTTTTGTGCGAGGGGTTGCGGAGTGCCGCAGCGGAAAGGGGTGGGGCTTGAGCCAAATTTAACTCCAGCCTCACCGGCTCTTAACCTCTAGGGAGCTGCCGGCAGGATATTCTGCTAACAGTATCTAAAGTTACAGAATTTTTTCACTCATTTGTCGCCCCTTGTAGCGCCGGCACCGGAATCTGGGTTTTTGTAGCGCAGGTATCCAAACCGGCGAGCGCGTTCAGGGTACAAATAAGAGCATAAAAATTTCTCTCACTTCACGACTAGCTCACAGGAGGCCAAACCTATGGAATTCTCTTATCCCGGTATCAGGTACGAAGAAGACCGGCACCCCCTCGATACCAGCGAGGGCCATACCACAGGCCAATCTTGGGGGAGCAATGGCAAATTGCGCTATCCCAGACACATTCCCGTCCCTCAACTCCTGCGCTCACTGAGGGAACGCGCCCTGACTCGTCACACCGGCACCGAAAGCGAAAAAAAAGCAAATCCCGCCTCTCGTCTTGCGCTCCAGGAAGAACCGGCCAAAATCCATTACAAAAATCTTTGCCGGAATATAGAACGACGGCTGGAAGTGGCCAGAAGCCAGGGGGATCGGAACTTGATCCAACTTTTAGAAGCTGAATTTGAGCAGATATCTCGCAGCTGGCAGTAGTTTTTGTTGCTTAAAAAGGTTGGGAATTGGCTGAAAGCCAAACCCCAACCCAAATCAGACATCAAATTCACAAAGCGGCGTCACCTTTGCCTGTCATCCCCGGACTCCAGCTTCCAGGGGACGGGCCAAAACCTGCTCCGTATAAACTGGCTCCTCCATACCCATCGCTGGAAGGACGCTGTCGCGTCCCGCTTCGCTATCGAACCCACGCGGAATCTCTCTCATTGTTACCTGCTGAGCCTGCAGGGCAGTTTTGAGTATCTGCATCGCCCGCTTTGGCTCTCCCGCACCGCAGAAAAACAGGTCGGCGGCAAAATAGCCGTACTCTGGCCACGTATGGATGGCGATATGGGACTCAGCTAAAGTAGCTGTTGCCGTCACTCCGTGGGGACTGAACTGGTGCACACACAGGTCAATGAGAGTTGCGCCTCCTGCTGAAATCGCATCTAACAAGGCGCGGCGGATGCGTTCAGGGTCGTTGAGAAGCTCGCCAGGAGACTGCCAAGCATCAACAACCAGATGGGTTCCCATTTGTTTCATTCTGCCCGTAACACTCCACCCGAATATATCGCAAACTTTTTGATTGTATCACGGTTGCAATCGGTGCTCAAGGCGAAACCAAACTTTCTAAACCGCTCCCCGGTTAAATTTATGTTAAGTTTTGTTGCGCAACCAGTGGCGGGCCGGGGGGCCCTTGAGAAAAAAAGCCGTCGGCGGCACGGGAGCGGGGTGCCGGTGGCAAAAATGCTATAATTTAAAGCCCAACAAGGACTCTGGGTGAAGGAACAAGGAAACAGGTTGCCCTTTCCCCATCCCCCACAGCGGTTGTGTTTCCCAGCCCCTCCGGCTCCCCCCTCTCCCTTGAGAGCAGCAGCCGCAGCTAAGAGTGAGTAGTGCCGGACGGCAGGATGGCCCCAGCCAGAAATGCCTGACTCAAACAAGCGCCGCTGAGGTTGGCACCGATCAGGTTAGCCTCAGACAGGTTGGCCCCACTCAAGTCGGCACCTCCCAGGCTGGCCAGCAGCAAGCCCGCGCCCCCCAAGTTGGCCCCGCGAAGGTTAGCATCCCGCAAATCTGCCTCCACCAGGCAAGCGCCCGACAGATTAGCGCCGCTTAAATTAGCGCCCCGCAGGTCTGCCTTGCTGAGTTCAGCGCCGCTCAAGTCTGCGCCGGTGAGCTGCAGCCCGCTGAGATTCGACCGGCTCAAATTGGCTCCTCGCAAGTCAGCAGCCCTGAGGTTGGCCTCATTAAGAGTGGCCGCAGTCATATCTGCCCCGCTGAGATTAGCGGCGCTGAGGTTAGCGCCGCCCAGGTCAGCTTCTCGCAAAGAAGCCTCACTCAAGTCGGCCTCAGCCAGATTCGCACCCCTGAGGCAAGCCCGATTCAGGTAAGCCCGAATCAGACCGGCCCCAGTCAAGCAAGCCCCTGTGAGATTGGCCTCACTGAGAACAGCCCGGTTCAAGTTCACCCCGCAGCCGGTCACACCGCTGAGAGTGGCGCGACTCAAAGAAACCCCACTGAGCGTGCTCTGGGTCAGGTTGGCTGCAGTCAAATCCGCGCCCACCAAGCTAGCACCGGTGAGAATGGCCTTACTGAGGTCGGCGCGGTGCAGAATCGCGCCGCCGAGGTTAGCCCCACTCAAGTCCGCCTCCCTGAGGATGGCCCCAGTCAGCGCCGCCCGGTTGAGGGCTGTCTCAATCAGAGTGGCTCCAGAGAGATTGGCCCCACTCAGATTTGCCTCACCCAGGTTAGCGGCGATCAGTTTAGCCATCGTTAGATTCGCCCCCCTGAGATTGGCCCCCTTGAGATTTGTCCGATTCAGATTCACCTGAGACAGGTTAGCCCGGAGCAACTGAACTCCGGGAAAATCTCGCTCTCCTTGTGCGTGGCGACTCAAAAGTTCATTAGCACTCACAAGTTCATTAGTATTCATAAAGATTTGCCTGATTTACCTTAAGGTTTGGAGTTGCCAGGCTCTACCTACATAAACTTCTTAGGAAAAGTTCATGTGTGAGTCAAAAAATGGATAGCAAAAAACGATGACAAAGGCGGGTGAGTGCCAATCAGCGGCAGGGTTCAAGCCTGAGCCTACTCCAGAGGTGAGAAACCGGGTTTCTCGCCCAAATTTTAGCGGGGTGCCCTGAAAAGCCAAAAAGCCGATTTCTTGAACCTGCAAAGGGCTAGCAAATTTAACCCGAGCCGCAATCAGCATCACAGCCGCACCCGAAGCGCGAGCGCTCTGTTGAGGATGGTCGCAACAAGAGCGCCCCCCCCGGCTAGATGGAGTAATTCCCCCAGTAGGGACAGCTGGGCCCTGCTAGGTGTACTCCGCTCTTTTAGCTGCAATGAGACGCTCACGCCGGGGCAGCCAGTGCTCAGGTTGCCGATTCGCAATCATGCACGCCTTAATTTCCTGTGGTTTTAAACTTTACTCAAATGGCCATAAGTCGCGGCACCGGTGCCGCGAGTTGCGGTCTGGACTGCTAGTTGGGACGTTTGTGCGGTCTGAGAGCCTCTGCAAGGGCCCTCAGCCAGTCTCACCTCCCCTAGCTGGTCCAGATATAACCCAATCGGAAAAACATTTCCAGCCAGTACAGACTTTTGCTTGGTTTTGCAGCCCCTCGCCGGTCAAACCAACTCGGAAGCCCTGCCGGTCGCAAGGCTCTGTCCAGAAAGACGCGCTCGCCCCCCACTCAAACAAGCCGGAGGCGATCGTGGCAATCTGGCGCTAGCGTTGCGGCGGGATAGCACTTCGCCCGTGTCCCGATGTCAGGCGCAGGCTGCGCACCGGCACAGAAGCTCCTCACCGGGTGTGGGGATCTGCTGTCAACTGCCCCATAATTAATAAAGATAATCGCTGGCAAGCATCCACTGCAAGCTAGGGGGCAGGGTAATTCTGTTGGCAGATCCCCAACCCGCTCCCCTCTGACCCCGGAAGAGTGGGCCCCTCTGACTCTCAAATCAATCCTCACAGGACGCTTTGATTGCCCACTCTTTACCTTAACGCATTCAATTAGAATCTCATTTCTGGTGGGGGCACAGGGTTTTTTCAGATGGGTCAATACCCCCACGCCCAAGGCTTGCAATCATTCCTGAACGCTCCCCCCTCGCGGAACCTTCAATCCCCACTCAGCACGAGCGGGCTGGGGACTGAAGACACAGGTTGTGCTGCGCCCCAGACTGTGCTTGTTTAATTTTTAAGGGTGAAAAGCGCAAGCCAGATAGGAGTTGACCGTGAGGGCGGGTAGGAAAAGCTTAGAAATGGGAATTCTAGAGGGGAGCTATGGAAAAATCTGAAAAGGAAAAAACACAGATGACAGAACTAAACCTGACAGAATCCGAAATCGAAGCCTATTTCGACCTGTCAGCTGATTTATTTTGCTGGATTGGCAGCGACGGTTATTTCGAGAAATTGAACGGGCAGTGGGAAAATATTCTGGGATGGACGTCATTGGAATCTCTCTCGGAGCCTTGGATTGATTTCGTGCATCCGGATGACGCCGAAGCCACCTTGAGCGCGATTAAACAGTGCGGGGCAGGCAAACTTTGCCAGTTTGAAAATCGCTACCGCCATAAAAATGGCCTGTACCGGTGGCTGTCTTGGAAGGCGACGCGAACTGAAAATGGGTGGTGCGCCCTCGCCAAAGACATTACCGCCAACAAAAGATTGGAGCGCCAAATGTCCAGGCAGCAGGAACGCCTGAACGCATTTTTCACATCCGCTCCCGTGGGTATGGCTATCTTGGACAAACAGCTGCGCTTCGTTCAAGTCAATCAAACACTCCTGGCTGTGAGCGGCGTGGCGGCACCAGTTTATTTCGGCAAAACCTTCAGGGAAGTTCTGCCCCAGCTGGCACCGGCTGTCGAGCCCCTGCTGCAGAGGGTACTGGCCAGCGGCGCTCCCGCCCTCAACGCCGAGTTGAGCACCGGCCTTGACCTGCCGGCCCGCAGTACATGGCAAGCTTCTATTTTTCCCATACAAGACGAGGAGGGACAGTTCAAAAGCATTGGCCTCATACTGGTGGAAATCACCAGCCGCGTACAGGCTCAAGAGGCGCTCCGCTACCGGCTGGCGGTGGAAGAAGCCGTAGCCCACATATCGAGATTGTTCGTCTGGGGGCAAGTCTCACTCAATAAAGTCCTGGAAATACTCGCAGAAGCCGTCGCCGCCAATCGGGCTTACATCTTCGAGTTCTCCGAAGACGGCACCCGGGCGCACAACACGCATGAGTGGTGCGCCCCGGGAACCCCACCGCACGCCGCTCGCCTTCAGGAACTCGATACGGCCCAATTTATCTGGTGGGCCCAGCAGCTATCTCGCGGCCAAAACATTATTATATCCGATATGTCAGCGCTGTCCGGAAAAGCTGCAGGCGAGAAAAACATGCTGGCAAGCCGCACCCCCCGCCCCAGCGATGTCCGCTCCTTACTGGCGATTCCCATCCATTCCACCACCGGCACCCTGCTGGGCTTCATAGGGTTTGACGACACCGAAAAATGCCGCAGCTGGCTGCCTGAGGACGTGCGGGCCCTGCGGGTGGTGAGCCAGATGATATCCTCCGACTGGGAGGCACAGCAGGCAAAAGCAGAACTGAGCCAGGTGCATCGCACCCTCAGGGAGCGCAACTTGTGCGACCCAGAACCCCTGCCACTCCGCTCCGAATCCGAGTTGCTCTAGGAGATTGCTCCCCGCTTGCTGAAAATCAGCGGGTGTCCCCGGGCCGGTATCCTCCGCCGATGCCGGCACGGGCATTACCGCGCACAGCGGCGCGTGCTTTGAGGGCAAGCGAGCGAGAGCGAGCGACGGCCTGTCTGGCAGCCATCCGGTCAGCGAGCCAGTGGATTGCCGGCGATCCCGCAGCGGGACGGCGCTTTTCCCCCCACCGGGCGTCCTGCGGCTCGGCGGTTGCGGCCTGACCTGTGATAGGCTGGAAACAGCCTTTGCTGCGAGCGCCGCCCCCGACCGGCTTCCCCGGAATATTCTCCGGGCCTCGGATTCCCGGCCTGATTGAGAGCGCTAGTGCGGCAAAGATGCCGGTGCGCTGACCGAGGCTCTCGAACAGCCAAAGCAAGCTGCCGGTGGAAATGGCCTCAAGAGTGCGCTTCGATAGCCAAACTTCCCAAGGCGAATGCAGAAAGAAACACAGCGATAGCTCCCTCAAGTCTCTCTTTGTCCGCACCCTCGCCCGCGAGAAACCCACCCCCCTTGACAGGGATGTTAGATTTGACTCAGTTATAGCGTTTCTCATATTAAGCTGAGGCGCATTACGCTGTGCGCTATCCTGGACACACCTTTGATGCCGTAAGGCGTTGAGCACTGAGAGTGCGGATTTTCAAGACGGGATGGTAAATCCTGGACACACCTTTGATGCCGTAAGGCGTTGAGTACTGAGAGTGCGGATTTTCAAGACGGGATGGTAAATCCTAAATCAGCAATTGAGCTGCGGGTTTTAATTGTCGAAGATTCAGAAGACGGCGCGCAACTGCTGCGGCGGGAACTGGAGCGCGGCGGTTACGCGGTGAAGTTTGAGCGTGCCGGGACAGCACCGGCAATGAATGCTGCGCTCGACCGGCACAGCCCGGATCTTATCCTAGCGGACTGTCACTTGCCGCAGTTGAGCGCCCTAGAGGCATTAAAGGTCGTTCAGGAAAGAGGGCTGGACGTGCCCTTCATCATTGTGTCAGAGCCTCTCAGGGAGGAAGAAGCGATCGCCGCCATGAGAGCCGGTGCCGGCGATTACGTGCGCAAAGACAACCTGGCCAGACTCGTGCCCGCCGTTGAGCGGGAGCTGCGCTCGGCGGCTCTTCGGGAGCGCCGACTGTCTGCGGAGGAAGCGCTGCGGGCGTCTGAGCGCCAGCGGAGAGCCATCTTTGAGAGCGCCCCCGACGGGATGGCGATTTTAAATGACCGGGGCGAGCACGTCAAGGTGAACCCAGCCGCCTGCGCCCTTTTCGGGCTGCCGGCGGAAGCGCTCCTGGGGCATTCTGCTGCCGACTTTTTAGCGCCAGGCAGCAATTTCGCAGAATTCTTGCAGACTTTGCAGGAAAAAGGGCAGGCCACCGGCGATCTGCGGCTGCAGCTTCCAGACGGTGCCGGCAGGGATGTCGAGTGCAGCGCAACGGCAAATTTTCTCCCGGGCTTGCATTTGGCGGTGCTGCGCGACATCACCGAGCGCAAGCAAGCTGAGGAGCAGCTGCTGTATAATGCTTTTTACGATCCGCTGACCGGTTTGCCCAACCGCGCTTGGTTCCTCAACTGCTTGGAGCGTTCCATCCGGCAGGCGAAACGCTCCGGTGGCTCTTTATTTGCCGTGCTGTTACTGGACTTAGACCGCTACCAGATTGTCAAGTACAGCTTCGGACACCTGGTTGGCGACCAGCTGCTGGTGGCCACGGCTCGCCGCGTCGGGGCGTGCCTGAGCGCCAAAGATATTATTGCCCGCTTCGGAGGGGACGAGTTCGCCATTCTGCTGGCAGATATCCGGGAAGTGGGGGACGCCGAGGCTGTGGCTGAGCGCATCCACCAAGAGCTGGCGTGGCCTTTCCACTTCAATGAGTGCGAGCTGTTCACCTCTGCCAGCATCGGCATCGCCCCCAGCACCATCGGCTACGACCAGCCGGAGGACTTCCTGCGCGCCGCCGATACGGCCATGCATCACGCCAAGAAGCTGGGCGGATCCCGCTCTATTGTGTTTGAAACCGCGATGCACACCCGCGCCGTAGCGCTGCTGCAACTGGAAACCGACCTGCGGCGAGCCCTGGAACGCCACGAGTTGCGCCTGTACTACCAGCCGATTGTCTCTCTGAGCACCGGCAATATTGCCGGTTTCGAGGCGCTGGTGCGCTGGATTCACCCAGAACGGGGCTTTGTTTCCCCTACCGAGTTCATCTCTGTCGCGGAAGATACCGGGCTGATCGTACCCCTGGGAGCTTGGGTGCTGCGCGAAGCTTGCCGGCAGTTGCGCCAGTGGCAGGGGATTTCCCAGGCTCTCCGGGCTTCGGGCGCAAACCATCTCGAACCGCTGACCGTCAGCGTCAATCTTTCCGGCATCCAATTTGCCCAGCCCGGGCTGCTGGCACAGATTGACCAGATTCTGCACTCGACCGGCGCAACCCCTAGCGTTTTGAAGCTGGAAATCACCGAAACCGCGATTATGGAAGCCGCTGAATCCACCACAGAAAACCTGCTCCAGCAGCTGAAAGACCGGCAGATTCAGCTGTGCGTTGATGATTTTGGCACCGGCTACTCGTCTTTGAGCCGGTTGCAGCGCTTGCCCATTGATATCCTGAAGATTGACCGGTCTTTCGTCACCCAGATGGGGGTTGAGGGTGCCTGCGCCCCCCTGGAGATTGTCCGCACTTGCGTCGCTTTGGCTCACAATCTGGGAATGAATGTGGTGGCGGAAGGGGTGGAAACCGCCGAGCAGCTGGCTCAACTGCGGGATCTGGGATGCGAGTATGGCCAGGGATATTTGTTTTCTAAGCCGGTGGATGCTGAGGCGGCTGAGGCGCTGATTGGCGTGTGTTTCAGTCCGGCTGTCGGGGTTGGATCGACCGAGCGGGCAAAACGTTAATCCAGCCATTCCCCCCCTGTTTTCACGGGTATTGATGCCGGCGCTGCAACCGCTGGGCTATGCGTATTTAATTGGCATTTTAAAAGGCGATATAAAAACCGTAAATTCCTTTACCGCGTTCGCATAGCCGCGCCGCTGGCAAATTAAATGCTCGGGCGCTTGTCAGGCAGATCGGCAGTAGATGGCTCGCTCTGGCAGCTGGGAAATATTGCCAGCTGCCGGTTTTCCTCATTCAGGCATTTACCTGGCCGAAATGTAACCTTTTATAAATTAGTTTCGGCAGGCTGCCAAATACTATAGCAATGGACAGTAAGTTTGGGACAGGGCATCTCACTTGCTAGTAGGGACAGGGAAGGACGCTGTCGCGTCCCGCAACGCTTACGGAGGGAACGCCTGTCCTACGTCCGCGCCCTAAGTGGCTACTGCTATAATTTGGCAAATATATTATTATAGCTTATCTAATTTTTTCGGAAAAATTATTTGTTTAATAAACCGCCAAGACGCCTTAGACGCGCTTTCTCGGCTTCCCGCTTTCTTAGAGCGCCAAGGAAAGAAAAGAGAGAGGGGATATCACAAATTATTTAGAACTGCTGTAGCCCAATTTGGGATTTTAGATTTGGGATTTTGTATTTAATATCGTGTCGGTTTGATTAGCCAACCCGACATGATATTAGTTAGGACTTACGCAGAAACCGGGTTTCTCAACCAGGAGTCAAGACTTTCAGCCCTCGTTCCAGAACCAGAAACCCGGTTTCTTTCATAGTTGTGCGTAAGTCCCTTTAGTTAAAGATTTGTCAGTTTCAGTTGAAGCTGGTGAAAGCCTGCTGGTAGTGGGTGCGAGCGGTTGCGGCAAGAGTTCCCTGCTGCGAGCGCTCGCCGGCTTGTGGGACGCGGGCACCGGCACGCTCGGTGCGCCCAAAACTGGAGGAAATGCTGTTTTTGCCCCAGCGCCCCTAGATGATTTTGGGTTCTTTGCGCCACCAGCTGCTATACCCCAACACGAACCGCAATATTAAGGATGAGGAACTGCACCGGCTGTTGCGACAAGTCAATCTGGAAGACTTGCCGGCACGAGTCGGCGACTTTGATGCGGAGATAAAGTGGGACTCGGTTCTGTCACTGGGCGAGCAGCAGCGCCTCGCCTTCGCCCGAGTGCTGCGGTTGCAACCCCGCTACGCCATCTTGGATGAAGCCACGAGCGCCTTGGACATGAAAAACGAGCTGGATCTCTACCGGCTGCTGCAACAGACGGAAACTGCGTTCATCAGTGTGGGCCACCGGTCGAGTTTGTTGAAGTACCACCAGCAGGTGCTGGAACTCCTGGGGGATTCCACTTGGCGGCTCGTACCGGCTCACCAGTACAGGGCCAGTGCCGGTTAGCCGGCGGGGGCACAGCCGGCGCTTGACAAAGGCTCTTGGGCCACCCGGCTAGAGGTTGTCCCAACCTCCCCTGTCAGGGGAGCTCTTTATATATATAGTTGAGCTTCTCCGCAGGCTGCTGGGGCAGCTTTTGGGCTAAAGCCCAACTGCGAACTTTTTTGGGCTGAAGCCCAACTACGAACCTTTTTGGGCTAAAGCCCAACTGCGAACTTTTGGGCTAAAGCCCAACTACGAACTTTTGGGCTAAAGCCCAACTACGAACTTTGGGGCTAAAGCCCAACTACGAACTTTGGGGCTAAAGCCCAACTGCTCTCGGCTGACCGGCAGGTGGTTAAGAAGTGCAAAAATAAAGGGCGAACCTCTCGACTGGCTAGTAACCGTGACCTCCGATCTGTTGCTTCGCTCCGACAAAACTGCTGAAATATCCCAGCTTCAGACGATTTGGGCGGACAGCCTCACCGTTTTTTGGGGGGAGTGGCTGGATCTGCGCGTCCGGATTGTCCAAGTGGCGTCGGCTGGGTTGGTGTCTCCGCTGATCTACATTCTGGCCTTTGGCTTGGGGCTGGGCAGTTCTATTAAGTCCGGTGCGGGAATGAGTGGGGCATACGGCAGCTATTTGGAATTTATGCTTCCGGGGATGGCGGCGCTGTCCTCGATGACGATTTGCTTCGCCGGGACGACGTTTTCTCTTTGTGGGGAGCGGCTTTTCACCAAGACGTTTGAGGAGATGCTGCTGCTGCCGGTGCACCCGCTGGCGCTGTACCTGGGTAAAATGCTGGCGGGGATTGTGCGCGGGCTGATGACTTCGGGGTCGGTGATCCTGGTGGCCATTGCCTTCACCGGCAAGCTCTGGTCTTTTCTCAACCCGCTGTTCCTGCTGGTGCTGGCGCTCAATTGCGCGGTGTTTTCTGGGTTGGGGGTGATTGTGGGGTTGAGGGTGCGCTCGCTAGAAAGTGTGGGCCTGTACAATAATTTTTTGATTGTCCCGATGTCTTTTCTGGGCGGCACGTTTTTTGACCCCACTGCCCTGCCGGTGGCCATCAAGGCGGTGGTTTACCTGCTGCCGCTGACGTATACGAGTATGGGGTTGCGCTCAGCGGCGTATTTGCCCCTGTCCCAGTTTCCCTGGTATGCTGTGCCGGTGCTGTTTGCCGTGGCGGTCGCCCTTGGCGCTGCCGGTGCTCGCCAGTTCGCTCGCCTGCAGGACTGAGCGGCGACCGGCGGCGAGGCATATAGGCCATATAAAGAGAGTCAGGGTGTGCCGGTTTGGCGAGCGCGTGTTTATTAACATAAATTTGCGCAAATGTCAAGAAAGCCGGCGCTTTAGGGGGGAAGAGGGGAGAGCCGGCAGAACCGAGTGTGCCGGCGTTCCCAGGCAAAATCCCATGCGAGCGTGCGAGCTTGCCCAACTCCGTAAAGAGGGTATAGAGGTTACGCTGTCAACTGCCTGGGGAATAAATCAGTTGCGGAACGCGGCGGCTGATTTTACCAAAGCGAGATTAAATTTTTTGTTAAGGAACGTTGCCGCTGCGTGGTATATTTCTGGAGGAGCTTGCGCACGGGTGTGTGCCGGACAGCTGCCAGCTGTCAGGGTGGACTTACTCGTGCCGGCAAGCGCTTCTAAGCGCGAGCCTCTTTCCTTCAGACGGCAGCAGCCGGCTGAACTATCAAGGAAATGAGGCAAAGATTATACTCCTTGCCCGGCGCACGGTGGGAGTGAGGGCCTGGTGCTGTGCCCGGGAAAGGTCGGTTTTTCCGATTTTTCCGAAGGATTTTGTCTGGTTTTAGCAAATCAGACGAATTTCCGCAACATAAAGGCTGCAGCTCGGCACGAGCACGCGGCCAATCCCCTAGACTTGTTTCTGGGCTCTGTGACCTTGCCAGACGAAACTCTCGAACCCACACCGACTCCAGGAGACACTCCTGAGTCGAGCTCTCTATCCTCAGAACCGGATGCCTCAATGCAAGAGTTCTACCGCCTCCGACAGGAGCTGCTGGTCGTGACTCTGGCACTGACGGGGATTGTCTTCATTTCTGTTTGGATTGTCTACTCCCTCAATATTGCTCTGAATTATTTGATCGGAGCGTGCACAGGTGTGGTTTACTTGAGAATGTTGGCGAAGGACGTTGAGCGCCTTGGCAGACAAAAGGAGCGTCTGAGCAAGACGCGGTTTGCGATCTTCATTGGGTTGATTATAGTGGCAACCCAGTGGAATCAGCTCCAGATATTGCCCATTTTTCTGGGATTTCTGACATATAAAGCCGCGCTCATCGTTTACGTGTTGCGAACAGTCCTCGCACCTGACCCTAAATAAGTCAGGCAACCTGTCAATCCTCCAACTCCACTTCGGGCAGGTGTTGCCTCCTGAATCGACATGCTGGACGTTTTAACCACCTTTAACTCTCTACCCCTCGCCAAATTGGAAGTGGGCCAGCATTTTTACTGGCAGATCGGCAATCTGAAACTGCACGGACAGGTGTTTCTCACCTCCTGGTTTGTGATTGGCGTGCTGGTGATAGCGTCTCTTGCAGCCACTCGGAACGTACAGCGGATTCCCAGTGGGATGCAAAACTTTATGGAGTACGCCCTGGAATTTATCCGGGATCTGGCCAAAAACCAGATTGGCGAGAAAGAGTACCGTCCCTGGGTGCCGTTTGTTGGCACATTGTTTCTGTTCATCTTCGTGTCCAATTGGTCGGGTGCCTTGGTTCCCTGGAAGCTGCTCCACCTGCCTGAAGGTGAGCTAGCTGCGCCCACCAACGACATCAACACCACAGTGGCGCTGGCCCTGCTGACTTCGCTGGCCTACTTCTACGCCGGCTTCAGCAAGCGCGGCTTGGAGTATTTTGCCAAGTACGTGCAGCCGACGCCCATTCTTTTGCCGATCAACATTCTGGAAGATTTTACCAAGCCCCTCTCCCTGAGTTTCCGTCTATTTGGCAACATTTTGGCGGATGAGCTGGTGGTGGCGGTGCTGGTGCTGCTGGTTCCCCTGTTCGTACCCTTGCCGGTGATGGTGTTGGGCTTGTTTACCAGTGCCATTCAGGCGCTGATTTTTGCCACCCTGGCATCAGCCTACATTCACGAGGCAATGGAGGGGCATGGTGGCGAAGAGCATCATGAGTGATTTCGCACTCAGATGATAAAATGTAGGATTTTAGAGGCTCGGATTGGGGATTTTGTATGAAATCTAAAATCGAGAATCTAAAGCCTGAAAGCGCGTTGTGTAGTTAGTTCTTGTATCTTGTAGACCTGAGGAGACTTATCATGGACCCATTAATTGCTTCCGCTTCCGTTCTGGCTGCTTCTCTGGCTGTCGGTCTGGCTGCAATTGGCCCTGGCATCGGTCAAGGTAACGCTGCCGGTCAAGCGGTGGAAGGGATTGCCCGCCAGCCGGAAGCTGAAGGCAAAATTCGCGGCACCCTGCTGCTGAGCTTGGCCTTCATGGAAGCGCTCACCATTTACGGTCTGGTGGTTGCCCTGGTGCTGCTGTTCGCCAACCCCTTCGCTTAAGAGAGCCAGTCTGGGGAGAGGCGCGATATGCCCGCGTCTCTCCCTGATGCCCGGGCGTGAATTTTAGATTTTGGATTTTGGGTGGTGAATTATATCATAAATCTGAAATCTAAAATCTAAAATCTAAAATCTAAAATCGGTTGAGTTGCTATGACACACTGGACGATTCTACTAGCCGCTGAAACTGCTGCTAAAGAGGGGGGGCTGTTCGACCTGGATGCCACCCTGCCTCTGATGGCGGTGCAGTTTTTAGTTTTGGCAGCCATCCTGAACGCCATCTTTTACAAACCGCTGACCAAAGTGTTCGATGAGCGGGACGAGTACATCCGCAACAATCAAAAAGAAGCTCGCGAGCGCCTGTCCAAAGCGCAGATGCTGGCTCAGGAATACGAGCAGAAGCGCGGGGAAGCGCTGCGGGAGTCTCAGGCCATAGTGGCCCAAGCTCAGGCGGACGCCCAGAAGATCGCTGGTGAGCAGATTGCCCAAGCTCAAAAAGAAGCCCAGCAAGCGCGAGAGCAGACTCAGAAAGAGATAGACCAGCAAAAACAGGAAGCCTTGCGCTCGCTGGAGCTGCAGGTAGACACCCTATCTCGCCAGATCCTGGAAAAACTTCTCGGGCCTGAGTTAGTCAACCGCTAGACTTCGGAATTATTCTAGCTGCGGGCTGAGGGCAAGTGAACACAGTTAGGGGTAGCTTATGATGGGGATTTTTTTACTGGCGAGTGAAGTAGAGGCTGAGGTGGTCGAACACGGTTTCGGTCTGAATACAGACATCTTAGAAACCAATGTGATCAACCTCGTGATTATTATTGGGGTGCTGTTTTATTTCGGGCGCGGTTTTTTGGGGAATGTCCTGAGCGAACGGCGCAACAGCATCGCCACAGCGATTAAAGAAGCTGAGCAGCGCAAGAAAGATGCGGAGGCAGCACTTTCTCAAGCGCAGCAAAAGCTGGCTCAAGCCCAAGCCGAGGCGCAACAAATCCGGGCGGCTGCCGAAGAACGCGCCAAGCAAGCCAGAGAGGCGATTTTGGCTCAGGGAGCGAAAGATTTGGAGCGCTTGAGAGCGGAAGCTGCTAGGGATATCGAATCCGAACAAGAGCGGGTGATCAAAGAACTCCGCCAGCGCTTGGCTGCGATGGCGCTGCAGCAAGTGGAATCCCAGTTGCAGGCTCGCTTGGACGATTACGCTCAGAACCAATTAGTTGACCGCAGCATTGCGCTGCTTGGAGGGCGCTGATGAAAGGCAGCAGTCTTGTAACTTCTGAAATTGCAGAGCCTTACGCCCAAGCCTTGATGTCCGTGGCGCAATCGAGCAACATCACGGAGCAAGTTGGGGATGACGTGCGTTCCTTGCTGAGTTTGCTGGAAAACTCCGAGGAACTGCGCCTGTTTCTGGCCAATCCGTTTGTTGGTGATGCGGACAAGAAGGGGGTGCTGCAGCGGATTGCCGGTGAGCTTCACGCTTACACGCGCAACTTTTTGATGCTGCTGGTAGATCGCCGCCGCGTCATCTTTTTAGAAGCGATTGGGCAAGAGTACCTATCACTTTTGCGCAAGCTAAACCAGACCGTCTTGGCGGAAGTGACGTCTGCTGTGCCGCTCAGTGAGGGCCAGCAGCAAGCGGTTCGCGAAAAGGTACAAGGGATGACCGGCGCACGTTCGGTGGAGCTCCAGACCCAAATCGACCGCGATTTAATTGGGGGTGTCATCATTAAAGTGGGCTCCCAAATCATTGATGCCAGTTTGCGGGGACAGCTGCGCCGGATTGGCATCCGCCTGGGTGCGGAGTGAGTCAATTTGGGATTTGGAATGCCTGGGTTTTGGACTGAGAGTTGACTCGTCAATCCAAAATCCAAAATCTGAAATCTAAAATTGGTGAGGGCCATGACAGCGACCAAACAAGCGCACATTACAGTCGAAGACTATTTCGCCTTGGAAGAAAAAGAGGCGGATATTCGGCATGAATACTACGATGGCGAAGTTATTACCATGACTGGGACAACAGACAGGCACAATATCATTGCCCTTAACTTGGCCTTCGCTCTGCGCCAGCGACTCAAAGGTGGCTCCTGCAGAGTGTTCATGGAAAATGTGCGCTTGGAAGTCGAGGGGGGACGCCATTACACCTATCCCGATATTATGGTGACTTGCGACGAGAGAGACTTGGCAGACCTCTATACAAAGCGCTATCCGGTGTTGGTGGTGGAAGTTTTATCTGACTCCACAGAAGCACTCGATAGGGGGAAGAAAGCATCTCTGTATCGCAAGCTGCCCACATTGCAGGAATATGTTTTGGTGTCCCAGTCAGAGTGCGGTGTGGAATTGTTCAGCCGCAGTCAAGCGCCCAGCTGGACTCTCACAGAACTGTCCGCACCCGACAGTGTTCTGAACCTCTCTTGCTTAAATCTCCAAATTCCCCTGAGCGAGATTTATGAAGGGATACAGTTTCAGGAAGAGGAAGGGGTTAATGGTTAAGGGCTTTTGATGAAGGGCCTCAAGACCGGCGACCGGTGACTGATTAGCGAACAACTAACAACTGATAACGAACGATGGTAAGCATCAGACCCGACGAAATCAGCAGCATTATTAAGCAGCAGATTGAGCAGTACGACCAAGAAGTTAAGGTTTCTAACGTCGGTACAGTGCTGCAAGTGGGCGACGGCATCGCCCGGATTTATGGCCTGGAAAAGGTGATGGCCGGCGAACTGCTGGAGTTTGCAGACGGCACGATTGGGATCGCCCTCAACCTGGAAGAAGATAACGTGGGCGCGGTGCTGATGGGCGAAGGGCGCGAAATTCAAGAAGGCTCCTCCGTGACGGCGACCGGCAAAATTGCTCAGGTGCCGGTGGGAGACGCCCTGATCGGTCGCGTGGTGGACGCCCTCGGTCGCCCCATTGACGGCAAGGGAGAAATCAACACCTCCGAAAGCCGCCTGATTGAATCGGGGGCTCCGGGGATTATTGCCCGCCGGTCTGTGTACGAACCGCTGCAAACCGGCATCACGGCTATCGACGCCATGATTCCCGTGGGGCGCGGTCAGCGGGAGCTGATCATCGGCGACCGGCAAACCGGCAAAACTGCCATCGCTGTTGACACGATCATCAACCAGAAGGGCGAGAACGTGATCTGCGTTTACGTCGCCATTGGCCAAAAAGCCTCCACGGTGGCGAATGTGGTCAACGTGCTCCAAGAAAAAGGAGCGATGGATTATACCATCGTTGTGGCAGCCAACGCAAGTGACCCGGCAACTTTGCAATACCTGGCTCCCTACACCGGCGCGAGCATGGCCGAATACTTCATGTATAAGGGCAAGCACACCCTGGTGATCTACGATGACCTCTCCAAGCAAGCCCAAGCTTACCGCCAGATGTCGCTGCTGCTGCGCCGCCCGCCCGGACGGGAAGCGTATCCGGGGGACGTGTTCTACCTGCACTCCCGCTTGCTGGAACGCGCAGCCAAGCTGAGCAACGAACTGGGCGAAGGCAGCATGACGGCGCTGCCGATTATCGAAACCCAAGCCGGTGACGTGTCTGCGTACATCCCGACGAACGTGATTTCGATTACGGACGGCCAGATTTTCTTGTCTTCTAGCTTGTTTAACTCCGGTCTGCGTCCGGCGGTGAACCCCGGTATTTCCGTGTCCCGGGTGGGTTCCGCCGCTCAAACCAAGGCGATGAAGAAGGTTGCAGGTAAGATTAAGCTGGAACTGGCGCAGTTTGAGGAACTGGCAGCTTTTTCGCAGTTCGCCTCCGATTTGGATCAGGCGACTCAGAACCAGCTGGCGCGGGGTCAGCGCTTGCGGGAACTGCTGAAGCAGCAGCAATATTCTCCTCTGCCGCTGAACGAGCAAGTGGCGATTATCTATGCCGGTATTAACGGGCTGCTGGATGACATCGAAGTCAACAAGGTGGCTACCTTTACGAAGGGGCTGCGAGAATATTTGCGCACCAGCAAGCCGAAGTACGGCGAGATCGTCCAGAAAGAGAAGCAGCTGACTGATGAGGCTGAAAAGCTGCTGAAGGAAGCGGTGGCTGAATACAAGCAGACCTTTAAGGCAGCGGCGTAATTTGGCAACCGCAGATAAACGCAGATAAATGCAGAACTAGCGTTTCTCATATTAGTGAGGTGCTGAGAAACCCGGAAGGGGGCGGGCACGGGGGCCCCCGGAAGGGGGCGGGCACGGCTACCCCCGGAAGGGGGCGGGCACGGGGGCCCGCCCCTACGAAACCGGGTTTCTGGGGCACAATTCATTCAAATGAGAGCCGCCCTCGGCTCAGATGAATGTGATGGTATCTGCGTCGATCTGCGTGCTGCGGTTAGCTCATTGCAGGGACAAGTGATAACTGAGAATTGGCAAAATTATGGCTAATTTAAAAGCGATTCGCGACCGTATTCAGTCGGTCAAAAACACGAAGAAAATCACGGAAGCGATGCGCTTGGTGGCGGCGGCTAAGGTGCGCCGCGCCCAGGAGCAGGTGATTGCCACTCGCCCTTTTGCTGACCGTTTGGCGCAAGTGCTGTACGGTTTGCAAGCTCGGTTGCGGTTTGAGGATGCTGACTTGCCTTTGCTGAAACAGCGGGAAGTTCGTTCTGTGGGTTTGCTGGTGATTTCGGGCGACCGGGGTCTGTGCGGCGGCTACAATACGAATATCATCAAACGGGCTGAATCTCGGGCTAAGGAGCTGAAGGCGGAAGGGTTGGATTATAAGTATGTGCTGGTGGGTCGCAAGGCTATCCAGTATTTCCAGCGCCGCAACCAGCCGATTGACGCTACTTATACGGGGTTGGAGCAGATTCCTACGGCGGCGGAAGCTTCGCAAATTGCGGATGAGTTGCTGTCGCTGTTTCTGTCGGAAACGGTTGACCGGGTTGAGTTGGTGTACACTAAGTTTGTGTCGCTGATCAGTTCGAGGCCGGTGGTTCAAACGCTGCTGCCGCTGACTGCGCAAGGGTTGGAAGCGACGGATGATGAAATTTTCCGCCTGACGACTCGCGGCGGGAATTTTGAGGTGGAGCGGGATAAGGTGAGTGCGCCGGTGAAGGGTTTGCCGAGAGATATGCTTTTCGAGCAAGATCCGGTGCAAATTCTGGATGCTTTGCTGCCGCTGTATTTGAATAACCAGTTGCTGCGGGCGCTGCAAGAATCGGCTGCTAGTGAGCTGGCGGCGCGGATGACGGCGATGAGCAGTGCTAGCGATAATGCGAAGCAGTTGATTGGGACGCTGACGCTGAATTATAACAAGGCGCGGCAAGCTGCAATTACCCAGGAGATTCTGGAAGTTGTGGGCGGTTCTGAGGCGCTGAGAGGTTAGTGCCGGTGTTTTGATTCGGTTGCCGGGAATGAACCCCACCCCCTAACCCCCTCCCCGCGTGCGGGGAGGGGGTGTTTGAGGGGGTTTTTTGTGCGTTGGAAAAAGTTTGAATTAGAGCAGCACACAGTCACTTTAGGACAGGGCATCTCGGGACAGGCGAGACGCCGGTCCTACGTCCTAATCTAAGTGGTTACTGCTATATCCTTCTACTTTTTGCATAGTCCTTTTTAATGGTGGTAGGGGCACCCCTTGTGGGTGCCTTTGCTTTTGGGAATGTGGGGGCGTTTTGGGTTGGCCCAGTTTTCTGAGGTGCCGGTGGGGTGTGGGAGCCGGTGGGGTAAGGTTAGATTGAGGGTTGACAATTGATGCGGTTTATGCGTATGGCAATCCGGGGCTTTTTGTAGCTAAATATACAAGTTGCCGGTTGCGGTTTGTGGGAGAATAAGGGAAAATATCATATAGAAACGCAAACCGCTTCTATCGAAAGTAGGGACAGTATGAGTGAGTTTTCTGAAATCCAACCGGCATCACAGGGCGGGAGACTTTCTGGGCCTATTTCGGTAGAGAGCGGGCGCGATCTGGCTGCCGGTTTCACAAAGGCAGGCAATGCTGGGCAAAAAGTGGAGCTATTCTTCGCGTTGGCTGAAAACCATCCCCAAGTAGCAGTCCCCGCCTTCGCAGAGATACTGGAAACCAAAGCATCGGCACCGATGCGGGCGTTGGCCCTGCAAGGCTTGGGTAAAAATTATGTACTTGAGTCGGTGGAGCAGATTTATAAGACTTTGGCAACTAAAATTAAAAGGAGGGATTTATGTCGTGGGGCAACAGTAGCAGTATAGACTTTGGTAACTGGTCTGAACCAGTGATACATAAAATTGGTGATGTTCTTGAAGATAGTTCGACAGGAAAAACATACAAACAGACTGGGCGCATATTGAAGTATGCTGATGTTCCTGATGAGAAAGGAATCTATTTATTTAGAGACATTCGTGACAGAGAGAATTACTACTGCGGTAAAACCGAGCATCAGACCCTTCGCAAACGTCTCACCCAACACCTTACAGGCGAAAGTGGAAAACTCAGAAGAGGGGAAGAGTATAAAATCCGCTGGATAACATCGAGCAAACCAGAGCTTTCAGAAGCGATAGCAGTGATTTATTTGAAGCCTAAATATAACGACGGTAAGGACTGGAAATACGCTCTAAAACACAAAAATGCTAAGGAAGTGTTGCGTGAGGCTGAAAGGTTAGGGTTTTATTCAAAGTATAATCAGGAGGAATTTTGTTTAAACCTTATCGAGTATATTTGCGAATAAGCCGACAAACTAAATTTCGTCACACATTTCTCAAGTGGCTTGGTTCCCACAAGTAACCAAGGTGCTGTCCAATGTCGATGGAACATAAGACGTTTGTATTTGATTATCCTCCTTCCCTAACGAACTGAGCAATATTCCGGAAACCACCCTGGCTAATGGGAGTTCAGCAAGATGGTAAGTCCCCACAGGGATTGACGCTGAGGGACGATCTGTCGAATCTTGACGAACTGCTTGAAGCTATCAGAGAAAGGATATGACTGCACAAACCAGTGTTGACAGCGCAATGGAGCGAATTTTGGCCATCAAATGGGAGCCAGACGATTCCCGTGCTAGCTCTCACATTGCGCTCTTGCGGGAGTACCTGAGACGCGCCGCGCTGTGGGCAAAAGCTTTAAACTGTACCGATGAGTGGCCATTTTTCGATGTCGCGGCTCATATCTGTCCCTTACAGCGTGCCGGTGATGCCAAGGTGGAAGCCCTCGGGCGTCATTTCTCCGAAGCACCGTTTTATGCCACCGGCATCATTGAGAAAACCTGCGAGTGGTTCCTGCATTGGGATGCGGTGAAAAACCGACCGGAAGTCACTAAATTTGCTCTTCCAGATCCCTATGAGCCGCTAATCATAATGTACGAGCGCGGCGGCATATTTTCCACTGAACACGGATTTTTCAATTTTGAGGTTGGAGGCTTTCCCAGAGGAACATGGAGCGATCACTATCAATTGTCGCCGGCAATTGAACTGGATGTGCGAGCGCTGGAGGAACTCGACAGCAAGCCTCTGTAACCGGAACCACCCCAGCACCGGCAGCCAGGGGGATGTTGCCGGTTTCAGCCAATGCGAGCGAGGGGGAAGCACCGGCATCTGGTGGGGAGGGTGCCGGTGTCTCAGGTTGACATCCAAGGTTGAATGAGCGCCTTCTTGACACGCTATAAACCAGACTCAACATCTCGCCGGCTGAGCTTATGGTAAATCAGGCGCTTTTTTGAGTAACAGTAGAGCCGGCATTGCCCACAAATTAGCTTCCCCCCAGCATGATGACAGGAGCAACGTAAGATGTCGATGGAACACAAAGCGTTTGTATTCGACTGGGAGGCTTTCACCGGCGAACTGAGCAAGATTCTTGAAAACGCCCTGCTGACTAATAATAGTGAGCAGCTAGTGAGTTTCATTAAAGACAATCTGGAATTTATAAAAGATCCCTGCGAAGGTGAGCCTCTCGACAGTGAGTGGGAAGCAGGTATGGAACTAGACGACGTTCACCAATGGGGCGACTTGGCACTTACCAAGTTCTATAACCCTCAAGATGATATTGGTCTTGGCTATGGCTGGGAAAATGCCCAGAATCTTATCCTAGAAGAAGGGGGAAAAGATTGTGCGCTCTTAGGCAGCCCTTTTGGGCCAAGCCAGAATTACTTCGATGCCGGTAAAATGGGTTCCTACTTCCAGTCAGCCAGCCAAGTTCAGGAAATTTTACAATGGCTAGAAGAGCTGCAGCAAAAAAAGCCAGCCCTTTTTCCTGTATTGAATGACGCCCTCAAAATGCTTCAAAAAGCGGCAGCGGTGAATAAAGGTATTTATGTAACTTTCTGAAGGCAGTCATAGGAATAAACACTGGCGGCAATGCCGGCTCTACTTTTGAAGCCCCTATCCCTAGGGCAAAAGTCTGAGATCGCCGCACTCTTTAGTGAGATATATTTGCCCAGTTATAACTAAAGCATTATGATTCAATCGGAAACGGCCACACAGCTGAATCTAATCCTGCAACAAGATGCTGACTCTGTACTGGCTTGGCTGAAAAACATCTTTTCAGCAGATTCTTCCCCGCCAGAAGGATTTAACTGGCTCGGTTTAGCTGAGGCAGCTGCTTTTAACGCCCATGAGGGCAAACGCCATGATTCAACAGCACCCGATATCAAATGGGCAGAGGTAGCTACCACAGTTTACGATCGCCTAGCCGCTCTAGCAGATAAGGCAAAACCCGGAAGTGGCGAGTCTTTTACGATTTCTTCGATGACGCTGCGAGCCGCTATGATTAGAAAACTTGGAGGAGTTCCAGGGGATGCGGTTCTGGATATTAACCGGCTCCTGCAATGGTTCTGGGATAAGCTGAAGTGGTCGCGTGAGGAGGTGGAAAAAAAGGCGGCTAATTGGCGGGCGCTCAACATTGAGGAAATTCGGGAATTAAGACAGCTCAAGAATCGCTTGAAAGTCATCTCAGCCTTAGCTGACAGCGATAAGTTTGTTTTAGAACCCGAAATCAAGGCTTGGCTTTCTTTGCGGGAAAAACTGCCGTAGAGGCACTTCACTCGACTTGAGGGCGCTAATGGGACTTCAGCAAGAGTGCGATGCGCTTCAGGCAATGCTCAGCCAGGTTCTTGAGATATTGGCTGAGGCGCAAAGTCGTGCCAACTCTTTACCCGACTGCCAAATCTATGAGCTAAACCGGCAAATTGCCGAGATTGTGGATATCTGCTATGATGGGATGGGGAGGATGCAAGCCTCTCTGGCTCAGATTGAGCGGATTCAGGCGATGATTGGCACTCTGGACTCAACATCGCGCTCGCCCCACCCACCAAGCACAACCAGCACTTATTATACTGAGGAAACCAAATCACCAGGGAACGCCAAACAGATGTCCAATTCTGACTGGCCACCACAACCGCCAGAAGGTGCAAAGCCTAACTTGAACGATCCGGGCGCAGCAGAATGGCGCTATCAACGCTATAAATACGACCAATATCAAGCGGGGAAACAACAGGGAGATATCCTGCCCTTCGAGATATGGAAAAAATGGTATGAAGAGGCAGAGCCGGTGGCAATCCGTCAGTATGAGGAAATCATCGCCCTGACGGACGATGTGTCTCAAATTGCCAAGAATTTGGGAATTGTCGAAGAACAGATACGCAAGGTCAAAGAACACATCTTTATAAATGAACACGAGCTTGAGATTCCCGATAATCAGGCAAAGACAGTTATCTCCGTCCGTAGTAATTTCACCCCTGATGCTGAGATTGCTGACTTGTGGTTCAAAGCGAAAAATGGATCTCTACAACCTAGAGAGAGCCTCAAATTTAAACGCTTGATAGCTCACGAGTATATAGAACAAGGACTGATGCAACAAGGACTGCCCTATCGCTCGCCTGAAGCTTGGAGGGATGACCCGATATACGGCTTTGGCAACTGGCCTACCCCAGAACATTATGGAGCGCATGACTTGGCTCCCAATACCGGCAGACCCAATCCCTTCTCCCACTGGGATAAAATTATTGGTAAGTCCCCACAGGGATTGACGCTGAGGGACGATCTGTCGAATCTTGACGAACTGCTTGAAGCTATCAGAGAAAGGATATGACTGCACAAACCAGTGTTGACAGCGCAATGGAGCGAATTTTGGCCATCAAATGGGAGCCAGACGATTCCCGTGCTAGCTCTCACATTGCGCTCTTGCGGGAGTACCTGAGACGCGCCGCGCTGTGGGCAAAAGCTTTAAACTGTACCGATGAGTGGCCATTTTTCGATGTCGCGGCTCATATCTGTCCCTTACAGCGTGCCGGTGATGCCAAGGTGGAAGCCCTCGGGCGTCATTTCTCCGAAGCACCGTTTTATGCCACCGGCATCATTGAGAAAACCTGCGAGTGGTTCCTGCATTGGGATGCGGTGAAAAACCGACCGGAAGTCACTAAATTTGCTCTTCCAGATCCCTATGAGCCGCTAATCATAATGTACGAGCGCGGCGGCATATTTTCCACTGAACACGGATTTTTCAATTTTGAGGTTGGAGGCTTTCCCAGAGGGACATGGAGCGATCACTATCAATTGTCGCCGGCAATTGAACTGGATGTGCGAGCGCTGGAGGAACTCGACAGCAAGCCTCTGTAACCAGAAACCCCCCAGCACCGGCAACCAGGGGGATGTTGCCGGTTTCAGCCAATGCGAGCGAGGGGGAAGCACCGGCATCTGGCGGGGAGGGTGCCGGTGTCTCAGGTTGACACTCACAAAACCCCTGAAACTGTGATAAAATCAAAACAAATTAGTAATAGCGTTTATGGCCACCCCAGTCAGCGAAACCAAATCACCCCCAGGACTGGTGATTTCGTGGGAAGCTCTCCCTGATGATTTTCAGTTAGAGGATGAACCCGTGGAAAATACAGGACAGCCACTTCTAGCAGGGGCATTACGCGAAAGTTTAGAACTCAGCGGGTTCATTCAACCGCAGATGTTAATCGCCTCCAACTTTGCTCTGTGCGCCACAGTGAACGGGCAATTTATCGCGAAAGCCCCTGATTGGGTCTATGTAAGGTCAGTCAAAGAGATATTAGCCGAACGCCAGAGCTATACCCCCAATTTAGAAGGAGAGATACCGGCTATAGTCATAGAATTTTTATCTGGTAAAGATGGAGACGAATATTCTTTTAAGCGCACCTATCCCCCTGGTAAATGGTTTTTCTACCAACAGATATTGCAAGTGCCCATCTATGTGATATTTGACCCAGATGGCGGATTGCTAGAATATTATCAGCTAGAAAACCAGCGCTATGAATTGCAACAGCCCGATGAGAATGGCCGCCATTGGATTGAAACAATGGGATTATTCTTAGGGACTTGGCAAGGAACAAAAGAAGGAAGGACTGGGTATTGGTTAAGGTGGTGGGATCGGGCGGGGAATTTGTTACCTTGGGCGGTCGAAAAAATTGAACAGGAACAGCAACGGGCTGAACAGGAACGCCAAGAAAAAGAAAGGCTGATAGCTTATTTGATATCTCAGGGGATCGACCCCAATAATTTGCCTCCTCTCCCCAGGTAAACCCAAGCTGCTGCTGACGCTGCCGGCACTCAGGGCAGGCGAGACGCCTGCCCTACGTCTATTGCTATAGAATCAGCCCCTTCTTGACACCCTATAAACCCGACTCAACATCCTGCCGGCTGATAACAATCACCTTTTGCTCAGCCTCCTCCAAATAAGTGCGGCAAAAACGCGCTAGCCCCATCCCCTCCTCATAAAGCTTCAGCATCTCCTCGATTGGAGCCTCCCCCTTATCCAAAATCCCGACAATCTCTTCCAGTCGATCAATTTGTTCTTCAAATGATAGCGTCTTCATAATATATTCTCAAGAGTAGCAACTCTTATCATATAGGATTTCTCATATTAGTTATTTACTGAGAAAACCGATAGGGGGGGGCTCCGTGGGTGGCACATCGGTGTCAACTTAAGCTGTGTCCTGTAGTCTCTGGGCGGTTGAAACCGCAGCTATACAGACAAAACCCGCCTGCGCGGGTTTTAAGATTCTAGCTCTTCTCTTAAGTCCGCGTAGGCGGACTTCGTTTGTGGAGCCGCGATTTCCAATCGCCGGGAGCTTAAGTTGACACCAATGGCACGGGGGCACCGCCCCTACAAAATCTATTCACCCCGACTAACTCTCTCAATCTTAACACAAGCAACCTCTCCCTGCCGCACAATTTCCACAGTCTCAAAACCTTCCAAAGACTCCCCCGCAGCAATCAACCGGCTCTCACTGCGCAGCAACGCAAAACCCCGGCGCAGCGGAGACAGCGGGTGCAGCGATTCCAGATGAGCTGACAGCGCCGAAAGTCGCTGCTGCGCACTTCCCAAAATCCGACCGGCTGCTCCCTCCATGCGCTCTTCCGCCTCATCCACTCGCTGCGTGTAATTGTGCAGGCGTTCCGGAAACCGCTGCAGTGCGTAACTGTTAGCTAGCGCCGCAACCGCCTGTTTCCTCTTCTGCAAAATCTCACTCATCCGCCTCGACAGCTTCCCCTGCTTTTCAGCAATAACCCCCAGCAATTCTAGTTTATCGCGCTTTGTCACCAACTCGGCGGCGGCAGTTGGCGTCGCCGCCCTCACGTCAGCGACAAAATCCGCTATGGTAAAATCAATTTCGTGCCCGACTGCCGAAACTACTGGAATTCTCGACTCGTATATCGCTTGCGCTACTGTGCGCGTGTTGAACGCCCACAAATCCTCCAAAGAACCGCCCCCGCGCCCCACAATCATCACTTCACAGTCTGTTTGATTGAGCGTCCGAATTGCACCGGCAATTTCTCCGGGCGCGTTTTCTCCCTGCACGCTGGCTGGACAAAAATAAATCGCGCAAGCCGGCATCCGCCGCTTCAGGGTGCTTTTAATATCCTCAATTGCCGCACCATTTGGGGAGGTGACCACCCCAATCCGCCAGGGCAAACTTGGCAGGCGCTTCTTGCGGGCGGCGTCAAAGTACCCTCTGGCGGCGAGCTCCAGCTTGAGGGCTTCAAACGCTAGATACAAATCGCCCTTCCCCTGTTGGGTGATGCGACTGCAATCAATTTGGTATTTACCTTGCGGCGGGTAAACTGTCAGTCTCCCCTCCACGATTACCCTCATCCCATCGGCTATTTTAAACGAAACAGGTCTGCCTTTCCACAAAACGCAGCTAATTTGTGCGCCTTCGTCTTTTAGGGTAAAATAGCGGTGCCCTGATTGCGCGGCCTTAAAGTTGAACACCTCGCCAGACACGCGGACATCAGCGATGTGGCTGGTGAGAAGCCGGTCGATTTTTTCTGTGAGTTGGGTAACGCTGATAGCAGAATTTTTCGGTTGCGGGTTCATTGGGGTGGAGTGGGATAATTTTAATCAACCGCCAAGACGCCAAGGACGCCAAGAGGGTATAAAAGAGAGGGAGATTCTTTTAGTCCGCGAAGGCGGACTTCGTTTGTCGCAGTGAGTTTCAATCGCCGGGAGCTTAAGTTGACACCGATGGCCTTCGTGCCTGCCCCTGAAAGCTAGTGAGGAGGAATTTGGGATGTCTGAGAAGGATTATTCATTTGATGAGCTTTTGTCCAAAATTGAGGATGCGTACAAGGATGCGGAGAAGAAGTTGGGACAGTGCAATGTTTTGGTGATTGGCAAAACCGGCGTCGGCAAAAGTACGCTAATTAATGCGGTTTTTCGCGACCGGCTGGCGGAAACCGGCGTGGGCAGACCGGTGACTCAAGGTATCCGGCAGTACACTAAGCAGGGGTGCCCGATTACAGTTTACGACACTCCGGGACTGGAATTGTCTGGAGGGCAGATTGAGCGGGTGCGGCTGGAGGTGGCCAAACTGATTGAGGACTGCAGTCTGCAACCGGTCAAAGAGCACATCCATGTGGTGTGGTACTGCATTAATTATGAGGGACGCCGGTTTGAGGGGGTGGAGGAAGACTGGCTGAGGGAGCTGGAACTGAAAGATGTACCTATTATTTTAGTGGTGACTCAGACGACGACCCACAAGCGCACGGATTTCTTGGCCTATTTGGAAGGCAAGAATCTGCCGGCGAGTCAGGTTGTTCCAGTGATGGCGGAACCGAAGGTGGTTCACGATGACTTCCCGCCGGTGGAAATACACGGTTTGGAGCGTTTGGTGGAGGCGACTCTGGAACTCATCCCCCAGGTGGCGCGAAAGGCTTTCGTGCGAGAGCAGATCGGCAGTATTGAGCTGAAAGCCAAAGAAGCGTCCAAGTATGTGAGCGCCTATGTCGCCGGCTCTACCATTGTTGGCGCTTCCCCGATTCCCTTCTCCGACGCGCCAATCCTGATGGCCATGCAAACGGTAATGCTGGCCAACATTACGGCCATCTTTGGCTTGCCGTTCGATCGGGCGTTTATGAGTACGGTTGTGTCGGCGGTGGTGGGTGCCGGCGGGATGGCGGCTGCCGGCAGGGCCATTGTGGCCAATTTGCTGAAACTGATGCCCGGTGTGGGCACGATTGCCGGTGGGGCGATCGCGGCTTCCACTGCGGCAGCTTTGACAATGGCGCTGGGGCTGTCTTATACCGAGGTTCTGAAAATTTATCTGAAAGCCAAAATCAAGGGGCAAGAGATGTCCTCAAGTGACCTCACCAAGATGATTGTGGACTTGTATAAGGATTATGTGTCCACCGGCAGGCAAGCGCCTAAGGATGAGGAATCTCCCCCTCCCCGCACTATCGATATTCAGTAGGATCGCCCGTGGCGGTACAATCAGCAAGTGCGGCGTTGCACCAGGATGATGCAAAACGATTTGCATCCGGGGAACCCCACCCCCCAACCCCCTCCCCGTTCACGGGGAGGGGGGGAAGAAGAGTTCGTTCCATGCGGTGTGCGACGCCGGCAGTAAAGGTTACGCTCCCACTTAGAAGATTTGGCGCTTGACGCGACCGCCTCACACAATGTCCAAGACTTATACTGTTGAAATTAACCACCAAGGCACCACCCACACTATCGAAGTCCCAGAAGATAAGATTATTCTGCGGGCTGCTGTCGCTGCCGGCCTAGATTTGCCCTGCTCTTGCAATGCCGGTGTCTGCACCACTTGCGCCGCTAAGATCCTCGAAGGAAAGGTGGATCAGAAGGATGGCATGGGCGTCGGTCCCGAACTCCAGGCGGAAGGATATGTGCTGCTGTGCGTCGCCAAACCTCTCTCCAATCTCAAGATTGTGACTGAGAAGGAAGATGAAGTCTACCAGCGGCAATTTGGCCAGCCGTAGAGCGCCGGTCTTGAAATCTGAGAAACCGGGTTTCTTTTGGTAATCCCTTGCGGGAAGAGAAACCCGGTTTCTTGCCCTCGATTTTTCATACCAGACCTGCGCTCTGGGGGACGCACCGGCACTCTCGCCAGTTACGATTAATTGCATCCACTACCCGACAAACCGCGATGACGACGCACTTTATTACGGCTGAAATTGACTTGCAGGAATCGCCCAAGCAGCTGCAGCAAGCGATTGAGGCGGAACTGCAAAAGCGGGGGGAACCCCTGCGCTGGGCAATCACCGGCACGGACGCCGACCGGCACAAAGCCCTGGTTGAAGCAGTAGTCACCGCCGATTCCGATTCCGCCAACGTGCCGGTGTGAGGGGATAACCCCACCCCCCAACGCTTACAAGAATGGGTTTTTCTCTTTCCCGCATCGCAAGGGCGAAGCATGAGCGCTGTTAAATGCGCGTATTGCAGCAAAGATCCTCACGCTCATGCTTCGCCCCTACAGATCCAATGTAGGGGCGAAGCATTTGCGCGGGGATGTTTACTACCGCGCCCGATATTTACATTCGCAAATGCTTCGCCCTCTTTGCTGACAACCGAAAAACCTACCCCCCCATCCCCCAACCCCGCACA
This sequence comes from Oscillatoria princeps RMCB-10, assembly GCA_019359235.1. Lineage (GTDB taxonomy): Bacteria > Cyanobacteriota > Cyanobacteriia > Cyanobacteriales > Oscillatoriaceae > Oscillatoria > Oscillatoria princeps. The sequence goes on from JAHHHT010000027.1 coordinate 33,828, forward strand.
CGGGAAGGGGGCGAGGCGTAGGACAGGCGTCCCGCCTGTCCCATCCAGACGTAGGACAGGCGTCTCGCCTGTCCCGTCCCGCCTGTCCCGTCCCGCCTGTCCCGTCCCGCCTGTCCCGTCCCGCCTGTCCCGTCCCTTGCTGCGCACACCGGCACATAAGAAAACTTGGCCCACTGCGAGTGAGCCGGTTGGGCTAAAGCCCAACTACAAACCTTTTCAAGTCACTGGAAGGCGACAAACAAACAATATAAACGGATTTTAAGATGGTTCGGCGTCCTTATACGGTTGTGCTGATTGTGCCCACCGGCATTGGTGCGGCAATTGGCGGCTATGCGGGGGATGCGCTGCCGGTTGCCAGAGCGATGGCGCAAATCGCAGACCGCCTGATTACTCATCCAAACGTCTTGAACGGTGCCCAGCTGTACTGGCCGCTTCCAAATGCGCTCTATGTGGAAGGCTTCGGACTTGACAAATTTGCCAAAGGGTGCTGGGGGCTGCGACCGGTGCACCAGAACCGGGTGGGTTTAATCCTCGACCGGGGGATTGAGCCAGACTTGCGGTTGCGGCACTTGCAAGCGGCTGACGCGGCGAGGGCCACTTTGGGGCTGAATCTGACGGAGTGGGCGGTGACAGACGCGCCGCTGGAGGTGGAACTGCGGACATCGGATGCCGGTGCCAGCTGGGGGACGATTGGCAATCCGGGAAGCTTGTTGCGGGCGGCGGAGGTGCTGGTTCGGCAAGCGGGGGCGGAGGCGCTCGCCGTGGTGGCCAGATTTCCCGATGACCCGGACAGTGAAGCGCTGCAGCGCTACCGGCACGGACAGGGAGTTGACCCGCTTGCCGGTGCGGAAGCGGTGATCAGCCACCTCGTCGTGCGCACCTTTGCCATTCCCTGCGCCCACGCGCCGGCACTCTCGCCCCTGCCCCTCGATCCGAATCTCTCCCCCCGCTCGGCTGCAGAGGAATTGGGCCACACATTCTTGCCCTGCGTTCTTGCCGGTCTGAGTCGGGCACCTCAGTTTATTACCACAAAATCAGAGATTTGTCAACCGGCAGATGTGTGGGCGGAACAAGTCGATGCCGTGGTGGTGCCGGCAACCGCCTTCGGGGGCAGTGCGGTATTGAGCTTTAGCCAGATGCCGGTGCTGGCGATTGCCGTCAGCGAAAATCAGACTACAATGCAAGTGCCTCCAGAAAAAGTGGGAGTTAAAGCCGTAAGGGTAAACTCATACTTAGAGGCGCTGGGCGTTATGGTGGCTCACCGCGCCGGCATCAGTCCAGCTGCCCTCAGCCCATCTATCTCGTCCTTGCGTTGCCTGTCTTTTACCGATGGCCGAACCACTTCCTAACCGTCCAGACATGGAACCCCTGACCCGCATCGAAATTTTAGGGTACATGGGCGTCACTGCAGTTATATTGTTGCTGGTTGCCAAAGTTTGGCAGCACTTGAGCAGCGTCTCCCTGCTCCCGCTCAGCCCGACGGGTTGGGCGCTGCCCTGGGGTGTCGGCGTCGGGCTGGCCATCACTGCCGCCAGCTCTATTGTGTACCGGCTGTGGCCGGCATACCGCCAGAGTGCGGATTTCTACCTAGCCTTGGTGCTCAAACCCCTGGAGTGGCCAGACCTGCTGTGGCTGGGACTGCTGCCCGGGATGAGTGAGGAGCTCCTGTTTCGGGGCGTCATGCTGTCTGACTTGGGGATGGACACAACGGCTCTAGTGATATCCAGTCTGTGCTTTGGCATTCTGCATTTCAGCGGGCCACAACAGTGGTCTTATGTCATTTGGGCCACCCTCGTGGGGCTAGCGCTGGGGTACAGCGCCCTGGCGACCGGCAACTTGCTCGTGCCGATTGTGGCCCACATTCTGACGAATTGGATTTCCGGCTGCGTTTGGAAACTGGGAAACGGGAAAAACGGCGGCGGTGCCCCGCCCTATGTCAAAATCTAAAGCCAGTATTCCCGTGCGCTAGCAACCGATGAAACTAATTCTCAAGGATGGCCGGTTTCTCCTAACAGTCTATCTCATCCCGATCGCCCTGCTGCTGTGGTTTGTCGCCAGCTTTGGGGTAAATTTACCCTTTTGGGATGAATTAGTCTTGACAGATATTTTTAATAAAGTTAGCCAAGGGAAAGCAACCTTTGCCGACTTTTTTTCCCAGCATAACGAACACCGCATGTTTTTCCCAAGGCTAATCGCTACAGCGCTAGCTTTTGCCACTAAATGGGACATTAGGTACGAATTATATTTCAGCGTTTTTTTAGGGATATTAACCTTTTTTGCCCTCTACAAAATAGCCGCCAATCAAAGAGAGAAGCAAAGAGAGACAGAAGGCAAAGGTTTGTTTCATTTAGCCAATTTCCTCACTTGCATGCTGGTGTTCTCCTTGGTACAGTGGGAGAACTGGCTGTGGGGGTTTCAAATCGCCTGGTTTTTAATCAATGCTTGCGTAGCGATTGCGATATGTCTAGCAGTCGCACCGGCATGGAAGCCAATAACAAGACTAGCCGGTGCAGCTGTATTCTGCTTTATTGCTAGCTTTTCCTCCGCCCACGGGTTGCTCTCTTGGCTAGCGCTAGTCCCTACAGTAGCAGTTATTCCCGGAAATTTTCAAGAGAAGCGGAAAAGAATTGTCGGGTGGGTGGCGCTGTTCGCACTGTCAGCAGCCATTTACTCGATAGGCTATCAAAAGCCGGTTTATCATCCAGATATATTTTACTTTCTCAAACATCCCTTATTGGCGGGAGCCTATTTCTTCAGCCTCTTGGGTTCGCCCTTAGTCGCGGGAATCAATCCCTACACCTTGATCGACTACCCCGCCTTCAAGAATCTGTATGCAACTTCATCAGTCCCAGAGTATGCTGTTAATCTCGCTCCGGTGGTGGGGGGAATAATTTTTTGTGCATACCTGTTTTTTGCCCTTCAGTTATTCAGCAAGAAGTGCGATCCGAAATTTAGGATTGCCGCCGCGCCTTGGCTATCTTTAGGTTTATTCGCAGTATTTTACGCGCTCCTCAACACCGCAGGGCGAGCCGGTTTTGGCAGCGCAGTGCCGGGTTTGATATCCAGGTACACAACCCCGACATTATTCATAATAATCTCCGCAATCCAGATGGGGAGATTGTTTTTGAAGCGGGACGAGAGGGATAAGAAAGTTATTAGCATTCAGGTATATAGGGGACTGGCATTTTTTTTAATGGGCTTGATTTTGGCGAAATCGGGAGAGGCGATAGCCACTCAAATCAACCAAGTGCACATCCACCAGCAGAACGCTAAAACCTGCTTTGAACTTGTCAACTATATTGATGGGAGATCGCCGGATAACTGCTTACTGTTGGTTATTCCCCACGCACCGACGGCTAAGTATTACGCAAAAAAGCTCGAAAAAATAGGACTGAGAGAATTTCCCAAAGATATAAAGTTTATTAACGATCCGAGTCAAGTGTACGGCTTCTTTGACACCGGCTTCCCAGTTGAAAAAAAGACAGTCGTCAAGCGAGAGGGGAGTTTGCTCGCACATGGATGGGCCATGTTTCCAGACCGGCTCGAACAGCCGGGGTTAGTGCTATTATCGCACGGAAATAAGAAAAAATTATTCGCGAGTGCGCATGTACACTTGGACAGTCCGGATGTGGCCAAAGCGCTGAATTCCAGCCGGTATGCAAAAGCAAGATGGGCAGTTAATTTTTCGGTGAAATCGCTGCCGGTGGGAGAAACCGCTATCAAGGCGTGGGTGTACGATCGAGCAGGGAAGCAGTTTGTGAAATTGAAGGGCGAACTCAAGGTAAAAGTGGAGAAGTAACCTGTATTGCTGGTCACACAAATGTTCGCGTTTCGATCCCCCCCTAACCCCCCCTTAAAAAGGGGGGGGACTAGAAAAGCCCCCCTTTTTAAGGGGGGTTGGGGGGATCGGGAGAATCAGGTTTTATAAGTAGCAACTTGGAGGAATAGTCAAAATGTTGGGCATCTCACTGAGCTTCCAATCTACCGTTTCCGCACTCTGCTACTCAATCATCCACCAGAACTGCCAGCCGGTTGACTTAGCAGTGGATTTTCCGCATAATGAAGTAGTGCGATTTGTCCTCGGACAGCACCGGCGGATGCCTGACTTCCTGCGGTTGCCGGTGGCGCTGCTCACCCTGATTTTTGACCTGTGGGGCATTTGGCGGGGAGGCGCTGTTTTCCACCGGCAGCCTCACGCAGTTCGGTGGCGTCAGATTGAATCCTGGAAAAACTCGTCTTTTGGATTTTGCCGGGATTTGATGCGCTTTTATGAGAGTTTAGTGATATTCTGCTGGTATTCGAGAGGATAGTATAGCAGCAGTCATATTGGTTAGGACAGAAAGCCGAGGGTAGGGTGCGTTCCCTAAGAGGGAACGCACCCTACGAATCAGGGAACGAGAAATTTCAATCGCCGGGTAATTCTAAAATGTCTGAATCCACCAATTCCAATGTCATCACCAATCCGCCGGCGCAGCTGAGATGTGAAATTGCTGTGGTCGGTTCTGGCCCGGGCGGTGCAATTACGGCTTGCTTGCTGGCGGAAGCCGGTCGGGATGTGATTTTGATTGAAGAAGGTTCCTATTTGCCGCTGGAATCCTGCACGCCTTTTTCGCGGGAAGAGATGGTGCAGAAGTATCGCAATGGCGGGATTACTGCAGCGTTTGGCTCGCCAAAAATTCAGTACGTTGAGGGGCGGTGTGCCGGCGGCGGAAGCGAAATCAATAGCGGACTCTATCACCGCACCCCACCGATAATCCTGGAGAAGTGGCAGAAAGAATTTGAGGTGGATGCTCTCGATGAAGCCGATTTGCTGCAGCACTTTGAGGCTTGCGAAAAAGATGTGAGTGTCTGCTATCTTCCTGGTGAGGCACCGGCGGCTTCTCTGAAGCTGCATGAAGGTGCAATCCGTTTGGGATGGCAATCTTTGGAAGTTCCGCGCTGGTTTAAATACGAGGAATCGGGGGAGAAAACAGCTGCGCAGAAGGGAACGCGGCAATCGATGACGAAAACGTTTATTCCCAGGGCGCTGCAGGCGGGGTGCAAGCTGCTGGCAAATACGCGAGTGAAGTCAATTCGCCAAGCGGGAAATCAATGGATTATCAAAAGTGAGTTTGCTGAATCTCGGCAACTGCAAATTCAAGCCGAGACTTTGTTTATCTGTGGGGGTGCGATTCAAACACCGGCACTGCTGCGGCGCAGCGGGATCGCGACAAACATTGGCAATTCTTTGCAGATGCACCCCTCTGTTAAGGTAATTGCTCGATTTCCGGAGGAGGTGAATTCAGCTGATATGGGGGTGCCGGTGCATCAAGTCAAAGAGTTCGCGCCCAGATTTAGCTTTGGCTGTTCCATCAGTTCGCCGGCTTACCTGGCTTTGGCAATGAACGATCGCCCCAATTATGCCGGTGAGGTTGATAAAGCTTGGCAAAAAATGGCGATTTATTATGCTATGATTACCGGAGAGGGTTTCGGTTCTGTCCGCTGCATGCTAGGGTTTGGCGATCCGCTGGTGCGCTACCGGCTGGCGGAACAGGATTTGAAAGACTTGTCGGAGGCGCTGCAAAAGCTTTCGCTGCTGCTGTTAGAAGCCGGTGCAGTCGCGCTCTATCCCAGCATTACCAAAGGGCAAATATTCACCCAGCCTGCTGATATTTCCCAGCTCCCCGATCTGCCGGTGTCACGCACAAATTTGATGACGGTACATGTATTTTCTAGCTGTCCGATGGGGGAAAATAAACAGAGGTGCGCAACGGATTCTTTTGGGAGGGTTCACGGATTTAAGAATCTTTATATTGCTGATGCGAGTTTGCTGTGTTCGGCACCGGGGGTGAACCCACAGGGTTCGATTATGGCGATTGCGCGGCGCAATGCGTTTAAGTTTTTAGGGAAGCTGTAGGGATATGGATTTTAGCACAGATTTGGTGTTAGTTACCGGCGCTTTGGGTTGGCTGGGGGTTAGTTTAGTTGAGGCTTTGGTTAAGGGTTTGGCGGATTGCAAGGGGTTAAACCAGCCGGCGGAGAATCTGCGGATTCGCTGTCTGATTTTACCGCAACAGGATGGTTCCCGACTCAAAAGCATTTCCGATCGCATTGAAGTCGTCACCGGCGATTTGCGCAACCCGAAAGATTGCGAGCGCTTGTGCGAGGGCGCGAGGGGCGCTATACTGTTCCACACTGCCGGTATCATCCACCCGCAAAGGGTTGCAGAGTTCTATCAGGTGAATGTAGGGGGAACGAAAAATCTGCTGGATGCTGCCATTCGTGCCGGTGTTAAGCGGGCTGTTGCGGTTTCTTCCAACTCTCCCTGCGGCTGCAACCCCCATCCCGATCACTTATTTGATGAAACCTCGCCCTATAACCCTTACATGAATTACGGGCGCTCCAAAATGCTGATGGAATTGGCAGTGAAAGATCGCCAGGAAACAGGTATAATTGAAACAGTTCTTATTCGTGCGCCCTGGTTTTATGGCCCCAACCAGCCACCCAGGCAAACCCTGTTCTTCCGGATGATTCGCGATGGGAAAGGGCCAATTGTGGGGAGTGGGAATAATCTGCGCTCGATGGCATATACCGACAATCTCTGTCAGGGGCTGCTGCTTGCCGGCATGAGTGAAAAAGCCGCCGGTCAGATTTACTGGATTGCAGACGAGCGCCCTTACTCCATGAAGGAGATTATTGACACCGTGGAGCGTTTGTTAGAAAATGAGTTTGGGCAGAAGTGCTCGCACAAGCGGTTGAGGCTGCCAGGAGTTGCCAGTGAGATTGCGCTGTTTTTGGATGCTTTAATGCAGGGGGCGAGACTGTACAATCAGAAAATTCATGTCCTGTCGGAGATGAATAGAACGATTGCCTGCTCGATTGCCAAAGCGCGGCGGGATCTGGGCTATGATCCAAAAATAGCGTTAGAAGAGGGAATGCGGCGCAGTCTGCGGTGGGTGTTTGAGAAATACGGGGGGATTGATGCTAACTGAGAGGTAGGGTGCGTTCCGCCTTGAGAGTATTTATTCGAGTGAAAGTACCTTGGGATAAGCGGAACGCACCCTACAGGTAGCTGGTTTAAACCGCCCAGTTGTACGAACGCCGATGTCGCGTCTCTACCTGACAATGTTCTGAGGTTCTTTACAAGAGTGCGGCGCTGCTGTATGATGTCGGCAGATGGTGTTGGTGGAGGTTGGATAGGAATACATGAAGCATTTAGTTACCGGCGGTTCGGGATTTTTGGGCAATCTGATTGCTAGGCGTCTCTGGGAGCGGGGCGAGGAGGTGAAAATCCTCGATATCTGGGAAGATCCGACTCGTCCGCAGGAGATAGAATTTATTAATTGCGATATCCGGGATCGCGCCGGTGTGGCGGCGGCGATGCGGGGTGCCGATATTGTCCACCACAATGTGGCGCTGGTTCCCCTCACAAAGTCCGGCGGCAAATTTTGGGAAGTGAATGTCGAAGGGAGTCGCATTGCGGCGGAAGAAGCTGTGCGGGCGGGGGTGAAGAGTTTTATACATATGAGTTCGAGCGCGATTTTTGGCGCTCCGAAAAGTTGCCCGATTACCAGCGAGACTCCGACTAACCCCATAGAAATTTACGGGAGAGCTAAGCTAGCCGGTGAATTGGCGGTGCGCGAGATTTGCGAAAAAGCCGGCATGCCACTGATTGTTATCCGCCCGCGCACGATTCTGGGGGAGGGCAGACTGGGGATTTTTCAAATATTGTTTGAGTGGATTCAAGAGGGCAGAAACGTTTACGTTACTGGCACCGGCAACGTCGAGTTTCAGTTTGTTCACGCCCTGGACTTGATGGATGCGTACATGCTAGCCCTGGACTTGGGCAAACCGGGGATTTACAATGTGGGCACGGATAGATACGGCACGCTGCGAGGGGGGTTAGAGAATCTGATTGATTACGCCGGCACTGATTCAAAAGTTAAAAGTGTGCCGGCATGGCTGGCAATCAGCACATTGAGAGTGTTAGACTGGTTGGGTTTAAGTCCCTTAGCGCCCTGGCACTACCTGACGTATCACAAAGCGTTCCATTTTGATGTGACGCCGTTACTGAAGTTGGGCTGGAAGCCGAAATACTCGAATGATGAGATGTTCCGCGAGAGTTACGACTGGTTCAGGCAAAACTATGATAAGCTAGTGGCTGAAAAGGCAAAATCCCCCCACCGGCGTCCGGTAAAAGAAAAACTGTTATGGGTGTTGAAGCAACTTTCCTAGTCAGGCGGGAATGATATGAATCCTAATTGGGTGGCGTGGGGATTTCTGTTGGCGGCTGCGGTGAACAATTGCATCGGGAGTTTGCTCCTGAAGCGCTCTCGCCTGGAAGCCCCCGATCCGGGCTTAACTTCCTTGCTGTTCTCGCCCTGGTTCATCGGGGCAGTGAGCTTATATGGAATTAACTTGGTGCTGTTTGCAAAAGCGCTAGATAAATTGCCGGTTTCTGCGGCATATCCCGTGTTTGCAGGCATCGGATTTGGCTTGATTGCCATGGGCGGAAGCTGGTTTTTTGGAGAGCGTCTGGGGGTGACTCAATGGGTGGGATTAGGAACGATTCTAGCCGGCATGATTATTATGTCACGAGCGTGACTCCGCACGTCCTAAAGCTGCTGCGCCCGCACCAGTGGACGAAAAATCTATTCTGTCTGGCGGGGGTGATTTTTGGTGGGCGGCTATTCCAACCGGCTGCCATTATCATCGCCTGCGCGGTGGTGGCAATTTTTTCCGCTGCTGCCTCAGCCATGTATATTTTCAACGACATTCAGGATATAGAGCGAGATCGCCAGCACCCAAAAAAGCGGTTTCGCCCCCTCGCCAGTGGAAAAGTCAGCGTCAGCGCTGCAGCTTTTATCGCCCTTTTTCTCGCCCTAGTCGCTTTGACTGGGGCTTATTATTTTGGGCTGGCAACACTGGCGTGTCTCGCCCTCTATGTTGCCGTTAATTTCGCTTACTCGCTGAAGCTGAAACACTTGCCTCTGCTGGATGTCAGCTGCATTGCTGTTGGGTTTGTGCTGCGGCTGTTAGCCGGTGTTTACGCTCTCGGCGACAAACCGACGGCGTGGATTGCGCTTTGCACTTCTTTCCTGGCGCTATTTTTGGGTTTTGCCAAAAGGAGGTGCGAATTGTTCGATTTGGGGGATAAAGAAAACAGCCAAAGGCCGGTTTTGTCCCACTACACTGTGCCCTATTTGGATTCCTTGGTGAACAGCACCGCCACTATGACGGTGATGTGCTACGCGCTGTTTACCGCCACTTCTGGGAAGAATCCCTCTCTGGTTGTGACGGTGCCGGTTGTGCACTACGCCATCATGCACTACAAACATCTGGTGATGGTGCGAGCCGGTGCTGAGGAACCGGATCGGATTGTGCTGCAAGACAGTCGCATCAAATTGAGCATTGTCATCTGGCTGATCAGCTACTTAGTGATTTTCTACGGTAATCTCCATTTCTTCCGCTAGGAAAGTAGGGTGCGTTAGCGAAGCGTAACGCACCCCGGAACCCCAATTCACCGGCTTATAAGCTGTTAAGCTTTTAATCGGCATGTGGTCGAAAGGAGGCAGTCACGATGAACTGCGCACATCGGCACCGATGAAAATTGTCCCTAGGGCGGGGCGAGCACGGGGGCATCGCCCCTACAAGACTATTTTCAAGTCAGAGCCTCCAAACGGGCGTTCCCAGGCAGTAGGGGCGGGCCCCCGTGCCCGCCCCGGAACGAGGGGAAAAATCCAAAATCCAAAATTGGGATTAACGAATCTCAACGCGATACACGCCTGTCAGCGGTACAGCGGAATGGTTTGCCGGCTTGTAAATCCAGGCTTTGAGATTGTGAGCTCCCTTTGGCATAACTTCCGCCTTCAAGTCAATCTTCCAGCCAGAGTTTCTGTAAGCGCTGCTTTTAAGGGCTTGCGCAACATCTGGGCGGGGCAAGCGAATTGTCGTAACGGCAACCGGCTTATTATCCTTTCCTCTGGTTAGCAAAACAAAATTCTTCTGTCCTTTGCCTGATTTCCGAGTCGCCCATCCAGACAGAGAAATGGTGTCCCCCTTTTTAAAGGGTTTATCGTTTTTTGTGTTTCGCGTGTCCAGAAATCCCTTTAAGTCCGCAGTCTGCTTGGGGAGAAACTTGAGCGCACTCAGCCGAGATGAAATTTGGTCTAGTGAGATAGGTGTGGGCTGGACGCTGGCCAGATTATAGGAGACAAAGCTTATCTCGATCTTGGGTTTAAAGAGAAAAGGATTTCTTGTCGAAAAGCTAAAGCTTTTCACCCGACTCGGTAATTCCCCTTGAAACAGGGAGAAGGCTTCAAACTCGTCTTCAGGCAGGTGACTGATGAGGACGCCGTTTTCTGAATTCCCTGGAAGAAGTCTGCAAACCCGGCTATAATTATTCAGGTCAGTTACCAGCACCTTAACCGGCGGCACTCGGAAGAAAGTTTTATAGAGTTTGCCAAACGTGGAATACTCGAACTTAATTGCGGCGCGAACTATCGAGCCATCGCTCTTTTCCAAAGCCTGGGGAGTGTTCCAAGGAACTGAGATTGTTTTGCTTCCGGGAAGGGCTGAACAGATACTGGACTTGCGCCTTGACAGTATCATCAGATTGGACAGACCTGGCATATTGATAAACTCAGGTAGTTCCGGGGATACTTCATAGTTGCACAAAATGTGGAAAAATGTTTCTGGCTCGTCAAAGAAAGGATGCCGGCCATCAATCGAGGCGAAGTTATACAAGATGTAGTCTCTCGGCGCGGAGGACAGACTCTTATAGTTGGCGCTGTCCAGAAACCGAGTGTAAGCCGAGTAAGACTGGAAAACAGGTCTGGGTTTCCAATTCAGTTGATTTGCTTCTGCTAGCAAGACTTCCCAGGGAACAATGTCTATTGCTTTCTTTCCCACCAGACGGAGCGCCTTTTCGGGAAGCTTGATTTGAGCTAAATCTGCGGCACTAATTTCATTCAACCTGGTCTGAAATGCCTTGAGATTGAGGAGCGATGACAGCTGCGCCCCCACTCTCGCCGGCGTTAACGCCTGAACGTAAGGGATGAATACCCCCAGATTAACAGTCAGGTAGGCGAAAGCCAGGATTAGGACGTAACCGTGCGCCAAATGTGAGAGCTTTTGAAAGCGCACTGTTTTAAGTTTTTCCGCACACAGCCAAACGATGATGGGGGTGAACTTGACAAAACCAGCAGCGTGAAGGTCGTGACGGACAAACCCGTGTTTAAAGGCTAGCGCCAAAACAAAAGCAAGAACCAGAGCCCAGCCTAGATTCCCTTCTCGGGCTAGTAAGATGAGAAGGATTGATACCAAAATTAATTCGGAAACGGCAAATCCTAGTTCCCAGTTTGAGCCCACTATACTCATGGCACTGGAATACCCCTCGGAAATTTCCAGACAGCCTTTCAGATAATCTACCAGTGAGGGCGAGGAATACAAAACCGTTACGATCAGGAACAAGCCGTAGGATACATAAAATCCTCCCTTCCAGCCTAGCCGGCGCACTGCTGAGACTAATCCCGGCGCTTTCTTCTTAGCTTTTTTTGCTATATCCGCGATAAAAGGAAGAAGGATTCGTTTCTGCATCAGCCAAGTGACTGCGCCAATCATGCCGGCAAAAGCCAGACACAGGAGTACCTCTTTCAGGCTAATTTTGGGGTTGGGGTTTAAAAATATGAAGGCAACAGAGATGGCTGCCAGTAAGGAATCGGTGACAGCCAAAAAGCTAATCAGCCTGTCGGATTTTGATTTGAGAGCGATGTAGAAATTAGCCCCTAACAGCAAAATCAGCGAGCCAAGCGTGTTTACTCCAACAGTAAACTTGGTCAGCAAACAAAAGCCGGCAATGCCTCCCAGTCCCACAGCCGCCCATCTGACTGACTTTCGCTCCCACAGGCTGTCGAAAGACAGGACAATTAAAAACGTGTAGATCAGTTCGTATTCAAAAATTGAGATCCCCAGCAGAAAGGGTACGGTCAGGCTGAGCGCCACTAACACTTTTTCTAGGGGGTGTTTCAGCTTGATTAGCTTCGCAACAGCCAGCCCGCAAAATATTAAGTGGACTGCCGCATGAAAGCCGACTACCGAAAGAAAGTGCTGCTTTAAGGCTAGTCCAGCAACAACCAGGTATCCAAAAGGCCCGCAAGTGAATATAATGTCTTTCCCAAAGATAAGTTTTTCGGCGGCGGCGCGACCGAGCGCATAAGTCCAAGATGGGTCTAGACCTGTGGCCATTCCCACCGGCATTTGCAAGAAGGCCAGGAAAAAGTACGCGGCTGGAATCCCCCACGCCAAAAAGGGCATCCAGCCTTTTATTCTTGATGTCGCAGTCATGTCAGTAAGTAGAAAGACAGCGTTTAAATAGCCATAAAAAAGATTACCACACTGCCGGCGTGTTTTATCTTAGACTGAGGGGTGCCAACCGGCACGTTGGGCGGCTGCGAGCACAATCGCTTGCGGCAAAATCTTGTGTTCCTGGACTTGAATGCGGGCGTGCAGCGTTTCCGGAGTGTCTTCGGGCAGCACCGGCACCGCTGCCTGTATAATAATCGGGCCACAGTCCACTTCCGCACGGGCAATGTGAACCGTACATCCTGTTATTTTCACCCCAGCTTTGAGCGCATCCTCCACACCACTAGCGCCAGGAAAACTCGGTAACAAGCTGGGGTGGATGTTGAGAATTCGGTCGGGGAAAGCCTCAAGGAGAACGTCGGTGATGATTCGCATCCAGCCGGCCATAATTACCCACTCCACATTATACTCCCGCAGGGTCTTGACAATTTCGCCGTCTAAATCTTTGCGGCGCTTGCAGTCGCGGTGGTTGAGCAGCACAGCCGGCACGCCCCACCTGTCGGCGCGTGCGGCGACTTTCGCGACCGGGTTGTTGTAAATCACCACTTGTATTTGGGCGTTCAGCTGCCGGTCTGCGATCGCTCGGGCGATCGCTTCAAAGTTGGTGCCGCTACCGGAAGCCATCACTCCCAGTTTCAGCGGGGAGCCGGCAGGCGGATATTCCGCCATCAGGTTAGGGGGAATGGCGGGGGAGATGAAGCTGGGCGTGAGTTCAGCCGGTGGGCGATCGGAAGTCATGGGCAGAGGAATGGAATCGGCGGTTGATGCAATTTTGATATTAGCAGGAAAATGCGCCGGCGATGTAAAAAAAAATAAACCAGTAGTAGGGTGGGTTACCGCTCGGAACGGCACCCTACTGAACATCTTTGTAGGCTTTGGCATAGCTAATCGCGCACATGGCCCCATACTTGACGTGATGGCCGAAAGCAACTCCTGTGATTAAGTAGTCGGCGTTAAACATGTTTTTCCTGTGCCCGCGAGAGCGAACTCCGTCATCTATAATTAAAGACATTACAATATCTTCCGCTGTCCGGTCGCCATAACTGATATTTTCCCCCGCCGCACGTTGCCACTGACCGTAACGATTCATGCGGGCAAAAGGATCGCTGCCATCACTGCCACTGTGGCCGGTTAAACCTTTTGGCCCTTGGTCTTTGACGTGATCTTTCGCTGCTAGCGACAGACCTCTCGACACTTTGAGGGGTCGTAAAGAACGAGCCGCTCGCAAAAAGCGGATAGCCTCCTCAACCGCCTTTACCCCTTCATTCGTTCGGATGGGTATTTCTCCTGGAACTTGCAGCATTTTACCATTATAAAACTCCATTCGGCTCTCCAAATTAGCCGCACAGGCGGCAGGATTTGTCCGCGCCAGATTCATCTGCGCGATAACTTTTTGCTCTAGCGGCGAGAGGTAATCTTTCATACAATTTTTCTCCGGGTAAACAAGTGACAAACCCCGTTCGTAGGCGCGAGAGACTCGTGTGCCGGTTAAGGACAGGATAAATCCCGTCTCTACAAGAGATTTGCAATACCGGTGCCGGTGCCTACAGGCATTATATCATAGAATTTCAGTTTGCATCATTTTATATGAGAAAGGCGGGGGCGTGACTGCGGGGGCGGGCAAAGGGGCGGGGGCGGGTTTGTTTCAGTCCTTCGCTGTGGGGCAAAGATTTCGGGTGAGCCCCGCCTCCACAGCAGTTTTATATATACAAAATCGATGCAACCGGATGCGAGGGCTTTGTTTGTATAGCTTTAAAATTTATTATGCCGGTATAAAAAAAGGATACAGACGGATTCGCTCTTACTGCCCGCTCGGGCAGAGGCGCGGGGCGGGAAAGGCAATCCGTCTTTGCGGATTTGAAGGTGGCAGCGGGGAAAGCATATCCCGTAGCGCTCCGCCTGGAACGCACCCCACTTCCACAAAGTAAACACCCGGATTTCCGATGCGCTTCCCAGAAACTGACCGGCTTGGTATGATGGGGGGCATTGCTGATTAGGGGTAAAACATCAAGTCCTTGCAAATAAGATGAATTTAACTGCCCTGATTTTCCGAATTTTCAGCCAATTCCGGCTTGTAGGCCGCAATTTGGCTGCATCCGTGCGGAAACGCCGGCTCGCACAGCCCGAAGCCGAAGTCGCTTCCCCAACCCCCGATTATCATACAAACCGGAAAAAAGGCAAAATCCTGGCATTCGGTCTTTCTCTGCTATTCGGACTAGCCGTGACTCAGATTTACGCAGCTTTTCCACCGGCAGGAGTAGCCCAGCAGACAGGGCCGGCTTCTCAACTCGTCAGTGTTGGCCACACGCGGGAGTTCCGGGGCGTGTGGGTGGCAACCGTGGCCAACATAGACTGGCCCTCGAAGCGGGGAGTGCCGGTGCAGCAGCAAAAAGCCGAGCTGATCCGCATCCTTGACCAGATGCAAGCCCTCAACCTCAACGCACTGGTTTTGCAAGTGCGACCGGCTGGAGACGCCTTCTATAACTCGCAACTGGAACCCTGGAGTGCGTGGCTGACCGGCACCCAAGGCAAGCCGCCAGAACCGTTCTACGATCCGCTGCAATTTGCAATCGTTGAAAGCCACAAGCGCAACATCGAACTGCACGCTTGGTTCAACCCCTACCGCGCCCAAGCAAAACAGCAATTCGCTCTCGCCAACAATCACATGGCGGAGCAATATCCAGAATACGCCTACGAATACGGCGATTTGCTGTGGATGGACCCCGGTGCCAAAGTCGTTCAGGACAAAACCTACGAAGTGATTATGGATGTGGTGCGCCGCTATGATGTGGACGGCATCCACCTCGATGACTACTTCTATCCCTATCCCGAAGCCGGCATCGAATTCCCCGACTCCAGAACCTACTCCGCTTACCGGGCTGCCGGTGGCTCCCTCTCCCGAGGCGACTGGCGGCGCGATAACGTCAACAGGTTGATGAAGCGCCTCTCAGACGGCATTCGAGCTGCCAAACCTTACGTCAAATTTGGGATCAGTCCCTTTGGCATATACCGCCCCGGACAGCCGGCAGGAATTGTGGGGCTTGACCAGTACGGCGAACTTTATGCCGACGCCAAAAAATGGCTGGCACAAGGTTGGGTTGACTATATGGCTCCCCAACTCTACTGGCGCATTGACCCGCCCCAGCAAAGCTACCCGGCACTGCTGACTTGGTGGACGCAAAATAACCCCCAAGGACGGCACATTTACGCCGGCAACTACTTGAGCCAACTCAACGGGGAAAGCTGGCCGATTTCCGAATTCAAGAGACAGGTTGAGATTTCTCGCCGCAAAGCAGACGATCTCTCCCTGGGAAATATCTTTTTCAGCATGAAGGTTTTCAAAGAAAATCGCCTCGGCGTCAATGAAGCCTTCAAAGCCTCGATTTATCCCCGACCGGCACTCCCACCTGCCATGCCTTGGCTAGACGCCCAACCGCCCGCTCCCCCCACAGGCGTCACCGCCAGTGCCGGTACGATCGCTTGGGACCCGGCGGTTTCTGACGACATTCGCTCCTGGACTGTTTACAAGCGCACCGGCAACAGCTGGGCACTCCTGGGAATTGTTCCCGCCGGCACTGCCGGTGCCAAAGTTGGGCCCGGAACTTATGCCGTGTCCGCCGTGGATCGCATCGCTAATGAAAGTCAGGGAGTTGTTGTCTCCGTGCAGTAAATAGGTCAGCAAAATTCTGCTCGTAAAACTCAGAAACTAGGGTGCGTTCCGCGTCATCAATTCTCGCAGACAAATGGGGGGCTGGAGCACGCGGAACGCACCCTAAAGCTGCTGTCAGCCCCCCGTAGGGGCGGGCTCACCCGAAATCCTGACCGCACAACCAAAAATCTGACTAAACCCGCCCCGGCACCACCCAACAACCCCGCCCCAAAAACCCCGTAGGGGCGGGCTCACCTGAACTCTTTCCCACACAACGAAAAATCTGACTAAACCCGCCCCAAAAACCCCACCCGAAAACCCCAAAACCCCGCCCCAAAAACCCGTAGAAAGTAGGGGGCGTTCCGCCTTATCGATTCTCGCACATAAATAAGGGGCGGGGTCAGGCGGAACGCTACCACAAGCATCTATAGCAGGTCTAAATGATTTGCGCAACCGCTCTTGGCCCAGAACCCCGGTTTCTTTAAGAAACCGGGGTTCTGAAATTTACACGAATGATTTAGGCGCGCTATAGAAACCAGGTTTCTTTGACTGTCCTGGTTTCTAGACTAACTTAAGAGTCTTTGGATTCTTGACAATTAAAGCAAGGTACAGACTTTTCTCCTGACCAGTCTGTAAAGGTATTTTCATCCTTGTAATGCCGAGGAGTTTGCATCAGTAATCGCCAAGCTTCCCCGGCATCAACTAAATTCATGCGTTCCCGATAGTGTTCTTGCAATAACTCTTGAACCTTTGGATAATAGTCAGAGTTCATCCCCGGGAATATATGATGTTCCGTATGATAAGAGAAATTCAAATGCAAGACATCAAAGATTTTAGGCACCCGCAGGGAAACACTATTGATCAGCGGATCGTTAACGCTAGTCATCCGGCAAAACATGTGATTTGTGTAGATATAGAACATGCCCCCGGCATGGCCAAGTCCTAGGGGCAGAAAGTAGCTCAATGCGAGCTTAAGTGGGTGGAATTGCAGGCAGGCTAATATCCCTAGATGAATCATTGCAATCCCTAAATATTCCACTGCAATCGCCCGACGCTCTTTAGCACTGACTGTAAAGGCAGCAGGAACATAATCGACGGATTCGCTATTAAACAACAGCACCGAGGTCAGATTGCGAAATGCGTGCACCCCCCATGATGTTGCCATTCCCACTGTAAACCATACAGGATTGACTTCAGATGACGGCACAAACTGATTCTGAATCCACTTCCCCCAAGTCTTAGGCTGTGCTTCCAAATAATTGCGATCCGGATCGGCAAGAGAATTCGTTTTGTTGTGATGCTCTCGGTTATGAACTGCTTTCCATAAAGTCGGTGGCATCCACCACATCGCTAGCCCCAGCAAGCTAATCACCGGCATCAGATGTTTGTTTTTAATCACGCCGCCATGCATGAGGTCATGAGAGCTAAATAGCAACACAATGACGCTATTCCCCATCACCACTGCTAGAGGCAAATAAAGCCACAAAAGATAGACTGGCCACCGATCCAAATAGTATGCAATCGCCCACCCCAATATCAAGATGGCCAGATTGATTAACAGAATAGCCAACTTACTGGCATCAGGTTGAAAAGCCTCAGCTGGAAGCAGGTTGCGCAATTTCTTTGCGTATTCAGCTTGGGCAATCAGCGGTTTATCATCAACAGCAAGACTCACGTTTCTGTAAACTCCTTTCAGAATCCACCCGTCAAAAATTAACTGCACCTCAAACGAGAGAGCGGGTTCCAAACCCCTTAAATCCGCCCGAACCCAATATAAGCCCTAAGCGCCCCTCTCGTAAATTCATTGAGACAATTCTCAATGTACCATAGTTTTGCCATCTCGGGAGAAAAAGACGCCGCACACCCAACTATCCAGTCAGTCGCCGCAGTTCTCTCCCAGAAGCGACATCCCACAGACGCACAGTATTATCCGAGTTCCCCGATGCCAGAATTTGGCCATTTGGGAGGAACTCCCCAGCCACCGCATCATACCCTCTTCTGTCAATTCAGGCAAGATAACATAGTTGATCGCCGATTTTTCATGTTGCGTTTTCCACCCAATCCGCCCTACACTACAGGTGTCACCCTGTCAACCCCCTTGTAGGGGCTCATGTCCGGCAGCACCGTTTTGGTAAGCGAAGTCGGGGCGGGTTTATTCATATTCTGCTCGCTCGCCAGAAATATCTTGGCAGAACCCGCCCCTACAAAGCTATGTATACAAAACCGATGCAAGCGGACATTATATAGCGTTTCTCAGCCCAGAAACCCGGTTTCTTTAAGAAACCGGGTTTCTCAGTATCGTCACGCAAAACGCACCCTGCAGAACGTCACGCAATCGCCCCAGAATCAACCCGGCGAATCGCCACAACAGCCGGCTTCGGCGGGTCATTCGCCCCCTTACCCGGCCAATTTGAACCCACCGGCACCTTGCGACTTTGCACGAACTCCTTCCCATCCGCACTCAGCATCGCAAACTCCCGCATTTCCGCCGCCATATCCTTGCGAATTCCCATCGCCTCCCCCGGATGCTGCACCGACAGAAATAGCGTCTTTTGGTCACTGCTAAAAAACGGCCCCGTCGTCTCGCACTCCATTGGCCCACAACCGAAAAGGTAAGCATTACCGGCATCCTCCCCCGATGTGGGAATATACCAGATAGAATTGTTGCCAAACACACCCATCAGCTTCGACTTCTTGACCGGCTTCCCCTCAGCATCAACCCGACTCTGAACCGCCTTATTGTGACCGCCGGTGCCCATATCCGTCACCATCCAGATATTCCCCTTAGCATCAATCAGCAAATTGTCCGGGTTGGAAAAACCGGCACCCCCAACAGCCGGTTCCCCCCCCGTCGCCAGTATCTTCCAGCGGAAGCTCAAAGCTGCGGGGTCATTTCCCACTTCCTGCAAGCGCACAATCCAGCCATACGGGTAAGGCGTCTCCCCATGTGGCCCTTTGAAAATCCGCTTGTCGGGTCCCCCTTCCTTCCCAGAAAGACCGGCAGTAAAGCTAATATATAAAGAACCGTCAGGCGCAATTTCGGTGTCTTCCGGACGCGCAGTGCTAGTAGCCCCTGCAGCATTACCCGCGTAGTGAGCGTCAATGAGAATCGCGCCTTGTTTCTCGCCAGCAGTGCCGGTGTACAAGTCCCCCAGCGTCTTGAACTTCTGCTTAAATTGCTTTATTTGCTCATCTTTCTTAGCTTGGAGATAGGACAGGGGAGACGCCTGTCCTGCGTTACCGGGTAGCGGAATCATTTGCCCTATAATGTTGCTGGGGCTGTCGGGATTCACCGGCGTGTCGGCTTTCAGGGGAATCCAGGTGCCGGTGCCGTCCGCATTGAATTTCGCAGCATATAGCATTCCATTTGTCAACAGTTTGGAATTGGCTTTGTCTTTCGGGTCGCGGACAGGATCGCGGCTGACAAACTTGTAGACGTGCCCGCCCATGCGATCGCACCCGGAATAAAACGCCAGGGGTTTGCCTGCTTCTACGCGCACCCCCACAGCTTCGTGCCGGTAGCGCCCCAACCAGGTGTGTTTGGTGCCGTAATCATTGGGGTTGGCTGGGTCGAGTTCCACAATCCAGCCGTACTTATTGCCGGCGAGTCCGAACACATTCCCCTGTCCATCAATGCTGGCACTGCTGAACCCTAATTCCCCCGGATCTGCAGCAGTGCCGTCAGCATACACCGGCTCCGCCACCTGCGCCTGGAAATTTTCCTCCCCACTCAGCACCGTACCCCAAGGAGTAGTCCCACCGGCACAGTTAGCAAAAGTCCCAATAATCCGATCGCCCAGCCCGTCGATATAGCCCTGTCCCTGCGTTTTCTGAAAAATGGCCACAGCCGGGCCGGTAGCTTTCAGATACTTGTCATCTTCCAGCCCAGAGATGCCGGTAATCCGCCGGTCAGCCTGAGAATTTGTCCGCTCCCAACTGCCATCCGCCTTGCGGCGCAGGGAAATCACCCCCAGCCCCTGATCTATTAAAGCTTCTTTGCAAATCTCCCGAATTTTTGCCTTAATCGGGTCTTTATCCGGAAGGGCGAAAGCATTCAGCCCATTTTTGCCGCCGGCTTTTTTCACCGCCGCGTCCACCTCCTCAAAAGGCAGGGATTTGCCAATCACCTGCTGGTAAGTTTGCCGCCAGGGGATATCGCTGATATACTCAAAATTGACAGTCAGGTAGCCCTCATCCGGGCCGGTTTCCACAAAGGAGAGGTAGTCGTTGTTGTAGCCAAAGCGAGAATTCCCAACCTTATCCCCCCAGGCGGCTATCACCTGATAGGCAAAGCCTTCTGGAAGTATCAAGTCGTCCGCCACTTCATAGGTTTTGTAGACTTCCAGCTGCTGTGCCGGTGAAATCCCATCCGTTGTCACCGGCATCGGGCCCTTAACAGGACGAAAGCCGAATTTCTGGGCCTCTGGCGAAGGCGCTTGTGTCGGCGCGTTTGGCCCACAGGACTGCAGGGAATTCAAGGCGACTGCACCGGCAGCACCGCCCAGGAACAGCAAGAAATCTCTGCGGTTGAGAGTCATGTTGATTTTGGATTTTGGATTTTAGATTTTGGATTAGGGGATTGCCCGGAAAAGATAAACCTCTCAGGACTCGTCTTATATTACTATTTATCCAGATTCTGGGCCACTCTTTCCTTGGCACTCCCCTGGGGAGAGGCGATTGCGCTGGCGATAATACTTTCAACAGAGCTAGCCAATCGGGAGATCCCCCCAACCCCCCTTAAAAAGGGGGGCTAATTATTCCCCCCCCTTTTTAAGGGGGGGCAGGGGGGGATCTTCTTTGTGCAACATGTCAGCAAACAGGACACGAACGCCAAAAAACAGCACTAATTTTAACCCTCTCTGTTTAAGAAAAGTTTAAGATTTTCTCATGTTTTGGGTTATATCAAATCCCCTCAAACCTAACCCCTAACCCCTAACCCCTAACCCCTAACTCCTAACCCCGCTGTCCAGTAACAATATAAGCCACACGCTGACCGATATTAGTAGCGTGGTCAGCCATACGCTCCAAGTGGCGGATCACCAGCGCCAGCAACAGGATAGGCTCAACCACCCCCCTGACATCCCGCTGGTGGGCCAAAGTTTGGTACAAGCTGTCGTAGGCGCGATCGACAGTAGAATCCTCCTCTTTCAGCCTGCGCCCCGCCTCCGCATCCAAATTGGCCAGAGCCAGAAGGCTCATCCCCAGCATCGCTTGGGCGTCTTGGGACATCACCTCAACTTGAGGCATGCAGGGGTGGACTGGGTATGGGAACAGTTTAATGGCAATCTCTGCCAGGTCTTTAGCGTAGTCGCCGATGCGCTCGATGTCGCGCACCAGCTGCATAAAAGCGCCCAACAGTCGCGAATCCTGCGCCGCCGGCGCTCGCAGAGTCATCAGCAGGACGCAGTCGGACTCGATTTGCCGGTAAAACTGATCGATCTTTTTATCGAGCAAGGGAATAGCCTCAGCAGCTGCTAAGTCCCGCTGGAACAGCGCTTGGTGGCTGAGGCGAAAGGAATTTTCCACCAAAGCGCCCATACGCAAAACATCCCGCTCTAAGCGCTTGATCTGGCGCTCGAAATTAGTTCGCTCACTATTTGGATTGGAAGACGCTGGATTCACCCCAGTTGTTTAGAAAAGTAACGACCGTAACATTAGCTAGCACAGGGCTGCCAGTCTCAAAAGTGCTTTTCACTACATTTCACGCCCGAGCTCGGGCGTCGGGGCCAAATCCGACTGGCAGCTGACAGCGGTGATGGGGAAGATGGCTCAATCCCCTACCTTTTAGAAGGAAACTTTTAATCATAACTTATTTTGAAGTAAAAAGTTAAGAGTTGCCGTAAATGATACATAATTTAACATATTAAAAGCGCTTGCGAGGGAAGCCTGATGCGCGAGTGCGGTGCGGGAGCGGGGGGCGCAAACCCCCCAGAGGCTATGCGCTGTGAGAGGCAATCCGGGTTCCGGGAGGGAACAAATGGATTTGCAGCCACGCACCGCCAGTTTGGGGGTGGTTGCGGGCGGTGACGGTTCCGCCGTGGGCGAGGACGATCTGCAGGACTATGGCCAAGCCCAGACCGCTGCCGGTGCTGGAAGAGGAGAGTATTTGTGAATTGCCCGATGCCGGCTGTGGGGAAAGGCCGTTTGTGGCCCACACGCCTCGGGCTCGCGATGGATCTCCCCGGTACAGCCGGTCAAACACATAGGGGAGGTCGGCTTCTGGAAAGCCCGGACCCGAATCAATGATATCGATTTGAACCTGTTCTCGCCCCGCCGCTTCTGTGGGGGCGACGTTCGCGGGCGAGAGGCTGGCACTGACTTGAATCGTTCCCTGGTGCGGGCTGTAGCGAATGCTGTTATCGAATAAATTGAGGAAGACTCGGTAAAGACCGGACTCGTCCGCTTCTACCAGCAGCTTTTCGGGTTCGGAATAAGCCAGGGAAAGCTGTTTCTGTTTCGCCAGCGGCTCCAGACTTTGCCAGACAGACTGAATCAAGGCTTGCAGTTCCAGGGGTTTGCGCTTCAGATTTTTGCTGGGGTCGGCTTCCATCTGGATCAGGTCAAGCCAGTCCTGTACCAGCTTGATCAGCCGGTTGGTTTCCACAAGCATGCGCTCCACCCAAGTGCTCAAGGGAGGTTGCAGACGCCCCTGCAAGGTTTCCGCCACTAAGCGAATCGAGGTCAGCGGGGTTCTCAGTTCGTGGGCTAAATCGGAAACCCAGCGGTTGCGAGCTTGAGAGAGCGCTACAAAGTCTTGCCGGTTTTCTAGAAATACGCCCACTTGACCGGCTCTCAGTGGCCAGCTGTAGCCCCTCAACGTTAGCGCACCCCGGCGCAGCGCCTCCCCATCCGCAATTGCTGGGTGGAACACCCACTCGCACTCACTTGGCTGCTGGCGCTGTCTGGTTTGCTCGATCAGCTGGTCTAGTTCATAGGAGCGCACCACCTTGAGCAGCAAGCGCGACTGTTCTGGCTCCCAGTTGTGAATGCTCAACAGCTGTCGCGCCTGCTCGTTACACCAGAGCAGCTGGTTTTCTTCATCCACCTGCAAATAGCCGGCGGGCGCAACTTGGAGAATCTGCTCCCAGGTTTGCAGTTGCGTTTCCAGCTGCAGCATCTGCTGGTTCACCCGGGCAATTCCGCGCCGCAAGCGAGCCATTTGGGGGAAGGAACTCCCCACGTCATCTTCGGGCAACATTGCCAGAAGCCGCTGCAGCTGCTGGCTTCGCCACAACTGCTGCATCAGCCAAAACCCGAGCCCTAGAGCTAAACCCAGAAAAAATGCGGCTAGAGCCATCTGGTGTCCCCTCGTAAACAAAGTTTTGAGTTTTGAGGAATGAGTTTTGCATTCACTTTGGCGCTGGGCACTCATCACTCACCACCTTCTTCAGCCTAACCGGTAGCCAAATCCCCGTACTGTGATGATGTATTCGGGCTGGCTGGGCTCGCGCTCCAGTTTCTCCCGCAACCAGCGGATATGAACGTCTACTGTCTTGCTGTCGCCAATGAAATCCTGTCCCCACACCTGATCGAGCAACTGGTCCCGCGACCAAACCCGGCGGGGGTAGCTCATAAACAGCTCCAGCAGCTTGTATTCCTTGGGCGACAGACTCAATTCTTCCCCCCGGACAATCACCCGGCACTCTTGGGGATACAGGGCGATATCCCCAAACTGCAGCACCGGCGACTGCGGCGAAAAGTTCAAGCGCTGCCGGCGCAATAAGGCTCTGCAGCGGGCAACTAGCTCCCGCATGCTGAAAGGTTTTGTCAAGTAGTCATCGGCTCCCACTTCCAGCCCCAAGACGCGATCAGTTTCGCTGCCTTTGGCGCTGAGAATCAAAATCGGTACATGGTTGCCTTGATGCCGCAACAAACGACACAGATCGAGACCGTTAATCTGCGGCAGCATTAAGTCCAGAACAATTAGGTCAAACGGGAGTTCACTGTGCCTGGGAGTGGAGTCACACAGCAAAGTCAAAGCGGCACGCCCATCCGGGGCGGTGGCGACCTGGAAACCTTCCCCTTCTAGGGCCAAAACCAGCATGTCCCGGATCAGAGCTTCATCTTCCACTACCAAAATCCGGCCCGTTTGCCCTATGTCTGGCATGGCAGGGCTTTTCACTGACTCAGTAGAAAACATAGTTGCGGAGCCTTATTGTCTAAGTCCATTCCCATACATACAATAAAAGCTGGCTCCTGATGGCTTTTCTTACAAGAATCATAATATTCTCTTAACCCACCAGGGCGTTGAAGAGATAGCCAACGGCAATAATGCCGGCAGCCACCAAGCCGACAAACACCGCCAGCAGCCTCGGTTGCAGGACTTTCCTGAGAATCACCATCTCTGGGAGGGACAAAGCTGTCACTGCCATTGTGAATGAGAGTGCGGTGCCCAGGGGCAGGCCCTTATTGACCAAAGCCTCGGTAATCGGCAGCACACCGGCTATGTTGGCATAGAGGGGGACGCCGATCGCAGTGGCAATCGGGACGGCTAGCGGATTGCCGGCACCGGCCCACCGGACAATCAGGTCTGCCGGTGCGTAACCGTGAATGCCAGCACCTAGGGCAATCCCACCTACAATATAGCACCAAACTGACTTAAAAATCTCGCCAGCTGAATATTGACCTTGCTCGAACCGCTGTTTCCAGGTCATTTTTATCTCGTCTGAATCGCCGTCATCTGCAACTTGATTCACACGGGCTTTTTGCAATTCCCAGACAAAGGGTTCAACCCATTTTTCCAGTTTCAGCAAACCGATAGTGTAACCGGCAGCAATCGCCAGTACCACCCCAAACCCGATATACATCAGCGTCACTTTCAGCCCAAACAGCCCCCACAGCAACACCACCGCCACCTCATTCACCATCGGGGCTGATATCAGGTAAGAAAATGTCACCCCCAGCGGCACACCAGCTTCTAGAAATCCAATAAACAGCGGCACGGCTGAGCAGGAACAAAAAGGCGTCACAATCCCCACCCCCGCTGCCATGATATTGCCGAGTATGGTGCGCTTTCCGCCCAGCCAGTCCCGCACTCTTTCTGGCTGCAAGAAAGTTTGCAGCGTCCCCACAGCAAAGCTAATCGCCAGCAAAAGTGCCATAACTTTGGGAACATCGTAGAAAAAGAAATGCAGGCTAGAACCCAGATGGGAATCGAGGGATAAACCCAGCAATCGGGTGACAATCTGGGTGGCTAGCCAGTCAAAGAAATAAAAAGGGTCGAACATGATACAATCTCCTGAATTGTCGCAGGCAAAATTAAGCAGCTGGGAGTCCGGGAGGGATACATCAGGATTTTCCCGGTTCCTGGAAACCCAGCTATATTAGAGAATAGTTTCCTCTCTTGGGAATTTGAAATGGCACTAATAGAGGTTAAGGCTGCAAGAGGGGTTCAATTTGCTGCGGGGAAAGGACTTTTCCTTTACTCACCACTTTGCCATTCACTGCGAGGGCTGGGGTGGACAAAACTCCCCGCTTAACAATTTCAACTGGGTCGGTGATGTGCAGCACTTCTACTTCCAAACCTGACGCCGCAACCGCCCGCCGCGCATTCTCTTCTAGCTCGTAACACTTTTTGCAGCCCGAACCGAGGATTTCAATTTTGATATTGCTCATAACATCACTCCGTTTTTCTAGTTTAGCATGTGTTTTCGTGCCGGTGCTTGCGTCTGACTTGTGTTTGCAGTGTTGGAGTTTATCAAACTTCTCTGAACCCACATTACTCGTCAATCCGCCCCCACCCCTGGGATAGGGGGCGGGTTTATCTTCTATCTCCCACAGTTCCGCTTCGTCGGGTGCGTTCCGCGCTCTCGAATACTCTGTGAAAATGGGACTTCCGACTGCGCGGAACGCACCCTACTATTTACTGAGGGATTCAACCAATTTTACCACACGCTCCTTAATTTCATCCCGCACGCGGCGAAAGGTTTCCACCGGCTGTCCGTCCGGATCGTCCAGCTGCCAATCTTCAAACACTTCCCGAAGCACCCAAGCTTCGGGCAAATTCACCCCACACCCGCACAGGGAAATCACAGCGTCCCAGTCTTCCGGATTGAAATCGCTCAGCTGCTTAGAGGTTTGATTGCTGATATCAATCCCAATTTCAGACATCACCTGAACCGCTGTGGGATGCACCTGACTCGCTGCCAATCCAGAGCTAGCCGCTGAAATTTTTCCCTCCCCTAGTATTCTAGCAAATCCTTCTGCCATTTGGGAGCGGCAGGAGTTTTTCTTGCAAACAAACATGACTCGTTTCATCTTTTTCCCTCAACATAGATTAGTAGGGTGCGTTCCCTTTCCCCAAGCACTTCACCGGCAGGTTCGAGAAGGGGGAACGCACCCTACCCCTGGATTCTCAATCCAAAATCCAAAATCTAAAATCCAAAATTGCTAGGAGAGCATCGTGGGTCGCGCAAGGTGGCCTTTTCCGGTTCGCGCCGGAACCAAAAGGCGGTGCGCTTGCACACTTCTACTAACATCAGCATCACCGGCACTTCGATTAAGACTCCCACCACTGTCGCCAGCGCCGCGCCCGAATTCAAGCCAAACAGCATGACTGCTGTGGCAATCGCGACTTCAAAGTGATTGCTCGCCCCAATCAGGGCTGCCGGTGCGGCATCTTCATAGGACAACTTCAGCTTCTGCGCCGCTACATAAGAAATCAGAAAGATAAAGTTGGTTTGGATGAACAGGGGCACGGCAATCAGCAGGATGTGCAGCGGATTGTTAACAATTAGCTCGCCTTTGAAGGCAAACAGCAGCACTAAGGTAATCAGCAGAGCGCTAATGGCAATCGGACTGAGATACTGCAAAAACCGGCGCTCGAACCATTCTTTGCCTTTATTTTTGAAAATCCAGTGCCGGCTGTACATGCCAGCTGCTAATGGCAGCCCAACATAAATTATCACCGACAGCACAATAGTTTGCCAGGGCACGACTAAATCGTTCGCCGCCAGCAACCACCTCCCCAGAGGCGCATACAGAAATAGCATCGTCAGCGAGTTCACCGCCACCATCACCAGGGTGTGTCCCTGATTGCCATAGCAGAGATACCCCCACATCAGCACCATTGCGGTACAGGGGGCAATCCCCAGCAAAATTGTGCCGGCAATATAAGAATTGTACAGCGGAACTTCGCTGCCCCGGAGCAGTTCCGTCCCGGCGAGGAGTGGGCGAAACAGCCACGCCAAGAAAAACTGGGCGAAGGCTACCATCGTGAACGGCTTAATTATCCAGTTTACCACTAAGGTGAGGAGGACGGGTTTGGGCGTGCGGATGGCATTTTCTGCCTGGGTGAAGTCAATCTTCACCATGATGGGATACATCATGAAAAACAGGCAGATGGCGATGGGGATTGAGACTTGATAGACGCTCATGGCATCGAGCGCTACCGCTACGCCGGGAAACAGCCGGCCTAGGGCGATGCCGGCTATTATACAGAGAAACACCCACAGGGTGAGATATCTTTCAAAAAAGCTAAGCTGGCTGCCGGCTTTAACGGCTGAGGCACTGGCTTCAGGATTGTGGGAACTCATTTAGATATTGTCCAGAATTCAAAACTTAACAGGCGCTAAACGCTAAAACTTGGCTTCTTTCCGCAACAGCTCGCCAATGGTCAGCTTGAGTTCTGCCTTGCCCTCAAACACCGTCCCGACTTTCCCTCTTTCAAAGTGGACATATCCCAGGTGATAGCCTTCATCCGGTAAAGGGATATAGCCCACAGAAGCGACGGTTTGCTTGGCATTTTTGAGGTAGTATTCGACAAAGGCTTTCACCGCTGGATTCTCTTGGGCGGACTTGACGCTGACGTAGATGAATAGCGGGCGAGCAAGTGGCTGGTACTGGGATTTTTCCACGGTTTGGCGAGACGGAAGCACCGGCCCAGTTCCGCTGTCAATGGCTAGGGCCTTTAATTTATCTTTGCTGTCTTCGTAATAGGCGTAGCCAAAGTAACCCAAAGCGTTGGGATCTTGGCTGACTCCCCGCACGAGGACGAGATCGTCTTCGCTGGCGGTGTAGTCGGTGCGGCTGGCTTTGGGTTGACCTACGGTTGCTTCTGTGAAATAATCAAAAGTGCCTGAATCTTTACCGGCACCGTAGAGTTTGAGCGGTTTATCTGGCCAAGACGGGCGAATTTGCTTCCAGCTGGTGATTTTCCCTTGAGCCGCCGGCTCCCATATCTTTTGCAATTCCGCTATGGTGATGTCGTTCGCCCAGTTATTTTGGGGGTTCACCGCCACGGTGAGGGCGTCAAAGCCTACCGGCAGTTCTATGAACCTGACACCGGCTTTGTTGCAGGCTTCCATCTCTGCGGTTAGAATCGGTCGCGAGGCGTTGCTGATGTCTGTTTCGCCGGCGCAGAATTTGGCAAATCCACCGCTGGTCCCGGAGAAGCTAACTTCTACTTTTGTGCCAGCATTCGTGGCTTGATATTCTTTGGCCACGGCCTGAGTTATCGGGTAAACCGTGCTGGAACCGTCAATTTTAATGGGCTGCGGCGCTTGCGACTGAGCTTTACTGCATGCGCCTAAGAGCGCCGCAACTGTGGCAGCCAAAGCAAGTATGCCGCATCTGAAAACCTCGGGCTTTTCTGTTGCGTTCATTGACCTCACCCCGATCACATAATTTTGGGGTACGAGGCTATCGTATCAAAAAAACTTGATTAGTAAAGCGCAGTGAAACAAAACTTAATATTGCGGGGGCTAGTCTGGGCAGGAGCGAGCGGGCAGGACGGGACTGAAGCGCCGGCAGTCGGCGAGGTACTGTTCGAGGGCGGCAAACTGGGGGGGATTGAGGCTGTAGTGCATCCAGCGACCGTCCTGACGGGCGCGGACGAGGCCGGCGTCCTTGAGCGTTTTCAGGTGGAAAGAGAGCTTGGACTGAGCGACCTGCAGCACTTCGCAGAGTTCGCACACGCAGAGCTCCCGCTGCTGCAGCAGTTGCAAGATTTGCAGCCGCAGGGGGTCAGAGAGGGCGTGGAAGCCGGAGACAATCTCAGCCGGTGCTGTCGTGGAGGTCTGAAACATCAGCTTTTTTCAAACGTTAACTAACTCAAGTTGCTATAGCAGTGCGCAGTCAGTTTAGGACACGCTTGATACGAATTCTAGGCGTAGGGCAGGCGTCTCGCCTGCCCTTAAGGTCTCTGGGACAGGCGAGACGCCTGTCCTACGTCCTAACCTAAGTGCCTACTGCTATACCTACAAGTCTAAACCTCTAGATCCCCCCAAACGGGGCGGGCACGGGGGCACCGCCCCTACTTTGGGGGGCTTTGAGGATTTCCCCCCCTTTTGTAGGGGCGGTGCGGCACACGGAGACCGCCCCGGCTAGGGGGGGATCTCATCTGACTCACTGGTAAGTAGCAACTTGGGTTAAATAGATTTTAGCCTGACCTGGCGCGTCACCGGCGAGCCTCGCTAGGATCGAACCTGTAGGATTACTGTAACAACCTAGCAATGCTGCTGCACTTAAGTACCTGGCCAGAAGTTGAAGCCTATCTCCAGAAGTCCACCGGCATCATTTTCCCCATCGGTTCCACGGAGCAACACGGGCCAACCGGCTTAATCGGCACGGATGCGATTTGCGCCGAAGCGATTGCGCGGGGGGTGGGAGAGGCCACCGGCGCACTGGTGGGGCCGGCGATTAACGTGGGGATGGCGCTGCACCACACGGCATTTCCCGGCAGCATCAGCTTGCGCCCCAGCACGATGATACAGGTGGTGCGGGACTATCTGGTGAGTTTGGCCCGGGCGGGATTCACCAAGTTTTTCTTTATTAATGGGCACGGCGGCAATATTGCGACGCTCAAGGCGGCGTTTTCCGAGACTTATGCGGTGCTGGCGGAGTTAAATGTTGCCGGTGCGGAGCGGGTGCAGTGTGAGATCGGCAACTGGTTTATGTGCGGCTCGGTTTATAAGTTGGCAAAAGAGTTATATGGGGAGCAAGAAGGCTCGCACGCGACGCCGAGCGAGGTGGCTTTAACGCAGTATATCTATCCGGAGGCGATTAAGCAAGCGCCTCTGGAGGCGGAGGTTTCTCGCGACCACAAGATTTACGGTGCGGCGGATTTTCGCCGGCGCTATCCGGACGGTCGCATGGGGTCGAATCCGGCGCTGGCGACGCCGGAACACGGGAAGCAGTTTTATGAGTTAGCGGTGAAGGAGTTGAGCGGTTCTTATTTGAAGTTTTTGAGTGAGGGGTGAGGGATTGAGGGAGTGAGATGTGCCGGTTGTGGGGGAGGGCTGCCGGTTGGCGCGGCATGAATTTGGGCGGCGTTACAGGGGCGAGTTCGTCTGCCCCTCTCCCATGCTAGCATTTATATAACCCAAGTTGCTACGCACGCAGTGAGTCAGGTGAGATCCCCCCCTAGCCCCCCCTTCAAAAGGGGGGGAACATTCTCAAAGCCCCCCTTTGTAGGGGCGGTGCCCCCGTGCCCGCCCCGTTTGGGGGGATCTGGATGCAATGACTTGTAGGTAGCAACTTGAGTTATATAGCATTTCTCTTTGGGGTGTGAGAGCGGAAAAAGCCGGTTTATCAAAAAGAAAGGGCTTTCTGATCCCCAGAAGGTTCTGTTGGGGGGAGAATTGAGATTTAATGGCCGGTAGGGTGGGGAGTTGGGGGTTGATTTTTTGCGCCCGCGAGTTACTTAGATATATTGAACGGAGGAATTATGGACATCCAAGAATTGCTCAGAAGGTATAGAGCTGGAGAAAGGAACTTCGCCGGAGTCGAGCTGACGGACTCGGACGAAACAAGGATATATAAAGACACTGCATATAGTGGAGTCGATTTCCGAGGTGCAGATTTGAGTGGCATCAACTTAAGTGGAGTCAATTTGAGAAAAGCGGTCTTGAGCTTCTGTACGCTGAATGGGGCTGATCTTAGCGGTTCTGACTTGTCAGGTGCGCTTCTTGAGAGTGCTGAAATGATTAACACCAATTTCAGCGGTGCTAATCTGAAAGAGACGTGGCTGCTGTCGGTCGAGCTGAGTGACTCCAATCTCACTGGCGCAGATCTAAGTGGCGCTCACATAACTGAATCTAGTTTGGACAATGCTCTCTTGATAGGTGCCTCCCTAGTGGGTGCTGAGCTTCACCAATCTGGATTTGATGGTGCCGATCTCAGCGATGCCAATCTCAGTGAAGCTATCCTCAATGAAGCTAGCTTCAACAGGGCTAATCTCAGGAATGCGAATCTGTTGAATGCCAGCGGTGCTGCTTTCTTAGACGAAGCTATCTTCTGCAATACTATCATGCCAGATGGAAGTATCAGGAATGATGACTGTGGCTAGATGCGAGAGGTAGAGCCTGTCCTGCTGGAGGCTCTGGGGGCGGCTTTCTCCCTCAATGAGAGCTCTCGGTGGATAAGCTATATGGATTTCTCCCCTGGAAGACTTGCGGCAACCAAATAGAACCATAAGCTTGTCGTTCCGGCCAACTTAGGGTTAAACTAACACTACTTACCTAGCTAAACAAGATGAATTATGGACATCCAAGAATTGCTCAGAAGGTACAGAGCTGGAGAAAGAAACTTCGCCGGAGTCGAGCTGACGGACTCGGACGAAACAAGAGAGTATAAAGACACTGTATTTAATGGAGTCGATTTCCAGGGTTCTGATTTGAGTGGCATCAACTTAAGTGGAGTCAGCTTGAAAAGAGCTAATTTGAGTTGGGCTACACTGAATGGGGCTGACCTTAGCGGGGCTGACTTGTCAGGCTCAATCCTTGAAGCCGCTGAAATGATTAACACCAATTTCAGCGGTGCTAATCTGAAAGAGACGTGGCTGCTGTCGGTCGAGCTAAGTGACTCCAACCTCACTGGCGCAGATCTGAGTGGCGCTCAGATAACTGAATCTAGTTTGGACAATGCTCTCTTGATAGGTGCCTCCCTAGTGGGTGCCGAGCTTCACCAATCTGGATTTGATGGTGCCGATCTCAGCGATGCCAATCTCAGTGAAGCTATCCTCAATGGAGCTAGCTTCGACAGCGCTAATCTCAGGAATGCGAATCTGCTGAATGCCAGCGGGGCTGCTTTTTTAGACGAAGCCATCTTCTGCAAGACTATCATGCCAGATGGAAGTATCAGGAATGATGGCTGTAGCTATATGTGAGAGGTAGAGCCTGTCAGGCGGGAATAGCTACAGCCAACTTTCTTGCGTTACTGCTTGAAAAGCCGGCGGACAGGAAGTGGTTCGCTATCAGCCTTCATATTGACTCCCTCTATTTTTAAATGTCGTCGCTCCTAATACTCCCATCCGGCATAGTGGTGTTCCGGTATATGGCATTACCGTATCCGAATTTCTTGGCATCCGTCAGGTTAGCATTGGTGAAGTCAGCACCATCAAATACAGCAGCTTCAAGATCAGCATTAGTAAGGTTAGCGCCAATAAGGAGAGCGTTCTCCAGGTTGGATGCATACAAAGTCACATTAGTGAGGTCGGCAGCACTGAAGTTTGCACCCTCGAAACTAGCCGGACTCAAACAGGCATTTTTCAAATTAGCGCCACTGAGGTTAGTGCCAATCATCTCAACACCTTCCAAGTCAGCCCATTCTAAAATAGCACCGCTCAGGTCAGCACCGCTGAAGTCAGTACCTTGTAACCAAGCATTACTCAGGTTAATTCCTCTCAAGTCGGCACCTGTCAGGTTAGCATCTCTCAGGTCAACTTCAGGAAAATCTCTCTCGCCTGCCGCATACCGAGTGAGCAACTCTTCCGCCGAAATCGCTTGCATCTCTGGCATATTACTATCCTGTTCTACGCTCGCACTTTCTTGGTTGAAAATCTCTCCGAACAGTCCCGGAGTAAAGTCATCGGGGATTTGCCCACTCCAATATATTTTTTTGTTGCCTTCAATGCGCTCCTGAATATCTGAGGGAATATTGGCAAAAAAGTTATAGCCTGTTTGGCTCTCGATGAAATTGACAGGTTTGACGATAGAGGCATCCTCTTTCCAATTTTTTATCCAATTTTTTTCGTAAGCTGTTGGCTGTCTGTTTTCTGTCCAAAAACCTACCGTATAGGTGTTGGGCTTTACATCAGCCCCCGGACGGTCTAACACGAGCAATACTCTCCACGCTTATTTGAAGGGCGCTTTTCATGCTAGCCTTAAAGGGGCTATTCTCGACAGCACTACTCTGTATGATGGCAGCATTTTTATAAAATTTTAATATAATAATTTTGCCATATCTGCTAAAATAACAGTAAAGATGTTTTCGCATCTGTGGCCTCTACGCTTAAGATATTTGAGCTAATCAAAGGTCAGTATAGGGAGCGATAGGGCATAGTAATTGGGTAGAGGATTGAGTTCAGGAAGGCTCAATATCTGAACCAAGAGAGCGATATTGTAAATGAATGCAGGAGTTGAAGTATGGAAAAAAATAAAATTTGCCGGGATGAATTTTTCAGACTTTATGCTGCTGGGGAAAAGAATTTTGGGATGGCTCAACTCGAAGGGAGCAACCTCAGAGGATTACACCTTGAAGGAGCTAGTTTCTATCGGGCCAATCTTAAAGGGGCTGACCTCAGAGAGGCTAACCTGAAAGGAGCTATTTTTTATGATGCTATTCTGACTGGTGCTGACTTAAGGAGTGCTAATTTGGAAGGAGCCCAGTTGGATTATGTAAAGATGGGCAATGCTAACCTTAGTGATGCCAACCTCAGTGGTGCTGAGTTGGATTCCACTGACTTGGAAGGCACTAACTTTAGTGGGGCCAATCTTTACGGAGCTGACCTCTATGCAGCAACTCTTAAAAATGCTAATCTCTCAGGTGCTAACCTTGTAGGGGCTAATTTAGAAAGCGCCGGATTTGATGGAGCTGATTTGACATATACTAACTTGATTGGTGCCATCAATGTTGATATTGACGATGCGATTATCCAGAACACCATTATGCCCGATGGAAGTACCGTCGTTGGTTCGGATATGGATGAAAGCAGAACCAGTTCCATTGGGTGGAAATATCCCAGAAATTTATACCTGTGTGACCTTGATATAGCAGTTCTAAATGATTTGCGCAACCGCTGATGGCCCAGAACCCCGGAAGGGGCGGAAGGGCCCGCCCCTACGAAACCGGGGTTCTGAAATTTACGCGAATGATTTAGACGCGCTTTAGCTGAATATTATTTAGCTTTAGGAGTAAAATCATCTGGGATTACACCACTCCAAAATATTTCTCTGTTGGTTTCGATTGTATCTTGGATCTGTAAGGGTATATTGGAAAAAAAGTCATAACCTGTTAGCTGTTCAATCTCATTAACGCTCTTGATTATTGTGCTATTTTTCCAATTATCGCCTTCATTCCATTTTTTTTCTTCTTCTGTAGGCTCACGGTTTTCTGTCCAAAAGCCTACCGTATAGGTATTAGATTTATAAGGGGCACCAGGACGGTCTACAACCAATAGAACCCTCCACAGATATTCAGGAATTTTGATAGGTTTAGAGCGGTCTATTTCACCATCTGTACCATTGCTAAGCTTTTTGACTCCCTCAGTCCCAGTAATAACGTAAACTTCGAGATTGCCATTGTTGACGAAATTTCTTGTGTACTCTTCGATTTTGGCCCAAAATCCTCCTTCGTTATGTGTTTTTTGCTGGGGCACTATATTTGATAGCAAGCTAATTGCTAGATTGTTTTTAGACTGCTTGTTTTGATTGTCTGGTCTATTTCGATCGGCAACAGGAACCAGATGCCCAGCAGCATATTTAACATTTTCTACTACTGGCTGAGGAGTGTAGTCACTCTGTGGGACTTTATGAAATTCTTCAGGAAGGTTTTGATCTGAGCGGAAATTTCGCTTGTCAGCATTAAAAGGATCTCCTGGTTGATATATCCACGTTTTATTTACCAACCAACTTGCCCAGTTTGCTGTATTTTTTTCCCCATTGTAAGACAAAGCGTACTGAGGTCTCTCTATTAGCAATTCATCCTTATAGAGATTCTTTGAAAAATCGGCACGGCTAGTTCTGGCTTCTTTCCTATTTGCTGCATTCGGATTATTTTGTTGAGGGGTCGGGATTCCAAATCGGAGATGATTGCTCTGGATAAATACATCATCTATATA
Organism: Oscillatoria princeps RMCB-10; assembly: GCA_019359235.1. Lineage (GTDB taxonomy): Bacteria > Cyanobacteriota > Cyanobacteriia > Cyanobacteriales > Oscillatoriaceae > Oscillatoria > Oscillatoria princeps. The sequence goes on from JAHHHT010000027.1 coordinate 68,876, forward strand.
GACAACTAACTTGTCCGATCCATTAGTGACTTTAAAGGTAATTGTGACTTCTTGTTTTCGAGCATCTGTACTGTGTAGCTGCGATTCTATGGGAACTTCTAAAGTAAAAGTTTCAAACCCAGAAGTAGCAGCATTGCCCGAGGCATACCCTAGCTTACGATCCGCATCCTTTGTTATATCATTATTCCCGTAAGTATCGGTATTAAAGTTGACATCTTCTAGCAAAATAGTTTTTGTAAGTGGGTCTAAATTGCTATCTGTGGGCTGGATTGTGACTTTAAGTTGACCCCCATCTTTTTTTACCTCTTTAGGAACAAAAAGGTTAAAGTGTAATGAACCCCAATCAGGCATTATCATGGGATTACGTATGAGCTTGTCGTTATTCTTTAGCATCATGGCATAGTTAGGTTGATAGTCTGGTGCGTTTGGGTCAATACCCAAGCGTGTTATGTAGTTGCTCAACTCAGGAATATCCCTCCATTCTTTTAAGTTTTCAGTGCTGACAGAATTGTTGGTGGAGGAACTAGATGCGGTTCCTGAAACCTTATTAAAAGACCAACCTGGAATTGGTTGCATTTGACCTTCAATTTTCCTATGAATTGCATCAAAGTTGCCATTAAACACCGTAGGAACCGCAAAATCACCCCGCATCCGGGCGTCATAGGTGTTGTCAAAATATACTGGAGTCCGCTCACTGGCCACCGGCGGAAGCAATGAACGCTTATAATATCCGCCACCCAGCACTGAATAGTACCAACCCGTGCCAATTCCTTCCCACTGGGCCTCCTCATCACCCACCGGCTGTCCCGTATGGTTGGGCGTGTACCACGGCTTAGCATCCGGGAAATTCGGATCGAACAGCTCACCATAACTGAAATCCCCACTGCGCCGGTGAATTGAATATTCCAAAGGATTGTTCTTGCCCCAACTCAAATCGGCTGTACCGCCATACCAAGCGACAGTCCGCCCGTGAGGGTTGTTGCCATCCTTGGCATCTTGCGTAAACCCAGCGCGACTTGAGGGACTCAGGTTACCAGACTCGTCAAAACCCCCTAGATGAACTGATAAGTCTGGTCTGTTCTCATTGGAATAACTATCGGGCGGTAGCAGTTCGGAGGGAATAAGATTGACAATATCCCGCCCTCTGGGTTTGCTTGTCGTTGCCGTCTGGTAGTAATTGTCGGCAAAAGTGACATTCTCCCAAACCTGAATCTTTGGTTCAAAGTGGTTGACGGTTCCGCCATTAATTTGCTGTTCAAAATCATTTGGGTCTACAGTCGTCATCTGGAGATCGGGGAACATCCCTGGATGCGTATCTTTCGGGAAGAAAGTCCCCAGACGCTGGATAATCTCGCTATTCACTACCGCACCGCGACCGAACCCAATAAAGTGCATCGGTGAGTTAAACAGAGCGTCTTTTTGATTTTGACTGTCATCTGTTTGGCCATAGCTTTGGTTTAATCCAACCAAAGCAGCAAACAGGGCATCGGCTGCTGCCTCAGAGAAGCCAGAATTAAGTTTGTCTGCTGTAGAATCTTGGCTCCAATCTGCAACCAGCACCAGCGGTTTGCCCAGCCCCCCATCGCCAGAGAGAACCTGCCACTCACCTGAAGAAGGTAAGTATTGCATAACTGTGCCGTCAGTGCCTTGGCCATCGATGTTATCGACAATGCTGCCAGCAATTTCCCTGGCAGAGTCAAGACCATTTTTGTCAAAAGCCGTGCCGTCAGGGGTCAAAAAGGTAACGCTGGTATAGGTTTCAGGTGCCGGTGCCGGTAGGGGGCCTGGTGGCAGCGCCGGCGTTGTCGGTATAGCAGGATTGGCCAGCGGCAGATAAAATTGACCGTCGAACTGACGGATAGTACCTCTGGTGAGACTCTTAGCTTCAACGCCCCAGTAGTAGGTCTGTCCACCAGTGAGGTTCAGAAGATCCGCAAAAGGAAATTGGTTATTGGGAACTAATTTTTCTATGATTTTTCCAGCAACCTCCCACTGACCGAGACCGCTAGCCACATCAACAACTCTCCAAGTAGCGGTGAGGACTCGGTTTGGATTGTAGTCATCCACACCCCCCCAAGATTTCTTCAATTTGTTTTCATCTAAACCTGGTGGGAGGGGTCTTTCAACAAATGAGTCATCTCCACGAAACAGTCCCTCGCCCTCAGGAAATGTGCTGATAGTAAGGTTGACCTCAACAATATCAAATGTATTGATGATTGTCCAAATCAAGATAGGAATCACTACCTCAGGTGGCGCAGGCGTCGGGACAAGTTCAGGTGCAACTACTGGTTCCTTCTTCCACTGCACCTCTGCCAAATCCAGCCAGTCCGCCGGCGCTGCACTCAGACCCCAAGACCCACCGGCAAGAGCAACCGGCCCCCGCGTGCTATTTGGCAGCACGCCATAGGTAAACTGGTAACTCGCCCAATTCCCCTGAACAATCCCATAATCAGCAGCAACACTAATTTCCGGATTGATATCATCCACCGGCACCCTTGACAAATCACCCCAAGTAGCACTCTTCGCCGAACCGGCATCAAAGAAAGGAGACCCCTCCCCTCTATCCAACCCGTCAATAAGGAAATTCCCAGGATTTTCCAGAGTTTCGATAATCTCCTCTACATCAAAAACATACGTGCTGCCGGTGCCATTCAAGTTCGGATAGGAAGCGTAGAGATATTTACTGTCATTGGAAAGCACCAGGTCTGCAGTCAGCGCTTGGGGAATCGGTCGAGTTGCCGCCACCAACTGCGGGTTAGTCAGCGGGTCTTTAATAATCCCAATATTGCCCCCAGCCCGCTTATCAGTTTGCAGGACACTGCCCTGACGGTTGCGACCGGCAACAAACGCATACCGCCCATCTGGCATCACTGTTACCGCCACCCCCTCATTGACATCGAAATAATCACCGACATTCCCCAAAGATAAATCTATGTATCGGGCACTGGCTGCAAAATTGAGAGGGTCATCATTCGTTACCTCAAGCACGCCGAACCCCTTTGCGTCGCTATTCTGTTGCCCATTAGTAAACGTTAGCTTCAACGGATCTGCAGTAGCTGCCACCCCGTCCGCCCCGTTGTTTGTCAGAACCGCCCCAATCTGTTCGTGCCACTTGCGCGCGTTCTGATTTGGATCGGTAGGCCGGTCTTGCCCATCAATATTGATGACATAAATATAACCATTCGCCGCTGTGACAAAAAGCTTGCGCCCGTCACTGCTAATAGCCATCTTCCGCAGCCCAGACGATGCCGGATTTACCGCAATGGTTTGAACTACCTGATGATAAGTCTCCGAGAACGGATTGATATCCAGTATGTAGATATTTCCCCTCGCACTGTCGGCAATGTAGGCGTATTCATTGCGCGAGTTAATAGCAATTGACCAAGGAACAGCACCGGCAGGCAGATTAATCGGATTAATATCCGGAATATCCGGTTGAGTGTCCACCTGCTGCAACACTATTGGATCTACTAACGCCACGCGCCCCGTACTCTCCAAAACCACATAAACGCGAGTTCCATCACTCGTTACAGCGCTCGCTCGCGGCCTATCTATTCGGTCAGGAGTGCCGGCAGGAATGCTGGCGAGCAGCAATTTACTGCTGTTGCTGGCTGACACTACTGATTCTGGGTCAGTGCCGTCGATAACCGCAAGCCGGTCTGCCCCTCTTTGCGCAGCAAAAATGTACTCAGCCCCCTGATTTATCCGGATATTATTGCTGTCGTACCCGACTTCTTCATACACCGGCTCTGTGCCATTTTGACCGGCCAAATGATTCTGCCGGCGCGTCAGGACAATTCGCGACGCACCCAGAGGCACAGTATTGGGCACCTTAACCGCCACCTCAAAGCGATTGTCCCCCAACTCTCGGCTCAGATTGGGCAAAACCGTCCCCTCATACGCCTTATCGCCAACATAAAATTTAGCAACCAAATCCTCAAACCGGCTGCCAAGAAGGTCACTCCCGCTATTCACCAGCACATTACTGCCGGTCAGAAAAAGAACCGGCTGATTGTTCTCGAATGCCTGATTGTTCTCATCCGCAAACTTCAGCTCAGCTTCTTGCAGCACCGGCGGTGCCGTCGGGTCAGACTCAGCCGGTGCCGGCATATTCAATGCCGCCGAAAAACTAGCAATCCCATCCTGATTGCGCTGCACACCCACCTCTGTAATCACCGGCAGTCCCACCGTCGGCACCGCCATCACCTTCACCGACGAGATATCATAAGAAACCGTCAATGCTACATTGGCACTGCCAAATTGGTCAGGCATCAGCAACTGACCGATTTTTCCCAGCGAGTCCATCACGCCATAAAATGCAATCGGCAAATTATAATTTACCGTCAGCTGACCCTTGACAAGCGTGACACTTTCGCTTTCTCCCGAATATGCGACTATATATTCTCCCGGTCTGATGATACCAGGCCAAGGTGGCGAAGACGTGCGAATCATGCCGTCAGCACCCACTACCCCAGACTCTTCTTGCAGCCAAATAGGATTCCAGGTGCCGGTTTCATCCGGGAGCGCACCAAAACGCATAAAATAAACCTCAGTTCCCGCCGCCAAAGAAAGCCGGTGCGGGAATTGCCAGCTGCGCCGGCACCTTCATCGGGTCATCCCCAGCATCTAAATTGAACGCACCGGCAATCTCGAATCCTTCTGGAACAGGAAGCGATAAATCTTCCCGACTCAGCGGAGTCAAACTGACAGTTGTGTCCTCTTCTAGAGCGCCAGGAGCCACCATTACCATTGAGCCATCAGAAGCTCGCACCACACCCCCAGGAGCTCCCAAAGTTGCCGGTCCGAGTTGCGGATTTTACACCCGGATTGGAATTACTTCCACCGCTGAACCGTTGCTAACCGTTACAGTAGCGTCCCCCGACTTCAACGCTGTAACTAAACCATCCTCACTCACGCTCAAAACCGATGGTTCACTCACCTCATATCGCGTCCCCGACTCATCAGTATTTAAGTCAGGCGAATTGGGCAATTCGTTTACTTTCACCGATAATTGCCGCGTCCCCCCAACCGGCAGAGAGACTGCATCGGGATAAGGATCTAGCCCATAGATTTGAGCCAGCGCCACACTAAATTCTACTTCACTGACATCACTGCCTGAATCATTGGTCGCCGCCGGCTCAAGGGTGAAGCGAATCCCCTTAAACTCGGACACATTGCCATTTTCATCTATCGCCCGCAAATAAAGGGTGTGACTTCCCTCTGACAGCGCCCCGCCGAATATTTCCTCTAAGGCGTTGCGGTCTAATAAAAACGTTCCATCCTCATTGAGCCGGCTGGCAATCTCGGTAAAGCTCTCCACCGGCATCCCCTCAAAACCGGCACGCAAGCTGAAAATCCCGCTGACATCAATAACACTACCCGCAATCGCCGGGTCAGAGGTAATCCCATCTGCAGCCTCCTCACCCGTATCGTTCTCTAGATATGCCGCAATCTCAGGTGCGACGGTGTCCCCTGAATTGCTCTCATCTAAAATTTGTCCCCCCAAAACCGTCCCGCGCCAGTCCAGGGATGGTGCAATCACATTATTTACCGATGGGGCTTTGCCAGTCGCGCCGGCGAACTTAAATATCACATCGTTGTAATCCCTATCCGCACCGGCATTCACCTGCATATCTTCAAGAGCGAAAGCGTAACCAGTGCCGGTGACATCAGCTATCTGCCCAGAATTGAAAGCATCCCTGGGGTCAGCTGTCGCTAATGAAAACAGGGGGCGTCGCGTGCCGGTGAGTCCCGGATTGTTAAAGACATCCTGTATCCTATTCCGGGGGGCTAAAATAATCCCAAACTCATCCCCGGGATTCATATATACTGTCTTGACGCCCGGGTATGTCCCCTTGTTCCAATTTTGCGGCTCAGCCCCCAAAATCCCGGTCAATTTAGCGCCTTCCGTGAAGTCAGAGATTATCACATGACCCCAGGAAGAATTACTCAGCGCCCGCCGCGCGGCTTCTTTGACAAAAGCACTGGAATCGGTCAGAAAAGCTGACATGCCTGACAGCTTAAAGATGCCTACCTCTCCCTCATAGAAGCCGCCATCAAATATATAAGTTACATCGACTTTACCCGTTGGGCCTACTTTAAACACTCCCGACTCAAAGGGGCTGTTATTGCTGGGGGCTAGGGGCTGACCTGTGAGCGGGTCAGTGTTGCTTGTGGGACTCACCTCCAGAATATAGTCTGTGTCGCCGCTTACCCGAGAGATTTCAATCGAGTAGTTCCCAGGAGCAATTAACTGATCGATATTAATCGCTTCTGGACTTGTTCCGCTATTAGATGATGTGCGCAGTACAGAGCCGGTGCTGTCCAGCAATTTCATGTCGGCATCGGCGCTCAATCCGCCCAGAGACAGACTGAAACTGCCCGGTGCGTCCAGAGTAAGCCGGTAAATGTCTGTTGGGTCGGCGCTCAAGACATTGCCGACATACGTTGAACTGTTTTCTAGCGAGCCAATATTGAAGTCGGACATCACTCACCTCGCCTGCAAAGTACGCACCATCAACTTGCAGTGTCAGTAACTGCTCGAATCTCTCCCTCACACCTGTCGGGAGCGGCTGACTTGTTGCTTACTGTAGCGAGTTTTTTTTTTGCTGTCAAACTTCTGCGCTCTCCCCCTCTGACACTGGGATTCTAATGATTTATATCTTTGATTAGTATTTCTAATCTTTGCGGTTGAGCGCCTGAAGCCCCGGTATTTGTTCTGATTAAACAGCCGTAAATTAGAAATATGCCCCGCACCGGCACCCCCCTCCGCACCCCCTGAGGGAGCGTTTTTAGCATGCCAGAGGGCGGAATCATTAAAAATTTAAATAATTCTTAAGCGGAATTATTAGAAATTTCTATAGCCGCCCGCCATGCCAGCCGGCAGGCTGCCACATAAGCTGTTGCGCCGGGACGCTGTGCGCTATCCCTTGCTATCCCCTCCTGGGCTGTCTTGGGGGACACGCCCGGGGGGCTGCAGTTGCCGGCGGATCACTGGTGTCTGGTCGAGACGCGACACCGGCGTTCGTGCAGCTGGCCGGCTGAAACTGGCCCCAACGCCGAAAACCCGCCCCCAACATATAGGGGCGGGCCGGTCCGCAACAAAAGTCCCACACAGCCCCAACGCCGAAAAACCCCGCCCAAAACCCCTCACGGATTCGCCAACAGTTTCATAACGGGAGCCAGGGAGCTGTAGCGGCCCCTATTAGCATTGGTGCCAGCTTTAGCGCCATATTCCATAAGATTGATCTTATCTAACCCTAGTTGCTACCTACAAGTCTAAGCATCCAGATCCCCCCAAACGGGGCGGGCACGGGGGCACCGCCCCTACAAAGGGGGGGCGCAAGAGAATTCCCCCCCCTTTTTAAGGGGGGGCTAGGGGGGGATCTCGCCTGACTCACTTGCAAGTAGCAACTTGAGTTATCTAGCACTAGCCACTTAGGTTAGGACATGGGCATTGGGCATTGGGCATTGCTCGCAGTCTGATGCGCCATGCCCCATGCGCCATGCCCCATGCGCCATGCCAGCCAAGAAGCTTTCTCTTGGCGTTACCGGAACGGGGGCGGTTCATTACTAAATTTAGAGCGGTTTTCATCCGAGGTGAGGTACTGAGAAACCCGGTTTCTTAAACAATACCTTCGCCAAAAAAGGAAAGGGCTTTTGTAGTACAGTTGTTGTTTACCACAACGACAACTGAGAACTCCACAAAAGCCCATGCTTGACATCTTACCACTTTTACAGTGCCTGCAACCAGAGATTGGGGCCACGAGTGTGCGTCAGCTCAGCCGGATTGCCTTGGCCATGTTGGCCATGACAGGACGAGTGACCATGTTGGGCCTTTCCCGTTGGGCGGGTAAAGGTGGAAGCTCTCGAACTGTCCAACGATTCTTCCACACGGCCCTCCCTTGGGCCACCCTGTTCTGGATATTTTTTCGCCAGCATTTATACCGGAGTTCTGAAGTCTATCTTCTGGCAGGAGATGAAGTGGTAGTAACGAAGGCAGGTAAAAAAACCTACGGACTTGAGCGCTTCTTTTCTAGTCTGTATGGCAAATCCTTAACTGGGCTATCTTTCTTCACATTATCATTAGTGAGTGTGCAGCAAAAACGTTCATTTCCTCTAAGGGTCGAACAGGTCATCAAGAGCGACCGTGAAAAGTTAAGCCAGGGCTCTGAAAATACAGAGTCTAGCCCGCCCAAAGGCCAAGTCAAACGACCCAAAGCGAGTCGGAGTAAAAATCAAACGGTCGGGACGGCTCTCGACCCAATACCTAAAAATCGAGGTGGGCGGCCTGTCGGCAGTAAAAATAGAAATAAAAACGACGTCCCTCTCACCCCGGAATTATTGCAAATCAAAAGTTGGATAGAGTCATTGCTAAAACAGTTGGGCGGTACGCTGCCCCTGACTTATCTGCTATTGGACGGTCACTTTGGCAATAATGCCTCCCTGCAAATGGCCCGCCGGCTGAATTTACATCTAATTTCAAAGCTTCGTTACGATTCGGCGCTTTATATACCCTATCAAAACCCCGACCCTGACCGAAAGTGCCGCCGCAAATATGGAGATAAGCTTGACCTACGCAACATGCCCCCTCAATACCTGAAAAACAGCACGATTGATGGGCCAATCCTCACTCATATCTATCAAGCGCAACTCCTGCATGAGGAGTTCGCTCAACCTCTGAATGTGGTGGTTCTGGTCAAGACTCATCAAAGCACTAATGCTCGCCACCACGTCATTTTATTTACCAGTGACCCTGACTTGCCTTACGACAAGTTAATAAATTTTTACAGCCTGCGCTTTCAAATCGAATTTAATTTTCGGGACGCCAAACAATTCTGGGGCCTGGAAGATTTTATGAATGTCAGCCAAACGGCAGTAACTAATGCGGCCAATCTCTCATTTTTCATGGTCAACCTGTCCCATCACCTGCTCGGAACTGGCCCAGGGAAGCATTGTGGGGACAGTGTGCTGGATCTCAAAGCCATCTGTCGGGGCTCAAAATATGTGGCCGAAATCATAAAACTCCTTCCGGAAAAACCTGAGCCAGTTTTATTGGCTCAGATTTTCCAACGTATATCCCACCTGGGTCGTATCCACCGGCCACCCGCTTGTAGCAACCTCAGCTAAATTGGCAAAGGTATTGTTAAAGAAACCGGGTTTCTGGCATGTAGGGACAATGCCCCCCGTGGCCGCCCCTGCGCCGCCGGCCACCGGCCACGGGAGGGCACCGGCTGCCAGCCGGCAGTGCCGGAAAGGCTGAGTGCGGTGATGGGACTTTAGCCGGTGCGCGAGGCACGAAGACCGGCTCTGACTCGACAAATCCATTCCCCTCCTCATCCGCCTCATCCTCATCGTCCTCATACTCCTCGTCATACTCATCGTTATACTCATCAAAGGAGTCTGCCGGCTCGAAGTTTTGGTTGGGCTGACCGGGAATGGCCTCAATAATGGCACCCAAAGCACACTTCTCCCAGACGGATGCGGAAAGTGTGGTGCCCAGCGAAATATTTCCCGGTTTGTGGTTGGATGTGCCGGCGCTGCGGTCGGGGAATTTCGCTTAGGTTTTCGCTGTGTTCCAGTCAGGGCTCGCCACAGCATAACATGCGGATTTTGTCAACAGGGATATCGCTAAAATTTAGCAGCCAGCTCTTCTAGCCCGCAAAGAGCGATTTTTCTCGCCCGGAGTAGCTTTCGGGAAGGAGAAAATTGAGATCGCCGGCGGCGGGCTGGCTTTCCCAGCAGCCGTAGAATTACTATATATTAGTAGAATAATTAATATTTTTTAACACAATTTATGATCTCCATATCTTGCGGCGGTCAGTGCGAGATGGTAGATTAGTGAAAAATATGCCTTGCAAGCGTTGCCACAACACTAGATTGAGCTGTAGTAACGTCAGGAGTTCTAATGTTAATTGCAGTCTTGAGTGCTTGTGGGGCCGTACTTTTGGCTTCCAGTCAGGCGCTGGCATCTGAGAGGAGTAATCCTGAATCGTCCAGAAAATCTGCCATTTCGCAAGTGCGGCACGCAGCACCGGCATCGCAGCGGGATACTGTCGCCCAAAACCCCGCCCCTGGCTCGATCAGCCCAGCAAGTGCGCAACAGATCGAGCAACAAATTCAACAGCTGGAGCAGCGACTTGACGCAGTGGGAGATGTGCCCTTACAGCAGATATATCTGGGGGCACCCGGTACGAGCTCTAATACCCCAACAGCGTTTGGCGGCTCCTGGGGCAGTGTGGGGGTTGGGATTGGGTTTCAGGGACGCACGCGCTACACTGACGACCCTGATGGCACAGCTGGAGCAGTAATCAGTTTTGGCAATCCTCAGGAATCTGTCGGCTTGGATGTCGGAGTTACCATTCTTGAACTGTACCGACAAGGTTTCGGCAGCCGGGGCTCGTTCAATTTCAAGCTGCACCGCAACCTTCCCGAAGATGTAGCTGTTGCTGTGGGATTGGAAAACGCTCTCGTTTGGGGGTATAGCGATGCGGATACCAGTGTGTACGGCGTTGCCAGCAAAAGATTTCGGCTGAGAGAAAGCAGCAGAGAACCCTTCAGCCGCCTGGACGTATCGCTGGGACTGGGGACGGGTCGCTTTCGCTCAGAACAAGAAGTACAAGACGGTACTGGTTCTGTCGGCGTCTTTGGCAACGTTGCGGTTAATGTAGCGGAACCGGTCAGTGTTTTTGCGGAATGGACGGGCCAAGATTTAAATATGGGGGCATCGATTGTGCCGTTCCGCGATGTACCGCTTGTGATTACACCGGCACTGAACGATATCACAGGCAATGCGGGTGATGGGGTCAGATTTACTCTAGGCGTTGGCTACGGATTTTCTTTTAGATAGCTGTGTCAGGGAAATAAAGTCTATGAAACGTATCAATCGCTTTGTAAAAACCTGTCTTTGTCTGGGTCTGCCGGCAGGCATCCTAGTGGAATCGGCGCTAGTCCCTGCCAGTCCAGTTTACGCTCAGAACCAGTCAGATATTACCGGGCCAATTATCCAGCCGCCTCTGGGAAATAATTCGGATATTACAGGGCCAATTCTCCCGCCCGGTTTGCAGAACCGGCCAACTCTCCCGCCCGGTTTGCAGAACCGGCCAACTCTCCCGCCCGGTTTGCAGAACCGGCCAACTCTCCCGCCCGGTTTGCAGAACCGGCCAACTCTCCCGCCCGGTTTGCAGAACCGGCCAACAACTACTGGTGAGACTCAGACGACGGTGACCACAGGTGAGACTCAGACGACGGTAACAGTAGTTGAGACTGAGACGACCGTGATTACCGGTGGGACTCAGACGACCGTGATTACCGGTGGGTCTCAGACGACCGTGATTACCGGTGGGACTGGCAACCCAAATGCCGGTGGCACCAGCAACCCAAATGCCGGTGGGACTGGCAACCCAAATGCCGGTGGCACCGGCAACCCAACTGCCGGTGGCACCGGCAACCCAACTGCCGGTGGCACAGGCAACCCAACTGCCGGTGGCACCGGCAACCCAAATGCAGGTGGCACCGGCAACCCAAATGCAGGTGGCACCGGCAACCCAAATGCAGGTGGCACCGGCAACCCAAATGCAGGTGGCACCGGCAACCCAAATGCCGGTGGCACCGGCAACCCAAATGCCGGTGGCACCGGCAACCCAACTGCCGGTGGGACTGGCAACCCAAATGCCGGTGGGACTGGCAACCCAAATGCCGGTGGCACAGGCAACCCAACTGCCGGTGGCACCGGCAACCCAAATGCCGGTGGCGCGGGCAACCCAAATGCCGGTGGGACTGGCAACCCAAATGCCGGTGGCGCGGGCAACCCAAATGCCGGTGGGACTCCGCCGCCTGCGGGAAATCAGTCGGATATTACAGGGCCAATTATCCAACCGCCTTTGCCTGTGGATGATTCCACAGACGAGGATCAGCCGTCGGCTACTCCAGGTGGGACTCCGCCGCCTGCGGGAAATCAGTCGGATATTACAGGGCCAATTATCCAACCGCCTTTGCCTGTGGATGATTCCACAGACGAGGATCAGCCGCCGGCTACTCCAGGTGGGACTGGAACCCCAACTGCAGGTGGCGCGGGCAACCCAACTGGCGGTGGCGCGGGCAACCCAACTGCCGGTGGCGCGGGCAACCCAACTGGCGGTGGCGCGGGCAACCCAACTGGCGGTGGCGCGGGCAACCCAACTGCCGGTGGCGCGGGCAACCCAACTGCCGGTGGCGCGGGCAACCCAACTGCCGGTGGCGCGGGCAACCCAACTGCCGGTGGCGCGGGCAACCCAACTGCCGGTGGCACGGGCAACCCAACTGCCGGTGGCGCGGGCAACCCAACTGGCGGTGGCGCGGGCAACCCAACTGCCGGTGGCACCGGCACTACAACTGGCGGTGGCACCGGCACCACAACTGGCGGTGGCACCGGCACTACAACTGGCGGTGGCACCGGCACCACAACTGGCGGTGGCACCGGCACTACAACTGGCGGTGGCACCGGCACTACAACTGGCGGTGGCACCGGCACCACAACTGGCGGTGGCACCGGCACTACAACTGGCGGTGGCACCGGCACCACAACTGGCGGTGGGACTGGGACTACAACTGGCGGTGGGACTGGGACTACAACTGGCGGTGGGACTGGGACTACAACTGGCGGTGGGACTGGGACTACAACTGGCGGTGGGACTGGGACTACAACTGGCGGTGGGACTGGGACGCCGGCTACAGGTGAGATTCAGCCGCCGATTACAGGTGAGACTCAGACTACAGTCACTACAGGTGGGACTCAGACTACAGTCACTACAGGTGGGACTCAGACGACGGCTGCTACAGGTGGGACTCAGACCACAACTACAGGTGGGACTCAGACCACAACTACAGGTGGAACTCAGACGACGGCTACAGGTGGGACTGAGACGACTGCTACAGGTGGGACACAGACCCCGACTGCTACAGGTGGGACACAGACGACTGCTACAGGTGGGACACAGACCCCGACTGCTATTCCAGCTTTTAATCCAGCGGTCGTGCCCGGGCCTTCAAATCAACCGGTGACAATCCAGGCTTTTTTAAACACACAAATTGTGGTTGTGATCCAGGCATTGACGGGTGGAATCAGAGTAGTTGGCAACGCTGGCATGTTCTCTCTAGGGGGTGGCGGGACAGTCATAAGAATCCTCAGCTTTGGCAGAGGAATTACTATTGTTATAGGAGCGGTGGTTCCGGGTTCTTCATCCGCTTTTCCCGTGATGCCAACTAGCACAGGTGGGGGACGCTTGAGCTTCCAAGCCGTAGCAACCGGCGCTTGGGTCGATCCGCCAACCTCTGAAGGGTATCGCTATGTAATGGCAAACAACTCACTGTTTACCAAGATTGTCAACTTCCCCACCGGCTTTGCCCAGCCGTTCACTGTTTCCGTTGGGGGAAAGGTCGTCGGTCAGTTCAAACCGGGCGACTCGGTGGACTTTAGCAAATTCCCCGGTAGTGGAGTTAAGGAATTTACCGTCACTGGCATAACTCCCTTGACTGACCCGGATGACCCGACGGCTTTCCCGCTGCAATTGGCTTTCAATACCGAGAAAGCAGATTTCACGATGGAAGCGATACAGAACACCGCCGCCGTGGAGTATTATAAAAATAATCCGCCGCCCCTGGAACCGTTCAAAATTACCATCGTTACACCTGAAGGAAAGGTAGAATTAGAGCCTGAGTCAACTGCAGAAGCTCTCACCGAACAGACTGCTTTTCTGACATCTGCCCAATCCGGATTGAGCGAATCCCAGGTCGAGAAGTTATCGGCTGCTGTTGAGTCTGTGAAGCGGGATTTAAATAGCATGTCGTCTAATTTTGAAGGCTTATTCCCCGAGAATGCGGGATTGAATATCAATCGGTTGAATCCCACGATGAATTCAGCTAGCAGCCTGCGCAAATCTCTGGCGATTTTGCTAGGGGAGTTGAAGGCTTTGCCTAAAAATCGCTCGACCGAGCAAGGGGTTGCTATTGCTAATATGTTGCAGGAAATCGACAAGATGACGGTTCTGCTGGAGGCAACAGCGCCAGTGCTGAAGGAGGTAAGTCAAGCAGTAGCTGTTGCAAAATAGTTGGGCAAAATGTAATTAATTTTGGACTCATAAGCCGATTATGGTAAAACCAACCTGGTTTCTGCTGTAGCTTGATTCACTTTTTAAAGTTCACATTCAATGGAGCTGTCCGGTTCCGGCTGGCGTTGATATGAAGCGGGAACCCCACCCCCCAACCCTTTCCCCCGTGCCGGGTGGGGGGAGGAGGCTTTCGGGGGTACACTTACCCCCGAAAGCAGTGGGGCGCTGGCTCGCCTAAGGTGAAATCCCCTCTCTGCTGGCATTTGGGGGGTGACGGTTGCCGGTGTCTTTGAAACTGCTCTCTTGTTTCGGTTTCCCGTAATTCTTTATGCGGTAAACCGAACATACAGCGCCTGGGGGGCTGGCTCGCCTAAGGTGAAATCCCCTCTGTGCTGGCATTTGGGGGGGGTGACGGTTGCCGGTGTCTTTGAAACTGCTCTCTTGTTTCGGTTTCCCGTAATTCCGCATGCGGTAAACCGAACAGACAGCGAGTGGTAGCTCGGTGGCAAAGGTGAAATCCCCTCTGTGCTGGCATTTGGGGGGGGTGACGGTTGCCGGTGTCTTTGAAACTGCTCTCTTGTTTCGGTTTACCGTAATTTCTTATGCGGTAAACCGAACAGACAGCGAGTGGTAGCTCGGTGGCAAAGGTGAAATCCCCTCTCTGCTGGCATTTGGGGGGGGTGACGGCTGCCGGTGTCTTTGAAACTGCTCTCTTGTTTCGGTTTCCCGTAATTCCGCATGCGGTAAACCGAACAGACACCCGGAGTGGGACGCCTGACAAGGGCAGGTTTTTTCTATGTGTTAGGCGTGCAACCAGCGAAACCCCAGTCCTGTAAGTTCCCCCTTGCTCCCCTGCGACTTGGGTACCGAGCCTAAAAATACCCCATATCTAAAAAACCTACCCCCGAAAGGGGGGGGGAGGGGGAGAGGAGGGGGAGAGGAGGGGGAGCATTTCTTCTGGAGGAGTGCCGGCGTGCGCTGCCCCACCCCAACCTGTGGCGCTACTTGTTAGAACACCGGCTCTGACTCGACAAACCCATTTCCCTCCTCATCCTCATCCTCATCGTCATACTGATCGTCATACTGATCGTCATACTCCTCTTGGGAGTCTGCCGGCTCGAAGTTTTGGTTGGGCTGACCGGGAATTGCCTCAATAATCGCATCGAGCACCTTGCCTACCGGCACAATTTCTAAGCCCAAGTCGGGAGGAATTTGCCCTTTGGGGATGATCGCTCGCTTGAAGCCGAGTTTGGCGGCTTCCCGCAGCCGCAATTCCAGCTGGGAAACGGGGCGCACTTGACCGCCCAAGCCGACTTCTCCAATAATTACCGTGTGGGGATCTACCACTCGGTCGCGGAAACTGGACACCACGGCTATCGCTATGCCCAAGTCAGCCGCCGGTTCGGAGACGACTAGCCCGCCCACGGAAGCGACATAAGTGTCTAATTTAGACAGGGGGATTCCCACCCGCTTTTCCAGAACGGCGAGAATTTGCAGGAGCCGGTTGGACTCAACGCCGGTGGTGGAGCGGCGGGGGCTGCCGGTGGAGCTGGGGCTGACCAGCGCCTGCAATTCCACTACAATTGGGCGGGTGCCTTCGCAGGCTACAACAGTGGCGCTGCCCGAGACGATTTCTTCTCGATTGCCCAAAAACAGTTCGGAGGGGTTATCGACTTCCCGCAGACCGTTGGCCACCATTTCAAACACGCCGATTTCATGGGTGGCACCAAAGCGGTTTTTTATCGAGCGCAGCAGCCGGTGGCTGGCGAAACGGTCGCCTTCAAAGAACAGCACCGTATCTACAAGGTGTTCCAGAACTCTCGGGCCGGCAATCGCGCCTTCTTTGGTGACGTGCCCTACAATAAAAAGGGTGATATTCTCTCGCTTGGCCACCTGCATGAGGGCCGAGGTGCATTCCCGCACCTGGGCCACCGAGCCGGGAGCCGATGTCAGGGAGGGAAAGTAGATGGTCTGGATACTGTCAATCACCGCCAGATTGGGTTTGAGCGATTCCAGCTCCCGGAGGATTTCTTCGAGGTCTGTTTCGGGCAGCAGGTAGAAATGGGATTCACAGTTGAGAGTTTTGAGTTTGGAATTGGGGGTTTGGGAGCTGGAGGAATCATGTTTGGCTGTTAGTTGCCCGATTGGGGATTGAGTGTTTTCCTCTCCCTTGCTTTCCGGCTCCGGCTCAATGCCCGGCGCATCCGGGCCATCAGCAGCAGCAGGGTCAGCTCGCAAGCGCCCGGCTCGCATTTTCACCTGCTGTCCCGACTCTTCCCCACTAACATAGAGGATGCGGGAGTGGTAAGACAGCTGATTGGCCACCTGGAGCAGCAGGGTCGATTTGCCAATTCCCGGCTCCCCGCCTATGAGCACCAAGGAGCCGGGAACGATGCCGCCGCCGAGCACCCGATCGAGTTCCCCAAAGCCCGAGGAGCAGCGAGACACTGCAGCGTCGGCAATTTGGGATAATTTGAATGACGATCTCGGCTGACCGGCAGCTTTGTCTGGCATTCGCCCGTGTTCCTTGATCCAGGAACTGCCGTTCAAACTTGGCCTGGGAGAGTTGCCGGCGGGCGCAATCACTTGCTCAAGCAGGGTGTTCCAGTGGTTGCAGGAGGAACATTTGCCAAAGTATTGCGAGAACTCCGCCCCGCATTCGCTGCAAATATAGTGAGTTCGAGGCTTAGGCATTCGTTTAGATGTTAAAGACCCTGAATTGAACAGAGAAATATTAAAAAAGCCTGAAGTCTGGTGTGCGGTGAGTATTTATGCGCTCTCAAGACTTGGGAATGTGAGATAATTCCAATGATAGAGTAGAAAAAATTAAGGCTGAGAAATCCAACTTAAGGAGCGTTGTGAGTGCGATGGAAAACCACAAAGAGAAGATACTGGTAGTCGATGACGAAGCTTCTATCCGTCGGATTCTGGAAACGCGCCTGTCTATGATTGGCTACGATGTGGTGACGGCGGCTGACGGCGAAGAAGCGTTAGAAACCTTTCGCAGCGCCACTCCTGACTTGGTGGTTCTGGATGTGATGATGCCGAAGCTAGATGGCTACGGCGTCTGTCAGGAGTTGCGGAAAGAATCTGATGTCCCCATCATTATGCTAACAGCCCTCGGAGATGTGGCAGACCGGATCACCGGCCTGGAGTTGGGAGCGGATGACTATGTGGTCAAGCCTTTTTCTCCCAAGGAACTGGAAGCTCGCATCCGCTCTGTGCTGCGCCGCGTGGAGAAAACCGGCGCAACAGGGATTCCCAGCTCTGGGGTGATTCATGTGGCCAATCTGCGGATTGACACCAACAAGCGGCAGGTCTACAAGGGAGATGAGCGGATTCGCCTCACCGGCATGGAGTTCAGTCTCCTGGAGCTTTTGGTCAGCCGCTCTGGCGAGCCCTTCTCCCGTTCGGAGATTTTGCAGGAGGTGTGGGGGTACACGCCAGAACGCCATGTGGACACGCGGGTGGTGGATGTCCACATCTCGCGCCTGAGAGCTAAGTTAGAAGACGATCCCAGCAATCCAGAGTTGATTCTCACGGCTCGGGGCACCGGCTATCTGTTCCAAAGAATTATTGAGCCGGAAGACGATTGAAAGGGTAAAGGATGTTGAGTGAGCTCGCTAAGGGTGAACGCTTAGGCTGAATATGGCTAAACCAGACCAAAATCAAGTGCTGCGCCGGCTGCCGATCGTTGCCGGCTCTCTGGGGGGGGTGCTGCTGCTGGTCAATCGCTTTCTGGCACCCGAGCTGACTAATTCCCAAGCTCGCTCGGATGCCCTGGGTGTGATTTTAACTGCCCTGCTGATTTTGACGGGTTTGCTGTGGCAGCAGGTGCAGCCGCGCTCGCCATTAACCGTTGAACTTAAGGGCGAGCAGGGGTTTGAACTGGCTCCCGATTTGCCGGAGCCGGTGAAAACTGAACTGGCTTGGGCTAGCATGCTGTTGCTGACGAATACGGTGACTCGCTCGCTTGTGGTTTGGTATGGGGGACGAGTGCTGTTGCGGCGGGGAATTTTGGGCGTCAGCCGGGAGGTGAAACCGGGCGCGATTTTGCAGCGGGTTATACAGAAACAAAAGCCGGTTTATTTGGTAGATTTAAAGGTTTATCCAGGGCGCATCGAGTTTGACTATTTGCCAGAAAATACCCAGGGCGTCATCTGCCAGCCGATTGGCAGTCGCGGTGTTCTGATTTTGGGCGCGAATGCCCCTCGCAGCTACACCAAGCAAGATGAAAACTGGGTGGAGGGGATTGCGGAAAAACTCGACTACACTCTCAGCCAGTATTTGCCCTCAGAAGTCAGGGGTGAGGGGTGAGGCGCTGGTCGCTCTCGCTCCCTGGGCGATCCGCTCGGTTCGCCCCAGAGCGCCTGGGAGCTAGGAGCGGAAATTAAGCCGCGACTGCTCAACTGTGACGCTGACTGCTGGTTGGGACTGAGAAAAAAATATGTTAAATTGCATAGGGGA
Source organism: Oscillatoria princeps RMCB-10 (assembly GCA_019359235.1). GTDB lineage: Bacteria > Cyanobacteriota > Cyanobacteriia > Cyanobacteriales > Oscillatoriaceae > Oscillatoria > Oscillatoria princeps. Next base: position 87,430 of record JAHHHT010000027.1, read on the forward strand.
ATTGAACCGCCAAGACGCCAAGGACGCCAAGAAAGAAGGAGAGAGAGGAAGAGGGATAGAAATTAGAGATGGAGTTAGTGATATTCACCGGCTTGCAGGGGGCTGGAAAAAGTACGTTTTTCCGCAACTATTTCGCGGCAACGCACGAGCTGGTCAGCAAGGATTTGTTTCGCAACAACAAGAACCCCTCCAGAAGGCAGGCGCAGCTGATTGAAGCGGCACTTCAGGCGGGGCGCTCGGTTGTGGTGGACAATACGAACCCCACCGTTGAGTCGCGCCAGTCTGTCATAGAAATAGGCCGCAAGTACGGCGCTGAGATTGCCGGTTATTATTTTGAATCGCCGGTGAAAAGTTGCCTGGAATTTCCCCATAATTGAGGTGAAAGTTTATGACGGTTCTCTACTGGGTGCTGGTTGCTATGATGCTCGTCGGGGTGGTGGGGGCGGTGGTTCCTGGCATTCCGGGTGCGAGCTTGATTCTGGGGGCGATTGCCATCTGGGGAGTGGCTAATGGTTTCAGCGGTTTGGGTTGGCCACTGGGAACGGCCATTGCGGTTTTGCTGCTCAGCGTGGGGATTGATTTTCTGGCCACCTACTGGGGGGCAAAACAGGCCGGTGCTAGCAAGTGGGGGCAGATTGGTGCCATCGTCGGCTTGGTGGTGGGATTTTTGGGTCTGCTGCCGGCGCTGCCCTTTGGTGGCCCGCTGGTGGGGCTCCTGCTGGGCCCGCTGCTGGGAGCGATTGTCGGAGAGTACCTCTACCGGCGCGACTGGAAGGTGGCGCTGAAAGCCGGTGTGGGGATTGCGCTGGGAACGGTTGTGGGCAATTTGATTCAGGGGGTGTTGGCGATTGCGACGGTGGCTGTTTTCCTGTGGGCGACAATGCCTGCGGTGCTGGGGGGGTAGGGTGCTTTACTAACGGGCTCGGCTGGCCAAACCCAACCGCACCGGCACCGGGTTGATATAATGGCTAATTATAGCCACCTGAGCAAACTCGCTACAATGGTCTGTGATGGGTTCAAGCCAGCAGTCGAGGCTTCTAGCCTGCGAACTAAGGGTGGACAGGTGAGAGTGGGCCGGAATGGCAAAATGGGAGCCACCATGAATCAGAAGGAAATTGCAGCGCTGGGAGCTTCACTCCACCGGATCGATCCGAAGCTATTGCGACCCGAAAAAGACAGCCGGCAAATCCGAATATGGTATCAAGGAGAGGAGCCTTATTTTGATGTGTTTTTTGACTTGAAAGATGGTGAGATTGTCTGGTTCCAGCTGACTTTTCGAGGGAAATGCGTTTCATGGAATCAGGAGCAATCGCGCCTGCAAACAGGGAAAACGAATGAATTAATGGTTGGGGATGTCAGCTACTATTCAGCTAGCAAACTCATCCAGAACGACAGCAGTCCGGATCGGGAACTCGTTGAATTTGCTCGCTCAATTCTGCAAAGCCGCGCCGGGGAACCTGTGTTCGAGCAGGCACTGGCGCTTTTGGAGAGCGCCAAGTAGAGAATTTAGGACAAACGCCACGGGATTCCTGCAGCGCACCGGCCTCACCGGCTTTTCAGGTGGCCACTTGGCCTCAAGGAGCGCCGGCTTTGTTTCCGGAAGTTTTGCTCTCGGCACGCCGGTGTGATATATTGGGAAGGCTGAGATTTCGCCTGCCTCCAGTCCTGCAGGCTACAGGTTGGGTCGAAACAGCCGGCGGGCACGTTTCTTCGTGCCGCGCTGTGGATTGTGCTGTTCCGGTTCAATCGGTTGGGCGGGAAACTCACTCACCGACTTTGCGGGGAATGGTTGCGTGAGATTTCGGTTTCCCTGTGGGGCGGAAGTGGGAGAGCGGTTTTTTTGAAAAAAAAATTCGGTTCGCCGGTCGAAAGCGCCCCGCTGCTGATATTGTTAACAATGTTGTCTCACCGGCACTCGCCTCTGGCAACCGGTGGGGGCGAAATACCCGAGGCAGCCCACAAGCAGTCCTATTTTTACATTTTTTTAGGGCGAGCGGGCTGGATTTCACGCTCAATCTGCGTCAAAAGGGTATAATGCTAAATCGGTTCGTACATATCAGGTAAAATGACACAGGCCAAAGTTACGTTTTCCAAAAAGCTCGGTTTCCGAAAAGAACTCAACCGGCGAGTGGAGGCTTATTTTCAGAATGAGGGCCTATCTCAGCGAGACAATCCTCAGATGTACCTGAAGACCGCAATAATTTGCGCGTGGGTGATTTCATCTTGGATGTTTGTTCTGTTCGTACCGGCGGCTGTGCCGGTGAAGCTGCTTGGCTGTGTGATTCTAGCGCTGGGGATAGCCGCTTTCTCGTTTAATGTTGGGCATGATGCGAATCACGGCGGTTATTCTGCCAACCAGCGCGTCAATCGTATTTTGGGGTTAACTTACGACTTCATAGGACTTTCAAGTTATTTGTGGAGATATCGCCACAACGTCCTTCACCACACTTACACCAATATCCTAGGCCATGATGTGGAAATACATGGGGACGGTCTGGTGCGGATGTCTCCCACCCAAGAACACCAGTGGTTTCAACGCTTTCAGCACATTTACACCTGGTTTATCTACTTGTTTATACCTTTCTATTGGTCTGTATATGATGTTTATTTGATTTTAATCAAGGGCAAATATCACGATCATGTCATCCCCAAACCGAAAACTTCCGAGCTGATAACCCTGTTGGGAGTTAAGGTTCTTTGGGTGGGCTACGTCATAGGTCTTCCTTTAGCAATTGGCTACACTCCGCTGCAGGTACTGCTGGGGGTTTCGCTAACGTACATGACCTATGGTTTGGCGATATGTGTGATTTTTATGCTGGCCCATGTGATGGAAACAGCCGAGTTTTTAACACCCGATCCTGTAACGCAGACCATTGATGACGAGTGGGCGATTTGTCAAGTGCGGACAACGGTTGATTTTGCCACGGATAGCCCATTTTTCAACTGGTATCTGGGGGGGCTGAACCATCAAGTCACCCACCACCTTTTCCCGCAGATATGTCACATTCACTACCCGCAGATCAGTAAAATTGTCCGAGAAGTTTGCGAAGAATTCGGTGTGGAGTATAAGGTGTATCCCACCTTCACAGGGGCGATCGCTTCTAATTATCGCTGGTTGAAAGCAATGGGATGTTCGCCTGAAACACAAATAGCTGAAGCTAAATAAACCGTGGGTTGCCGGTGGCAAACCTTGCTGTGGCTGGGGTCAAGGAAGATTTGGCCCCAGCCAGACAGGCGTGCGGGGGAAGGTTTCGGAGTTAAGAAACCGGGTTTCTTTGCCAAGAGAAACCCGGTTTCTTTAAGAAACCGGGTTTCTCAGTCCCTCACAAAAGATGAAAAACGCTCTTATATTACCCTGACCGGCTAGGGTTTGGATTGGGGCTGTTGCTTAGAAAGCGCCAGCATTAAATTAGACTGACCCACTTGAAACTGGTAGCCAATACCGAAATCCAGCGGCTTGATGCTCTTATCGCTTTGATAAATCTTCTTCAGTTCAGGCTGTTCCCTGACACTGAACAAATCGATCGGGTGCGTGTAGTTGCCATAAAACTTCAAGTCCCACTTGGAGGAGTCAAAATAGCTGACCGGCATTCCGGAATCATCCTGCAGCAGGCTGCTGCTTTGTTCGAGAATCAGATTCCGGATGTTGGAAAAATTATCGCGGTACATCAGGTAAGATGCCGCCTTCAGGTATGTTACCGGTTGTTGGAGCTGTTTGACAAAGGTATTGAATTCCGGAGTTTTCTCTAAAGCCTCATTCGATAAATCGACAGAGAAATAATACAGCGTGCGCGGCTGGGATTCTCCTGCAGGGAGAAATGAAATCTTCACCCCCGGAATCAACTTTTGAGCCGCACCGTCCTTTGGAGCCGCATCTACCACCTGGATATTGCCGTTCTTGTCCAGTTCGATGTGCTGCGCGTCCAGTATCTTATTATTGGTGCGGGTCAGAAAGACGAACAAAATGGGCATAACGCCTTTTTCCGCCAAATCTTCCTTCATATCATTGGTGCGGAAAAAGCTCAATTGCAGGATAGCGTACAGAGCTGTGTCGATCGACCGCAACTTTTTATCCAGTTGCGACTCTGGGATTTTCTCAAGATCGGGGATGTCTCCCACCGGCTCCAAACCAGCCATAATATACTGACTGCCTTTCGGGAAAAACGAATAGGCATACAAAAAGTCTGGCCCGCTAAACGGATAGAATATGGGAGAAGAAGATTGATTGAGCGACTTCAGTTCCGCGTCCGACCACTGTCGGATTTTCGACAGCTGTTGAGCGTCCAGTTTCCCCCACGCATTCTCAAGGTAAGACGCATGATCGCTCCAGGCTCTAGTGTTTTGCAGGGAAGCCAGCGGACTGGAGGCATCCACCTTAATGCCGGCGATAAACTTGGCCGCATCCGTCAATTTTGCCGACTTCTTCTCATCGAATTGAGAAGCGGATTTTTGAGAATCTTGAGCAGCGCCAGCCTGCTTTTCGTTTTTCAGTGGGGACTGCGCCAGATCGCCAGTTGCGCTGGTGCCAGGGACAGAACTTTCTGTGCCTAGCTTAGTGTTATTAGTGCAGGACTGGACAAAAAACAGAGTCGGAATCGCAGCCAGCAGTAAATACGGGAGTTTTTTTCTGTTCATGGCGTAGGTTCAAATTAATTATTGCTGGAAATTTTAGGAGCCTAGTCAACAAGTCGCTGCTTGTCAGCAAAGAAGTAAACCGGCAGACCGAGAAGAATCGTACCCAATCCTGCCAGTGATTCCTCACGTTTGTCGGTGAAAATAAATACCAGCATCCAGAGACTGATAGCCAGGAAAACGAGAGGCGTCACCGGATAGCCCCATGTTTTATAGGGTCTGGGAAAGTCAGGATACCTGAACCTGTGGACAAATACCCCTAAAACCGTGAGGAAAGAAGACAGGGTAAGGGTGAATCCGAGATAGGTGATAACCGACTCAAAACTGGACGTAATAACCAGGACTACTACGATGGCCAGCTGGGCCAGTATGGCATAATAAGGAATGCCCTTTGCATTGGTTCTTGCCAGCAGTTTAAAGAAGGGGATATCCTCGCCGATTACCTGCGTCACTCTCGGGCCGGCCCAAACCATCGAGCTGATGGCAGAGACAAGTCCGAGGGAGATAAGCAAGCTCATAACCTTACCGCCCAACTCCCCAAAAATCTGTGTGGCGGCTACAGCCCCTACCTCCAGTTTTCCTGCCAGCAGCTCGATCGGAGTGGTGTACAGAAAAATAAAGTTGAGCAGCAGGTATAGCGCCAGGACAATTAAAGTCCCCGCCAATAAAGAGCGGGGCACATTTTTTTCAGGCTCTTTCACCTCACTGGCAATGTAGATAGAAGCATTCCAGCCGGAATAGGCATACATCACATATACCAGGGAAATGGCGAATGGAGAACTGAAAATCAGGTTCAGGTCGTTATTCGCCGGCAGAAAATTGATATCCTGGGGGTGGCCAAGCAAAAATCCGCAAACAATTAGGGTGACGATCAGCAGGACTTTCAATAGGGTGAAGCTATTTTGAAAGTAACTTCCCAGTTTCACATCCCGCGTGTGAATCAGCGAAACCCCTATTACCACCGTCAAGGCGATTGCTGTCGGGGGAAAGAATGGGAAGACTTGCGAGAAGTACTTCTCCAAAGCCATCGCAGCTGCGGCGATGGGTGCGGCAAAGCCTACTGTAGCGGAAAGCCATCCTGAAAGGAAGCCGACTGCCGGATGGTAAATCTTGGACAGATAGTGAAACTCACCGCCGGAGCGGGGCATTACTGCGGCGAGTTCGCCGTAGGAGAGGGCACCGCAAATAGCCAGGATACCCCCGACCAGCCACAAGCAGAGTAAGGCAAAGCCGGATTTAATACCCTCAGCCTGGAAGCCCAAACTGGTGAAGACGCCCGTTCCGATCATGTTGGCTACCACAATGCTGATAGCGGTGAACAGGCTAATAAGAGGTTTGTCTTGATTCTGGTTTGAATTCACGCGCTTTAAGGAATTTAGTTTCCGTTCAACAGCTCTCCCCAGCGGGCGGGGATTGTATTCAATTCAACCTAGCAATGTTCCACCCGGATGGTTTTTATTCAACTGGGTTCCCCAGGAATCCGGCTTGCCTTAATTATTTAAACTCATATCAGGTTTGCTGTCTAGCCGTCTGGGCGGGTGCGGTTGCCCTGGCACACCCGTGTGAGACCGCCAAATTGGCTTTGAGGGCAAAAACAGGGGAGTTGGGGGGCATCGGCATAGGGTCTTGGATAGGGGTTAGCGACCGGCGCGGATCTGTAAAGGTACATGAAAAAGTAGGTTAGCACAGCTGTGCTAACCTATATCCCCAAAAAATCTGAACATTCGCTTCCAGAGGGATAACACCGGCGCTTTTCGGGTGCCAAAGCGTCAGCCGCCCCAACCGAGGGGCTGCCGGTCTTGCCGGTGTGGCCACACCGGCGCTTGGCCTTCCGGGCCTGCTCCCTCGCCCGCTCAGTAGCCCCGCCGGCGTCGCGTCCAGCCGGTACTGCGCCAAATGGTAAAAAATAAAGCGCTAGAGATCAGAGCCCCCAGGTTCCACTTGACAGAATTTTTCAGCAGCGCCATGCGCAGATTCGACCGCGCGGCTTGAGCTTGGGGTTCGATGTCCTTTTTGGCAGTGGCAATTTTCTCAAGGATTTGGCTTCTCACTTCCTCTGGTTTTTGGCTGTCCACTTTCAACCCCAAGCTGTTGAGCTGGGTCACCAGATTCTGTATATCTTGAGGGGTTCCCTGACTGACTTGGGTTTCAACGTCTTGCAGCTGCTTGAGCTGTCCCGCCGCTTGGGCGGCGATTTGCTGATTGTTTTGGTTATTGATCTGCACGGTGTAAGCCAGTCCTGGGGGAATCAGCAACAGAGATATCACCGCCAGCAGCAGGGTGGCCCACGACAGCAAGCTCAAGACAGTCTTTTCCAATCCTGTCCGGTCCATGTCCTCCCCAAAAAAGACCAGCGCCAGCCCCAACAGGGGAACGGGCACCCGCTCCACCAGAGCCCCGATCGTCTGCAACACCCATTCAGGGTTGCCAGCAGCCCCAGCTGCCGGTGGAATCAAAACCTGAATGGCGTCCATTAACGCTAACACCAATAGCCCGTAGCCTATCCAACGCAGCCTGTATATAGACTGCCCTTCTTCGCCTTGCGATCCGCTCATAAAATTGGCACTCTGAATGTGAGAGTAATCGTGTCCTATTGTCTCTCAATGTGGCGCGAAGCGTAGCCGCCTTTGCCCTTACCTGGAAAACCGCGCAGTTTCTAGGACGCAAGTGGGCATTCCTTGGAGAAAGCCGTCTCTTTAGGGATGGACACCACAGCTGAAATGCTGCCCCCGTCTAACAAACTACTTCTTTTCGGTGCGTTCCCGATGTACCGGCAACTGCTTCTACGGAATTCCCCTGTCGGGAACGCACCCTACTTCTTTTCGCTGCCTTCCCGATCCACCGGCAACTGCTTCTACGGAGTTCCGCAGTCGGGAACGCACCCTACTTCTACTGATTTTCCGGTTCATTTCGCAGTATCCCGAACTGGCAGAAAAGCCCGAAAATCGCTGCGGCAATCATCGAAAATATTATAGATCCCTGCCCAAAGTGCCAGTATTCAAAAGCTCCTTCAGTAGAGTACGCTATCAGGTACGCCATGAGAGCAACCCGCACCACGTTGACCGCAAATCCCACTAATACCGCCACCCCCGGCACTAATATTTTCTGCTTCCAGTTTGTGGGGAACATAAATAAGAACAGAATGGCTAGCATCACCATCTGCATGATCACACTTAAGCCGGAACAGCCCGTCCCGACCTCCACACTCTTATTTGCCACACTTAAATAGACTCCTTGGCGAGATACTGCAAATCCCAAGTACCAAAGCAGCATCCCAGAAAATTTAGCCGTTAAGGTCGTTAAATCAATCGTCTTTACTAGAATCGCCGGTGCGGGAGAGAGGGCGGGAAAACACAGGATAAGCAGTTCCTGCCAATATTGCTTTAATCCTTTGACGCCAGAAACTGCCAGCCCCAGACTCACGGCTGAAATTAAAGGTGAGACGCGAAGAAAAGGGTGATATGCAGACAGGGACAAACTCTTTAACAGTACCAAAGCAATCAGAGTTCCGCCAAAAAATTTAGAGAAAATCCCGCTTTTCAGATTCAGGGTGTCTCGCTTTTCCCAGAGCAGGAACGACACCGCCCCCCAAGCCAAGGCACTCGTGCCAAAGAGCTCAGTCATCTTAAATCTGTCTGCCAAATAAAGCTGGACAGCTATTAAACTTGCTGCTATACCCAGCACAAATAATTTCTGCTTTGGCACACTTTTGAGCCAGTCCATTTGAGTCATCGCAGCCCTTCGCAGTTTCAGCGGCCTCAAGGTTTAGTATTTGCTTCTTTAATTCCTAAAAGAAGGTCAGCTTATGCTGAGTTTGGCCGCCTATTTCGTGAGGTTGTAACCCCTGCTAGACCGGCACCCACACTATACTATCTTAAGTTGCCCCGATTGCTGCCCCACTTATCTACCGCGCCACGATCCTCTCCTCCCTCAGGGAGAAATTTCCGTATAATTACGCAGAAATCCTTCTCGCTTCTTTGCAAAAGCTTCATAAAAGGCAGCCAGCACAGGGAGCCGCCATCATCCCAGATGATGGGCCCAGCAGGCGGGTGGGGTTGCGGACTGAAAGCATCCCACTTTTATAAAAATCTTCTCAGTGGCTCAGAGGGGGTTCACGAGAGACACGAGGGGGTGAGGGGTGGCGGGAGAGGTGGGGGTGAGGGGGACAGAAAAAACCACACCTGTGCCAAGGCAGTTCGGTATACTTGCAAAATAAGAATGCACCCTGCGGACTGTAGAGATGTAACGGATGTGAGTGGTTCTGGTGCCACTCTATGGCACTCGAAAGCAGCTAGCCCCAGGGGCCAACTGCTCTGACTGATGACTTGCAATCCTCTTTAAAAACCCCACTGCCCACTTGCTTAAGCGGTTTTGCGGTTCATGCGGCGACGAGCCATTACCATACCGCCGAATCCCAGGGCCAGACCCCCCATCGTGATTGGCTCGGGGACTGCTTCCGCATTGACGATGAAGTCGTTGTAGTCGCGGTCGCCACCGTCTGCCGCATCCTCGAAGCCAATTGCAACGCCTCCGCTAACAAACGGATTGGTAGACTGGTAGGTGCTGACCCCGGCCAATGCTTGACCATCAGCTGTCTTAGAGCCTGATGACCCAAACGCGGCGTGCTGGAGTCCATAACGAGTATTTAAGCTGGTTGTCGAGTAGCGCGTCCAGGTGCTCTGCCAGCCCTGGTTGAACAGGCCCATGGTGTAAACTTGATTGGCCAGGAACGTGAACGACACCTGAGCCGGCCCCGTCAAGTTGGCCGCCGTTCCCAAATATCCGGTCGCCTTGGCCGCCGTGTTGCCAATGCTGTTGAAGCTATCTGACCTCTGGCTTTCCTGGAAAAGGGTGGCCACTTTGTCTGTGACGGGATTGACTGTACCGCCATTGACCTTGTAGATCCCCAGGTTTGACAGGTTGGCCCCCATACTTTGGACAAAGGTAAATTTGACCTGCGTGTCCTGTTGGAAGCTGATACCGTTCGTTCCAAACCCGAAAGCGTGGGCCGAACCGGAGAAGCCTAGCAGGGCAGTTGCGGCAGCAGCAGCGGCAGTTAGGGCAGACAGCAGTTTAGTTTTCATGGCAGGCACTCCTTGATTGAGAGTTAGATTTAAATGCGACGCTTGCTTTGTTTTTAGTATGACCTGTAAAAGTTTAATTGCAACAGGGCGACGCACGAATTCACAGAATCTTCACAAAACTCGAGCGGGCGGACAAGTTTTAACCTTCTTATCTTATTTATAAAACACGGTTAGGGTTCAGGCAGTGATTTGTCTCACAGCTGCGAGTGATTTTTCTTGCCCCTGAGAGTTATTTGTCAGGCGAATTTTCAGTAATATTTCGCTTGTTCAGCGTTTAGACTGTGAAACTCTCAGTAATTGTTCTGAGATAGGAGAATATTTCGCAGGGTGCGTTGGTGACGCACCCCATCTTTTGAGGAAGCCAAAGCACCGGCGGGTGGAAATGCAGGTGGCGCAGCCCCCTCTCCTTTTCTAGGCGTAGACCTTGCGGTAGAAAGCCTGATACTCCTGCGACAGCAGGGGTCGCCACCAATCCTCGTGGGCCAAATACCATTCCACCGTGCGCCGCAACCCCTCTTCCACCGTTACTGAAGGAGTCCAGCCCAACTCAGTTTTAATCTTGGTGGCATCAATGGCATAGCGCCGGTCGTGACCGGGCCGGTCTTTGACAAAGGTAATCAGCTGCTCGCAAGGGCGCACCGGCAGCGAGGGGGCCAATTCATCCATCAGCCGGCACAGCAGAAGCACCAGGTCGATATTTTTCACCTCGTTATTACCGCCGATATTGTACGTTTCCCCCGGCTGGCCACAGTGAATCACCGCATCCAGGGCGCTGCAGTGATCCAGCACATACAGCCAGTCCCGAATATTCTGGCCATCCCCATACACCGGCAGCGGTTTGCCCTGCAGCATGTTGACGCACATCAGGGGAATCAGCTTTTCCGGGAAATGGTACGGGCCATAATTATTGGAGCAATTGGTAATAATCGTGGGGACACCGTAGGTGTGCCAGTAGGCGCGGGCCAAGTGGTCGCTGCCGGCTTTAGACGCCGAGTAGGGGCTGTTTGGCGCGTAGGGCGTCTTTTCCGTAAAGGCGGGGTCAGCAGGCCCCAGGCTGCCGTAAACTTCATCTGTAGAGACGTGCAGGAACACTCCTGGGGGGGAATCGGGGAGGGTTTGCCAGTGGTGCCGGTAGGCTTCCAGCAGGGTGAACGTTCCCACCACATTAGTTTGAATGAAGGCACCCGGCCCTAAAATCGACCGGTCAACGTGGGATTCCGCCGCAAAGTGGGCCACGGTGTCGAGCGCTTCTTCTCGCAGCAGGGTGTCAACCAGCGCCCGGTCGCAAATATCCCCCCCGACAAACCGAAAATTCTCCCGCCCTTCCAAAGAGGCCAAATTGCGCCGGTTGCCGGCATAGGTAAGGGCGTCAAGCACCACCACTCGGTCTGCTGGGTAGCGCTCGCACCAGTAGCGGACAAAATTCGAGCCAATAAATCCCGCACCGCCAGTCACCAGCAACCGGCGGGGATTCTGCTGTTCGCTCTCGCTTGCCTTACCTGTCATAAAAAATAATCGCCTCAACTTAAATCCGCATAAACGCCCTACAGCGCCTGGGGTCGGGATAAAAATACCTTGTCTGGATACAGGGCGAGAGCGCGCACCGGCAAGAGGGCGGATGGCCACATTCGACCGCACCAGAAGCCTTTCCAAATTCTAGCCCGTCAATAGCCCGCCCCGCCGCCGCGCCGCATTCGCTGCGAACAGCAGTCAGAGTTTCAGCCCCTGTCAAAACCTATGATTAAAACAGCTGTGAGTGGTGAGGGAAGATATTGTGGCGAAACAAGACATAGAGGCTTTGGCGAAAGGGGGCGATCCGGCTGCGATTGCCTTTGCGCTCAACCAGGGGTTGAGATCGAAGGGCGTCACGGCGACAGCACTCCGCAAGGATCGCTGCTTGCACATCCTGCTAGATGGCGCTTCTGTGCCGGCTCAACAAGCCTGCGTCGATTATATTCGGGACCGGCTGCACAGCCTCGGCGTGAGGTCCATCCCCACAGTCAAAGTCTACGGGCGACAAACAGATCAGCCACTGCCGGCTTGGACTGAAGAGTTTGAGTTAAGGGCGGACGCTTGGGCCAAATTGCGGTCAATCTGGGCCCAGCCCCAGAAAAATCCTCTCAATAGCAGCAATCAGCCCCCGACCGCTGCCAAAAGCAATACTAAATGGCTTTTTCTGTGCGTGGGAACCGCCGGCTTCTTGATCGGCACCGGCACAGTCTTTGTCAGGAGCTCTCAACAATACAGCCGGTTCGCCCCAATCTCAAGCTTAACTCAGAACCGGGCAGAGCAGCCGGCTCTCTTTGAAACCCCCTTCATCCAACCGGCACCGCCAACCCGCCCTCGTTCCGGGGAAACTCTCGGCGAAATGGTTTCAGCTCAATTCAGTCCGCCAGAATCCTTCAGCAAAAACCCAGACGGACAGGCGTTAGAACTACAGCCAAAAAAGGATAAAAAAGCTCATTTTGCCGGCAGCTTCATGACGGCTTCAGCCGCCGTCGCGCCCTCCGCTGCCGCAACCTCCATTACCATAAAAGCCGTTGGCGACATCATCCCCGGCAGCAACTATCCTTACAGCAAACTGCCCAAAAACGAGCGGGTTCTGTTTCAGTCTGTCAGAGGCTACCTGCAAGGCGCTGATCTCCTGTTTGGCAATTTTGAAAGCACCTTGACAAATTATCCTTATTCTGCTAAGGATACCAGCACCGGCAGGTCTTTTGCCTTTCGCACGCCCCCGAAGTACGCCGGGCTGTTGAAGTCAGTTGGGTTTGACGTTTTGAGCGTGGCCAACAATCACTCTGGGGACTTCTTCGAGCGGGGGTTTGAAGACACGTTCAACAATATCGAAAAAGCCGGGATGAAGGCTGTCGGCAAGAAAGGGAAAATCCTTTACATGACGGTTAAAGGCGTGCCGGTGGCTTTTATCGGGTTCAGCAACTATGACTATCACAACTCCATCCTCGACATGCCGGCGGCGAAAAAATTGGTGGCAGAAGCCAGAAAAAATGCTAAGATTGTCGCGATCTCCGTGCATGCCGGTGCGGAGGGGACTGGCGCGATGCGGGTGCGAAATCAACAGGAAAGCTTCTATGGCGAGAACCGGGGAAACATGGTTCTCTTTTCCCGCACTATGATTGATGCTGGAGCGGATTTGATTCTGGGACATGGCCCGCACGTCCCCAGAGCGGTAGAATTGTACAAGGGAAAGCTAATCGCCTATTCGCTGGGGAATTTTTTAGGATACCGCAGCCTGTCAACTGTGGCAGAACTGGGTTACTCGCTGATCTTGCAGGTTGAGCTGAACGCTGAGGGGGATTTTGTATCTGGAAAGATTGTGCCGGTGCATTTGGATGGGCAAGGGATACCCTACATCGACCAATCTTTTCGCAGCGTGCAGCTGATTCGCAATCTCACGCAAAGTGATTTTCCTAAGACGCCGCTGAAGATTGAAAGAAATGGTAAGATAGTGAAAAAGCCTCAGAGCTGATTTGTTAACTTCTTGTTAAAAATGAATGTGGTCCAGAAACCGGGTTTCTTCAAGAAACCCGGTTTGTTGTGGGCGATAAACCGGGTTCCTTATGGTCAGGCGAGACGCCTGCGCTACAAAAACCGAGGCGAGGAAGTAATCACTTTAAAGGATTGCGAAGATAGCCTATTTTGCCATCATTCACGACTCGCGCTATACCGTCGGAAAAGGCAGCAGCCCGCTCGAATTGGGGCGGGATGACACGGCTGCCGGTTTTATCGATATAGCCCCACTTGGAGCCAATCCTTACCCGCGCCAGCCCGTTGGAAAAGTCAGTAGCCCGCTCGAATTGGGGCGGGATGACGAAAGTGCCGGTTTTGTCAATATAGCCCCACTTGGAGCCAATTTTTACCCGCGCCAGCCCGTCGGTAAAGTTACCCGCCCCTCTAAATTGGGGCGGAATGGCAATTTTGCCGGTTTTGTCAATATAGGCGTCTTGATAGCCATCCCACACCTGTGCCAGCCCCTCGCTAAAATTACTGCCCCCTTTAAATTGGGGCGGAATAACCCGGTTGCCGGTTTTGTCGATAAAGCCCATCTTGGAGCCAATCCCGATCCGCGCCAGCCCGCCGGTAAAGGAATCAGCCCACTCAAATTGGGGCCGAATAACGCGGTTGCCACTTTTATTGATATAGCCCCATTTGGAGCCAATCGCTACCTGGGCCAGCCCCTCGGCAAAATCCTCAGCTTCATCAAATTGCGGCGGAATGACAATTTTGCCACGTTTATCGATATAGCCCAATTTGTCGTCAATCCCTATCCGCGCTAGCTCGCCGGCAAAAGGCTCAGCCCAGTCAAATTGGGGCGGAATGACGATTTTGCCTGTTTTATCAATATACCCCCACTTGGAGCCAATCTTTACCCGCGCCAGCCCGTCAGCAAAGTAATAAGCGTCGTCAAATTGAGGCGGGATGGCAATTTTGCCTGTTTTATTGATAAAGCCCCACTGGGAGCCAATTTTTACCAGCGCCCGCCCTTCAGCAAAAGACCCAACCGTCTCAAATTGGGGCGAGATGAGAATTTTGCCGGTTTTGCCTGTATAACCGTACTTGGAGCCAATCCTTATCCGCGCCAGCCCCTCGGAAAAGGAATCAGCCTCGTCAAATCGGGGCGCGATGGCGAGAGTGCCACTTGTGTCGATATAGCCGTATTTGGAGTCAACCTTGACCACAGACAGACCCTCTGCAAAGCCCCAAAGCTCATCAAATTGGGGCGGGATGGCGTATAGGCTGGGGCTGGTATCCTGATTGGCGACAGACAGCGCCGGCAATTGCGCCCCGTAGGGTTGCCCAGCTGTCAGTTGCGGGAGCAGTACAAGCAGACAGGCAACTGCAGCCAGTGCCAGTGCGAGCGCACGCTGGCGCAGTGGCGGTTTCGGAGGAGGCGCTTGTATGGGATGATGCATAATAGGTGTGCCGCAGCAAGAGTCTTGAGAGAAAGATTAACAGATATGCAGCAACAAAGTTCACAGAATCACTGGAATCGGACAAACCTGGTTTGGATAGGGCTGGAAATTCTGGCAGTGCTGGCATTTCTCAGTTTCCATTTCTTGTTGAAATACAACATAAATTGGAACGAAGCGGATGTCCTGCCTTTAGCAAGACATTACACTGACCCTACCTGGATTCCGGGAGATTGGTATCTGAACCAGCCCCCGGGCTACAGGGAGCTATTCCAAACTTTGTTTGGCCGGCTGATAGGGAGTTGGGGGTTTCTCACCGGCTCGATAGCAGGGCGGCTGATCAGCTACACCTTGCTTGCTTCGGGACTGGTATTAATAGCCCGCCAGCTGGGATTGAATCTGCTCTTCCTGCTGCTGGCTCTTACCCTGTTTTTTTACCCTCATTATTACCGGGGCTTCGCTGCCGGCATAGGGCTGCGGCAAGTCGGCAATATCAATTTCATTGCCTTGCTCATCCTGATGTTGGCGATTGGGCTAATGCTGGCAGGCAAAAAGCTGGGCGTCAGTTTGACTTTCCCTTTGCTATTGCTAGCTGTTAGCCTGTTTCTGATAGCAGACAACGGAGCTTGGATGCCCGAAGGTCTTGCGGCTGGCGAATGGCTGGCACGATCATTTGAAGCTAAGGCACTCGCCTACGGCCTGGTGCTGTTAGCTATCGGGCTAATGCTGAGAGGACGCTATCGCCTGATGGCTTTGATGCTGGGGCTCGCAACTTCATTCCACGTCTTGGTAGGCGGCTACACGTTTCTGACTGTACTGGGATGGTTAGTCTTGAGACGGAAAACCCGTTTGACAAATCTGCGAGAATTGGGGTTGATTTTTCTGCTCTACCTGGCGGGGAGTGCGTTTGCGATTAAGCCGGTGCTGGAGCAATTGTTCGCACCGGCACCCGCCGCTACCCTAAAAAGTTCCTATATATATGTATTTCTTGCGGTGCCTGCCCACGTGAGCCCCCTATCCTGGCCTTCAAACTGGTGGGTGAGTCTCATAGCTTACCTTTTGATACTTACTATCAGTGTGGGCGTCATTTGGCTCAACCGGCCCAAATGGGAGCTATCCGAAAAGTATGCCGCTCGCACCGGACTGTTTGAGTTTACGCTCATCAGTATGATACCCTTTATGCTAGGACTGGCAGTCGCTCCATTCGACTCTCAAGGGCGCTTCCTGCAGTATTATCCCTTCCGACTGGGAGATATAATGCTGCCCCTTAACACCTGCCTGCTGTTTGCCTGTGCTTTGCAGGTTTCCGCCCCAAGTAAAAAAGCGCGATGGGCGCTAGCAGTCTGCTGCAGTCTGCTGCTGACTTGGATAGTAATACCCCAGTTCGACAGCTTCCAGGCTGATATGAAGAGTCTATCTCTGTTTCCCAGCGAGCAGCAGGGTGTAGACCCTGAATGGAAAGATTTCTGTAATTGGGTGCGAAGCCATACCCCGAAAGATGCCCTCGTCGTGTCTCCAGTCCAAGACTTTCTCAATTTCACCTGGCTGTCGGAACGCCCAACCATTGCCAAAAAATTCTTGCTGCCCCAGAATAAAGCTGGGATAATCGACTGGTATGAGCGCCTGCGCGATTTAAGTGGCGAGTTTAGAGGGGTCAATGTATTGAGGAGCTTTGACAAGCAACTTTCCGATGGTTACAACCGCTTGACAACTGCTCAAGCTGCGGCAATCATGAACAAATACCAGGCTGACTATTTCGTAACTGGCGTTCAACACCGGCTAGATTTGCCGGTCGCTTACCGCAATCAATCCTACGTTCTCTACAAAAAGCCGGGGTAGGCACAGGCGAGACGCCTGTGCTACAAGAGGCACAGGCGAGACGCCGGCCCTACATTTCCTCCAGCAAGGTTTGCAATGCAGCTTTCATTTCATCGGTCGTGGTGGTTGCCGTGCCGAACTGGCGCACGACGATACTCGCAGCTAAATTGCCTAAAACTGCTGCTTCCCACGGGGAAGCTCCTGCTGTTAAAGCCAGGGTGAGCGCCGCCACCACTGTATCTCCCGCACCTGTAACGTCGAAGACTTCGGTGCGGTTGAAGGCGGGGATGTGGTGTTCTGCGCCGGTGCTATCAAACAAACTCATCCCCTCTTCGCCACGGGTGATTAAGATTTGAGAAGCTGCGGTGAGGGCGAGGAGGTCAGTGCCGGCGCGGGTGAGGGTTTCGGGGCTATTAATAGCATATCCGACGGCTTGCTCAGCTTCAGGCAGGTTGGGGGTGAATAGGGTAGCACCGGCATACCGCGCCAGCTGCTTCTGGGTGTCCACAACCGCCAGCCGGTGAGACAGCGCCGCCTCAATCACTGCCGGTGTCAGCACTCCGTCGCCGTAGTCGGAGCACACCACGGCATCGACTGAAGGGACTTCTTGGCGGATGTATTCGGCTAGTTGTTGCTGCAACTCTAGGGAAGGCAACTCATCGGATTTGCGATCCACGCGCACAATCTGCTGGGTGACAGACTGACGCGCGTGCCCAGAAATGCGGGTTTTGGTGACAGTGGGCCGGTCAAAGTCAGTCAAAATGCCTTTAGTGTCGATACCGGCAGCTTCAAAGATACCGCACAGGGCTCGCCCTTGGTCATCCTTACCCACCAAACCGGCAACCTTGACGTGCGCCCCCAGCTTGGCGAGATTGTACACCGCATTGGCACCGCCCCCGGGCACCTGGCGGGTGTGTTCGTGGCGGATAATCAGCACCGGCGCTTCCCGGGAAATGCGCTCAACTTGGCCGGTGAGGAACTCGTCGAGGGTCAAATCGCCGGCGACGAGCACCCGGGTTTGGGAAAATTTATCCAGCAGCTGGAACAGCCGGTCAGTTGAGGCGCGCAGTTGGTCGCAAAAGGTAGAATCTAGTGACATAAAGGGTTGTAAGGTTTCTTCGGGTCAAGTGGTGCCGGTGGGATGAAGAACCCCACCCCCCAACCCCCTCCCCGCATGCGGGGAGGGGGAGGCAAGAGGGGGTTTTCCATGAGTGGAAAAAGTTTCAATCATCCTTTTACTGTGCGACGCCGGCGATTGTAGCGCCGCAGGGAGGAACGGCGGAAACCCCCACACCCCGCATTCCACCAGAATCCCATCCCGGAATCCCCCCACACTCGCCCCACTCCCGGAAGATTCACCGCTCCGGTTTTTGCAGATCCATTCTCTGCTAAGGGCTGCCGGTTTTCTACTGGGCCATCGCCACCTTTCCACTCGGCCACTCATTATAAGGGACGGACAGGCAAGATGCCGGTCCTACGGGTACGCGGTGCTGCACTTCAAGGACATTAGGTGTCGGGTGCATTTTAGCTGTAGCGCATTTAATTTGCATTTGTTTGCCGGCGGGGTGAGGGCGGCCACGGGGGGCCGCCCCTACAGCTCCTGGCGAATGGAATGATACTTTTGCCGAATTTTCCTCGTTCCCTCGTTCCCTCGTTCCCAGGCAGAGCCTGGGAACGCTGATCTGGAGGCTCTGCCTCCTTTAAATGACTATGCAGATTAAAAGCCTAATAGCTTGCCTGCACTCATCACATCTGCGCCACACCGGCGTCACACCTACAAAATCACCAACGCCACACCAACGCCACTAACCAAATTCCTAACCAAATTACTAACCAAATTGCTAACGTGCGTTGGTGGTTTTTTAGCTGCCGCGCCAGTTAGTCTGTTTTCAGACTCACCCAGAGCAGCCACCGGCAGTTGATGGCCTTCGGGCGAGCGCGGGACCCTGCCCCGACAAGCGGCAGTGCCCCCGGTTGGCACAGTTTCCAGTTACGAGGAGGGTGTATATGTCTGGTTTAGATGTGGGGCTTTTGACTGGGAGTCAAACCTATGAAGGTTTTGTGGGGAGTTCTGAACCACAGGATTTATATAATTTCAGCCTCAGCCATCCGGGAAGTTTAAGCGTGTCTCTGGGTGGGCTCAGTGACAGTGCGGGCTTGCAACTCCTCAACAGCTATGGGACTGTGCTGGAAAGTCGGGTATTTAATGGGACGAGTGCGGAAGCTATTATTTGGAACGAGTTGGCGGCGGGGGACTATTCGCTACAAGTCTCCCATGCCGGTGGGGATACGAACTATAATTTAAGTTTAACGTTAGATGGGGCTGGAAATACTCAAGGGGCAGCCGATCCGCTGACGGGTATGGCGACAGAGGAGTTGAGGGCACCGGCGGCTGATTTAGAGCCGATTGCACCGGCATCCCTGGAAAATCCGGCGTATAATGCCGGTGATGGAATGGCTCCAGAGGCGACTCAAACTCAGGAGGTGATTGCGGGGGGTGCTGCAGTTAGTCCGGATGTGGGCAATAGCGAGAATTTGCCCGAAGATTCAGGTGTCTCGACTGCCATGCCGGCGCAACCGCCGGCACCCGTAAATCCATTTACATCCGGGACGTTCACCGTGGACGAAACGGGAGAGATTGGGATTGATTACCTGTACAATGGTGGCATGTATAAGGGGGAACTGGCGATATTCAGCCTGAAGGGGATGGAAGGGCTGTCGCCGGGTTCCGAGGAGTTTATTAAAGAGGCAGCCAGTCGGGCGCTGAGCAATTCACTGCAGGGGTATGTGGTGATTGCTAAATCTGCGGAAGGGGCGAAATTCACCGGCCTTTTGGGGAATGATAATTATAAGAATGGCGCATACTCTGGGGTTAAGACCTTTGCGATGACGCCGGGGGATGAGTTTGGCGTTATGTTGGTTCCCAATGGGAAGGTGCGGGAGGTATTTGAAAAACCGGCAATTGGCGGATCGAAACGTCCTCTGTTCTCGCTGGCAACTGCTAATCCCATTCAGGGTTTTCATGTGGGTCAGATTTCTGATGTCACCGGCGAGGGAAATACCTTCGTGATGGAAGACATGCGGGTTGATGGCTGGACAGATCGCGATTATAATGATATAATATTTCAGGTGCGGGGTGCGATAGGAAAAGCGGCGCTGATGGATGATGTGGTTGCGCCTGGGAAGGATTGGCGCACGTCAGATTTAGGTCAGGCGCTGATTGATTATGCTTTGGCTTATGTCACTCCTATAGAGGAGCCGGTTGATGAACTTGTGGTAGGGGAAATTCCGACAATCGAGCCGGGTGAGCCACCGGCTTTAGGGGAAATTCCGACAATTGAGACAATTGAGACAAGCTTGCCGGTTGCGCCACCGGCGGTAGGGGAAATTCCGACAATTGAGACAAGCTTGCCGGTTGAGTCACCGGCTTTGGTGGAGATTCCGACAATTGAGACAAGCAAGCCGGTTGAGCCACCGGCTTTGGTGGAGATTCCGACAATTGAGACAAGCAAGCCGGTTGAGCCACCGGCTTTCGTGGAGATTCCGACAATTGAGACAAGCAAGCCGGTTGAGCCACCGGCTTTCGTGGAGATTCCGACAATTGAGACAACCTCGGCGGTTGAGCCACCGGCTTTGGTGGAGATTCCGACAATTGAGACAAGCAAGCCGGTTGAGCCACCGGCTTTGGTGGAGATTCCGACAATTGAGACAAGCAAGCCGGTTGAGCCACCGGCTTTCGTGGAGATTCCGACAATTGAGACAAGCGAGCCGGTTGAGCCACCGGCTTTGGTGGAAATTCCGACAATTCCCACAGGCGAGCCGGTTGAGTCACCCGTTGTAGGGGAGATTCCGACAATTGAGGCAAGCTTGCCGGTTGAGCCACCGGCTTTGGTGGAAATTCCGACAATTCCCACAGGCGAGCCGGTTGAGCCACCTGTGCTAGCGGAAATTCCGACAATTGAGACAACCTCGGCGGTTGAGCCACCGGCTTTCGTGGAGATTCCGACAATTGAGACAACCTCGGCGGTTGAGCCACCGGCTTTCGTGGAGATTCCGACAATTGAGACAAGCAAGCCGGTTGAGCCACCGGCTTTCGTGGAGATTCCGACAATTGAGACAACCTCGGCGGTTGAGCCACCGGCTTTGGTGGAGATTCCGACAATTGAGACAACCTCGGCGGTTGAGCCACCGGCTTTGGTGGAGATTCCGACAATTGAGACAACCTCGGCGGTTGAGCCACCGGCTTTGGTGGAGATTCCGACAATTGAGACAAGCAAGCCGGTTGAGTCACCGGCTTTGGTGGAGATTCCGACAATTGAGACAACCTCGGCGGTTGAGCCACCGGCTTTGGTGGAGATTCCGACAATTGAGACAAGCAAGTCGGTTGAGCCACCGGCTTTGGTGGAGATTCCGACAATTGAGACAAGCAAGCCGGTTGAGTCACCCGTGGTAGGGGAAATTCCGACAACCTCGGCGGTTGAGCCACCGGCTTTGGGGGAAATTCCCACAACCTCTGCGGTTGAGTCACCGGCTGTAGGGGAAATTCCGACAATTCCCACAGGCGAGCCGGTTGAGCCAATCGCGCCGGTTGAGCCACCGGCAGTAGCGGAGATTCCGACAATTCCCACAGGCGAGCCGGTTGCGCCAATCGCGCCGGTTGAGCCACCGGCAGTAGCGGAGATTCCGACAATTCCCACAGGCGAGCCGGTTGAGTCACCCGTTGTAGGGGAGATTCCGACAAGCGAGCGGGTTGAGTCACCGGCTTTGGTGGAGATTCCGACAATTGAGACAAGCAAGCCGGTTGAGTCACCGGCTTTGGTGGAGATTCCGACAATTGAGACAAGCAAGCCGGTTGAGCCACCGGCTTTGGTGGAGATTCCGACAATTGAGACAAGCAAGCCGGTTGAGTCACCCGTGGTAGGGGAAATTCCGACAACCTCGGCGGTTGAGCCACCGGCTTTGGGGGAAATTCCCACAACCTCTGCGGTTGAGTCACCGGCTGTAGGGGAAATTCCGACAATTCCCACAGGCGAGCCGGTTGAGCCAATCGCGCCGGTTGAGCCACCGGCAGTAGCGGAGATTCCGACAATTCCCACAGGCGAGCCGGTTGAGCCAATCGCGCCGGTTGAGCCACCGGCAGTAGCGGAAATTCCGACAATTCCCACAGGCGAGCCGGTTGAGTCACCCGTTGTAGGGGAGATTCCGACAAGCGAGCCGGTTGAGTCACCGGCTTTCGTGGAGATTCCGACAAGCAAGCCGGTTGAGCCACCGGCTTTAGGGGAAATTCCGACAATTGAGACAAGCTTGCCGGTTGAGCCACCGGCTGTAGGGGAAATTCCGACAAGCTTGCCGCTTGAGCCACCGGCTTTAGGGGAAATTCCGACAATTGAGACAAGCTTGCCGGTTGAGCCACCGGCACGAGTGGAGATTCCGACAATTGAGACAGTTGAGACAATTGAGACAAGCTTGCCGGTTGCGCCACCGGCACGAGAGGAGATTCCGACAACCTTGCCGGTTGAGCCAGCCGGCAATGGGGAGATTCCGACAATTGAGACAGTTGAGACAGTTGAGACAAGCTTGCCGGTTGAGCCACCGGCACGAGTGGAGATTCCGACAATTGAGACAATTGAGACAATTGAGACAAGCTTGCCGGTTGAGTCAGCCGGCAATGGGGAAATTCCGACAAGGTTGCCGGTTGAGCCAGCCGGCAATGGGGAAATTCCGACAAGGTTGCCGGTTGAGCCACCGGCTGCAGCGGAAATTCTGACAATTGAGACAATTGAGACAATTGAAACAACTCCGACAATTCCGACAATTGAGACAACCTCGGCGGTTGAGCCACTGGCAGTAGGGGAAATTCCGACAATTCCCACAATTGAGACAAGCTTGCCGGTTGCGCCACCCGTTGTAGGGGAAATTCCGACAACCTCGGCGGTTGAGCCACCGGCACGAGTGGAGATTCCGACAATTGAGACAATTGAGACAATTGAGACAAGCTTGCCGGTTGCGCCACCGACACGAGAGGAGATTCCGACAACCTTGCCGGTTGAGCCAGCCGGCAATGGGGAGATTCCGACAATTGAGACAGTTGAGACAGTTGAGACAAGCTTGCCGGTTGAGCCACCGGCACGAGTGGAGATTCCGACAATTGAGACAATTGAGACAATTGAGACAAGCTTGCCGGTTGAGTCAGCCGGCAATGGGGAAATTCCGACAAGGTTGCCGGTTGAGCCACCCGTTGTAGGGGAAATTCCGACAACCTCGGCGGTTGAGCCACCGGCACGAGTCGAAATTCCGACAATTGAGACAATTGAGACAATTGAGACAATTGAGACAAGCTTGCCGGTTGAGCCACCGGCACGAGAGGAGATTCCGACAAGCTTGCCGGTTGAGCCAGCCGGCAATGGGGAGATTCCGACAATTCCGACGATTCCGACAATTGAGACAAGCTTGCCGGTTGAGCCAGCCGGCAATGGGGAAATTCCGACAAGCTTGCCGGTTGAGCCAGCCGGCAATGGGGAGATTCCGACAATTCCGACGATTCCGACAATTGAGACAAGCTTGCCGGTTGAGCCAGCCGGCAATGGGGAAATTCCGACAAGCTTGCCGGTTGAGCCAGCCGGCAATGGGGAGATTCCGACAATTCCGACGATTCCGACAATTGAGACAAGCTTGCCGGTTGAGCCAGCCGGCAATGGGGAAATTCCGACAAGCTTGCCGGTTGAGCCAGCCGGCAATGGGGAAATTCCGACAACCTCGGCGGTTGAGCCACCGGCACGAGTGGAAATTCCGACAACCTCGGCGGTTGAGCCACCGGCTGCAGCGGAAATTCTGACAATTGAGACAATTGAGACAATTGAAACAACTCCGACAATTCCGACAATTGAGACAACCTCGGCGGTTGAGCCACCGGCAGTAGGGGAAATTCCGACAATTCCCACAATTGAGACAAGCTTGCCGGTTGAGCCACCGGCTGCAGCGGAAATTCTGACAATTGAGACAATTGAGACAATTGAAACAACTCCGACAATTCCGACAATTCCGACAAGCAAGCCGGTTGAGCCACCGGCACGAGTGGAAATTCCGACAAGCAAGCCGGTTGAGCCACCGGCTTTAGGGGAAATTCCGACAATTCCGACAAGCGCGGCGGTTGTGCCACCGGCAGTAGGGGAAATTCCGACAATTCCCACAATTGAGACAAGCTTGCCGGTTGCGCCACCGGCACGAGTGGAAATTCCGACAAGCGCGGCGGTTGTGCCACCGGCTGCAGGGGAAATTCCGACAATTCCGACAATTCCGACAAGCAAGCCGGTTGAGCCACCGGCACGAGTGGAAATTCCGACAAGCTTGCCGGTTGAGCCACCGGCTGCAGCGCAAATTCCAACAGTCGAGCCGGTTGAGTCACCCGTTGTCGGGGAAATTCCGACAATTGAGACAACCTCGGCGGTTGAGCCACCGGCACGAGTGGAGATTCCGACAAGCTTGCCGGTTGAGCCAGCCGGCAATGGGGAAATTCCGACAATTCCGACAATTCCGACAATTCCGACAATTCCGACAGTCGCGCCGGTTGAGCCAGCCGGCAATGGGGAAATTCCGACAATTCCGACAATTCCGACTAGCGCGGCGATTGAGCCACCGGCGACGAGCACCACTCCGACAACAAACCCGGTTAAGCCACCGGCTGTCAGCACCACTCCGACAAGCTCGCCTGTTGAGCCACCGGCAATAAGCGCAGAAATTCCGACAGCTGACAAGCCAGTCGCACCGGCAACTGTTAGCGCCGGTGTGTCAACCGCCACTCAGCCAATTCAGCCGGCACCTGTCACGCCACAATTCTTGACAAATTCTCCACTTTATGCTATTGAAGCGCAACTGACAAATAAGCCGGTTGCGCCGGCGGACAGTACGGCCCAAGTTGCGGTTGGCCAGCCCGTTGCGCCAACTAGCGGTACTGCTGATGTACTGACAGGTCAGGCAGTTGCGCCGGTGGGGAGTACGGCCCAAGTGGCGTCTATCCAGCCCGTTGCGCCAAATAGCGGTACTGCTGATGTACTGACGGGTCAGGCAGTTGCGCAGGCAAATGGCACTCCATCTGCAGGGCAGACAGTTGCGCCGGCAGATGTATTGACAAATAAGCCGGTTGATGGTAATGCAGGCGGATTGACAAATGGGCCGGTTGTGCCGGCGGCTCCAGCTGCAAATGTCCCTACAGTCGGGCTGCAGGTGCAGGACGTTGTTAGTACAAATGCAGTAACGTCCAATAAGCCGGCTGTTTCTGCGGCGGCGATTGCAGACATTATCACCGGCAGCAGTCAAGGGATTGCTGCTAGCGCGAGTGGCGCAGCGCCGGCATCTGCTCCCAAAAAGACGAGTGTCGCTGCGCCTGTCAAGCAGCCGGTGTTCGACTTTCCGAAGCAGAATCAGCCGTTAGTGGGTGTGATTGACACCGGCTTTGCTGGGAATAATCCCGATATTGACTATTCGCGGATTACTTTGGGGCAAGATAGGGTGGATGGGGATGCGAATCCGTTGGTGAGTGCCGGTGAGGGGAGTGAGCACGGCACTCATGTGTTGGGAATTATTGCGGCAAGTCAGAATAATGGGGTTGGCATTGATGGTGTGAATGATGACGCGCCGGTGTGGGTTGGACGTGCGATTGGTTCTGGGAAGTGGGCGCAATCTCTCGTTGAATTTGTCGATGCGGCGAAGAAATCTGGACAGCCGAATGGGGTTGTTAACTTGAGTCTGGATTTAACTCAAGTCAATCCCGATGGGAGTGTGACGACGCGCTACGAATTTACGCCAGAAGAACGGGCGGCGATTGAATATGCGCGGCAGAATCACGTTTTGATTGTCGCGGCGGCGGGGAATGATGCCGGTGTGATGTCGGTTTTGGGTCAAGCGTCGCAGGAGTTTGACAATATTATTACTGCCGGTGCGGCTTACCGCAAAGACGTACCCGCAAATGTAGCACCTGCCAAAGCTTACGATCGCGCCGATTATTCTAGCTCTGGCGATGGTCTGACATTACTTGCAGACGGCGGCACAGTAGAGAATCCGGTGCTGTCCACGGTGGGAGAGAGTGTCGGTACAATGGCGGGGACTTCGGTGGCAGCAGCCAAAGTGACGGGTGCGGTGTCTCAAGTTTGGGCGGCAAATCCGGGGTTGAGCTACCGGCAGGTGATTGAGGTTCTCAAGTCCACGGCGACGGATTTGAAGACCCCGAATTGGGATGCTGAGACGGGTGCCGGTTTGCTGAATATGCCGGCGGCGGTGAGTTTGGCCAAGGCGACGACGCCGGAAGAATATGATGTGTTACCGACGCTGATTCCTGAGACTTGGAGTGGGGATGGAAAGGTGAAGCCGGTGGAACGACCTGCGGAAGTTCCCTATTGGCCAACTGTTGAACCTACCAGCTTTTCTGCCTGGGTGATGGCTACTGCTGGAGCTAATTATCGCACAGGACCGGGAACTACCTATCAAAGAGTGGGAGCATATCCCTATCAAACTACGCTTCAATTTGACGCTTGGACTTATGGTGAAAGTGTTAATGATGTTCAGCTAGGTACGCCTGACAAACGTTGGTATCGCATCGCTGGTACAAATTATTGGATGTCTAGTGCAGTTGTTTATGGGAATGCACCAGGCTCGACACCTTTACCACCAGCTTCTTCTACTCCCACTCCCACTCCCACTCCCACTCCCACTCCCACTCCCACTCCCACTCCTACTCCTGCACCTATTCCGCAAGTTCCGATTAACTCGAATTCTGATAACTATCGCAATGGATCTGTTAACCCATTTGCCTACAACTGGCAAGGACAATGCACCTGGTACGCTTATGGACGGATGCTAGAAACAGGGTTGCTGCCTGCTGGTGCCAAGTCTAAAGGTTTGTTCCTCGGTCATGCTTACAAGTGGGAACAAGATGCAAAAAACATTGGTTTACCCGTAACTTCAACTCCGACAGCAGGAGCGCGAGGTTTAGTGGTTTGGCCTCCCGGTGTCCAAGGTGGTGATGCAAAAAATGGTCACGTTGCTTTCTTAGAAGAAGTTTACCCAGATGGTCGGATTCGGATTTCTGAGTCTAACTGGGCGGGTAAGGGTATCAGCGAGCGGATTTTAAACCCCGCACAATACAATGGTTTGCGCTTCGTGCAACTGGAAAATGCCCAGGCTAACGTCAATAATCAGCCATCTCCAGGGCAACCTGGTAAAAGCCGGCAGTATATTGTCAAGGCCGGTGACACACTGTGGGGTATTGCTCAACGAGAGTTAGGCAATGGCAACCGTTGGCGAGAGATTATGAAAACTCCCACTGGCGGAACGTTTACTGATGCAGAAGCGCAGCATTTGCAAGTGGGGCAGTCGGTCTATCTGCCGGTGAGTTATCAGACGGGAACAGGCGTGCCGGTGACAGGAGCATCCAATTCTAGTCTAAAAGCTAGATTCACCGGAGATCAAATTATTGCCTCAGTTCCATCGGATATACGCGATTATGCGCAAGTATCCATCCCTCTAATTTTGAAGGAGTGTCAGGCAGCAGGAATCACTGATTTAGGACAGATAGCATACATTCTAGCGACTTCAGAACATGAATCTCTCTGCGGCAAATGGATGGAAGAACTTGCCTCTGGTGATGCTTATGAGGGTCGAATTGATTTAGGAAATACTCAGCCTGGAGATGGTCGGCGCTTTAAAGGGCGAGGTTATGTCCAGATTACTGGTCGGAATAACTATACCAATTGGGCTCAAAAGCTGGGCATCGATCTGGTGGGACAACCATCAAAAGCGTCTGAACCAGAAATAGCAGCCAAGATAATTACTCAGGGGATGCGTGATGGCAGTTTTACTAAGAGCGGACTGAGTAAGTATATCAAGGGCTCAAACCGAGATTTTTACAATGCACGGAGCATTGTAAATAACGATGTCCCAATCAATGGTGAGAAAATTGCCAAAATCGCCGAACGTTACTACGCAGTCCTCACAGGCAGCACTACCCCAACCCCAACACCCACACCCACACCCAGTAATGGCCGCTACCAAGTCAAAGCGGGCGATAACCCTTCTAGCATCGCTCAAAAATTGCTGGGTAATGCTAACCGTTGGCGGGAAATTTACCGAGAAAAGACAGGGCGTTTTTTGACCGATGCCGATGCGGCCAACCTCCAGATAGGAGAGTGGCTGGTTTTTGGCACTACTCCAAAACCAACACCCACACCCACACCCAGTAATGGCCGCTACCAAGTCAAAGCGGGCGATAACCCTTCTAGCATCGCTCAAAAATTGCTGGGTAATGCTAACCGTTGGCGGGAAATTTACCGAGAAAAGACAGGGC
>JAHHHT010000038.1 GCA_019359235.1 Oscillatoria princeps RMCB-10
TCGCTCAAAAATTGCTGGGTAATGCTAACCGTTGGCGGGAAATTTACCGAGAAAAGACAGGGCGTTTTTTGACCGATGCCGATGCGGCCAACCTCCAGATAGGAGAGTGGCTGGTTTTTGGCACTACCCCAACACCCACACCCACACCCACACCCAGTAATGGCCGCTACCAAGTCAAAGCGGGCGATAACCCTTCTAGCATCGCTCAAAAATTGCTGGGTAATGCTAACCGTTGGCGGGAAATTTACCGAGAAAAGACAGGGCGTTTTTTGACCGATGCCGATGCGGCCAACCTCCAGATAGGAGAGTGGCTGGTTTTTGGCACTACCCCAACACCAACACCGACACCAACTCCCAGTAATAAACAACCTATTATCGATGCGGTCAACAAAGTGAATCCCGAGCAAGCATACTACCAGCCACATGACATTATTGGTGATGGGACAATATCAACTTTTTGTAACTGGTTTGCTGCCGATGTTCTTGAGTGTTTTGGAGTTGCCATACCTCGCCAAACAAACAGCCCTTATAAAATGAATCCTCCTGTTTTCGGTGGAGCTAATCGTGATAAGCCCATTAGCGCGGAGCAACTTTACACCTTCTTCAATAATGGTGGTGAGGGCAAATGGCAGAAAGTCACTGCAGCCGATGCAGCAGCTAAGGCTAACAATGGTCAAGCCGTTGTTGCTTGTGGTAGCGGTCATATTGCTATTGTGATTCCGGGAAGTTCTGCCTCAGATGTTCGTATTGCCCAAGCTGGAAAAACCAATGGGAAAAATATGAGCGTATCTCAGGGATTTGGGAGCAATCCTTTTTTATACTTCGCGTATGTAGGGTAGAACCATCCGAACAAAATTATCCTGTTAAGCGAGCGCTCCTTCCCCCAGGAACGATCGCCCCTTCTACCGGACAAGCGCTCGCCGTTTTCTCAGAGGGCGCTCGCCCCTTACCCCAGGAATGATCGCCCCTTCCCCCAAAGTCCGATCGCCCTCCCCAAAGTCTGAGCGCCTGCATCCGATTTAGTTTTTTTCCTGCCTTTGTGAGTATGCGGTATGAGCCCCCCTAGCCCTCCTTTTGAAGGGGGGGATAAGAAACCGACTTTTTCAAATAACCTTGACCTCTCAACCGAGATAAATATAAGAAAACCCGGTTTCTGAACCCAAGGCGACCCAAGAAAAGAAACCGGGTTTTTCAGATATTTTTTGCCTTTGAACAGAAGGGGTTTCAAAAAAAACGGTTTCTACAGCGAGATCGCCCCACCTACTCCAGAAATGCGATCGCCTTTTATTTATTCATCTTCCATCTCGATAACCTGACTAATTAACTCAACCAAATCATCATACTGATAAGGGGGTCGCTTGCGAACCGCTAAAACAGTCACTAATTGGATATCTTCTTCTACTACATAGATAACCCTCCAAGAATCTATTCTTATCCGATACAACCCAATGCTTTCTGAAAGCTCTACTTCTACCTGTGACGTATCCATTTTTTTACTCTGGTATGGGTTCTGCTTTCAGCCCTTTTAGCAAATCGAGTATGCGCCGGCGCATATTCCCCGGCAAATTGCGAATTTACTGTCGCGCCTCTTGAGTAAATTAAACCTTATAAAAGACCATCTTCTATCAATTCTCGCTCTAAGTCATCCAGGGGAATAGTTTGACCGGCACCACTTTCTTTCTGATGCAGCCAGTGCTTAAAAAGAGCAGTGTCTTCTTTATCTTCCAACTGCTCTACCAGTTGCTGCCAAGAGGCCAACAACTCTTGCCATACTTCCACCGGCACGATAACATCGGTTTTTTTGCCGGTACTGTCGGCAACATATTTAACTTTGGCCAGAGCTTCTGTTATGTTCACTGTTGCTGTCTGAACTCTGCCTTGTCATTATATCATTTCTTCCGGACTTAAGCTCCCAGGAAATCCGAGCATAACCCGCGATCTCCTTTAATCCCGTCACCGTAGGGACTTAGGCTTCCCTGTTCTGAACAGTGTGGGGTAATAGGACGATCGCCCCTTCTCCCCCAAGGCGCGGTCGCCCCACCTCCCAAGCCTGACCGCTCCTCCGTCCCCAATCCCTTTCTCACTGCACGCGCCACCGGCACCCTCTCGCACCCTCCCCTACCCAAGAACTGCGCTACTATTGGATAAAGCTTCGCCCGCTAATACTCACCGGCAACCGGCTATTCAACCTACAAACAGGACAACCCTTGTGATTCGGGAAGAGAGTTTTACCGTCAAAGAAAGCTTTCTTCAACTACTTTTTAGGTCTTGCCCTTCAAGCAACCTCTATTATTTACCACATATATTCATAGGAGCCGCCATGCAAATTTCAGCCATTGCCGAAGCCGATTTCTACAAAATAGACAGTTGCCGGCGAGTAATCGCCCATGACTGCGCTCAAAAATTTGCCGCTCTTGACCTCGGTGTGCCTTTGGGATGCTACGGACTCAGTTGGAGAAGCGACCTGATTGAACCCATCGTCAAACTGTCACCCGACCGGCGGACAGTCTGGATTGGAGTAGACCAACAGTTAGCCGCCATTAGTCTGGATGACGGTCGGATTATTGTAGCTCTGCCATTCACCACCTATATCGTTCAAATCCTAACTGTTTCCGATGTCACCGCTGTCCTTACAGAAGAAGAAGTGCTGCTGTTCAACCCCGGAGGATCTATCGGATTTAGTGACGATTTGCCTGACCAAGGAATAGGAATGACGGTTGACGGGGAAAATCTGGTAATTAAAATGCTGGAAGGCGAGAGTTTGACCCTCAATCCGATGACCGGCTATTTCAAGCAACCGGCACCGGCATTGCGGTAGTCTTGTAACAATACCGGCTACCGTCGGTGAAATCCAGAACCGGCACCGGCATCCAACGTCCAACCGCCGGCTGCCGGTGGGACTCCCCTAAGAGATGAGAGGGTAAGTCATTTCTTGGCTGTTTGCAAGCGCCCTTTCATCAACCGGCTCAACATCTGCAACTTGTTCCCGCGCCAAAAACTCATCCAGTAACTTAAAGAAATAATTAAAAGCCTCTTTCTCATCCGGCGCGTACAAGCGAATGATATTGGCCCACGAATTAACCGTCTGTAGCTGAAAGCGCTTTTGCAGCCAAGGTTGGAACTCTCGATAAAATTCCATTTCTTCCTGAGCCGGCTCAATCCCTAACTCTAAGCGAGCCGTCTTATACCCGGCCAAAAACATAAACAGATTGCTCACGGAAGCCGCACCAATATACATTCCCGGTCTGGCCTTAATTTTGCGCAGTATTTCATACACTCCACTCATACTTACCTCCTGTTCAGCAGTCCTAACCTCCCTCTTTATAACCTTTCCACTTCCTCAAGGACAAATTGTTCGCTCAGACAGTGGAAGTCCAGAATCCAATCTTCTCTGGGAAGGCCATAAGATGACAGATTGTCGAAAACACGTCCCTCAACTTCCACTCCATAATGGGTGCCGTTAACTGTAATTGATTCCGTGATTCCCTGGTTCTCCAATCGCGTACTTATGATATAATCCTCTCCATACCTAGTTCTAACTCTCAGAAGCGTTCCCTGAATTCCCCTAGCTTCTAGCCATTCTAGAACTGCTTTCGCACATCTGTCACATTCCAGAAGAGAAAACCTCCCGACTATCAGGCCAATTTGTTGATAAATTTGTTCAACAGAAAGCTGGCTCACTCTCTCACCATTACCTCATATAGCAGCAGTCATATTGGTTAGGACGTAGGACAGGCGTTCCCTCCGATAGCGAAGCGGGACGCGACAGCGTCCTTCCCAGAGACCTTGAGGGCAGGCGAGACGCCTGCCCTACGTCTATACTTCGTATCCCAGTGTCCTAAACTGACTGTCTAGTGCTATATATAAAATTAAGCATCTAGCTCCCCCCAAACGGGGCGGAAGGGCCCGCCCCTACAAAGGGGGGCTTTGAGCATTTCCCCCCCCTTTTTAAGGGGGGGCTAGGGGGGGATCTCACCTGACTCACTGGTAAGTAGCAACTTGGGTTTCCATAAGCTTTTTCTCCTGTCAAGTTGCCTGGCGCTGCTTTTCAGACGCTACATGTCACGTCTTCTCTACTTTAACACAAAACTATTAGGCATCCCTCGTAGGGGCTGGGGTTCAGGGGGGATGGCTTGCGGGGTGCCGGCACCGGCATTGCGGTTTTACTGCAACACCGGCACCCCACAAACCGCCCTAGATGCCGGCGGGTGTGAGTCAGGGGTGCGATCGCCTCGCCTCGCCGGCACTCGCCTTTTCCCCAATACCGAGCGAGCACCGGCACTCGCCGGCAATCGGCTCAAAAAACTCCCCGCTTGCTTCCTACCCAACCGGCATCAAAATGCTATAGCAATAAACAGTCAGTTTAGGACAAGGCATCTCACTTGCTCGTAGGGAAAGGGACAGGCGAGACGCCTGTCCTACGTCCTAACCTAAGTGCCTACTTCTATAACTTGACTTGTCCGGCCAAATAAGGTACAATTATAAAAATCAATTTAATTCCTCAAACCCTCCTCTATGATGTGATAAGCAAGAATAGTAATTATTCCCTAACCCACCCTTGCCATTATGACTGCCAGAGAGCAACTCCTCCAAGAACTCGAAACCCTTCCCGAAGAACTCATCGGTGAAGCCTTGGACTACATCTGCTTCATCAAAAGTCGCCATCGCCCACAGCGCCAAGCGCCTCCAGAACCGGGCGCGACTCTCGGCTCAGACTGGTGGGATAATCTCGACCGCTTCACCCCTGACTTTCTCAGCGAGCGATCGCAACCCAACCCGCCCAACCGACAGGACATCTTCCCATGAGATTTCTGCTCGACCATCTGTATCTACATCATCAAACAGAAACCCATCTCCGTATGGCGACGTTTTCAAGCCGTCACCCAGGCAGATATCGGCATATTAATCCGATGACCGGCTATTTCAAGCCGCCGGCACCGGCATTGCGGTTTTACTGGAACACCGGCACCCCACAAACCGCCCTAGATGCCGGCGGGTGTGAGTCAGGGGTGCGATCGCCTCGCCTCGCCGGCGCTCCCCTTTTCCCCAATACCGAGCGAGCGCCGGCACTCGCCGGTGCTCGGCTCAAAAAACTCCCCGCTTGCTCCCCACCTAAGCGGCATAAAAAGGTTATAATTAACATACTTATCCCAAGTTGCTACCTACAAGTCTAAACATCCAGATCCCCCCAAACCCCCCTTAAAAAGGGGGGCTTTGAGAATGTTCCCCCCCCTTTTGTAGGGGCGGTGCCCCCGTGCCCGCCCCGGCTAGGGGGGGATCTAGCCTTGACTCATTTGTAGGTAGCAACTTAAGATACTTCCATCAATCTACTGGCACCCCCAAAACTCTGATGAAAGAAACTCTCAAAACCATCTTAAGTCAAACCAGTCAAGGGCTCCAAAAAATTTATGGTTCCCATCTTGACAAAATTATTCTCTATGGCTCGCAAGCCAGAGGTGATGCTGTACCAGACTCTGACATCGATATTTTGATCGTTTTAAGCCGAGATTTAAACCACGCAGAAGAGAGCGATCGCATTAGTCTTTTTATCGCTAACTTGTGCTTGGAATATAATATTTTGATCAGCTGCGCTTTGGCAAGCCGCCGGCAATTTCAAGAATACAACAACAGTTTCTTTCGCAATATCCGCCGGGAAGGAATCCCCCTATGACACCAGAACAGCAAAAACTGCTTGACAAAGCCAATCGCAGCCTGCAAGCAGCCAGAGAATTAAACAGCAATGGATTTCCAGATTTTGCCGCCTCCCGCGCCTACTACGCCATGTTTTACATCGCCACAGCATTTTTAGAAGCCGAGGGGCTTTCTTACTCCAAACACTCAGCGGTTATAGCAGCTTTTGGCTCACGATTTGCCCGCACGAAGCGCGTTCCGGTGGATCTGCACCGCTATCTCATTGATGCAGAAAGAACTCGTTTGAGAGCCGACTACAATACCGAACTAGATATCACAGAAGCAGAGGCAGATCAACTCATCTATCGCGGATAAGAAATGCTAATTTTTGCTTTAGCTAATATTGATTCACTGCCACCTCCTTCTCCATAACTTATCTGTATATATTCTCTCACATTGGAAAAGCCCTGCGCTACTATTATAGCGGCTCTCAGTTTGATGTACTATGGCGCATAAACCCGATGAGCGTAGGGGCGGTGCGGCACCGCCCCTACCGTTAGCGTAGCGGCTCCGTTAGGAGCGGTTTCTCCGTAGCACACTAATCAGAGAAGCGCTATAGAACTAGAAGCAATCATCCTCCGCTCAACAGAGCCCCCTTATAACGCTAAAATTCCAACCGAGAGGTAGATTTATGCAGACCACTAACCTAGAGCACCTATCTGCTGCTGACGCTCAAACTGTCCTAGCTTGCCTGCCCGAGCGCATCCGCATCGCCCTCCTTGCCCGCGCTGCTTCTATTGAGTATCCCATAGAAGCCGTCGTTGAAATGGCGCTCGCCAGCTTTCTCGACTCGGAAGCGTTGGGCTTTGCAGATTGTCAGCCAGGGCGCGGTCAGTAGTTGCCGAGCGAGACAGACATTTCTTCCTACTAACCGCACACTCTCTCATTTTAAATATTTGGTATAGGCGAGCACTTTTTTGCTAGTTATTTGTCAAAAAGCGGTCGCTTTTTAGTAATTTTTTTATCAAGTCATAGCGGCGCGAAAAAAACGCGCAGATTTTGAGATTATCGCTATTCTATGAGAGCCCGCGCAGGCGGGCTTTGTCTGTATAGCCGCGATTTCCAATCGCCCTGAAACTAGCAACCTAGCAAAAGATATAACCCTTCATGAATTCGATATCGGCATCATTACACTCACCGGCAACCTCAATCGCCCGGCTATATTTGCTTAACCCAAACCCGCCCTAATTAATATCAATCAACCTCACATCCTCTCAAGCCCCATCCCCCCGATACCCGTCTGGGAGAACCGTTCTGCTATCCAGATAAGCCTGCGAAAAATCCACCATTCTCGCCCGGTAACAGTTGCAGCCACCCATCTGCGCCTTCCCTAACTTAGCCCGCTCTAAATTAGCGCGGCTCAAATCCGCATCCCTCAAATCAGCCTCACACAAATCCGCATCATATAAATTCGCTCCCTGGAGATTCGCCCCCGACAAATCAGCCCCCCGCAAATTGGCGCGGCGCAAATTCGCTCTAGACAGATTCGCCCCCTTCAGGTTAGCACCAGACAAGTCAGCGTGATAAAGCTTCGCGTCACTCAGTTGAGCCCCGATCAGTTGAGCGCCGGCAAAATTAGCCTTGCTGAGATTAGCGTAAGGCAAATAGACTCCAGTCAGATTGCTGCCCTTGAGGTCAATTTCTCGCAGATCCGCTTCAAACAGATCCGCCTCCCTCAAGTCAATCTCACCAAAGTCCCTTTTGCCACCGGCATACCCATCCAGTAACTCCTTCGCGCTTACCTTTTGCATATTGACTGTTCGCCAAAAGCAGCTACCCCCACCAGCCAGACAGACTGGATGGGAAACTGCATATTGCTCCTTCCCTTTTTTCATCACCTCCCTTAACATTGTTAAGTAACGTAAAGAAAAACCCTGTTTGCTTAATCTTTTTTTAGGTTTTGGGGCCAGGGGCAATCCCCCCTTGGTTGCCCCTTGCCGGCACGAGGCAGTGGGGGCAGTCTCCGCCGGTGGCGGGCGGCGTAGGGGCGGCCCCCCGTGGCCGCCCTCCTGAAACGCATGGCACGTTGGCCCAGCCCCTACAGAAATTGCCATCCCGCCAGTGGGCCCTGACAAGATAGCGGTCGGGAATGTCAAGATCGAGGCAAAGCAGAAGTATCCTAAAATTCTCTATTTATGCCAGAACTTCGAGTCTCCATAGCTCAGCACTACCACGAGCGCACCAAATATGACCCCCAGACCCTGGCGTCCAAAAGTCAGGGCTTGGACTGGGAAAAACAGCCCGTACCCTTCAAAGAGTACAAGATAGGCACATCCTTCGACCTCAAACCCTATCTCAAAACCGACGTCACTGACCCAGAGGCCAAGTGGTGGCGGCGGCTGTCCCGGTTGCTGTTTTGCAGCTACGGACTGACAGCCCGTGTCCCAACCATGACCGGCAGCCCCATGTATCTGAGAGCCGCACCCTCTGCCGGTGGCCTGTACCCAGCAGAAGTTTATATCATTTCTCGCGGCACGCCCCAACTGCCCGCCGGCCTCTACAACTACCAGCCCCTCACCCACTCCCTGATCCATTTTTGGGACAGCCACGTTTGGTCCGCCCTGCAAGCCGCCTGTTTCTGGCACCCCGCCCTGGAGAGCACCAAACTCGCCCTCGCCACCACGGCCATCTTCTACCGCTCAGCTTGGCGCTACCAAGACCGAGCCTACCGGCGCATATTCCTGGACACCGGCCACCTCCTGGGCAACATCGAACTCGCCAGCGCCTTCACCGACTATCGCCCCCACCTGATTGGCGGATTTAACGATGAAGCCCTCAAAGCCCTGCTCTACCTCGACAGTGAAAAAGAAGGTTCCATCACCGTCATTCCCCTAGCCGACCAGCTGGACTTCCAGCAAAACCTGCCCCTGTTCCGAACCGCCTTACCCTCCCCCACCCAAACCGAGTATCCCAAAATCCCAGATGGGGAACTCCTCGCATACTTCCACAGCGCCACCGAACTCACCGCTGACCCCACCGGCACCGCAGGCTGGAAACTAGACCCAGAACCAAAAGAAGAGCAGGATAAATACAACTTCCCATTCTGCACGAAAGTCAGCACCGTCACCCCATCCATTTTCTGGGGACAAGACCTGCAAGGGCTCGAAAGCACCATCCTCCGGCGTCGCTCCACCCGCGCTTACAGCGGCGCAGCCCTGACCCTGGAAGAACTCAAAGCCCTCCTCGACTTCACCTACCAGCCCCATCACTATATCGACCAGGGATTGGATAGCTCCCCAGACTATTTCGATCTAAACTTGATAGAGACATTCATCGCCGTCTCTGCAGTCACCGGCTTAGAAGAAGGCTGCTACTACTACGCCCCCAAAGCCCAAGAACTGCGGCAAATCCGGTTCAAAAACTTCCGGCGCGAGCTGCACTACCTCTGCTTGGGGCAAGAACTGGGTCGGGATGCCTCAGCCGTGCTATTCCACACCGCAGACCTGAAAAAAGCCGTAGCCCAGTATGGCGATCGCGTCTACCGCTACCTGCACATGGATGCCGGTCATCTCGGACAGCGGCTGAATTTAGCCGCCATCCACCTCAGTTTAGGCGTCAGTGGCATCGGCGGCTTCTTTGACGACCAAGTTAATGAAGTCTTGGGCATCCCAGCTGATGAAGCCGTCCTGTACATCACCACCCTCGGACGCCCCCGGTAATATCAATTTTGGATTGTGGATTGTGGATTGTGGATTGGGCATTGGGCATTGGGCATTGGGCATTGGGAATTGGGCATTGGGCATTGGGCATTGGGCATTGGGCATTGGGCATTGGGCATTGAAGACAACAATTCATCCCCAATCCAAAATCCAAAATCCAAAATCCAAAATCCAAAATCCAATGCCCCATGCCCCACGCCCAATTCACAGATATTAAACCTCAGGCACCAAATCCACACTGTAAAAAGTTTTGCCTTCCAGGTTGTGCAGCCCAACCGTCATCACCTGACTGCCACCGTCAATTTTGACCGTGCCAAAAAACTGATTTCCTTGCGAAGGCGGCTGGTTGGTTTTCATCCCCGGCTGCGCACTTTGAAACCTCACCTCCGGGCCAAAAGTGCTGTCCAGTGGGTTCGGCCCAAAATTGCCGCCGTTGAGCGGGCCGGCGGCAAACTCCCAAAAGGGTTTAAACTCCTGAAAAACCGCCTTATTCGGGTCGTAATAAGTAGCAACAGCGTAATGCAAATCAGATGTAACACACACAACATTCCGGATATTATTTTGCTTGATAAACCGCAGCAAATCAGCGATTTCTAGCTCCCGGCCCAAAGCGGGGCCATCCCCATTGGCGGCGTTCTCAAAAGCCGTTTTGCCATCCGCAACAATAATGCCCACCGGCATGTCACTGGCGATAACTTTCCAAGTCGCAGTCGAGGCGAGCAACTTGCTTTTTAGCCAGCGCACTTGGGCGCTGCCCAAAAACGCCGTCTCCTCAGAACTCACCGGCTGCCGGTTCGCCGAGTTCCGGCCCCGGTACGAGCGCTTGTCGGGTATAAAAATTTCCAGTGCCGGCCCATACTGGAACGACCGGTAAATCCGCTCCGGATCGCTGGCGTCCCAGCGAATTGGCATGTACTCCAGAAACGCCCGCTTGGCCCTCGCCGCTAATAAATCGCAGCTTTTAACAGTATAGCGGTCATCATCATTGAGCCTCTGCCCCGGAAACCAATTGTTCCGCGTCTCGTGGTCGTCCCACTGCACCAGCCAAGGCACCTGGGCGTTGAACCGGCGCAGGTTATCGTCGAGAAAATTATACAGATAATTGCCGCGAAACTCCGCTAGTGTTTCCGCTACCTTTGACTTCTCATGTGTGGTAATATTTTTCCAGATGCTGCCGTCCTCCAGTGTCACCTCAGCTTGAATCGGGTTATCGGCGTAAAAAGTCCCGCTTTAGGGAGCGCTGTAGGCATTGATATCCGCCCTATCCTGGAAGATAACCCGGTAAAATATAGCGGTTCTCAGTTGGATGAACTGCGTCCCAGAAACCCGGTTTCTTTAAGAAACAGGGTTTCTCAGTATCTCACAAAGGATGAGAAACGCTATATTTGCTGACCTGCCGGCAGATCCGAAAGATAAATCCGCGCGGTGAAGTCGCTGCTCTCCAAGGCAGCCGGCCCGACAGCACGCTGGGCGTTGCGGAAAGATTCTGTGGTAGAATACTCTACAATCATGCGTGCGGGACGGTCGCACCTGCTCCAAATCGCAGCGCTGGTGCCGGTGATGTCGCCGGTGGCCACACCGCAGGGGATTTGCGGGCGCATCCTGTCTGAAACCGCAGTAGCGGGAGCGCCGGCGCGCACCAACTGGGATTTTCCCAGCAATTGTCCGGCAAGAATCCCGCTGCCGGCGAGCGCTGAATTTAGCAGGAGCCGGCGGCGGGTAACCTGTTGTGAAAATTGGCCATCCATGAAGTTGAAAGTCGCGGTTTTCAAAGCTCAATTAAATATATTAACTGGAATTTTGCGCGGTCAAGATAGTTGGGGGAAGGGAAGAAGTCATGTCGCGCCGGCTGGAACCGCGATCAAGGCTGGAACGCTCGCTACATTGAACGGGGGCTGCCAGCAAAAAAACTCTAAAAACAGCCGGGAAAAATCGCATCTGCGCTCACCTCACTGCGGCTGTAACTTTACAGACAAAAGAGGTTAAGGGAGCGCCTCAAATATAGCGGTTTACCCGATATTTTCTGAAGTATTAATATCCGAAAAAATCCAAGAGCGCCTGGTGATTGAGAGCTTTAGGCAGCCGCGATAATTTTCTGAGTATTGTCTCATAGCTGTCACCGGTAAGCATGAAAACCGGCAGCCAAGCCGAGATGGGGCGAACAGAGCGGGCGTGGGACAGGGGGCGGGCCAGTCGGGGCGAAGAACCTTCCCGCTTTCTTGCCGGTGGCGAGCATCCCGTTTTGCCCGGGGGATAAAAAGGCAGCCACAGGGGGCTGCCCCCACAGCCCCCGAAACCGAGAAGGGAGAGGGAGAAATTATTGATTTCCCCCCTCTGGCTTAATGGCAGAGGGGGGTTAGGGGGGTGAGGGCGAGAATTTTTGCACAAATGGGATGCGAGCGAGCCGGTGCCGTGCAACCAAGCTCCCCTGACCTCAGGTTCTGTGCGTCTGGCTCCGTCCGGAGAGCGAAGCGCCTCACAGGAAGTGCGGATATTATGTCATAATCGACCGAAAGAGCGTTGGATTTGTGATATGGTTGGTCAACTTTTGCAGGAACGTTATGAAATTGTTCAAGTTTTGGGCGGCGGCTCATTTGGTCAGACCTATTTGGCAAAAGATATCAAGCGTGCCGGTCATTCCCAATGCGTGGTTAAGCAACTGCATCCTGTAAATAACGCCCCTCAATTCCTCACAACAGCCCGCAGGCTGTTTACAAAAGAGGCAGAAACCCTAGAAAAGTTGGGCCAGCACGACCGCATTCCCTCTCTCCTGGCTGCGCTAGAGGAAAATCAAGAATTCTACTTAGTTCAAGAATTCATTTCGGGGCGTCCCTTAACCCATGAGATTTTGCCCGGTCAACCCTGGAGTGAAGACCGAGTTATCAGCCTCCTGACAGAAGTCTTAGAGATTTTGGTGTTCGCGCACCGGCACGGGGCGAACCACCAGAACATCAAGCCGGCGAATTTAATCCGACGCCAGGCAGACGGCAAAATAGTTCTGATTGACTTTGGGGCAGTTAAAGCGCTCGGCGCTCAAATGGCTCAGGGGCAATTCATCCGGACAGTTGTCGCTGGCACTCCTGGCTATATGCCGCTAGAACAATTACATGGCCAGCCGCGATTGAACAGTGACATCTACGCTTTGGGAATGATTGCTATCCAAGCGCTCAGCGGCATGAGTGCTGACGAGCTAGCAAGACTTCAAGGTGCTGACAGCCCCAACACCAGTCAGCTCCTCTGGCGGGAGCGAGTGCGGGTGAGCGCCGAGCTAGCAGAGGTTATTGACAAAATGGTGCTCCCGGGGTTCCTGCGGCGCTACCAGTCTGCTTCTGAAGCGCTTTCTGACCTGAAAAAAATCCGCGTTAGCTTTAGGATGCCAGCGCTAACGCCAGAGACAACTTCTTCTGTTTCTTCTGTGGGGTCAGCGCTCCAGTCAGCGATAAAGTCAGCGATAACTTCTTCTGCCCACAAGATTCGGGAGCGCCTGACTTGGAGAGAAGGCCGGTTCATTTTGGCCGGTACAGTTGCTTTGATTGCGGTGGGTGGGCTGGTGGCGATCGTGCAGCCGAAGCTGAAGGCTAGGGAGTTGTACAGCCAAGGGCTGGAAAAGTTTACCAGCGGAAATAGGCAAGGAGCGTTTGCGGATTTCACCCAGGCGCTCCAGCTCAATCCCAAAGACGCTCAAATCTACTACGAGCGCGGTAAAGTCCGCTTCTACCTGGAAGAGTATCCGGGAGCAGTTGAGGACTGGAACAAAGCGATTGAGCTCAACCCCAACTACGCCGACGCCTACGTCCTGCGGTGCAGCGCTCAGCGCATTCTCGGCAAGTATTCAGAAGCCCTCGGGGATTGCACCCAGGCGGTGCGGCTCAATCCCAAGGATGCTGAAGCCTACCTCAACCGGGGAAATACCCTTTATAGCCTGGGAGACTATAAAGCCGCGATTGAGGATTACAGCCGGGCGATTGGCATCGACCCCAACGATGCCAGATTCTACAGCAGCCTTGGCGCTGCCCGCAATGAACTCCGAGACTACAAGGGGGCAATTCAGGAGTACAACCAAGCGCTGCGGAGAAATCCCAAATATGCCGAAGCTTACAACGGTCGGGGTAATGTCCGCGCCACCCTAGGAGATAAGCAGGGCGCAATTGAAGATTACACCCAAGCGATTCGGCTCAGGCCCAAGTTTGCCAATGCCTACTTCAACCGGGGTCTGATCCGCGCTGAGTTGGGACAGGAGTCCAAAGCGATTGAGGATTTTCAGCAAGCCGCAAAAATCTATTCTGAGCAAGGGCTGACCTCTGACTACAACCGGACGCAGTTGCAGCTCACCAAGCTTCAGCAGTATTAGCCAAAATTTATTTCGGGCATTGGGCATCATCGCATGGGGCATTGCGGCAGGAGTGGGGCACGCCGCTCCTACGGAGCCGCAACGCTTACGCATTGGCCTTAGAGCGTGTTTATAAAGTAATTGTTAAGCCTGAGTGGGGCCAGAAACCGGGTTTCTTCTGTAGTCAAGCAGAATTTTCCCGCTGACCCACCACAAGAAACCCGGTTTCTTGTGAGTTCACTTTTTCTTTATAAATGAACTATAGCGTTTCTCATATTAGTGAGGTGCTCAGAACCCCGGTTTCTTAAAGAACCCGGGGTTATGGGACGTGCTTCATCAAACTGAAAACCTCTATATTACTGCTACAAACTGAAACCAGTCATTTGATTATTACAGGCCAACTTATTCAAGCTATTTCCCAATACAAAACCGGCTGAAAATCCGGTCAATAACTGATTCAGTCACATCCTCGCCGGTGACTTCTCCTAACGCTTGAATCGCCCCCCGCAGGTCAATCGTCCAGAAATCGAGCGGCAGCTGATTCGCAATCGTAGCGCTCACTTGCTGTAGGGACGCTTTAGCGCGAGTCAGAGCGGCAGCTTGCCGCTGGTTAATCGCAAAATCTAAATTAGCCGCTTGCAGGTTGCCGGCGTTCACAGCTGCCAAGATAGCTTTTTCCAGATCCTCAATTCCTCGGTTGTGGGCGGCGGCTGTTGCCACAGCGCAGCCGATGGTGTCAGGGTACTGTACAGATGCCAGATTTTCCCCTGAAGCAAGGTCGATTTTGTTCACCACCAGAATCAGCTTTTGGTGGCGCACCTGTTCGTAAATCTCCTCATCTTCCGGCGTCCAACCGGCACCGGCGTCAACCGTCAGCAGCACCAAGTCAGCCGCTAGAGCCACCCGGCGGGAGCGCTCCACCCCCATTTTCTCCACAACGTCAGCCGTCTCCCGAATGCCGGCAGTGTCCAGCACCTGCACCGGCACCCCCCCCACCGCCAGCTGCGACTCCACCACATCCCGCGTCGTCCCGGGAAGCTCCGTCACAATCGCCCGGTCGCACCGGCTCCAAGCGTTCAGCAAACTCGATTTCCCCACATTCGGACGCCCCACAATCGCCACCTTCAAGCCGGTGCGCAGCAATTCCCCCCGATCGGCTGAAGCCAAAATTCCTGACACCTCTGCCAAAACCCGCTCGATTTGTGCTATAATATAAGGCTCATCCAGCGGCGGCAAATCTTCCTCAAAATCAATCCGAGCCTCAATCTCGGCCAAGATATCCAGACAGGAGGCACGCAACTGGCGGATGGGAGCCGCCAGCTTCCCCTGCAGACCGGCTAGCGCCGCAAGGGCTGCTGCCGGTGAGCGAGCGCCCACCAAATCGGAAATGCTTTCCGCCTGAGTCAAGTCCAGCCGGCCATTGAGAAACGCCCGCAGCGTAAACTCGCCCGGTTGCGCCAGTCGCGCCCCCCCCTCCAGACACAGCTGCAACACCTGCTGCACCGGCATGATGCCCCCGTGACAGTGGAACTCCACCACATCCTCGCGCGTGTAGGAGCGGGGAGCCTTCATCACCAGCAGCAAAACTTCATCGACCGCCTGTTGGGTTTGGGGGTGGCGGATGCAACCATAAAGGATGCGGTGACTTTCCCAGACTTGCCGCTTGCCGGCGGGGTGAAAAAGGGTTTTGGCAATCGAGAGCGCCTCCGGTCCCGACACCCGCACAATACCAATGCTGCCCTGTTGCGGCGCGATTGCCGTTGCGATCGCCGCAATGGTTGTCCCTGGTGTAAATGTTTCGGACATCGTTTCCTCGGCTTGTATAAACTCTAATTTTCAGCCAGCACTGCCAAAAACCCCCCTCTATAAAAATAGCGACAATCGCCGGCAGCCGGTGAAAAAACCGGGCTATAAATTGTCTAGCCTGGGCTCACCCCTATCTTTTCTCCCCCTCCCCGTAGCTCCTGCGGAGCCGCTGCGCTAACGCGGGTCGGGGGTCGGGGGGTGAGGTTCCCAGCCTGCCTGCAAAGAGTTTTAACCTCAAGAAACCAGTATTCTTAAAGATACTGGTTTAAATCTATTCTCTGTCGAGGGGCCCGGCTGGAAGAAATCGGCTGAATCTGTTCAGGAAATATTGCTGACCTGCGGGCAGGCTGCGGTCGTTGCTGAAGGCGCTCGATCGGGCGCACGGCACAAAGGGTTCCAGCTTTCCGGGCACAGGCGTGACTTTGAAGTAGTTAGGACTTACGCAGGGGCGCTAGCTGCTGCGCAGCCGCTGGGCGTGCCGCGCTCCCGCGCCCCTACTGCGGCGGGTTCTGCAGAACGCGCCCGGCGGTAAAGTGCGTTCCGCCCAGTCTCTGCGTGCAGAGCGGCTGGGCGCGCTCAAAAGCTGCCTGTCTGCCCCGATCTTTAGCACCACCGGCACCCCCTCCCTTGCTGAGGGCGCTAGGAGAGCGGGCGGGTTGGGCAACAATAGAAAGAGGGAGGGTGATTCGCGCTCCGGCTTGAGCCGGTGTGGATCTCCCGCAACACAACCGACCTGTAGCAGGCTGGGGTGCCGCCGTGATTGGTA
Organism: Oscillatoria princeps RMCB-10; assembly: GCA_019359235.1. Taxonomy (GTDB): domain Bacteria; phylum Cyanobacteriota; class Cyanobacteriia; order Cyanobacteriales; family Oscillatoriaceae; genus Oscillatoria; species Oscillatoria princeps. The sequence goes on from JAHHHT010000038.1 coordinate 16,253, forward strand.
AGCTTTTAGATGGACGTTACCGCATTCTTGAAGTTCTGGGCTCTGGTGCCTTTGGACAAACTTATCTGGCAGAAGACATTCGCCGCCCCGGTCTGCCCAAATGCGTGGTCAAGCAATTGAGCCCGATCAGTAACGCTTCTCTATCGCTGCAAGCAGCGGGCCGGCTGTTTAAACGAGAGGCAGAAATCCTGGAAAAGCTGGGGAGACACGACAAAATTCCCCAACTTTTGGCTTATTTTGCCGAAGGGCAGCGATTTTATCTCGTTAAAGAATATACCCCAGGCCATCCCCTGACGGAAGAGATTCTCCCCGGAGCTAACCTGGGAGAGCAGGTCACGATCGAGATATTGTGTGAGGTGCTGGAGATTCTGGTGTTCGTGCACGGCAATCGGGCGATTCACCGGGACATTAAACCGGCCAACTTAATCCGACGCCAGTCAGACGGGAAATTAGTGCTGATCGACTTTGGGTCAGTGAAAGAAATCAGCTCGGCCCTGTCTCAGGGGCCAGCGCCGTGGACGATAGCGGCTGGGACTCCCGCCTACATGCCGGTGGAGCAATTCCAAGGGAACCCGCAATTTAATAGCGATATCTATGCCTTAGGTACGATTGCCGTGCAGGCGCTCACCGGCTTGCCGGCGGCTGACTTGCCGAAACTGCAAGACCCCAACACGGGGAAAATTATCTGGCGGCACCGAGCCCGAGTCAGCCCGCAGCTAGCAGACATCATCGACAAAATGGTACACCACCACTACGGCCAGCGCTACCAGTCAGCGGCTGCTGCCCTGGCTCACCTGAACAAGTTGCGCGTCCCCTCGGAGGTGCCACCGCCGCCATCCACGATCATCACCCAGCACGACACGATTCCCAGACCCCAGCTGCCGGTGCAGTTCATCGTCGCGGGGGCGGCGGCGCTGATCGTGGTGCTGGGTCTGCTGCTGCTGTTGCAGCGCCCCGACCGGACGAAGGCGGAAGCCTTTTACAACCGGGGGCTGGAGCGGGCGGAGAGCGGGGACCGGCGCGGCGCGATTGGCGATTACACCCAGGCGATTCGCTTCAATCCCAGCGACGCCCGGGCCCACTACCAGCGGGGCAATGCCTACTATGACGTGGGGGAATTGGATGCCGCGATCGCGGATTACACCCGAGCGATTCAGCGAAATTCCAACTATGCCGAAGCTTACTACAACCGGGGTTTGGCCAAGTATGACCGGCAGGACCCGCGCGGCGCGATAGAGGATTTCAACCAGGTGATTCGGCTCAATGCCAAAGAAGCCGGCGCTTACTACCAGCGGGGTCTGGCGTACCACGACCTGAAAGACTACCGGACAGCCATCGAGGACTACAAGAAAGCCATCGAGCTGGCTCCGGGCGACGCCAAAGCGTACCAGGCGCGGGGTCTGGCTCGCTCTGCCACGGACGACAAGCAGGGAGCGCTAGACGACTACACCAAAGCGATTCAGCTAGAGCCCAAAAATGCCGGCGCTTACTACAGCCGGGGCAGAGCTCGCTTTTTTCTGGCAGACTATCAGGGGGCGATGGAAGATTACACCGAGGCGATCCGGCTCGATCCCCAGCACGCCCAAGCTTACAGCAACCGCTGCGGCGCTTATCTCAATCTCGGCGACTATCGCAAAGCTGTTGAGGACTGCACCCAGGCGATTCAGCTCAATCCCAAAGAGGTCACCGCCTATGACAACCGCTGTGTCGCCTACCTGAATCTCTCAGAACACCAGAAAGCGATTGACGATTGCACGCAGTCGATCCAGATGCTGCCAAACAAAGCCAAAACCTACAGCAACCGGGGGCTGGCTCGCGCCGCCGGCAATGATAAGGCGGGAGCGATTGAAGATTACACGCAGGCGATTCGCTTAAGTCCCAGCGATCCCTTGGCCTACAGCAATCGCGCCGCTGCCCACTCCGAGCGGGGAGACTACGGCAGCGCTATTGCCGATTACGCTCAGGCGATTCGCCTCAATCCCAGCTTTGCCAGCGCCTACCACGGTCGGGGTGTGGCGCGAGCTCAGCTGGGGGATAAAGCAGGGGCGATGGAGGATATTCAGAAGGCGGCGACCCTTTATCTGGAGCAAGGCCGGCTGAGTTCCTACAAAGACGCCCTGCAGCAGCTCAGCCAGGTGCGGCAGTAATCGCGCCAGCTGTGGGGACAGGGGTTTATCGCGTCTGGTGCGGGACGCCCAGGGGGCTCCGGCAAAGGGGGAGCGGGGGAAAATTCCTTTATTTTGCAAACTCTCCCGGATGCGCACCGGCACCCTCAAAGTCCAAAATAGATATAACATCGCTTACGCACTCGGCGTGCAGTTGAGCGGACAATGCGTTTGAAAAGCAGGTAATTTATATTATACCAGTTTTCACGCAATCCGAACATGTCAAATCTAAAATCTAAAAGCTAAAATCCATTGGGGTGCTGTGATGATTGGCCAACTTTTAGACCGGCGTTACCGGATTATTAAAGTTCTGGGTTCTAGCCAGTTTGGACAAACCTATCTGGCAGCGGACACGCACCGGCCTGGATACCCGCAGTGCGTGGTCAAGCAACTGCGCCCTCCCAGCAACCACCCCAGAACGCTGCAAGTTCTGGAGCTTTTATTTAAAAAAAAGGCAGAAATCCTAGAAAAGCTGGCGAAAACCGACCGGATTCCCCAACTTTTAGCTTTTTTTCAGGAAAATAAAGACTTCTACTTAGTGGAAGAATTTATTGCTGGGCAGACTTTGGCTGCGGAAATGGCGACCGGCCAGCCTCTGCCGGAAGACCAAGCGCTCCGCCTGCTGGAAGAGATGTTAGAGATTTTGGTTTTTGTGCACCAGCACGGGGTAATCCACCAGAACATTCAACCCAAGAATTTAATCCGACGCCAGTCTGACGGAAAATTGGTACTCATCGACTTTGGGGCGCTTAAAGAAATTAGCTCTCAATTATCTAATTTGCAGAAACCGCTGTTTTTGTCTGATGAGGAGCAGGTAGAGGAAGCTTACAAACCGATTGAACAGCTCGAAGGCAACCCACTGCCGGCGAGCGACATCTATGCCACCGGCATGATTGCTATCCAAGCGCTCACCGGCTTGGCTGTAGAAGAGCTGGGCTCTCTGCAAGATCCGGGATCTTCGGCAGCAGGCGAACTCTTCTGGCGGCACCGAGCTGAGGTTAGCCACGAGCTGGCAGAAGTTATTGACAGAATGGTGCGCTACGACTTTAACGATCGCTCTCAGAGCGCTGCAGAAGTCCTGGCAGATTTGAGAAGAATCAGGCGCAGGGCTGGGGGGAGCCAGTTGGGGCTGCCGCTGACTGTTGTTGAGCACAATTATTTCCGATTGCAGCAGCACCTGAGGGGGATGGGCAGCCGGCGCTTGCTGCTCCCGATCTTCGCTGTGCCGGCAGCCTTGGTGGCTGCCGGCGGATTCGGTTTGAGTTTCTATCTTCAAACTCAGAACATCTCTATGGATTTGAAAAGCCGTGGGGTGGAAAAAGCCACGCGAGGAGATCGCACCGGCGCGATTGAGGATTACAACCAGGCGATTCGCTTCAATCCTAATGACGCGGCGGCTTACTACAAGCGGGGGAATGTCAACTACGATTTGGGGAAGTTGAAGGAGGCAAAAGAGGACTACTCTCAGGCGATCCGGCTCAATCCCAATCTCGCTAATGCCTATTATAACAGAGGTTTGGCTAACTACGACTTGCAAGAGTATCAAGCGGCGGTTGAGGATTACACGGAGGCGATTCGGATTAATCCCAATGACGGGGAGGCGTATTACAAGCGGGGTCTGGCTCACTTTGAGTTGCGAGAATATCAGGCGGCGATTGAGGACTGCACGCGGGCGATTCAGCAAAATCCTAATGATACTAAAGCTTATATCAGTCGCGGGCTGGCTCGCGCCGCCAGCGGGGACCAGCGGGGAGGATTAGCGGATTTCACTCAGGCGATTCGGATTAATTATAATGACGGAGAGGCTTTCTACAACCGGGGGAAGGTTCGCTTTTATATGGCGGACTATCAGGGTGCGGTGGAGGATTATTCTGAGGCGATTCGGATTAATCCGCAGTATGCCGGTGCTTACAGCAATCGCTGTGAGGCGCAGCTGAATCTGTCTGAGTTTGAGAAGGCGGTTGAGGATTGCTCGTCAGCGCTGAAGATCGATCCGAATGATGCGACTGCTGCGGAAAATCGGTGTGTCGCTCATTTTAACCGGGGCAACTATCAGAATGCGATTGAGGACTGCACGCAGGCGATTGCGCTGAATCCTAATAATGCTAAAGCGTACAGCAATCGCGGGCGGGCTCGCTCTGCCGGTGGGGATAAATCTGGGGCGATTGATGATTACACGAGAGCGATTCGCATCAATCCCAGCGATGCGGTTGCGTACAGCAAGCGTGCGGAGGCTCACTTGGATTTGGGAGACAGCAGCAGCGCGATTGAGGATTACACGCAGGCGATTCGTCTGAAGCGCGAGCATGAGGGGGCTTATTATGGGCGGGGGCTGCTCCGCGCTCAAATGGGGGACAAGCAGGGGGCGATTCAGGATTTGCAAAAAGCTGCTAAGCTGTGTTTGGATATCGGGAATACGGGGTGCTATAATGACGCTCAGTTGCAGCTGAGAAAGTTGCAGCCGTAGGGGGAATGTGGGAGGGCTGCTGAGGGGGGTGTGCCGGTGGGGCAATTGCAGCAAATATATCCTGGCGATTAGAAAGATGCTGTTGGCGAATTGACGTGGGAGCTTACCCCACAATCATGTCCCCTTTTAGGGGTAGGGTTTTCGGTTTATCTGCAAGTAGCGTGAGGCAAGGGCGAAGCATGAGCGAATGTAATCCTTTCCCTGAGTCCCATAAATAGTCGCGCTCATGCTTCGCCCCTACAGGATACTTTGTAGGGGCGTGCTAGCTGCTTACGCAGCCGCTAGCTCGCGCTTGAGCGAGCAGCTTCGCTAACGCTAACGCAGCGGCTGCATGCGCTAACGCTCATGCTTCGCCCAACCCCAAGCGCTAGCCACAGACAACCTCTAAAAAACCTACCCCCAAAAGGGGGGATAGGGTGGGGTCTTACCCCTCACGGATTCGCCAACAGTCTCTTAGAAATCGCGGCTATACAGACGAAACCCGCCTGCGCGGGTTTCAAAAAGTCTGATTTCCTCGTTCCCAGCTCATGCTGGGAACGCTCTGCGGATGCCTGCGGCGACAGCGAGCGAGTTGCAGGGTAGGGGCGGGGGTACAGATAACCTTTGCCGACCACAGATATGTCAGATAAACCCGCCCCTAGTTATTGTATAGTGGGGGCGGGTTTATTACAATCCTGCGTTGGGTGGCAAAGATTTCGGGTGAGCCCCGCCCCTACGGGTGGCGATATCTAGACGTAAGAAAAGGAAGAGCTGGTAAGATTCAGATTGGAAACATCTTGCACAATTGCAATCAGTTCATCGGACTCGGAACCGGGCTTGTTGATATAAATCCCTGTGTCGGCTGCGGAACCGCCAACAGAGATCGGTGCGGAGGTCACGATATAGTCATAGGAGGTTCCTTTGAGTTGGATAACATCCTCAAACTTGTTGAAGTCAGCAATTAGAGCGTAGTCACTCGTGCCACTAGACCAATAGTAGTTGTCATCATAGAAGACTTTGCTCTCAGTCCCGAGAACGAACTTATCTACCCCTAATCCGCCATTCAGGCTGTCAATTTCATAGAGTCCAGGAGTAGCTGCGTCTTGGTCAGCACCAATCAGGGTGTCCGCTCCCTCACCACCGTTGAGGTTGTCGTAACCGGCACCGCCATTGAGGCTGTCGTTATTATCGCCGCCTAATAGCAAGTCTGTACCGGCACCCCCTGAGACTATATCATTGCCAGCGCCGCCATACATGAAGTCGTTGCCGTCGCGACCGTCCAGGGTGTCTGTACCGTCGCCGCCGTGCATGGAGTCGCTACCGGCACCGGCATACAGGTTGTCGTTTCCGACACCGCCATCGAGGACATCGTTCCCGTCGCCGGCGGACAGGTAGTCGTTCCCGTCGCCGCCATCGAGGAAGTTGTTACCGGCACCCCCATCCAGGTTGTCGTTACCGGCACCGCCTTCTATGAAGTCCGTACCGCCTCCGCCATACAGGAAGTCGTTCCCGTCATTGCCTTCTATGAAGTCGTTCCCGTCGCCGCCATCGATGATGTCCATCCCAGCGCCGCCATACAGGTTGTCGTCGCCGGCTTCGCCATTTAGGAAGTCTGTGCCGGCACCGCCAGACAGGTTGTCCGCACCATCCCCGCCATAGAGGTTGTCGTCTCCTTCTTGGCCATACAGGATGTCTGTGCCAGTGCCGCCATACAGGTTGTCGTCTCCCACGCCACCATCGAGGTAGTTCGTACCGTCGCCGCCATATACGATGTCGTTCCCAGCGCCGGCATTGAGGTAGTCGTCACCGGCACCGCCATCGAGGTAGTCGTCACCCTCTTCGCCATACTGGTAGTCGTCACCGGCACCGCCATACAGGGTGTCCGCACCGTCGCCGCCATACTGGGTGTCGTTCCCGTCGCCGCCATCCAGGAAGTCCGCACCGGCACCGGCATACAGGGAGTCCGCACCGGCACCGCCATCCAGGGTGTCCGCACCGTCGCCGCCATCCAGGGTGTCGTTGCCGAACAGACCTAACAGAGAGTCGTTTCCCGCATCACCCACTATTGAGTCATCGAATTCAGTCCCAAAAAGGGTGTCGCTTTCAGGGGTTCCAATGATAGCCATTTTGGTTTTTCTCCCGGTCGTTTCAGAGATGTCCACAGAGGTGGCTGTCAGGCGGGCTTAAGTATGTTTACTTAAGTAAAAGCCGTATCGGGAATCTCGCAGGAGGCCCTGTCAACCGCCTCTCACAACTCCGCAATTTTACTGTTGAAAAATGCAGATTTATGTAATTGCCTGTTCTTAGTCAGTATTTCTGCGTAGAAAGTTCGCTCCCTTTTGGTGTGGTTTCCGGAAAGGGCTTATTCGGATATCCGTACTTGACAAATGATATAAATAGGTAAGGTTTACCGGCCATCAGGTAAATTACTGAGCCGGTCTGACGGATTGCCACAGCACGGGGTTACGGGGATGTCTGGAGACACCGGCACGTTGGGGAGGTGCGGTTTGGGGGTTGGTTGCCTTTCGCCAGGGGCACCCCGCTTTGGCGAATTGTCAATTAATGATAAGAAATAGGTCAAGGGGTTTCCCGCACCGGCGTGGGAGTTGGGCACTCTGTGACGCAGGCAGCGTGCCGGTTTTGTTCAGACCGGCGATTGTAACCGCCTTTGGGCGGCTGTCTGGGGGAACCGGCACCGTAAAGGTTTCAGCGGACACAAGGCAACTGTGGGGGTTTTACCGCCGAATTTCAAAGCACCGGCATGCTGTCTGTCATATCATTGCCGGTGGCATCCTTGGTGTGTGACCTGAAATGCCCCATGCCCCATGCCCCTGTTTTACATTTCTCCACAATCTGTTTGACATGGGTCTACAACTAGATACAAAACTTTACCTAAAAATCCCCCCTAGGAGTGATTGAAATCACACACGAGGGCGTTTTGAAACTGATAGCTTGAAAGAGAGATTAAGTAAACATACTCAATTGGCCGTTTCGCTCAGCCAAATGCTCGTGTTTGCTGCGACTGGCGACTCTAGGGCTGAGGTGGGGTGGGGAAAATTGGGCCGCTGCTGAGAAAAGTGCTGCGACAAGCGGTTTCCGCAACGTTATTGCCTTCCTCTCACCTCAACCGCACTGTCTCGAAATGAATAGCGGAAAGTCTCAGGGTGCGGACACTGTGCGGCTGTCTCAAATGCGATGAGGTCAAAGCTGATGAAAGAAACATTAGAAATCCACACAGTTGCGGTGGCGCGATTTAACTTGAAGTTCTTCCAAGACAAACAAATCGTGCTGGCCAAGGCGAGGTTAAGGCGACTGCCGGTTTAATTTTAACAGAGATTGATGATTGCGGGCGACCGCCCAGCCGGTTTTGTGATAGGGCGTCGCGTAGCGGTTGAGGCAATCTGGTAGTGCCGGGGGAAGACTTTGTTATTCTTTGTGTAGAAAATCCCCGTAAAATTATTATGGATTCCAGCAATTCGGCGGGAAAAGATGTGACAGGTTGTTCCACCTTGTAACAAGCGCTGCAAGCGGCTAAAGAACGACTGGGGCAATTCGCTACAGAGCCCTGAAGGGGGGATTTTCTCCGCACTGGCCAGCGGTGGGGTGCTTTCTGAGGCGCAGTTGGTGCAGTTGCGGTATCAAGATGATACGGCTGTTATAGCGGTTTTCGTATGAGTGAGGTACTGAGAAACCCGGTTTCTTTAAGAAACCGGGTTTCTGGGGTGTACTTCATCCAACTAAAAACCGCTATATTCCCGATGCCAGAAAAGCTCCTCAGAAACTTGTTAGCAGATATAATTGGTATCATAAGGCACGTTTTATGAGGATACTTCAGTGGCTCCTGACAAAAATTAGATTTCTTCATCTAAATCCCCACCTGCAAGGATTGCTGGCATTAACCACCGTCACAGTTTTGTGGGGAAGCACTTATGCTGTGGTTCGCGATGCAGTCAGCAAGATCGCACCAAGCACCCTTGTATTTGGCCGGTTTGCGATCGCATCATTATTATTCCTTCCCCTGTGGCACCGGGATTGGCAGCTAAATAGGCGAGGTGCGGAGTTGAGCGGTTGGTTATTAATTACTCATGCCATGCAGTCGATCGCCCTACAATCGACTACCGCCAATCGTTGCGCCTTCATTCTGTCGCTTAATGTCGTCTTAGTTCCCCTGTTTCTTGCCTTCTGGGGGCACCGTCTCCACTGGTACAACTGGTGTGCGGCGGGACTGGCGTTTATTGGTGTGGGGTTGCTCGCTCACGAGGGGACATCGCTTTGTGAGGGTGATGTCTGGGCGTTCTTTTCCGGCATTACCTACGCTATATATGTGATTCGCCTTGATGTTGCGGCTCGCCACTATCCATCTTTGCCCTTAACTGCTGTCCAACTCGGGAGTGCGGCACTGTTGGCGGGAGGGTGGATGTGGATCGCTCACGATGGCAACTGGGTATCCGCTGGCGGCGAATTTCCTTGGAATTCCCTGCTCTATCTAGCTGTTGCCACCACGGCGCTTGCAGCTTGGATGCAGGTGTGGGGACAGCGGTACGTCAATCCATCGGAAGCGGTGGTAATTTATACCTTGGAACCCGTGTGGGCAGCAGTCTTTGGTTATCTATTTCTCGATGAGAGATTGAGATTCACCGGATTGGTGGGAGCGGGTTGTATTGCGATCGCGATTTTGCTGGCTTGCCTGCCCAGTCTCCTTGTCTCACCGCGCCATGCTTGAACGATTGCGCAGCAGTCCCCCGACTTGATGGCAGCAGTTGTGGGTGCGATATCAGCCACACCGGCACTGTCCAAGGTGCTGCCGTTTTGACTCTCTCTAGCAGTGCCTTTAGTTTCGTCTTAGCAAAGTTCAGTGTCCGCGCGAGTCAATTAAATTTAAGTTGGACTGACACTCCTATTTCTCCCCTCGGAAGTATCGGATAATTTTGACGGGGGGAGTCGCAAATCAATACGACTTGGCGGTAACAACTTGCCTATCCCATTATTATCCCCCACTGTCTCCCCACAAAGTGCTACTATACCTCAAAACTATAGGCCAATAATTAGAGCGCTTTTAAGTTGGATGAAGTCCGCCACAGACCCCGGTTACTTAAATAAAAAGGGTGGCTCACAACCTCAGGAATATGAAAATCACTATAGATAGTGTCAGGAAAAATAAATAATAGCAGGATAACCCTGCCATTATTTAATGGTTTATCGGGGGTTTTTAGGCAAAAAATATCATTAAATAGCCGGCTATATCAGCCCATAATAATATGAAAACTGCTATATATGAGCTCTGGCATTGAGCGTGTGTGGCGCAGCGAGCGAGAAATACTCTCCATCTTCCTTTTAGGCGATCGCGAGCAAAAACTGTTCAACGTTTTCCGCTCTCACGCCGGCGATCGTGCGGTCATTTTCAGAATCTACCTCGTATGTCCAGTTTCGCTCGTGGAGATAGCGAGCGATCGGGGCTCTGGTCGTGGCCATAAGAACCTCTGGATGTTCCTTGTTCTGTCTATTCATCGGGAGAGGGCAGAGGAATTATGCAGCACCCCCAGAAAATCCAGAAAATTTTGAAATCAGGCTTTTTTCCTGGTGAGACGTGCGGAGCTTGACAAATCGCCCCTCCTAGCTGTAGTGTTCTCCGGCAACTTTCCGAAGCGAGAGTGTTGGCAAGACGCCCTCACAGCGGCTGCAACACCGGCACCGGCTGCTCGAGCGCCGGCGGCAGAATTTAAAGCGTCATTTCCGGAATAAGGCTATTCCGATATGGCACCTTGACAAATATCTATAAAGGTGGTACAATACACTTCTGTTATGCCATTAGGGAAATTACCGAGCCGGCCTGACGGTCTTGGCCGTCTGGTGGTGAAAGCCCGCCGGTGGGGCTAAAGCCCTACTGCAAACGGGGCTAAAGCCCTGCTGCAAACGCCGAGGCAAACAGGATCGCCCTCACGGTCAGCGATAAAGCAGAGCCGGCAGCATGATATAACAGATAGAGCAGATAAACGCGGATCGGAGGGGGAGCCTCGGCAGAAAGGCACCTCGGCACAAGGCAGAAATACGGGGCTTGCAAGGGGTGCTCCTACGACCTAGCTGCGACCTAACCAACGGCGACTAGGGATTTTGTGGCAAAATCAACCCAAAGCTGGTTGGGTGGCTGGTTTGTGATTGGCAAACTTTTAGATCGACGTTACCGCATTCTTGCATTCCTGGGCGCAGGCTCATTTGGACAAACTTATCTGGCAGAAGATATTCGCCGCCCGGGTTGCCCTAAATGTGTCATCAAGCACCTGCGCCCCATCCGCAACACATCTAAATCCTTACTCGCCGCCCGCCGCCGATTTCTAAGAGAGGCGCACAGTTTGGAAAAGCTGGGAAAACACGACCAGATTCCCCTGCTCCTGGCGTATTTTGAAGCCAAAGAGCACTTTTTCCTAGTGGAAGACTACATTCCCGGTCATCCCCTGTCAGAAGAGATTGTGCCCGGATCGCCCCTGAGCGAAAGCCAAGCGATCGCCCTGCTGCAAGAGGTGTTAGAGGTTTTGGACTTCGTGCACAGCAACGGGGTGATTCACCGGGATGTCACGCCGGCAAACATCATCCGGCGCGAGACAGACGGCAAATTAGTTTTAATCGACTTTGGGGCGGTAAAAGAAATAACCGCAGAGCTGCTTGAGGGGGATTACCGGACAATTGCCACCGGCACACCGGCTTACATGCCGGTGGAACAATTCCGAGGGCAGCCCCAATTTAACAGCGATATCTACGCCTTGGGCACAATCGCTATCCAAGCGCTGACCGGAGCCAGCGTTAAAGATTTACCGCACCTGAAAAATCCCAGCAATTCCAGCAGCGGTGAAACTCTCTGGCGACTGCGAGCGCGCATCAGCCCAAAGCTAGCCGATGTCATCGACAAAATGGTGCGCGACGACTTCAAGCAGCGCTACCAGTCAGCCAGAGAAGTGCTAGAAGAATTGCAAAAAATCGCCGCCAGTTCGGCGGCTCCCGATCTGCCGGCAACTATCATTGATTTTCCCACAACCCTGCCCCCTTCTGGAACCCAAGGCAGCGAACTGGGGGAGCAAACAGATTCGCTGCTGCGCAAAATCACCACCGCCGGCATAGCAGTTTTGCTGGCGGGCGGGCTGATTCTGATTTTCCACAGCCAAATCCAGATGCAAGCCAACCAGTTTTACAACAGAGCAGCCGAGCGGGCTAAGTCTGGCGATGCGCAAGGGAGCATAGAGGATTACAGCCGCGCCATTCAATTTAATCCCAGCGATGCCGGTGCCTATTTCAGCCGGGGAAAAGTCCGCTTGCAGCTGGGAGACTTTCAGGGTGCGCTAGAGGATTACAGCGAGGTGATTCGACTCAATCCCAGCGACGCCTCCGCCTACGAAAACCGCTGCGTGGCGCAACTGCATCTCAAGCAGCTGGAAGAGGCTCTCTCCGATTGCACTCAGGCGATTCGCCTCGCCGCCAACCCCACAGCCTACAAGAACCGCTGCTCCGTCCACTTGCAGCTGGGAGCGCACCGGCGAGCGATAGAAGACTGCACTCAGGCGATTCAACTCAATCCCGAAGATGCCGGTGCCCACAGCAACCGGGCGCTGGCTCTCTCTGCAGTGGGAGAGCAGAACTTGGCGGTTGAGGACTTCACGCAAGCTCTGCGGCTCAATCCCAGCGATACCGGCACTCTTCCCGTCAGCAGCGATCCTGCCGGTGCCGGTGCCTACTTGAATCGCTGTATCGCCCAAGTGAATCTCTCGAATTTCCCAGCCGCTCTGTCCGATTGCACGCAAGCGCTGCAGCTCAATCCCGATTTAGCCGGCGCTTACGCCTACCGCTGCACTGCCCAGCTCAATCTCGCCGGGCATCAAAAAGCAATTGTTGACTGCAGCCGCGCTCTTGAATTGAATGCCAGCGATGCCGGTGCCTACAGCAACCGGGGTTTGGCTCGCTACGCACTCGGCGATAAAGCAGGGGCGCTCGAAGATTTCACGCAGGCGATTCGCCTTGGCGGGAGTGCCGGTGCCTACAGCAACCGGGGAAATGCCAACTATGACTTGGGAGATTACAAACAAGCCCTTGCGGATTACACGCAAGCGATTCGGCTCGGGCCCGACTCCGAACAAGCTTACTACGGTCGCGGCAGAGCCCGCCTCCAGTTTGGCGACAAACCGGCAGCCATTCAGGATTTTCAAAAAGCTGCCCAACTCTGTCTTGACAAAGGGCTTACTGGCTGCTACAATGCTTCACAAAATCAGCTAAAACACCTTCAGCCTTAGCTGAATTAAACCTTAAAACTTAAAAACTCTTTCAATTTTAATGTTTAATTTTTAATTCCTTGCCCCTAGCCCCTACTCAATCTCCTCATCTTCACAATCTTCACAGGCAAAACCCAGTCCCAACTGTTTCAGCAAGCCACTCAGGTTATTCTTAGCCGTGGTGTAGTTGGGGTCGATGTCTAGGGCGCGGTAATAGGCAGCCATCGCTTCTGGATATCTTCCCAGCTGCATCAGCGCAAAGCCCCGGTTATTCCAAGCCTTAGCGGAGTTGGGATCGATCGCCACGGCGCGTTCGTAGGCGGTGAGGGCTTGTTCGTAATTTCCCGTCTGGCGCAGTGCGAAGCCCAGGTTATTCCAAGCTTTAGCGTACTTGGGATTGATGGCCAAGGCCCGGCTGTAGGAAACAATCGCCTCTTGGTGGTTTCCCAGCTGCATCAGGGCAAAACCCCGGTTGTTCCAGGCTTTAGCGTGCTTGGGATTGCTGTCCAAGGAACGGTCATAGACGGCCAGCGCAGTTTCGTAGCTTTTCAGATGCCCCAGTTCGGCGTTGTTCATCGCTCTGTCCCTGCTGTAGAAGTGAACCCACTTCTATCAAAGCACGGACATCAGTTGGCGTGCTACCGCGTTGTTACGGTATTTCAACTGTCCACTATCCGGCACCCAGGCGCTTGCTTAACTGCCAAAAAACTCCCCATCCCCTCGCTTGCGAGCGATACTGTTGGGAACCAACGCCGCGCCTGGATTTACGCAGCAGAATAGGAGAGCGGCTTTTCTCTGCGCTCCCCCCTGTCCCTCTCCCTCTGATTGCACCGCTAAAATACCTAAGCCGCCTGCCGGTGTCTTGCCATGCCTCCCGCAGTGGCTTTTCCAAGCACCGGCCAGAGCGTCCTCCCAGAGAGTCTGCCGGCACTGATATCCGCCCCGATCCAGGGAACCGGCTCAGCTAGAACGCTTCAGATAGGGTTTGAGCAGCTCGATAAGCTGGCGAGTCCGCTGGCGCACCCCTCTGTCGTTGAGGTGATATATGGTATCGTAGAACATGGATTTATCGTACATAAAATCCAGGGGATGGCCGATTACCGGCACCTGCATCTGCCGGTAAAAATCCTGATAGTTTTGGAAAGCTTCCTGATATTTATCTTGTTTGTATGCCTCATAAAATATTGTGTTTGGCCAGCTCGCTAAAAGTCGGACATTGTTTTTCTGGCACCACTTCACAAAATCCCTGACAGCTTTTACCCCCACAGTTTCGCCGGGAAAGAAAATTTCCATTGGCTGCCATGTTTCAATTTGCAGGCGCTGATCTTTTGTCAGGGTTGCTTCCTTGTTGTTGGTGTAATCTCCGTTAGCGCTGACGTATTTTTCTTGATAACTAATTGAGTAATTCGCCGGCTTAATTCTGGAGGCCAGACCCATAATTAAGCGGGGGAACGATAGGAATGCGAACATCTGAGGGTGAGTCAGTACATAGGGCGGGTCGTGGGCAAACACGTAATCAACTAACCCCTCTTCCGGTATATAATCGTTCAGGTACAGTTCGTACTCCAGGGGCATCAGAACCGTATCCCCTGGATTGATGGATAAACGAGCGCGGCGCAGGATATATTCCACACCCAATCCAGCATTGGGTTTTGCCGCGTTGAGACAGGGGACTTTCGTTTCTTCTTGCAGCTGCTGGCAGCTTATACCGAAATGTGAATTTGAGCCAGAGACTATCACGAGTTTGGGATCTTTAACTGAGCTGGCAAATTTCAAGTGGATTTTGTCCACTTGATAAATATAATGGCTGGTCTGAGTGGGAGCCCCCAGCTGCAAGGCTGCTATTAAGACAAACACAACCCAGCCCACCACAAAGCCATACAGAATGCCTTTCAGGTAATTGACGAGCTTCATTGGAGTTTTAGAAGTTAAAGTACAAAAATTCAGTGGGTTTGGCAGTCACAGATATCTTGGCAATCAGAAAAACCACCACCCCGATCAGGATGGCGAAAGGCATTGTGGGCTGCCACTGGAAGCGAGCCGGCAGCGAGTTTGACTCCTCCGGTTCAGTCTCAGGACGGTAATCGTAGGCTGGCTCGTGCTGTCCCATCCACTCTTGGGTGTTTGGGGCAAACCAAGCAATCGGAAGTGCCAGCAACAGCCAAAAGAGTGCGTCAACTATCCCGAAGCTCGCAAAAGGTACAAATCCATTAAACTGAATCCCCCAGTCCTTGAGAAAGGCGAATTTGTCAGCGAATAATTTGGGCAGTGACAAGCCGTTCACACCTGCCATTCCCTGCAGGAGTACGAAGGCTTGATGGTAATTTTCCGCCCGAAAGAAAACCCAGGTCAACAGCACGAACAGGAAGGTAACTGTCCGCCCCAGCCAGCGCCCGTAAGCCGTGCTTTGCTGTAAGTTGTGACCAAGCGCCTTTCGGAATAATTGCCACTGCCGGTGAATTGTTAAGCCAAGTCCGTGCAACCCCCCCCAGATGACAAAAGTCCAGCCGGCACCGTGCCACAGCCCGCCCAGCAGCATGGTAATCATCAGATTCAGGTAGCGTCTGGGCTCTCCTTTGCGGTTGCCCCCTAGAGGAATGTAAAGGTAATCTCGCAGGAACCGCGAGAGCGTCATGTGCCAGCGCCGCCAGAAGTCACTAATGTTGACCGCTTTATAGGGGGAGTTAAAGTTGAGCGGCAACTTGATGCCGAACATCCGAGCCCCGCCAATCGCCATATCCGAGTAGCCAGAAAAATCGAAGTACAGCTGCAATGTGTACGCCAAAATTCCAATCCACGCCTCTATAAATGTCACAGGCGCAACGTTCGCCGCCTCAAAAACTGGCGTGGCATAGACAGCCACACTGTCGGCTATAAACGTTTTCTTGAACAGCCCCACGATAAAGATTGTCAGCCCCACCATAAATTGGGCTTCGCTAAACTTAAAGATTGACGGTTTATCAAACTGGGGCAGGACTTCTTTGTGGTGGACTATCGGGCCAGCTATCAGTTGCGGAAAGAAGCTGACAAACAGGGCGTATTTTAGGAAATTGTGATTTTCGATTTCCCTGTTGTAAGTGTCTACTAGATAGGCGATGTTCTGGAATGTAAAGAAGGAAATTCCCAGCGGCAGTACAATCTTTTCCAGATGGAATTCCGTGCCGGCAAGGGCGTTGATGTTGTCTGCAAAAAAGTTGGCGTACTTGAAATAGCCCAGCAGCGCCAGGTTTCCGCCCAGCCCCAATACTAGCAGCCATTTCCCACTGATGGGCAGTCTTTTGGGTGGGTATCTCAGGAGAAGTCCCATTCCGTAGTTGAAACCCTTCGAGAACAGCAGCAGTCCGATGTAGGCAGGATTCCAATACCCGTAATAAAACAGGGACGCAAAAACTAGCCACCCAATCGCCCCCTGATACAGATGCCGGTGCCCCAACCAGAAGAACACTGCCAGTGTGATTGGCAAAAACAGAAAGATGAACTCAAAGGAGCTAAACAGCATGGTTGGGAACTCTCCTTTTGTGGCCGTCTGGTGTGAGTGGACAAGGGATATGAGCCATTATACAATAAAAATTTTGCAGGTAGGTCCGGCAGGGTACAGCCGCTGTCCTCCGCAGCCATAGCGTTGGGAATCCCTTGATTCTTTTCCCCCCCCACCGTTGGGCCCGGTATTTTGTTCCCGTCGCTACATTCTAGAGCTGGCTTTAGCTGGCCCAAGTTTTAATCCCCAGCCTGTATGCGCTTTAACAAATCGTAAAACGGCTGCCAGTTATCCTCAACCGCAATTGCCTCCCAAACCGCCTCAATCTCCGGTCTGACCAACACCGTTATCGGATTGTGCCGGCGCAACCGGCTCGCCATTTCCTCCAGCTCGGCATTTGACAAACCCTGCAAAATATGGTAATATAATTCCCGCCAAGGCTGCAATAATTCTGCCGGCTCAGCCGCACTAAAGATCAGACTGGCATCATCCCGCCAAGCGGGGGAAAACTGTTTCCTCAGCTCAGCAAAAAAATCCCCATACCCCACCTGGGAGTCTTTCAGCAGCTGCAGCGTCAGTCTCAGCAAGTCCGACCCCAGTTCCGCCGGCAGTTCGGCAAACCCCAGCCGGTTGAGCATCAGCTGCCGGTAAGTCGCGTGATAGCGATCGTCAAACTGCGCCAGCGCCGCCTCCATCTCAGCTGGGTCAATCGCAGCCGAAAGCGGGCCCTGCAGCATCTCCAAATTCAACCGGCAAATCCCCGGCTGATTGCCGTAACTGTAGCGCCCGT
Organism: Oscillatoria princeps RMCB-10; assembly: GCA_019359235.1. Classification (GTDB taxonomy): domain Bacteria; phylum Cyanobacteriota; class Cyanobacteriia; order Cyanobacteriales; family Oscillatoriaceae; genus Oscillatoria; species Oscillatoria princeps. The sequence goes on from JAHHHT010000038.1 coordinate 33,387, forward strand.
AATAGTCAAAATAGGCGGCGGCAAACGTCGGGCTGTACGTTGGGACAAAGGCATAGGGGCCATAGTCGAAACTCTCGCCGGTAATCGACATGTTGTCCGTATTCAGCACCCCGTGACAGAAGCCGGCAGCCATCCACTGCGCCGCCAGTTCAGCCACCCGCCGCACCAACTCGGCATAAAACAGCGCGTACCGGTCTTGTGGGGCAACAGACTTGTCCGCCACCGCTGGGTAATACTGCTCAATTACGTGATCGAGCAGCTTCTCGATTAAATCCTTGCGGCGGAAAAAGTGCAGGCGCTCAAACGTGCCAAAGCGGATGTGAGAGCGGCTGAAACGCACCATCACCGACGAGCGCGTCGGGGAGGGCTCATCTCCCCGCCACAGCTGCTCGCCGGTTTCAACTAAGCTGAGACAGCGGGAGGTTCGCACGCCCAGCCGGTGCAGCGCTTCCGCCGCCAGCACTTCCCGGACGCCGCCTTTGAGAGTCAGCCGCCCATCCGCACTTCGGGAGTGGGGGGTTCTGCCACTGCCCTTCGTGCCGAAATCGTACAGCTGGCCATCCGCGCCCCGCACCTGACCGTAGAGAAAGCCGCGCCCGTCTCCCAAATAAGGATTGTATTCGCCGAACTGATAGCCGTGGTAGCGCAGCGCCAAAAAAGGCCGCACCCCCTGAAACTTGCCAAAGGCTTCAATAAAATGGTGATCTGTAACGGTTTTTGGGTCTAGCCCCAGTTGGGGCAGCAGGGCGTCGTTGCGCCAGCGCAGGATGTGCTCGGGGAATTCCGCAGCGGCGACTTCATCGAAATAATCGTCGCCGAGGGATTCTAGCGCCGGCTCGTAATCGAGCAACCGCAAGGGATTGGGAGAATTTGGCGGGGTCGGGTTGCAGGCATTGGTCATTGAGGGCAAAGCTTGACTCGTCTTTATCCATCTTGCCAATTATTGTCCACCTTTATATGGGATTGGGGGGTGGGGGCTGGGGGCTGGGTAGGGGGTTAGGTGCCCTTCGCGGAGATTTGGCCTCTAATTTGGGCCAGACAGCGGCGGCAAACCCTGTCTAGTCTTAGAATCGGAGAAGAAGGACGCTGTCGCGTCCCGCTTCCCTATCGTCCCTATTGCAGACGCCAGAGTTGCCCCTTCCCGCAGGGTGAGCATTAAGACATTCCAAGGGCTGAGGCTGTTGTGCGTCTGGCAGGGGTATGATATTGCAGCTATCATAATCGGGGGTGTTACCCGCTATCAATATGAATCCAGAACTCAAACAAGCTGAAACCGAAAAGACCTTAGTGAAAGTCAATGTCGAGCAAGCCGGTGCCATCACCAAAGTCAGTCCTACCGAGGAACCGGCTTCCCAGTGGCAGCGAATCAGAGAGCAAGTTCTCCAAATTCTCTCTGAGCTGCCAGAGTATGTGGGCGGATTTTTTTCAAACTACCAAAAGCCGATTATCACTCTCGTCCTGCTCCTGTCGGGTGTGGTTTCCGTCAAGGTGTTCCTGGCTGTGCTGGATGCGATTAACGACGTTCCCCTGCTAGCGCCCACCTTTGAGTTAGTTGGGCTGGGCTACACGACTTGGTTCGTCTACCGCTATTTGCTCCGCGCCAACACTCGCAAAGAGCTGTCTGAGGAGTTGCAAGCCTTCAAAGAACAAGTCGTCGGTCAAAACTCCCCGAAATCTTAACAAACTGTAACAGTAGGGTGCGTGCTGCGCACCCTGCCCTCGTGGGCCGGTCGCCGGAACATGAAAATTGTCCTTGTCACAGAAACCCGGTTTCTTTAAGAAACCGGGTTTCTTAATTGCGCCCCTTGACATTTCGGTTTTTTTGTGCTATCCTACTTGGGGCATCGGGCATCGGGCATCGGGCATCGGGATGGTCTTAAAACAGTCAATCCCCAATCCAAAATCTAAAATCCAAAATCTAAAATCTAAAATCTAAAATCCTTGCATCCAAAATCCTTGCATCCAAAATCGCCCAATCCCCAGTCCAATTAAGTCAGGTTGATGGCCATAAGTTGGTGATTCAGAAACTTGACAAATTCTTCCACCGTAGAAAAGGCAGACACGTCAACCCGCTCGCTGATATCCACCCCAAAACTGCCCAGAAAATCTTCACACAAACTTATCTGCCAGTCGAACCAGCACACAAGTGTTAACTGCAAATCTTGCTCGAGCCGGTCGCCGGGTCGCACCCGCCCAATCTGCAAGCCGGAATATTTTTCCAGGTAGGTGTAAACAAAGGAGACAACCGGCCTGGTCATGCCACGAGGTCGCCAAAAAAACTCAAACCACTGATCCAGGTTTAGGGCTTGGCGATCGCGCAATGCCTGATTCACCTGCCGCCTAGCCTCAACATCCGGACTGAGGTCTGTGTAGGTGCTGAAGTTGAGAACGATTTCTTTGATCTTGCGCCACATCTTGCCGGTAAAACCAACCGCATCGATCTGAGGGTTTTCTCTAGTGTTCCCAACTCAGCTTTATGCTATCGGGGCACGCTCGCACGCTCGCATTGGAAGCCCCATGCCAGGTGCAGATGGGACGCCAAGCCCTCAAATTTAGAGTTATCCGAAAGAAAGGTTTTTACAAATACCCGACTTTAGACGGGTTTTGTATATATGCTTTCTTCCGGAAATAAGAAATGGGATTCGATTTTGGATTTTGGATGCCCTGATTTTGGATTGATTATCCCCAACCCGGGGCATAAATTTGGCCATTGGACAATGGGAATATGCCCCATGTTAGGTGGAGATGGGACGCCAAGCCCTAAAATTTAGGGATATCCGAAAGAAAGATTTTTACAAATACCCGACTTTAGACGGGTTTTGTATATATGCTTTCTACCGGAAAGAAGAAATGTGTGCGAATTGCAGACAAAATAGCGAAGGGCAGTTGAGCTGATCCCAATGCCCCATGCGCCATGCGCTATGCCCCATGCGCCATGTCCCGCGCCCGCTAACCGCAAATTTGTTGCAGGGTGGGGGTGAAGTTGGGGTAGGAGATAGCAGCTGCTTCAGCGCGGTTGATGGTGGTGGTGCCTGTGGCCATCAGACCGGCAATCGCCAGACTCATGGCCACGCGGTGGTCGTCCTGGCTGTCCACCTCGGTGCCGGTCAGATGAGCGCCGCCGGCAATCTCCAGCCCGTCGGGCAATTCCGTGACCCGAACACCCAGCCGGCTCAGCTGCGCCGCCATCACGGAGAGCCGGTCGCTCTCCTTGACCCGCAACTCAGCCGCATCTCGAATCACCGTGGTGCCTTTGGCAAAGGCAGCCGCTACCGCTAGAATCGGAATTTCATCAATCAGTCGCGGTATAATATCGCCGCCAATTTGGCAAGCCTCTAGGGGCCGATATCTCACCCGCAAGTCCGCCACCGGCTCACCGGCAACAACTCGCGGATTTTCCTGGGCAATGTCGGCACCCATGAGATCCAAAGCGTCGAGAATGCCGGTGCGGGTGGGATTGACGCCGACATTTTCAATGATCAGCTCGGAATCAGGCACAATGGAAGCGGCAACCAGCCAGAAAGCCGCTGAGCTGATATCTCCCGGGACAACCACAGGCTGGCCCTGCAGCTGAGCCGGGCCGGTGACAGTGACGCTGTAGGTTTCCGGATCGGTGCTGATTTCGGCACCAAAAGCTTTGAGCATGCGCTCGCTGTGGTCGCGGGAGAGTGCCGGTTCAGTCACCGTCGTCTGGCCCTCTGCCAGCAGGCCGGCCAGCAAAATGCAGGATTTAACCTGGGCGGAAGCAATCGGCGAGCGGTAGTGAATCGGTCGCAGCTGCTGCCCAGCAATGGCCAGGGGTGCCAGAGAGTCGTTCTGGCGTCCCCAGATTTGGGCACCCATTTCTCGCAGGGGTTTGACAACCCGCGACATGGGGCGCGAGCGCAGTGAGGCGTCGCCGGTGACGCTAAAGAATCGCCCCTTTTGGCCGGCGAGCAAACCCAGCATCAGCCGGATAGTCGTGCCAGAGTTGCCGGCGTTGAGGACATCAGCCGGTTCGCTCAGCTGCCCTCGCCCGACACCCCGCACCCGCACCAGTTCGGCGTTCAGTTCAGAAATCTCTGCGCCCAAAGCGCGAAAGCAGCTAGCCGTGCTGCGGGGATCTTCTCCCAAAAGAAGACCTTCAATCGCGGTTTCACCTGTGGCTATCGCGCCCAGCATCAACGCTCGGTGCGAGATGGACTTATCCCCTGGAACGCGAATCCTCCCAGAGAGGGATAAACCGTGAGCCGGTCTTTGGATGAGTAACTGCTGCTGAGAGTCCGTAATATTGGCGATCACGATCGGGGCGGACATTGGGATAAACTGATGAGGGATTGCGCTAGCTATCCTACCGTTTTCTCAGCCCAACTAGCGCTATCCAGTTGCTAGCTGTTAGATGTTATTTGTTTGTCCGCTGTCAGCTGTCAGCGGTCTGGCCCTGAGCGGGGTGTCAAGTGCTGCGTGGGGTGTGATGTTTGTTTTCCCACTGACCCGAGGCGGGACGCCCGGGGCTACTGACTGACCGCTGACCGTGACCGTAACCGATGTCCTCTTCACCGATGACCTTTTGACCGGGGACCTGTGACAGCGTGCCTGAAATCTCTTTCGTGGAAATTCCTCACATGTTATGCTGACGCATCATCGCAAGCCCGTCTGCCTGTCACTGCTGTCCACAGACCTGCCGCTCTGGTCTGTCATTGAAACAGCCGCCACCGTGTATCAAAAAGACCAAGACCGGTTCCACATCCTCTTGACAGAACCGGCAATCTATGATATTGCAAGTCCCACCGGCATTCCAGAAGTGGCCACCTTGCCAGCCGGGAAAACCTCCCGCCTCCTGTGGCTGGAAATCTCACCTTACCGCGCGATCATGACCATGCAGGGCAACGGTCAGTTCAGCTACCGGCACCTCTGGGAGCGAGGCATGTATGGCATCAGCCGCTTTTGGCTCCAGGGCGACGCACTCGGCGCAAACAGCCAGATTCGTCTGCGCAACTACACCCGCAGCTTGACACTCACCGGCAAACCTTTACCTGAGCATCTGCGTCTGGAATACGAGCTGTGGTCAGACAAAGTGCAGCTCGGTCGCTACATCTTAAATCTAGAGATCCACCAGTGAGAGGGTGTCAGGTTGAATACCCGTAATATATCTGAGGGTGCAGTGCGCATTGGGAATTGGGCATTGCTCTCTCCTGCGAAGTATAGGCGTAGGTACGGCGAACGCCTTAGCCTCAAGGTCTCTGGGGACAGGCGAGACGCCTGTCCTACGTCCTAACCTAAGTGGCTACTGCTATATAACTTTGAGTGCGGGCGAAGGCTACATTTTGCTGCAGTAGCTGTTGATTTCAATCGCTAAAGCGTCTGCCTTTTTAGCGGCTGACTCAGCAACTTTCCCAGCGGCTTCCACTTCAGCTTTTGCCTTTCGCACTGTTTCCCCACCGGCAGGTGTGGGAGGAGCGGCGCTGGCGGTTTTCAGCGCCTGACCCGTGGTGCGGAATGCCTTGCTAAGCTCCTCATATATCTGAGTGAAACGTTCCTGAAACCCTTTGAGTTTTTCGTCTTTTAACTCGACCTTTTCCAGTTCCTCAATCGTGCCGTCGAGTTCGCTAGCAAGCTTATTGGCAGCTGCCGCATCATTGCTCTGAAAATTGGCGACCAAATTGTGCCCCTTGTTGATAGGGTCAATCAGTTTATTGCACTCAGCCACCTGGCTGTTGCCGCAGCCGGCAAGCAAGAAAGCAACAAAGGCGCTAACTGCAACTGTGGTAGATTTAGGAAGGAACTGCATCAATGCGCTCCTGGGGAATCTGTGAATCATTCCTATTTGGATTTTTTTATTAACCGCCATAGACGCGCCAGCTGCTTCCCGTAGTGCAGAGCGCCAAGAGCGCCAAGGAAAGAGAAGAGAGAGGGTTCTCACAAATCATTTAGGGTGAGTTCTTTCGGGGAGGGAACGCACCCTACTTTTGGGTTTGTTCGCCCCACTCAGAAAGTAAAGGTCGTGCGCACTGTACCAATCACAACATCATCGTTATTGCTGTTGTGATCCGGTGCCGTAATCCAGATGATACCGGGGGTGATGGCAATGTGATCCGTCACCTGATACTGGTAGAAAGCTTCCGCGTGCACAGATGTGTCCCTGTCTTCCCCAAATACATCAGGGAGTCCAGGCACCGCCGCACTGACGCTGGAATTGCGAACCTTGGGCTCTATGCCAACAATGATACCCCCCAGGTTGCCTTTTTTGCCCAAATCGGGGAACGCCAAGGTCACAGCCCCGTTCCAGATGTCCATAGATCCCCGGTCAATTTGCCCGCCCAGTGTGGACAGGACGCTGGTCTTGGTGTAGCCGGCCCAACCCCCCAGGACAAACCGCTTGCTGAACTGCCAAGATGCCTGCACCCCGAACGAGTTGCTGGAAACAGGCATTTCCAAACCGGCGTCGTTATTGAGAATCGAACGGAGATTGGCCCGCCGGCTGCCGGTGAGCGTTTCTGTGTTGTAGGAGTTGACGTAGGTCAGTCCCAGGGTGAAGCGTTCGCTGGGCTTGAAGGTTATCTGGGCCATTGCGCCGTAGGGCCCGTTGAAGATGCCGCTGCCTGCTGCCGGACTGGCCGCATTTGTGGCTAAATAGCCCAAGCTGACTTCCAGCCGGTCGCTAAACTCGTGTCTCAGACCGAGACCGGCACCGCCGAGGAGGTAGTAAACTGGGTTGCGAGTCCCAAAGTTGGAAACGGCACCGCTGCCGCCGTCACCGTCAATGTAAGGGTTGACGGTATTGGTAAAGTCATCCGCCGCACCGGCATTGGCTTCCACGATCGCGGTTGTCTTTTTGCCGAGGGGGAAGCTGTACAGGAGCGCATCTACGCCGAACTGATTGCTTCCTGTGCCGAAAGCACCGGCACTGTATCGCAATTCGCCCTCGGGTGAGGGGTTGGAATTGGGGTAAAATCCATCCATGCCCACCACTTGCAGTCGGGTTCTCAGCAAGTCCTCGCCGGTGAAGCTGGTGTCAAAGTTAAGCCGAGTCCGGTGTCCGACAAAAGGCACACTGCTGGAACCCTCACCAATGCCGTCTGCAGCGGCAAAGATCACTTCACCATTTAGCTTGGTGGTGGTGGAAAATTGATTGGCTTCCAGTTCGGTGGTGCGAGCTTCCAGGACATCGACGCGACCGCGCAGTGCCGCCAGTTCGGCCTGAAATTCTTCTGTCAGCCGCTGCACTGCTGCTAAGTCTTGTTTGGAGACCAGGTTGGAAGTGTCGGTGCTTCCAATCAGCTGAACGATTCTTTCCAGACAGGCGTTTAAACCGGCAGCGAATTCATAGCGGGTCATGGCCCGATTGCCCCTGAATGTCCCGTCCGGGTAGCCTGCGATACAGCCATAGCGCTCGACTAGGTTCTGCAAGGCTTGGAAGGCCCAGTCTGTGGGTTGAACGTCCGACAGCTGGGATACGGAGGTGACTTGGCTCATCCCAACGCCGGTGGCGGTTTCATTTTCTGAATCGCTGGGTTGTGCCGGCACTTGAGCCACGATGTCCGTCGAGCCGGCGGGTGCCGGTGTGACTGCAGCGAAGGCACCCGATGCGACACTCTGTTGTGAATCGCTCGGCTGTGCCGGCACCTGAGCCAAGCTGTCAGTGTTGGCGGCGGGGGAGGGTGTGACACCGGCTTGCGCACCTGATGCGACAGCTAGCGTCGCCGCTAGCGCAGCAAGGCTGACGCCGGAGCATTTCCACTTAATTTTTGCCATTTTTACCTTTTCTCCTCACACCGATGAAGTTGCCAACAGTTCCCATCCCCAAACCCTGCCGGCAGCTGTCACTCTGGCTCATCCCGCCTTCTGAGGGCTGTTTGGGGACGATGGCCAATTACCTCACAAGTTGAATCATTATAAAGATAAGGCTCGCAAATGTCAACTATCTGGCAAAAAAAGTTTAATCGGGGGGGTGCTGGGGGTTGCCAATGGCTGCGGGCGGGGCGAGCCGGTCTGCCTGGAGAGCAGAACACTTTAAAATTAGAGGGATAATGTTTGTGTTTTGTGGCGTTTGGCTTTTGTCCGCCGGCCCCAAGTGCCGGCGGAGCGGTGATGGCGCTTCCCGCAGTGCTGGCACAGACAGCGGTGAAAAGGAATTGAGAATGGGTAAGAGCAGCTTTGACGGAAATAGCCTCTGGGGATATGTACCTATCGTCATGCCTGTGGCCCTGGGCATGGTGGCGCTCGTCGGTGTCAGTCGCATTGCTGCGCCTCTGGCTGTGGTGCTCGGTTTGGCGTGGGGGTGGAAGCGCTATCAGCAGCAGAAGAAAAAACAGGCTCACCTGAACACTATCTTTTATCGGCTAATCCAGGACACTCGCGGGCGGATTACGGCGCTGGACTTTGCCATCAAAGCGAATCTCTCTGGAGAGGAAGCCCGACAGTATTTGGAGGAGCGGGCTGTAGAATTCTCGGCCCTGTTTGAAGTGTCTGAGAAAGGGGGAGTGATGTATTGCTTTGAAACAACTCCTTCTGGGGAACTGCGGGAACCAGCCAAACAGCTCGAAAGCAAGCCGGCTGCAATCGAAGTGGCGTCTGGGGAGAGCGCGAGTGGCGCTGAAGGGCTTTGGCCGGCTGTCCGCCCGCAAGCGGCACTCCCGGGTGAGTGGCCTAGTGTTGAGGCGGAGAAAGAAACTGCGCCAAAAGAGCCGGTGGCCAATCCGTTCTGTTTGCCATCGCCCCTCAACCAAGCCGAACTGGCTCGACGGTTCAAGGTGCACGCCAACACAGTCAGCAAGCGCAAAACCGGGCCGGAATTTCCCGAATGGAGTCGCAGCAAAGATCCGGCGGGAATCGCCTGGGAATACAACCCCGCCACCAAGATGTTTTCTCCTCTCGCTACGGGAAGCGGCAAGAGCGAGGCGGAGTAGCAGAGTGGCTTTCGCCGCTGGACTCAACCGGCAGCTCCCTTGCCGTGAGATTGCCGCCGGTGCCATCCCCAATCAGGGCTTTCAGATCAAAACTGGGACTGAAGCCGCTGGCAAGCTTGAGTGCCGGCAGACCTTCAAATTCAGAAAATCTGTAAAGAACAGAGAAACCGAAGATTTCGTGCTATACTTGCTTATTGAACAAAAACTATATTTGAGTGGGCGTTCAGGACTTTTGTCAGTGAAGGGTGCTTGGGAACCGTCTTGTGAAGGACTTGTGTGCGGGACGCCGTGGGGCTATCCGTGGCCCCGATCGAGGGTTGAGATGCCATCTCGTCTGGAGGCTTTGGAGAGGAGTGTTCTGGGAGTTGGCCCTTTGCTCTCGTTAGGTCAACCGGCAGGGGATATTAAAATACAGCCTGAGCTTCTGTTTGTCAAGCCCTTTGCTTTAATTTTTCCCAAATACGGTTAGGAAAAGTGGCTCTCTTGAGGGAGCGCAGAGCGATTAGACTGGAATGAGTGAGAGGGAGTTCCCGCAACCAGCCGCGAATCAGGGCGAGTTAAAATTAGTTTCTTAAAAGAGAGGGGGTTGGGATCATTTTAATTTCTTATAAGTGCGAGCCGGTACAGATGTTCACGGTGAGAGGAGAAAAGTATGGCCCTGTACTGCTCTACAATCACAAACCAGTCGGCCACGTCAATCAGAAAGAGACTGGTATTGGGGGGTGGGCGGTGTGGGAAAGCTCCTGCGACAGCGGACGGTTCGACGCAGGTGAAAATGGTCATTCCCGTTACCTCACAGCAAAATAGAACTCTTAGAGATTGCTGAACTGTGCCTTTCGCCTCCCACTGAAGGTCTTGTAATGACGAAGAGCGTAGAAAAATCCAATTGGCTGGACTCTGTAGAAGAACCTGGGACAGTAAAAGTGAAGACCGGGCGCTGGAGCTGGGTGCGCTATACAGTGGCGGGGTGGGGAACAAACGCCCTCATCTGGGGTTTGGTGGTAACGTATTTGAAAGTAGCCCCTCCCAGTTACATCTGTGAGTGGTCTTTGATTTTGCCGGAAACCGGGGTAAAATCTAACGTTTCCATCAATAACATCGGGCAGGCATCTTCCTCGACCGATTCTCCCTACTCCAGTTTATCTCTCGATCCGAGAGCCAATTACCAGGCGATCTTAGAAAGCGATCCCGTCCTGGAAGCGGCGGCTGAAAAACTGGGGATAAAAGTTAAAGAGCTGGGCGAGCCGAAAATCAAGCTTGTACCTCAAACTGCGGTGATGAATATTAGCGTGAGCGGAAAGAGTGCTGAAGGCGCAACAAAGAAATCGCTGGCGCTCTACGAAGCCTTGCAAGAGCGACTCGCCGAGCTGAGGGCTGAGGAAGCGAAGCAGCGACAGCAGGGAGTTCGAGAAACGATCGAAACAGCCAGGGATAAGCTACAAAAGACGCAGCAGGAGCTGCTGGCTTATCAAGCCCGCACCGGCTTAGCATCTGTAGATCAGTTTAGAGAAATATCGCTCAACATCGAGCAATTGCGGAAACAGCAAATTGAGGTGCAGGCGGAGCAAGAGCAATTAAATCGCAAGCTGGCTCAGATGTCAGCCAGTCTGGGGCTGACACCGCAGGAAGCTGCGGATGCCCTTGTCCTGCAAGGTGATACGATATTTCAGCAATATCTGAAAAACTATGCTGAATCCAGTGGCGTCCTGAAAGCGTACCTGTCGAAATGGTCGCCAACCCACCCCGGGGTAGTTGAGGAGCAAGCCAAACAGCAAGCGGCTCGTCAGGCATTAATGCAGCGCGTTGTAATGTTAGTGGGGCGAGAGCTTTCCGAGCAACAGCTGCAGCCTTTAATGCTCAGCGATGCCGGAAATAAACGCGCTGACTTGTTTCAAGAGCTGATTTCCGTGCAGGCGCAGCTAGAAGGTATGGCAGGTCAAGGGGAGGAGCTGGGGCGGAGGATTGCGCAGCTAGAAAGCAAGCAGCCTCAAAAAATAGAGGAAGTGGCGAAGTTAGAGGATTTGCAGAGCCAGCTGCAAGCCGCAGAAACCGTTTTCCGCTCTACAATGGCTCAGCAAGATGTCGGGAAATCCGACATTTACGCGGCGTATCCGCTGGTGCAGCTGCTCAAGAAACCCGTACCGCCGGAGAAACCGAATAATCTCAAGAAGCTACTGCTCTTAGCGGGGGCGTCTTTAGGAACACTGTTTGTAACAGCGGGGCTGATTTTGTTGTGGATGCGCGAGCGACGATATCACCAAGAAATTTCCCAGAAAAACTGATATGGTACTCTCTTGTAGGCACCTACGGGTTCTACGCCATCGGGGGGCTGTATGTAGTCGCTCCTGTCATAGCTTGGATTTTGCTGTTTTACCTGGGCAAAAAGCTGTGGGAGCAAACCGACCGAACCCCGGAGTCGGAGCGGATCTCGATTCCTTTGGGAGTGTGGGTGTGGGTGATTGCCATGCTGGTGATGGAACTGGCTTTGGTGATGGGGCACATCGATTACAACTTAGGCTTGCCGGCGACTATCAAATCCTCGATTGGCTGGGCGAAAGGCTGGGCGCTGATGGCGATATTTCCCCTGATTGGTTGCTTGCCAATTCGACCCCAACTGCTCTATCGCGCCGCCTGTACCGTCTGCTACCACACCTTGCTGCTCGCGCCCATCTTTATCCTCGCCCAGAAGCTGCACCTGCCCGAAACACTTTACGTTTCGCCGCTCAGGCTTGTGGGCGGACCGGGAGACGAGTTTTTTTCCTTTAATCTTTATGAGCTCGAGCCGGGAACCAGCACGCCCCGCTGGCGGCTGTTCACGCCTTGGGCACCGGCAGTGGGATTTGTGGCCAACATTTATTTTTTCTTTGCGCTGCAGGAAAAGGAGAAAAAATGGCGCTGGTGCGGGATTGCCGGCAGCATTCTCATGTGCTTGATGTCGAAATCGAGGCTGGCTCTGCTGTGCTTGCCGGTGGTGGCCTGCGTGACGTCCTTATTAAGCAATTTAACCCAGCCAGTCCTGCTCATCCTCATGGGGTTGGGCTCGACTTTTGCCGGGTTTGTGGCGACCGCGATTCTGGACGGGATCTCAGTGTTCTGGGACAAATTCAAAAGCGCTCGCGCCGCTTCGTCGCGGGTGCGCGGTGAGCTGGGGAAAATCGCCGTATCCCGGTGGGAGAGCGAAGCGCCTATCTGGGGGCACGGCGTTGTCGAAAAGGGGCCGCACTTAGTCGAATTCATGCCAATTGGCTCTCACCACAGCTGGTATGGCTTGCTGTTCGTGAAAGGAATCGTCGGGCTGCTGGCCCTGGCCGTGCCGATGCTGTGGAGTTTTATTGACTTGTTAGTCAAGGCGCAGAAAAGTGCCGTGGCTCGGGTGGGGTTAAGTATGGTGCTGATTCTATTTCTGTACACGTTCGGGGAAAACTTAGAGATACTAGCCTATCTGTTTTGGCCGGCTCTGGTGATAATGGGTATGGCTTTTAAAGAAAAAGTACCGTTTCAGATTCAATCGTGAAGTTTGGGAAAATGCTGAATTCCGCTGCTACTGGTATACTGGAATTTTTGCGGCGGACTTGGCGGCACCGGCACCCAAAGCGCCTTGACTTTGACTGCTGGCTCTGCAGAGGCCATTTTCCTAATTCCCTTAGCTTGATGTTTTAAAAACGGAGAAAAGGACAGCTATGAAACAATCCAAACCAGAGGGACAGAAGTCCACCGGCTTGCCAGGAGACTTCAGTGAAATGCTAGAATCCCCTGACTCGACAAGCTGCGATCCCCAAAAGTGGCCAGAAGAGATTTCAGACTTCTCTTCAGTCACTCAATCGGCTCAATCAGTCTTGCCCAATCCGGCTGAACCGCTGCCTTGCGAATGGTTTGGCTCGCCGCACAGCCGGTTCTCCCAGCAAGCCAAACGGGTTCCCCTGCGCACAGCGGTTGCGGACAAATTGCAAACCTGGAGCTACTCAGAACTCGATGCAGCCAGCAACCAACTGGCAAATTACCTGCGCTCTTGCGGCATCCAGTCTCAGGACGCTGTTGCCATTTACGCACACCGCAGCGCCTCCCTCGTATGGGCCCTGCTGGGGATTCTCAAGGCCGGTGCCGCGTTCGTCATCCTCGATTCCAAGTACCCAGCCTCTCGCCTGATTGATTGCTGCCGCCTAGCCATGCCGAGGGGGTGGCTGCAGCTGGAAGCAGCTGGGGAACTCCCGCAGGAGCTTGAGGAGTTTGTGGGCAGTCTTGGATGTGTCTGTCGCCTGGAGCTTCCCCAAGGATTTGCTGCAGCACGCCAACTGTTAAAGGACTGTGACGCTGACGCTCCCGAAGTGGAAGTTGACCCCGACGGTTTGGCATACATCGCATTTACCTCCGGCTCGACTGGAAAGCCAAAAGGGATTTTAGGCACCCACAGACCCCTGTCCCATTTTCTGGAATGGCATATCCGGACATTTGGCCTGCGGGAGTCAGACCGCTTCAGCATGCTGTCGGGGCTTTCCCACGATCCGTTGCTGCGGGATATCTTGACGCCGCTGAGTTTGGGCGCTGCTGTCTGCATCCCGGACCCAGAACAGATAGTTACCCCCGGGTGGCTGGCTGAGTGGATGAAGCGACAGGAGATTAGTGTGGCTCACCTGACACCGGCAATGGGACAGGTGCTGACGGCAGCCATCGCTGACCGTGTGGCCAGTCGGGAGTGGGAGCCGGTGGTGTCTCTGCGCTATGCCTTTTTTGGGGGAGATATTTTAAGGAAACAGGATGTGGAGTTAATGCGAGCGCTAGCTCCCAACCTGACTTGCGTTAATTTTTATGGAGCCACAGAAACGCCTCAGGCAATGGGGTATTATATTGTGCGGAACGAGGAAACAGGGGAGGTCGCTGGCAAGGAAGATTTCCCCGTCCCGAGTCGCATACCCGTGGGTCGCGGCATTGAGGATGTTCAATTGCTGGTTTTAAATAGCTGGCAGCAGTTAGCTGGGATTGGGGAGTTGGGAGAGATTTATATTCGGACTCCGTACTTAGCCAAAGGGTATTTGGGGGATGACGCCCTCACCCAGGAGCGATTTATCGCCAATCCGCTGGCGAAAATAACTGGCGACCGGCTTTACAAGACGGGGGATTTGGGCCGGTACAGTCCAGATGGGACGATTTCGCTGGTTGGTCGCGCCGACAATCAGGTGAAAATTCGGGGTTTCCGCATCGAGTTGGGGGAAATCGAGGCGGTGCTGAACGCGCACCCGGGTGTGCGGCAGAGTGTGGCGCTGGCCCGGGAGGATGTGGCGGGGGACAGGCGTCTGGTGGCTTATATCGTCCCCGCTCAGTCGCCCTTCCCGGCTGCCGGTGAGCTGCGCCGCTTCCTGAAGGAAAAACTGCCGGACTACATGGTGCCCAGCGCTTTCGCATTTCTGGACGCCCTGCCGCTGACGCCCAATGGCAAAATAGACCGCCCGGCCCTACCGGCACCTGATTTCGAGCGGCCCGATTTGGAAGGGAGTTTCGTGGCACCCCGGGATGCGGTGGAACGCCAGCTGGCCCAGATTTGGCAGAAGCTGTTAGGGGTAAAGCAGATCGGCATCAAGGACAACTATTTCGATCTGGGGGGGCACTCGCTGCTGGCGGTGGCGCTGTTCGCTGAAATCGAGAGGGCATTCGGGAAAAATCTGCCCATAAATGTCCTGTTACAGGCACCGACGATTGAGCAACTGGCCGTTGGGTTGCGCCAGCAAGAGTGGTCTGCGCCTTGGTCGTGCCTGGTGCCGATTCAGGTGAGGGGTTCTAAACCGCCCCTGTTCTGCGTTCATGAAGCTGATGGCCATATCCTCTGCTACCGGGATCTGGCGCGGCATCTGGGGGATGACCAGCCTGTATATGGGCTGCAACCGCACGGCATGGATGGGAAACACCCTCTGTACAGCCGGTTTGAGGATATGGCGGCTCACTTTATTAAGGAGATACGCTCTCTCCAGCCCCAGGGCCCTTATTTTCTGGGAGGCTTGTGCGTGGGGGGCATTTTGGCGTTCGAGATCGCCGTGCAGCTTCAGGCGCAAGGCCAGGAAGTGGCCTTGCTAGCGCTGTTTGATGCTGCCTTGGATCAAGCGCCGGAACTGGAGATAGGCGACCGGCTCGACCGCCACCTGAATAAGTTTTTAGAGATGAGCCCCAAAGAAAAGCTGGGCTACATTTTCTACAAAACCCAGGGGAAAATCCAGAGAACGGTTAGACCTTACAAGGAAAAAATCAAGTTAATGAATTATAAGTTTTACCTGGATAGGGGGCGTTTCTTGCCTTTCTTCCCCGCATACATTCCTGTGCGAGAGGTCTTAAACACCTATAAGTATGTGCCGCAAGTCTACTCGGGACGGGTGACTCTGTTTCGAGCTGCTGAGGGGACTTTGGATTGGCACAGCGATCCGGCTATGGGCTGGGGCCCGCTGGCGGCTGGTGGGGTGGAGGTGTATGACGTGCCAGGCCGGCACAGTGAAGTCACTGATATGTTAACAGAACCTTATGTAAGGGTTCTGGCTGAAAAAGTGAGGGCTTGCATAGATAGGGCGCTGGGAGAGCGGGTGAGTTAACCGGCGCTAAAGGGAGCCGCTCAAGAAACCGGAATGCCTCCGCAGGCATTCCTAAATCTCAGCCTGGGAAAAGGACTTTTTATTTTTCCATTCACGAAGTTGCTTTTCCCGGGTTATTGAGGGGAGACTGCTCAGCCATATCGCACTCTATTTGGGAACGTCCAACAGGAAAAATAACCACCATGTCACTGTCATTTTTAGAAAAGCTGCGCGGCAATAAGTTTATTAGCAATATCAGCTGGCTGAGCGGGTCAGAGTTCGTTATCCGGATATTCCGCTTAGTGACAACGGTGGTTTTGGCCCGCTGGCTGAGCCCCTACGACTACGGCTTGGCGGCTGTGGTTTTAACAACCTATGAGTTTATAAGGGTGTTTTCCAAAAACGGCATAGGGCAAAAGCTGGTTCAGGCTCCAGAAGAAGAACTAGAGGAGCTGTGCACGGCGGCGTACTGGCTAAACTGGGTGATTTTTGCGGCCATTTTTGCGATTCAGTGTTTGGCGGCTTTTCCTATCGCCTGGGTTTACAAAGACAGCCAGCTGATTCTTCCCATCTGTGCGATGGCTTTAGTCTATTTAATGATTCCTATCGGCTCAGTGCAGTCAGATTTGATTCAAAGGGAAAACAGGCTGGAAATTTTAGCGATAACGAATACGTTACAAATCTGTACGGATAATGTCTTAACCTTAATTTTTGCGATCTCACACATGGGGATGTGGGCCATTGTGCTGCCGAAGGTGCTGGTCGGGCCGATTTGGGTGGCCATCAACTATATGAACCATCCCTGGCGGCCCACAAAAGGATTTACGACCAAATCCTGGGGGAAGATTTTTAAATTTGGCAGGAATATCTTGGGGGTAGAGCTGCTCAAGACGCTGAGAAACAATTTAGATTATTTAATTATTGGCAAATTTTTAGGCATTAAGGAGCTGGGGTTATACTACTTTGCCTTCAATGCCGGGTTGGGAATTAGTCTCAGCGTTATCTACAGCATCAATGCCGCTATATTCCCTCACCTCTGTGCGGCTCGTTCAGAGGTGTTTAAGTTGAAGGCGCGTTACTTCAGCAGTCTGAAAACGATTACTTTGATGATCGTCCCCCTGGTTATGTTACAATCTAGTCTGGCCCATTTCTATGTGCCGTTAGTTTTTGGCCACAAATGGATTCCGGCGATTCCCATTCTGGTGCTGATTTGCCTGTCAGCGATTCCCCGGCCTTTTGCCGATGCGGCTTCTGAGCTTTTAGTGGCAGTGGACAAACCTGAATTGGACTTGCGCTGGAATATAATATTCACAACTGTGTTCACAGGCGGACTGCTGATAGGGGTTCAATACCAAGCGATTGGGGTGGCGGTGTCGGTTTTGTTAACCCACCTGATTTTTCTGCCTTTGTTTACAGTTTGGGCCACTCGCTATGTTTTTGCGAGATTGTATAAAGAAGAGATGCAGAAATGAGCGGATATGTTCAATTAGATGAATGAATTATGGCGGGAGTATGAGTCAGCCAAAAATTTTACATGTAATAAGCGACAGTAGATTGGGCGGGATTAATAAAGTTTTAAACTATCTCAACTTAGCTTTGAGAGGTAAATTTCAAACAAAACAAATTTGTGTGGCAGGAATATCTGAGATAATGATGGCAGAATTTAAGCCTGACATCATCATATTTCACGACAGCTGTTCCTGGAAAAAATTGCCTGTAATCCTGATCTGTAAATGCCGGGCAAAATTGCTGATTCACGACCATCACTACTGTCAGGAATTTGAAAAAAGCAATGTCACTTCTTTGCCCAGGTTTCGCCTGATGCTCAAACTCGCCTATGGCATGGCCGATCGGGTGGTGGCCGTTTCTCACGCTCAGGCCAAGTGGATGACGGAAAACAAGCTGGTTGAACCGGCTAAACTTATAGTTATTCAGCAGAGTACGAAGCTAGAAGAGCTGCTAGCGCTTCCCTCAAAGCGGGTGGAAACGCCCCTAATCTTGGCAGCCTACGGACGCTTTTCCCAACAGAAGGGATTTGATGTTTTAATCAAGGCCATGCGGCTGATTCCTAAGGAAAAGGTGCGACTTTACCTGGGAGGGTATGGGCCAGATGAAGCGGCTTTGCAAGAATTGGCCCGGGGAGAAGAAAATATTAAGTTCCTCGGCACGATTTTTGATGTGCCCGCTTTTTTAAACGCTTGCGATGTGGTGGTGATTCCCTCGCGGTGGGAACCTTGGGGGAATGTGTGTCTGGAAGCGAAAGCGGCAGGCAAGCCGGTGATTGCCAGCCGTGTGGATGGCTTGATTGAACAGGTCAGTGATTGTGGTATTCTAGTACCGCCAGAAGACCCTCACTCTTTAGCCGGTGCCATAGAGGAAGTGTGTTCCCTCCCTGAGTCAACCCTGCAAGCGTGGGGACAGCGGGGTCGGGAGTCTGTCAGTCAAGCTTGGGAAAACTATGTGATGAAATGGGAGGCATTGCTGTGGGAAATGTTAAAAAATTAATTTACTTATTCTGGCTGCAAACGAGTGGCAGGGGCGGGTTTACGCGAGATATCTGCGGGTAGCAAAGGGTGCTAATGAACCCGCCCCTATTTTGGCAATAGGTGTATTTCTTTTTACCAACCAATAACCTCACGGGAGCGGCATAATGGCAGGACTGTATGTAACGATTGGCAGCACGAATAGCAGCCGCATTTCGGCAGCAGCGCAGCGGCTGACCTTTTTCCCGGGCGAACACGCAGAAATAATTGAGGAGCCAGGTTTAGGAATTGCTTGGGTCAGCCATGACGAGCCGTCGCTGTTCGCACCGGCACACCACCCGCAAACAGGAGTGCGGGTTGTGACTGCGGGGCGGGTGGCGTGGGATGAGCCGGACTGGAAGCGAGCCGAGGGGATGAACCAACACACGGGCGGTTTGAGCAACCGGCTGCTGCTAGATAAATACCTTTCTGGAGGCGTTGCCGCCATTGAGCGGCACAACGGTTCGGCGGCACTTCTGATTTGGGACCCGCGCTCGCAGCAGCTGCATTTGCTGACAGATCACTTCGGTTTTTATCCAGTGTTTCTCTACCGCCCCCACGCCATAGAGGGGTGTGCGATCTCCTCATTCCCCGATGCGATAGCAGACGATCCAGAGGTAGAAACCGCGCCGGATTATATCTCAATGGCGGAGTTTTTGCGGGAGTGGCAAGCCACCCCGCCCCACACCTACTACAGCGAAATTAAATATGCCGGTGCGGCTAGCCACTGGTGCTGGAACCTTGCGGAATCTACCTGCCGGCAGCGTGCCTACTGGCAGCCCTTTCAAGATGGCTTTTTCCCAAACTTGAAAACGGCTGCTGAGCAACTCTCGGAAGCGGTGAGGAATGCGATTAAAATCCGCAGCCTTCCCCGTCTCGGTCCGGCTGTCAGCTACACCAGCGGCGGCATGGATTCGCGAGTTGTCCTTTTTTCTTGTGCTGACCGTTCCTGCGTATGTGGCGTCAACCTTTATGACATTCCCAATCAAGAAGCGGCTTTAGCCCAGCAACTGTGCGAGACAGCCGGTGTGAAATACATTGGCTTTGCCCGAGACGACGACTATTACCCGCGCTGGATGCGGGAGGGGGTGCGCCTGTCGGGGGCGATGTGGTCAGCAGAAGACAATCATTTTCTGGGAACCCGCGACCTGCTCGAAGAGCTTGGGGCTCGCACAGTGCTGACCGCATGCCCGGTGGATATGGTGTTTAAGGGAGCCGGTTTAGACAAAAGTTACCAGCAATTATTTGGCCGAAATATGCCGTTTTTTCAGTTGGATAATCAGCGAGATGATAGCTTTAAATTAGAATCTCCGCAACGACAGGCACCCCCTAAATTGGCCCGAGAGATGGAGCGCCGCATCAAGGAATGGTTTGGCGATATACCGGCGCGTCTCAAATCGGATGAAGACCACCTCAAAGTTGAAGACAAGCGCATTCGGCCCGGATGTTATGAAGCCGCAATGGCTGGTTCAATGATGTTTCGCGTCTTTCCTTACGATTCCTTCATCGCTGACCGCGCCATCGCTGAGTGCTACAGCCGCACACCGGCTCGCTGGAAATTGAACGGCACTTTATGGGAGTTGACAGTCACTCGCATTTGTGGTAGAAACGTCGTTGATGCCAACCGGGGCTGGCGGCCCGGTTCTTCTAAAGCAGAAAAACTCCTGATTTTTGCCAAAGACTGGGTGCTACGGCGTCTGAAACCAGCGCCAGCGGCGCAGCATCAAGGGCCGGCAACAGATGGGTCTTGGCCAAACTTGGGCTGGTATGTAAAGCACAGCACTACTCTGCGCGAAATGTGGGAAAGCGCACCCCTTGCAGACCGGCAGCTGATGTGCGATCTTTGGGGGAGCGATCCTTGGCGCGTGCCCCTTGCCGAGTGGTCAAAGCCAGCCGTGCTCAACTCGAAGGGGATGAATCACGGCAATTCACCTTATGCTTTATTCCGGATTCTGACGCTATTGAATTATTGGTCAGTCCGCCGCGACTCAACAAATAGAACAAGTCTAAATGATTTGTGAAAGGCTGGTGTGCGAACGCCGATGTCGCGTCTCTACAGGATGTTACAGCCGGTAAAAAAATAAAAGAGGATGGCGATAACATTCTTGCGTATCCCTCAAAAATACCATGAAAAAAGTATCTGTCATAGTCCCCGTCTACAACGTAGAAAAATACGTCGCCCAGACGATTGAATCTGTACTGGGCCAGACATACCCGCATTTTGAGCTGCTAATCGTTGACGACGAATCTCCAGACGGAAGCGTGGAAATTTGCCGGCAATTCCAAGACCCCCGGATTAAAATTATAAGCCAGAAAAATCGAGGGCTGGCCGGTGCCCGGAACACCGGCATCCGCAACGCCACAGGAGATTATCTGGCATTTCTCGATTCCGATGACCTGTGGCTGCCAGAGAAGCTGGAGAGACACGTCGCGCATCTGGACAGTCGCCCGCAAGTTGGGGTCAGCTTCAGCCGGTCAGCCTTCATTGACGGCGAGGGAAATCCTTTAAACTACTATCAAATGCCGAAACTCACCGGCATTACCACCCCGCACCTGCTGTGCCGCAATCCGATTGGCAATGGCTCCGCGCCGGTGCTCCGCCGAGAAGTGCTGGAAGCGATTCGGTTTCAGGAGAATATCCACGGAACTGTAGAAGATTTCTACTTTGACGATCGCCTGCGCCAGTCAGAAGATATTGAGTGCTGGATTCGCATCTCGATTAAAACCAATTGGGTTATTGAAGGAATTCCAGAGCCGCTGACTCTGTACCGGGTGAACACCGGCGGGCTTTCTGCGAGCGTGCTAAAACAGCTGGCATCCTGGGAGCAAGCGATTGAGAAAACCCGCTCCTACGCGCCGGATATTGTTGGCAAGTGGGGGAAGTTGGCGCGAGCTTATCAATTGCGCTACCTGTCGCGGCGAGCTGTTCAGATCCGAGATGCGAAAATGGCCATCCAGCTGTTACACGAAGCCCTGCTCACCGATCCGCGCATCATTGTCCAAGAACCCCAGCGGACGATACTGACTTGGATAGCGGCTTATGTGCTGGCTATTTTGCCGGGAAAACTTTATGACCGGCTGGAGGCGCGTGGGATGCGTCAAGTGGTAAAATCCCAAGAACGGATTATCTATAAAGGCGGTAATAAGGTGGAGCGCTAAATCCAGCGGGCAGGTGCAGGCTTTGGCCCAATGCCCAATGCGATGATGCCCAATGCGATGATGCCCAATCCAAAATCCAAAATCAATATGATGCCGGTTGGTCGTGGCAAATTTATACTGGTGGCTGTGATAGCTGTTTTGCTGGTCGCGGTTCCTTTTTGGCGCGGCTCAGCGGTAGCCGACCGGCTGCTGGAGCAGCAGGTTCAGCTACTGGCTAAGGGGGTTAACTTCAGCCACTGGCTGGCTCAGGCGTCACTGCTCCCGGAAGAAATAAACAGCTCGATTGTGGAAGATGATTTTGCTCTCGTCCGCTCTATCGGGATGACTCATGTGCGCGTGCCGGTCGATCCGGATCTGTTGCAGGAAAAGACAGAACCCTACAGGATTCGCTCTGAAAATTTTCAGTATTTGGACAGGGCGCTGGACTGGGCTGACCGGCACGATTTGGCGATTATTATTGACCTCCACCCGGCACCGTCGCAAAACGACGTTATAGAACCGGCAACTGTGAGCCGGCTGGAGAAACTCTGGGGGGAGATCGCCAAGCGCTACCGCCAGCGTTCGGGAAGGATTTTCTATGAATTGCTCAATGAACCGCAGCTCAAAGATGCTGGGGCTTGGCGAGGGATCTGCAATACTTTGATCCGCCGCATTCGGGCAGTTGACCGGCGTCACACGATTATTGTTGGGGCGCACGGGTGGAGCAATCCAGAAAGTTTTGCGGATATGTTGCCGGTGGGGGATGGCAATGTTATTTACACTTTCCATTTCTACAATCACAAAACTTTCACTCACCAAGGAGCGGACTGGATTTCGGGATTGGCAAATGTCAGGGATATCCCTTACCCCTACGACGCTGCGCGGTTCCGGTTAGCCAGACAGTTGATTGCCGGTGCGCCGGCGCAAAAGTGGCTTGACTGGTACGAGTATGAAAAGTACAATCGCCAAAAGATCGCCCGGGACTTGGAGCCGGTGTTGAAGTTCCGCCAGCAGTACCGGGTGCCGGTGTACTGCGGCGAGTTTGGCGTCTACAAGAAGGTTGCGCCGGCTGCAGATCGCCTCAACTGGCACAGGGATTTGGCCAATTTGCTTTCTCGCTCCCAAATTGGCTATGCGCTCTGGGAGTACTGGGGTGGATTTGATATTTTTGACGAAAAGCTGGCGACGGAATTAAAGCCACGCAATCGGGATGCCCTTGACTGGTCTGTCCTTCGGGCCATTGGTCTTTAGTCCGGGAGAGCTATGTGGGGTGCCGGTGGCAGGAAAGTGCCAGAAAAAGATTTTTTCTGGCACAAGGGGTACAGCCAGGTGCCGGTCTAGAATAGTTAAAATAACCCAAGTTGCCACCTACAAGTCTAAGCATTTAGATCCCCCCAAACCCCCCTTAAAAAGGGGGGCTTTGAGATGTCCCCCCCCTTTTTAAGGGGGGGCTAGGGGGGGATCTCACCTGACTCACTTGTAAGTAGAAACTTGAGTTAAAATACCTATCCTCTATCGAAGACCGCCGGCCTCCAGGGGCTGCGCGGTGGCCAAACCTGAGGCGGCGAATCTAACAGTAAATCTACTGAGGCTCGGATAACTTTTCTTAACAGTTCAGGGTTGCCAAACCGCAAATTCTCTCGCTCCCCTATGGCTCAGCTGGGGAAAAAACTTGATTAAAAATTATGTCCGGGGCTGACTGGCAAGTCTGGGGGAGAAGCTCCGAGGCGACGAGCGCGTCTGTTCAAAAAAAGAGACATCTTTAGCCGGTGGAATGCGGACAGGTTAAAAACAAAAATTAAGAAATATTAAGTTTTGAGTCAAGCGGAAGTTATAAGGGTATACTTGACTGAAAACATAGTTGAGGGAGGTGGGGACAAGTTGTCAGCGTTAAGGCAGCCAGCAGAGAGCCGGCTTGGGAATAAATAAAAAAACAGGGACTTGCAGTATTTCGGTCACGCAAGTGGGATTAATAACTGGGAAAACTGAGTTTTCAGTGCCGACGAGTAAAATGGGGGTGTGCGAGAATGATTTTAGTGACAGTGGGAACCGAGCAATATCAATTTAATGCCTTAATGGATTGGGTAGAAGTCTTAATTCGCTACGGGATAATTGACAGAAATGAAGAAGTGGTTGTGCAGTATGGCTCATCCACAAAAATTCCGGATGGGGCAAAAGTATACCAGTGTTTACCGGAATCTGTCTTCCAAGCTGTAGTTGAAGAGGCGCGAGTTATTGTCGCCCACTGCGGGGAAGGGACAGCAATGCTGCTGGAATCCTTGGGGAAACCTTTTATATTAGTGCCGCGCACCCGGCGTTTTGGCGAGCACGTTGACGACCATCAAATCGAGATGGCGGAAGCCCTTGAAAAGCAAGGCGTTCCGGTGGCTTGGTCAGTTGGGGATTTGGCAAGATTTATGGCCACACCGGTGCCTTGCCGGCTGATTCAGAATCAGAATGAAAGCAAAATTTGTCAAGCGCTGAGCCAGCGCTATGGCAGCCAGGAATACAAAAAACTGATGCTGGTTTGCTCTTCAGGGGGCCACTATAAAGCGATGCGGCAGCTGAAAGGGTTTTGGAGTCAATTTGAAGAGGTTTGCTGGGTTACTTTTAAGACAGCCACTACAGCATCAGAACTCCAAGCGGAAAAGGGGCGCGTGTACTGGGCTTACAGTCCGACCAATCGCAATATCCCTAACTTAATCCGGAATCTCATGTTGGCCTTCAAAGTCATACTGAGCCGAGAAAAACCGGATTTAATCCTTTCTACGGGTGCCGGTGTTGCAGTTCCTTTCTTGCTGATCGCCAAATTCTTCTGTGGCAGCCAGGTGATCTTTGTAGAATCCAAAACTCGGTTAAAGCAGCTGAGTCTTTCGGCTCGGATATTAGAAGGTTTATCGGGCATCGATAAACTCATCGTGCAAGGGAAACAAATAGCCAGTCTCTATCCTAACGCTCAATATATTGGGGAGGAGCCGGTCGCAGCATCAAGGGAGGCTGCTGGTTTAGAATGCAAGTTGCAAACTCTGGTGAGTTTCAACGAGACTTTGCTCCTGAGCACGCCTCCAGCTTTTACCCAGCGGGCATTTCGGGAATTCAAAAAACATTTCCTGCACGGATTCCCAAAAGAGGTGCGAAAAATTGTCCTGGATATGAGTCAAACTAAGTTCATCGATAGCATGGCCTTAGAAACTTTGGTGGATATTCACAACATAGCTCGAACTCTAGGCCGGCAGCTCGCGCTTTGGAGTGTGGGGCCAGAAGTCAGGCTGACTTTATCGAAAGCTGGGTTGGATGGTGTGTTAACTATCGAAACAGCAACGGAAACAGTTCGCGCCCCCAGCCTAACGCTGCCTTCCACACGGCAATTGCCTTCTGCTGTCCCCCATCCCATAGGGCGTGTCACTGATATTTTAGGGGCAAGTATTGGTCTGGCGATTGCAGCGATTGTGTTTATTCCCATCAGTATCGCTATTAAGCTAGAGAGTCCGGGGCCAATTTTATTGAGTCAGGTTCGCTGCGGTTTGATGGGGAAGCGCTTCCGCCTGTGGAAATTTCGCTCGACGGCAGCCGGTGCGGAAAAGCTGGCAAATCCAGTGTCTTCGCGGGCGATTGATAACTTGGTTGAGAATGTCCGCGATGCGAAGGTGACTCGGGTTGGGCGTTTTTTGCGGAAGACGGGATTGGAGCAATTGCCCGAGTTTTGGAACGTCTTGGTGGGAGAGATGAGTTTGGTGGGGAGACGCGCCCTAACGGAAGAGGATCTCAATAAATATGGCCTGCAAGATGGCAGCAGTCTGAATGTCAAACCGGGCATGACCGGGGAATGGCTTGAGCGCGAAGGTTTTCCGGGAAGGAGGGGCAAATATGGGATGCATAGAATGGCAAAAATTTGGCTGAAGCTGAACAGAAATTGGGGGGGAAGAAGGAATCGCAAAAAAGCTACCATGTCCCAGCCACCGGCAGGCACCGACAAGGTAATATATTTGCAGTCTGAGGAAAACGTCAAAACTGACCAGTCGCAGTAAGCGGGTTAATTGACGGCAGAGCGGCTAGTCATTGGGGCGGTTGGGCTAAAGCCCAACTACAAACTGCAAACTTTGGGCTAAAGCCCAACTACAAACTTTTGGGCTAAAGCCCAACTACAAACTGCAAACTTTGGGCTAAAGCCCAACTACAAACGGGTTTAGCATGAGAGCCAATCGCCGATCATTTCTGAGAACGTTTGGGCTGTCTGTGCTAGCTACCCAGGTGCCGGCATTCGCCCGAGACAGCCAATCCCCAACCCCGATTTTGAAGCCACCGCGCTTAAGAGTGGGGGATACGGTGGGGTTGGTTAACCCGGCAAGTTTCCTTGACCCGGAAGATGTCGATATTGCCAGAAAAGAACTAGCACAATTGGGGTTAAATGTCAAGCTAGCAGCGCATGTGCGGGACAGGTACGGCTATCTGGGAGGGCGGGATACTGACCGCGCTGCCGATATCAACAGTATGTTCGCGGATTCATCGGTGCGAGCGCTGATCGCGATGCGCGGGGGCTGGGGCAGCAGCCGGATTTTGCAGAAGCTCGATTACGACCTGATACGCCGGCAGCCCAAAATTATTATGGGCTACAGCGACATTACCGCTCTGGTGCTGGCCATTTATGCCAGGAGTGGGGTTGTCACTTTTCACGGGCCGGTGGGGACATCCGATTGGAACCGGTTTACGCTGGACTGGGTGAAGCGGATTCTGTTCAGCGGGGAAGCGGTGACTCTGCGAAATCCCTGGTATGACTTGAACTACCGGGTGGAAACCCTGACTGCCGGCTTGGCGAGGGGCAGACTGGTGGGGGGAAATTTGTCGGTGCTGTCGGGAATGGTGGGCTCGCCTTATCTCCCGGAATGGCAGGGGACGATTTTGTTTGTGGAGGAGATTGGGGAGGAGGTGTACCGGATAGACAGGATGCTGACTCAGCTGAAACTGGCGGGGATTTTGGACCGGATTTCTGGCTTTATCTTTGGCCAGTGTAAGGATTGCGATCCTGAGGAGCCTGACAAGTCGCTGAGTTTCCGGCAAATGCTGTCGGAACACATCAAACCTTTGCGCATCCCCGCTTGGTACGGTTCGATGATTGGCCACATGCGGGATAAATTCACGGTGCCGGTGGGTGCGGAGGTGGAAATTGACGCCCTCCGGGGTACGGTTAAACTGCTAGAGCCGGCTGTGAGGTGACAGGCGACCGCTAGGAAGACGCAAATAAACGGAACATCAAGAAACCCGGTTTCTTTAAGTTTCCTGGTTTCGGGTCAGCGCTGAGGGTTACGTTGTGCTTAACTGTGCGGGCTCACTTCTAACATACGGTTAATTACTTAATATTAAGTCCTCTCGCTCGCAGACAGGCAGCCCCAGAACGAGAATAAAAACCTGACACCTGACACCTGACACCTGATACCTGATACCTGATACCTGACAATAGAGATGGCACTGACTGGAGGGAGAAGCCATGACCGAAAGCGAGAACCCCACTCAAGAAGATCGCGGAAATGTGCGGGAGCGATTCTGGGGAAAAGTGAGGGTTTTAGAAGAAGGATCGCGCTACCGGATTAATCATATTGAGATCAAGCCCGGTCACACCATGAGCACGCAAATACACTATCACCGCAGCGAGCACTGGGTCGTCGTGTCTGGCACGGCCAAAGTGACCTGCGGCGAGGAGGAGTTATTGGTTCCCCAGAACTCTTCAACTTACGTTCCTCAATGCACGCCGCACCGAGTGGAAAATCCAGGAGTGATTCCGCTGGTGCTGATTGAAATTCAGAATGGCGAGTACCTGGGAGAGGATGACATCATCCGGCTTCCAGAAGAGGATGACAGTCCTGCTGACTTAGGGGTTGACGAGGACTCAGCCAATCAGCCGGCGCAGATGGGGTAGCTCGGCAGAAAAACAGTGGGGTGCTAGCAGCACCCTACTGCCAGAAATCAGTTGCTGTTGACCAAACTCAGCGAGGGAGTCTTACCCTCGCTCTCCGGGAGGAAAGCGCCTTCGAGCAAGGCATTGCGGAGGTCAGCATTGGCCAGATTGGCACCGGCGAGGTTGGCACCGGCCAGGTTAGAACCGTTCAGATTGGCACCGGCGAGGTTGGCACCGGCCAGGTTAGAACCGTTCAGATTGGCACCGGCGAGGTTGGCGGCGCTCAAGTCGGAACCGCTGAAGTTCGCGCCGGCGAGGTTGGCGCGACTCAAATCCGCATCCCGCAGGTTAGCGCCAGCGACATCAATGGGATAAGGGCTGCCACCGATGATGGCCACACTGCTGCTGTTGGCGAAAGACTGGCGGACGTTATAGAGGTTGGCACCGGTCAGATCGGCACTTTCCAGGTTGGCTCCGATAAGGTTGGCCTCACTGAGGTTGGCATTTTTCAGGCTGGCGATCACCAAGCCGGCCATACTGAGGTTGGCACCGCTCAAGTCCGCATCATCGAGCACAGCACCGTGCAGTTTGGCACCAATCAGCGTAGTGTCCTGCAGCGACGCCCCAATCATGTCGGCTTTATTCAGGTTGGCCTCATTCAAGTTGGCTCCCTGGAGGTCTGTTCCCCTGAGGTTGGCTCCCTTCAAGTTGGCACCACTCAAGTTAAACCCTTCCAGCCTTGCTCCGCTGAGGTCGCACCCCTGACATTGCATCGTTTCGAGCAGCTGTTTCAGGTGTGCCGGATTTTCCGCTTTAGCTTCGGTCGCTACGCCGAAGGCCATCAGTATTGCTGCGAGCGCCAACATCTCAGGTTTCATCTTCCACCACTCCACACAACTCACTCTTACTAATATGAGTTATTTTTCGCTGGCGCTTGGTGACTTTAACCGTTGGGGGAATGTGATAAAAGTCCTGCCGGTTTGTGATTTAAAACACTCAGAAGATGCGTTGCGCTGCTAGCCGGCAGGCTGCTAATTGTTCCGTCTGGCTGAAATTTACGCTCAACTCGGCATTGCCCCTATATATGGGGTGGGAGGAGAAAGGATGCCTCTATATGCAGGCAGTCGGGGAGGGGAGCCGGTGGTAGGTGGGGGCTAACTGCATATTAGCACGCGCAAGTCAAGCCACATGTAAAAAAACTTAACGAAAGCTGAGAAGCGGGCGCTCAGGTAATAATTTATTTTTTCTATAAAACAAGAAGCGAAAGATAAGTTTTCACTCTTGTTTGAGAGGAGGGGTGGGGGGGATGGGGAGGAAAGCAGCGTCAGGACAAGCCTTTGGCTGAATGCGCAACAAGCATACTGGAAGAAAGCAGTGGGGAACCAAAACGATGCCTAAAAAGTCGAAGTCTGATTCGGGCGATAAGCCACGCAAAGCCAAATCGAAAGAAAAGGGCGAGCGCACCCGCGAGGCTCTGTCACGGTTGGAAGTGAGGCTTTTTGAATTGCAGGGGCTGTTGCAGCAGGCGGCGCAGGAGAGAGGGCAGCTGTACGAGCAGTTGCAGCAGGCGGCGCAGGAGAGAGCTAGCCTCCAGTCTCAGCTGGAGTGGGTGCTGTACCGGCTCGAACAGTTCAACCCAGAGCAAATGCAGCACTCCCTGTGGCGACTGGAAGAGTGGCTCAGTGGGGGGCAAAGTCAGAGCTATCTGAGTTCTGAGGTGGGGGTGGACTACAGCCACTTGCAGAACCTGCTGGCAAAAGGGAAATGGCGAAAAGCGGATGAAGAGACTTGGGGGGCAATGCTGAGAGTGGCCGGTCGGGAAGAGGAAGGCTGGCTGACGGTAGAAGACATGAAAAACTTTCCCAGTACGGACTTGCGCACCATCGACACGCTCTGGGAACAGCACAGCAACGCTCGGTTTGGGTTGAGCGTGCAGCTGCGGATCATGGAGAGTGCCGGTCGCGACTACACGAACTTTTGCGATACCGTCGGGTGGCGCGTCACCGGCAACTGGAAGTATTACGACGATCTGACGTTCACCCTTGAGGCTCCTGAGGGGCATTTGCCGGTGATTGGGTGGCGGCGGCGCGCCTGTTATGGAGTGGGTAAAAGTACGGCGAGCGAGAGCTTTAATCTGCTGGTGGCAAAACTTGTCACACAGTAGGGTGGGTTGATAACGCTAAGCTCCAGGCGATTGAAATTTTAGGCTTCGATCCCCCCCTAACCCCCCCTTAAAAAGGGGGGGGACAGTTTGTCGGGTGCGTTCCCCCTAGGGAACGCTACTCTTCCTGGGAACGAGACAATGTTTGTAGTTGGGCTTTAGCCCAATGTTTGTAGTTGGGCTTTAGCCCAATGTTTGTAGTTGGGCTTTAGCCCAATTCCCTCCTTCCCAGGCTCTGCCTGGGAACGAGAAACTAGAGGCTCTGCCTCAGAATGATAAAAGTGGCGAGGTTTCAGTTAATAACGCCCCTGAAATTTTAGGATTCGATCCCTCCCTAACCCCCCTAAAAAAGGGGGGGACAGGAATTGTCCCCCTTTTCTTAGTTGCCAGTAGGGTGCGTTCCCCCTAGGGAACGCACCCTACTCTTCGCTCAGGATTTGGTTGAGTCGGTTTTGCAGTTGTGATCGCAAGGCTTCTGCTTTATGATAATTAATAGCTCGCTCTGTCCTTTGATGGGCTTGAGATACGCTATCTTCCCAAGGCCGGTAGAGGGGCTGAATATAGTAGCGCAGGCGGGTTTTCATTGCCCAGACTCCCATTGAGGGAAAGAGCAGGAAAGGAATCATTAAAAATGAAATGGGGAAAAATGGCAATTTTGCCAGACGGGCTAACTTTTGAATATTAACAGCCAGAGGGTGCAGATATTCGCTGCCGGTGCAAACCACCGGCAGGATGGGGATTTTGTAGCGCTCGCTGAGGCGAATAAAACTCGGGTCGAACTTAGCGAGCTGATAGCGCCGCCGCCAGTCTTTGGCCGGCCCACGCCCGCCTTCTGGGGCGTAAAGGAGAATAGTTTTTTGGTGTTTGGGGTCAAGTGCGGCTTCAAAGGTATCTTTTTTTGCCGGCACTCCGCCCAGGATTTGCGACCAGCTAGGGGGCAGCCACCACTTCACCCAGGGGTGGTCAAAGAGGCTAACATGAGCCAGTAACTGCACAAACCATTGCTGTTTCTGGCTTAAGAGAAAGGCTAATCCGAGGAAATCCCAAGGGAAATTCATGCCGGCATGGTTGAGGATGACAATCAGTGGGCCGGTTTCGGGTATGTTGTCGGTTTGGATTAACTCGGCTTGAAAGTAATGTTTTACAATCGGGGTGAGGATTTCTTCTCGGAAGGCTTGCTGGTATGCCGGCTCGATTTGGCAATCGTCTGTTTGGGGCAGCCGGCACCCCAGGCGCAACCACCGGCTGAGCAGTGCCAGGTAAAAGCCGCCGGGAAGGAGAAATAAGGCGTATTCTAAACCAATCCACCCGTCTGGATCTGGGTGGTAGTGCTGCCAGTGCCGGTTGAATAAAATCAGCCATCCTGGGGGATACCACAGGCAAAACCAATCAAACCAGGTAAACCGATAGGGATGGGACAAGTCCTGTGCTGTTGAGAGAGCCATCTGCTTGGCCGGTGGGATAGGTATTATCCTTATCCTAGCTAAAGTCACTTGGCAGCCACTGGCCAAATGCCAGCGGTTGTAGCGTTCCCCAGGAACGCACCCTACTTCTAACCCAGACGCGAAAAATCGCGTCTCTGCAAGAGAGGAAGAGGGGGGAACAGGGGAGAGATGGGGGAAAATACTCCCGGAGGCAGAAGTATTTAGCTGAGTTGTTGTGTTATAATAAACAATTGTCGAAGTAAACCACCGGCTCACCGGCTGCCGATTGTCTTCTCAAAGAATGCAAAGACTGCCGGCAGCTGCCCTCCCCAGAATTTGTAGTCGTGTGCGGCACCGGCAACGGGGTGGTATTCCACGGCGATGTTCTTGCCGTGCTGGCGGACTAGGGCTTCATAAAATAGCCGGCTTTGCTCTTCGGGCACGATGTCATCGGCGGTTCCGTGGGCGAGATACAGCGGCATTATCCATTCTGAAACGCGCGCCTGAGGGTTGTCGCGCCCTTTCCACCTTTCGGGGAAATTGGCGTATGCGCCGTACACTGCAGTCATTAGCCGGTCGTCGGGCGTGTTTTCCTGGCTGAAATCGCCAGAAAGGCTGGCACCGGCAACAAATACCCCCGGATTTTCCAGGGCGATAAGGGCGACGCCCCTGCCGCCGGTGGACAGTCCCAAAAGCGTATTGTTTCCCCCTCGCACGAGCAAGTTGTGTCTTTTTTGCATTTCTGGAATGAATCGCTTTTTGATAAATTCCCCCCCCGGAAGCTGATTCCATTTTAGTTCAGTTTCCGGATAGTAGGAACTCTCGTAAAGGGTTTCCAGCATTTCCGGAAGGATGAGAGCGTATCCGCCTTTTTCCGCATATTCGACGAGGCGGGAGTTTTTCACCCAGCTGGTGCGCGGGAAATTCCAGCCGGGAAGCACGACAAGGGTGCGGTTGCGATAGTTCTTGGGAATGTAGAGGTCGTAGGGGACATCATCAACCTTGAGGTTTTTATTCCAGCCGGCAGTGGCGTTCGTAACTGCCGGTGGCTGTGGGGGTTGGGGAGTTGGATTTTGAGTCATTGCAGGAGGAGAATTTTGAGCGAGGGGAGACGGTGGCTGATTGGCGCAGGTTTCTACTGCAGTTGCTAAGAAAGGGAGGAGCAGTAAGAGGGGGATCTGATTGGGCATTAGGGTTGATTCGGATTTTGTATTATTATCTCAGGGAACCCCACCCCCTAACCCCCTCCCCGCAAGAAGTAGGGTGCGTTCCGCGTTCCGCGAACGCACCCTACAAGTTGCTGCTGCTGTGCCGGTGTAGCAATGACATTCCAGAGAGTCAGGAGCGAGTTGATGGAAGCACCGGCTGGCGTATCAGGGATGAATGGCTCAATGACGACAATCTTACCTCCCACCGGCAACAGCCGGCAGGCTACCTGAAGCGCGCCGGTGCTGGATGATGGGAGGTGGGGTGAAATCTCTCTTCTCTCTTCGCCGAGATGTTTGTAGTAGCCTTCTTTGATTGCCGAAGTTGTAAAAATCTGCTAAAATGCCCTAAACTGCCATCAGATGGGGAAACTAAATCTAACATCCAAAATCTAAAATCTAAAATCCATATGACCCAAGTTCAAACGAAACTAGCAACAGATGAATGGGTGACAGCCACTTGGGATGATTACATCCAAGCCATTGCTGAGCCAGCTTACGAAACCGCTAAATGCTATTACTACAATGGACAGCTGCGAATTGAAATGACTCCTCAAGGCTTCGACCACTCCTGCGATAACTTCTCTGTGGGCTCTGCTATCGCGATATTCACCGGCATCAAACGCATTCCCCTGAGCGGAGTTACTCTCTGCACTTTCAGGAAACCAGCTGAGGCGGACTGTCAGCCAGATTTAGCCCTCTACATTGGGGAAAGGGCCAAAATTATTCCCTTTGCTACTTCTCTGGTTGATTTAAATGTTTACCCGACCCCAGATTTAGTCATTGAAATTGCCAAGACATCTCTCTCGGATGATTTGGGGAGCAAGCGCCTGCTCTATGAGCGGCTGGGAGTGGCTGAATATTGGGTTGTCGATGTGCGCCAGTGCCAATTAATTGCTTTTGCTGTTGCTGGTGGCGGAAGCAAGCAAATCGCTCAGTCTCAAGTTTTGCCGGCTTTACCCTTTACCCTGCTCGAAGAGGCTTTGCGGCAGAGTCGCGCCACTGGTCGCAGTCAGCTTTACACTTGGCTAATCGCTCAAATTCAGGCTCTCGGTGATTAGCAGCCGGTTTGTGCTATAGTTTGGTCACGGGGGAGGCAGAGCTTGCACTCCTTACAGGCGCGGTTTCGCAACTGGGGACTAGGAGGCAGAGCCTCCAAAGTGGCGTTCCCAGGCGCGGTTTCGCAACTGGGGACTAGGAGGCAGAGCCTCTTACTTTTCGTTCCCAGGCTCCGCCTGGGAACGAGAATAGGTTCCCGCCCAGCTGAAAACTGAATTATAGTCTAAGTAGACGAGAGCAAACGCTGAGGACTTGGGTTGTGACTGAAAAAACTACCTCCAAATGGGACGCAGGCAGGTTTGCGAAAACCCTAGCCTATTTCGGCGTTATCCCCTTCGTGGGTAACGTCAGCTGGATACAGCAGCTTCTCAAAGGTGCCGGCAAAAAAGAGAAAGCCACCGATAGCAAGAAACAGGGAGTCATACTGGTTGCCGGTGCCACCGGCGGCGTCGGTAAGCGAGTGGTGCGCCGGTTGCAAGAGCGGGGGTACAAAGTGCGAGCCCTTGTCAGAGATGCCAAACGAGGGCGGGAAATCCTAGGGCTAAATGTGGAAATAGTCGAGGGAGACATCACTATAGCAGAAACCTTGACCCCCGCAGTGATGAGCGACGTTACAGCCGTAGTCTGCTGCACCGGCACGCGGGTGCAGCCGAAAGAAGGCGACACCCCAACCCGCGAAAAATACTATCAGGGCATCAAATTCTACATGCCCGAAGTCGTGGATGTTCCCGAAATTGTAGAATACAAGGGCATGGAGAACCTGCTGCGAGCGGCACGCAAGCAGATAGGCGTTGAAGCCGGCGGTGAAAAAATGCTTTTCGACTTCACCAAACCGTCGCAGGATTTGAAAGACACCTGGGGCGCACTGGATGATATCGTCATGGGTGGCGTCAGCGAGAGTTCCATCCGGTTAGTAGATTCCACCGCGCTATTTTCCGGCTTCGTCTCAACCGCAAACTCCGGCGGATTCGCTTCCGTGCGCACCCGCAACTTCGACCCGCCGCTCAACTTAACCGGATGTGCCGGCATCGACTTGCGCGTCAAAGGAGACGGCAAGCGATATAAGTTCATCGTCCGCAACGAGACGAAATGGGATAGCGTTGCCTACTGCTATTCCTTCGATACCGTGTACAATATCTGGATAACAGTCCGCATCCCCTTCGATGCCTTGATTCCAGTGTTTCGCGCCAAGACCTTGAAAACCGGCGAGCCATTCGACCCCAGCCAGATTTACTCGTTCCAGCTGATGCTGAGTAAATTTGAGTACGACGGCGCGCTGAATCCCAAATTTGAGCCGGGGATTTTCCAGCTGCAGCTGGAATCCATCAAAGCCTATGGCAGCACCATTTTACCGCGATTCGTGCAGGTCAGTTCTGCCGGCGTCACTCGTCCGGGTCGTCCGGGACTGAAATTAGAGGAAGAACCGCCGGCGGTGAGATTGAACGACCAGCTGGGGGGAATTCTCACCTGGAAATTGCGCGGAGAAGATGCGATCCGCTCTAGCGGACTGCCTTACACGATTATCAGGCCGTGTGCGATGACGGAGGAGCCAGGGGGCAAGGCGCTGCTCTTCGACCAAGGCGACAATATTAAGGGCAAAGTCAGCCGGGAAGATATCGCCGAACTGTGCGTGCGGGCGCTGTCAGAACCCAAAGCGTGCAATGTCACCTTTGAGGTGAAAGAGAGTCCCAATGGGGGCAGCCCGGAGGATTGGGAAAGTCTGTTTGCCGGTTTGAAATCTGATAAGTAACCGTGGTATGATTTTAAAACCCGCCGGTTTGTAGCGATGCGAGTTCCAGAAACCCGGTTTCTTTAAGAAACCGGGTTTCTGCGCGTTGCATGAGTCCTCAATAACGACCTGACATGAAAGCCCCTAGCTCCAACAGCAAACTTCCCTACCTTGATTTCATCGAGCGAGAACTTCAACTGCGCAGCACCGGCATCTCGCCCCTGGTTATCGATTTGTTTGCCGGCTGCGGGGGGATGGCGCTGGGGTTTGAAGCTGCCGGTTTCAGAACTGCCGGTTATGAAATGCTGCCAGACGCCTGCGCGACTCACCGGCACAATCTTGGCGGAAATTGTCAGGAAGTTATTTTAACACAAAACTCGGATTTAGTCAAGGGGGCAGTCGCAATCATTGGCGGGCCGCCCTGCCAGCCGTTTAGCGTTGGCGGACACCAACTCGGACTCCGCGACAGTCGCGACGGCTTCCCAATTTTTCTGAAGGCTGTTGAGCTATATCGCCCGCAAATTGCCCTGTTTGAAAATGTGCGGGGGATGCTTTTCCGCAACAGGGCTTATTTTGAAGAGATTGTTACAGAACTGAAAAATCTTGGCTATATTGTGGAGTGGGAAATCCTCAATGCCGCCCATTATGGGGTGCCGCAGCGCCGGGAACGTCTTTTTTGCGTCGCCCACAAAGGGGGGTGGGAGTGGCCAATAAAGACGCATGTGACCTCAGCTTACACTGCCGGTGAAGCTTTGGGAGAGCTGGCGTTTCTCGCACCGGCTGGCGCAAAATTTCTCACTCCTAAGATGGATGAATATGTGAGAAAATACGAGATAGCATCGAAATGCGTTAAGCCTAGAGATTTGCACCTAGACGCTCCTGCTAGAACGGTGACCTGCCGCAACCTGAGCGCCGCCACCGGCGACATGCTGCGCGTCCGCTTGCCCGACGGGCGCAGGCGAAGGCTAACTGTGCGTGAGGGGGCTCGCCTGCAAAGCTTTCCCGATTGGTTTGAATTCAAGGGTTCTGAGGAAAGCCGGTGCCAGCAGATTGGCAATGCAGTCCCTCCCCTTTTGGCAAAGGCTCTCGCGTGTTCTGTGAGGGCGTGTGCTACCGGCGCGCCCACTTGCTCTGAAATTGTACGGAACTTTGTATCCTAGGAATATATCTGTAATACAGATATGATGATATTTGTCAATATCCAAAGCCTATGAGACGAAGTATCTTAATCGCCACTGCCTTATTGGTTCCCCTTTGGCTAGCCGCACCGGCTAACGCTCAAACCCAGCCCAGCACAGAGCAAATTCTGCAAGCTTGCGCCTCCGACCGGATTCGCACCTTGCCGGTGCCCTATACAGACGTGCCGGCAGATCACTGGGCGTTTGACGCTGTGATGAAAATACACTACTGCGGGCCTTATCGTGGCCAGCTTGCTGCAGATGAATTGCGAAGATTGCAAAGTCAGAGATCCCAAATCGGCGAAATTGCCTCTCTCCCGCCTATGAACACTCTATTATCAGCACCCCTTGCTGTTGAAATTGAGGGCCGGCAGTATGTTTTGTCAACCTATCTCTGGCGGGATTTCATGCCAATAAGCCCGCCTGGAGGCAAACCCCTAATGGCTTCGATTCGCGTTAGCGCCTCGGATAAGAAAGCTTTCCCAGCTTCGCTGAAAGTAGACCGGCTGTGGGTGATCAAAGATGAGGGACAGGTGTGGGAAACCGAGCTAGCCGGTGTTGGCAGGCAACCAACAGCGAACCAGCTGGAAAAAGTTGCCAGAAACGGGCCGAAATGGGAGCCGGGGACTAAAGTCGATGTCGTTGTCAGACTGGTTGACAAAGACAATCGAACTTATTTGCTGAGAGCTGCCCAGCAATTGATTTCGCGCACGGATTGAAGCAGGTTGATGACTTACTGCTGGCAGAGTGCTGCCGGCGCACCGGGGCGAGCGAGCAGCGTTGATTAAGCGTATTTTTATTGGGGCACCCCCTTCTTGGGGCACCTCCGCAACGCTGTCACCCCCTGCCCTCGCCTTTACAGTTCTGTAAAATCCGGTTAATTACTTAAACTTAAGTTATCTGTTTTGAGGGAGAAGTACCGACAGGCGGGACACCTGGGCGGCAAACACGCTATATAAAGATAGGGATTCAACCGGAATTTAGGGGAGGGCGCAGTGCTGTCGAGCCGCACCTTTCCAAGAAAACGGATTTCTCAGAGAACATCTGGAACCTCGGTTTCTTAAAGAAACCGGAGTTTTCACACTCGCGGAGTATTACGTTTAATTTTGCCGGCACACTCAGGTGACAGATGGCGATATACTCTAGCTGGGTTTTGGAAACCATGCTTTTATTGGCTAGTCACGCGCATCCGGGACACTTTGTAGAATCACCGCTCAGGAAGAAGGAAGAAAGAAGAAAAGTTCTCCCTCTCTCCCCTGCGCCCTCTCTCCCCTGCGCCCTCTCTCCCCCTCACCCTCTCTCCCCTCGCCCCCCTATTCCAAATGCAGAGACGCGACATGTCGCGTCTGTGCTGGGCGCACTGCAGCATGCAGCCCTTTTATGAATGGCGCGCACCCCTTGACCAGATTCAGGCAGGAGAAACTCGACAGACAACCTATGGACATTGCACGACATTACGAAAGTTTGCCCTTTTCCTGGTCAAAAAACCCCGAAAGGAGCCTCAACGACCAGCGGTGGCTGGAATGGATTATCCGCAATGCCGCCCCCTTTTCCGACTGGTGGGTGAAAGCGCGGATTGTGCAGCTGGCGTATCCCCAACCGCCGGATGCCACACCGGCAGCTGACACCTTACCCACCTATGCCGGTTTAAAATCTGAAGCCGAAATTGCCAAAGCCGTGCGCTCTTTGTGCGACCTGAATCAGTATCCCGATTTGGCGGCGATTGTGGGTGAAGAATTCGTCATTGCAACGCTCAACAGCTGGAAAGATAAGCTATTCACCGCTGCCATCAGCCGCAACTTTGAAGTCTACGCCGACCGACTGCACGAGAACGTCTTTTTAATTATCAGCACCGCTGCGATTTCCCTGCATGTAGACCGGCAGCTGCCGCCGCTGGTGCGCTACCGGCCCCTGTTCAATGTAAACGAATTGGCTCAAATTATGCGGGCTCGCTCGTGCGAGCGCTTGACGCTGCGCACCCACGGCTATGCCAACCCCGCCCGGTTATTTTACAAGTTGTTTATGGCAGAAGCGGATGAGCTGAATCGCCCCGGTAACAGCCGCAGCGAAATTAATCAATCGCCCCCAAATCACCTGGGGAACAAACACTTCTACATGGGCTACCACTGGCCCAGTGAGGAGCCTTTCTTGAGCCCCGGACTGTGGGTTGATTTTCGCTACAACTGGGGCATTATCGTGAAGTTTTTATTTGTGCTTGCCGGTTTTGCCACTGTTGCTGGCACCCTGGTGTATGCGCTGCTGAAACTGTTGGTCATTCCCCTGCTAGTAGGGCTGGGGATGGTGCCCAGTATCGCTCAGTTCGGAGACTGGATCAACTTCAGCAAAACTGTTGAGGCGGCAGTCGTGTGGTACTGGATTGTCCCAGTTGTCTTTATCTTCTGGCTGCTGCTGATGCAGCTGTTGCGACTTGTGGTGTACCAGCGCGATCGCTACCGGGCGATTCACTACGGCGCTCCCGACTTGGGAGAGTTTTTTTGGCGGCTGGACAAGGCTCTGCGCAAGCTGGACACCGCTCTACCCCCCCTCTCACCCGAGCAAAACACCCCGGCACCGATCAGCGTCGAGGGGAGTAAAGTGGGGCTTGAGGGGCAGCTTTCCACTCCCTTTTCCCCAACTCCCAACCCGCAACTGCTGACGGTCAATCTCATAGGGCACAGCATGGGGGGGCTGCTGATGGTGAACGTGCTGCGCATCCTGTCCGACCGTTTCGGCAAAGATGACCGGGGGGCGGTACTCCCCGATATGGTGGTGGTGCAAACCGAAACGGGAGAGCAGTTAGTTCCCCAATACCTCTCTGGTGCGACTGCCGATCGGATTGGCGATTACATGCTGCTCGACAAGCTGATTTTGGCTGCGCCGGACATTCCATTGGAGCTCCTGCGGGAAGGGCGCAATAACTACGTGCGCTCCGCCATGCGCCGGTGCCGGCAGATTTATCTGATGTCGAGCGATCGCGATACCGTGCTGCGCTACATGTCAGCCCTGGGGAACTGGTTTAGCGAACCCAGTTTGGAAATGTCCGGGCTGAGGTTGGGCAATGTCTATCTCAAGCCGGTGCCTTCTGCCACCGAAGACACCCCCTACCGTCCGTTTATCCGCAATATGTTTGGCTCCCTGCCGGCAGTCGCGCCGACCTCTGCATACGACCTGTTTCAAAAATTCAACTACATCGACTGTTCGGAAATGGTGGGTTTGAACGGAGTTAAACTGCCTCTGAACCTGCTCACCGGCGTCCCGATTGACCTCCTCAATAACGTCTTGCACCTGCTGGGAAAAGTTGACGATCACGGGGCATATTTCTTTACTTATACGCCCTCCTTTGCCATCTTAAAATTGCTGATGACAGTCGATAGTTACGACGGGGAAAACATCTGGAAGGAAATCCAGCGCCTGAGCGCCGGCACCCCGCTCCGCTTTTTACCCAGCCAGCCGTTCCTGACGGGCAATACGACCGCTCAGTATATAGCGACTCGCAGCACTCCTGCAGGCGGTAATATCACCTCCGCTTAATTGCGCCCCCAGAAACCGGGTTTCTGCGACAAATGTTGCATCTCTCCCGAGAGATTTATTCAGAAACCCGGTTTCTCAGCCCCCATCGGCAACGAACAGAGAAACATGATGGTTATTCAACCGAAATGTATCTAACTCATTTCTCCCCAAATCCCCAAATCCCGGCCCCTATAATTTCAGCCGCTGGCGCAAGATAAACTCCGCAATCGCCAAATCGGCAGGCGTGGTCACCTTCAAATTCGTCTCCTCCCCCACCACAATCCGCACCGGCAGACCGCACCGTTCAAACAGAGCCGCATCATCCGTCACTTCCCAACCTTGAGAGCGCCCTTGCTCGTGACACTCCTGAAGCAACTTAACATCAAATCCCTGCGGAGTCTGAGCCGCCCACAGATTCTGCCGGTCGGGCGTGTCCACAATCAGCCGAGTTGCCGGTTCCACCACCTTAATCGTGTCCTTCACCGGCACCGCCGCAATCAAACCGGCGCACTCATAAAGCGCCTTAGCGCAGCGGTCGAGCAAATCAGGAGTAGCCAGACACCGCGCCCCATCGTGAATCAGCACCCGCTCAGCTGCCGGCGGTAGCGCCTGCAAGCCGTTGTACACCGACTCTTGGCGCGTCGCGCCCCCCTGAATCAGCTCCACCGGCACCCTCAGAGACAGGCCGGCCAGAATAGCCAGAAAATCTGGCCAGTCCTCTGGCTGGCCCATAATGCCAATCCAGCTGATTTCCTCAGACGCCTCAGCAGCCAAAAGCGTCCAGGCAATCAAAGGCTTGCCCAGTAACGTCAGCAGGAGCTTGTTGCGGTCGCTGCCCATGCGGCGTCCCATCCCAGCAGCGGGAATCAATAATTGCACCTGAGTACCTCATGCAGAATCTTAAATTAACAATTAGCTATCTGCTAACAGCCAACAGCTAACAGGTAGAATAGACGATTGGCAAGCTCAAGTAACCAAGATGCGTATACTGGCTCTAGTCCCTGGCGGGATTGGCGACCAAATCCTATTCTTCCCGACGCTGGATGACCTGAAGGGGTCCTACCCCAACGCCGAATTTGGCGTTGTCGTAGAACCTCGCGCCAAAGCGGCGTACCGCGTCTGCAAGTGGTTCCACGACAAGTCCCTGGAGCTGATTCCCTTCGATTTCAAGAACCGCAACGGTTTGGCAGATTGGGCGAACTTGCTGGGTACGGTTCGCGATGGCGAGTACGATGCCGTCCTGTCCCTGGGGCGGCGATCGGGCGTGGCATTCTTCCTCTGGTTAACGGGCACCCCCATCCGGGTTGGCTACGCCGGCAGCGGCAATACCTTTCTCACCAACCCCGTCCCCCTGAAAACCGAACAGTACGCCGCCTGCATGTACCACGACCTGCTGCAAGGGTTCGGCATTGCCAGCCCCTGTCCAGATTTGTCCATAACTTTGCTCAAAGAGGACATCAAGTGGGCGGAAGCCGAACAAGAAAAGCTGGGAATCAAAGGCAGCGGCTACGTTCTCATCCACGGCGGCTCCAGCCAGATGGCCAAAGAAAAAGGGCTTGACAAAATCTACCCTGTCGAGTATTGGCAGGAAATTATCAAAGACTTCCAGCAGCGCCAGCCCCAACTGCCGGTGGTCGTCGTTAAAGGGCCAGAGGATGAAGAGTTCGTTGGCCAGCTGTTGCACTCGCTCCCCAACCTCAAAGTGACGGCACCAGAAGATATCGGCAAGTTGGCGGCGACAATCGGCGGCGCAAACCTGATGGTGTGCACCGACAGCGCCCCCATGCACCTGGCGGTCGCCGTGCAAACCTACACGGTGGCCCTGTTTGGCCCAACAGAACCCAAAAAATTGCTGCCGGCTAACGACAAGTTCATCGGCATCAAATCCCCCACCGGCTTGATGGCCGATATCTCGCCACAAACTGTACTGCAGAGGGTTTGGGGTGGCTAGACCAGCTGTATTCCTCGACCGGGATGGCGTGCTCAATGTCGAAGCCGGCTATATCCACCGGCTCGAAGACCTGCACTTAATCCCCGGTTCCGCTGAAGCAGTGCGCCGGTTAAACGACCGGCAAGTGTTTTGCTGTCTGGTGACCAACCAGTCGGGACCGGCACGGGGGTACTACCCCGCTTCCCATGTGGACGCCCTGCACCGGCGTCTCTGCCTGCTGCTGGAAACCCAAGCCGGCGCTCGCTTAGACGCGCTCTATTCCTGCCCCTACCTGAGTCCGCCAGAAGGGGGCGTCACCCCAGAATTTAGCCGGTGGACGACTTGGCGCAAACCCAACACCGGCATGCTGGTCGCAGCGGCGTGGGAGCACGACCTGGATCTGGGCCAGAGTTTCATGGTGGGTGACAAGGCGACGGATGTGGATATGGCCCACAATGCCGGCTGCAAGGGGATATTGGTGCGCACCGGCTATGGTGAGCTAGTCCTCTCTGGCGACTACCAGCACCACACCAAACCCGACTGCATCGCCCCAGATTTAGCCGCCGCTGCCGATTGGATTTTGATGCACATTTGCGGTTAGATGTCAAGCCTTTGACTATTTTGGATTTTAGATTTTGGATTTTGGATTGAAAAAGGGGGCAGGAAAGAATTTTCCGCTCAAAAAATACTAGATATTACAACAGGGGATCAGTTTTCTGGGCTGATTGCCAGGTGCGCTCTCAACGCTTAACAATCTAAACTCTAAAATCTAAACTCTAAAATTGCTCTGTCGGGTTTTTCCGCCGCAAGGAGAACCGGCCAATAATTTGCACAACGCATCGATGACCAGATAGTCGGTGTAGACAAGTCCGGCGGTTGGGTTGGCATCCAGGAAACCGGCTGTTTCTTCCAGTGCTGTGGGCGATAGTAAATCGTCGCTATCCACCCAGCCGGTGTGAGTTCCCAAACACATGGCGTGAGCCGCTTTGAGAGCCGGCGCTCGCCCTTGATGAGGGGCAGCAATTACTTTGACTCGTTCGTCTAGTTTAGCATAATTGCCGGCGATATCTAAAGAACTGTCGGTGGAGCCGTCATCCCACACCAGAAGCTCAAAGTCCTTTCTCGTCTGCGCCAAGACGCTTTCTATCGCAGCGCCCAGGTAGCGCTCTCGATTGTAGACGGTCATAATTAGGGAAATTGTAGCTGTCATGGCGGGTGAGAGAGGTTTTAAATTGATAAAATTGGGATTTATTGTTAATATTATGCAGAGTTTTTGTCTTTATTGCTACTGTCCTGGCGATTAGAAATCGCGGCTATACAAACGAAGCCCGCCTGCGCGGGCTTTAAGAAGAGCGAGACTCTCAAAATCTGCGCGGTTTCCTCGTTTCCCTCGTTCCCAGTCTCCGCCCCGGAAAGCCGCGTTCTTGAGGCGCTGACTTGAAAAGGTTTGTAGTTGGGCTTTAGCCCAAGGTTTGTAGTTGGGCTTTAGCCCAAGGTTTGTAGTTGGGCTTTAGCCCAAGGTTTGTAGTTGGGCTTTAGCCCAAGGTTTGTAGTTGGGCTTTAGCCCAA
>JAHHHT010000047.1 GCA_019359235.1 Oscillatoria princeps RMCB-10
CGTATTCATACTCAGTAACTTGACCCCTGCTATTTGTCCTGTCAGTTACCAGATTCGACTCATTCCGGGAAACACTTGGCAAAAACCCACCGCCATCCCTTGCGGAAAACGCTTGATTGGCACTGTCGAGAATGGTAGACTTCACATTGCCATTCCCATCCGCTTGGCTTGATTCCGCATCCCCCAAAGCCAACGCCACCGGCGCATTAAACGGGTCAATTGTCTCTTCCGGACGGTACAGCCCTGCCACCTGAACCGGCGCAACTTTCAAAGACTTTCCGTCCTTCTGAGTAGCGCTTAAAGCCCGCCCCGCAAAATCATAAAGCGTCTCCTCCCGATTGTTGCGCTTGTCAACCTCAGCAACTATATGGTGGTCGCTGTCATATTCCCAAGTCCGCGCCGAACCATCCGGGTCCACAATCCGCGTTAAATTTCCCGCCGCATCGTATTCCAGCCGAGTAATTCTACCCGCCGGATCAGTAATAGCGCTAACCTTTCCTCCATTATACGAAAAAGTCGTTTCTAACCCCACCGGGTCGATAATTTTCGCAAGCTTTTGCTCACCATTATAAACGTACTGCGTCTCGTTCCCGTTTCTCTCTGTTACCAACGCTAGCTTATTGTGCCCGTTGAAACTGTAAACCGTTTCGTCCTTCATCGTGCGGCGAAAAGTCCCGTCCGCCAGACGTTCCAGCGTTGAAAAATCCCCCGGAGGAGCCATATAAGCGCCGGTTGCCAGAGGGGAAGCCTCAAATAGCAGCTCACTTCCATCCCCATCAATCAGCAGCACAGAACCGTTAGGATTCTCCACCAATTTCTGCAATCCCGCCAGCCCCCAGCCACTTCCCCACGGACTGTTAATCGTGTTGACACTGAGTATTT
Source organism: Oscillatoria princeps RMCB-10 (assembly GCA_019359235.1). Classification (GTDB taxonomy): domain Bacteria; phylum Cyanobacteriota; class Cyanobacteriia; order Cyanobacteriales; family Oscillatoriaceae; genus Oscillatoria; species Oscillatoria princeps. Next base: position 883 of record JAHHHT010000047.1, read on the forward strand.
TTCCCTGGCTTTCTGTAGAAGAGCCAAAGATAGCTTCGCCGTCAAACAGGTAAACCCCAGAGTTTAAAGAATAGTCATACTCTCCCGAACTTAGAGAGCGCATATCTGCCTGCAGCGCCGCATCAATTTTGCCTCCTGTCTCCGGAATCTCCCAGAAATGTTCGCCGCCCTTAAGACCGTAATTTCCTCGCTCAAATCCGGGGAGTTGGTACTCAAAAGACCCCCGGGATACCGTTAAATCAGCAATCAGCCTCCCCTGCGGGTTTGGTACAGTATTGTCGTAGCCGAAATGCAAGATGGGGCGCGGGTCAGCTCTTAATGAATCGTAAGTTAGCTGCAAACCTCGCATCGCGCCCAAGGATTGATAAGAGACGAGATTGTGCGTCTCCATTACTGCCCCAGAGTGGAGTTCCGCCACCGATGTGAAGTTGCAATTCTCCTTGCATTCATTGCCACCTTCATCTGGATTGCGTTCGTCCTGATTGGGGTCCTGAGGTTGCGCTCCAAAGAAGTGCCAGCTGCTGTTGCGTATCCCGCCGGAAATGGTCTCAATTACGCTGCCATCCTCGCTGACTTTCCCCGTACCTACGTTGTCAAATAACCCCGTTGTCGGGTTAATTGACCACAAATCCATCAATGTTCCTGGCGCATATCCCGCCCGATTGGGCAGGGATAAAGGAGCCGGTGTTGTGAATGCCATCTCTCCCGGCTGAATCGTCACTACTACGTCGGGGTGCAAGTTAGATGGCAAAGCAGCCGGTGTTAATTCCGCCGGCACTTCAGTTATGCTAAGCTGTCCTGTATAGGGATTTCCCTGCTGGTCTTTCAAAGACCCCGCCGCCACAAATACTGACGCCCCCGGTATATTCGCAGTTGTTACTGTGACATCCGCCGCCGGGTCAATTGTTTCGGCATTCGCCGTGTCAATCGGCGGCAAATAAATAGGCCGGCTGATGACATTGTTGACCCCTGTGTAAACTTCGTGTTCTAATAGCAGCGGCAACTTCTCGGCAATGAACGGATAGGTCACATCCCCGCTAATTCCCTCGCCGCGAATTTTCAGGGTATTCTCAGGTAAAGCCCCCGGAGTCTCTAGTATAAAAGAGCCATCCGCTGCGGTGACTGTTTGCAAAGACCCCAGTTCTATAATAACACCGGCAAGCGGTTCTTGCGCCGTATTTTCAATAACTCCAGAAACCCGCGTAGTTGTCACTGGATCTGCTGCGACAGTTAAAGTAACTTCTTGGGGAGTCTCTAGCGCCCCGTCACTGGCGACTAGGGTGAAATTATAGGTGCCTACATCATCGGGTGCCGGCGTGAAAATTAGCTGTCCATTGCCTGTTATTTTGCCTTTGGGGAGCCGGCTACCTGACCGAATTGAGTAGATAACTTTATCTCCATTTGCGTCTGTCGCACTGAGGGGAATTTCCAGGCGTTCTCCCGGTTTAACAGTTAGCGCCCCCACAGGAGCGAAGTTGGGCGCAGTATTGGGTGCCCCCACAAAAACCGAAGTGATAACCGGCACTACGGAAAAGTTGGGATTGCTGAAGATAACCTCAACCGGCGCGGAAGTTTCCCCCGCATCTAACCCCCCGGGCTGAATCGCATTGCGGAGGTTAATATAAGGTTTGCCCGCCGCATCAACTCCAGAGGCATTTTGCAATTCTACCCCCGCCGGCAAGTTGGCGAAACTGACAGCCACATTGCGACTGGTAGCCGCGCCATTATTGAGAACTTGCAAAGAAGCTGTATATTTGCCGGTGGCTGAATTCAGTAGCACATCGCTCAAATTCACCTCAAGCGCCTGGGTTTGAGTGAGATTGCTTATATCCAGTGCCGGTCCTATTGCAGCCTTCTTCTCCTGTACTGGAAAAATCGGGCTGGCAACCCCTTCAGGATCTGTCGTATCTGTCAAGTTATTCACCGAGACGGCACTGCCGGTATCCGTGTCGCCGTTAATGATTCGCAGCAGCAGAAAGCCGGTGGGAATCTCTTGCAAACCCGTCAAGTCAATGCTTACCCTTGAACCATTATAGCGCACCAGTCCTGGGGTGAATTCTGCCCGATCGCCGGCTAGAGAGAATAGAACTTTTCCGGGAGTCTGTCCGTCTAAAAGTGTTGAGTGAGGCGATGCCGTATCCACCAGCCACACCTGAAACCGGTCTTCAGTCAGGGATGTTTTGTCTGTCGTGTCGAACCGAGCGTCTAGTTCAAATTCCAGGGTGCGGGAGCCTGAAGTTTGGCCTAATTGTATAGGAATTGCTGTTTCTGTCAGCCAACTGTCTCGCTCATGCAGTATAATAGAGTTGGCGGTTTCTGCCGCCCAGCCGGTGCTGCCTTGTTTGCGGATTAAAAAGTTTTCTGTGACTGAGAAATCCACAGACTGTGAAGCCTGGTTGCCGGCTGTGTCAGTTGCAATAACCCCAATATTGTGGTCGCCTAGTCCTAACCCATTAGAAGCAATCGCGGCGTCAAACTTTCCCGCTGCACTCACCGGCACTGGGGATGAGCTACCGCCATCGAGGGAGTATTTAATATTGGGAACTCCCCCACCGGTATCGCCGGCTGAACCAATCAGCCGCGCTGTGGAACTGTGCGCCCAACCGGCAATCGGCGCTGTTAAGGAGAGAGAGGGGGCACTCGTATCAATTGTAACAGTTAGTGGTGCGGAGGACGCCAGCACACTGCCCGCAAGATTTAAGGCTCTCGCCACCAGAACATGTGGGCCATCTGTCAGGGGAATTGAGGTAATTTGTGTGCTATTTCTTCTTGTTGTTTCCCCTACGAATTGCCCGTTTGCGTACAGCTGCACTTTCGCCACCCCCACAGGCGAACCCGTCAATAAGTCTGCCGCAAAGGTAGGCGTGCTGTCATTGGTTATATTGTCGGTGTTGCTGGCACCGCTGTCACTGGATGGCAGTAAATCCAGACCTATAGATAGTAGAGGGGGCAGCAGGTACTGGGGGAGTGAGGGATCTCTGAACTGGGGGGACAAGAAAGCCCCCTCATCGGCTTCAGGGAAGTTCAATAAATTGCTTGAATCGCTCTCAGAACCCGATGGAATCCATTGGGAGCCAATCTCTAGTTCCTGAGTCCCGCCTGACGGGAATGCCAGCAAATTTTCCCCGGTGTTTGGTTCCATCTCAAATGTCCCCCTGACGACTCACTCAATGATGCCGGTGGGTTTGGCTTTTAGCAGCCCTCAACCGACACCTGCTAGTTCTGCTTGCCTTTTTGTGGCTCAACTTTTTTAACTGTAACACCTTAACTTAGCTTTTGTTCTGGTTTTTTGTTAATTTCTCTTACCGTTTTTAGTGCCGGGGAATTTCTCTCACTTCAGTTTTTGTTAAAGCTTGTGAAAAAATTGTGAGATGTATAGGGTTTGTCTGGGAGCTACAACCAGACAGTGGTAGAATCAAGGGTTCTCTCGTTCCCAGCCTCAGGCTGGGAACGAGGGATAGAGATGGATAGCAAAAATTAAATGCGCCACAGCTTAGCAAAAGCTCTCGCTCGAGTCCACCGGCAACACTCACGAATCCAGCAACTCCAAGAGCGCCTTGGCTAGATATTCATACTCCACCGGCGTGTTGTAAATCTGTGCGGAAATGCGAATCAGCCACTGGGGGGCTGCCGGCCAGGCAGTAAGCCACACTTCAATCCCAAACTGGTCCAGCAAAATATCGTGAAGCGCCTCAGTGGAACCGTCGGGCAGAGGTAGAGATGCCATCGAGCCAATCATCTCATCCGGACAGGGCACCGGCACGCCCAGCTTGTCGCAAAGCATCTGTCTCGCCGCCAGGGCCATCGAGCGGTTTCTCTCCATCAATTCTGGCCAGCCGCCGGCCAGCAGGGAGCCCATGAATTTGACAGCCACCGGCACGCACAGGTATGCTGTGGGGTCATCTGTCCCCATCCAGTCGAATTCCAGCTGGAAGCGCGACCGGTCAGTGCGGGGGGAGTTGGCCCCGTGGCTGACTGTCAGGGGACGGATAGCCGATTGCTTGTCGCGCCGCACATACAGGAAGGCTGCCCCTTTGGGGGCGCACAGCCATTTGTGGCAGTTGCCGGTGTAGTAAGTTGCGCCAATCTCGTGCAGGTTCAGGGGCAGCATGCCGGGCGCGTGGGCCCCGTCCACGAGGGTATCGACGCCCAGTCCTGCTAGCTGCTGGACAATCTGCCCGATGGGGAAAATCAGCGCCGTCTGGCTGACCACATGATCCAGCAAAACCAGCCGCGTTTTCGGGGAAACTCGCTCCATCACTGCCTGGACAATCTGAGCCGGCGATTCCAGGGGAAAGGGCACCTGCGCTGTGATGATGCGGGCACCGGCACGCTCGGCCACAAAATTCAGGGCGTTGCGGCAGGCGTTGTACTCCTGGTTGGTGGTCAGGATCTCTTCCCCGGGCTGAAAGTGCCCATAAGCGAGCAGGGAGCGCAAGACGGCATTGACGCCGGTTGTGGCGTTGGGGACAAAGGCCAGCTCGGCGGGGTCAGCGCCGGCAAAGCGGGCCAGCTCGGTGCGAGCTTCATCGAGCAGGGGCTCGAACTCCCGCCCAAAAAAGCGCACCGGCTCTCGTTCCAGCTGTTCCCGCAAGCGCTGCTGGACTTCGAGCACCGGCAGGGGGCAGGCTCCAAATGAGCCGTGATTCAGATAAGTTACATTTCTGTCCAGCAACCAAAACTCAGCCCAGCTAGCTGGAGCGCTTTGCGATTCGGCGTTTTGATACATTTACAGCACGCTAGCAAATTGGTTAGGAAATGAGACATTGAGGTACGGCGCTCACCGTACCTGCGGATAGATATCGTAGGACAGGCGTCTCGCCTGTCCCACTCTCACGAATCCAAAATCCAAAATCTGTTAACTCCCCGGGCAAGATTCGAACTTGCGACCAATCGGTTACACCCTGTCCCAACGTTTCCGCTAGGGGTGGACTATCTCATCATCCCTTGTGGGATGTCGGGCGCTACTGGATTTATTGGATAGGCTCCTCATCCATAGTCTCTGCACCTTTCTGGCTACCTGTGGGTTAACCACTGCCTTTCGCCAGACTTGGCTCAGGGTTCCCGCCACCCGAAGTGCTGCGGCTTCCTTGAGTTCACCCGATTTTCCACTACTCGTTACCGAGTAGCGCTGCTTGGGGAAGCTGCAAGCTTTATGGCCTGCATTGGTCCCTGACAGCCGACCGCTCTACCACTGAGCTACCGAGGATTGTGATTTTTATAATAACTACCTGCGGAGGAGTTTGGCAAGTACTTTGGGAAAAATTTTTCAAACTTTTTTTTCGGCTGCTGAGAGGGCCATTTTGGCGCTTCACCAGGGCCGGTTCATCCGCATTTGGGCCAAGCGCTGCTGGGCTTTGGGATCGAGAGAGCTAGCTAAAAAGCGACTGGGCGGTCGTTTGGAGGAGTGCTGTTTGCCTCTGACGCTGTGCTTTGTGGATTCTACTTCCGAGGCGAGCTGGTGTCCTGAGATCCATTCGGCTCCGTACCCGACGACGGTGAGTTGCTGGGCCCGGTCTGATGTGGCCACAATCAGCCGCTGCTGAGCGTGGGCCCGTTCGTAGCGAAAGACGGCGCAGGTTTTTTCTATATAGGTATCTGCGGTTTGCCCGAAGTCGGTGTAGTGGACGCAGAGGTGGCGGGTAATTTCTTCCTTGGTGCTGCGGGTGTCTTGATAGTGGGCGTCGAACACCAGGCGAGTGTCGTAGTCCTTAAAGGCGCTGTAGTTCACCAAAGTTTCGATCAATTCCCGTCTCGCGGCTTCCAGGCCATCTCGATCGCGGGTTTTTGTCAGGTATGGCCAGATTCCTATGATGTTGTAGCCGTCCACGAGCAGGACAGCGGGCGGTGAGGGGCGTAACATATCGGTTTCAATTGTAATATTTCTACATGAATTATCTTTTTTTATATCCTACTCTTGACTTTTTTGCTTAAAATTTTTCCATCAGTTGCCAGAACGCCGCTGGTAGCTAGTTAATTTATATTAAATACGGCTGTTTAATTAATGAATGTAACGCCCGCGCTTCAGGGCATATAAGGATTTCGCCCAGCGTCACTGCGGTTCAGACGGTTGTGCGCAAAAAAAACTAATTTAACGGAAATTTCTGAGGGCTCCCAATTGTTGACCTCGGTGCGGCAGCGATGGCAACTCCCTTTGACCGGCACGGATTGCGACTTGCGGCTGGCACTAGCTGGGCTCGACCCATCCGGGCATAGGGTGACGGAGTAAACTCAGGTCAAGGGTTTGCCCGCTGGGGTTGGGAGTGAGGTTAATCAGCGGGTCTGTATGTCCCGTCAGGGTGCGGCGAAGCGCTCCTGTCTGCAAGTCCCACAGCTTGATCGTCCTTTCGTTACTGCCGCTGGCGAGGGTTTGGCCATCATCTCTGATGGCCAGCGACCGGACTGTGCCGGCATGCCCCGCGAAGATATTTCTGCGCTCGCCGGTGTCCAGGTGCCAAATCTCGATGGTGCCGTCCTGAGAGCCACTGGCGAGGATTTGCCCATCAGGGCTGATGGCGATGGCCACCACTGGGTCTGGATACACCGGCAGGGTTCGCAGCAACTTGCCGGTGTTTATATCCCATATTTTCAGTGTTTTGTCAATACTGCCGCTGGCGAGAATCTGGCTGTCGGGGCTAATGGCAAGGGGGCGAACCATGCCGGCATGGGCGGCGATGCGGCGCTCTTTCTCGCCGCCGGCTGGATGCCAAATTTTAATCGTACCGTCATAGCCGCCGCTGATCAGGATATGCCCGTCGCAGCTAATGGCAATGGAACTGACGCCGCTGGAATGACCGGCGAGGGTGCCGAGCAACTCGCCGGTGCCGGAATGGGACAGGTGGAGCTTTTTTTCGATACTGCCACTGGCGAGGGAGTGCCCGCCAGAGCTGGTGGCGGCGGGATACAGCGACCAGCAATGCCCCTTCAGCAGGTCGATCAGCTCGCTGTTGCCCAACTTCCACAGTTTAATGCTGCCGTCATAACTGCTGGAGGCGAGGGTTTGGCCATCGGCGCTGAGCGCGGCGGGATAGAGATAGGTTGACCCGCAGGTGACGGTGCGCAACCACTCGCGGGAGGTTTGCTGAGATTTGAGGGATTCCAGATAGCTGCGCAAACCGCCGCCATAGAGAAGGTCTGCGATTCCGAATGAAGCCGGAGCGCTGCTGGCTTCCACCTGGAGAGCCGGCAGAAAGCCCGCCAGGATGGCGCTGCACGCTTCTTGCGCCTCACTGATGTCTTCTGGGAGCAAAATGCAGACAACAGCGGCATTTTGCTTGACTTGTGAGGGGTGAGCCCGCCACCGAACTGAATCAATACTGCCGTGCGCTGTTTGGATTTGGATGCCGGCGGTTGAGTTTTCGGTGAGGGGAAAATCGACGCCGGTGTTGCTGTCAGGGCGGGTCACCAAAACGTCCAAGCAGGTGGCGAGCGCTTCTTCACCCAGCTGTTCGAGCAAGTGGTTGCGGATTATATCGCGGACTGGAGCGTTTTGCTCCGCTTCGGTGAGCTGCCGGCACTGGGAGCGAATTTGCTGCAACCGCTGACCTGAAATCACCATCAATTCACTGTGGCAACCGAGGGTTTGACAGCGCAGCAGATTTGCCGCACCCGACTTGAGCCGTTTGATGAAGTCAGCCTGTTGAGATTTCAGTGGGGTTGTCCAGTCCATGCGCGGGTTGTGTGACTCTCCCCAAGATTTTACCTGTATCTTACAAGCTCGAGCAGCCGGTTCTTTGGGGAGAGGGAAGGCACAGGGGAGACGCCTGTGCTGCGAGCTGCTCGCGGAAAGCGGGTGCCGGCAGCATTGGACACGCGCCGGCGCGGATGCGGTGGGGGCTTTGGGCGCAGGCGCTCTGGCCTGTGCTGCCAGGTGCCGGTGGGGAAGGGGTAGATGTCTGCGGCTAAAAATTGGGTTTTAAGTCGTCCCTGATATCTGCGTTTTGATATATCTGCAAGATTGCTATGCTATCACACACTTGAGCTGGCATTGATTGCAATCGCACTTCTCGCAAGGGAGCCGGCACCGGCTGCAATTACTGAGAGGGGGAGCTGCGGTCGCGCCCTTCCAGCTGTTTGATTCTCTGCCGCAAATCCAAGTCGTCACTGCCAACAATTGTTTCTAGGTTGGCGAGGCGCTGCTCGATCTGTTGCAGCTGATTGGCTTGCAGCTGTGGCATGGGATTTTTTGTCGCGCCAAACGACTGCAGTGCCGGATGCTGCGCCTGCGACGACGGCGACCGGCAGTATGGGACCGCTGTTCGTAATAGCTGAAAGTGGAATGCAGATTCCCAGCATGCCGGTGGCGATTCCCCAGATTCTTGTAGTCGCGGCGACTCGGACATCTTTTTCTGGGTCTTTTTCTTCTGGGTGAGTCATAAGTTTTGCTTTTCTCTATACCCGTTATTTCTATATTGCCACGCTCACTTGGGTGATGGCTTCCGGATAGCGGGTTACGGAAATTCACTTAAGTAGTCTTACTTAAGTAAGGGGGCTGTGGCGATGGCGCGGATGTGACCGCTATCACACGCAACTCGCTCGCCAGCAGCTATAAGCCCTTGTATGAGAGGGGGTTTAGGCTTTGTAAAGAAATGTTACAAAGTTTTTATGAAAAAATGTTGCGCAGGCTTGATTTCCTTGCTAAGGTGTGCTTAAGGGTGACTCTGGCAGATGCTCGTCTTGAGGAGACGTGCTATCCATGCTCTACATTGAACTGTGCGGGATGCGTTACGCGCCAGTAACGAACGCGAGTTAGTAAGGAGTTGATTCGAGGGATGACTGAAAGATATTTCTGCAATGGCTCTGTATCAACGTCGCTCAAGGGCGCTTGAGAAATATCGCGGTGGCTTTTTTGAGGGCGCTGGGGACTGTTCTGTTACTGACTCGCTTCCCTTGCGTCTTGCCGGTGAAACCCGGTTTGTCGTGAAGTTTTACTGAGAGACATTTTAAAGAAACCGGGTTTCTTCAAGAAACCCGGTTTCTCACCCCATTCAAGATTCCTGAAAATTTTGTCTCAGTGCCGGAATTTAGGATGTGAACTTTTTCGCACCGGCACTGTCTAAAAGTGCGGTGAGACGTCAACTCTGGAGGTTTTACTTATGAAGATTGAAGGAAAGACGGCTCTGATTACCGGGGCTTCCCGTGGGATTGGGCGAGCGATCGCGCTGGAATTAGCGCGACAGGGAATGAAGCGGCTGCTGTTGGTGGCGCGAGATGGGGCTCGACTGGCGGAAGTGGCGGCGGAAGTCGAGGCGCTGGGTGCGGAAGCGGTGACGCTGGCGGTGGATTTAACTGAGCCGGTGGGCGTGAATATTGCGGTAGCGCAAGCTTGGCGGGATTATGGGCCGGTTCACCTGCTGGTTAACTGTGCCGGTGTGGCGCACCAAGCGCCTTTCTTGGAGTCGAAATTGCCGCATGTGCGGGAAGAAATGGCGATTAATTTGATAGGGATGTACACGATTACTCGTTTAGTTGCTCGGCGGATGGCTGCGCAGCGGGAGGGGACAATTGTGAATGTTTCGAGTTTGATGGGGAAGGTGGCTGCGCCGACGATGGCGACGTATTCGGCTACGAAATCTGCGATTTTGGGCTTCACGCAAGCGTTGCGCGGCGAGCTCGCTCAATACAATATTCGGGTGATGGCTTTGCTGCCCTCTCTGACGGATACGGACATGGTGAAAGACTTGCAGTGGTTTCGCTGGGTGGTGCCGGTGACTGCTGAGCGAGTGGCTGAAGCATTTGTTGCCGGTTTGCGGAAGGATTCGCCGGAGATTTTGGTGGGATGGCAAAGTTATTTTGCGGTGATGTTTAATCGGATTGCACCCCGACTGGTGGAGAAGTTTGTGCTGATGGCTGCGCCGGTTTCTAAGGAGAGTCAGAAGCGCTATCCAAAACTCGGAGAGCCTGGGGGAGTCTTGCGATAAGCTGTTTCCCCGCGTTCCGGGGCGGGCACGGGGACCCGCCCCTACGGCGCTGCCTCCTTTGTTACAGCAAGCTGATTAAAAGCCTAACAGCTTAGTAAGGAAAATCAAGAAACCTGGTTTCTGGCGGCCTACCTGTTAGAATTAATTATTTGCACCGGCTTCTCTAATGCCGGCATCCCGTTCGCAGTTGGGCTTTAACCCCAAAGTTCGCAGTTGGGCTTTAGCCCCAAAGTTTGTAGTTGGGCTTTAGCCCAAAAGTTTGTAGTTGGGCTTTAGCCCAACCGGGGGGAAGTGGAAGCAGGTGCTTCCTGTTGAGGGGTGCGGTGCGCCCCAGCTTTCATCTATGACCTAACAATCCCTCTCTGTTTGATGCTTGTTTCCGTTGCCTGAGACAGACCTGGACATGGCACGAAATTAATCCGGAAAATCCGCTTGTCCGGGTTGCTGTCCCAAGCGCTGTAAACCGCTTTCCATTTATTCAAAAATTCTAAGTTTAACCGCCCGATAGACCGCACTATAGAATGATATACCCGCTCAATTGTCGCTCTATCGTCAGAGACACCTTCCCGGATTTCCAGGTCAAATTCAAGATACTGTCTTTCTTCTTCGTAAATAATCCGGGCGCGGTACAGTCCAGTGAGAATGTCATCCAGTTCTTCGCATTTGACCGCCGCGTCCAGCATATATTCCATGAAATTAGAGCCGCCAAAGATTAGGGAGCTGTCCCCCCGACCGGTAACAGCTAGCAGATCCGGAAGCCGGTCGCTGGCTGCTGAAAGAATCTTCACCAGAGCTGCATCCTCGGAATTCAGCATATCCGAGGTGAGAATGGCGTGTTTCAATTCTTTCCAACTGTATAAAGCTACCCGATCGTAAAGCATGTAGCGCACTAAGGGAATTCCTTGCCAGCGGGTAACGCAAAGGTGCCCGTCAGCAGTTTCCAGGTAAACGTCACCAACAAACAAATGAAAAAAGTGAGGGGTCGGAGATTCTATGCCCAGGGAATTAGCGAGAGCAATATTTCGATAGAGTAATTTTCGCAGGGTGACAGAAGCCAGGGATTCCACTCCAAGTGTCCCCGTATCGGCGCTGGCGTAAAAGGAAAACATAAATCGTGTGTTATCCCCTACCCCAGCACGTTTCTGGAGAGAAGCTCGCACGCTTTCTGGAAAAGGTTCACCAGTAACCATGTACCTGATTTTACTGAACGGTATATCTTGCTTTAACTGACTGGCCTTGAGGTTAATATAAGAAATTGTTGAGGGAACGAGAAACAGGATAAATTGCTCCACAAAGGGATTCATTTTGCAGATAAGTTCGAGAATTTCATCGGGATGGCTGCCAGGAGAAAATACCCAAAACGGATAAGGCGTCTCGATCGCTATATTTTTTAAAGCCCAGGAAAAATAATTCCCCCCGACCCAGCTCCCCAGAGCAAATCCCACAATCGCGAGTGTCTTTTTCTGATGAACGGCGAACATGCCTTCGAGAAACGCCCTAAATGCGGCGGGTGAGGACTGGTAAGTTGACTTCAGACTGGGCCAATAAAAGCTCTTTCCTGATGACCCTGATGAACGAAAGATGGCAAATATTTCTTCTGAATTGTCCGCCAGCAGCTCTTCAAATGGGTAAGCTAGGATGTAGGATTCTTTGTCCGACTGGGGGAGCCGGTCAAATGGCTCTCCCCCTTTCAATCCATGCTTCTCCAGGAAACGCTTGTAAGCCGGTACAGCCCGTTGAGCCCGTTCGGCCACCTGTTCGGCTATCTCTTTCGCTCCCAGAGCGTTTTTCAAAAATTCTCTATTCACTCAGACACTCCTTTTGCAACTTGAGGGTTCCTGCCGGCTGGACAGAGAAAAATCCGCCCCGCCTTACCGATTATACCTTTTTTAGGATATGCCGGCTGCAAGTCTTGTAAAATTATCTAGCACTCACCCTGCAGTTCTCCGCTCACGTTTGGCGAGCCCCATCTCTTATAACTCAATTCACCGGCATCCTTGCTCCCGCAGCAGCGCATCCGCCCAACCGGCATCCGCCTCCGACAGCGCCGGCACCGGCGAGCCGGTGTAATCGATTCGCAGATCGTAACTCCCCCTATCGTACACCAAATCCAGCAGCGCCTTCAAATCCACCACCGGCTCCCTATCCCCCGCACGCAAAGGCAGCGGAAAAGACGGAATTCCATCGGGCAGATTAAAAGCGTACAAATCTGCTAAAGGCCGGCGGTCGCCCCGACTCACCAATATGCGATAATTCGCCTGTATGCCCTCACTCAAAACCGGCATGGGTTCCCCCGCACGCAGCAAATCAATTTCTACCAAATGCGTTAAACTCCCTAACACCCGCTGGCGCTTTAATTCGTATGCCTTGCGCCCTTCTCCTGGACGCTTATTAACGGGAGAGAGGATTTCAATCGCAGCTACCACTTCTTTTGTCGCCACTTCTCGTATTTCTAAATAGCCCTGCTTGAGCGTCTCAGGCATGGGAACTGCCACCGTCAAAGGTTGGGCTGCCGGTGCTGCAACAGCGACATTCGACGGCGCAGGATTTCCTGCAGAAAGCGGACGCTGCACCACCACATCGGGAATACCGACAAGCAGCGAATCTTCCCCACGGGTTTCATACATTCGCACCTCCACCGCGACTAAATACTTAGGGCGCAGTTGGGGAGCCAGCGACTCCGCAATGGCGGCAATTAGCAAGTGATGCACTCCTGGCCAAAAGTCAGGATGTTCTAAATAGGGATTCATTCCCGGAAATGGAGATGGCATTGATGGAACTCCTTTACTCACTCCACTTTTAGTCTAGCACTGTTTCTGCCGGCGTCGGAAAGAACCCCACCCCCTAACCCCCTCCCCGCGAGCGGGGAGGGGGGATCGGAAGGGGGAATGCACAAGAATGGCAATCTTTGCTATAATTAGGTTAAAAAATTCAGTCTATTGCTAGGAGAATTGGAACAAAGCTTACTTAATCAGAGAGTCTCAGATGACTAAAGACCCCTGCATACAGCGTCAGAGAGAACCCCACCCCCTAACCCCCTCCCCGCTTGCGGGGAGGGGGAATGGACAGAAATGGCAAACCTCGCCAGAATTGTGGGAAAAACTCAAGCCGCTGGCTCGGCAAAAGCGGCGCGAACCAACCCCAGCAGAAGAACAAGTCTGGCAGAAATTGAGAAACAAGCAACTGTTGGGGTTAAAGTTTCGCCGGCAGCACACAATAGAGCGTTTCATTGTTGATTTCTACTGTCCCGAAGCGCGGTTGGTTCTGGAAGTAGATGGAGCGATTCACGACTACACCGAAGAGGAAGACGCACGGCGTCAGGAATTCTTAGAAAGTTTCGGGCTGCAGGTACTTCGTTTTACCAATGAACAGGTATTAAATTACCCAGACACTGTACTCGAACATATTGCTGCCCAATTGCAGAATCCTATTAGATCCGCCGGTAGAGTTACCCCTTGAGCCGGCACCCCCTTCTCTTCTATTCCCCCTCCCCGTTAACGGGGAGGGGGTTAGGGGGTGGGGTTCCACCGCATCAAGCAGCCAAAAAACCCTGTGACAAAGCCCACACCGGCACCCCCTTCTCTTCCATGCCCCCTCCCCCTCTTAATTCCCCCTCCCCGCACGCGGGGAGGGGGTTAGGGGGTGGGGTTCTACCTCATCTCATACCCAAACAAATTCGGATTAACCTCCTCCAACTTCAAATCCGCCAAACCGTACTCAGCCCACCGGCGCTCAACCATCGCCGCCACATCCGCATCCGACTCCAAAGCCGCCCCCCACTCATGCTCAGTTTCCGGAGGAATCTTCGTCGTCGCATCAATCCCCATGCGCCCGCCCAACCCAATCTTCTCACTGGCAAAATCCAAGCTGTCAAACGGCGTATTCGGCAGAATAAACACATCCCGCGACGGGTCAACCTTAGAACTAATAGCCCACACCACTTGACGCGGGTCGCGAATGTTGATATCCTTATCCACAACAATCACAAACTTCGTGTAAGTGAACTGCGGCAAAGCGCTCCAAAATGCCAGAGCAGCCCGTCGCGCCTGACCCGGATACGCCTTATCAATCGAGATAATCGCCGCCTTGTAGCTGAGCGCCTCCATTGGCAGGAAGAAATCGGCAATTTCTGACACCTGCTGCCGCAAAATCGGCGTGTAAATGCGATTCAGGGCAATGGCCATCATCGCCTCTTCTTTGGGCGGACGCCCGCTAAATGTCGTCAAATAAATCGGATCTTGCCGGTGCGTCATGCAGTGGAAGCGAATTAGCGGCGAATCCTCGACGCCGCCGTAATAGCCCATGTGGTCGCCAAAAGGCCCGTCCGGCATCATTTCCCCCGGCGTAATCGTGCCTTCCAGCACAAATTCCGAGTCCGCCGGCACTTCCAAATCCACCGTCTTGCACTTCGCCAGACTCACCCCAGAACCGCCATAAAGCCCAGCAAACAGCCATTCTGACAAATCCACCGGAATCGGCGTAGCCGCTGCCATAATAATCAGCGGGTCAACGCCCAGGGCGATCGCAATCTCCAATTTCTTCCCGCGCTCCGCCGCCTTGCGCAAGTGCCGCGCACCGCCGCGCACCGACAGCCAGTGTACCGTCATCGTGTTGCGCGATTGCAGCTGCAGCCGGTAGACGCCAACATTTGGGGTGCCGGTCTCGCAATCCTTGGTAATCACCAAGCCCAGGGTGACAATCTTGCCGGCATCCCCCGGATACGGGCGAATCATCGGGATTTTGTTCAAATCCAGCTCATCCCCTTCAATGACCGCCTGCTGGCACGCCGGGAAAAAGTCGCGCCCCGGTTTCGCCTTGAGCACGTCAAACAGCACCTTGCCAAACTCCACCGCCTGGGAAACCTTCTTGGGCGGTTTGGGTTGCTGCAGCATCCCCAGTTTTTTGCCCAGCTCCTCCAACTCAGCCGGGTTTGACCTATTCATCGCCCAGCACACCCGCTCCTCTGTGCCCATCAGGTTGATCGCCACGGGATATTCCGAACCCTTGACGTTCTCAAACAGCAGCGCCGGCCCCCCCGCTTGCAGCATGCGGTTGGAAATCTCGGCAATCTCCAAATCTGGGTCAACCAGGGCTTTAATCCGCCGCAACTGTCCCCGTTCTTCTAGCAGTTTGATGAACCCCCGCAAGTCTCTGGCCATTTTTGAACTTTTATTAAGCAACGGTTTCTATTATGTAGCAAAATAAATTTAGTTGAGAACATTGCCAGCATGAAATGTCCCAGATGTGAGTCCCCTGAACTCCGCAAAAATGGCCGCCGGAATGGCCAGCAGCGCTATCAGTGCAAAGCTTGTGGCAAGCAATTCCTCGCTCCAACCACAACCCAAGCGCTTCCCACTGCCCTTGGCGATGCGGTAGAGTTCGATCGAAACGGACACTCTGAACCTGCGCCGGCGCTCAGCGCTCCAGAAGCGTCCGCGCCCTCTGCGCCGGGAATCGCCATTTTGCTGCTAGATGCAGAAAACCTGAAACTCGACATCAAAACTGAAAAATTTCTAGCCAGTCTGTGCTCCTCTCCTTTGCAGGTGAAGATTGCCTTCGCGAATTGGAGAAATCCCAGCTTGGGCAAGTTGGATGCGGAACTGCACGAGCGCGGATATCAGCTCGTTCATGTGCCGGAGGGCAAGAATAGTGCGGACGCCAAAATGATAGCTGTCGGCTCCTCTCTTTTCTTGCACTACCCCAATGTCAAAGAGCTGTTTGTCTGTTCTTCCGATGGGCTGTTAACCCACCTCTGCACTCACTTGCAAAACTTGGGACTGACAGTCTATCGCGCTCGCACTAAAAATAAAACCCTGACGGTAGAAAATCGCCGCAGCGGTGAGCTGAAACACTATTCCCTGACAGTGGAAGCGGAAATTCCTTCTTTTGAAGGATTTGTTAAGCAAGTTGAGGAACTCATCCAGGCGGAACATAACTCGCTCACCGAGCGGATAGCGCAATTTTCTGCTATTTCCGCGCTGTTCCAAGAGCGGCGCAACCTGACGCTGAACGCCAGCCGGTCGAATGACTCGCCGGCGATCGCTCCAGAAGCAACATCACTCGCGCCCCCGCCCGAAAAGGAACCGGCACCACCGGCTGCGCAGGACGCGGATGTGGAATTGAATGTTTCTGCAGCGGCACCACCGCTCCCCACAAGGAGTATTCAGTCCAAGGAAGAATTTGAGGGGGCGCTTCTCGAAATTATTGAGTCCCTGCACCTCAACAATCCGCTGGAGAAAGTTTCTGTTAGCACTCTCAGCTCCGAGGTGCACAAACTCTGCGGCGAAACGGCTAATTCCATCATCAAAAAATTTAAACTGGGCGGAAATTTGACTAAATTCTTAAAGGCCAGTCCTGCGCTCACCCTCGCTCTGAATGCCACCCCCTCAACCGTGGCGGTGGCCGCGTCGCTTTCATCTAAAATTAGCACGCGAGAGCAACTGGAACAGGCTCTGGTAAGAATTGTCAGCTCCTTATCTGCTAAATCTCCTGGCAGCTATCTTTGTATTTCAAATATAGGAAGTGAATTTCAAAAGGAATACGGCCAGCCCCTTATCAAAACAATGCGGCAATTGGGGTTAGGCAGTAAATTCCCCCAATTTTTGCAGTCCTGCAGCGCTTTCAAGGTGGAGAAAAAAGGCAAGGGCTATCAAGTGGCGCTCGCCTGAGAGGAGGCGGCAGGGTACGCCGCTCCCTCACCCTGTAATTGTTAAGAAAAATTAATAAATGTAAAAAAATGCTGCGCCGGTCTGCCAGTGCGCCCATCTTGTGGTAAAAGCATCCTGCCTGCGAGCCGAGCGCAACAGGGGCCGATCGCAGACCGGCAAACCCTTTGCAGGCTGCGATTGAGATTTGTGAATCATCATCTTTTATCATTAGCTACAGAGACCCTCTCATGCTGCACCCTATGCCAGATCGCCTTATTCGGACGCCCGCCAACGGTTCTGCCACTCTCCACTCAATCAGCCGCTCTGTCTGCCAAGCCATTGTGTCCACCCGCCAGCAACATCCAGAATGGCTGAAAGAAAAGGTCAGGAACTATTCCTGGCAAAGCGGCACTTTTCAATCTAAGTTAACAGATAAGATAGCAGAAGAACTCAGCCACTGTCAAGACAGAGATGCTTTAATTCGGAAACTCCTAAAAATCCTGCAATCTTTTCTGAAGCCGAGTTTCTTAGTGTCGGAAGAGTTCGAGCGCTTAACAGATAAACTGCGTCAAGTGACTCAGGAAGAAATAGAAACCTCGTGGAACAGCCGGCTCCATTATAAGATGCTCGCTCAGCCCGCCGGCACCCTGACGCCCGAAGTCGCGCAAAATGGGTACTCCTCAAGCGCCGGCGAGCCGGTTGCCATTTTGCTGCTAGACGCCGAGAACTTGCAGCTCGATGCCAAAACCGAAAAATTCCTGGCGGGGATCTGCGCCTATCCCATCCAAATCAAAATTGCCTTTGCGAATTGGCGCAGCATGGGCAAACAAGACGATGAATTCCACCGGCGGCACTACGAACTGATCCACGTCCCCCCGGGAAAAGACAGCGCTGACGTGAAAATGGCCACCGTTGGCTCCTCCATCTTCGTGCACTACCCGACAGCGAAAGAAGTCTTAGTCTGCTCCTCCGACACTGTTCTGCTCCATCTTTGCACCACCCTGCAGACTCACGGATTAACGGTGTACCTGGTTCGCAAGCAGAGAGAAACCATCACCGTCTTAAACAGCAAAACCGGCAAAACACAGACCCACTCCCTCGTACCCGTACCGGAAATTCCCTCCATAGAGGAACTTATCATCCAGCTAAAAAACCTGATCAAAGCCGAGCAAACCCGCAGCCAAAATTCCTGGTTTAAGCTTTCTGAAATCTCCCAGATTTTTCAGGAAAAGTACCAGCTCAACCTCTCTCAAGTTGTGTCCGCTCACTGGCCCACTAAAAGAGCCAAAGATATCTTTACCGACAATCCAGCTGATTTTGTCGTGCATCAACCCGCCGGCAAATCCGACATCCTGTACGTGACGCTTTTTGAGATTCCCACTCCCCACAAGGGAAATAGAAATGATTCGCCCCAGCTGACAGAGGCCAGCACTGAGGGCCAGCCTTCACCGGCCATTAACTCCAAAGCCGAACTGGAGAAGGCGCTGGCCAAACTTGTGGGTTCCTTAACGGCCAAATCTCCTGAAAGGTACGTTTCCGTCTCCAAGCTCGGCAGTGAATTTAACAAAAAATACGGCAAAACGCTGAAAGACGTTCTCGCTGACTTGCAGTTAAACAGTAAAGTCACCACTTTTTTGCAGTCCTCTAAAGCCTTCAACCTGAAACAAGTTGGAAACATGTTTTTAGTGGCGGTCGCCCAGGAAAGGTAGCGCTTCATCCCTGCTGAGCGCTTTCGCCTTCATCTCGCTCTTCTGGACTGGCGCACTGTGCCGGACTATCCAATCAGTCCGCTCAAATAGTCTTGGGTTTGCTTCTTCACCGGCCCAGCAAACAGCGCCGTGGTGCTGTTAAACTCCAACATCTCGCCCAAATACATAAAAGCCGTGAAGTCAGAAAACCGCGCCGCCTGCTGCATGTTGTGAGTTACAATCAGAACCGTCACCTGTTTTTTCAGGTCGCTCATCAACTCTTCAATGCTGGCTGTCGCGATCGGGTCTAAGGCAGATGTCGGCTCATCAAACAGCATCAGCTCGGGCTCCGTTGCCAAAGCGCGGGCAATGCACAAGCGCTGCTGCTGACCTCCCGAAAGATTAAACGCCAAATCATTCAACCGGTCCTTCACTTCCTCCCAAAGCGCCGCCCCTTGCAGAGCTTTCTCCACCTTTTCATCAATCGCACTCCGCTTCGACAGACCCCGCACCCTCAACCCGTAAGCCACATTTTCATAAATTGACTTCGGAAAAGGATTGGGTTTCTGAAACACCATGCCAATCCGCATGCGGACTTCTATGGCGTCAACCCGACGCCCCAAAATATCCATCCGCTCCCTATCTGCTCCCATAAAAATTGACCCTTCGTAACGATTTCCCGGGTAGAGATCGTGCATGCGATTGAAACACCGCAACAAAGTAGTTTTGCCGCAGCCAGAAGGGCCAATCAGCGCCGTCACCTGGTTTTCCGGCACTTTTAGGTTGATGTTCTTGAGCGCGTGAACTGAGCCGTAATAAAAATTGAGATTATTAACCTCAACCTTAGGCTTGATTCCATTTGGGTCGGACACTTTGTTTTGTGTGACTTCTACCATTTTATACCTCTGCGGAAACGATAGCGCAGATAAATTGCAATTCCATTCATGGCCAATGTCATAACAGTCAGCACAATACCGGCTGCCGCCGCATTCAGCTGAAATGCCGGCTCCGGACGGGACACCCAGTTGAACATCTGAATCGGCATCACCGTAAAAGGTGCCCGCAACCATGAAAACGAAATATAAGGAAACTCGCCCTTAAAAGGAGAATCTGGCAAAAAGGCGATGAAAGTCAGAGCCCCAATCGTGATGATGGGAGCAGTCTCGCCAATCGCCCGCGCCAAACCAATAATCACCCCCGTAATAATGCTGCCGGTGGAGTAAGGCAAAACGTGATCCCAAACCACCTGCCACTTGCTCGCCCCAACAGCGTAAGCCGCTTCGCGAATACTGCTCGGAATAGCCCGCACAGCCTCGCGAGTCGTAACAATCACTACCGGCAAAATCAGCAGCGCTAGGGTTAAACCGGCAGTCAGCACGCTCTCCCCCAAGTTTAACTTATACACAAACAAACCCAGCGCCAGCAGACCGTACACAATTGAAGGAACGCCGGCCAAATTCGTGACATTCACCTCTATCAAATCGGCTATCCAGTTTTTCCGGGCGTACTCTTCCAGATAAACCCCCGAAGCCACTCCCAGGGGAATCGCCGCTAGCGCTGTTACCAGCATCACCAGCACTGTTCCCACCCAGGCGGAAAGAATTCCCGCTTCTGCCGGTTTGCGGGAGGGAAAGGAAAAAAAGAACTCCCAAGAAAGGCGCTGCGAACCGTCCCTCGCCAACTGCACCACCAGCGCCAGCAGAACAGCCAGCCCCACCAGCATCGACAGCAAGCCGACAATCGCAAAAATCCCATCTCCCAACTTGTTGCGAGCGATAATCCCTCGCATTTTCCGGATCTCTTTCCCTGACATATCAGTAAATTTCCCGATAGCGCTTGCTCAGAAAATGCCCTACAATATTTAAACACAAGGTCATCAGCACCAGGGTAAGCCCTGCAGCAAAAATCGTTTGGTATTCCAAACTGCCGTGAGGCAGGTCGCCCAGACTCACCTGCACAATATAAGCTGCAATTGTAGCAGCCGGCTCCATCGGGTTCCAAGTCAGATTCGGCTGCAGCCCAGCCGCAATCGCCACCACCATTGTTTCGCCCACAGCGCGGGAAATACCCAAAATGTATGCCGCTGTGATTCCCGAAATGGCAGACGGAAACACCACTCGCACCGCAGTCTGCAAGCGCGTCGCCCCCATCGCGTAAGACCCCTCCCGCAGAGACACTGGAACCGCCCGCATCGCGTCCTCACTGATAGAGCTGATGAAGGGAATAATCATGATCCCTATCACTATCCCCGCACTCAGCATATTAAAACCGGGCAAGTCGGGGATAACTTTCTGCAACAGCGGCGTCACGAATAACAGGGCGAAATAGCCGTAAACTACGGTGGGAACGCCCGCCAGCAATTCTAAGCAGGGTTTGACGAACTCCCGCAGCCTGGGAGTCGCGAATTCGCTCAAGTAAATCGCAGAAATTGTGCCCAGCGGTAGGGCTAGCGCTAGGGCAACTGCTGTCGTTACCAAGGTTCCTGAAACTAAGGGCAAAATTCCGTAGTGAGCGTCAGCAAACAAGGGCGTCCACTGGGTGTCCGTGAGGAAGTCTACCAGGGAGACTTTCTCGAAAAAAGCCAGGGATTCGTAAATCAAGATGGCCACGATTGCCACCGTCGTCGCTACTGACGAAAGAGCCGCCAAAAATAGCAGGAACTCAATCGCCCGCTCCCGCAAATCGCGCCCTAACTTGGCGAAGAAGCGCTCCCGTCTGGATAGTTGCAGTAGTTTTTCAGCCATAAATCCGTTTCATTTCCCCTCAGTATGGGGTTTTCTCGTTCCCGGGGCGCATCTTTCCTAAGAGGCAGCAGCCCGCTCGATTGGCCTTCCCTGGCAAGAGGCAGAGCCTCTTAATTGGCGTTCCCAGGCGGTAGCCGCAGGCTTCCCGTAGCCTGGGAACGAGAATTAAATTACTATCTCGCCTCGCGCTGCAGCAGTTCTTGAATCTCTAGCCCGATCGCTTCTTGACCGCCAAACACAGTACCGAGCTTGCCATTCTTGAAATGCCCGCTCGCAATTGTGTAAGCTTGCGCCGGCAGGGGAATGTACTTGACTTCGCTCGCCAATTTACTGGCATTGCTCAGGTAATAATTCACAAACTCCTTCACCTCGGGCCGGCTGGCCGCCTTGCTGCTGACATAGATAAACAGAGGGCGGGACAGGGGTTGGTAAGTCCCGTTTTCAACTGTCTGTTTTGACGGCAGCACCCCATTAATCGCCACTGCTTTCAGTTTGTCTTTGTTGGCTTCGTAATAGGCATAGCCAAAATAGCCCAGAGCGTTTTTATCCCGGCTCACACCCTGTACCAGTACGTTGTCATCTTCACTGGCGGTGAAATCCCCCCGGCTGGCTTTGGATTTGCCGGCAACGGCTTCGGTAAAGTAGTCAAACGTACCCGAATCCGCACCCGGGCCAAACAGCTTCATAGCCGCATCTGGCCATCCCTGGCGCACTTGATTCCACTTGGTAACTTTGCCCTGCGCCGCCGGCTCCCACATTTTCTTGAGTTCGGCAACCGTCATGCTGCTCGCCCAGTTATTTTGGGGGTTGACCACGACTGTTATGGCGTCATACGCCACTGGCAGTTCATAATACTGAATCCCAGCCGCTTTGCACGCTGCCATCTCTTCAGCTTTGATGGGTCGGGAGGCGTCAGAAATGTCTGTCTCCCCACGGCAGAACTTTTTGAAGCCGCCCCCTGTCCCGGAAATGCCCACCGTAACCCTCACCGCTCCGCCTTTTGCTTTCTGGAACTCTTCCGCTACTGCCTCCGTAATCGGAAAAACGGTGCTGGAACCGTCAATCTTAACTGTGCTCGCACTTTGGGACTTAACCGCCGGCACTGACAGCCCAACTGTTGCAGCTACCACTGCCAGCGCACTGATTAATGTCAAGCGGTTCGCTTTAAATTTCATCGGGCTTCCCACCATAGTATTGCCTACCTGACGCTAAATATCGTCTGAACCTGACTGACTACACAATACCTGTTACCGGCTAATTTACCTCTAAAAAAAACCTTAATTTATTGGCGCTATTTATTATAAATTTATTATCCTTTGTTTAAGTTTAGGTTAAACAGATGCCCGGTCAACCTTTTTCTTATCAATGTGTTATACTTTGTTTAAGTCTGGGTTAAAGGAATGGCTGGCTCCACCTCGTGCAGCGCCCAGAATTAAGCCATTAGTGCCCTTTCCCCCTGCCCTCTCCAACAGGTGAAATATTTCCGCACCCAACTTGTCGGTCAGTGCTCAGAACCGCTGAAAGCGAGTCAGCATATTGTGTTGGGGTTCCCATCGCTAGTATGATAGACAAAGATGTAAAGAAATGTAAAGAGGCATGCAGGACAAAGTTGTGGTAGTTGTGGGTGCCACCGGCGGCATCGGGAAAGCAGTGACGCGCAAGCTCGCCGCTGCGGGGGCGAATCTGGTACTCGCCGCCAGAGACAGCAAGCGGCTAGACGCCTTAGCCGCTGAATTTCTCGCACCGGCGCAAGTCTTGCCGGTGCCTTGCGACATCACCGACCCCCAGCAGGTGGATATACTGATCAAGAAAGCCACCGGCCAATTTGGCCACATTGACGCCTTGGTCAACGCTGCCGGTGCCGGCATCCTCAAGCAGTACAGCAAACTCACGCCAGCTGACTTGGACGCCATGCTGGACGTTAACCTCAAAGGCAGCTTCTACACCACTCAAGCTGCAGCGGAGGTGATGAAAGAGCGCAAAACTGGCCACATCTGCAATGTGGTGGGGATTTTGGGCAAGCACTCGATGGCAATGGCGGCGGCGTACTGCGCCTCCAAGTTTGGCGTCGTCGGTTTCAGCAAGTGCGTGGCGGAGGAGGTGCGCCGGTACGGCATCAAAGTCACCCTGTTCTATTTTGGCGGCGTCGATTCCCCCTTCTGGGATACCGTCAGCTTAAAAGTAGACCGATCCAAAATGCTCACCTGCGAAACAGCTGCCGGTGCCATTATGTATGCCCTCTCAGCTGAACCGCAAGCTGTGCCAATGGAAATCAACATTCAGCCCGAAAGTCACCTGTTTTTCTAACAGCCAGAAACCCGGTTTTTTTGGAAAAACCGGGTTTCTCCCCTAGCTAAGACCTGCGGCTCGCGCTTACGGCACTCACAACCAGAAAAGCCACACCCAGACCAATGGCAATTTCCTCACTCCAAGGCAAAAAAGACCACTTCACCCAAGAAGAAAAACTTTCAGCAATCCGGGCGAATGCGTATAAAGCTTGAGCTAGTAGCTGAAACAGAACATAGGCAATCGCTGCGAGTCCAGCCGCTTTCACAAAGGCATTGTTAAATAAATTCCCCATGACTTTACTCCCAAAAACTTTCTGAGTGTGAGAAACCGGGTTTCTTAAACAATACCTTCGCCAAAAGTCCAGCCTGTAGGGTGGATGGATGCGTGCAGTACCTTGGAGGCGGCTGTTGAAAAATCCCTTCCCGAAAACCCAGACAGGGTTTTATGCAGGCGGTTTATGAAACCTATAGCCTGTAAGGGTTGTGCTCCCTGGGGACCCACACGGCCTTCTTGGCGACGGTATTGTTAAAGAAATCCGGTTTCTGGCCTTCCCGAAACCTGGTTTCTGACAGTCGCTCACGCTATTTCTGCCAAAAACTTGCTAAAATTATCTCACAAGTTTGTCTGACAGTCAAGCAATTTTAACATATCTTCATGGAGATTGACCTGGTTCACTTCTGCGTTGAAGACGCAACGGCTTGCCGCGACTGGTTTGTCAGCCAGATGGGCTTTCAAGCAATTGCCGGTGCGGCGTGCAATCACACCCGCACCGAAATCGTCAAAAGTGGGCCGGTCTGCTTTGTCCTGTCTTCGCCCCAGACACCGGCTAGCCCCGCTCACCGCTTTCTGGCGCGGCATCCTGCCGGTGTGGCAGACGTGGCTTTTCGCGTCGAAAATATTGAATCCGTCATCGCAAAAGCTGCAGGTGCCGGTGCCAAAATATTGCAGCCGGTGCGGCAGCTGCAGGATTCTCTCGGACGCCTGAAGTGGGCAAAAATTGCCGGATGGGGAGACTTGAGCCACACCATAATCGAGCGCACCGGCATCACCCCCCTCCTGCCACCCGCTACCGATTTTCCCTTTGCCAACCCTCCTTTTTTAAAAGAGGGCAGCGAGGTATCTCTTGAAGGGGTTTTGGTGACGGATGACTCCCCCTTCACCGGCATCGATCATGCAGTGATCAATGTGGCAGCCGGCGAATTAGAGCCTGTGGTAGCTTGGTATGAAAACACCTTGGGGTTCCAGCGCCTGCAGCGGTTTGACATTCAAACTGAGAGATCGGGATTGCGCTCTCAGGTAATGGTTCACCCCTCGGGTGGGGCGCAGATGCCGGTGAATGAACCGACATCGGCGAATTCTCAAATTCAGGAATTTCTGGATGTGAATCGGGGATCTGGAGTGCAGCACATTGCCTTGCGCACCGGCAACATTGTGCGGCTGCTCGATCGCCTGCGCCGGTGGGGTGTTCCCTTTATCGAAGTTCCTCCCACCTACTACACCCAGCTGCAGCACCGGCACCGAGGTCAGCTGCCGGCATCCCTGTGCCGGGAAATAGAGCGAGCCCAAATTTTAGTAGACTGGCAAGAGCAGGCTCCTGACGCCTTGCTGCTGCAGACGTTCACGCAGCCAATTTTTGGCCAGCCGACTTTCTTTTTTGAGCTGATTGAGCGCCGGTTAGCTGCCCGAGGTTTTGGTGAGGGCAATTTTCGAGCTTTGTTTGAAGCGATAGAGAGCGAGCAGCTGAAACGAGGAAGATAAGAAAGAATTAACCGCCATAGACGCGCTTTCTCGGCTTCCCGCAGGGTAGACGCCACAGACGCGAGGCTCGGCTTCCCGCAGGGTAGGACGCCAAGAATAGCTGTAGCCGGTCTGCCAGAGCGCAGGTCAAGACATCTCAGAAACCGGGTTTCTTTTGGCTTTCCCCCCGACAAATTGGTCAATACCTGCAGAGAAACCCGGTTTCTTAACCTCGATTTTAATACCAGACCGGCTCCCTGGGGGCACTCGCTAGCCAGAGCCGCCCCTACAGCCGCTTAAGGATGGATATTTTAGCACTAAAAACCAAGATTAGGGGAATTTGTAATCAAAATTTACATTTTCCCCCTCACCCGGCCAGATGGGCCCGACCGAGGGCTGAGAGCTAGCGCAAGAAGCAACTAACCAGCCAGAGGACTAGAAATGTCACCAAGGTGATGAATTTCTCCGCCGTCAAACCGCTCTGGCCAATTTGGGAAAGCAGCGCCCCCAGAATTAATCCTGCGATCAAGCCTGTAAGCGTCAGCACCACAGCGCGACCGAAACGGTTTTCCTTGCGATTGAGGAAATAAAGGGTGGCTCCCACGCCCAGAGCAAGAGCCAGCTGCAGCAGGGACTCACCGGCACTGCCGGCTGCGGTGGTGACGCTGAGGACGCTCAACCCGGAAAACACGCCTGCTGGCCACAAAATGTCTGGCGGACTGGGGGTGTCGATCAGCTTTTGCAGCCAAGCCGGAGCCTGCTTAGCGGGAGCGGGAGCCACGGAAGGTGGCGCAGAGGCTATCTTTTCCGGGAACCTAATCCGTTCCGGCACCTTAATTTTCCCCTCCTGGCGCTGCCGCAAGCGATCCATCAGGATGGCGTCGTAAGCGGCTTCAATTGCCTCCAAACGCCTGCGCTCGCCGCTGTACTGCTGCGCCAAGCGATTCCGCGTATCCTGGATTTCCTCAAACGAAGCGTTTTCCGCTACCCCGAGCTGTTCGTATGGACTTTGCTCACTCATAGTCCTATGTTAAACCTCCCCTTCAACTTAGCTTAGCCTGATATTTGCCTACAAGCGCGGCTTCCAAAAACCAGTTTGTTAATCAACCCGCTCACACGGTTGCTGAACTTTAACACAGATTGGCTTAATTACCTATTCTCAACTGCACCCGGCCCGGAATTCCCACCGAGCGGGGGAATTGCTCACTCCAAGGCAAACCCCACCCCCACCACAACCCGACACACTTTCAACCCGTCTTGCCGGAAGGTTAACTCAACATTCTAACACCATCAACCCCGACCGGTAAGCGTGTCAAATGCTAACAATACCTGACCACTGGACTTTTTTCTGGCTGTCCCGCCGGTAGGAAAAAAAGTGTTCCGGCGACTGGTAAGTGCAGTGGGGGGCGCAAGCAATTCGCTCAGAGGCAATCCCAAGCTGTTCCAGCTGCAGGGCGATCGCCCGCCGCACATCCAAGCGCACCCGTCCCGGTTCTGGATCTGCCAGCACCGGCGGCGCGGGAGCGAGCTGCTGCAGGATCTCCAAAATGGCAGCCGCGTCACCCGCCTGACCGTTAGGCACAACAGTGGCTCCCACCTCAGCCGCCACCTCCAATGACACTTGGTAAACCTCACCGGAAATCGCCGGGCCCATCGCCACGCGCAGATTCTCTAGCTGGCTGCCTTGCTGTTGCAGTTTCGCAATCGCTTCCCGGACAATTTGACGCGCCGTGCCGCGCCAGCCGGAATGAACCGCCGCCACCTGTCCCGTCTGGGAGTCAGCAATCAGCACCGGCGTGCAATCCGCACTCGCCACCCACACCGCCTCCAATGCTCGCTCTGTGACCAGCCCGTCGGCCTGCGAAAAAGCCTCCCCTGCGGCGCTGCTGTCGCTATTCCCGGCTAGCTCCTCTGCCTCGCCGCTCTCAAGCGCCCCCTCCGACACCGGCGTCAGGGTGCCGGTGGCGAGAACCGTGTTGCCGTGCACCTGTTTCACCCGGTAGACTCGGGCGGTGGGGCGCAGCGCCCCCACCAATTCCTGCGGCGAGCGCGGCCAGAACTGATTTGTAAAAAAGCCGTGCGGCCACTGTTCTAACAGGCTGCAGGTTAGATAGGGCAGTCCGTTCCAAGTCTGCCAGTGCCAAGTGTGCATGGTAAATTCTAGGGAGTTTTGATTGGAAATTTTAGATTTTCGATTGTCAAGTCGGTAATTCGGCGTCGCCACACTAGAAACAAGATTGAACCTTTTTCCGAGGCGCGAAACCTCCCTCTTACTCCCCCTCCCCGCACGCCGGGAGGGGGTTGGGGGTGGGGTTCTTCCTCCTTTGTAATGTGCGGCGTCGGGACTTTTTCCAAAATTCGGAGATTCCGGCATTGGCTGGCTGATGGCTTCTTTATGGTAACTGATTCCCGGAGATTTTGTGCTGCGGGAGAGCGGCATCCCCATCCAGCTGCCCGGCATTGGCGGCGAGCCAGATTCTCTCCCCCACAGCTGACTCTCGATCGCAAAACAGCTCAAGTTTTGCTGTATAATTATAGATTGGTTTACCGAAATAACGACCGTGGGATTGAGTCAAGAAGGCTTGGAGGCAGCCCTCCTGTCAGCTAGTGAATCGATGGGAGGCCAGACTCCCGGGCAATTTTCCATCCATATTTTCGACCGGCTCGCCTCCACGAACCAGACCCTGTGGGAGCTAATCGACCGAGGGGCGGGTGCTCTGACAGTTTGCATCGCCCGAGAGCAAACAGCTGGGCGGGGTCAGTGGGGGCGCAGGTGGCAGTCGGGTGCCGGCGGACTGTACCTGTCCCTGGCCATTGAGCCGGACTTGCCCCTGTCCGATAGCGCCCAGCTGACTCTGTGCGGCGCGTTGGGAATTGCCCGAGCTTTGCGAAACTGCGGCATTCCCGCCGAGCTGAAGTGGCCCAATGACCTAGTGCTGGCCGGTGGCAAATTAGGGGGCATCCTCACCGAAACCCGAGCCCGCAGCGGCTCGATCGCCAAGGCTGTGGTGGGTGCCGGCATCAACTGGGCCAACGAAGTCCCTCCCACCGGCATCAATCTGCAATCCTTCCAAGCCAACTTGCTCCCACCACCCATACCCTCCCTGGAAATGCTGGCAGCGGTGACGCTGCTGGGATTAGCCTCCGGATACCGGCAAGCCGCACGCGAAGGTATAGCAGGCTTGCTGCCATCGTACCTGGAACTGCTGACGAATATCGGCCAGCCCGTTGTCGTGGACGGGCGTGCGGGGGCTGTCACCGGCGTCTCTCCAACCTTAGAGCTGCTCGTCCGCTTCCCGAACGACTCGGCAGAGTCGAGCGAGCTGCCTGGGCCAGCCGGTGAAATTCGCCTCAAACCCGGTACAATCAGTCTTGGCTACAATCGTTAGGGTTGGGTGAGCGCAGGGCCTTTGAGGCAGTGGGGCGCAGTTGGGTGCGACGAGTGCGGGAGAGAAGGAGTCAGAATAAAGAGTTACGCGCCCCCCAGAAGGAACGCTTTTGAATTCCCCGCATTCTAAATCAATTATATGTTAATAAGCTATTAGCACCAAGCTCGCTCTATCAGCCTGGAAATTTTGGATGGCAGTTCTAGGATTGGGGATTCCCTTGGAATCTCAAATCGGAATCTAAAATCTAAAATCTACCGTGACTCTTAGCAGAGCAGTGAAACGATTTCAGAACACAAGCAGTGTTTCTTTTCATTAGTGTGGGGATGTTATGCAGCAACGTTCAGGAAAGCCTGGTTCTAATTACAGCCCACTGGTGCGGGGACTGAGTTGGATTGGCAGTATCGGGATGCTCAGCAGCGGTATGGTTTGGGCTCAAAGCCGGTCTTTACCGGAGGGGGCTATCGATTCGACGGCCTACCAGCAGCCAGTGAGTGTGGAAGCAGTGCCAGAAGAAGTGCCAGCCGCACCGCCACCGCCCCCGCCACCTGTGGCCAGCGAACCCCTCCCAGAGCCGCCCGCACCGCCACCGCCCCCGCCACCGGTGGCCAGCGAACCCCTGCCAGAGCCGCCCGCACCCCCACCAGCACCGGAGTGGTGGGTGCCGGAACCTGTGGCTGAAGAAGTCCCAGCCCCAGAGAATCCGGCAGAACCTCTGGCAGAAGCATCCGCGCCCGAAGAGTGGCCGGAGCCGGGTGCGGAGCCAGCACCCAACGCCTCGGCACCTATAGACTACAGCAATGTCTACATAGACTCCACCAGCCTCAGCACTGGTGCGGGGAGAAATTACGAAGCCCCAAATTCGGTGGTTTTGTCTGAACGGGGCGGGGGGAAGCCGCAACCGGCAGCGAGCACTCCTGTTCCCGCTCCTGCCGAAACAGCCGCCGGTCTGGATCTGCCTTCGCTGCAAGGACTGCCCCTCGCCGAACCTTACTCCTCGCAGGCATACGCGGAACCCTACGCTGAGCCGGCTTCCGCCCAACCTTACTCGGAACCGGCCTACGGCCAAACTGCCTACGCCGAACCTTACTACGAGCCGGCTTACGGCCAAACTTACTCTGAGCCGGTGGCGGAAATTGCGGCGGTTAATGTCGGTCTGCTTAGCGTTAGCTCCACCGGCATTGGTGTCGCCCCTCCGCCCCCGCCAAAACCTGGATACTACTACCAAAATTCCAGAGAGTTTGCTGCCATAATGCCAGGAAATGGCAATACCAGATTGCTTTTCCCGCTGTCGATTCCGGCGGCGATCTCCTCAGTGTTTGGCTGGCGGACTCACCCGATTTCCGGTCTGAGCAGCTTCCACGACGGCACGGACTTGGCCGCTCCTCTGGGAGTGCCGGTGCTTGCGGCTTATGATGGCAAGGTGGCTGTGGCAGACTTTCTGGGCGGCTACGGTTTGACCGTTGTCTTGGAACACAACAGCGGCACTCAAGAAACTCTCTACGCCCACCTCTCAGAGCTGTTGGTCAAACCGGGCGATACCGTGGCTCAGGGAGCTGTCATCGGGCGCGTTGGCAGCACCGGCAATTCCACCGGCCCCCACCTCCACTTTGAACTCCGCGAGCTGACGGAAAATGGCTGGGTGACGGTAGATCCGGGCGAGCAGCTGAATTCTGCCCTCGCCAGTCTGACGAAAATGCTGCAAAAAACCGCCCAGGCAACTCCAAAGCCCAAGAGTTAGGGTTTGGGAGTTAGGGGTTAGGAGTTAGGGTTTAGGGCTTAGGTGTTAACTCAAGTTGCGTTTCAATCCCGTTTCCGGGATTCAGCTGGCCAAATATCTTCTCCTCCTACCCCCTGCTGAAATCATTATCGCATTGATATGGGCTTCTTTGCACAACCGGGATGCTCCCCAAGTTGCTACTTACCCGTGAGTCAGATGAGATCCCCCCCCAGCCGGGGCGTGGCGGGACGCGCCCCGTTTGGGGGGATCTAGAGGTTTAGACTTGTAGGTAGCAACTTGAGTTAGGTGTTAGGGGCCAGGTGTTAGGGTAAAGTCAATGCCCCACGCCCGGCACCCCACGCCCGGCACCCCACGCCCCCATTGCCCCCTCTTTTCTGTTATCCGAAAGAATGGTTTTTACAAAAAACCGACTTTAGCCCTGTTTTGTATATATGCTTTCTTCCGGATATCAGCAAGGTTTTGCTGTTGGGGCTTGGGTTTAGGGGTTGGGTTTAGGGGTTAAGGGTTAGAGGCTAAGGGTTAGGGGTTAAGTTTCAGGTTTTACCCCATGTCCAGGGAGCCATCCCCCCCGCCACTAGCCCTCCGCACCCGCTACCGTCGGCCATTCCTGCGCCTAGATTTACAGATATCCGAAAGAATGGTTTTTACAAAATACCGAGTTTAGACCTGTTTTGTATATATGCTTTCTTCCGGAAATAAAAAAAGGTGAGGGGTGAGGGGTTAGGTGTTAGGGCTTAGCTGTTAGGGGTTAGGTGTTGGAGGAAAGCCAATGCGCCTTGCGATGATGCCCCATGCCCCATACCCCATGCCCCATGCCCACCTAAACAAACCCGTGTTCTGCTAAAAAGGCCGGTGTGATGTCATCGCCCCACGGTGCCGGTGTCTCTGTTCCGCGAGCTGGCGCGCCGAAGTGCAGGAACTTTTCCACGTATTTGCCGAGGATATCGCCTTCGAGATTGACCCAACTGTCCGGTTGCAGGTACTGCAGGTTAGTCTGGAGGTAGGTGTGGGGTATGACTGCCACTTTAAACCGGCTGCCGGTGGGATCGCACTCGGCCACGGTTAAGCTGACGCCGTTGATGGCGATACTGCCTTTGGGGACGATATAGCGGGCAATCTCTGCCGGTGCGGTAAAGCTCATCTCCCAGGAACTGCCGGTCTGCACCGACTCCTGCAGGCAGCCAGTGCCATCCACATGGCCGGTGACGAAATGGCCCCCCAGCTTGCTGCCGGCACGCAGCGAGGTTTCTAAATTCACCGGGGCGCTAGAAGCCTGCCGGTGCCTCAGGGTGGTTCGGCGCAGCGTTTCCGGCGAAGCCGTCGCCACAAAACCCTGGCTTAGTATCTCCACCACCGTCAGACAGATGCCATCCACGGCTACGCTGTCTCCCAGGGCTAAATCGCGCAAAATCGCGTCACAGTCAGCTGAGGCGCACAAAACTTCTAATTGGTCTGTTCCTGCGGGCTTAATTGTGCCCAGTGCCTGAATTAATCCTGTAAACACGGCTTTTGTGTGATATAATGTAGTGTTTTGCAACATGGTGGGCCCGCTTAACTGCCTGCTGGCAACCCCCGTCCCAGTTGGGACGTCAACTTTTTTGACAAATTCCGGGATCGGGCGTTGTCGATCGGGGTAAAAATCAAGGCATACTGGAAGTCAGCGCGTCTCCTGAACGGCTAAATGGCTCAGCTAGCTCCTGTCTTTCTCAGGCCGGTGTCCACCTGTACCTTTTTTACTGTATCGATTAGAAGTAATTTAGCGGTTATTCTTGGTTTGTCGTTCGATGATTCGCTGACTGGCACGCCAGCCATTCGTCCATGTCCAGATGTATCCCATCCTTTGCCGACAGTGTTCTAAGAGGCTGAACCAATGATTGAAATGAAAGTCGCTGGAATTGCACTGGATGCAGCAACGCGGAGCCCAATTGTACTGCTCAGAGATGCTGCAGAACGACGTGCCCTGCCAATTTATATTGGACAGGATCAGGCCAAGTCAATTATCAGCGCTCTGGAAAACCACACCCCTCCCCGCCCCCTCACCCATGACCTGATGGTTAATATCCTACAGGAATGGAATATGACCTTGGAACGGATAATTATCCATTCCCTCCAGGACAATACTTTCTATGCGGTGCTGACGGTACGCCAGGGGGAGGTCAAGAAAGACATTGACGCTCGCCCCAGCGATGCGATTGCGCTCGCCCTGCGCACTAACAGCCCTATCTGGGTGATGGAAGAGGTGATTGCCGACGCCTCGATTCCCGTGGACAGAGACGCCGACGAGGCAGAACGGCGAGCTTTCCGCGAGTTTATTGCCAAACTCCGACCGGAAGATTTTACCCAGCGAAAACCGTTCAGCGGCGACAATTCTTAATTTTGGATTGGGCAGTTTGGAGGGCCATTGGTGGCGACAATCTAAAATCTAACATCCAAAATCTAAAATCTTCAAAAGATGCGTTACCGCCGGTTTGGCAAAACGAATTTGCACCTGTCGGTGTTTTCCCTGGGAACGATGCGTTACCTGGCATCCGAACACAACGCGATTCTGACGGTGCGCCAAGCCGTTGCTATGGGAATTAATCACCTGGAAACGGCTAGGGGCTACGGGAAGAGCGAGCTGTATCTGGGTGCGGCTCTGTCCGCTGGGCTGCCGGTGCCGCGAGAGCATCTGCATATTACCATTAAAATCCCTCCGGTGGCAGATGCCGGTGAGATGGAGCGGTGCGTGGATGAGTCGCTAGAGCGGCTGGGTTTGGACTGTGCCGACTGTCTGGCCATCCACGGTGTCAATACCCGGGAACACTTGGACTTGCTGCTGTCTCCGAGGGGCTGCATGCAAGCTGTGCGGCGGGCTGTTGCTGATGGGCGGGTGAGACATGTGGGCTTCTCGACCCACGGGCCTTTGGATGTGATTCTGGCAGCTATTAATACAGATTTCTTTGAATTTGTCAATCTGCATTATTACTACTTTTTCCAGCGCAACGCACCGGCAGTTGAGCTGGCCCGCCAAAAGGACATGGGGGTGTTTATTATCTCACCGGCAGACAAGGGCGGGCAACTTTACACGCCACCGGCAAGCCTCCAGCAGCTGTGCCACCCTTTTTCGCCCCTGGAGTTGAACTACAGGTTTTTGCTGAGCGACTCCCGCATCACCACTCTCAGCTTGGGCGCGGCGAATCCGGGGGAACTGGAATGGCCTTTGAGTGTGGCTGACTGCGATGGCCCGCTGGTGCCGGTGGAAGCGGAAGTGTTTGAGCGTTTGGAGGCTCACGCCGCAGAGGCTTTGGGCGCGGACAAGTGCAGCCAGTGCTATGAGTGCTTGCCGTGTCCTGAGAAGATTAATATACCAGAAGTTTTGCGGCTGCGCAATATGGCAGTTGCTTATGAGATGACGGAGTTTGGCAAATACCGCTACCGGATGTTTGAGAATGCCGGTCACTGGTTTGCGGGGGTGAAGGGGAGCCGGTGTACTGAGTGTGGAGACTGTTTGCCGAGGTGTCCGGAACAGCTGGACATTCCAGGTTTGGTGAAAGACACTCACGAGCGGCTGAAAGGGCCAGAAGGTCGCCGGCTTTGGGGGTAGCTGAGGGCTTCAGTTCGTAGTTGGGCTTTAGCCCAAAAGTTCGTAGTTGGGCTTTAGCCCAAAAGTTCGTAGTTGGGCTTTATAAGCTGTTAGGGTGTTAACCTGCTTTTCCGTTGAAAGGAGGCAGAGCCTCCAGATTGCGTTCCCAGGCAGAGCCTGGGAACGAGGGAACCTGCTTTTCCGTTGAAAGGAGGCAGAGCCTCCAGATTGCGTTCCCAGGCAGAGCCTGGGAACGAGAGAAAAGTCGGCTCCGCCGACTGCTGATGTCCGGTTAATTGCCGGTTGGGATGCTGCCCATGAAATTGCTGCGAGCTAAGATGAGGGAGTAGTTGGAAAATGGGGCTTGTTTGGGCCGGTTGATGGGTGCGGAACACTTTGGTGGGGGCGGGAGGCCGGCTTTTAATGGAATGCGCCCTGTTGGATTGGCCGGCAAAATAAGTAAGTGGAGATTTCCCGGCTCCGTCAGGGGGTGCCGGTGCTGGATAACACCAGCACTTTGTCAGGAGAAAATGTTTGGCCGGCTGTTGGATGTGACAGGAGTTAGGAACGAGCTGTTTTTGAGGTGAGTTTAATATGCAGATTACGATTGAGATTCCCGACGAAGTGGCGCAACGATTAAATGGAGAATGGGGCAGTATTTCCCGGAGATTGATGGAGGTGTTTGTGGCTGAAGCCTACCGTTCCGGTGCGCTAAGTACCGCAGAAGTGCGCCGCCTCCTCCAGCTGCCATCGCGTCTGGAAACCCATGCTTTTTTGCAGCGCATGGGAGTCTATTTGAATTATGACTCTGAGGAGCTGGAACGCGACATCCAGACCATTGAAGATATGAGAAATCCATGATCGTTGTTTCTGATACGTCTCCGATTTGCTATCTGTTACTGATTGAAAAAATTAACTTACTGCCGCAGTTATATGGGGAGGTGACGATTCCTCAAGCTGTTTTTGATGAACTGGGGGCGGCTGAGTCACCGGCTGCAGTCAAAAGTTGGATAAGGCAACCTCCTGAATGGCTGGAAATTAAGACAGCCGGTGTTTCCTCTGATGCTGGTTTGGAACTGCTTGATGCAGGGGAACGGGAGGCCATCATTTTAGCTGAGCAACTGGCTGCCGGTTTAGTGGTGCTAGATGACAAAGCAGCAAGGCGGATAGCGGTGGCACGCGGTTTGAGAATTATCGGATTGCTTGGCATTTTGAAGGATGCTGCTAGAGCCGGTTTAATCGACCTAGCAGCCACTTTTGAACGGTTGCGAACCGTTGGTTTTTGGGTTGCGCCGAGCTTACTGCAACGGCTTCTGGACGAGGAATAAAGACTGTAACAGATTGCGAGCTTGCTGGGGAGATATAGCCTTTCTCATATTAGTGAGGTACTCAGAAACCCGGTTTCTTTAAGAAACCGGGTTTCTGGAGCGTACATCCAACTGAGAACCGCTATATAGGCGCAACCGGGCAAGCAAAAAGCCCCTTGTAGGCCGGCTGCCGGCGACTGCCCCCACACGGGGCAAGCACAGGGGGATTGCCCCTACAGTTTTATCCCCAGATTGTGCGACGCCCCCACCGCTAAGAATGCAGTTTTACAATATGGATGCACACGGATATGACCGGCTTGCTGGGTGAAGCCGGTTCGGCCTGGATTTTTTTACGATAGAATAGTTTTTGGAACCCCTAGGATTTTAGTTCTTATGGTGGGAAATTGACTGCGGTAAGCACTCTACTTTTACTGCTTAACCGGCTTCTTTTTCCTTCCTGCGTTGGAGAACAGAGTAAGTCGTGATAGTGGGGGCGGAACACTTTGGCGAATCCACACCGGCAAGTGAAAATCGCGGGGCAAATATATGCCGGTGATTGCACGTCGCGTCTCTATTATAACCCGGCGATTGGAAATCGCAGCTATACAAACAAAGTCCGCCTACGCGGACTTTAGAGAGCGTGGCAAATACACACCGGCGATTGGAAATTCACGCTCGACTTGCCTTTCGTCCGCCGGCACGGACGCCAGGAGAAAGCAAGGGCGTGTTATACTTAAAGTAGGGGCGGCTGAGTCACCGGCAGCAGTCCAAAATTTGGCAATTAGCCGGTGTTTCCTCTGATGCCTGAGCACCGGCTCCCCCTGCAAGGTCGATGGCTGCAGTCGATTAGTTTAATCGAGGACTAAAATTGCCAAGGCGCTGGGAATGCACTCCCGGAAAAATACCGGCAGCGCCACCGGCACGCGAGCTATTTCCTGAAACAGCTGAGCCGCCTGCCACACCGAGCGCTTGAGCCGGTTAGTGGGTTTTAGTAGCAGTTTCACTAGCAATGGCATCCGGCAGCTCATCTTCCAGTAGCCGCAAGCGAGGATACTGATAACCGACAACAGTTGTTAGCATGACCATCGCCCCTGAAATTGCCAACAGCAGACCAATGCCGCGACCTGTACCAACGCCGATAATTTGTCCGATGCTTCCTGCTAACAAACCGTTGGTTGCCATTAAAGGTTCAAAGATGCGATCAGCTAGAGGGCCAGCAACGAGATAACCAAGCGGTAGGGATGACCCACCGAGCGCTCGTCGAACTGCAAACACCCTTCCCTGCACCTCGGGTGCGACTTTGGTCTGTAAAATTGCTTGGCCGGAGCCCAGGAAAAATGCGGCGCTGAAATAGGCACCAAACCCCGCGACCATAATCAGGGGAATCGAAGCCCGCACTCCCATGAAGAATATGCTCAGACCGATCAGCAGCTCAAAGCCAAATACCGCGTACATACGGCGTTTCGGGCCTCCCCAAACGCTCATCAGAATGCTTCCGACTACCATACCGCTGCAAGCAATGGACTGTACAGTACCCAGGACAGCGACAGGTGCGAAAGCTAGGATTACAGGTGCGAACAACACCTGAGCGATGCCGATCGCGAAGTTGCCGATCGCGATGAAAATTAGCAGCCCCAGCAGTCCTGGGCGGGCGGTGATGTAAGTCCATCCGTCAGCCATTTCTCGCAGCAGGCTTGGAGCCCCGGCTTTCCTGACAGTATTAGTATTGGTCTTGGCATCAGGGAAGCGGATACTTATCAGAGTTGCTAGGGAAAACAGAAAGGTGGCAAAGTCGGTAAGGATGATGCCCGGAAGGTGGATGAGGCTCAGAAGTCCAGCCGCCAGCATCGGCGCGAGGAACTGGGCGGCGGCTTCTCCTAGCTGAATCATCCCGCTGGCGCGACCCAAATGCTGTTTGGGAACCAGTAGGGTGGTGGCGGCGCTATAGGCTGGCCATTGAAAGGCGCTAAAGGCAGAACTGACGGCGACTGCTAGATAGATGTGCCAGATTTCCAAGCGACCTGTAACCAGGAGAAGGGCGATCGCCACCGTACTTAAACCGGCACCGGAATCACTCAGAATCATTGCCCAGCGGCGGTTCCATCGGTCTATTAGGGCACCCGCGAAGGGAAAGAGTAGGAGCGCCGGTAGCCTAGCAAACACAGAAATGAGAGCGAACTGAGTGACTGAGCCAGTGCGTTCATAGACCCACACCCCAAGAGCAAAGCTCGTCAGACCCGACCCTATCAGGGAGACAAGCTGTCCGCACCAGATGAGGAGGAAAACCCGCATTCCTTGAGCTACAGGGCGTTTTGCCATCTTATTAATTCTCTGCTTTGAGGTTAGTTGCTAGCTGTTGAGCTAAAAGCTGAACGTGGGGGGCTCGGAGAATGGCATAGTGATCGCTTGGAATTGAGTGAATATCTTGGCTGCCAGTTGCTAATTCATATCCTGTCCGATAGCATCGATTGTGTTTTGTACCCTGATACAAAGAACCTTAAATTTTCTTGGGCCTAGCTTCCGCGCTCCCCCGCTATCCACAAACGAAGTAGTCGGACACGATATCACAAGGGTGGCTGTGTTGGATATCAAATGGATAGCGGCGTAGTAAGCCGCGTCGCCAGAGTAGACAATGGTGCCACCAGGAATAGGGGTAGATGATCGCGCTTGTTTAGGGTCTGCACTAGCTAGTGTAGTTCACGAACAAAATCTCCCAGTATAATTTTTAAATCCTCAAGTATCTGAATAATTGTTGATGGCTCAAAGCAGCGGAGATCGCTTGTGATACGCAGCAACAATTCCGTATCTGGTTCAACCACAAGGTTGAGTGGATAGTGCCAGAAGTCAACACCATCAAAGTCAGAGAACTCCAAACTATTCTCTGAGTTCTGTTGTGCCAACTTCTCGCGAGTTGGGTAGTTTTGAAAGCGCAAGTTGCTTTCAAACAAAGGAATTTCCTGGGGTATATTACCCATCCAGTGAATCTCCATCAAGGGGGTGTATGAGTAATACTCGCGTTCTATCTGCTGAGCTTGCAACAGCATAAGCCAGGGCAACAGCTCAGTTTCTTCAGGCACTTGTACTCGCACGGGTAAAGTATTAATGAACATTCCCACCATTGATTCGACTCCAGACAAAGCAGGAGGGCGACCGGACACAGTAGACCCAAATACAACGTCAGACTGACCGCTGTAACGGCTCAACAACAGAGCCCAAGCGCCCTGCACCAGAGTGTTAAGCGTCAGATTATGCTGCTGTGCAACGAACCTGAGAGCGGCTGTCGCCGTTGCCGATAGCTGTAGCCGCTCGTGGTAGTAGAGTGGCTTTTGGCCATCTTGATGCTCCAGCGCTCGGCGTACTCCCAGAGGAGTAGGAGAAAAGCCTAAGATAGCCTGCTGCCAAAACGCCTCGGCACCGGAGAGGTCTTGTTCAAGCAACCACCCAATGTAGTCACGATATGGACGGGGAGGAGTATAGTGCAAAGTCTCATCTTGGTTAAGGGCTTCATAAAAAGCAAAAACTTCTTGCATAAGTATGGGCGCACTCCAACCATCTATCAGCAAGTGATGGCATGTCCAAACAAATTTGTAGCGCTCAGACGACAGCTTAACGAGGGCCAAGCGCATCAAGGGAGCCTGGTTTGGTTGAAAGCCTAACTCAAGCTCTTTTCTGAGAAAAACCTCTAACTGCTGTTGTTGCTCACTTGCTGTCAAACTCTGCCAGTCATAATGCGACCAAGGTAATTCTATTGTTGAATGGACGACTTGAAGGGGCTTGTCGAGTTCTTGCCAGCGGAAAGAGGTGCGGAAAACCTGGTGCATTGTTACTAATTGTTCCCATGCCTGTTTGAACGCCGAACAGTTCAACTTCCCATGTATCGTGAAGCTCGTTTGCACGAAATATGCACTATCCTCTGGGGTACGAACAGTATGAGAGAGCATGACTTGCTGCTGTGGCGAAAGTGGATAGATGTCCTCTATATCCTTTTCGTCTGCCAGTAAGCGCTGAAGTTTTGGGCGATCTAGTTTTGCAAGTGGGAAGTCTGAAGGCGTGTATCCTCCAGCATCAGGAGACTGGCAGTGTGCAATGAGCGATCGCAGCGCTTCTATATATTCCCGCGCCAGTTCCTCAATTGTGGCACGTTGGTGATAGTTAGCGCTGTAAGTCCAATCCAGTTGTAACTGACCTTCGGCTACAAGCCCGTTAACATCTAGCAGATGACTGCGGTGCTCTTGCAGGCTATGTGCAGAGCCGACTGATTCTTTTGCTGGTTTAAATAGAGAATCTTTAAGCATTCCCCAATCGAATTGCCCCAGGTAGTTGAAACTTACCTCAGCCGTTGGCAGCGCTTGCAGCTTCTCGGCAACCTCTGCATCTTCACTCAGGAAGCGTAGCAACCCGTAGCCGATGCCTCGGTTGGGTACGGCACGGAGTTGCTCTTTGATAGACTTTAAAGTTTCCCCTAGATTGTCCGTTGCTTCCAGCTCTAAAAGCACGGGGAAGATCGTCGTAAACCAACCGATTGTGCGCGACAAGTCCACGTCTGACAAAATTTCTTCTCGCCCATGACCTTCGAGATCGACTAGCACAGAACGTGAGCCGCTCTTTGCAGCCAAGACCTGCACCAATGCAGTCAGCAGTACGTCGTTAATCTGGGTGCGGTAGGCTCTTGGAACATCTTGAAGCAGGGCGCGGGTTTCTTCAACATTAAGGGATACCGACACGGTGCGGGCATCCGCTACGGTGTTAGCACCGACTGTATAGTCCACTGGCAGACGAGTTATCTGCTTGCGTGAAATGTCTTGCCAATAAGTTAGTTCTTTCCGGGCTGCATCGGAGCGTGCGTACTCGTTCAGTTTGATAGCCCAATCCCTGAAAGAGGTAGTTTTGGGAGGAAGTTGAATTGGTTTGCCGGTTTGGAGTTGCTGGCAGGCTGTTTGCATATCTTCTAGTAGAATTCGCCAGGAAACTCCATCAACTGCTAAGTGATGGATGACTAGCAGCAGGCGAGAGGGTTTGTGAGAACCCAGATTGAAAAGAGCAACCCGCACGAGTGGCCCATTCGATAGGTTCAAGCTTGCTTGCAATTCGGAAGCTTTAGCTTCCATCTTTAATATTGAGGCGGTTTCTGGCAGTGCCGACAAATCCACTTGGGAGAAAGGCACAGCCTCATCGGGTAAGGCATTGACTTGCTGCCAGCCTTCTGAAGTTTGACTGTAACGCAAGCGCAGGGCATCGTGATGTACTAACAATTGTTGCACCGCTCTTTCTAACAAAGCGGGATCGAGCTCTTGTGGTACTTCCAGTAGGAACGCTTGGTTAAAGTGGTGCAGTGCGGGTAGATTTTTTTCAAAGAACCAGTGCTGGATGGGTGTTAGCGGTAATGGCCCCCCAACCAAACCTTGTTCTGCTTTTGCCGTTTCAGTGGCCATCGCCACTGATGCCAACTCAGCGATTGTCTGGCGTTCAAATAGCTGCTTGGGAGTGAGTTGCAGTCCGGCTTGATTGGCTTTAGAAATAATCAGAATACTGAGAATAGAATCTCCACCCAATTCAAAAAAGTTGTCGTAAATGCCTACTTGCTCTAAGTGGAGAACCTCACGCCAAATTTTTGCCAATGTTTGTTCTGACTTTGTAGCCGGTGCTACTTTGAGGGCTTTTTCTTGACGAGTTGTTTGAGGTCTTGGTAGCGCCTTACCGTCTACCTTGCCGTTGGGTGTTAGTGGTAAAGAATCCAGCATCACGAACGCTGCAGGTATCATGTAATTGGGCAGTTTCTCTTTAAGAAAATCGCGCAAATCTTTGCTGGCGATCGCTTCGGAGTGGTTAGGGACAATGTAAGCTGTCAGATATTTTTGACCGGGAAAATCTTCTCGCGCTATAACCGCATTTCCTCGCACGCCTGGATACTGCGCGATCGCTGTTTCAATTTCTCCAAGTTCAATACGGAAGCCGCGAATTTTTACTTGGTTGTCAATGCGACCCAGAAATTCGATGTTTCCGTCTGGTAGGTAACGGGCTTTATCGCCAGTTTTGTAGAGACGTTCACCTGGTTTATCGCTGAAGGGATGCGGAATAAATTTCTCATTAGTCAAATCGGGTCGATTCAGATATCCCCGCGCCAGACCATCTCCACCAATGTACAGCTCGCCAGGAACTCCGACAGGCACCGGTTGCATCTGGGTGTCGAGCAAATAAACCTGCGTGTTGGCTATAGGGCGACCAATAGGAATCGTTGTAGCTTCTTCTGGAACATCCTGTACCAAGTACCAGGTAGTAAATGTTGTGTTTTCGGTAGGCCCATACACGTGAAGCACTCGCTGAGGTGAACCCTTCTTGAGTACCTCTTTGACCCATTTAGGCTCGACCGCTTCTCCTCCAAATAGAAGATAGCGCACCGATTGAATTGCCGAGGGCACTTCTCTAGTTAGCAAATTAAACAAAGCAGTTGTTAAGAATAATACGGTAACGCCTTGATCGTGAATTTGAGCTGCAAAGTCATTAGGAGAAAGGGCTACATTTTGGGTTATAATAACGAGTTTTGCCCCGTTAACTAAGGCTCCCCAAATCTCAAATGTAGCGGCATCGAATGAAAAGTTTGAGGCAAAAGCCACTACATCTAGAGGTTGTAAGTTGATGTAGTTTGTATTGAGTACCAAGCGGTTTACTGCTTGGTGTGGCACAGCAACTCCTTTAGGTTTCCCTGTAGACCCTGACGTGTAGATAACATAGGCCAGGTTATCGGGCGCTACTGTGCTGCTGGGGTTTTTCTTACTGTGGAAAGCAATTTTTTCTATGTCCCT
Source organism: Oscillatoria princeps RMCB-10 (assembly GCA_019359235.1). Lineage (GTDB taxonomy): Bacteria > Cyanobacteriota > Cyanobacteriia > Cyanobacteriales > Oscillatoriaceae > Oscillatoria > Oscillatoria princeps. Next base: position 42,707 of record JAHHHT010000047.1, read on the forward strand.
ATCCAGACAGACAACACGCGCAGAGTTTAGGGGAAGTTTCTCGACCAGCTTTTCTTGGGTGAGCAGCACCGATACCGAGGAATCTTCTAGCATGAAAGCCAATCGCTCTTGTGGATAAGCAGGGTCAATAGGGACGTAAGCACCACCGACTTTGAGAATGCCTAAGATTCCTATAACCATCGCCAAGGAACGCTCTACACACAGACCGACCAATACTTCTGGCCTTACACCCAGCGACCGCAGGTAGTGGGCGAGTTGATTTGCCCTTTCGTTCAGTTCCCTATAGGTGAGATGTTCCCCTTCAAACACTACTGCCACAGAAGAGGGCGATCGCGTAACCTGTTCCTCAAACAACTGATGGATACACTTATCGTTGGGATACTCTGTTTGATTGTTATTCCAGTCTATCAGTAGCTGGTGCCGCTCTCGATCTGCGAGCAGTGGTAAAGCGGAAATCATTTGTTGAGGATTAGCTGCGATCGCCTCGAGTAAAGTCTGGAAATGTCCAGCCATCCTCGCGATGGTAGTCTCATCAAAAAGGTCAGCATTATATTCCCATTCGCCTACCAATCCATCAGCAGTATTATCCATTGATAGGGTCAAATCAAACTTTGCTGTGCCGATTTTCACTGGATACAAGCTTCCTGTTAACTCAGGCAGTTTCAGAGAAGGAACTCCTGCGTTGTCGAGGGCAAACATCACCTGAAATAGTGGCGTATAGCTTAAGTCTCGCGTTGGTTGCAATATCTCTACCAACTGCTCGAAGGGCAGGTCTTGATGTGTGTAAGCTTGCAGCGCCACTTCCCTGACTCTGCGGAGTAACTCCTCAAAACTGGGGTCGCCGTCGAGGTGGGTTCGCAGCACTAAAGTATTGACAAAAAAGCCAATTAATCCTTCAATTTCCCTTCGGTTGCGACCAGCTACCGGCGTACCCACTACGATGTCATCGGAACCTGATAAGCGGTAGAGTAATGTTTGAAACGCTGCAAAAAGCGTCATAAACAGAGTGACTCCCGTTCGCTTGCTCAGAGCGGTAAGTTTCGCGCTCAACTCTTTGTCAAGGGCTGCATAGTGATATCCTCCCTGAAAAGTAAAAACAGCTTTTCGCGGTCGGTCTGTCGGCAATTCTAATAAATCCGGAGCGTTCTTGAGTTGTTCCTTCCAGTAGTGAAGCTGAGTTTCCAGTATTTCTCCAGAGAACCACTGTCGCTGCCAAACCGCAAAGTCGGCATATTGTACTGGCAACAGAGGTAAAGCTGGAGGCTTTCCAACGCTGAAGGCTTTATAAAGTTCTGTTAATTCTCGTATGAATATGCCCAGTGACCAACCATCAGAAATAATGTGATGCATGGTGAGCAGCAAGACATACTCTGTTTCACCTAATTGCAGCACCGTACCTCGAAGTAAAGGCTCTTGCTCCAAGTTAAAAGGCCGATTACCTTCTTCATTTGCCAATTGTTGTGCCTCGATTTCTCGCGAACTTTCAGGTAAATGAAGCAAGTCCACGACAAGCAGTTTCAAATTCAAAGTCGAGGCGATAATCTGAACAGGTTGACCTTCTTCTCCTGTTGTGAAGTTTGTGCGGAAGGCTTCATGCCTCTGGATAATTTCGTTGATGCTGCTCTGTAGCGCCGCTATATTTAGCTGACCGCTAAGGCGCAAAGCCAGCGGGATATTGTAAAGTGAACTGTTTGGCTGTAACTGATCGAGAAACCACAGCCTAGCTTGAGCGAAAGATAATGGGATGCTCTTTGACCTTGGAATTGATAGAAGAGGCAGAGTTTCTACAGATTGTCCATTTTTGAGCGAATTCTCAATCAGCTCGGCAAATTCAGCAATCGTGGGAGCTTCAAAGAAATTGCGGAGTGGTAATTCCACGGCCAAGATGTCCCGCACCCTTGAAATCACTTGAATGGTTAATAAGGAATGTCCGCCTAGTTCAAAAAAGTTGTGGTGAACGCCCACAAGTTCAATTCTCAAGACATCCGCCCAAATGCTAGCTAGCATCTCTTCAATAGGAGTTCTTGGGGCTACTAATGACCATTGCAGTTCGGGTTTAAATTCTGGTGCTGGTAGGGCTCGGCGGTCTACTTTGCCATTAACTGTCAGTGGCAGCGCCTCTAGAATCACAAAAGTAGCAGGCACCATATATTCGGGCAGTTGCTCAAAAAGGAAGCGGCGCAGGTCGCTCCATGTTGGTGCGGGCTCCTGTTTGGGGACAACGTAGGCAACTAAGCGCTTGTCCCCCGGAGTGTCTTCCCTGGCAATGACCACTGCTGAGCGCACATCGGGGTGTTGCACCAGCAGCGATTCGATTTCTCCGAGTTCGATGCGGAAACCGCGAATTTTTACCTGGTTGTCAATGCGACCGAGAAATTCGATGTTGCCGTCGGGTAGGTAACGGGCTTTATCGCCGGTTTTGTAAAGGCGGGCTTCTCCAGGGGCACCAGCAAAAGGGTTGGCAATAAATTTTTCTGCCGTCAGTTCGGGCCGGTTGAGGTAGCCTCTTCCCAAACCGGCACCGCCGATATACAGTTCACCGGCAGTACCAACAGGCACCGGCTGGAAGTGGGAATCGAGGATATAAATCTCGGTGTTTGATATGGGGCGACCGAGAGGAACCGTCTGAGAATCGCGCCTCACTTGCCCGTGCTTCACCTGATAAGTTAGTACCCCTACCGTCGTTTCTGTTGGCCCGTAGTGATTGAAAATAAGACTGTCTGGCGCACATTCCCACACTTTCTCCACTAACTCCCAGCTCAGCGCTTCCCCACCCAAAATTAACCGCTTGCGAGGCAAAATTGATGCCGTCTCGGCGAGGAGTGCTTTTAGGTGAGAGGGAACAATTTTCAAGCAGTCGATCGCGTGCTGGCGAAAATATTCTGCTAGCGCTTTAGGATCGGTTGCCCTGTCTTGGGAGATGATATGCAGGCATCCACCCCCACATAATGCGGGGAAAATTACCGTGTTGCCCAAGTCGGCGGCAAAGGTAGAAACGGTGGCAAAACTCGCATTTGGCACGTTGAGAATTTGCTGAATGCTGTGGAGGTAATTGAGAAGCTGCCGGTGTTCGATCGCGACTCCTTTGGGGGTGCCGGTGGAGCCAGAGGTGTAAATTACATAAACCAGATGTTCAGGCCTCACCACACTGACCGGGTTTTCCTCGCTTTCCAGAGCGATCGTCTCCCAGTCTGTGTCCAAGCAAACCGCATCGGTCTGGCGAGTGAGAAGTCCGTCAACTAAGTGCGAGCTTGTTACAAGCACCGGCACCTGAGAGTCCTCCAGCATAGCAGCCAGTCGCTGTTTGGGGAAGGCGGGGTCTAGGGGCACGTAAGCGCCACCGGCTTTGAGAATACCCAGCAGCCCCACCATCATTTCTAAGGAGCGCTCTACACAGATGCCAACCAGCACCTCCGGTTTAACACCCAATTTTTGCAGATGGTGCGCCAGTTGATTGGCTTTGGCGTTCAACTGGCGGTAGGTGAGTGGCTTGTCTTCAAACACCACTGCCACAGCATCGGGCGTTAGCTCAACCTGGACTTCAAATAGCTGGTGGACGCACTTCTGAGATTTTAAAGCGAATCCAAGTTGGGAAGAAGCGTAGTTTTTCCTCTTTTCTCCCCCTCTTCCCTTGAGAGATGGGCTAGCGGTGAGGGCGGCAAAGGAACTTTTAATCTGGACGATGTTTGTGTTGTTCCATTCCACCAATAACTGATGTCTTTCGGCAGCAGTGAACAGGGGCAACTCTGACAGTTTTTGATGGGGGTTGGCAACAATCCCCTCTAGCAGATTTTGAAAATGCCCCGCCATTCGAGATATGGTAGCCCCATCAAACAAATCTGTATTGTATTCCCAGCCTACCTGGAAAACTTCTCCCATTTCCATCACCATCACATCCAGGTCAAAGGTTGCCCCCCGTTGATGGCCGATTGGGTATGGCTCCATCTTAAACCCTAGTTCTTTTCCTGACTCACACCAACGTTGCTTTTGCCAAGTGAAGTTGACTTGGAACAGAGGAGAGCGACTGGGATCTCGTTGAGGCTGAAGTTTCTCAACTAACAGTGGAAAAGGATAATCCTGATGTCTCTGAGCTTCTTTAACTTTGCTACTTAGCTGAGCCAACAAATCTTGGAATGTCAGGTTTCCCGAAAGGGAAGCCCGCAAAACGACGGAGTTTACGAAATAACCAACAACTCCTTTAAATTCTCGACCGGGCCTCCCCAGCATTGGGGTTCCTACAAGGATATCTTCTTGATTTGTATAGCGGTAAAGCAACGCAAAATAAGCTGCCAGCATCAGCTTATAAAGAGTTGTACCTGTAGCTCTAGCTACCTCTCCCAGTCCTCGAATTAATTCTTCATTTAGCCGAAAAATATGCGTTTCTCCCCGAAAGCTCTGCACCGGCGGTCGGGGTCTGTCTGTTGGCAAGTTTAGGATTGGTAACTCACCCGATAATTGTTTTTGCCAGTATTCCCAAAGTTTTTCTCCCTTTGGACCCGATAGCATTTCGGACTGCCAATGTACAAACTGGGGATAGGGCGTATTTTTAGGAAGAGAATCTTCTATCTGCTGAAGGCTAACTTGTTCCGTTTCGGCAGTATACCAGAGTCGCAATTCATTAAAAAGCAAATCGCTAGACCATAAGTCGCTGGCAATATGATGCATTGTCAGCAATAAAATATGTTCTCGTTCTGAACGAGTAAATAAAGTAACTCGCCATGCTGGTTCTTTTTCTAAATTGAATAGACGCTCTGCTTCTAAGAAAATTTTCTCTTTTAATTCATTTTCATTCCAATGAGAAGCATCTATTTCCTGTAGAGGAAGTTTGAGCTGTTGATGAATAACTTGAAATGTTTTTCCTTTGATGGCGGTATAAGTAGTTCGGAGAATCGGGTGGCGATTCACAATATTTTGCCACGCACGATGCCAAGCTTTAATGTCTATAGTTGAGTGAATTAGCGCTGCATTAAAAGCGTTATATGCCACGCTTTCAGGAGCCATCTGGTAGAGAAACCATAAAGCTTGCTGGCCCAGCGATAGAGGATGAAAGGATGCCGGTGTTTCTGGTGTCATGGGGGTGATATTATCATTCAGGACTGGGATATTTTGTTCGGAAGGTATTCTGGGGTTGTAGCTAAAGTGATAAATCTTGGTTTTTGAGTGTCTTTAATTCGGGCTGGCGCATTTAGTCCGAGCTTTTAGGTAAAGCTCGGACTAAATGTTTGAGGTCAAAGTCGCCAACGCTGGGACGCTTTCAAAGTCGGTCAATTTCAAAAAAGATGGAGGGGCGGAGAAGCGAGCGCATTTGAATAATGACGGGTCGGGAGATCAAACCATCACTTCTTATTTAGGAGCGCTCACTTATTATTCAAACAAACTTGTGTCCCAACTAATTTCGCTTTAATTACGAAGGATATGGTTGGCGGCACGGATAGCTAAGGCAGCAGCCGTTAATGTTGGATTAGCACCATTAGGCTTAGGAATGACACCAGGTCCTCCCAGATATAGATTGTCAAATCCCCAAACTTTCGAGTGTGCATCCACAACACTTGTCCCATCATCACTTTCACCCATCCGATAGGTTCCCATACTGTGGAGGGAACTTCCAGGTGCCATAAACTGGGGACGAGCCTCTGGCGTAGGCAGAAATCCACCTATAGATAGCCCAACTTCTGTCATATCTTGCATCATTCGATGTGCATTCTCAGCGTCCTGTTCTGGATATTGAAAGTGGAATGTAGGCTGAGGCATACCGTGGATGTCAAAAATCTCTTCTTCAAATGTGACGTAGTTGGTTGGCATCTGGTCAACAAAACCAAACCAGCGTAGGTCAACAACTAACCGGTCATCAATATTATCTGGAACTATACCGTAACTGAAGTTATCTTTATGGATTTGGCAGTGCCACGGACGATCTTTTTGCACAGGTATCCATAGAGTTGGATCTGGATCGTACAAAGGAATATCAATAGGATCTTTTTGGTTTCCAGCAACATGAAACATCTTAGGAGATTCCTTAAAATAAGGTTTTTCTTCAGCCTTTATTTCTGCAACTATCTCTTTACTAAGAACAATTTGCCCGAAAGTCATTATGTGTTCAGACAGATAACAGCCCAGTGCTTTGGGACGAATCTGAGAGTTCCACAAAAGTTGTGGTGTTTTAATAGCAGCAGCCGCAACGATAAAGATATCAGCGTAAATCTCTACTTTTTCCCAAGGTTCCGTACTCTGCACCTCTGCATACTCAACTTTACCGCCCTTATGGTGCAACTTTTGCACTATATGATTAGGGAGAACCCTGATGTTTGGGTTAGGAAGATTTTCCTCGGTAGTTAGCACTGGCTTGAGGATATCATAAGGCCCAGTCCAGTGGATAAAAGCCTCACCTTCTCCATCCTCGCGACGCTGTGCTGCCACTGGCAAATTTTGGATAGGATAATTAGGATCGAGTTGGTTGTTATAATGTGCCTCTAGTCGGCGCTTAATAGCCGCACCTCGTAAAGAACGCTCAAAAACATTCGTATGGGTGTTAAAATATTTTTCCGCCTGTGCGTATAGTTCATCCCATTCGGTAATATAGTGCCAGCGCTCAAGCTCTGGATGTAGCCGGGGGGTGGCGCATGTCCAGTGGATACCCATCCCACCAACAGCAAAAGCCGCTTGAGCATAGGGCATATTGGTGTTAGGGTCTTGTTTTGGGTTCATATTGTTACGAACAGCCCCAGCAGCCCAGTATGCGCTCGGATCGAGATTTGGAAGTTTCACATTACTTGTTGGTATGGACAGCTTATAAAGCTCCGAATTGACAATTTGTGAGAAGTTGGTCCTATCTTTTTGATAAAGATAAGCGTTTTTGAGATGTTCACCGGGCTGAGGGGATCGTTGAGGCCCCGCGTCAACCAAAATCACGCTTTTGCCATTCTCAACAAGGTGACGGGCAAAAGTTGCACCAACAGGCCCAGAACCTATTATTACTACTTCAGCGCTGATTTTACAGGACATGTAGAATCTCCTAAATTAATAGCTTTCTGTGAATATGTCGTTATGAACTTCGCTGCTCCCGATAAAATCGGTCAAAAGATGTGCCCCTCTTCCAGCAGAGTTAAGGTGAACAAGCATTTTCTGGCAGCCGAAATCATCCCAGAATCGAGAAGACCACCTAAGGGCGGATTTGGTCATCCGAAATCAGCCAATTGGCATCGCCAATCATTACTGATCATCTCGGTTCCTCTACTATAGAGACGCTCTAGAATCCAAATTGTGAATTTTTCAACCGGCTGGTGGTTAGAGAATCTACTCAACATCAACGATCTCAGGGCTTATGCGCCGCCTTCGCCACTCTCGCGCACTAAGTATCCCTAGTGGACGATCGCCCCCATTCTCCCGCAACTTTCCCCACCGGCACCCATTGTCGCCCCCACACCACCGGCACCACTCACCCTCACCTCCAACACCCATTCCCTTATGCCATAAAGCAGCTGCGAACCACCGAAACAGTGCAGCCACCGAGAGAATGCCCCTACTACCGGCTTCCCGATAAAATTAAATTCGGATAACCTCCCCCCAGAACTCGCCGCAACAGAATCCGACTCAGAATCCCCCACAGATCCCGCAACCACCGGCAACTCCTGACCGGCAACACACTCCACTTCCGCCACCGCAACAGATTTTGTCACCGGCACCCCCACAACCGGCTCAACTCCCCCATTCCCCTGGGACATTTCCTCAATTGCCGGCTCCCTTCCCACCGGCATCACCGGCAATTCCATTGTTGTCCCATCCTCCGCTTCCAGAATTGCCGGCACTTCACAGAAGCGCTGTCCCACATTCAGGCAAAAAATCTCTTGCCGGTTCCCCATCTCTTGATGAGACACCTCTTCATCTTCCTCTAACTTGGACAGCCACCGAGAGAATGCCCCTACTACCGGCTTCCCGATAAAACCAAATTCCTCCAACCTCCCCCCATAACTCCCCGCAACAGAATCCGACTCAGAATACCCCACAAATCCCGCAACCACCGGCAACTCCTCACCGGCAACACACTCCACTTCCGCCACCGCAACAGATTTTGTCACCGGCACCCTCACAACCGGCTCAAATTCCCCATTTCCCTGGGACATTTCCTCAATTGCCGGCTCCCTTACCACCGGCATCACCGCCAATTCCATTATTGTCCCATCCTCCCCTTCCAGAATTGCCGGCACTTCACAGAAGCGCTCTCCCACATTCTGGCAAGAAATCTCTTGCGGTTCCCCCATCTCTTGATGAGACAGCTCTTCATCTCCCTCTAACTGTTCCGATAAAGTCACAGTCTCAGGCAGAATCGGTTCAACTTGAGCAGCCTTCTGAGCAGGCTTCTTAGACTTGGCTGGTTTGGCTGCAACCTTGGCTGTATCCGGTTCCGTTCCATCCTCCCCGATAAAATATCCCCGCAACTTCTTTGCCAGAATGGCCCGCGCCTGGGAGATGCGCTTGCAGACATTCTGGTAGGGAACCTTTTGCCTTTCGGCTATCTCTTGATGAGACAGTTCTTCATAAAAATGTAGCATAAAAGTCTCGCGCATCGTGGCCGGCAACTCATCAATAGCGCGGCGAATCACCATTTTTTTATCTTCCCGCTCCAAGGCGCTTGCCGGTGTGTCGCCACCAGAAACCAGTCCTACCTCCTCTCGCTCCGCATACACTTCTATATCCTCAACTTGCTTCGCACAAGGGCGACGCTGCATATCGAGCCAGAAGTTACGAACCAGCGCCGTCACCCAAGATTTGAAGTTAGCGATTTTTCCCGCGTAATTTTGCACCTTTTCCCTAGCTTTAAGCATCGCCTGACTCAGCAGGTCTTCCGCTTCCGTTTCGTTGCCGTTCTTCCAACGGATACAGCAACGAAACAGGTAGTCTTGGTACTTTTGCCAGAGTGGCCAGAAGGCACGGATGTCACCGGCAGCAAGCCGCTGTAACAGTTGCTGATCTTCGTCAGGATTGTCTTGCATGTAGATGCTTTCGTTAAACTTACCAACGGCCATAATCCGGGAAATCGATAACTTTTGCAGTCAATTGGCTGGCGTTACGATAAGCGCTCGCCCCTGCTACAGCCAGAGCTATAGCCGGTGCTGTGCGCTTCTATTAGCTAGACGTTTTTGTCAGGCAATTTGTGAATTCTGCCGTTGCTTAGCAAAGCGGCTGCGCTAACAGCTAGGGACGCGGCTTCCGCACTCCCACCCTGCAGATATACCGATACTGCTGGCGAATTGATAGGGGGTTATACCCCTTGAGATGTCGGCGGTGTCGGCAAATAGGGCCTCCCACATTTGTGGGATAAAGAACCCCACCCCCCAACCCCCTCCCCGCATGCGGGGAGGGGGAGTAAGAGAGGGTTGTGGATGAATGCAAAAAGTTCAATCATCCTTCTACTGTGCAACGCCCATTTTTTCGCATGCGAAATCCCGCGATTCGCACTCCAACAAAAGCGCTCGCGCCACCAATGCTAAACACTGATTCAAAGCGAATTTATCCCCACCTATTTTTCAGATGGAAGACAGCCAACACCCCCCACTGTCCGCCCAAACCCTCCAGCACAGTCCAAAAAGCCACCGCATCTCCCGCACACCGGCGTCTGGCTCTTTCTGGCCCAGGTGCCCATCCCAGACAGATGCGTCAACCTCTCGGCGTAGGACAGGCGTCCCGCCTGTCCTCCCGCCTGTCCTCCCGCCTGTCCTCCCGCCTGTCCCCCAACCGGCTTTAAGCTGTGAGAGTGGGGTTCCCAGGACTGTGCAAAGAATTTTCATAATCCTTCCAGTGTCCAACCCCCCCAAAAGAGGTTCCCCACCGGCAGCAATCCCTAACTCCCCTAATGCCACCTCCCCACAAGCCGGCACCACCGGCACAACAGAAAGCCCCCCTCGGGGAAACCCACCGGCAACAATGCTTAACGCCCCATCTTCCAGGCGCTGCACAGCACAAGGATAATTGAAACTTTTTCCACAAGATCCAAAACCTCTCAAACTCCCCCTCCCCGCACGCGGGGAGGGGGTTGGGGGGTGGGGTTCATCCCGCAATTGCCCACCGGCAACAATGCCTGGCGGCTCCTTTTCTTCTTGGCATTCCACAGTAGAACGATGATGGAAACTTTTTCCATTCATCCAAAACCCGCTCAAACTCCCCCTCCCCGCACG
>JAHHHT010000057.1 GCA_019359235.1 Oscillatoria princeps RMCB-10
TTGCGCAATTCTAAAAGTCGTGCCGGGGTGGCGTTGCCGGCAGAATTGCTCAACGAGGGCTCCCACAATCTCAAGCATCCCTATTATTGGTCGGGGTTTACGATGATTGGCAGCCCGTGGTAATATGAACCCCAAGAACCAGGAAGCCAGAAACCGGCTTTCTGCGACAACCTTGGCATCTGAGCCGATAAATTTATTCAGAAAGCCGGTTTCTCAGCCCCCCAACAGAAACCGGGTTTCTTCGACAATTTTTGCATCTCACCCGAGAAATCTATTCAGAAACCCGGTTTCTCAACCCCCACCCTCAGCCAGAAACCGGGTTTCTTCGACAATTTTTGCATCTCACCCGAGAAATCTATTCAGAAACCCGGTTTCTCAACCCCCACCCTCAGCCAGAAACCGGGTTTCTTCGACAATTTTTGCATCTCACCCGAGAAATCTATTCAGAAACCCGGTTTCTCAACCCCCACCCTCAGCCAGAAACCGGGTTTCTGCGACAGCCCTGGCATCTGAGCCGAGAAATGTATTCAGAAACCCGGTTTCTGTGCCTCTACCGAAGCCAGCCTTTCAAGCGTTTGGCCACTTGGGGCAGGCGGAGTTTGCGCATAGCTCTGGCCTGGATTTGACGCACTCGCTCGCAGGAGAGGTTGAATATGTGGCTCACCTCGTCGAGGGTGTGGGTCTCACCATTCGTCAGCCCGTAGCGCAGGGCAATAATATCTTGCTCTCGCTCAGTGAGCACTGATGCGAGCACCTCCAAAATCTCCTGACGCATCATGCTCTCACTCATCTGCGCCTCTGGAGAGGGGGTGTCGTCATCTTCGAGCAAGTCTACCAGTTCCGTGTCATCTTCTTGACCAATGCGATGGTTGAGGGACAGGGTTTGCTGCTGCAGCTGCAGGAGTTGGCGCAAGTGTCTGGGGGGGATTTTTAACGCCTCCGCCAGTTCGGCTTCCGTGGGATTGCGAAGCAGCGAGCGCCTGAGATCCCGAGAGGCGTGTTTGAGTTTGTTGAGCTGCTCGACGATGTGCACCGGCAAGCGAACGGTTCGCGAACTGTTGGCGATGGTTCGGGTAATCCCCTGGCGAATCCACCAGTAGGCGTAGGTAGAAAACTTGTACCCCTTGTCTGGATCGAACTTTTCTGCGGCGCGATTCAGTCCCAAGGCTCCTTCTTGAATCAGATCCTGAAATGCCACCCCCCGATTCAGATATCGCTTGGCGATGGAAACCACCAATCGCAAATTGGAGCGAATCATCTGCTGTTTGGCAAGCCTGCCCGCATGCAGGCAATTTTCCAGCTGTTCTTCGCTCAACCCCGCTTCTGCTGCCAGTTCTGCCTTGCTGGGGGGGCGACCCAATTCGGCTTCTAATTTTTGCTGGAGAGCCTCCAGGGCTACCAACTCTTTGACGCAACGCCCTAACGCGACCTCTTCCTCTGGGTTAAGGAGTGGGTAGCGTGCCATCTCCTTAAAAAAGGAGCCAACGGAATCATCTGACGCTGTTTTTTCGTATCCGGTTAAACGTTGAGCCGCCGCAATTTCATCCACTGATTTTACCTCCTGTTAAGAGTGCTTCAGCTGGAGATAGTTCTGCCGGAGCCATGTTCAAATTAATCAATTTAATTTTCAAACGCTCGCTATCAGCAGCGCCGCCAAAGCAGTCGATTATTCAAGTATTATTATTTAATTGTAATGATAACCTAGTTATAGTATACTTGATCGCACCGGCTTTTGCCAAGACATAACATCACTCCTTTGACGGCTCGATATCAGCAAGGGCGCTCCCCAGAATCCCTCAACCGGCAGAGCCCCGCTAGGCAGGCGGGGAAACCGGCAACGGGTGCCAGCCCCTCGCCACCGCTCCTGGAAGCGCCGGCGCGCTGCCCCCTGTCACAGGGTGCCGCAGCCCCAACAGCTATGAAAGTGCCGGTGACTTGCACAGCCTGCGAGACCGGCTTCCCGCCGGCCCCCGAAAAGTGGCCCATTATCAACGCACAACCAACAACTCCTGACCTTGGCAATATGTCTAACTACGATTTTGACTCAGGCACCGGCTTTGTGGCAGAGCCCGAGACGGCAGCCGATACCCAGTGGGCGGCTGCCGGCTTTGTGGCGGAACCGGGGGCGTCTTACGAGGCTCTTGCCGGTGCACAGCGGTGGGTAGAAGTGCTGGTGGACTGTCCGGCTGTCCAAAAGACCAGTCCTGAGGAGGAGGAGAAACTCTCTGCCGGCGAGGAGAAACTTTTCACCTATCGGGTGCCGGCAGAGCTAAAAGTCCAGCCCGGGGATATCCTCAGCGTGCCGTTTGGGGCGCAGCAGCTGAGCGGGATTGCCATCCGCTTCACAGACCGGCTGCCGGCTGGTTTACCCCCCGAGAGGGTTCGCGACGTAGAAGATGTCATCGTCGCCTTCAGTTCCTTACCGCCGGCATACCGGCAGCTGCTCGAACGAGTGGCGTCTCACTACCGCACGCCCCTCATTCAAGTGATTCGGACTGCCCTGCCCCCCGGTTCCCTGGCGCGCTGGCAGCGCCGCATTCGCCTCAACGCGGCGGCAATTCCCGCCGGTGCGGACATCTTCCTAAAAAATCCAGCCGCCCGCCAGATTCTCGCCCTCCTGCAAGCCTCCAAAACCGGCAACCTCAGCTGGCGGGAAGTCCAGCGGCAAGTCAAAGGTGCCGAGCGGGGACTGCAGCAACTGCGGGAGCGCGGCTGGGCCGAAAGCTACCTGGAGCAGCCCAAACCCCCGCAACCCAAACGCCAACTCGCGGCTGTCCTGATCGGCGATGGCGCTCCCGCAGCTGACCTCACAAACCGGCAGCGAGAAGTTTTAAAGGAAGTTTTGGCAGTCCTCAGGCGCAGGGAAGGCGCAGTCTGGCTGGCAGAATTGCAGCTTCTTTGCAAGACAACCGCCAAAACACTCAGAGCCCTCGAACAGACCGGCTGCTTTGCCATCGAGGAGCGGGAAGTGTTGCGGGCACCGGCACAGCCGGCCCAAACACCAGACGCGCCCAAAAACTTGACAAATCACCAGCAACATGCTTTAGAAGTGATCGCCAATTTAAATAGCTTCGCCCAAGTCCTGCTGCACGGCGTCACCGGCTCTGGCAAAACAGAAGTGTACCTGCAAGCGATAGCGCCGGTGCTGCAGCGCGGGGAGTCCGCCCTCGTCCTCGTCCCGGAAATTGGCCTCACCCCGCAGCTCACCGACCGGTTCACCGCCCGCTTTGGCGATAAAGTTTCCGTGTATCACAGCGCCCTGTCCGCCGGCGAGCGCTACGACACCTGGCGGCAAATGCTCCAGGGCGAACCGCAAGTCTTAATCGGCACGCGCTCAGCCATATTTTCCCCCCTGCCGAATCTCGGCCTGATCGTCTTAGACGAAGAATACGACGACAGCTACAAACAAGACCAGCCCGCCCCCACCTACCACGCCCGCACCGTCGCCAAGTGGCGTGCCGAATTGGCCAACTGCCCCCTGATCCTCGGTTCCGCCACCCCATCGCTTGAAACCTGGCTGGAGATTAGATGGGGAAAAGGGGAAACGGGGAGCACCGGCTCTCTTATAGAGACCGAATTTATCCGGTCTAAGAATTCCCAATCCCCAAATCCCCAAATCCCGGCATCCCGCAAAACCCATTACCTGTCGATGCCAGAGCGCATCGAGTCGCGCCCCATGCCGCCGGTGGAAGTGGTGGACATGCGGCTTGAGCTGCTGCAGGGCAATCGCTCTATTTTTAGCCGGTCGCTGCAGCAAGCCTTGCACCGGCTTTTTGCAACCCGCCAGCAGGGCATTTTGTTCATCCACCGGCGCGGGCACAGCACGTTTGTCTCTTGTCGCAGCTGCGGTTATGTGATACAATGCCCTAATTGTGACGTTTCACTGGCTTATCACCGCACGCACGAGAGCGCCGCACAGCTGCTGCGCTGCCATTATTGCGGCTACGGACAGCTGCACCCAGACCGGTGTCCAGAATGCAGCTCTCCTTATTTGAAAGCTTTTGGGAGTGGGACGCAGCGAGTTGAGCAGGAATTGGCCAAGGAGTTTCCGCAGTTGCGCGCCATTCGGTTTGACAGCGACACGACTCAGAGGAAAGGGGCGCACCGGGAGTTGCTGGGGCGATTTGCCAATCGGGAAGCGGACTTGTTAATTGGGACGCAAATGCTGAGTAAGGGGCTGGATTTGCCGCAGGTGACGCTGGTGGGGGTGGTGGCGGCGGATGGGTTGCTGAATATGTCGGATTACCGAGCTGCAGAGAGGGCGTTTCAAACTTTGACGCAGGTGGCGGGGCGTGCCGGTCGGGGGAGTGACCCGGGGCGGGTGATAATTCAAACTTATACGCTGGAGCATCCGGTGATTGGGGCGGTGCGCCGTCACGAATATGAGCGGTTTGTGGAGGGGGAGCTGCTGCAGCGCTCGGCGCTGAATTATCCGCCTTACGGGCGTTTGATTTTGTTGCGGCTGAGCGGTTTGGATCTGGGGGAAGTGGAGAGTTGCGCACAGCTGGTGGCGCAAGCGCTGCAGCCGGCTTCTTTGACTCCGCTTGAGGGGGGATACGAGTTGCTCGGACCGGCACCTGCGCCGGTGATGCGGGTGGCGAACCGCTACCGGTGGCAGATTTTGCTGAAGTTTCCGCCCCGGGTGCCGGTGGTGCTGCCGGATTTAGGGCAGTTGCGGGCGCTGTGCCCGCCGTCGGTGAGTTTGGCGGTGGATGTTGACCCGCTGAATTTGGGGTGACATAGCAGGTCTAAATGATTTGCGCAACCGCGCTTGGGTCTAGAACCCCGGAAGAGGGCGGTCTCCTTGGGTGGCCCGCCCCTACGAAACCGGGGTTCTGAAATTTACACGAAGGTTATTGACGCGCTATATATCTGATTAACCCTTTTCACCGGCGCTCGGTTTCGGGAAAAGTGCGCTTGAAGTCTTCGAGCAGCTCGTCCATTTCTTCGAGCGCCTGATTGACATCAATCCTCAGCGTGCCCAGGTTTGGTTTCTCTAACAGCCGCACCAAGACTTCTCGCTGGGTTTCAATTTTGGCAATGCGCTCGATCAGTGTCTGTCTGTCCATCATGTCGTTCCTTTTTCAGCGTTCAGCTTTCAGGATAAGCTTGTCTGTTGCGTGTTGGAAACCCATCCGGGCAAAGCGCGCATTCGCGCCCGGGCGTTCCGCAGACTGGCTTCGGCTTAAGTGCTTTTAACCGGAATATACTATTATAGCATCACAGAGTTTTTTTATAATGTGGGTGCCGGCTCAACGCAGGAAAGGTGGGCGTTTGGTGTCCGCCGGCTTGTTCTTGATCATTTCAGCCAGAAAGTGTTTGAGGGCTTTTTCGCGATTTTTCATGAAAGCAGCCCAGAAACCAGGCTGAAACTCGTCCATCGTTTTGGCCAATGCCCACACATCCACTGCTAGGATGTTGTAGAGCATTTCATCCTCTCGCTTGAGGGATTGAATTTCCTCCATTAAGCCACCTTTTGCGTCGGCTTGCCCATTTTTGTGACCAATCATGTGAATTACTCAAGTTATAAAGGAATTGTATTAGACAGCGACAGCCGGGCCTAATATCTTAGAGACTGTTTATAAAGTAATTGTTAAGGCCCGCCGGGGGAAGAAACCGGGTTTCTTTTGCTGGTTCAGCTGATATGTAATGGCACACGGCCACAAGAAACCCGGTTTCTGGCTCCTTCAAGTTTTCTTTATAAACACTCTCTGATCTGTGTCGGTGATACTGGCTGTTGCTGCCGGCACGCTGGCGCGGCAAAACAAGTTGCGGTGAGGTTTCGGGATTGCGCTGACTCCGGCTGACACGGGATTGCGGCAAATGGAGCTTGTGACAAGCTCTGGCACACCGGTGCGGGGCGGACGCCCCGCAAGCCAAAGTTGGCGGCGGGCTCTCCGCCGGTGCCTGACTGAAACGGCTGCTCGTCGGGTGCCGGTTGCACGAGTTCTCTCATCCGTCTGGCACCCTCAAAGCGAGGATAATAAAGGCTGAAGAGATTGCAAGTGGAACCAGCTAGTTAATATGTTACCTCAAATATCTTTGGGAACCCTGGGTTTAGGGGTTGGCAGTGTCTTAACCGCCGTTGGCTTTGCGGCTTATTTCGCCGACAACGCTACATTGAATCTGGCGGGATTCTTTTACGGGATTCCCTTGCTGCTGGGGGGTTTGGCCCTGAAAGCGGCGGAACTGGTGCCGGTGCCGTTCAGCGAGCCTACCGCTGCTGATGTCCTGGCGCTGCGGGACAAGGTTGCCACCGGCACCCAAAATCAGATTCGCAAAGACGTGACTCGCTATCGCTACGGTCAAAAAGCCCATCTCGACGAGGCGCTGGCTCGCCTGGGGCTCAGCCCCACCGACGAAGAGCGCCCGGTGCTGCAGGGGTTGCGGGAAGCCGAGATGGCCGGTACTTACGCTTTGATTATGGAATTTGACTCGCCGCTGATTGCCTTGACAACTTGGCAGCAAAAACAGGAGAAAATGGAAAAGTTTTTTGGCCCGGGCGTGCGGGTTGAAGTGACGCAGCCGGCGGAAAAGCGGATTGACGTGGCTCTGATTGCGACGCCCAAAGGCTAATTGGGGGAATGGGCATGGGGCATGGGGCATTGGGCATTGGCTTTCCCCTAACCCCTAAGCCCTCACCCCTCATCCCTAACCCCTCACTTTTCCAATCGAACGGCGTACCACTGCAGGAATTCTCCAGGGCCAACGTCCAGGGAGCAGCTGGTGTCAAGCAGATACTTGGCTTGGGCGTCGGTGGAGGTAAATTTTTGCAAATCCTGTGGCAAGTCATGCTGGCGATTGGCCAAAATAGCCTTGAGCTTTTCTAGCAGTTCAGCAGCCGTGAGGAATTGCTCCGGCTGGTTGGTTTCCAGCACTACAAAGTGATCTTCCTGATAGATTAACGGATCTGCCATCTTTTCTGCTCCTCTGTTCTCGCTGGATCGAACCGCAGCGCAGCACATCTGTCTGGTGATGTGCCCCCGCCTGCGTCTCTTGTAGCACAGGCGTCTCGCCTGTGCCTCGCCTGTGCCTCTGACGGACGCTGCCGGCCCCCAAATTCAGAAAGATTTAAACTTTTAACTTTGACAATTCAAAAATATTGTGATATATAAGTCGGGAGTGATTGGGGTGGGCGGACGCGCCGGCTGCCGCAGAACACCAAGAATCGCCGGCAGGATCTGACTGGCAGCAGGCGGTAGTGCAAGGGGAGTGGGAATCGGCCAGAGGAATCTTTGGCATATTTCAATCCCGTTTCCGGGATTCAGCTGGCCAAAAATCTTCTCCTCCGACCCCCTGCTGAAATCATTATCGCATCCCAGTTGCGCAGATTTGCACAACTGGGACGCTCCCGGAGTTGCAACTGCCGGACAATTGGGGCCAACGAGCAGGGGGACTGATGCTGGAAGTGTTAAAAAGCTTTTTCTCAGGCAATTTTATGCCGCACGGGCAGTGCTATCTGTGGAAGCCACAGCTGGTGTGGCTGCATGCGGTGTCGGACTTGTCAATCGCACTGGCCTATTACGCCATTCCCCTGATGCTGCTGTATTTCGTCCGCAAGCGACGAGATGTGCCTTTCCGCTGGATCTTCCTGCTGTTTGGCAGCTTTATCGTCGCCTGCGGCACCACGCACCTGATGGAGGTGTGGCTGCTGTGGCACCCTGATTACTGGCTTGCCGGCTTCCTGAAAGCCCTGACAGCAGCTATTTCCGCATTTACGGCGCTGCAGCTGGTGCCGCTGCTGCCTCGGGCGCTAGCGCTCCCCAGCCAAGCCCAACTGGAGTTAGTTAACAAAACCCTGCAAAAAGAAGTCAGCGAGCGGCGCTGTGCGGAGGAGCAAGTTCGCACGCTCAACAGCCAGCTGGAACAGAGAGTGAGCGAGCGGACAGCAGAGCTAGAGGCGGCTAACGCTCAATTGCTCAGAGAAATCGGCGAGCGCCAGCAAGCGCAGGAGGAACTGCAAAAATCTCTGGCGCTGCTGCAGGCTACCTTCGACTCCACTGCAGACGGGATACTGGCGGTTGACACAGAGGGAAAAATCGTCACCTTTAACCGCAAGTTCCAAGAAATGTGGCTGATTCCCGATGCGATTGATCAATCGCGAGAATCGCCGGCATCTCTGGCAATCGTCAAAGACCTGCTGAAAAGTCCAGAAAGCTTTTTATGCCAAATGAAGCAATTGCCTGAGGCTGAGAGTTACGACATCTTGGAATTTAAGGACGGCAGAATATTTGAGCGTTACTCGCAACCGCAGCGGGTTGGGCACACCACCGTCGGCAGAGTGTGGAACTTTCGAGACATTACGGAACGCCGGCAGGCAGAAGCAGAGCGCGACCGCTTTTTCACCCTGTCCATAGACATGCTTTGCGTTGCCGGGTTTGACGGAAATTTCAAGCAGCTAAACCCGGCCTGGTCAAAGACACTCGGCTTTAGGGATTACGAACTACTAGGCAAACCGTTCATCGATTTTGTTCATCCTGAAGATCGGGAAAAAACAATTGCCGAAGCTGAGAAAGTGGCTGCCGGCACAGATGCAATTTGCTTTGAAAATCGCTACCGCTGCAAAGATGGCTCGTACCGGTGGCTGTTGTGGAACGCCACACCCTACCCTGACAGGCAAATTATCTACGCCGTAGCGCACGACATTACGGGTCGCAAGCAACAAGAGGTGGCGCTGCAACAGACAACTAGCATGCAGCAGGCGATTTTGGACAGCTCCAACTACACCATTATTTCCAGCACGCCAGACGGCACAATCCGCACCTTCAATGCGGCGGCGGAGCGATTGCTGGGATATTCTGCAGAAGAAGTAATCGGAAAAACAACGCCGGCTATCATCCACGACCTTGGAGAGGTAGTGCGGCGGGCTGCTGAGCTTTCCGCCGAGTTGGGAGTGACGGTGGAGCCGGGGTTTGAGGTGTTTGTCTCCAAGGCGCGGCGGGGCGAGACAGACGAGCGCGAATGGACTTACATCCGCAAAGATGGCAGCCGCTTTCCAGTGCTGCTGTCGGTGACATCGCTGAGGGACACCGAAGGCAACATCACCGGCTTTATGGGAATTGCCAGCGATATTACCTCGCGCAAACAAGCTGAGGCGGCGCTGCGGGAAAGCGAGAACAAATACCGCTCCGTTGTTGACAGCGTTAAGGAAGTGATTTTCCAGACGGATGCAGCGGGCTTGTGGGCATTTATCAATCCCGCCTGGACGGAAATCACGGGATTTTCAATTGAGGAAAGCCTCGGCACGAATTTCTTAAATTACGTTCATCCCGACGACCTGCAGCGCAATTTAGAACTGTTTCTATCGCTAATTGAACGCCAAAAAAAATCCTGCCGGCACGAGGTTCGTTACTTAACCAAAGCCGGTGATGTCCGGTGGATTGAGATGTTCGCGCGACCGGTTCTGGATGCTGGCGGTGAGATTGCCGGCACCTCTGGGACGCTCAACGACATCACGGAGCGCAAGCAAGCGGAAGAGGCGCTGCGACAGCAAGCTGAGCGGGAGCGTCTGGTGGGAGCAATTGCCCAGCGCATCCGCCAGTCTTTGGATTTAGACGAAGTGCTTTCTACCGCTGTGGCGGGAGTGCGGCAATTCCTGCAAACCGACCGAACGGTGATTTACCAGTTTCTGCCCGACTGGAGTGGGGTGATAGTCGTTGAGTCGGTTGGTGAGGGTTGGGTGAAAACTCTAGGAACCAACATCAAAGATCCTTGCTTTGAGGAAAGCCTTATTTCCCCCTACCAGCAAGGTCGCATTGCCGCGATTGAGGATATTTACACCGCTGGGATAGCCCAGTGCCACGTTGACTTACTCCAGCGGTTTCAGGTGAGAGCCAATTTGGTGGTGCCAATTCTGCAAGGAGAATCGCTGTGGGGGTTGCTGATTGCCCATCACTGCTGTGCTCCGCGCCTGTGGGGCGAGTCGGAAGTGGATTTGCTCAAACAGCTGAGCGTGCAGCTGGCGATAGCTATCCAGCAATCCACCCTCTTCAAGCAGGCGCAAAATGAAATCATGGAGCGCAAACAGGCAGAGGAGGCGCTGCGGGAATCCGAGGAGCGCTATCGCGCCATCATCGAAGACCAAACGGAACTCATCTGCCGTTTTCTTCCCGACGGCACTTTTATTTTCGTCAATGAAGCATACTGTCGCTATTTTGTCAAGCGGCGCGAGGAACTTCTCGATCAGCACATTACGGCAGTGATTCCAGCGGAACTCTGGCCACAGGTGCGACAGTCGCTGGCAACTCTTACGCCAGACAAGCCGGTGGGGAATTCGGAGTATTGCGCTATTTTGCCCACCGGCGAGGTGCGGTGGCTGCAGTGGACTGACCGGGCCATGTTCGGCGAAGGCGGGCAGCTGGTGGCATTCCAAGCGGTCGGGCGGGACATTACGGAGCGCAAGCAAGCCGAGCGAGAGCTGCAGGAGAGCGAGGCGGCGATTCGGGCGCTGTATGAGGTGACGGCTGCCGGCGACCAGAACTTTGAAGGGCGCTTGCAGCGGATGCTGGAGATGGGATGCCGCCGGTTTGGCCTTGAGATCGGCACTGCAGGGCGAATTTACGGCACGCGCTATGAGGTGATCGCCGCGCAATTGCCTCCGGGGGCAATCAGACTGATTAAAGGGGATGCCTTTAATCTCCAGCAGACTTACGATTCGTTCGCCGTTGAGGGTTCATCGCCGTCAGCAATTGCCAATGCAGTCTGTTTTGAGTCCGCCGCAACATCCGAGTGGCGCAACCATCCGGCTTATGCGGCTCGCCAGCTCGAGGCTTATATCGGTGCGCCGGTGCTGGTGGCGGGCAATGTTTACGGCACTCTCAGCTTCGCCAGCCCGACGCCCCGCCCGCACCCGTTCAAACCCGCAGACACAGAGCTTCTGAAGCTGATGGCTCAGTGGGTTGGGGGCGAGATTGAGCGCGAGAGCGCCAGAGATGCCTTGCAGCGGCAGTTGCAGCGCAGCTTTTTGCTCGGAAAGATCACTCAGGAGATTCGCCAGCAGCTGAGCACTGAAGAAATTTTTCGGACGGCTTGCGCTTTGCTCGGTGAGGCGTTTGGGGTGAATCGCTGCCAGATTCACTCTTATATCGCCGCGCCGAAGCCCCAGATCCCGGTGGTGGCGGAGTATTTGGAGCCCGGTTACGAATCGCTGCTGAATTTAGACGTGCCGGTGGGGGGCAATCCCCACGCCGAGCTTTTGATGGCTCAAGATCGGGCGATTTCCTCCCCCAATGTTTATGCAGACTCACTGCTGAGAGCGGTTGAACCTCTGTGCCGCCAGATTGGATTAAAGTCTCTGCTGGCGATTCGCACGTCCTATAAAGGGGAACCGAATGGCGCGATTGCGCTGCACCAGTGCGACCGGTTCCGCCAGTGGACTGAGGATGAAATCGAGCTGCTGGAAGCTGTGGCGGCTCAAGTGGGGATTGCCTTGGCGCAGAGCAAGGCGCTGGAGCAAGAAACCCGCCAGCGAGAGCTGCTCGCCGAGCAAAATCTCGCTTTGGAGCAAGCCCGACAAACCGCTGATGCCGCCAACCGAGCTAAGAGTGAATTTCTGGCAACGATGAGCCACGAAATTCGCACGCCCATGAATGCGGTGATTGGCATGACCGGCTTGCTGCTGGACACGGGGCTGACGCCCGAACAGCGAGATTTTGTGGAAATTGTGCGCACCAGTGGGGAAGCGCTGCTGACGATTATTAACGACATCCTCGACTTCTCAAAGATTGAGTCGGGCAAGCTGGATTTGGAGGCGCATCCGTTTAATCTGCGGCTGTGCGTTGAGGAGTGTCTGGATTTGCTGGCTCCTAAGGCGGCGCAGAAAGGACTGGAGCTGGCTTATTTGATTGACTTGCAAACCCCCGAGACGATTGTGGGGGATGTCACCAGGCTGCGGCAAATTTTGGTGAATTTGCTTGCTAACGCTGTTAAATTCACCGAGACGGGGGAAGTGGTGGTGTCGGTTCGGGCTTGTAAAATGCCGGTGGGGGCTGGTGATGGGGAAGATACAGACGGCTCCCCCAGTTGGGAAATCCAATTCTCGGTGCGCGACACCGGCATCGGCATCCCTCAAGAGCGCATGGATCGCCTGTTCAAGGCGTTCAGCCAGGTGGACGCTTCCACCACCCGCCAGTACGGGGGCACCGGCTTGGGTTTGGCGATTAGCAAGCGCCTCAGCGAAATGATGGGGGGTCGGATGTGGGTGGAAAGTGAAGTGGGCAAGGGTTCCACTTTCTTTTTCACGCTTGAAGCCCGAGCGGTGGAAACTGAGGGACCGGCATTAGGCCAAGCTTTGACCGGCAAGCGGTTGCTGATCGTGGACGATAATGCGACCAACCGGCAAATTTTGACGCTGCAAACCCAGTCTTGGGGAATGCTCCCCCGCGCCGCTGCTTCCGGCGCTGAGGCTCTCGACTGGCTGGAAGGGGGTGGGGTGTTTGACCTGGCGATTCTGGACATGCAAATGCCGTTCATGGATGGCCTGACTTTGGCGGCAGAAATCCGCAAGCTTCCCGGGAGGAAGAATTTGCCGCTGCTGATGTTTACTTCTATCGGCAGCTTGCCAGATAGCCGGCTGTTAGCTGAGGTGGATTTCGCGGCTTTTCTCAACAAGCCGGTTAAGCAATCCCAGCTTTACAATGTTTTGACCGGCATCTTCGGCTTGCTGCCGGTGAAGCGCAGTTCGGTGCGGTTGCAACCGGCGGCTATTGATTCGCAACTGGCGTCTCGCCTGCCGCTGCGGATTCTGCTGGCGGAGGACAATGCGGTCAACCAGAAGGTGGCCCTGCGCATACTGGAGCGTCTGGGGTATCGGGCAGACGTTGCTGCTAACGGACTTGAAGTTCTGGAAGCGGTGGTTCGGCAGCCTTATGATGTGGTGCTGATGGATGTCCACATGCCGGAGATGGACGGTTTGTCAGCCACTCGCCGGCTGTGCGAGGAACTAATGCCTGCAGCTCGACCCCGGATTATTGCGATGACGGCTAATGCTATGCAGGGGGACAGGGAGATGTGTCTGGCGGCGGGGATGGATGATTACATTAGCAAGCCGATCCGGATGGAGGCTCTGGTGGAGGCGCTCCAACAGTGCCAGCCTGTTTCGCCAGACGCCGCCGCAGCTGGCTCGCCTCTTGCAGCAACCGGACAGATCTCGTCTGATTGGCAGCCTCTTGCAGAACGCCCAATCGCGTCTGATTGGCAGCCTCTTGCAGCAACCGGACCGATCGCGTCTGATTGGCAGCCTCTTACAGCAACCGGACCGATCTCGTCTGATTCGCAGCCTCTTGCAGAACGCCCAATCGCGTCTGACGCACAGGAGAGCGTTTCTTTCTTCTCCCTCGCCCCCTCACCCGCTCTGCCCCCCTCGGCCTCTGACCCCCCAACCCCCTCACCCTCTCAACCTCTCCCCCCGATTGACGCTGGGGCGATCAAAGCGTTACAGGATATGGTGGGTGAAGATGACCCAGAATTGCTCAAGGAGGTGATTGAAAGCTATTTGGCAGATTTGCCCAGACTCTTGCAAGACATGCGCACGGCAGTGGAACTCTCAGATGGGCCGGCACTGGAGTTTTCGGCTCACACTCTCAAGTCTAGTAGCGCCACCCTGGGCGCGGGAGCCCTGGCTGAGCTGTGCAAGCAGCTGGAAATTTGGGGGCGCACTGGCTCTCTAAAAGAGGCAGCTCTGATGGTGGGGCGGCTGGAAGCGGAGTCTGAAAGGGTCAGGGAAGCCCTGCAATCTTTCTGCTCTCTTGTGCTTGCTGTGCTCTGCTGTGCTGTGATGTGATCTGATCTGATTTGATCAACGCCTGACGGCATCAGAGGTTAAATCGGGCCCCAGCTGAAACCTGAGGCTGCCAAACCGCCCGTACCCCATTCTACAACCACCTCCCCCGATTAAGGAACCGGCAATGCAATAGGGCATTCCCAGACTTGAGCAGTATTCGACCGGGCGTCAAAACCGCTATGATTTTAAATTCTTTGCCATGTCCACTCTAATTGGCACAAAAACAACTCCCAGCGTCAGCGAGCCCCCTCTGGTACTGGTGATCGAAGATGACCGAACTACGAGGATGTTGCTGCGGCGAGCGATGGAAAAAGAGGGCTATCGGGTGGCTGAGGCTGCTGACGGCAAGCTGGGTTTGGCGGATTACACTCGCCTGCAGCCTGATATCGTGCTGCTGGATGCTATGATGCCGGTGATGGATGGCTTTACCTGCTGCGAGCAGATGCAAATGCTGGGGGATGGGGAGCGCACGCCGGTGCTGATGATTACCAGCCTGGACGATCCGCAATCGGTGGATCGAGCGTTTGAGGTGGGGGCGGCGGATTATGTGACCAAGCCCATCCACTGGACGGTGCTGCGCCAGCGGGTGCGTCGTCTGATTAAGCAAGCCCACCTCTACCGCCAGATGGAAGCGGCTAACCAAGAGTTGCAGCGTCTCGCTTCTGTTGACGGGCTCACCGGGCTGGCTAACCGGCGGCGGTTTGACGAGATATTGGAGCGCGAGTGGTTCCGCCTCGCCCGGGAGCGGGAGCCTCTGTCGCTGATTTTGTGCGATGTGGATTTTTTTAAATCCTATAACGACACTTACGGGCATATTGCTGGGGATGAGTGCTTGCAGCGGGTTGCCGGTGCTATCTCTGTGGTGGTGCGCCGCGCCGCTGATTTGGTGGCTCGTTACGGGGGGGAAGAGTTTGCGGTGGTTCTCCCCCACACAGATTCCGCCGGTGCGGTTCATGTGGCTGAGCAGATCCGAATCAATGTGGCAGCGTTGGGGATTGCCCAGGGGCAGCCACGGGGGGGGGCAGCCACGGGGAACCCTCTGGTGACGGTGAGTTTAGGGGTGGCTACCGCGATTCCCCTGCCTAACTCAACACCTGCTGTGCTGATTGCGTCGGCTGACAAGGCGCTTTACCACGCTAAAGCCTGCGGGCGAAACCGCGCTGTTTTGATGCAATAAGAACCGATAGTTGATAGCTCCACTCACATTTACAAGGAGGGCTGCGCAAATATAATACCACCGCTGGCCGGTTCGCACTTTAGCGAGAAACTGTTTCTTCTGCCACCCACTTTTGCGCTCTTGGGCGCTCGCTATATTTTAGGGAACGCCAGCCAGATTGCGGCGGATTCCCCGACTGTCTTTCAATTCATGCCAATTTGCGCTCTCCCCCTCTCTCTCCTTTTCGTTTAACGGCTTCAGTTTATGACTGAACGGCGAGCTAATAGCCCATCAAATAGTGAAGACCCTTACGGTGACGGTATTCTCGACCTGCTCCCCCAAGCTGCGAAAAGGTGGGCGGAAAGTTTGCCTTGGGAGGAGCGCCGGTATATCTTGTCGTTATGCTATCTGCTGTGCGCCGCTCCTTCGGACTTGCAAGCTGACTTTTTAGATGATTATACAGCGGATGGCTTACTTTCAAAAATGCTTCAAGACATCAATACCCTCAATCGAGTCAAAAAATATCTGAAAGGGTTCCGCATTAATACGGAACTCAATGAATCTGTGCTGAGAAGCTATATTAAGCAGTTTTACATCCATTCAGCGACCGACGCTCGCAGACAGCCTGTTCGCTATTTAGAATCGGTACTGGGCTTGATTCTCAGTTCGGAAGAGCGCACTAACGTTTTTAATTATATGTTAGGGTTTGAGCTGCTAAAGATGATGTTTAAAATGAGTTGGTTGCAGATGGAAAAATTGGCGCTTCTCCAAAAACAGCAGGAAAGTTTTATTAATACCTATATCAAACCCATTCAAGCCGCTCACCGGCTGAACGGAATAGTCAGCCCTAAAGATGAAAAAATATTCTTCGCTCGGCGGGCTTACTTTGTCAGAGTCCCTGACCTCAGTTCCAAAAAAGTGGTTGAGCTGGTTATGGCCACTTTTACAACTGACATCGTGAATGAATTTGGATTTTCTCTAATTCGCCACCGCCAATCTTTCCGATTTGACTGGGATTATATTTTTAATTCAGAAGAGGAGAAAGAGGGGATATTTGCCCAGGACTTTTAATAGGATGGGCATTGGGCATTGGGCATTGGGCATTGGGCATTGGGCATTGGGCATTGTGGATTTTGGATGCCCGGATTTTGGATGCCCGGGTTTTGGGTTTTGGATTTTGATTTTGGATTGGCTGTTTTCCTCAATGCGCTATGCCCTATGCGCCATGCGCCATACCCCATGCGGGCGCATGGGGAAGACTCACAGATGCATGCCCAATACGATGATGCGATGATGCGATGATGCGATGATGCGATGATGCGATGATGCGATGATGCGATGATGCCCATGTCCTAAACTAACTGTCTATTGCTATAGAGCAGTTGGTTCAGGCCAAAGGCGAGGGGAAAAGTTGTTGCCCAATGGGCAACAAAATGGCGGGTCAAAGTGTCAAGTCCTCAACCTGTTACTGAGGCCCCAGCTGATAGAGCAGTTGGTTCAGGCCAAAGGCGAGGGGAAAAGTTGTTGCCCAATGGGCAACAAAATGGCGGGTCAAAGTGTCAAGTCCTCAACCTGTTACTGAGGCCCCAGCTGATAGAGCAGTTGGTTCA
>JAHHHT010000053.1 GCA_019359235.1 Oscillatoria princeps RMCB-10
GGCCAAAGGCGAGGGGAAAAGTTGTTGCCCAATGGGCAACAAAATGGCGGGTCAAAGTGTCAAGTCCTCAACCTGTTACTGACGCCCCAGCTGATATAGCAGTATTCACTTAGATTAGGACATTAATGGCATGGCGCATGGGGCATGGCGTATGGGGCATGGTTCCCAATATGACTACTGCTATAGCAGTAGCCACTTCGGGAACGGACATTCCGGCCTCCCTTGCTCCCCCGCCTCCCTTGCTCCCCCGCTCTTCCTGTCCTAACCAATATGACTGCTGCCATAGAATGTGAAATAAAATTGGGAAGACTATTAATGAGCGAAAATTTAGCTAAAACTCTTGAGGATTCTGCGCCGGTTGCAATTCTCTTGATAGAAGACAGTCTGGAAGATGCTGAACTGATCCAAGAAATTTTAGGATACACCACTTCGGCTCAGTTTGAGGTTACGCACGTCAAGCAGGTCAGCGAAGCGCTGCAACTTCTGGCTGAAGAATGTTTTGATGTCATCTTGCTGGGGATAGAGTTGACAGAGCCTAAGCAACTCGATAGCCTGGTGCAGCTGCAAAGCGCAGCTCCCACCTTGCCTGTGGTGGTGCTGGTTGAGAGCGATGATGAACAGCTCGCCGCTGAGGCACTCCGGGAAGGTGTCCAGGATTATCTGCTAAAGGGTGAAGTTGACTGCCGCTTGCTGGTACGCGCCCTGCGCTATGCTGTGGAGCGCAAGCAATCAGAAGTTGCCGTTCGCCAGGCTTTGAAACAAGAACGAGAGTTCCAAGAACTCAAATACCGCTGGATTTCTCTGGTTTCTCACAAGTTCCGCAATCCGCTAACCACAATCGTCGCTTCTGCTGACTTGCTCGAAGAGTGTTCCGACCACTTGACTGAGGAGAAAAAACACGATCTGTACCGGCGAATTCAATCTGCTTCGCAGAGGATGAACGAGTTGCTAGATGATTTTATCCTAACCGACACAACTGAATCCTTAGAAGATTTTTTCAACCCAGACCGGAAGATTTGACTGCTTGTTCCCACAGCCGGGGGCAGATTTCCCATCTTGGGCGCACCTAGCTCATGTGCGGTGAATTGGCCTTAAAAAATACCCTCACCCCGCTCCCCTCTACCATTTTGGGAGAGGGGAGAAAAAATCCAGTCTTTTTCTCGATCCCCCCTCCCCTCCATCCCCAGAGGGGGCCCCGAGCCTCCCCTTGTGGTCGAGGGGGTTGGGGGGTGCTGTCGCTTTTGTACGGTTAATCAACCTGACACGATATTATCTCTGACCAGGTGCCGGTGCCGATCTGCCGGCTGCCGGCATACTGGACTTTGCCGTCAGGGTAGACGCGAAATGTCCAGATGCGACGCTGAATGCAAACTGGCTGGCAATCGCCAGAACCGAGAATGTAATCGAGCTCCCAGTAACTGCCTTTGAATTGTGCCTTGATGTCGTCTCCGTCACCTCCTGGGTTATTAGGCTGTGCGTAACTGACTCCGGGGATGCCGGCGAACTGTTTGGCCACTGCCACCGTGTTCAGCGGTCCCGATGAGCGCAAAATTGCTGCGCTAGACCCTGCCAAATATCTCTGCAGTTGCAGAGAGAAGGTTTCCATCAAGATATCAACTTGCCGGTTGCCGGTCAGACGCTGGCCATTTGACCAAGCGTCGGCCCATGCTGGCTTGCCACCTACGCCAACGACGATCTCGCGGGTTGATGGGGAGGGAAAGGTGTGAATTCGGTAGATTTCAACTTCCGCCAGGGGAGGGGCAGCGATGCCGGCATTATACACGTGAATCAGAGCGCTGTAAAGGGCGCTCACGAGGTCAGCCGGCAATTCGACTTGCTCGCTGGCGCTTCCACCTGCTTGCAGGATGAAGCGCAGGGCGAGCCGTGCGGCGTCTTCTTGATACAGCCAGCGCAAAGAGTCAGGCACTTGAGAGTCATCTGCCGGTGGCCAGAGTTTTTCCATGCCGGCAATCCCTGGGCGGTTTTCAACAACCTGCTGAGGGAAAATTTGTCTGCAAATTGCCGACAAATTTCTGGATGGAGCAGTGTGCGCTATCTCAGGTTGAAGGAGGAGGGCACTTGTGGCTGCGCCCAAAGCTAGCAGTAATCTCGCTGCCGGTTGCATCTGATTGGTGATCAGTAAGCGGACATAAATAAATGTAACGTGCCCCCTGTCAGAAACCCGGTTTCTTAGAGAAACCGGGTTTCTCAGAGCGCCGTTTATTTCTGCCGCTGTGCTACTTAGATTGCAGGACGCTGTGGAATTGCGGTCGTTTCGGGAGAAAGATTAACAATTCTGGCGAGCTGCGAAAATGATACAATATAAAGCTGGGTGAATTACTTGGTGATTGGGATTGAGGGGGGAGTGGGTTGCTCTCGGAGGGGGGATGCTTGCAAGAGCAGGTTTTTTATTATAGTAGGGCGAGCTTGCCCTCAATCTGCCGGGAACAAAGATTATCTATAAACCCGCCCCAGCAACCGGCGGGACAGAGACGCGACATGTCGGAGACGCGACTTGGAGTTCTACAGGATTTTCGTCAATTATCTCCTGAAAGCCCTCGGCAATTCTGCCCTGAGATACCAACATAAGATGCGCCGGTTGCGGTCGAGCGATAGCATACCCTTGGGCGTAATCCACCCCAAGTTCCTTGAGTTTTTCGACAATGGCGTCAGTCTCCACAAATTCGGCAATGGTTTTAACTCCCAGGGCGTGAGCGATCCGGTTCATGGCTTCTACTAAGGCAAAATCTATGGGATT
Organism: Oscillatoria princeps RMCB-10; assembly: GCA_019359235.1. GTDB lineage: Bacteria > Cyanobacteriota > Cyanobacteriia > Cyanobacteriales > Oscillatoriaceae > Oscillatoria > Oscillatoria princeps. The sequence continues at coordinate 2,759 of JAHHHT010000053.1, forward strand.
TGCGGCTATATTTTTTACCAAATTGCCATCTATTTTGATAAAATCAGCCGGCAGAGTTTTGAGATAAGCGAACGAAGACATGCCGCTGCCGAAATCATCTAAAGCGATGCGGCACCCCAGTTCCTTGAGATCGCCAATTAGCCCGGCAGCCCGGTTAATGTTAGCGACAGCTACTGTTTCAGCGATTTCAAAACAGACAAGCTGGGGCGGGATGCTGCTGGTAGAAAATTGCTCGCAGAGAAACTCAATAAACCGCTCGTCATTGAGACTGGCAACCGAGAGGTTGATGGCGTAAAGAAATGGAAAATGTTCGATTTTATATTTGAGATTGAATTGAGAATCTGAAATGCCGGAGCCTGAATTGGCCAGAGTGGAAAACAGGGTGCGGATCACCCAGCGGTCGATGGAGTGCATCATTTCGTAGCGCTCAGCGGCGGGAATAAACGCCATCGGCGACACCAGCTCGCCGTTTTCATCTTCCAAGCGCAGCAGGATTTCGCAATAGTGCCGGTGGGAGTGGGGGTTGGCGATTGGGACAGCCGGCTGGAAGTAGAGGCGGAAGCGGTTTTCTTGCAGGGCTCGGTTAATCCGCACCGGCCACTCGGTTCCGCCGCACGACTGCCCCACTTCACCAGAGCAGGCGCAACTGACGTGTACGCGGTGGCGACCTTTGTCTTTTGCTGCGTAGCAAGCCGCATCAGCCGCATTCAGGACAGCGGTGGCGCTGTTAGCGCTGGCATCGATGGCCACTAAACCGATACTGACGCCGATGGAAAAGGTTTTATCTTGCCAAGCAAACCGGAACGCGCCGACACTGTGCAAGAGTGCCTCAGCAATCTGCAATCCTATCTCCTCGGGGCAGTGGTAGAGCAGGACAGCAAATTCATCGCCGCCGAGACGGGCGAGGATATCGGTTTTGCGAATCTTGCTTTTAAACAGCGCCGTTACTTGGCGCAGCAGTTCGTCACCGGCAATGTGACCGGAGGTGTCGTTGACAGTCTTGAACTTGTCGAGATCCAGGTAAAGCAGGATGTGTTGCTGGCTTTCGTTTTGGGCGCTGGCGACTGCCGCCTCCAGCTGGCTGTTAAATTCGCGCCGGTTGATCAAACCGGTCAGGGGATCGTGCGTCGCTTGCCAGGACAGTTGCCGCGCTTGGCTGCGAACCTGGGTGACATCTCGGAACACCAGAACCGCGCCGACAATTCGACCGTCACTGGCGTGAATTGGTGCGGCGGTGTGGTCGATAGCAAATTCGTGACCGTTGCGGGCAATCAGGACACAGTGGTTTACCATGTCCACCACCCGGTTTTCGCGCAAGGCTGTCTCGGCGGTATTTTCCACCGGCACGCGCGTGGTTTCGCTAACAATCCGAAACACTTTGGTGAGCGGCTTGCCTTTGGCTTCGGTTGCTTTCCAGCCGGTGAGGCGTTCGGCGGCGGGGTTGAGTTCGGAAATGCGGGCACCGGCATCGGTGGCAATCACCCCGTCCCCGATGGACTGCAGCGTCACTTGGGCCAGCTCTTTTTCTTCAAACAGGGCCTGTTCCATGCGCTTGCGCTCAGTAATGTCCCGCTGCACCGAAACCCAGTGAGTGAAGTTTCCCTGTGCGTCCGTCACCGGCACGCTGTTGAGCTCCACCCAGTATTCAATACCGTCTTTGCGGTAGTTGATTAACTCAACTCGCAGGGGCTGCCGGCGCGACAGGGCGCGGCGAATTTTGGCCACCTGTTCCGGGTCGCTTTTTGGCCCCCGCAAGCAACTCGGTGTCTTGCCAGCGATTTCTTCTGGGGTGTAGCCGCTCATCTGGGTAAAGGCTTCGTTGACGTAGACGATACTGGGATCTGAGGCGTCCTCCTGTCCGGCATCCATAATCACGATGGCGTCGTTGGCGTTGATCACGGCGGATTGCAGCAGGCGCAGGCGCGACTGCACGCGCTCGCGGGCAACTATCTCGCTTTCTAGCTGGGCGACCGCTTTTTGCAATTCTTTGGTGCGCTGCTCGACGGCTAGGTGCAGGGCATCGATGATGCCGGACATTTCCATCGGGTCGAGCACCCGCAGCAAGCTGCTCTGGGTGACGATTCCGAGCACTTCTCCCCGACTCCCAGCGACAACCAAGCGCCGCACGTACCGCTGCTGCATTTGTTGGTGCGCCTCCCACAAAGAATCTTGCGGGTTCAGACAAAATAGCGGCGTGCTCATGACGGTTTGCGCCTGCAGCTGGCATAAATCCAGTTCCAGCGCCTGAAACTGCACTATATCTCGCTCTGTGACCATGCCTACGGGGATTGGGGTGTTCGGCGGAGATTTGTCGCAAGCCCCACCAGACTCTCCCGATTGCTCTACAATTACTACGCAACTGACCCGATGTGCCGTCATCGCCCGGGCTAAACTCATCACTGAGGCTGTTGCCGGTGCCTGAATCACGTCTTCGGTCATCACTTCCTCCACCCGTCGCATCTTCAGGAGATTGGCCGGTTGCAGCATGGCTTGGCGAATGCTCTCGGGGGTGACCACTCCGAGCAGCTTCCCCCGATCGTCGAGAATGGGCAGGTGGCGAATCCGGTGCTGGCGCAGCAGGATTAATACGGTGAAGACGTCCTGAACTTCCGATTCTGTCAGGGCAATCACCGGCTGGGTCATGACTTCGGCGATCGTGAACTGTTTTAAGTTCTGACCGGAGGCTATCAGTGTGACGATATCCCGCTCGGTGAAGATTCCCTGTATGGGGGAACCGAGCTGGGATTGGGAGGCTTTGGCGTCTATCACCAAGACGCAGCTGGCTCTGGCTTCTCCCAGTAAAGGGGAGGCTGGAATTGTCCCGACGCCCGCTGCTGGGTTGAGTTCTCCGAGAGGGCAGCTGCTGCGGAGCTGACCCATGAGCGCAATCACCTCTAATAGGGGCGTCTGGGAAGTAACGATCAGGGGATACCGGTCAATGACGTCCCCTAGGTTTGGCAGGTAGATGGGTGGGTTGTTCCGCTGCATAGTTGATTCAGGTTGCGTTCGCTTGCCTTCTGTCTGAGAGATTGACGAAGCGTTTATGTGGAAGATGCACCAAGGGGTTGCGCTGCTGAGATGTTCTCTCTTAAACAGCTTCGGTTTAAGTGCTGTTTGTTTTTTTATGCTAGCGAAGGCTGTGAGGTGCCCGAGCCAGTCCAAACTTTCTTGCAAGATAGCCTGAAATCGCTGAATATTCTCTATCCGGCTGGAAATGTTAACAGAAAATAAATTATTATATCATTTCCGGCGGTATAGCGATTGAAAGCAGTGGGGGCGGGGTCCCCCCCCAGGGGTGCCCCGCCCCCAGGGGTGCCCTTGGCCCTAACCTCTTTCCCCGACTCCGCTAGCGTTGGGCACCGCCCGGCTCTTTTTAGGACAGGCTGACTCTTTTTCTTGCCGGCTCCAGCTTCTATACTAGATTTTGCAGCACACAGGAATGGTACTGAAAATGAGCAATACAGTCTCGGACATTACAGTAAAGACTATTAAAGGTGAGGAAAAGCAGCTCGGCGAGTATGCCGGCAATGTGCTGCTGATTGTCAATCTGGCTTCCTACTGCGGCTACACGCCCCAGTATGCCGGTCTCGAACTGTTGCACCAAAAGTACAAGGACTCGGGACTGCGGGTTTTGGGCTTCCCGTGTAATGATTTCGGGGCGCAGGAACCGGGAACCAATGAGCAGATTGTGCAGTTCTGCAGCAAAAATTATGGCGTCACTTTTGAGCTGTTGGATAAGGTTCACGCTCTCGGCGGTCAGAAGCACCCGCTCTACGCCCGCCTCACCCAAGCTGTCAACCCTCCCGGCGATGTCTCTTGGAATTTTGAGAAGTTTTTGGTTGGCAAGCAGGGTGAGGTTATAGCACGTTTCCGCAGCAGTGTCAAGCCTGACTCGCCGGAATTGGTGGGGGCGATTGAGAAGGAGTTGAGCCGGTAAGAGAGGACTATTAGAGAGAAAGTTTCTCAAAGAAACCGGGTTTCTCAAAGAGCAAAAAACCCGGTTTATTAAAGAAACCGGGTTTCTCCGGTTTCTCACCCACCGCCGGCCTTAACAATTACTTTATAAACAGTCTCTTAGCGCTGAAACCACGCCGTCAGCGCCACCGCCAGCCCATCTGCAGCGTCATCCGGTTTGGGAATTTGCTGCAAATTCAACTCCCTCGCCACGGCTTGCTGCACCTCGTACTTATCCGCATTCCCGTAGCCGGTGAGCGCTTGCTTAATTTGCGGGGGGCTGAATTCCACGACCGGCAATTTGTGTTGCGCCAGCACCAGCACCATCACACCCCGCGCCTGCGCCACCAAAATTGTATTCCCCATTTGGTGGAAAAAGAGTTTTTCCGCTGCAACCATGTCAGGTTGTATTTGGTCTATTAATGTGTGTAAATCCTCGTATATGGTACAAAGTCGCTGCCCAATTTCCTGCTTAGCCGGCGTTTGAATGACGCCAAAATCTATTGCGGAGACGGCGTGAGTCCCTGCTTTATCAGTCTGGCAGGAAATCACGCCAAATCCTAGAGTGGCTAACCCCGGATCTAATCCTAGAATTCGTTTCTCCATTGGCGCTGATTTTTTGAAGTTTTTTGAACCGCAGAGGGCGCAGAGGGCGCAGAGGGATGAGATAATTATCTGCGTTTATCTGCGTTCATCTGCGGTTCGTTCCTAGCGCTTACCGGCAGCCGACGGCTTGCTGTCTTCCGGTTCGGGGAGTCCAAACACCCGGCAAAAGACTTTCTCAACTTTGTAACCGGAATCGATGGATTCGAGGGGATCTTTGCGCAGCCGGTGCCGCAAACACATGAGGATGACGCGGCGGATATCATCTGCAATAACTTCCGCGCGACCTTCAAGAGCGGTTAGGGCTTTGGCGGCGCGGTTGGTGACCAAATCGCCCCGCAAACCATCGACATCGAGTTCGGAACAAACCCGGGAAATTTGCACGCGCAGGTCGTAGTCCATTTGAACTGATTTCAGCAATTCTTGGGCGTTTACAAGTTTCTGTTTCAGTTCGTCTTGCTGCTGCTGGTACTGGTTGAGATACTCCAGGGGATTTTGGTCAAAAGCGGATCGCTCTTCGACAATTTGCACGCGCCGCACCGGCTCTTTGACTGTGCGAATTTCGCAGCACAAGCCGAAGCGGTCGAGCAACTGGGGTCGCAGTTCGCCTTCTTCAGGGTTGCCCGATCCGACTAGCACAAATCGAGCGGGGTGTCTGACAGAAATCCCCTCGCGCTCTACCGTGTTCCAGCCAGATGCGGCTGAGTCGAGAAGCACATCTACCAGGTGGTCGTCTAGCAGGTTAACTTCATCAATATAGAGAATGCCCCGGTTGGCTTTGGCGAGCAGTCCCGGTTCAAAGGCTTTGACGCCTTCAGAAAGGGCTTTTTCAATGTCAATGGTGCCGCAAACGCGGTCTTCGGTGGCACCCAAGGGCAGGTCTACCATTGAGACTTTTTTCTGGACAGCCGGCACTACTTCGAGTCGCGCCAGCCTTTCGCGCACGTCATCGCTCATTAAGTCTGGGTCGCTGGGGTGGCTGTTGAAGGGGTCATCCGCCACGACCTCGATTTCGGGCAGCAGGTCTGCCAGCGCCCGGATAGTGGTAGATTTGCCGGTGCCGCGATCCCCCATGATCATCACCCCGCCAACCTTGGGGTCAATCACATTCAGCAGCAGCGCCAATTTCATCTCTTCCTGCCCAACAATGGCAGTGAAGGGAAACACGGCGCGACGGGCAGTTAAATTCAGGGCAGGGCGGACTGTGGCAGTGAGAGTCACGAGAATTCCTGGTGGTTAAGCATCCTTGATTACCGTCTTTTATTGTGCCACACTGGGAACGAACTTTTATGCCTTCCTTGGGAAGAATCTGCCGGCAGCCGAAGCGCACCCGCTGACACCGCTTTTCCCGGATGCGCTTATCTGCAAAAAAAGTGGTAAAATCCACAGGGACATTTTACAGCCAGTGCCGGTCAGTTGCGCAGTTCCAACAGAGCTGCCACTTGAGAAATGCCGGCACGAGCGCTAGCTGTCTGAACAGCGGAGCGAGCTGAAGGCCAGAATTAAGAAACCGGGGAAAATCCAATCCGGTTAATTAATAGCATAAATATTAGTCCGCGAAGGCGGACGAAAGTTTGTATAGCGGCAGAATTAATTCTGCCGGATAATAAGCATACAGCCGGACATAATAGGAGTGACGCCGGGATGGCCACGGTTGTTGGCTGCCGGTGGCCCGGGGGGAGCGGACAGCACTGTCCTCATCTCCCCCTGGACTCGCCAGCAGCACTGGCGATCGCATCTTGATGGTGAGCCGGCAAGGGAGGGATGCTTTTTCGGCGGCCAGACAGAAGACTGGCCAGACAGAGAATTTGGCCTGCTGTTTGTAGCCTGGGCTACAGCGGAGTAGGCGATTGTTTGCTGCAATACCAAAAAAGTGTTTCTGGAAATACAGATGGTGCAAACAGCATGGCTTGGAGAGCCGGTTTGTGTGGCTTGTTGGCGAGACATCAGTCGCCGCACGCTCGCTCAGCGCTGCGATCGGACAAAGCTAAGTGCCGCGCATTTGTCGAACCGGTGCCGGCTACTATTTATATGGCCGTGTTTGATGAGGTCGCCCCCACCCTCTGCAGTCCGCAAGTGGAGACGGTGCTGGGGCGCGAGCGCGAGCGAGTGGCTGAACAGTCCCGCTTTGTGGGAGCTGCCGAGAGCAGTCTAGCCCGAAACAGAGCTGCGGTTCCGCCAGCCGGCAGACAGCATCCAGGAGATTTTCAAGGGTAAGTTTTTAAAATATAACGGAAGCGAGTTGTGTCAGTCCTGCCGTGCGGCTTAGGGAGGGGTAAGAAACCGGGTTTCTGTTCCTACCAAAAGAAACCCGGTTGCTGGGAGGTCATTGGGCCAGATCGGGGAGCCAGCTTTTCCAGTGTATAATGAACAGAGATACATTTACCCCCTGGCTGGAATGGCGGAGGAGAACACCCACCGCTCCCCAGCAGAAGATGAGCGCGACTGCTTCTGTACTATGTCTCTCAACCGGCTGTCAATCATCAGTTTCGATGGCTATTTCAAGCGCGTCCCCCCAGCCGGCACCCAGATTATAGGCTGCGAGAGGAATTTTTTGCGTGCGCCTTCATCAAATTTTTCCATCCGGAAGCCGCGACCGCACCGTTAGCGAGATAACCCAGCTCAGCCAAGGCAAGAAAAACAGCTCCGGCTCAAGTAAATTCCCCACGGCGTCCAAAACAATATGCAGGGCGCTCACTCAGGAGAAATTGTCTCGGTCGCAAGACTTGCGCCCAAATAGAGCTGACTGAATAAGTTCCCGGTTGGAAAAAGAATTTGTTTCTGGGTTTCCGGGTTTTTGTAGCGGGCGATACCCCCCCTCTTGATTTATGCTCAAAAATAGAGTTACAATTTACTTCAGCTAGCCTTTCCTAGGGAAAGAAGTGGCAAGATTTGCAGAGACAGTGAGAGCCCCAAAATTTTTATGATAAAATTCCCGTGACAGTCAGCGATAATGGCACCGGCATGCGGTCGGATTTCCACTCCCACAAGACCGAATCATTAGGGTTGCAGTGGGTTGCCACCTTAACCGAGCAGCAGTCAGCCACTTTTGAGCTTTAACGCAGCAAGGGAACGCTATTCAAGCTGAATTTTTATCAACTCCAATCCAAAAAGAGGTTAAAAAAATGGCTGCCCGTAAAATCCTCGTAGTAGAAGACGAATTTCTAATTGCTAAATATTTACAATTCAGATTGCCAAAGCTGGGCTATAATGTGGCCGCTGTTGTTTCGTCCGGTGAGGCAGCACTTGAAAAAGCGGCAGAAACCCAGCCGGATTTGATTTTGATGGATATTGGCCTAAAAGGAAAGATGGACGGTGTGGAAGCGGCGGCGCAAATCCGCACTCTTTTTAATATTCCCGTTGTCTATCTAACGGCTTGCGCAGATGAACAGACCTTGAACCGAGCTGGGATCGCAGAACCTTTCGGCTATCTCCTCAAACCTTTCCAAGACAAACAATTACAAACAACCCTGGAAATTGCGGTGCGCCGGCATCAGGCAGAAGCCAGACTTGTGAGCGGATTAGAAACCTCGGAAAAACTCAGGAAAGAAGCCGAAGAACTGAGCGAGAAAAAAACGCGCCATCTCTCCATAGCCTCCCACGAGTTGCGCAACCCGCTGACGACGATTTTACTTTCTGCCGAAACCCTGGCATGTAACCTGGACAGATGGGACGATCAGAAAAAACTGAGATATCTTCATTTCATTCAAGGCGCTGCCGAAAATATGAACCGGGTTATCGAGGATGTTCTGGTGATAGGGCGTGCGGAAGCCGGCAAACTGGAGTTTAAACCGGCACTCCTGGATCTGGAAAATTTCTGCCGCAATTTGGTGGAAGAGTTGCTACTGGGAAGCGGCAAACATCACCGGCTGATCTTTACCCGCACCGGCACCCACCGCCCTGCAGTGATGGACAAACAGCTGCTGCGGCACATCCTGATCAATCTCCTTTCCAACGCCATCAAATATTCCCCCACCGGCAGCACCATTAATTTTACCCTAACTTATCAGGCTGGCTTGGCTGTGTTTAGGATTCAAGATGCGGGGATCGGCATACCCCCGGAAGAAATGCACCGGCTGTTTGAACCGTTCTACCGGTGCAGCAATGTGGAAAGCATCTCTGGAAACGGGCTGGGTTTAGCCATAGTCAAAAAGGCCGTCGATTTACACCGGGGTGAAATTGCTGTAGAGTCGGAAGTAGGATCAGGCACCACCTTTATTGTGACGCTACCCTTGAATGGGGAGTAGGGTAATAAGCCGTTTATTTTAACCGCAGATGAACGCTGATAAACGCAGATAGCACCGGGTTATCAGCGTTTATCTGCGTTTATCAGCGGTTAAAATTCCGGGCTTTTGCTTTGGGTAAAACACCCCTTACTATTTACTTAATATGAGTTCCGCCCCTATCGGCAGATGCTCTGAACCCGCTGCCGGCAGCACCTTTGCCCAGCGCGATCCCCAGTGCGTAGAATACCAAATATAGTCAATCCTCACCAGGGGAAAGTTTAATTCCCCGTTTAACTTTTTACTGAGTAAATTCAGAGCCCACCCGTGAGGCCAATTAAAGCCAAAGCCCACTCCTGCTGTGCGGAAAGCATCTCGCATCACAGCACTCAAATCATGGTAGTCTTGAGACTGGTCTGTCATATTAAAGTCGCCGGCGGCAAGAACCGGCAGCGTTTCTTTCTGGAGTCGCCCCACTAAATCTTTAATCTCTGCAGAGCGCTCTGCGTACTCGTAAGCGGGTACTGTAAGGAAAGGCAAAACTTTATGGGTGTAAATCCAGGGTGAGGTCATTGAAATATTATAAACCGCCACGTCTTGCCGGTTCATTTGGATGACAGCTCGTTGCTGAACTTCTCGATGACCAGCAAGGTGTATCATTTCCGAAGACTGGATAGGATATTTGCTGAGAATGGCCACAGGCGGCTGGCTAAATTGGTACGGGTAGGATGCTTTTAGCCAGACAAAAGCTCTTTGGGTGTGTTTGAGAACAATTTCTTGCAAAAAAATCAGAGCGGGTTGCTCTTGCTGAATTAGGTTCGCCAAATTTTCCGAGCTGGTTTTATACCAGCCGCAGTTTAGAGACAAAACCTTGATGCTTGTCGAGCCATTCATGGGAGAAGGCTGGGGAGAAAAATAGGTAACGTGCAGCCAACCCAGCAGGCAGAGGCAAGCCACAGATGAAACAATCGCGAACCAGCGTTTCTTTATGATAAAAAATGCTAGAATTGGCAGGAGGAAGATTGGCAAAAAAATCCAAGGAACCAAAGTGCCGGCAAAGGCAACCGGCCACAGCCTGTCCCAAAATATCAGTCTCAGAATCAGATAGCCGGCAATCAGTGCTGAGTAGGTGTAGGCGAGCAGTTGAGCAATTAGCTGCAAAAGCCGGTAAGGCTGAATTTTTGGCATGAGTTTGCCCTAGATTGAAAATATCTTCATTTCTCTAAAATTCCTGGTGCTTTAATAACTACCCCACTTACGGCAGCATCCGCAGTTCCGCCTCCACCGGCATATGGTCTGAACCGATTCCCGGTAAAACCTTGGCTGATTTCGCCCCCCAGTGCTGAGAGTACCAAACATAGTCAAGCCTCACCAGGGGAAAAGTTAATTTCCAGTTTAACTTTTTAGTCAGTAAATTCACCTCCCATCCCTGAGGCCAAGTAAAGCCAAAGCCCAGTCCTGCTGTTCGGAAAGCATCTTGCATAACCGCTCTCAAATTATGGTAGTCTTGAGACTGTTCTGTCAAATTAAAGTCGCCGGCGGCAATAACCGGCAGTGTTTCTTTCTGGAGTCGCCGCACTAAATCTTTAATTTGTGCCGGTCGGTGGGGGTAATCGTAAGTGGGGATGCGGAGGAAAGGCAAAATTTTATGCAGGTTAATCCAGGGTGGGGTTGTTGAAATGTTATAAATAACTACATCTTGCCCGTTCATTTCGATAATAGCTCGTTCCTGTGGTTCGTTCAGACCGGCTAGGTGTAACCCTTGGAAAGATCGAATGGGATATCTGCTCAGCATGACGTGGTATCCGCGCCCCCGGTGGTGCGGGTATAATGCTGCCAACTTAGAGAAGACGGCTTCGGTGTCATCCTCATTAATTTCTTGCAAACAAATGAGGTCTGGTTTTTCTGACTGAATTAGATCAACCAAAGCTTGTGGTGATTTGGTATGCCAGCCGAAGTTTGCAGAAAAAATCTTAACGCTGAGCTGGGAGTCACTTATATTAGCCGGCTGGGGAGAAAAGTAGGTGACGTGCAGCCAACCGATAAGCCAGAGGCAAGCCACAGATGAAACAATCGCGAACCAGCGTTTCTTTAGGAGAAAAAATGCTATAATTGGCAGCAGGAAGATTGGCAATAAAATCCAAGGGAGAAAATCACCGACAAAGCCAACCGGCCACAGACTGTCCCCAAATATTAGTCTTAGAATCAGATAGCCGACAATCAGTGCTGAGTAGGCGTAGGCGAGCAGTTGAGCAGTTAGCTGCAAAAATCGGTAAAGCTTAATCATAGCGCCGCGACCATAGCTTCCTATTACTGGTGTGGGGACAAAAGACTGGATACTGCTCAGATAAGATTAACTGAAATGGCAGATCCCCTGCGGAGGCTAGGCAATACACGTCTCCTGTGTCCCGCTCTTTTAATGTATACAGACTTCTGGCTGGAAACAGTGATTTCAATCTGAATGATAAGTGAATATACTCACCGAGCTTGTGTGATTCGTATCACAAGTAGGGTGCGCGATAGCGGCTATAGCAGTAGTCACTTAGGTTAGGACGTAGGACAGGCGTTCCCTCCGCTCCCTATCCCTACTAGCAAGTGAGATGCCTTGTTCTAAACTGACTGTCTATTGCTATATCACGCACCTGACTCCTTCAAAATTCAAAGGGTTTGGACGCAAGCATTGCCTCTGCAGCCTCAGCCGGCACCGGCTTCGCGAAGAAATAGCCCTGAGCGTATTCGCAGCCGAGTTCTCGCAGCACAGCCAGCTGCTGGGCGGTTTCCACCCCTTCTGCAATCACATCCATCCCCAAATTGTGAGCGAGCGTCACAATCGCCCGCACAATCTCCACATATTCGCTCCCCTTCTCCAGCCGGCTGACAAAAGAGCGATCGACCTTCAAAGTATTGCTGGGAAATCGGTGCAAATAACTCAAAGAAGAATAGCCGGTGCCGAAATCATCAATCCCCAGCTGAACATTCAGCGCTTTGAGTTGCGACAGCATAGCCAGCGCCGATTCGATATCATCCATCACCACACTTTCCGTAATCTCCAACTTCAAACAGCTGGCATCCAAACCCGTCTGTTGCAGCGTTTGTTCAATTTCTGCAATCAAACCTGCGTGGGAAAACTGTTTTCCAGAAAGATTAACGCTGACGCTCAGCGCTTGGTGGGAGTGAGGTTCTGCACCGATTTCTCCTGCTTTAGGATAAAATTTATCCAGCCACTGACGCATCTGCCGGCAAGCTTCGCGCATCACCCACGCTCCCAAAGGCACGATCAGTCCCGTTTCTTCCGCCACCGGGATAAACTCCCCCGGGAAAACCATACCCCGTTGCGGGTGCTTCCAGCGCACCAGCGCCTCAAAACCGGCAATTTTTCCACTTGACAAAGATACGAAAGGCTGGTAAAAAACCACAAACTCTTCGCGGTCGATTGCCCGCCGCAGGTCAGCCTCCAGGAGCAAGCGCTTCGCCCCATCGCCCTGCATCGCCGCCTCGAACACCTGATAGCGCCCGCGCCCCTGCGCCCGAGCTCGATACATGGCCGTTTGGGCGTTGCGCAGCAGGTCTGGGGCGTCAGCGCTCTTGCCCACAGCAATGCCGGTGCTGGCGGTAATAAACACTTCCAGTCCGCTGTGGTGGAAAGGTCGCTCCAGCTCCCCGTGCAGCCGCTGGGCAACGCTGGTCGCCGCGCTAGCATCATTAATATCCTTGAGGAGGATGGCGAACGCATCCCCCTCAACCCGCGCCACTGCACCGGCACCCCGCACGCACTCGTGCAGGCGCTTTGCAATCGCCACCAGCAGCTCGTCGCCGCGCTGGTCTCCGAGAGAGCCGCTCACCGCGCCGAAGCTGTCCAAATCCAGAAACAGCACCGCACAAGAATCATCCTTCCCTCTGCTGGCGCGAGCCTGTTGCGAGGCCAGGAGCCACCCGAACTTGGCCCGGTTGGGCAAGCCGGTCAGGGTGTCGTGAAAGGTGTCATAGCGGAATTTTCCCCAGCGCACACCGGCACCCCCCGCCAGAAATGCCAAAACCGGCGGCACCACCGGCACCCACCCCCCCAGAAAAAACAAGCTCGTGCCGGTGGCAAACAAGACCCCCAGACCGGCGATTGCGCCGATCCCCAGCTGCAGGGGGTGGCGCACCAGCAGCACCAGCACGCCGCCGGCGAACGCCCATCCCCCAATCCAGAGGGCTTCCAGCCATTCTGGCCAAAACCAAAACAGGGGGCGCGAGCCGGTGACGGCATCGAGAATTTGGCTCACCATCTGAGCGTGAATCAAAACCCCGGGCATCTTGGGGATTTCTCGATCGCCGGCGCTGTAGGGAGTCAAGTACAGGTCTTTGAGACTGGGGGCGGTGGTGCCCACGAGCACGATCTTGTCTTTCACCCAGTCCGGGTTGAGCTCGCCGTTCAAAACCTGGCTGAGGGTGACAGTTCGCGCCACATTGGAGCCACAGCGGTAGTTGAGCAATATCTGGTATCCTTGGGCGTCAGCGCCGGCATACCCGCCAGAATTGGCCTCTAGGGGCAAAAACCGGGCTTGACCCCACAAAATCAGGTCAGGAGCGCTGTCGCGGTTCTTCGGCAACAGCCCTCGATTTTTCAGATAGGTTTCGGCTAGCCGCAGGGAAAATGAGTGGAGAACTTTTGTCTGACCGTCTTTTGTCTGAAAGGAGGCAAACATCAAATTGCGGCGAATCACCTCATCTGGGTCAAGCAGCACGTCGTTAAACCCGACTCGCTCCGCCGGCACAGCGGTGGGGGAGGGCACGCCGCCTTTCGCTCCGTCGCCGATATGGGTAATGGCAATCACATTGGAGTTTTTCAGCCGAAGACCCAGTTCGGCACTCCCTGGCTCTTGGGGGAGGTCGCGATACAAATCCAAACCGATAGCGTGGGGATTGAACTGGGATAATTTTGCCAAGAGATCGGCTAGAACCCGATCTGTGAGCGGCCATTTTTTTTGGGCCCGAATGTCTTCTTCGGTGATTTCCACCAGGAGCAGGCGGGGATCTGGGCCATCTGGCGGGCGCAGGCGCACCATCCAGTCAAAAGCGGCCAGTTCCAGAGGCTGGAGTCCGCCCAGCTGCCGCACCAGAAGCAGCAAGGCGGTGACGGTGACGCTGGCGAGGCTGAGGTGGCGGCCAAACATGCGCAGGCCGGTCGCAGTTGACAAGGCAGAACGAATGTTCACAAGATCTGACACAGAGAGCTAGTGCTGCACGCAGCATAACAGCATATTTGCGCCGGCAGGCACCGCGCCCGGCACCCGGGCACTGCTGTGAGTTCTCCAAGCTAGTCTAAAATTCGCTTGTTGGGTACTTTGACACTTTTTTACCAGATCCATGACCAGCTCTAACCCTATCCCTGTTGTTGTTAACGGTGCCGCCGGCAAAATGGGCCGCGAGGTCGTCAAGGCGGTGGCGCAAGCCCCGGACATGACCCTAATCGGGGCGATCGACCGCGATCCCCAACATTTTGGCCAAGATGCGGGCGAGCTCGCCGGTTGCGGGGTGCTGGAAGTTCCCATTACCAATGAGTTGGAGTCGATGCTGGCGTTTGCCGGTCAGCAAAAAGAGCTGGGGGTGATGGTGGATTTCACCCACCCCAAATCGGTTTACGATAATGTCCGCTCTGCGATTGCCTATGGCATCCGCCCCGTCGTCGGCACCACCGGCATGAGCCCGGAACAGATCCAAGATTTGGCTGAGTTCGCCGACAAAGCCAGCACCGGCTGTCTTATTGTTCCCAATTTTTCCATCGGCATGGTGCTGCTGCAGCAGGCTGCTGTTGCGGCGTCCAAATATTTTGACTGTGTGGAGATTATTGAGCTGCACCACAACCAAAAAGCCGACGCCCCCAGCGGCACCGCCATTCAAACCGCCCAGATGCTTGCCGAAATGGGCAAAACCTACAACCCGCCACAGGTTGAGGAAACAGAAAAACTTGCCGGTGCCAGAGGCGCTTCCGCAGACGATGGCATTCGCATTCACAGCATCCGCCTCCCCGGTTTGATTGCCCACCAAGAGGTGATCTTCGGCGCATTAGGTCAAGTGTACACCCTGCGCCACGACACCACCGACCGGTCTTGCTACATGCCCGGCGTCTTGCTGGCCATTCGCCAAGTCCGACCGCTGAAATCTCTGGTTTACGGTTTGGAAAAGATCCTTTGAGACGGAGCTGCAGTCCGGTTGAATACTTTTCTATATGGTGTTGCCGTTCGCTAGTTGGCCACCATTTGCAAGCTTTTTAACGCTCGCTTTTGTTGCCGCCAGCCATTAACAACCACATTTTAATCAGAAAAGTAATTAACCGGACATTAAGGTTCTCTAGCCTCGGTTCTTAATCACCATAACGTCCATTACGGTTTGAGCAGTCTGCTTTGGAAGCTCCAGTTTTTGAGCGATATCGCTCAAATAATCCTTTTCTGCTGGGGTGAGGACGCCATCTGCCAAAATAATATCAGTGGCTACAGCAAAAGCTGTTTCCCGCATTTCAGGTGAGAGAACTTCTGTAACGGAGCTAAATAGCTCCTCGACCGTTTGCTCTTCGAGCAATTCTGAGACATCCTGGAAGATGACTGCCATCTCCTCATCGGAATAATCCTGAAAGAGGTTCATGCCATTGAGGGTGATAAAAGCCTCCAGCGCCTCCTCCTCTGATATTTCCTCGTCCGCGTTCATGGCGAACACTATGACGCTGCTAAAGGCTGTGCACTCGTCCATTTCCCATTCTACTTCCAAAAGTTCGTCGTCGTCGTGGTAATTCATAAAACCTCCAAGACAATTGGATATCCAGCCCGTTATTGTAGCTTTAATCGCGCCCGCAGTCGGAGGGCCAGATAAAAAAAACTTATAGTAGCAGGCGGTAAGCGCCTTGTACCTATGCTGATCCCCTTAACTCGCAAAACATTTGAACGACTGATTCCCGCCGTTGCCACCGGCGCTCAATACGCCTACTGCTCGGGCAAGTTCTCAGATTTTTTAAAGCGGCTGTTGATTTCTGTAGTCAGCGTGCTGCTGATTTTTCTGCTGGGACTGGCGTTAGGAGGCAGAGGCGGGGGGCAGTTGGAGCTGATCGTGGGAATCGCCGCCGGTCTGTACTGGCTTTGGGGACCGGTGGCTGCGGCCAGTTTCCGCAACGCTGAGTGCCGGCGCTATCTCTATTGCGGATTTTGGCAAGGACGGGTATTGGATGTATATATCACAGATGAAGTGGTCGGTCAAGAGGAAACCGTCAACGCCAAAGGACAGCTGGTGATCGTCGAGAACCGAGAGCGGCGGCTGAATCTGGCAGTCGGCGACCGCACTGGGTTTTCGACCGAGCTGCAAGTCCCCCTGCGCAAAGAACACTCCAACATCGCGTCGGGTCAGCTGGCTCTGATGCTGGTGATGTCCAATGAACCCAACTTGAGCCGCATTGCGAAATTCTCAGATATTTATATTCCCAGTCAAAAAGTTTGGGTGAGTGACTATCCCTACCTGCGGCGGGATGAATTTGTTGAGGTCAGCCAGCAATTGCGCTCCCGCAAGAAATCCGCAGGTTAGGGGTCAGGGGTCAGGGGTCAGGGGTTAGGGGTTAGGGTTAGGGGTTAGGTGTTAGGGGTTAGGTGGTAGGTGGTAGGTGGTGTGCCTAACTCCTAAGAGGTCATTTATAAAGAAAATCTAGATCCCCCCAACCCCCCTTAAAAAGGGGGGCTTAAGAGTTCCCCCCCGTTTTTTAGATCCCCCCAACCCCCCTTAAAAAGGGGGGCTTAAGAGTTCCCCCCCCTTTTTTAGCTACTGTTTATACATATCTTGGGCAAGTGACTGCAGCCTCGCCCCTCACCCCCCAGCCCCCCTCTCCCACTTTGGGGTGAGGGGGGAGAAAGAGGTTCTTCCAACTTCATGGAAAATTGGCATCACAGGGATTTGTGTGTGAACCGTAGCCTTTTTAAGGGGGGGGTAGGGGGGGGATCTTTTCCCGATCTGGGCGCTGACTGGCATTTAATATTTACTTTATAAATCAGCTCTAACCCCTCACCCCTGTCCCCTAACCCCTAATTACAAACCGCTCCTTCCTTCTTGCCCGTATGCTTGCCACGCCAGGTCTACCAGTCCATTGACAATGGCCACCGCCACCACCGCACTGCCCTTGCGTCCCTCAATGCGAATGTGAGGGACGAGGGAGTCATTCAGCCTAGCTTTGGCTACATCCACATCCACAAAGCCGGCAGGGGTGCCAATCACGAGGGCGGGTCTGATCTCCTCCGCTTCAATCAGCTCTACTATGGCGGTTAGGGCCGTCTGGGCCTGACCCACCACAAAGATTGCCTCCGGATAGCGTCTGGCTAGGGTTTCAATGCCCCAAGCGGCGCGAGTTTTTTCTTTTTGGGGGCGCGTCAGTGCTTCCATGCTGCAGTACACCGGATTGGCAAAGGTGTTTTGGATCTGGGGCGCAATGCCAACCTGCACCATCGGCACATCTACGACAATAGTGGTGCGAGCCGCCAGCGCCGCCGCCCCAGCTTGCAGGGCTTGCTCAGAAAAGTGAATCAGCGATTTGTACTCAAAGTCAGCTGTTGCGGAAATCACCCGCCGCAATATCTCGTATTCTGCCGGTGAAAAAGAGTGGTCGCCGATTTCTCGGTCAATAATTGCCAGACTCTGGGCGTCGGTTACGTGCCATTCGATCATAAATCTTCTCGGCGCTCTTCCCCTTCTTTCCCGCTGGACAGAAGGAGCGCTGCCCTCCATACGTTTAATGTTAAAAACTTTAAATCTTTTTAAGAAGCTTTAATAAACATTGTTATCTCTCGTTCCCAGGCAGAGCCTGGGAACGCAATCTGGAGGCTCTGCCTCCTTTCAACGGAAAATCAGGTTAAAAGCCTAACAGCTTAGTTAGGGGATAGGGGATAGGGGTGATGTCTAACATCTAAAACCCTAAACCCTAAAACCTAAAACGTAGCACCTAACACCTAACACCTAACACCTAAAAAAACCGGCTTCAGGTTTCAGAAGCCGAGGATTGGCTGAGAACCGGCGTCAGGTAGGCGACTAAAATTCCGAGGATGAAACCGACAATATTGCGGAATAAGGGCAGCCACTCGGCGGTGCGGCTGATCACTGGCCCAATGCCGAAGGCGACAAACAGGATGCCCCACAGGGGGGAGAAAATCAGCGCCCACTGCCACGCAAAGATTTTTCCATCGCGGGGTTGAGCGGCAAATCCAAACACCAGCCCACCAATGACAGAAGTAATCAGAGTCAAAATCCACTGCTCTCTGGGCAAACCGGGCACAACCCGGCAGCCGCCCTGGCGCAAACAAGTCTTGATCGACTCTAGGGACTGCACGATGGCTTGGTCTTCGCCCTCTTCGCGCACGAAGAACTGATTGCCGAAGCGAGTTTGCAACTCTACCCAGAAGGTGCGGGGCAGCAGCGGGTAGAGGTCATCCCCGACATTGAAGTTTAGCAGATTGCCGCCGCGCGGATCGGCAACCAGCAGCACGCTCTTGTTATCCAAACCCCAAAATTTCTTCACCGCCCGTCCTGGTGTCCGGTCATACTGGGTCAAAACTCGCAGTTTGAAGCCGGTTTCGGCTTCAAACTGCTGCAGGTCTTTGTCCAGCGCCTCTTCCTGTACGGCGGTCAGGGACTTGGCCAAGTCAATCACCGCTGTCTGGGTCTCGGGAAGCAAGTCCGGATTCTCGTAGGCCCGGGCCACCGGCGCTATCGCCCAAGCGGATACAGCCAGGAACACTGCGGCTAAGGATACCAGAAGTCTTTGACCAAATAGCTGTTTCATGGCAAGTTCTATAGTCTCTCGTGCTGGCCCTAACGGTTTGTCTTATACGTTAATAAAAAAGATAACATTTCTTTACACAATTTTAAGTTGCGCGACAGCGCTCACTTCTGAGACAGGCCGGCATGGCCCGCCCCCAAGGCCCTGCCGGCCCGACTCCTTCGTTCCAAGAGCCGGCCCCCAAGTCACCGCAATACCATATAATTGGCACAGCAGCGCTATATTAATTATTTTTTAATGCAGTGCCGGCACAGGGCCCACACAAGAGCAGGACTTGGGCACAACCATGAAAGAAACCGGGTTTCTGGTGCGATACCCTGCGCTGATATAGCAATAGACAGCTCAGTAATGGACACCGGGATACGAAGTATAGGCGTAGAGCAGGCGTTCCCTCCGCACCCTCTAGGTCTCTGGGACAGGCGAGACGCCTGTCCTACGTCCGTGCCCAATATGACTGCTGCTATAGTCTAGGGATCAGGTTGAGAAACCCGGTTTCTGCGTAAGCTCTAAAGAGATTCAAAACCTATTTAAGCGGACATGATGACTGTTCCCAGTTTCCGCTCCCTGCGGTTTCGCGCCTACCGCACCGTCCTGGCGATCGTCGCGCTCGCACTCATACCCGTGGGCTTGTGCACTAAGGCTTACCGGGGTCAGCTTGACTGGTGGGTGAACGATTATGCCGGTGCGATCCTCTACGAAGCCTTCTGGATAGTGCTGGTGGCCTTCATCTGGCCACAGGCGTCGCCGGCCAAAGTGGCCACCGGCGTTTTCGCCGCCACGGCACTGCTGGAATGCCTCCAGCTGTGGCAGCCCCCATTCTTGCAAGCGATTCGGGCCACATGGGTAGGGCGCACTCTCCTGGGCACCACTTTTGTCTGGTGGGACTTCCTCTACTATGTTTTGGGATGCGCCCTGACTTGGCTAGCGCTGCGCTACCTCAAATCCAAGCTTGTGAAAGTTAAGGAAGAAACCGTGTAGAGTGCCGGTGCGGCGCTACAGAAAGTAGGGTGCGTTCCGCGTCATCCATTCTCGGACAGATAATGGTGCTGACTCGCACGCGGAACGCACCGCTACAGGAGGGGGGGTGCGTTCCGCCTTATCTATTTCCGCACACAAATAAGGGGTGCACTCAGGCGGAACGCACCCTACAGAGTATGGGAGAAGAAAAACATGAATTTTGCCACATTTGCCGCCGGCTGTTTTTGGGGAGTAGAAGACAGGTTTCGCCAAGTCAAAGGGGTTATTGCAACTGCAGCCGGCTACACCGGCGGGCACTTTCCCAATCCCTGCCATCTCGATGTTTGCGCCAGAATTACCGGGCACGCCGAGGCGGTGCGGGTGGAGTATGACCCCAATCTAGTAACCTATGAACAGCTGCTGGAAGTGTTTTGGGATTGCCACGATCCCACTCAACTCAACCGGCAGGGTCCAGACCGGGGGGAGCAGTACCGCTCTGCTATATTCTACCACACTCCTGAGCAGGAAAAAGCCGCCCGGGCATCCAAGTTAAAACTGCAGATGTCAGGGAAATATGATAGGGATATTGTTACCGAGATAAAGCCGGCGGGAGAGTTCTGGGTTGCGGCGGAGGAACACCAGCAGTATTTTGAGAAGAAACGGCGCAGGGGTGAGGGAAAAATCTGATATAATGTGCGGTTGACTCACGGGAATTTGGAGCCGGCCCTGCGGATAGAGCCCGCAGGACAGGCGGAAATGCCTGTGCCAGTATTCTGTTGAGCCGATTGCTATATTGTGGGGATGCAACTGAAAGTGATATGATGGTAGAAACAGGTCAAATTGTACGGGTGCGGTCGCGACAGTATCTCGTGGAAGAGGTTGTCCCGAAACCGTCTGATACAGAAGACACTTTAGTGCGGCTCTCCTGTCTGGAAGACGAGGCGCTGGGGGAATCTCTGGAAGTGCTGTGGGAGCGAGAAGTGGATGCGGTTGGCGCGGGGGAAACTTCGTGGGAGTCTGTCGCCAGTCGGGGATTTGATGCGCCGAAATACTTTTCGGCTTACCTGCACGCGCTGCGCTGGAATTGCGTTACGTCTACAGAAGCTAGGCTTTTTCAAGCTCCCTACCGGGCGGGGATTGAAGTGAAGGCATACCAGCTGGAACCGCTGAGGAAAGCTCTGCTGATGCCTAGAGTCGGGCTGTTTATTGCCGATGATGTTGGGTTGGGTAAAACCATTGAGGCGGGGCTGATTTTGCGGGAGATGCTGATGCGGCAAAAGGTGCGGCGTGTGGTGATATCTTGCCCGCCTTCTGTGGTTCGCCAGTGGCGAGAGGAAATGGAGAGCCGGTTCGGACTGACTTTTATTATTTTAGACCGGCAATTTGTCGCCAGCCGCCGGCAGGAGCGGGGGTATGGGATTAATCCGTGGGCGACGCACACTCGTTTTATTATATCACATGCGCTGCTGCGAGATGAGACTTATGCGGCACCTTTAAGAGACTGGCTGGGGGAATTTTGCGCCGGCTCGATGCTGATTTTGGATGAGGCTCACAACGCCGCACCGGCAAGCGGTGCCAAGTATGCGGTGGACTCGCAGCTGACGCGAACGGTTCGGGAGATAGCGCCGCGCTTTGAGCACAAGCTGTTCCTTTCGGCAACGCCGCACAACGGACATTCTAACAGTTTCGCGGCTTTGCTGGAAATGCTGGACTCGCAGCGGTTTTGCCGGGGGGTGCCGGTGCGGAATTCCAAGTTGCTGGATGCGGTGATGGTGCGCCGGCTGAAGCGGGATTTGCGGGAGGTGGGAGTGGATGATTTTCCTAAGCGGGAAGTGATTCCGATTGTGATTGACGGTTTGCCAGAAGATGCGGTAGAATTGAAGCTATCTCGGCTGCTGCAAGAGTACCGGCAGTTGCGGGAGGAGCGGCTGAAAAATGAGTCGAAGTCAAGGCAAGCCGCTGCTTTGCTGGTGATCACTTCGCTGCAGAAGCGATTGCTGTCCTCGATTGAGGCATTCGCCCGCACTTTGAGGGCGCACCGGCAGGCGATCGAGTCAGTAGGGTGCGTTGCGCCACCGGATGAAACACAGCAAAGAAGAATGGGGGCGAGCAACGCACCCTACATTGCTCAGGTAGGGTGCGTTGCGCCACCGGATGAAACACAGCAAAGAAGAATGGGGGCGAGCAACGCACCCTACTCGCTGCTGTCAGAATCGCCGGGGGCGGATGACGAGCGGGCGGAACTTTCGGATGAGGAAATCCAAGCGGAAGAAGACGCTGAAATGAAAGCAGCAACTCAGGTGGGGTGCGTTGCGCCATTGGATGAAACACAGCAAAAAAGAATGGGGGCGAGCAACGCACCCTACATTGCACCGGCTCTCACGCCGCGCGAGTTGGAGCTGCTCGCCGAGATGGCAGAAATTGCCGGTGCGGCGCGGTTTGAGGCGGACTCTCGCATCAAAAAGCTGGTAGAGTGGGTTCAGGAAAATCTCTGTCCGGATTTGGGAAAGCCAGATGCGGCTTGGCTGGACCGGCGGGTGCTGATTTTCACGGAATACACGGATACAAAGCGCTATTTGCAGGAGATGCTGCAATCGGCAATTGCCGGCTCTCACCGGGAAAAGGAGCGGATTGAGGTGTTTCACGGCGGGATTGGGGAAGAGCGGCGGGAAGCGATTAAGCTGGCTTTTAATACGAAAC
This sequence comes from Oscillatoria princeps RMCB-10, assembly GCA_019359235.1. Lineage (GTDB taxonomy): Bacteria > Cyanobacteriota > Cyanobacteriia > Cyanobacteriales > Oscillatoriaceae > Oscillatoria > Oscillatoria princeps. Next base: position 24,986 of record JAHHHT010000053.1, read on the forward strand.
CGTCGGCACACCCGCTGCGGATTCTGATCGCGACTGATGCGGCGCGAGAGGGGGTGAATTTGCAAAATTACTGCGCGGATTTGTTCCACTTTGACGTGCCTTGGAATCCCAGCCGGATGGAGCAGCGCAACGGGCGAATTGACCGGAAATTGCAGCGCTCTCCTGTTGTGCGGTGCCACTATTTTGTTTTGCCGCAGCGGGCGGAAGATCGGGTGCTGGATGTGCTGGTGAGGAAGACGGCGACGATTCAAAAAGAACTGGGAAGTCTGACGCCGGTGGTGCAGAAAAATTTGTCGCGGCTGCTGGAAAAGGGGATTGGATATCAGGAGGCGGACAGTCTCGCCGCCTCGATTGAACAATTGGGGGCTGCTGGAGATTTTGACAGCTCGCCTCACAGCAAAGTTATCGGGGAAGAGTTGGAAGCCGTCAAAGTGGGAAAGGCGGAGCTGGCTAAGCAAATTGAGGGCTTGCGAAAAATGCTGGAAGCTTCTCAGGATTGGCTGGGATTTGATGACGGGCATTTTCGCGATGCGATCTCGGCGTCTCTGGAAATTTTGGGGGCGAAACCTATAGAGCCGGTGAATCCGCACTCGGCGGCGACAGCGCCGGTGGCGCAGTGGGCGCTTCCCGCGCTCTCAGAGCGGTTCGGGGCTGATCCCACTTGGAGCGCCACTCTGGACACGTTGAGAGCGCCCCGGAAAAAGGGGCAAAACCTGTGGGATTGGCGGCGGTGTGCGCCGGTGCGCCCGGTTGTTTTTCGCGATCCGGCTTCGCTGGATGGGGAGGTGGTGCACTTGCACTTGGAGCACCGGCTGGCGCAGCGGCTTTTGGGGCGGTTTCTGGCGCAGGGCTTTTTGCATGACGAGCTGACTCGCGCTTGCGTCTGCCTTACGGATGACCCCGTTCCAAAGGTGATGGCGCTCGGTCGTCTTTCGCTGTATGGCGAGCGTGCGTCTAGATTGCATGATGAGGTGATTGCGGTGGCGGCGGAGTGGGCTGAGCCGAGTGCGAGGGGGCGCAAAAAGTTGCGACCTTTGGGGGAAAATGACAAGGAGAATGTGCTGCAGTTGCTGGAAATTTCTCTGGCGTCTCCCCGGTTGCGAGAGGTTCCGGAATGGGTGAAGTTGCGGCTGCGCGAAAGTGCGGCGCAGGATGTGGGGGAGCTGATTCCGCATTTGAAATTGCGGGCTGAAAAATTGGCAGAACGGGCGCAGCGAAAGCTGTCGGCGAGAGGGGAAAAGGAAGCGGCGGAAATGGCGAGGATTTTGCAGGAACAGCGCCAGCAGATTTTGTCTCGCGAGAAGGAAACTGAGGCGGTGCAGCTGTCTCTATTTGAGGAAAACGAGCAGCGCCAAATTGAAGCTGACCGGCGCTACTGGAAAAAGCGTCTGGCGAGTCTGGAACAGGAGCTGACAGAGGAGCCACGGCGGATTGAGGCGACTTACCAGGTTAAGGCGGTGCGCGTCGAGCCGGTGGGGTTAGTATATTTATATCCGGTTACCGGTTAGGTGTAGGGTGCGTTCCCTCGCGCGGGAACGCACCCTACCGGCACATACGGAGGGAATTGCAATGACAGCAACCGAAATAAAACTGTGGACTGTGGATGAATATCACCGGCTGATAGACGCCGGCTTTTTGACTGAGGATGACAAAGTTGAACTGCTAGAAGGTAGAATTGTACAAAACAGTTAGTTGTAGGGTGCGTTCCCTAAGAGGGAACGCACCCTACCCCTGATTGAGGTGGCTTATACAACGCTGGAAATTGACCGCTCGGAAAAAGGTACTATCTACGCCAGAGCCAATATTGCGGATTACTGGATTTTGGATGTGGCGAACCGGCACGCCTACATTTTCCGCAACCCCACACCGGCAGTAGGGGGGCATATAGTTGTAGGGTGCGTTCCCTAAGAGGGAACGCACCCTACGAGTTACACTGGATTTTGGATGTGGCGAACCGGCACGCCTATATTTTCCGCAACCCCACACCGGCAGGCTATCAATCTGAAACCGCTCTCCAGTATAATGGTGTTATCGCCCCGCTGGCGTTCCCGGACATTCCCATCCCCCTGTCGGAATTATTTCTCCCCCTAAACCCTAACCCCTAACCCGTAGGGTGCGTTCCCTATGCCAGCCTTCCCGATGGAGGTGCGTTCTCTGGAACGCACCCTACCCCCTAACCCGTAGGGTGCGTTCCTCTGGAACGCACCCTACCCCTACTACCCCCTAACCCCTAACAATGGCAACAGTAGGGTGCGTTCCTCTGGAACGCACCCTACCCCTACTAACCCGTAGGGTGCGTTCCTCTGGAACGCACCCTACCCCTACTACCCCCTAACCCCTAACAATGGCAACAGATCCAGAACTTCTCAGGCATAAAGAATGGCTAGGCTTCCTCCAGCCGGTGGGGCTGGTGGTGTCTCCCCCCGCTCTGGTAAAGGCGCAGGCGGTGGTGAGCCGCAATGTGGTGGAATTGCAGCAGACTTTGCGGGAAACCGTTGAGACGAGTGACGATTTATATTGCATTTCTGATTTTGCTGCATTTGCTGTAAATGCTTTAGGTTGGCAGCCAACAGACTTAGTGCCGGCATCTGAATTGCCTACTGAGCTGTCAGTGCTGCTGCGAGAGTATGGCGAAATATTGGCCCCAAGTTTTGCGGTGCCAGACTCGGAAAGTGGGGGCTGGCTGATGTTAGTCCAGGTGATTCCCACCGGCACCTGTTTGGATGAAGCCGGCACGGAGGCGGAGAAGTCTGGGAAGTGGGGCGCTTCGCCGCAAGCGAAGTTTGAGCGGCTGTTGCGGGAGACGGGAATTCCTGTCGGGGTGCTGTGCAATGGCGCGGATTTGCGACTGGTTTATGCGCCGAGAGGCGAGTCTTCCGGATACCTGACTTTTCCCGTTCAGGCAATGTGCGAGGTTTCCGGGCGTCTGATCCTGGGGGCGATGGAAATGCTGCTGGGAGCGGACCGGCTTTTTAATTACCCCAGCGAGCGCCGGCTGGCTGCTTTGCTGCAAGAAAGTCGCAAGTACCAGAATGAGGTTTCGACGAAACTGTCGGAACAGGTTCTCGATGCGCTTTGGGAATTGCTGCGCGGGTTCCAGATAGCAGATGAGGGAGAGGGTCGAACGGTACTGTCGCTACAGAAACTTGCCAAAACGGACCCGCAGCACATTTATGGGGGTCTGGTTGCGGTTTTGCTGCGGCTGGTGTTTTTGCTGTATGCTGAAGATGAGGGGCTGATGCCCCAAGATGCGATTTACTCGCGCAACTATTCGGTGACGGGGCTTTTTGAAAAATTGCGGGAAGATGCCGGCAATTACCCCGATACGATGGATCGCCGGTATGGCGCTTGGGCGTGGTTGCTGAGTTTGTTCCGCCTGGTTTATGATGGGGGAGCGCACGGGAATTTGTATTTGCCGGCGCGTCACGGGCAATTATTTGACCCGGATGAGTACCCGTTTTTGGAAGGCAGAAGTCTCGCTGGGAGCGCTGCTGCATCTTCTGCTATTAATGTGCCTCGCATTTCCGATGGTTTCGCCGGGTGCGTTGCCAAATCTCCTGCTGAAGCTGCAACTCACTCCCGTGAAATGGCAACGCACCCTACTATTAATGTGCCTCGCATTTCCGATGGGGTGATTTTTCGGGTGCTGCACCGGCTGCTGGTACTCGACGGTGAGCGCCTTTCCTACCGCGCTCTGGATGTGGAGCAAATCGGCTCAGTTTATGAGGCTGTGATGGGGTATGAGGTGGAGCGAGCCGCCGCCCCTTGCATTGGGGTTTGGAGCAAGCCAAAAAGTGCCAAATCCTCTGTTACTGTGGTGGTGAATTTGCAGGAAGTGCTGGCGGCGAAACCGAGCGAACGCGCTAAGCTGCTGAAAGATTCTGCCGGTTGCGAGGTGTCGGGAAATGCTCTGGCGCAGTTGAAAGACGCCAAGACGGTTGAGGATATTGTGGCGGCGATCGGGCGCAAAGTTTCGCCAAGCACGCCGAATATTTTGCCGGCGGGTTCGCTATATTTGCAGCCTGGAGAGGAGCGCCGGCGATCTGGCTCGCACTACACGCCGCGCAGCCTTACGGAACCGATTGTGCGCACTACTTTAGAGCCGGTGCTGCGCGAGTTGGGAGAAAACCCGACGCCGGAGCAAATTTTATCCCTGAAAGTCTGCGATCCCGCAATGGGTTCGGGTGCGTTTTTGGTGGAAACTTGCCGGCAATTGGCAGAAAAGTTGGTGCGGGCGTGGGAAAGACACGGGAATACCCCCCTTGAAAAGGGGAACTTAGAAAACATTCCCCCCGTTTTTAAGGGGGGGCTAGAGGGGGAGCGCCAGAATATCCCCGATGGTGCAGAGCTGCTCACCCACGCACGCCGGCTGGTGGCGCAGCGCTGTCTCTACGGGGTGGATAAAAACCCGTTTGCGGTGAATTTGGCGAAGCTCTCTTTGTGGCTGGTGACGCTGGCGAAAGACTATCCGTTTACTTTTCTCGATCACGCCCTCAAGTGCGGGGATTCTCTAGTTGGCGTGACTCGCGAGGAGATTCAGAAATTTATTAAGGAGTCGGATATCTACAACACGCCGCTGCTGTCGCTGCTCAAGCAGCAGGTTAGCCGCGCCAAGGCGTACCGGGATGAAATTGGCAAGTTGGGCGATGGGGAAGATGAGGAAAAGCGCCAGCGCTTCCAAAAGGCAGAGTCGGAGTTGCAAGAAGCGCGGCTGACAGGAAATGTGGCGGTGGCGGCTTTCTTTGGGGAGGATACGGACAAAAAGCGCAAGGAAAAAAGGCTGGAGTTTTCCCAGAAAGTGAATGAGTGGCGCACTGCTGGGGGCGTTGCAGCAGTAGGGTGCGTTGCAGCGAGTGGGCATCAACAAATGCCGGCAGTAGGGTGCGTTGCAGCGAGTGGGCATCAACAAATGCCGGGGAAAAATACAAGCAACGCACCCTACGAACTGGCCAAAACTTTACAGGAGTTGGAGGCAGTAGGGTGCGTTGCAGCGAGTGGGCATCAACAAATGCCGGGGAAAAATACAAGCAACGCACCCTACGAACTGGCCAAAACTTTACAGGAGTTGGAGGCAGTAGGGTGCGTTGCAGCGAGTGGGCATCAACAAATGCCGGGGAAAAATACAAGCAACGCACCCTACGAACTGGTGCAAATTTTACAGGAGTTGGAGAAACCCGTCACGCCGTTTCACTGGGAGGTTGAGTTTCCGGAAGTCTTCGACAAGGAAAATCCTGGCTTTGACGCCGTGGTGGGCAATCCGCCGTTTTTTGGAGGGAGCAAAATTTCCTCAAACTTTGGCAATGAATATCTGGAGTGGTTGAAGGTTGCCAATCCAGAATCCCACGGGAATGCTGACTTGGTGGCGCACTTTTTCCGTCGCGCTTTCGCCATTCTGCGCAAGTCGGGGTGTTTTGGGCTGATTGCGACAAACACTATCGCGCAGGGCGACACCCGCAGCACCGGCTTGCGATACATCTGCCAAAATGGCGGCGCGATTTACTGCGCCCAAAAGCGTTTTAAATGGCCAGGGATTGCGGCGGTTGTGGTGAGCGTGGTTCACGTTCAAAAAGTAGGGTGCGTTGCCAAGACAAGCGGAAGTACAGATGAAAAATCCTTGATGGCAACGCACCCTACTGTGCCCGCCATTCTTGACGGGCGCGAGGTTACCCAGATTTCTGCTTTTCTGTTTCATGCCGGTGGGAGTGAGAACCCCGCCGTGTTGCTGGCGAATGCAAATAAGAGTTTTACAGGGGCGAAGATTTATGGACAAGGTTTTACCTTTGACGATTCGGATGCAGATGCGACGCCCATCGCCGAAATGCGCCGGCTGATTGAGAAAAATCCCAAAAATGCCGAGCGGATTTTTCCTTATATCGGGGGTGAGGAGGTGAACTCCAGCCCAACTCACGCCCACCACCGCTATGTTATCAACTTTGGCGAGATGAGCGAGGCTGAAGCGTGGGAGTATCCCGATTGGATGAAGATTGTTGAGGAGAAGGTGAAGCCTCAGCGATTGGCACAAAAGCGTGAGATTCGCGCCCGTTATTGGTGGCGTTTTGGTGAGACTACACCGGCTCTGTTTCAGGCAATCGCCCAACTCGATCGCGTGTTGGTCTGTTCCCTGCACTCTCAGTATCTTTCGTTGGCATTCTTGTCAACCAACACTGTGTTTTCACACGCAATGGCTGTATTTGCTATTGAAAGATTCGCTGGCTTCAGCATCATGCAATCCCGCGTCCATGAAATCTGGGCGAGATTCTTCGGCTCATCCCTGGAAGACCGACTCCGCTACACCCCCACAGACTGTTTTGAAACCTTCCCCTTCCCGGAGAACTGGGAAACCAACCCCACCCTGGAAGAAATTGGCAAAACCTATTACGAATACCGCGCCGGCTTGATGGTGCGCAACAGCCAAGGACTCACAGACACCTACAACCGCTTCCACGATCCGGATGAGCGAAACCCGGAAATCCTGAAACTGCGGGAACTGCACGCGGAGATGGATCGCGCCGTGCTCGACGCCTACGGGTGGAAAGACATCCCCACCGGCTGCACTTTCCTCCTCGATTACGAGGAAGAGGAGGAGGAAGATTCCCCCGGTAAAAAGGGGGGATTTCGGGAGAAGAAAAAGCCCTGGCGCTGCCGGTGGCCAGAAGATGTCCGCGATGAAGTTTTGGCGCGGTTGCTGGAGCTCAACCTGCAGCGATCCAAGCAGGAAATTCTCGGCGGGAAAGCTGCAGAGGGGAAACCCAAGGGAAAAGGTGGGAAGAAGGCACCGGCGAAGTCTCGCAAGAAGGGATCGGATCAGCCAACTCTGTTTAACCTGGAGTAGGGTGCGTTGCCGTTTTACGTTTTGATGTCGGCAATTTTTTCGGGTGCCGGCAACGCACCCTACTGGGGGGTGCGTTGCCGTTTGGCGTTTTGATGCCGGTGATTTTGTCGGGTGCCGACAACGCACCCTACTGGGGGGGTGCGTTGCCGTTTGGCGTTTTGATGCCGGTGATTTTGTCGGTGGTGGGGTGCGTTGCCGTTTGGCGTTTTGATGCCGGTGATTTTGTCGGTGGTGGGGTGCGTTGCCGTTTGGCGTTTTGATGCCGGTGATTTTGTCGGTGGTGGGGTGCGTTGCCGTTTGGCGTTTTGATG
>JAHHHT010000050.1 GCA_019359235.1 Oscillatoria princeps RMCB-10
ATATAACTGGCTCGCTTGTAACTAGCAACTTAGGTTAATAGATATTTGCCGGCATTGGAACCCCACCCCCCAACCCCCTCCCCGTGAACGGGGAGGGGGGGAACAAAACAGAGGATTCCCCTCGTTCCCAGGCTCCGCCTGGGAACGAGTAACCGAGAGATAATTATTCCAGCAAATCAGGCTCTTTGCGCACAATCATATCGTAAAGCGGCTGAAAGCTAAACCAGCCCATGTGGTGCGAGCCCACTTGCTTGCATGTGTGGCGGGCGCATTCCGGTTCGATGAGCACCGGCTCACCCGCCGCCTCCGCCATTAGCTGCGCTTGACAGGAGCGCTCCATTGTGATAAACCACCAAGCCGCTTCATCAACGCTGCGCCCTACAGTCAGCAAACCGTGGTTGCGGAGGATAATCGCTTTCTTCTCACCGAGGGTTTTGGCAATCCGCTGGGCTTCCTCAATTTCCAGCACCACGCCGGTGTAGTCATCAAACAGCGCGTGATCCTCATAAAACGAACAGGCATCTTGAGTCAGAGGATCGAGCAAGCGACCGAGACTCGACCAACTTTTGCCGTAAGGTGAGTGGGCGTGTGCGGCGGCTACTACCTCAGGGCGAGCGGCGTGAATCTGGGAGTGGATAGCAAAAGCCGCCTCGTTCACCGGCTTGTTTCCTTCCACCACTTCCCCCCGGTGGCTGACTAAAATCAAATCGCTAGCTCGAATCAGGCTGAAGTGCATTCCGAAGGGGTTAACCCAAAAATGATCTAAGCGTTCCGGATCGCGGGCGGTGATGTGACCGGCAATCCCCTCATTAAACCCGAAGCGGGAAAACAGGCGGAATGCGGCGGCTAGGCGCTGCTTGCGGTGGCGGCGCTCCTCCTCCACAGAAGCAAATGCCGGCGGTTGAGGGATGTTTTGAGGAACCCTTACTGTCTGCATAGATTTAACTTTTATGAAGTTGTGGCTGGATTGTAACGTTCCCTTGGGGGGAAAGGACAGGCAAGATGCCTGTCCTACAAGATTGTAGATTGTAGGGTGCGTTCCCCTGGGGGGAACGCACCCTACTTTTACTCATTTCTTTAGCTCAGAGAGGCGCAATCCCGCTATGTTCCGACAGTCAAACGTTGCGTTATTGCCAGGCTGGCGCTCGATAAGCTCTATAATTTGCCCCGCCGAGTTCCGGAGGAACCACTGGGTTAGGGAGCCATAATCCTGAGGCTTTTCCGACATGGGAGCGAAGCCTTTTTCTTGCCATAGTTTAGCCGCTGCACGCACGTCCTCAGCGCGAATCGCAACGTGGTGAGCACCCGCCAATCCCCTCTCCTGCAAAAAGCGGTCAGTGCAATCGCCGGCTGCGTGAGGTGTCTGCAGCACTACCAGTCCGCCCGATGGCAGTAACAGCGTCTGCAGGTGCACCCACAAATCTGCCGGTACAGAAGTGGTTTCGCGACAAAATTCTAGGGGAAATAAGGCTGGGCCTTCTACGACTTGAGCGCCAAAAGGGCGAAAATATTCGGTGTATTGGTCGAGGCTGTGCCGGTCTGGAAATGTAAGGATACAGTGATCTACCCAAACCAGAGCGCCATACAGGTGCGTCAAAAAAGACCAGCCGGCGAAAAATTCCGGAGAGGTGAATCCCTCTTTGAACTCCAGCAAGCCATTCCTCTCGCGAAAAGGCGACTCTAAGGCGAAAACAAAATATTTCTCGGATTCTCCTGCTGGCCGATCAAAATTTTTCATAAATCTCCTCTCACGAGTTATATTATAAGGTGCGGTAAAAGGGTGTTTGAATCGGAAAGCACAACTGTGAGACGAAACCGGGTTTCTGGTTCTGAAACTAGGGCTGAAAGTCAATACCCCTGGTTGAGAACCCCGGTTTCTCCGCAAGTCCTAGGCTGGTCGCGACCCCGGTTTCAGTCCCGTATTCAGCGCCTTTTGAGCTTCCCAAAGGGAGCGCGGGTGAGATTTTACCGAGCTCCTGAAGGTCAGAGTGGCGCTGCTTGTAATAAAACTTAACACAGGGGGGAGGAAAATGCCAACCGCAGCAGTGGGGTGGGTTCTTAAGGCTGCGCACCCATTGCCTGACCGGCAATCCAGCCGGTTGTCCAGGCATTCTGGAAATTAAAGCCCCCCGTCACGGCGTCAATATCGAGAATTTCACCGGCAAAGTAAAGTCCGGGACAGAGGCGGCTCTCCAGCGTCTTGAAGTCCACCTCTTTGAGGCTGACGCCGCCACAGGTGACAAATTCTTCTTTAAAAACGCCCTTACCGGCAATCTGGTATTTGCCCTGAGTCAGTTCCTCAACCAGCTGGTTCAAAGATTTGTTGGACACTTCCGCCCAGCGCGTCTCCTCCGCAATGCCAGCAGCCCCAACCAAGCGCTCCCAAAGGCGGCGGGGGAGAGGAACTGGACAGCTAGAGGCGATCTCCCGTCGCGGTAACTGATTCTTCACCGCCAGCAGCATTTGGCGCAGTTCATCTGGTTTGTACTGCGGTAGCCAGTTAACCTGCAGCGGCGTCTGATACCAGCAGTCGTGCAGGAATCTCGCACCCCAAGACGAGAGTTTGAGCACTGCGGGACCGCTCAACCCCCAGTGGGTGACGAGCACCGGCCCAGTTTGCTCCAATTTGGCTTCTGGCAATCGCACGCGGGCGTTTGTCACGGAGATGCCGGCTAAATCCCTCAACCGTTCGTCGCGAATATTAAAGGTAAACAGGGAAGGCACCGGCGGCTCAATCGCGTGTCCGAGGGATTTGGCAATTTGGTATCCCGCCGGACTGCTGCCGGTGGCTAGCAGCAGCCGGTCGCCGGTCTTAACCTCGCCGGTTTTTAACTGAATTTCAAAGCAGGGGGAGCTCTTTAATAAGGCATCTTTTGCCGATACGCTATTAATCCCGTCTTGATAAGAAACCCCAACTGCCGGCGTGCCGGTGCGAAGTTCCACCCCAGCGTCAAGAGCCGCCCGGAGCAGACAATTGACAATTGTGGCGGAATCGTCAGTGGTGGGAAACATCCGCCCGTCTTCCTCAGTTTTCAGTTTCACCCCTTGACTTTCAAACCACTTTACAGTATCAAGAGGCTGAAAGCGAGTCAAGGGTCCCCGGAGGGCTTTGCCGCCTCTGGGGTAGTTTTGCGCCAGCACAGCGGCGTCAAAGCAGGCGTGGGTGACATTGCAGCGCCCCCCGCCAGAGATGCGAACTTTTTCCAGAGGTTTGCGACCGGCTTCTAGCAAGGTGACTCGGGTGTGGGGGTGAGTTTTCGCGCAGGTAATTGCGCCAAAAAACCCCGCCGCACCGCCACCAATCACGACAATTTTCATGGTATTAATCTAACTTTCTCCTGCTGCGTGCGCCTGGTTGGGACAGGCGGGACGCCGGTTCTGCGGGTCAGGGGACAGGCGGGACGCCGGTCCTACGCCTGAAGGGTGGGGTAAAACGCCACAAAATCACACCTTTCCCCGCAAAGCCTCAAATTCTTCCCGCAAGCACAGGGGCTGATACCCCAGCGCGAACGCCTTTGAACTGTCCAAAGACACGTCCGGCGGTCTGGGCGCTGCCATTTTAACATCAGCTTGCCGGCACGTCTTTATTTTAGCATCGCTCAGTCCGAGAACTTCTATTAATAGCCGCATAAAATCGTAGCGCGACACCCGTTCCTTCCCGCCCAAGTGAATGCGCCCCTGAACGTTTTCCAGAGCCAATAGAAGTCCGCGTGCGGCGGCGTTTCCGCTCACCGGCGTGCGGAACTCATCGACAAACAAAGCCAGTTCCTGGCCCTCTTTCAGGGCTCGCAGCATGGGCTGAATGAAACTTTTAGCAGCCGGCGCGCCGCCAAACATCAGAGGGAGCCGGCACACCGCCGTTCGGGGATAGCGTTCCAGCATTCCTTGTTCAGCCAGAACTTTTTGCTCGCCGTAAAGGCTGACAGGAGAGACGGTATCTGTTTCGCGGTAGGGAGCGTTTAAGCCGTCGAAAACCAGGTCAGTGGAAGTAAACGCGCAAGGAATGGAATAATCCGCGCACAGCCCCGCAATATTCCAAGAAGCTGTCACATTGATGGCGCGAGATTCCTGCGGGTGAGTTTGGCAGTAGTTTGGCTGAGATTGGGCGGCTGTGTGGATAGCCGCATCTGGCCCGATTTCCTGAAACAGGCGCTGGAGTTCCTGAAAATCCGTCAAGTCAGCCGGCAGCTGTTTGACGCCCGGAATCTCCACCTGATGGGAAAAGTGCGTGCCATATACCTGCCATTTTTGTTTGGCTAGCTGGCAAAGGTTCCATCCCAAGAACCCGCTGCTGCCGGTGACTAATAGTTTTTTCATTTACCGTTAGCTATCTCACTTCTACTCAACCCCAAGGAGCTTTTATTCTCTTTTCCAGCCAGAGCGCGTTCCGGAGAGAGCCGGCAGAGAGCATCTTCCTCTGGCAAGTATAGCACTTGTGAGACGCGATTTATCGCGTCTCTACAAGATTTACCCTATTTTCGTAACAGTGAGACGCACTTCTGGATTATGCCGGTTCAAAATCTTGTTTACCAGCGCCGCAAACGGGACACACCCAGTCATCGGGTATATTTTCAAAAGGGGTGCCGGGTGCTATCCCCCCGTCTTCGTCGCCTTCCTCTGGGTTGTAGACAAAGCCGCAGACGGTGCATATATATTGTTGCATTGCTTCTCTCTCCTGATGGATTGTCCGCATGGCGCAAACCTCCAGAACGGGAGTTCCAGAGGCGAACTTTAAAATTATACCAGCCGGTCGCCGCGATTGGGGTGCCGGGGATTGAGTGGGGGATTAAATTAAAGTTAAAATTCGCTATAAGATTCTACTTATCCAATCTCACTCGCTTGATTCGGTGGATTGTTCTTCGTTCAGTTTGGCAGCCAGCTGCCTTAAAATTGACATCAAACCGGCATCCCGCCCGCGAGAAGAGCCCACCTCATCTTCCGGACAGGTTTCTGGGTTCGCTTCCAGCCATGACTGATAAACGTCACAGAAAGCCTTGTGGATTTTCGCCTTATTGGTGCCGGCAGCCGCCCGAAGCTGAAGGACTAACAGGCTATCTCCTTTTTGCTCAACACTCTGGAGCGAAAGTTCCGCGCCCGGATGTTCTGAGCGCACCTGATTGAAAGCGTGGAGAAAAGCTTCCCAGTTAATGCCGGTGCGGAAAACTAGCTCGACGGAATTGAAAGCGGGCTGAAACAGCTGCGCGAACTCTCCGGGGGCGAACTCTCCGCTAAGAGGGCGGCGCTCGACTTGATAGTCGAGCAAATAAACATACTCGCAAATGACTCCATCGAGACGGGTGTTGCTGTCAAGATTCCAATTCCCAATCAAAGCGCCGGTGAGTTCAGCTGAGGTGAAATCAGTGCCGGAAGCCTGAGAGGCAGACAGATTGGCTGACTTTAAACAGGCACCTTGCAGAGAGGCTTCACTGAGATTTGTTTCCCGCAAATCGGCGTGGCTGAGGTCAGCACCGGCAAGGTTAGCACCCCTGAGATTCATGCCGGCATAAGATTTATTGCGCCCAGAGCCGGTGACAAGCAAATCTCGAACAGCAGGGTTAGCCAGCACCGCACTGCCAAGTCTGGCTCGGTCAAGTTGGCTCGCTCCGCACCAGCAAGTGCGGGTGAGATTTGCTTTTCGGAAATCGGTTTTTTTCAGCACAGCCCGGGTGAAATTGGCGTCGGTTAAATCAGCCCGGCGGAAGCTTGTGCCTGCGGTAGCGGCAAAAGCAACCGCTATCTTGCCAATCGCGGCGAACCGCTCGTCTCCAGACAGAGCTCGCCGGCTCGCCCAACCGCAGCCCACACCCACCGCCACACACACCGCAAAAGCCCAAACCGCAGTCGAAGCCCAAGCATCCTGAAACAGCCCGCCCAGAAACCCAGCCCCGGTGCCGAGGGCAGCCCCAATCAAAGCCCAAAACCACGCCAAAGCGCCGGTGACAGCCCACGCCCGGCTCCCACCCGCCGCCAGAGAGGCAGCCCCCGCCAAAGCGAGCGCCCAAGCCCAAGCCGCCATCCCCGCCACCTCCCAAATGCCGGTCAAAGCCCAATCCCAAGCCAAAAACCAGGGCTTGAGCCCAGCCGAAGCCCCAGCCACCGCCGCCGCCACCGCCACCGCCCACAAAGCCCGCTCCATCCCCCGGCGGAGGGTGACGAGAAAGAACAGAGCCAGCAGCAGCGAGACGGCGACGCCGGGAAAAATGGTGTTGCCTTTGATGAATTGGGGATTGAGCAAAGCGCCGGCAAACGCGCCCGCCAGTGTGGCAAGCAAGCCGGACAGTGAGGCGAGGATGAGCGGGAGGATGAGGAGTGCGGCGGTTTGCTTGCGTGGGACTCCAGCTCGCGCACCTGTGAAGTTTGCGCCGGTGAGGTTTGCGCCGGTGAAGTTGGCACCCCGGATGTCGGCGTTGCTGAAGTTCGCGCCGGTGAGGTCTTGATTTTTAAAGTTGCGTCCTTGCAGATTTTGTCCAGAGAAGTCCACAGGCATGGCCGATCGTGGGGCATGGGAGCCGGTCTTGCTATAGGGATAGCATACAAGCCCCAGGAATGGTTAGGTGCCGGTGTCCCAGAACGCCGCGCTCCCGCACGGCGGTGCCGGTGAGGGCAAAACTCTTGCGCGAGTCTTGGGTTTATCGCGTTCCTGACGAGTCCCTACCGGACATGATATAGCGCGTCTAAATCCTTCGTGTAAATTTCAGAACCCCGGTTTCTTAAAGAAACCGGGGTTCTGGCCCCCAGCAGTTGCGCAAATCATTTAGAACTGCTATACGAGGCAATTCCACCTCACCCCACACACTCTTTTTCTCTTTTGTCAATAAGTATAGAGAGGGAAAATCCTAAGGCACAAAGTAGTGTTTGAGGATGTAGGTTATCGCCCCACAAAACGGCGTGTATTGTTCATTAGCGTCTGGTTTCTCACAGCCTTGAGCTAGCAGCTGTATTTCTTCGCCGGTGAGTCCGTCAATAGCCTCCAAAATCCCGTCAATCGCCTCGCGGCGCATAGCTCTCAGCTTATCAATGTCGAGTCCGAGTTTGTCAATCGTCTTGATAGCAGCATCTTTTTTATCTGCCTCATCTGTTGGCAGAATCTCTCCAGAACCCAGGTAGCGAAAGAAATTCGCACAGTTAGCCTCCAGAGGCGAAACCATAAGCTGCTCATCGTACCAGTCGTCTTTCTTTTTGCCACAATGGACTGGCTCAGACTTTTTACTCTCTCTCTGGCATGAAGCCAGCAGATTCGTGTACTCCAGTGCTAGCTCCTGATAGTACCTCTGAGGCTTGAGATGCTCGAGATGGCTGTTTTCCACCGCAATCCGCATGCCGCAGTAACAGCAGATATAGCCCTGTTCGCGCAGCAACGAATGATGCAGATCAGTTTTTACTTCTCCCCGAAGGTCATCATAGGTTGGCGTCCAATTTTCGTTGGCCAGTTTCTTCCAGTTGGCAAAGCTTTCTGGCTCCTCACCCTTTTGAATGTGCTTCACTTGTTGAGAATCTCCTTGCGGCGAATCAGGATATCTGCCCTGACAAACTCTGGCTCATCAGCGCCGATTTCGTTGGCCAGCTGCTGGCGCAATTGCCTAGCCCCATCGAGATTTCCCCGGTCAATAAGTCGAAACAGCTCAAGTAACTCCTCCTTAATTTCCTGCGGACGTTCTGAAACACCCATCAAGTCTTCAAGAATACGATTGCTGTCTCTCCCAAATGAGCTTTCTGGACGCTTAGCGACGATACCTTCAGGTGTTTTCTCCAAGAGGTAGACCCCTTCAGGTCGCACATGGCTGACCACTTGCGGCGAATGCGTTGTGACAATAAATTGGCAGTTTGGGAAAGTTCTTGTCAGCGCCGGTATAATCTCGCGCTGCCATTTGGGGTGAAGGTGCAGCTCAATTTCGTCAATCAGCACAACGCCGCTTCCTTCGAGTGGTTCTGCCAGTCCCGGATTGGCAATTGCCAGCCTTCTTGCTAAATCCCCCACCATTGCCAGCAAGCATTTCTCACCATCAGACAGCTGATTTACAATCAGCTCCTCACCTTGTTTGCTGACAGTCATTCGCAGGTGCGAGCGCCGGACGCGCAGGTTCGAGAACTCCGGTAGCAGGGAGGAGATAGCATTCCTTACTGCTTCTAGTTTACCATCTCGAAACGCAGGATTGTCTCGCCGCTCTTCATTTTCTAAATCCTCACAGCTTCTAAACCATTGGAAAAAGCTATTGAAATTGATTGCTATACCTTGCAGAGCTTCGTCATAGGCGTCCGCTACTTTAGTAATAAGCTTATTAGGTATTTGCAAGGAGATATCGCCAACCCCCCGACTGACAGGGTAGTAGACTGCCAGAGGTATGTTTGAGCCTGCATTAGTTTCCCTCTCCTGTCGGATGCCGGCAGTAACTCGCTTTAAGTCCGCCATATCGCTGTTTGGTTCTGCGCTCCCTTTTTCCAGAGTCTTGGTGAGAGCCCAGATCAGTTCCTGCGAGTCCAGTGAAAGTGTAATTTCGCTGCGGGTCTGGCTGGCCCCATTTTTGATGTCCTGTTCGCCAAAGAAACGATCATCTGCCAGGTCTTTTTGCTGAAATCCGCTCCGGAAGTTTTTTCCATACAGCCTCACAGATTCACTCAAATCTTTTCTGGTTTCTGGGTCGAATACAATCCGCACCATAAACCAGGACAGGAGAATAGCGAGACAGTCAAGAATACTCGACTTTCCCACGCCGTTGACGCCGAGGAGTACAGTTGGCTCACCGGCATCAAACTCCAGCGCCAGATCGCCGATTCCACGGAAGCCGGTCATTTTTAGGCGTTTGACTTTCATCTTTTGACGCTAAGTGCACGTATAATTCTAATCTTACTAGGTATTAGACCATAGCGAGGTCACGCCAGCTCGCTGCGCTGTAGGCGTTTGCGCCGTGCTCAAGAGCGCATGCGCCGAAGCACGCTAACGCCACCCTATCTATCGCGCCTGCATAGGAAAAAATTCACATGACCCAACCTCTCCCCAGTCCTTCCCCCATGAGTGCCGGCAAAAACTTCGACCCCGCCACCCTGGAGCGCCTGCGCAAACTCAGCAATCTCCTCGACAACGCCATTGGCATCCCGGGGACGCCTTTCAGCATAGGACTCGATTCCATCTTGGGGCTAATCCCAGGCGGCGGCGATATCATCGGAGGAATTTTCTCCGCCTATATCGTGTTCACATCAGCTCGGATGGGCTTGCCCAAAGAAACCTTGGTGCGCATGGTTCTCAACATCGTCTTGGATATCTTGATTGGCACAGTGCCGGTGCTGGGAGACTTGATGGATTTCGCCTGGAAAGCCAATACCAAAAACATGGAGCTGCTGGAAACCAACTTAAAATATCCCCAGCCCACTACCAAAAAGGCAGATCGGTCGTTTATCATCCTGCTGCTGGTCGGTTTGATACTCTTTGTCTTAGCTGTGGCTGTTGTGAGCGCCACCCTGATTGGCGTGATCGTCAAACTGATCGCCGGCGGTTCGTAGGGCGCGCCGAACCCCCACCCCCCGCCAGTAGGGTGCGTTCCGGGGAACGCACCCTACTCGGACGATGGAGCTCCGAGCTCGGACGATGGAGCTCCGAGCTCGGACGATGGAGCAAGGGAGCTCGAACGATGGAGCAAGGGAGCTCGGACGATGGAGCTCCGAGCTCGGACGATGGAGCTCCGAGCTCGGACGGTGGAGCTCCGAGCTCGGACGGTGGAGCTCCGAGCTCGGACGATGGAGCAAGGGAGCTCGGACGATGGAGCTCCGAGCTCGGACGATGGAGTTCAGAGCTCGACTTGTAGAGACGGGACATTCATGCCTTCGTACCCACCGGCGGACTTCCCTTGATCCACAAACCTGACATCCCACTCCAACCCCCAACCCCAACCCCCAACCCCCAACCCCCAACCCCCTGACACACCAGTCCAACCCCTAACCCCTAACCCCTAACCCCTAATCTCTAATCCCCAACCCCGAAACAAAAGAACACCGGCGTGGGATAATAAATCAACTGTTTTCTGCCAATCGCTGATGGTTCCGCTTCCCCAGTCTCCCGACGAGCTTGCCGCTGCCCTCACCGGCATCACCGACCTAACTTTCGAGCTGCCCGATCCAGAGGACGAAGAAATTCCCGAGCCGCAATTTCAGCTGCAGCTTGACAGCGCCTGGAAAGTGTGCGATCGCTTCGACCTGCAAACCCAAATCTGGCGGGGGCGGATCTTGCGCTCCGTGCGCGACCGAGAGAAAAAAGGCGGCGAAGGGCGCGGTAAAGGCTTCCTCAACTGGCTCAAAGAGCGAGAGATCAGTAAAAGCCAAGCCTACGCCCTCATAGAACTGGCCAACAGCGCCGACACCCTGCTGGAAGAGGGACAGTTAGACCCCTCTAGCATTAACAACTTCAGCATGCGGGCTTTTGTGGAAACCGCCAAAGCCAGCCCGGAAATCCAGCAGCTGGTTGCAGAAGCCGCCCGCACCGGCAACCGCATCACCCGCCGCGAAGTGCGCCAGCTGGCTGACGAGTGGACAGCCATGAGTTCGGATCTCCTCCCCGAGGAAATCAAGGAAAAAGCCTCTGCCGGTTCCCTCCCCGCCAACTACCTCGCCCCCCTGGTGCGAGAAATGGAAAAATTGCCAGAATCCCACATCAGCGCCATTCAGGAGGAAGCCGCAGAGAATCCCGACGTCGATACCGTTAAAAAGCTGACCTCAGAAGCCCGCAGCCTGTCCCGCTATCTGGACGCCGCCGCCCAAGTGCAAGCCATCAGCCAGACATCCGTAGACGTAGAAATGGCCCTCGAAGAAGCCCTGCGAACCGGCTGTTTGAACACCACAGCCGATTTAGTCAAACAAGCGGCTCAGCTCGAGCAAATGATCGCCAAGCTTTACACCACCTGGAAGCGCGTTGGCAATCTGGCAGACCGGCTCTATGTAGAGACCGGCGCGAGCACCCCCAACCTGCGAGCCCTCCTCACCTGTCTCGACCGCCTAGCTCGCGACGTGATGGAAGTCCAGCTCGGCGATGGGAGCGACCGCTCCATTCGCCTGCGAGTCCTCTCCGAGCCCGATTCCTAAACAAAGCAGCCGCCCCTTTCCGGGGCGCTGCGCCCTGATCCCCAGCCAACCCGACAAAAACGTTCTGTTGCTACCCCGCGCCGGTGGGCGAAAGTCTGTCGCCGCCAGCCCTAACCGGCAAGCGCCCCTTCCCCGTATCCAGTGTCTATTGTTTCCGTATCAACTCACTCAAACGCTTCCAAAGATAGCGCGGGCTAAAATAGCGCCGGTACTTGGCAGCCGCTTCTTTCCCCACCAGCAGCAACCCCAGCCAGAAACAGACTTCTGCCACAACCGCCAGCACCGGCACCAGCAGAGCTTTTTGCCCCACAGGCAAAGACAAAACAGGCAAAAGCGCCACCACTCCCCAAGGTAAAAACGAGAAAACGATTAAAACCAGGCCCAAATTCCGCATATTTCCTAACTCTCACAGACCTCAGACCGGGGGAGTCGGAATTTTCACCAACTCCCAATCCCCCAATCCCCAAATCCCGGCGCTCAACCGCTCTGATCATGATGTCCGGTTAATTAACTGTAATCAGGCTTCGAGCGAGAACTGAGCTTTTGCCTTTGCCCAATCCCCCATGCCCAATGCCCCACGCCCCACGCCCAAGGTTTAGATATTCCAACCGCCCGAGACTTCCACAACTTGACCGGTGATGTAATCCGAATCCGGGGCGATAAAGAAATCCACAGCACGCACCAGCTCATTGAGAGTGGCGGGGCGACCGCAAGGGATTTGATCCAGAGGTTGACTCACAGAGTTTTCGGCGACCCCAGGCGAAACGACATTAGCGGTAATGTTATATTTTACTAGCTGCTTAGCCAGGGATTTTGTGTACAGAATAATTCCAGTTTTAGCGATCGCATACGGGACGATCGAGGGACGAGCAATTAGCTGCTGTGCTCCGGCGAACCCCAGGTTGACTATGCGACCCCAACCTGCTGCTTTCAGGTGAGGCAGAGCCGCTTGAGTGACGTAAAAAGTGGCATTCAAGTTTGAATTTAATATTTCATGCCACTCTTCGACATTAACTTCTTCTATTGATTTCTTAAGGTAGTTGCCCACATTATTGACTACCACCGACAGTCCCCCCAACTGCTCCGCCGCACTGTCCACCAAATAGCGCACTTCCTCGGGCTTTGTCACATCAGCTTGCAGGGTCAAAGCTTTAACTCCCAAGGCTACAGCAGAATCAGCTACTTCTTTAGCTGCTGACAGACTGCGATTATAATGCACTGCTACGTCAAAACCTTTGCTCGCTAAATCCAGCGCAATTGCTCGCCCAATCCCTTTTGCCGCTCCGGTAACCAAAGCTTTCTTAAGCCTTGCCATTTGTTTGCTCTAAATAATTTTCAATCAGTACGCGGGTGTAAGTGTTTAGAGGGTAGCGCAATGCTTCTTGTGGGAGAGCCCACTCCCACTCCACAATTTCTTCATTGGGTGTGACGTTTTCCGCCGCCGCTGCGGCGTAGTAGTTGACCAGCACAAAGTGCGCTTCTTTGTAAAACTGGGGGTCGATTACCGCTTCCTGCAATAGCGCAAAACGAATCTCAGTAAGTTCCAGCCCCACTTCCTCGCGAAATTCGCGCACAAGCGCAGCTTCTAGGGATTCCCCCCACTCCACTTTCCCCCCTGGCACGCCCCACAAACCTGTCCATTTAGTAGTTTTTACGATTAAAACTCGACTTTCAGAGCCGGTCACTAAAGCTCCTACGGTAACAATTGGCAGAAGGTTTTTCTCGGTTTGGTTCACGACTGGCTCTTGAATTTAGATGCTAGCAATCATTCTACTCTATTTGTAAATTTTTGGCTCGGTGGGCTATTTCCAACAGAAGACCGCTTTATCTATTTAAGTAAACCCCACCCATTAATCTCTATGGTTTTCACTGGACAAATCCTGTGGGAGTCGGGCGCGGCTTCGGACTGGGTGCGCAGAGCTAATGCCGCCCAAAGGTAAGCGCGATTCGCGCCTTGACAAGAGGCTTGCAGCCGACTGAACTTTATAGAATTTTCGGTGCGAGCGCAATACCCAGTTCCCTTGGCTCCAGCTTGTGCCGTCCATCTCCCTGAGCGCGAAGAACGCCCAGATCGGCTCTCGTCAGAAATCTGATTGAGTGCCAGCCACAGCTTTTCGATTTGTTGTGGCTCACTGTATCTGGGCATACGCTACAAACCGGACGATCTTATCTTACTCCACGCCGGCGTCAACCTTTAACAATCTTTTAATACTTCCGACCGCCGCACTCGCACTTCTGTCCGCTCTCACCCAAACCGATCCGCCGGCGCGTCGTGTGGGTGAGAGCGGGGACTCCTGACAGGGCGACAATTTCTTGAAACAGCCGCGCGCGCGACCGAGCCCGCTCCTTTGCGGCCAGCCCCGATATATTGGCAGCCGCTTAATCAGAGCCTTTATATTTCAAGCTCTAGCGAACTTTAGCCAGGTGCGGCGGATGATTCTACTCTCACCGCCTGGGTGGGCCAAGGCTGGCGGGGCCGGCAGCCCCGACGCCGGCAGCGCTCAGTCAGACCGCATTCTTGCGCTCACCGGCGGTTTTGAGCACTGGGGGAAGAGCATCTCGCACCGGCAGGCAGGCCAACAGCGAGCCGGTGCCCGCTCGGGAAAATCCCTGACGCCGCGCCGGCGGGGGTCAGGGCCGATTAGGATTGGAGCGGGTGCCCCCACTTGAGTGCCTGGAAGATAGGGATCGCCTGCAGTGGGAGCGGAATCACCCGCGTGGCGAGAACAGCCTGCGCAATAGCTTGCCGGCCCCTAAAATTAAACCGGGCCAAGGCGTAACCCGCCAGCGCCCGGACAGACACCTGAAAGCCCACAGCCAGCCCCACTCTCGGTAGAACTGGCACGCGACCGGCAGCAAGTTGCCCCGCTGCCACGCCTCCTGACAGGTTCTGCAGGCGTTCCAGACTTCCGGCGGAGCCGGCCTGCCGGCGAGACATTATCCATATTGCTGTAAGGCCGGCAATTTATCAGATTTACTTATAGGTTTGAAAGCGAATCAAAATCAGTTCAGTGCCCGTGATTTGCTAATATGCTCTGAGCGATACTTTTTTTTTACGCTCTCGGCTGATAGAGGCGCTGTCTGTGCAACTCTTCAGAATTGCGGAGTCCGGCAAGAGGAGTAAATCCTGCATTGAAAGTAGGTAAATTACACTATAAGCTTAAAGGTACGCTGAAATTTAACCAAAACCCCTAGAGTGTAAGGTTCGCTCTACCATCTACTACCCTTGCGCAGGAGAAAAGACACCTATGCCGCAGCTTGAGGCCAGCCCAGCAATAGACTTCCACAGCGAAACCTACAAGGACGCCTACAGCCGCATCAACGCCATTGTGATTGAAGGCGAACAAGAGGCCAATGACAACTACATCAAACTGGCTGAACTGCTGCCGGATCACAAGGATGAGTTGATTGGCTTGTCCAAAATGGAACTCCGCCACATGAAAGGGTTCCAAGCCTGTGGCCGGAATCTCCAGGTGACGCCAGATATGGAGTTTGCCCGCAAGTTCTTTGCTGGCCTGCACCGGAATTTCCAAGAAGCCGCTGCTCAAGGTCGCACTGTAACATGCTTGCTGATTCAGTCGCTGATTATTGAGTGCTTTGCGATCGCGGCGTACAACATCTACATCCCCGTGGCAGACGACTTTGCCCGCAAAATCACCGAAGGCGTCGTCAAGGACGAATACTCCCACCTCAACTTCGGCGAAAAGTGGCTCAAAGCACACTTTGAAGAGTCCAAAGCAGAACTGGAGCAAGCCAACCGGCAAAACCTGCCCCTGGTCTGGCGGATGCTCAACGAAGTCGAAGCCGACGCCAAAATCCTGGGCATGGAAAAAGACGCCCTGGTGGAGGACTTCATGATTGCCTACGGTGAAGCCCTCAGCAACATTGGCTTCAGCCCCCGCGAACTGATGCGCCTGTCCGCCTACGGTCTGGCCTCTGTCTGATGCCCTCAGGGAAGCCACCAGCCTGTTGAGCCCAAATTCGCCCAATTTACGGCAGGGCGCGGCGTGCCGCGCCCCTGCTTTTTTTTCGCGCCCCTCTGCTGTGTTTGTGATTAAATAATATTTAACATTTTTTTAATTACCCGCTCGCCCCCTGATTCACCGGCTTACTGGTAGAACTTCATGTTTGGTCTAATCGGTCACCTTAACAGTTTGGAACACGCCCAGTCTGTAGCCCTTGATCTGGGCTTCCCAGAATACGCCGATCAAGGGTTGGATTTTTGGTGCTCTGCGCCCCCCCAAATCGTTGACGAGATTACCGTCACGAGCGTCACCGGCCAGAAAATAGAAGGCCGGTACGTGGAATCCTGCTTCCTGCCCGAGATGCTAGCCACCCGCCGGATTAAGGCAGCCACCCGCAAAATCATCAACGCCATGGCTCACGCCCAAAAGCACGGCCTGAAAATCACCGCCTTAGGGGGCTTCTCCTCGATCATTTTTGAAAATTTCAACTTGCAGCAGCTGCAGCAAGTCCGCACCATCAAGCTCGAGTTCGAGCGCTTCACCACCGGCAACACCCACACAGCTTACATTATCTGCCGGCAGCTGGAACAGGTCGCGCCCCAGCTAGGCATTGAACTGTCCAAGGCGACCGTGGCCATTTGCGGGGCCACAGGCGACATTGGCAGTGCCGTGTGCCGGTGGCTGGACGCCCGCACCGACGTGGCGGAACTGCTGCTGATCGCCCGCGATCGAGATCGCTTGCAAGCGCTGCAGGCGGAATTGGGGCGGGGCAAAATCATGCAGCTGGAAGAAGCCCTGCCCCAAGCTGATATCGTGGTTTGGGTGGCCAGCATGCCCAAGGGCGTGGAAATTGACCCCAGCCAGTTGAAGCAACCCTGCCTGCTGATTGATGGCGGCTATCCCAAAAACCTGGGCAGCCAGATCCAGCACCCGGGGGTGTACGTCCTCAAAGGAGGCATTGTCGAGCACTCCCTCGATATTGACTGGCGGATTATGAAAATCGTCAACTTGATGGAGATGCCGGCACGCCAGCTGTTCGCCTGCTTTGCCGAGTCGATGCTGCTGGAATTTGAAAAATGGCACACCAACTTTTCTTGGGGCCGGAATCAGATTACCGTGGAAAAAATGGAGATGATTGGGCAGGTTTCGCTCAAGCACGGATTCCGCCCCCTGCTGTCATTCTGAGGGCCTGGTGTGGGGAAGAGTGTGGCGGCTGGCACCGCAGCCTGCAACCTGCGCCTGCCGGCAGCCGGCGGGCCCTTATCCCACCGGCTCCCCCTCAACGTCTACACGAAATTTTTGATGTTCATCACTTCTATAATTTTCTCGCCAATCTCATCCGGAATTTCCAAAGCGTGCCACAGCTGAATCATAAATTGCTTCTCTTCTTCAGTTAAGACCGCATCCGCCAAGATTAGATCGGCGGCAATAGCAAAAGCCGTTTGTCGCAGTTTAGGCGTCAGCGCTTTTTTGGCTGCCGCAAACAGCGCAGAGGAACTGTGCTGCTCGATCAGCTTCAAGACTTGACTCAAAAGCTCTTGGAACTGCTCGCCTGAATAAGATTTGAAAATCCGGACGTGGTTGGCAGACAGCGCCCACTTTTCCTCCTCGCATATCTTCCCATCCGCAGCCGCAGCCAGCACAAAAATGGCCACCAGCGCCTCTGCCAGCTCCAGCGACCGCACTGACCCGCTGGGTAACGTCCTCTCACTTCCGAATAATTCTTTGGCGTTTATATGGGGTGTTGCAGGCATATTTGTGTCCTTTTAGTTTAAATTATGCCCTCTTCGCTTACCTGTCGCACAAACAAGCTCCCCCCTTCCCCCCTTAAAAAAGCAGGGATAAATCAAGCTCCCCCCTTTTTATACCAAGTTCTCTCGTTCCCAGGCCGCTCCTGGTAACGCAGTTCGGTCGGCTCTGCCTCCTTTCTGCAATAAGCAGATTAAAAGCGTAACAGCTCAGTATTTTTTCCGAAAGGCGAAAACCCCTTGATGCCCGAGTTTTTAATCCAAAATCCGGGCATCTAAAATCCATGCATTGGTCGGGACTTACGCACAACTATGAAAGAAACCGGGTTTCTGGTTCTGGAACGAGGGCTGATAGTGTTGACTTCTGGTTCAGAAACCCGGTTTCTGCGTAAGTCCTATTGGTATTAAGGGGGGTTGGGGGGATGGGAAAGTGTGCGACTTGTTGGCGAACAGCACAACCCGCAGGGCGGGCAGAAGCTGGCCTGCGGGGGGGGGCCGGCAGCCAGACGCAGGCCTGCGGTTGCAGATATTTGTACTTCATTCAATTGAAAGCCGCAATAACTGCGGAGCCATCCCCATGCTGGCACAGCTCGAAGCACCCGGCAGGCCCGCCGGCTTTAGTTATGCACCCACAGCAGACTGCCGGCAGGCTCAAGCCGGCGCGAATCCACGATGCTGTTGGCGAATCCGTCAAGCGCGACGCGCCACATTCCACAGCGCACGCCTCTGATATCCAGATCCGGTCAATTGCCCGCAATTAATTTTTCTATCCCTCTTCCTCTTTCTTCTTCCTTCGGGCGCGTCCTTGGCGTCTATGGCGGTTGATTATTAACCCCCATATCAATTCGCCAACAGTCTCTTGCACTCGTCCGTCCAGCCCCAGGCCGGTCAGTCCAGTGGCCGTTGCGCCCAACTTCGCAGCAGGGCCTGACAGCGGGGGGTAACGAGGAGCGGGGATCTGTTGCGAGCACTCCACAGGTTACGATTTTATAAGAACTCACTCAATGCTATCCCAATTCCTACCGTGGCCAGTCCCGAGCGCAAACCCCTCCTTCTCGACTTTGAAAAGCCCCTGGCGGAGTTAGAGACCCGCATTGACCAGATCCGCCAACTGGCAGAGGAAAATGGCGTCGATGTTTCCGAGCAAATCCGCCAGCTGGAAGCTCGCTCAGAGCAGCTGCGCCAAGAGATTTTTAGCAGCCTCTCGCCCATGCAGCGGCTGCAGCTGGCTCGCCACCCCCGGCGTCCCAGCACTCTGGATTACGTTCAGGCGATCGCCGACGAGTGGATGGAACTGCACGGCGACCGGCGGGGCTCCGACGACCCAGCCCTCGTCGGGGGGCTGGCGAGACTGGGAGGGAGGCCGGTGGTAATAGTTGGCCACCAAAAAGGCCGCGACACAAAGGACAATGTGGCCAGAAATTTTGGCATGGCGTCTCCGGGGGGCTACCGCAAGGCAATGCGCCTGATGGAACACGCCAACCGGTTTGGCATGCCGGTACTCACCTTTATCGACACCCCCGGCGCTTGGGCCGGCATCGAAGCCGAGCATCAGGGCCAGGGAGAAGCCATCGCCTACAACCTGCGGGAGATGTTCAGCTTGGATGTGCCAATCGTCTGCACTGTAATTGGAGAGGGCGGCTCCGGCGGTGCCTTGGGCATTGGCGTCGGCGACCGGCTGCTGATGTTCGAGCACGCCGTTTACACCGTCGCCACCCCGGAAGCTTGCGCCGCCATTCTCTGGAAAGACGCCCGCAAGGCACCCCAAGCCGCTGAAGCTCTCAAAATCACCGCCCAAGATTTGAAAAACCTCGGCATCCTCGACGAGCTGTTGCCCGAACCCAGTGGGGCCGCCCACACCGATCCCCTCAAGGCGGCGGAGATTCTCAAGCAGGCGCTTTTGCAGAACTTAGAGGAACTCTGTGGGCTCACCGCCGGGCACCGCCGCGAACTGCGCTATCAAAAGTTCCGCCGCATTGGCATGTTTCTGGAAGTTCCCGCCTAGTGCCGCCGGGGGCGCTTTCTTTACCAGGGACTGCGGCAGGTCGTGGCTGGTACGCAGGAATTCCCCTCAGCTCCCCCTCTCCCCCTCACCACGCCCCAAGCCCCAAGCCCCTTCCCACACATCGCCAACATTCTTTACATCTGTTACATTCGCTACCAAATCCGCCGCTAACTTGTGCCTGCCCCGACCTTGAAAGTCGGGCAGTGCCTCAGAAGTAGCGCTCTTGTGAACCGCAGAGTCCGGGCGCACAGGGAGGATAATCAGAGCCCTGTCTGCGGTTGGCTATCACTGCTTGTTTGCGACTGCCGAAAGTCGAATTGTTGGCCCACCCTGATTCCGTTTGATTAGTGTCTTTTTTTTAGAGGCTGGCATTAGCTGAAACCCAGTAGAATCAGCTTTTATAGCGTAAAGGCCCTAACTAAAATAGAAAACCGAAAACTTGAGCGACTTTCTAGAGGGAGGAAAAATTCAGTACATTTGCTCATTGTAGCTGCGGTCGTGAGTGATAGAATAAGAGCGTAACAATTTGTAATGGCTATTTCATCTTGGCTAGTCTCCTGTTCCGCGACTGGGGTGATACCTGGTATAGTGCCAAACAAAATCACCCTCAGGTAGCCCCAGTCAAGTTTCGAGAACGTTGGCAAGGGTAGGACGCTGTATAGATTGCGGTCTGACCAGCCAGCCGGTGTAAGTCAATAGAGAAAAGCTGAGGGCGAATGCCCACCAGCAGCGACTCTCCCACAACTGGCGTCAGCCAGAAAATACGCTCATTAGAAGTATTTGGAAATCTCAATGAATTTCCCAACAAGACGGCGTGCCCCGATAGCAGGCGCTAGCAGTGGGATTGGCAAAGCAACAGCCTTGGCGTTCGTAAAAACAGGAATAGACGTTGCTTTAGTCAGTCGCTCCCAAGAAAAATTGGAGGCAGTTGCTCAAGCGGCACGACTCTCAGGCGTCAAAGCAGGGGTTTATCCCTTGGACTTGGCGAAAGTCTCCTCGGTGCGCGAGAGAATTGCCGCCATTGCAGCCCTGGGAAAATCCCATCCATATCTTGATGAACCGTGCCGGCACCTTGCCCACCGGCACCTTAATAAAGGCGCTTCTTTGGCGTCAGTACCCCCCTCCCGGATGCGGAAACAGTGCGAGCTGACTTTAACCGCTCTAGCATGCTGACCCCAGAAATTGTCCCCCAGTCCATCTTGCATATCGCACTGCTGCCAGAAACAGCAGCGCTCGAAGAATTGACCCTAATGCCCAGTGCCCGCACCCTCTAAAAGCATTCAGCATTCAGCAACCGAGTCTCAGATTTTACAAGGCATCGCCAATCCAAAATCCAGACCCGGCTGACAGCTGAAATTTACGCGCTCACTCTGTCAACTCCTCACACACTTAACCCAGACTGATCATGACTGTTACGTATGACAGCGTTTCCAATGGCTCCAACTCATCCGTAGATAATAGCGTCAAAATGTCTCAGACTCCAGAGGCTATCCCCAGCTTAGAAACCCGACCCGACCGCAATACCTTGGACGGTCAGCGCCAACCCCATCTGCACCCCCCCACAGAAGAAGACAACGAGCAGCTGATGGAAGCTGTGCAGACGATGCTGCTGAGCCTCGGCGAAGATCCAGAGCGTGAAGGACTCCTGAAAACCCCCAAGCGGGTGGCAGAAGCCATGCGGTTTCTCACCAGCGGCTACTCCCAGTCCCTAGAAAAACTGGTCAACGGAGCCATTTTTGATGAAGGTCACAGCGAGATGGTGCTCGTCCGCGACATCGACTTCTTCAGCCTCTGCGAACACCACATGCTGCCTTTTATCGGCAAAGCTCACGTCGCCTACATCCCCAACCAAAAAGTAGTCGGACTCAGCAAATTAGCCCGAATTGTCGAAATGTACGCCCGCCGGCTGCAGGTGCAAGAACGCCTGACTCGCCAAGTCGCCGAAGCAATTAAAACCATCTTGGAACCCAAGGGAGTCGCCGTTGTCATGGAAGCCACCCACATGTGCATGGCAATGCGGGGCGTGCAAAAACCCGGTTCTTGGACAGTGACCAGTGCGATGGTCGGCATCTTCGACGAAGACCACAAAACCCGCGAAGAATTCCTCAACCTAATTCGCCACCGCCCCGCCTTCTTTTAATTGTGCCAGAAACCGGGTTTCTCCAAGAAACCCGGTTTCTCCCCGGTTTCTTAACCCCGCACCGGCTCAAAACCCAAACAATCTGCCATCCTTATTGCCGGTGCGCAGCACAGAACACCCCGGAGCGATGTCCCACGCCCCGCGATAATTGCCGGTCAAATCGCAGTTTTCCACAGTTCCAGAGCCGTTGGTGTCAGCACACAAACCGTAAGTGTTCCCATTAATCTTGCACCGGCGAATCGCAGGATTGCTGCCCTTAGTAATCCTCACCCCCGCAGAAACGTGACCAAAAATATGGCAGTCCTCTAATGTCCCCTGAGCGCTCTCAGTCAGGGACACACCGTTATTCGTCCCATCGTGAATTTGGCAGCGCCCGATCGTGGGATTGCTCCCCCGCTCCACTCTCACCTGAGCGCCGGCATTGCCAAAAATATCGCAATTTTCTACTGTCCCCCTCGCGTTCTGAGCAATCCAAATACCGTACTGTTTCCCGTCGCGAATTTTGCAGCCCCGGATCACAGGATTGCTTTTGTTAGTAATTCCCACCCCCGGATAGACATTGCCAAAAATATCGCAATCCTCTACAGTCCCCTCAGCGCCCTCAGTAATCCAGACACCGTTCTGCTGTCCGTCGCCTATTTCGCAGCGGCGGATAACCGGATTGCTTCCCTCCACAATTCCCACCCCAGAATGGGCGTTGCTAAAAATATTGCAGTCTTCTACTGTCCCCAAACCGCCCTCCGCAACCCACACCCCAGATGCTTTACCGTTGCGAATTTTGCAGCGCCGGATTGAGGGATTGCTGCCCTTAGTAATTTCCACCCCCGGAGAGCTGTTGCCAAAAATATCGCAGTCCTCTACAGTTCCCTGACTGTTGTGGCAGAAATAGACACCAACATTTTTCCCGCCGTGAATTTTGCACCGCTGGAGCAGCGGATTGCTGCCCTTAGTCACTCCCACCCCCGGATAAGCATTGCCAAAAATATCGCAGTCTTCCACAATCCCCTGACTGCTATCAGAAATCCAAATCCCATTCTGCAGCCCCTCGTGAATTTTGCACCGGCGGATAACCGGGTTGCTACCCGAGACAATTGCCACTCCCGCACCGGCATTCCCCCTAATATCGCACTCCTCTAATATCCCCTGACCCTTTTCGCTAACACACACCCCGCCGTCTTTCCCGTCGCGAAGTTTGCAGCCCCGGATCAAAGGATTGCTGCCTTGCTTGATTCCCACCCCGGCACCGGCATTGCCAAAAATATCGCAATCTTCTACTGTCCCCTGACTGTTGCCCTCGAACAACACCCCATAATTCCTGCTGTCGTGGATAGAGCACCGGCGGATCGCGGGGTTGGCTCGTTCCGTGTCAATCGCTACGCCAGCACCCGTTTCCGAGACAATATCGCAGTCCTCAAGCATCAGGCGTCCCTGAGTGACGCACACCGCACTGTCGCACCACAGGCGGGACGCCGGTCGAAGATTGTCCTCGCCCCCCTCTGGCAAAAGCCCCCGCCTGCGCACAGTCAAACCCCGCACTGTGGCGCAATCCGCCCGCATGACAATCCCCGGCTCCTCCGCAGTCTCGATCGTGATGTCCGCCACCGGCCCATCCCCCAGAATCTCCACTTGCTTGTCAATCGCAACACTTTCGTGGTATAATCCAGGACGAACTTGAATGCTACCTCCCGGCTGGGCGTTTTTCATCGCTTCGCCAATCGTTCTAAAGTCAGCAGGCCCCCATTTTGCCACAACCAAAATCTGTGCCGTTGGGGGATTTAAGGCAGCCAGCACCTGATCTGCTGACTGATAGCGATCCTTCACCAACTCCTGCAGCAGTTTGTCCAAAATTTGCCCCAGCTCGTCGCTAACTGCAGTGCCCGGTGGCAGGCGTTCCCGCCAGAACCACCGATTTTCTACAGGATTGTGCAGTCGAGAGGGGTGAGTGCCTGTCAGCAGGTGCAGGCAAGTCGCGCCCAAGGCATACAGGTCACTCGCTGGGTACGCTTTGCCAAATTGCAGCTGTTCCGCAGGGGCGTACCCTTTTGTGCCGGTGCGAGTGCCCGCTTGCGCCGGCTTAGTTCCTGACAGCTGTTTGGCCACCCCGAAATCAATCAGCAGCAATTTGCTGTCCTTCTGGCGGCGAATAATATTATCTGGCTTGATGTCGCGGTGAATCACGCCCCGATCGTGGATAAACTTAACCACCGGCAGGATATCAGCCAAAAGATCCCGGATCTGATTTTCGCTGTAAGGCCCTTTTAAGTTCCTTTCTGCCAGCAAATTCTGCCCGTCGATAAATTCTTGCACCAGATACAGCTGCCGGTCTTGCTCCAAGTAGGCGATCAGATCGGGAATCTGGGGGTGCGCCCCCAGTTCGTACAGCCGCCGCGCCTCTTCGTTAAACAGGCGAATGTACTCCTGCAAGATGGCGGGATTTTGCTGCACGTGCGGCGGCGGCGACAGTTGCTTGATCACGCAGGGTTCGTCAAATTTGCCGTGATTGACCGCCCGAAAGGTTCTCCCCATACCCCCCTGACCGAGTGGCGAAATCGCCCGGTACAGGTCTTTGAGCAGCAATTTTGTGCCGCACTGCTGGCAAAATTTATTGCCGTCAGGGTTTTGTGGGTTCTGGCACTGGGGGTTGAGGCAATAGCTCATATTCGCAATCCATCAGCCAATGGATTCTATGATAGCGGCGGCAGGAGACGGTCACGTTTGGCAGCCGCACCCGCAGCTTGTTTCCAATGCCTGCGCTGCCGCACTAATATCCGGGTGATTATTTAAAAAACCGCTCCTGAGCCAAGTGCGCCAAGGAAGACAGAGGGAGAGAGTTAAGTAGGGGGAATTAACCGGGGATTAGGATATAGGGCCGCATGCCGGTCTGGCCGCAAACCGAATCAGGCATATTTTGCTGGCGCGAGAGGGCCAGGGGGGTGCCGGCCTGTGGGCCTGCCGGCAACCGATTCGGTGAAGTTTTACAATTACTTGCAGGGAAAGGCTTATTTTTTGTTTGAAACCTTCTGGGGCTGGATTCTATGACATCGTATGCAACCTCTACTGCTAAAGCCGAAATAAATGAACTCCGGCGCTTGAAAGGCTTGCTGCCGCCGGAATTGCAGAGCTGGGTTATGGTGGAAAAGACCGCTGAGGTCAACCCTCCGCTGATCCGCTGCGAAGAGATTGGCAAGGATCAGGTGGAGATCCAAATTGACCTGGTTAAGTGGGAGCAGCTGGCGCTCGACCAGAGAAATCTGCTGTTTTGGCATGAAGTGGCCAGAATTCAAAACGACACCATCCCTAAGGAAGGGTGGGAAATGGCGGCGCTGGCCATTGGTTTGGGGGGCGCTGTGGGCGAACTCTGGGTGCAGGATGGCTTGCTGCTCCTGCTCGCCTTGGCTCTGTGCGGGGTGGCCGGCTACCGGATGTATCAGAAAAATAATGGCGACAAGCAACTCCAAGAAGCGATGGACGCTGACGAAAAAGCCATTGCCCTGGCCACTCGGTTTGGCTATTCTCTCCCCAATGCCTACAAGAGTCTGGGTAGCGCCTTGAAAACTTTGGTCGAACTCACCCCTAAGAAGGGGCTGCGGGCTAAGTACGAATCGCGTTTACAAGCGTTGAAGCGCAGCGCTAACAAGGCTAAAGCCAAAGCTAAATCCCCCCGCGACACCAACCAATCTGAAAGCATTTATTGACTATTGGGCATTGGGCATCACGCAAAAGGGCATTGGGCAGGGGTAGGGGCAGCCCCCCGTGGCTTCCGGGAGGGGAGGAAATTGCCAGTGATCCATGCGCTATGCCCCATGCGCTATGCCCCATGCGCTATGCCCCATGCCCCATACCATTACAGCTGGCCCAGGATTTTGTGCGTCTGCGGCACCACTCGCACCCGCTTGAGCTGGCGCTTGATCAGCGCTTGCCACTGCAGCACTCGCTCGGGTGCCGGTGCCAGCATTACCGGCACCTGTCTCGCCTCAATTTCTGACGCCGCTAAAGGCGTCACCGGCTGCAAAAACACCGGCACCTCCGGACTCACCGCCGCCACCATCTCCGCCGCCTGTTCCAACTCCTCTGGTTTCGTCTGGCTGGAAATAATTATCTTGACAAAAACTTCTACTTGTGCTATAATGCACATCTTCATAAATTCCGCGTGAGCCGTCCAGTGGCTTTCCCCGCTGACGCTGGGCAATTTGATGTCCATGCCTACGGAGTCCAAATAGGGGAGAATCGCGGCCAGCTGTTGGGGGCGGTGGCCACCCGTTTCCAGGTAGACCGGCAAGCCGGTTCTGGCGCGAAGCTGGGGCAGAAATTCCGCCAAGAAAGGGGCGTGCAGCAGGGGTTCGCCGCCGGTCAGGCTGATGCTGTCGTGCAGCCCCGGTTGATTTTGCCGGTCTGTCCATTCCAGCAAAGTGTCCAGCCACACGGGATTGGGGTGGGTTTCAAAGTCGCGCAGTCCGGGCGTTTGCTCGATGCGGCAAGTAGCCGGTGCCTCCCAGGTGTGAGCGCTGTCGCAAAAGTGGCAGCGCAAATCGCAGAGGGCAAAGCGGATAAAGATTTGGCGAGTGCCGACGTTGAGCCCTTCGCCTTGGATGGCGGAGAAAACTTCGATCAGCCTCGCAGTCGGGGAATTAGAATTCATAACACAAACAGATGATGTCGGATCTGCCGACCACAAAAGCATTACCGGGCGAAAGCCCAGCAAATATTATTGTAAAATTTACGGTTGAATAGATTTTGTATATAGAGCCGTGTGGGCTTCGGGGTGCCCGCTCCTGAGACGTGGGACAGGCGGGACGCCTGTCCTACGGGGGCGGGGGGGGTTAGGGGGTGAGGTTCTTAAATCTCAGCCACGGCGCGTTCAATCAAGCGACGCGCCAGAGTTTGGACGCCGGTGTGTGTGTAGTAGTTGGTGGTCATGTCGAGGAAAGAACCGAGATAGTCCAACTTATCGTCGGCAATATCTATAAACCGCGACAGGTTGCTGACCACACTTTGTGGGGTCAAGTTGTGCCCTGAGACGAAATTGCCCATCCAGCCAGAAACCGAGGAGACGCTTTCGCCAATAAAGCCCAGCTTTGCTGCGGGACTTCCGCCAGGAATCTGATCGCTTATCTGCCCGAAAGCCGGATTTTCCTGCAAGTCTGAGGGAGTCATGCTCTGGATTTTGTCGATCACGATCTTGAGGAAGTCAGGACCGAGGGGAATCAAACCGTCGAAGCAAACCAGCGCCGTCATCCGCATCAGGGACTCGCCGCTGTACTGAGCCAAAGACTTGACAAAATCCCCAATGCTGTCTCCTGGAATGCCGTTGATTTGGCAGAAAGCCAGCAACTCGGTGATCACTTTCAATGAAAAATCAATGGTTTGAGCTTTGTCGGCTTTGGGAGTGATATTGCCCAAGAAGGACAAAAAGGAAACCTTCTCGCTCAGTTTGTTGGCGAGGGCGGCTGTGCCCAGGGCGCTACCGGCACTGTCAATGGTTTGGTAGAGCCACAGAGCCCGCTGGTATGCCTGGGATTTGTCGTTGTACAGGATAACGGCGCGGTCGCCGATTTGCTGGATCAGGTCTTCGTCTTCTTCGCCGGTGACTGCGCGAATGGTGTTCACGAAGCCCACGGTGTTTTTCCACTCACCGGGGAGAACAAAATCCAGCGCTCGCAGCGACTTCACGGTCATGTTGTCGGTGGGAAGTTCATCGACTAATTCAAAAATTGGCTTGCTCATCAGAATTGGCTTGTGTTATCTGGGTTGTCTCTTGTCTCGGCTGATTTGAGCTTACTTGAGGCTGGCGATACCGCTGAGGTTAAATTTTTGCAGCCAAGCTTCCCGGTCGCTCGGGCTAAAGGAGGGATCGAGGGAGCGGACTTTGACTTGGAAGCGGTCGGCCACGAGAATGCTGGTCATGGTACTGCCTTGGGTGGCGGAGGGATAGCCGCCAATTCTCTGGGTGCTTTGCTTGAATTTATCCCGCGCAGTGGGTTCGTTGACGGTATCCGTGATGGACAGTTCGGCAACGTCTTTACCCCCTTTCTTCAATTTGGCTATGGCTGCTCCCTTTTTTTCCTGGGTGTAGACCCGCTCGTAGCCACCGCCTGCTGCGGGAAAGTATTTGTTGAATGAACCGCCCTTTTCGGACTCTCTGACGACCGCCGGACCTTGTTGCTGCTGTGCCCCCGTGAATCGGGAGTCCTTCGGCCCACCCCCACAGGCGGTGACCAGCAGCAACACGGACAGTAGCACCGGCGCTAAGATTTTGCGCCAACGGGAAAATATCATGGCTGTCTCCTTAGATTTACTTAATTCGGTGTTTCTGGGTTTCCAGTAACGCTGTCGAAGCCTGCTGGGAGCGGTGACGCTCCCAACCCCGCTTTCCCCGGGGTGGGCTTCTAACCGACTATGTTAGTGCGGGCTGTTCCCAGTTGGGAACCCCCGATTCCCAGTCCTCGATCTAACAGCTGATTTAGGCAACTTTGACCCCCGTCAGGGCTGCGGCTGCGCCGGCGCGTCCGGGACGCCGATATGTTATTGCCGTTGGAAAATCAACTCTTTTACCGAAACACCCCCCAGACTGTTACAAAACTCAACAGCATCCGCGAGTGGCGAACCTGCCTGAGATCCCTGATGCGAGACAAAGGCTGGAAGGGATACTTTATTCTTTGCTTGCTGCAGGACTGCTTTTTGGCAATCTCACCTCGGGTCAGGACAACTTTCAAACAATGGGTTCTCTTTCTCTACCCACCGGCAGAGTGAGGCGTGCCATTTTTTAGGCTAGCAGCTGGGGCCTGCCTGAAAACAGGCTCGAATTGCTTCGTGCGCCACGGGGATTTCATCCCTCGCCCCTGCTTGCGGTTCTCTTTGGTGCTGCCGGTGTTGGCAGTGAAAGCCTGACATACCATCTGAACCGGTTGAGTGTGGGGAGCAAACTTACCTTTAGTTGCTCTTTGCCATTCAGTCCGGTTAGGCCACTTGGTTCTTTGCCTTCTTGATTCTAGGTAAATATATTCACACAGTTTAGCTGCCCGAGCCGATTCTTCTTGAGCGGCTTTCAGTCGCTAAAACCATTGGGAATGTAAATAGCCAAGTCGGTATATCCTTTTTGGATTCTAGAATAGGAGCCCGCAGAAATTTCCCCCACCAACCAACAATAATTGTTAAGAATGTGTTCGTAAATAAACTTAACAACCGCGTTCATCAAGCGCCTAATGGGGAACACTAAAACGGTGCCGGCATTCCCGCGCCCTCTTTTAAAGGGATTTTCAGGAGGGGCGGTTGGGCCATCTCCGAAGTGGTCTTGCCGTGTTCGGAGCTCCCACACCGGCGACGGGCTGCCTGCAGTGCTGTAGGCCCGCCGGCCCTCGCCGGCAGCCACAAAAGTTGCCCGCACGCACCCCGAGCGGGAATTGCAGCCACCCCCCGACCTGGCCAGCGTTTGGGCGGTAGAAAAATCCCCGTCACCCCACTGTCAGTGAATCCCGGTTCCTGGATTCTAGCCCCAAGCAACCCTCAGTCGGCGCTCAGCGGTGGGACTTCTATCACCGCTTCGCCGGTGGCAATGTCCAGTAAGTGTTCTAAGCTGACTGGCTCCATCGTCTGGGGGTGGACTGGATCGAGAACGTCCATCAGCAGCAGCAGTTGGTCGATAGCTAGGCGGGTGATCTTTCCTCCTTCTATGCGATTGATCTGCGGGCCCGATATTCCTGGCACCAGTTCGGGGTCGATGTTCAACTCTTTGGCGCGGCGCTCTAGCAACTGGGACTCTTCCCTACCAATGTATGCCCCCAGATCGTGGACTGAACTCCAGCCGCGATAGTGTCTGAGCCAGCGCAGATACCGGCCCAGCTGCATCAGCCCTATCTGGGTTAACCGGCGGTTCTTTTTCAGTGCTTTTTGGGGCATGGGGGCGCTATCAGTCTGCTGAGTTACAGTTCACAAAAATACCGACAATGCAGGACATTGCTGTACTTTCTGGGTTGTTTTTCGCACGGGACTTTCCCCGTACAGGTGAAACTGCAAACACCTTCCACACGGTCACTAACCTCATTAAAAGGCTCGTTTCCGCTTACTTTTCGGATTTATCACATTGTTACACACACGCCCGCGTCAAGGTGACGGTGAGGTCGGCTTACCCGAAGGCTAACGCCTAATATGATACGTCATATATTACATGCGTGATAGCTGCCGTGGAATGTCCGGCGATTTAATCATCTCATCTTCACACCCTCACAATAGCACGTCTTTTTCAAATCCCACATTATCTATAAATAACTCTTAACCTTTTTATAGCAAATCAATAATTTGTAATATAGCCCAGCGGCAGCGCGGCGCAGGGGACTCCCGGCTCCATTCCGAATAAGAAGTTATTAATAGACTCAAGGGGTAGACGCTCAGAAATTCTATGGAAATAGATTATACAACGGCAGCGGCTTTTATTAAGTAAACTAAATAAACGTATAAATGAGAGGTGGCGTCAAACTCTTGGCCTTGGGGAGGGCCGGTTGCCAGGGCGGGGAGGTGTGGGGGGCGGCTGCCGGCGGGGCTGGCGGTCAGTGATGTTCATGGCCAGCAGGAGCTGGCCGGCAGACTGTTACATAAATGTGAGGGCACGAGCGGGGAGTGCCGAAGTGGGGGCAGCAGCAAAGGCCCCTCCGCGTCAGCGGGCCTGACCGGCACTCGGTGGATCGAGAGCGGAGAGTGGGGGCAGCTCCCGGTGGCCAACCCACCGCCTGAAGAGTGAGCTGGGGGCTGGGGACGGCCAAGAGCGCCTGGATGCTTGCCGTGTTTTTGGGAAGTGGTGAAAGATTTCCGCTCTGCGGCGGCAGCAGCAGGCGCAGCTTCACAAAGTATAAAAAAAACTTCTAAAAGCTTTACCAAAACTTTTTTTTCAGATTATTCGACCTGGCTTATGATTGAGACAATCGAGAACAGACAGCAGCCAAAGCGGGATAAGTGCGTTGAGAATTGTTAAGTGCCTCTGCCATCAAAGAACTGTGACGTGCGTCTACAGCTACCCTTTGATTTTTAGCTATCCAGTAGGGAGTCGTAATGGAGATGCCAGTAGCCTGTCATACAGCCACAGCAGATAGAGAGCGCCGGTTAAAGAAATGAGCAGTGAGCGGTGCACTCGGCTTGTGAGAAGTGGGTTTCGAGAGCTTCGTTACAGCGCCAGAGCTTCTGGCTAGTTGTGGCAAAAAGGCTGCAGCAGCAGTGCCGGTGCGTGCGGTTGCGGAGGGAAAAACCCCAACTTGAACTTGCCACACCCGTCGGTGGTGGGGGAATCAGATGAATCAGTGCCGCAGGAATTGAGCTGGCGGAGGTGCTTTTAGAAAAGGAGAAAGCCATGAGGGGAATACTATCTTTTGCAGGCTGCCGGTGGCGCGAGAGCAGACGGGGAGAGAGCGTCCGCTTTGGCCAGAAGGCGCAGCCTGTCCAGATTCAGGCATCTGCATGGGAGCGCTATCAACAGCACCTAAAAGGAATGCGCCCAAACAACCCCTCCGGGGAGCCACGGGAAGCCCTAGAGCCCGCAGAGCCTGTGCGCCACCTCTGGCAGCACCCCCAATCCTGATGGCCCAGATAGACTGACAAAACCACATCTGTCCACAAACCTAGAATAAGATTAAAGACAATGCGTATCTTGATTTATTCCTACAACTACCACCCAGAGCCCATCGGCATAGCCCCTCTAATGACGGAACTGGCAGAAGGTTTAGTGAAGCGAGGTCATAAAGTCCGCGTTGTCACCGGCATGCCCAACTATCCAGAACGGCGAATCCACCCGGGCTACCAGGGGAAGTGGCACACGAGCGAACGAAGAAACGGCGTTTTGGTTCAGCGCAGCACCCTGTGGATTCGGGGTCCCCGTCCGAGTTTACTAGACCGGATGTTACTGGACGCCAGCTTTATCTGCACCAGCATGGTGCACGCCCTGAAGAGCTGGCGGCCAGACGTGATTTTGGCCACCGTGCCCCCCCTGCCGATTTGCGTGCCGGCAACCCTGCTGGGATGGTTGCGCAATTGCCCAGTCATACTCAACGTCCAGGACATTTTGCCGGACGCCGCCGTGGCAGTCGGTTTGCTGAAGAACAAAAAGATGATTCGGGTTTTTGAATCCCTGGAAAAATTCGCCTACCGCCACGCACACACGATTAGCGTGATCGCCGACGGGTTTGTGGACAATCTGCAGGCCAAGGGAGTGCCGGCCAGCAAAATCGTCAAAATCCCCAACTGGGTGGATGTCAATTTCATCCGCCCCTTACCGAAGGAAAACAGTGCCTTCCGCGCCACCCACCAGCTGCAAGACAAATTTGTGGTGCTCTACTCCGGTAACATTGGCCTCACCCAAGGCTTAGAAACGGTTGTCGAGGCAGCAGTGCGCCTGCGCCACATCCCAGATATTGCCTTCACGATCGTGGGAGAGCCCGGTGCCATCGGCCAATTGTCCGATTACTGTCGCGCCCGCAGTGCGGATAACGTGCTGCTGCTGCCGTTTGAACCGAGGGAAAAATTGCCGGAACTGCTGGCGGCTGCTGATGTGGCCTTGGTGATGCAGAAGCGCAACGTGATTTCCTTCAACATGCCTTCCAAAATCCCCCCGTACCTTGCCAGCGGTCGCCCGATCGTCGCCTCCGTTCCCGCCACCGGCACTGCAGCAAATGCCGTCAAGCAGAGTGGCGGCGGCATTGTGATTCCCCCGGAAGACCCGGAAAGCTTGGCAGGGGCGATCGTGGATCTGTACGAGCACCGGCAGAAAGCGGAAGCCCTCGGTCGGGCGGGCAGAAAATTTGCCCTCGAACACTATGCCTTCGAGGAAGCTTTAAACCGGTATGAGGAGATGTTCGCTGCTGCCTGTGCCAGTTGGGCATCACCCGCCGGCGAGATCGCCAAATAGGAGAGGGGCGGCTGTGGGGCGCAGGGTGCCTGAGGGCGGCAAGCGTAAAAATACTTAAGCCGGTGGGTTGATTTTTGCGGTGGCGGAGACACTCCCGGCAAAAATTAAGCTAGAATGACAGGAAAATTAACAAAACCGCTTTTAGAAAGGCTGCGCCTTTACCACTGCCCTGACGATCTAAAGGAGATATCCAGAGTGATGCGAGATCGGGTCCTGGCCTGGTTAGCAGACAATGTACCCCCTTCTCGGTTGCGACATATTCTGGGAGTTGAACAAACAGCGGTCGAGCTAGCGCGAGCGCACCATCTCGATGTCGAGAAGGCCGCCACCGCAGGGTTAATGCACGATCTCGCTAAATACTTCAAGCCCCAGAAGCTGTTGCAAATGGCTTTGGCAGAGGGATTGGAGCTTGACCCAGTTCTGGAAGCTTCCCCTCACCTGCTGCACGCAGATGTCAGCGCCACCGTCGCCAGAGACCAGTTTGGCGTCTGGGACGAGGAAGTATTGCAGGCGATCCGCAACCACACCTTAGGCCAACCGGGGATGAGTAAACTCAGCTGTGCGGTGTTTCTGGCCGACAGTTTGGAACCGGGGCGGGGCAACACCCCTGAGCTTGCCGAGTTGCGGCAAGTCAGCCGGCAGGATATCTATCAAGCGGTTGGGCTAACCTGCGATTATTCGCTAGGATTCATGCTAAAAAGTCGTCAACTGATTCACCCCCGAACGGTACTGACCCGAAATTGGGCGTGTCTAATGCAAGAGCGCAAAGAGAGATCGTTGGAGAGTGCTAAAACCAGCTACCAAACCGCATAGCAGTAGGGCGCGTTACAAGGGATCGCGTAACGCAAAGATTCTCTTCCCCAAAAGGGGACGATCTCCCAAGGCATGCAGCTAGTCAGCTCAAAAAGTTATGCCTTGGATTTCCTGAGAAACAATCAAAAGTAACACAGGAGCGGACGAATTCGATTTAATGACAGATTATACCAAAGCCAATTTTGTTACCGAGAAAGGCACAGTCAGCCTAGATCCAACCAGAGACTTCGCCTTAACCATCGCCCGAGCGGCTGAGGATCGCAAAGGCGGTAATATCCTGATGCTGAAGGTGGGAGAAGTTTCCTATCTGGCAGACTACTTTGTGATTGTCACCGGCTTTTCTAGGGTGCAGGTGCGGGCCATTGCCCAAGCCATTCAAGAAAAAGTAGAACAAGAGTGGCACCGGCTGCCGCTGCGAATGGAAGGACAAGCCGAAGGCAGCTGGGTGCTGCAAGACTACGGCGAGGTGATTGTCCACATTTTGATGCCGAAAGAGCGGGAATTTTACAATTTAGAGGCGTTCTGGGGGCATGCAGAGCGGATTTCGCTGCCAGCTTCGGGTCGCGTGGGGGAATAGCGGCATGAAAGAAGGGCCAGTTACGCCGTGTCCCGTGCCAGAAGAGCAGCAACCGCTCAATGAGTATCAAGAACTCAAAGAATCGGCGTTTTTTCGCTCAGCTGCCTCGGATTTGCCCCAGTATCTGAAGGCGATAGCCTGGGTGTGGGGCTTGGCTTGGCTGGTGGGTGGGCCGGTGGCGGCGGCAAGTTTCGCACCGGGGAAGTATCCGCTGCGGTTTTTCCTCAGCGGTGCTGCCGGTGCCGGTTTGATTTTGGCCCTGGCGCTGCTGCGGCTTTATTTGGGCTGGTCTTATGTGCGCGACCGGCTTGTCAGCCAGACGGTGGTTTATGAAGAGTCGGGGTGGTATGACGGCCAGTCATGGACAAAGACCCCGGAAATGCTTCTGCGAGACCGGCTGGTTGTCACCCACCAAGTGGAGCCGATTCTCCGGCGAGTGAAGCGGACGTTCGCAGTGATGGCCCTGTTGCTGCTGGCCGGCACCCTGATTTGGTGCGGGCTGTAATCCCCCAGCCGGCACCCGGATTGCGGAGTTGGGATGAATGGCCAATTAAAAATTAAAAATATATTGTTAAAAATCCTTTGTCCTGTACCTTTCAAGTGGTAGATTTTGACCCATGACAATGGGAAAACGAACTCAAGCCGCAGAGCTGGAAGTCAGGCTGCTGCGGGAAGGCATTATCGAATCGAGGCATCACGTCCAGGCGGTCGTATGTGACAACCGGGGACGGGTTTTGTCTGTGGCGGGCAACTCGGAAACCGCTTCCTTTGTCCGCTCGGCGTTCAAGCCGTTTCAAGCCCTAGCAGTGACGACGACCGGCACCCTGGAGCGCTACAACCTCACAGATCGGGACTTGGCGATTATCTGCAGCTCCCACAAGGGGACTATTGAGCAGTCGCGGCAAGTTTTTAACATCCTGTGGCGCTGCGATATCGAAACCTCGGCGCTCCAGTGTCCAGTTCCGGAAGGCAAGCGCAGCCCCCTGGAACATAACTGCTCTGGCAAACACGCGGGAATGCTGGCCGTGTGCCAGCAGCGCAATTGGCCACTGAATAATTATTTGCAGCGCAGCCATCCGGTGCAGCAGCTGATTTTGAGCAAAGTGGCAGAGTTGCTGCGCATGCCGGCGGCGGAGTTTATTTGCGCCCGGGATGACTGCGGGGCACC
Source organism: Oscillatoria princeps RMCB-10 (assembly GCA_019359235.1). Lineage (GTDB taxonomy): Bacteria > Cyanobacteriota > Cyanobacteriia > Cyanobacteriales > Oscillatoriaceae > Oscillatoria > Oscillatoria princeps. The sequence goes on from JAHHHT010000050.1 coordinate 34,375, forward strand.
CACCTATTTCATGCAGCTGGGACAAATGGCTTCTCTGTACGCCAAGCTGGCCTCCGGCGACAGCTTGGATATGGAGCGGATTGTCCGCGCTATGACCCACCACCCGCAGATGGTGGCGGGTGCCGGTGAGTTTGATACCGAGCTGATGCGCTTGAGCCAGGGAGAACTCGTCAGCAAAGGCGGTTCCGAAGGGATTCAGTGCGTGGGCCGCGCCGGTGAGGGCATGGGTTTGGCCATTAAAGTTATCGATGGGGCCAAACGGGCCAAGCAGGCCGTGGCCATCCAGTTGCTGAAGCAGATGGGCTGGATCAGCCCGACGATTGCGGAAACGCTTTCGGAGACTTACATGAGCCTGAACTCGTTCACCCGCCTGGAGGTGATAGGGGAGCTGTCCATGCTGTGAGGGCCAAGTTCAGCCCCCCGCGCCGGTGAGAAAAAAAAGAAAAAAATTTTTTCCAGGGGGGTTGTCAAACAGTTCGGCGTGTGTTTATAATAGAAACATCGACGCGGGATAGAGCAGTCTGGTAGCTCGTCGGGCTCATAACCCGAAGGTCAGTGGTTCAAATCCACTTCCCGCCACCTTGAATAAAACAAGCTCCGCAATGGGAAACTGTTGCGTGTATTCTATTTTTTACTCGTTATGGGCCGGCCCCAGGGTTGGGCCCATGACTGCGCCTGGCCAAGGAGTGGGCCGGCAGCAAGGGTGGCCCAAGGAGTGGGCCGAGTTAAGCAGGTGCTTATAATAGAAATATCGACGCGGGATAGAGCAGTCTGGTAGCTCGTCGGGCTCATAACCCGAAGGTCAGTGGTTCAAATCCACTTCCCGCCACCTTTAAGAAAACAAGCTCCGCAATGGGAAACTGTTGCGGAGCTTGTTGTTTTTACTCGTTTACTCGTTCCCAGGCGCAGCCTGGGAATGCTTGCAAGGAGGCTCTGCCTCCCCCTGCAAATTAAATGCGCAACAGCTGACGGCACGGATAAGCTGGTTGCTGGCGGGGGCTGAGAAACCGGGTTTCTGAATCAATGTTTCGGGTGGGAGGCCAAGTTTATCTCAGAAACCCGGTTTCTGGGTTTCTGGGGGGGCTGAGTGGGGGCTGAGAAACCGGGTTTCTGAATAAATGATTCGGGGGGGAGGCAAAGGTTGTCGCAGAAACCCGGTTTCTGGGTTTCTGGGTTTCTGGGTTTCTGGGGGGGCTGAGTGGGGGCTGAGAAACCGGGTTTCTGAATCAATGTTTCGGGTGGGAGGCCAAGTTTATCTCAGAAACCCGGTTTCTGGGTTTCTGGGGGGGCTGAGTGGG